>NZ_BSNY01000054.1 GCF_030160235.1 Mesorhizobium huakuii
GTGAGGCGTATATAGTCGCCACCAACGAGAACTGTCAACACGCCAGGCGAAAGTTTTTGAACTTTTTGCGACAGAAATTTCGGGCGCGCTTTGTCGATAGCCGGCTGCCCCAGGGGAACAGCGGGGTTGCCACGAAGGAGCCCTATTGCCGCCGCATTGCCGTTCGACACCAAGGCCAACAAAAGAGGCCATGGCACAGCCGTGCAATGCCCTCTTTTAAGAGCCACGCAAGCCAGCGCGCGATGGGCCTTATAGAGAAGGCATGCCGCCCTCTTTGCAGAGCGCTCTATAAGAGAAGTGCATGGGGGGAACTCGACCGGGGCCTGAGGCTTCGTTGACTTAACCTGCCGTGACAGGCAAATGTCATGGCCACAACAAAAGCGACAAGCCGTTCCGCCCGGGGAAGAAGCAGCCTTTCTGGATGCCAGACACGGAAGATGTCATAGCCGAACTCGGCAATGAGCCGCCGCTTATCGCGGATGGCCGCAGTGGCCCGCCCGATCGGCGCGAGGTCTCTGCGCGCTGGCTGTCGGGAACATTCCTGACCGGCGTGACATCGAGCGTGCTGATGGGCGTGGCGCTGTTCGCCGCCCTGGACGGGCGCCAGCAACTGGCGACGCCACCCGAAATCGCGGAACTGATCGGCCTTGCCAGAAATGGCGATTCCGGCGAGGTGGCCAAGACGACCAGGCTGGTGGCGCCGCGTCAGATCGCCAAGGCCAAGGATCGCCGCCGCATGGAAGTGTCGATGGTCACCAAGGTCGGCGACCGCGACGTCATCCACACAATGCCTTTCGTGCAGATCAAGATGGCGCTCGCCGCGGGCCACACCACCAGCCGGCCCTACCCGCCTTTCGATCCGATGCAGGTGTTCGGCGACGACGGTGACGACGCTCCGGCGCAACCGGCGACAGCCTCTGCCGCCTCTGGCCAGATCTATGGCGCCAAGGTCGAAAGCGAGATGAGCCTGAAGACCGTCGACTTCCCCATCGAGACGGCCTCCTTCGACGAAAAGAGCGATCTGTCCGCCGACGAGGTGGAAAAGGTGGTGCGCGAGGCCGGCACCGACCTCAGCGACGGCGCCGTACAGGTCGCTTCCCTCCACTATGTCGACCCGCAGCGATTCGGCGAAGCCTTCGCCGAGTCGATGGCCGGCTCCTATGACGTCAAGATCGTGCCGGAAAACGTTTCGGTGTCGCCGCGTGCTGCCACTGACGACCAAGCGCCGGCTTTCGCCGAGGAAATCATTCCCTTCACCAAGGACACCGACCTCACCGAGGCCTTCGCCGATTCGGGTTATACGGGCGACGACGCCACCGGCATGGCCGAAGCGATCGCCAAGCTGTTGAATGCGCCGACGCTGAAAGCCGGAACCGTGCTGCGCGTCGGCCTCGAGGTCCATGGCGACGCCGCCAAGGTCGTGCGCACCAGCGTCTACGACAAGACCACCCATATCGTTACCATCGCGCTCGATGACCGCGGCCAGTATGTGCCGGCGCAGGAGCCGGATCCCAATCCCGAATTGTTGACGGCATTTGACGATTCGTCGGCACCGGTGGTGGTGCGCGGCAACCTGCCCACTGTCTATGACGGCATCTACCGCACCGCCTATTCCTACGGCATGTCGAAGAAAATGACCCAGCGGCTGATCAAGCTGCTGGCATCTGGCGTCGACTTCCAGTCGCGACTCAATCCGTCCGACCGCCTCGAAGTGCTGTTCTCGCAGCCTGATGGCGACGACCAGACATCAGACGATTCCGAGCTTCTCTATGTCTCGGCGACATTCGGCGGTACGACGCGCAACTTCTACCGCTTCCAGATGCAGGACGGCAGCACCGACTATTTCGATGAGGATGGCTCGAGCGCCGAGCAGTTCCTGCTGCGCAATCCACTGCCCAACGGAAGATTCACCTCCGGCTTTGGTGCGCGCAAGCATCCTATCCTGGGGTATGTCCGCATGCACACAGGCACCGACTGGGCCGCCCCGATCGGATCGCCGATCATCGCCGCCGGCAACGGCGTCGTCGAGAAGGCCGGCTGGGCTGGCGGCTATGGCAAGCAGATCATCCTGCGCCATGCCAATGGCTACGAGACCTCCTACAATCACCAGAGCGCCTTTGCGAAAGGCATCGAGCCGGGCGTTCGGGTTCGCCAGGGCCAGGTCATCGGCTATCTCGGCCAGACCGGTCTTTCCACCGGTCCGCACCTCCACTACGAGCTGATCGTCAACGGTACCAAAGTCGATTCGATGCGTGTTCGGCTGCCGGTCGGCAAGGTGCTGAAGGGCGACGATCTCGTCGCTTTCAAACGCGAACGCGAGCGCATCGACGATCTGCTGAAGCAGGAAGATGGCAACTCGCTGAAGGTCGCCAGCGCCAAGATCGACGGCTAGAGCGATACACCGTTTCACGGAAACGGCGAACCGCTTCAATTCTGTGTTTGATGCAATTCCCTAGGGAAAGCGCTCACACTTTTCCTGGAATTGCTCTGAACCTCGGCCGATCCCGCATGGGCAAATCAGCTTCGCGACGAATCAGCCGACGATCCATCGGCCGGGCGCGGCCAGGGCAGCGCCTGACCCGAAACGGTCATCCAGGCGATGATTGCTGCAAGCAGGCAGAGCACGGCGGTCGTCAAGGATATGGCTGAAAAAGCCATGTCGCTGGCAGCAAGCCGCGTTGCCTCAAGTTCCGGCGGCAAACCTGTCGATACCGGTTCGCCAAAACCTGGAATGCCCGGCCTGACGCTGGTGTCGAGCATCGTTGAATAGACCCATGTGGCAAGCGATCCCATTGCCGCCACCGCGATCAGGCCGCCAATGCGCGAGACGGCATTGTTGATGCCGGAGGCGGCTCCCGTATCCTTGTCTTCCACCGCCGTCATGATCGCGGTGGAAAGTGGCGAGACGACCAGCGCCATGCCGAGGCCCATCAGCGCCATCAGCGGAAATACTCCGGTCCAGAAATGGTGGATGCCGGCATGGGCGAGCAAGGCAAGTCCGGCGAAGGCGAAAGCCACGATCAGGCTGCCGCAGGCGATCGGGAAACGCGGTCCTATCCGGTCCGACAACTGGCCGACCGGTCCCGACAGAAGCGCTATCGACGCCGACAGCGGCAGGAAGATGAAGCCGACCTCGGCCGTGCTCAGCCCCCAGCCGGCGATCAGCAGCATCGGCAGGTAGAAAAGATTGGCCGACAGAGCGAAATACAGGAAGAAGGTCGCCACATTGGCACCGGCGAAAGCGCCGATGCGAAACAGGCTGAGGTCGATCATCGGCTCGCGCTGGTGCTGCTCGAACAGGATGAAGACGACAAGGAGCACCGCGCCGGCGGCAATGCTCGGCCCCGCCATGTGGCCCTCGCCGCTCGAACTCATAGACGTCAGCCCATAGGCGAGTGCGCCGAACGCCAATGTCGCGAGCGCGCCACCGCCGAGATCAAGGCTGCGTTTTTCCGTCGCCGCATCGGCCGGAATCTTGACGAGCAGCAGGTAGATCGAGATCAGGCCGAGCGGCAGGTTGACGGCAAAGATCGCCCGCCAGATGCCGTCGCCGAAAGCCGACAGCACCAGGCCGCCGAGCACTGGCCCAAGGGCCGTGGTCAGCGCCGAGGCTGCCGCCCAGATGCCGATTGCACGGCCGCGCTCCTTTTTCGGATAGGCCTTGGCGATAATGGCGAGACTGCCCGGCACCATGATCGCCGCACCAATGCCCTGGAGCGCGCGAAACGCGATCAGCACGACAGCATTCGGCGCCAGCGCGCAGGCAAGCGAGGCAACGATGAACAGCGCGATGCCGGCCACGAAGGCACGGCGCAGCCCGAACCGGTCGCCGGCGGCGCCACCGGCAAGGATCAGCGCCGAAAGCGTCAACGCATAGGCATTGGAGATCCATTGCGCCTCGGCAAGGCTGGCGCCGAGGTTGACGCGGATCGCCGGCATGGCGATGGCCAGGATCGACCCGTCGATGAAGCCGAGCGCCGAGGCCAGAATCGCCGCGATCAGGACGAATCGCCGCTGCGCTTGCGGACAAAAGGTTCCGTTCGTGACCGGTCTGGTCAGCGGGACTGCGGCGGCTTCATTCGGCGAATGCATGACACCCTGCTTAGACCTCATGCGCGCCGGCAACAACCGGCCAGCCGCTTGCAGTCCTTGAAACCAGCCAAAGGATGCGTCCCGTGTTGATGCAAACCCTGGCAGTCATGCTAAGTTTTCCGGAAGACGGCAGCCGGGGAAAAATCGATGAAACGTCCACTCGAAGCGTCGGCGGAAGGACGCGGTCGCATTGTCGGCATCACCGACGGCGTCTTTGCCATCGCGCTCACGCTCATCGTGCTCGAGATCAGGGTGCCGGCGCACGAGACCGTACATTCCGAGCACGATCTGCTCGTCGCCATTGCGGCACTGGCACCGCGCTTCCTGACTTATGCCTTGAGCTTCCTGACGCTGACCATCTTCTGGTTCGGCCAGCAGGCGCAGCATGGGCTGATCGCCAAATCCGACAGGCGGCTTGCCACGCTCAATCTCTGCTTTCTCGCCTTCATCGCGCTCTTGCCGTTCTCGACCGACCTTCTGGCCGACTTCCTCGAATTCAGGACCGCGGTGCTGGTCTACTGGCTCAACCTGCTGATGCTCGGCGTCACGCTGTTCGCCAGCTGGCGCTATGCGGAGAAGAACGGCTTTGTCGCAGAAGACGTCGATGCCGAAACGAAGCGCACGGTCTATCTGCGCATCGTCAAGGCCCAGATTCTGTGGGCGATCGGCGCGCTACTCTGCCTGGCCACGCCGCTGCTCAGCGTCGGCTTCATCCTTGTGGTGCAGCTGATCTATGCCACCGCGCTGCGCGGCTCATTGCTGCGCAAAATCATCGGCTGAAGGTCCGCCGACAAACTCCACTGTGACGCCAGGCGATACCAGCTTGGCGAGTTCGCGCGCGTCCCAGTTGGTGAGGCGTACGCAGCCATGGCTTTCGGTCTTGCCGATCTTCGACGGCTCGGGCGTTCCGTGGATGCCGTAGGTCGGCTTGTCCAGGGCGATCCACACCGAGCCGACCGGACCGTTGGGACCAGGCGGAATGGTCAGGATCTTGTCGTTCTGGCCCTGTTTGAAGTTGATGTTCGGATTGTAGGTGTAGTTCGGGTCGAGCGCGATGCGCGACACGGCGTGAATGCCGGTGGGCGACGGCGTATCGGCCGAACCGATAGTGGCGGGATAGGCCGCGACCAGCTTGCCGCCCGCATCGTAGGCGTACACTTCCTTCTTGGTCTTGTCGGCGACGATGCGCGCGACCGGCGTCGACACCAGCTTGCCGAAATTGGCGACCTTGATGATCGTGCCGGGGCGGTTGAAGTCGAGGCCCTTGTTGATCGACTTCAGATAGTTCTCGTCCATGTGGAAGCGCTCCCCCAGCGCCTCGGTGACAGAGGTGTAGCACATGCAGTTGAGCTGCGCCTTCTGGCCGTAGTCTTCCGGGATCGAGGCGACATAGGGACCGGCGGCATCTTCCGCTGTAATTGTGTAATTGGCGAAAGCATCGCCGCCCGATTGCGCGAGTGCTGCCTGGATGCCGACGGTATCAGTCGATTTCAGATTGCTGCCGGTGATCTGGTTATAGGCGGCCAAAGCCTTGTCGACGTTCGAGCCGAAGCGCCCGTCGATCACGCCCGGCGAAGCGCCGCCGCGGTCGAGCAGCACTTGCAGCGCCGCCACGTCCTGGCGCACGCCGAGCGAAAGCGACGGATCGACGGCGGCCTTGCCGCCTGTGTCCGGCGGCAGGGCCGCTTGCGCGTCCGGATTCGCCTGCTGCACGTCCGGCTGCGCGGGGTCTATCGCGGCCTCGTTCAGCGGCTGGCGCTTGATGGTGCGCGGCTTTGCCGGCTGCGGCGCATCGGGATAGCTGCCGTCGTCCTGCGGCGCCGGCGGATAGGCATCGACCGAATTGTCACCATAGGGGTCGGATTCGTCCACCGGCGGCGGGATGACCCGGCCTTCCTCTTCCAACTGCTTGCGGCGGAACCGCGCCATGTCTTGCGGATCGTCGAGATAGTAGCGGTCATCGTCGGCGGGAGCCCGGCCCAATTCGCGCAGCCTTGTCTCGCGGCGCAGCGCGCGGCGGTCAAGCCGTGTTTGCGGCGGCTGGATGGCGATAACCTTGCCGGTGTCGGCATCGACGATGACGCGGTTGCCGCGGGCGTCGTAGTAGATGTCCAGATTTCCGTCCTGGGCCACAAGAATGCCGCCGTCATTGGTGGCGCGGGCAACCCTTGGAGCGTCATCCTGCGTCGGCGCGGCAAGCGCACCGAAAGACACAAGCCCGGTAGCAAGCGCCGAAAGGGCAAAGATCGTGCGGAACATCGTGGCCAAACTCTCCGGTCCGTAATTGCCGCCGCCCGGCGTTGTTCGCTGGGCGAACCCTTTCGCCAGCAAACCAGTTACCCCACCCTATGGTTCCAATATGAACCGGGCATGAAGATGGCGGTTTTTCGGCGCACCGACGAATACGCGCTAGCTCGCGAGCCCCAATTCCTTGCGCGCCTGCTTGGTCAGCTTCAGGGCGACAAGGCGATGGCTCTCGCGCAAATAGTCCTTCAGCGCACCATCATCCATGCTCTGGCTTGTCCGACGCTGGATCCATTTCATGCCGCGCGAGGCAAGATAGGGCGCGGGCCGCAAGCCCGGCTGCTCCTTCAGCACGTCATAGGCGATATCGGAACATTTGAATGTCACGAAGAGCTGCTGGCCCTGATCCCAGCCGCCGATCGCAAACACCTTGGTTCCGACCTTCCAGACATGGGCGCCGCCCCATTGGACGACGTGGTTTGCCGCGGGCAGCGATGCGCAAAAGCCGTTGTAGTCGTCCAGCGTCATCCGCCCCCATCACGATGAAAACGCCGCGCGTCCAGGATGGACGCGCGGCGTTGAAAAATCAGGCCGCCGCTTCGGTCGCGACGACCGTCGGCTTCGAGCGGAAGTTCAACCGGTCGGAACCTGACGTGACCTTGACGGTCGAACCGTCGAGTATCTCGCCGAGCAGGATCTTCTCAGCCAGCGGATCCTGCAGTTCCTTCTGCATCACCCGCTTCAGCGGCCGCGCGCCATAGGCCGGATCGTAGCCCTTGGCCGCCAGCCACTCGATCGCCTCGTGATCCAGCGACAGCGTGATCTTGCGATCGACGAGCAGGCTTTCCAGCCGCTTGAGCTGGATCTCGACGATGCGGTCCATGTCCTTGCGGCGCAGCCGGTGGAACAGGATCACCTCGTCGACGCGGTTGAGGAACTCCGGCCGGAACGATGCCTTGACCACGCCCATCACCTCGTCGCGCACGGCGTCGACATCCTGGTCCTCACCGAGATTGACCAGATATTCGGCACCGAGGTTCGACGTCATGATGATCAGCGTGTTGCGGAAATCGACCGTGCGCCCCTGCCCGTCGGTGAGCCGGCCGTCATCGAGCACCTGCAAGAGCACGTTGAAGACATCGGGATGCGCCTTCTCGATCTCGTCGAACAGTACGACCTGATAGGGCCGGCGCCGCACCGCTTCGGTCAGCGCGCCGCCTTCCTCATAGCCGACATAGCCGGGAGGCGCGCCGATCAGCCGGGCGACCGAGTGCTTTTCCATGAACTCCGACATGTCGATGCGCACCATGGCGCTGTCGTCGTCGAACAGGAAGCTTGCCAAAGCCTTGGTCAGTTCGGTCTTGCCGACGCCCGTCGGTCCCAGGAAGATGAACGAACCGATCGGCCGGTTCGGATCCTGCAGACCGGCACGCGCGCGCCGCACCGCCTTGGAAACAGCCTGCACCGCCTCGCCCTGGCCGACGACCCGCTTGCCGATCTCGTCTTCCATGCGCAGCAGCTTGTCGCGCTCGCCCTGCAGCATCTTGTCGACTGGAATGCCGGTCCAGCGCGAGACGATATGGGCGACGTGGTCGGGGGTGACCACTTCCTCGACCATACCGGCCTTGCCGTCCTGGGCTTCAGCTTCCTTCAGCTTCTTTTCCAGTTCCGGGATCTTGCCATAGGCAAGCTCTCCGGCGCGCTGGAACTCGCCCTTGCGCTGGGCAATGGCGAGATCGTTGCGTGCCTCGTCGAGCTGCTTCTTCAGGTCGGCGGCAAGCCCGAGCTTCTGCTTCTCGGCCTGCCACTTGGCGGTGATCTCGGTCGATTCCTCCTCGAGGCCGACAAGCTCCTTCTCCAGGCGGGCGAGCCGATCCTTCGAGGCATCGTCCGTCTCGACCTTCAGCGCCTCGCGCTCGATCTTGAGCTGCATGATGCGGCGGTCGATCTCGTCCAGTGCCTCGGGCTTGGAATCGACCTGCATCCTGAGCCGCGAAGCGGCCTCGTCGACCAGATCGATCGCCTTGTCCGGCAGGAAGCGATCGGCGATGTAACGGTTGGACAGCGTTGCCGCCGCCACCAGCGCCGAGTCCGAGATACGCACCTTGTGGTGCTGCTCGTACTTTTCCTTCAGGCCGCGCAGGATCGAGACGGTGTCCTCCACCGTCGGCTCGTCGACGAAGACGGGCTGGAAGCGGCGGGCAAGTGCCGGATCCTTCTCGACATGCTTTCTGTATTCATCGAGCGTGGTCGCGCCGACGCAATGCAGTTCGCCGCGCGCGAGCGCCGGCTTCAACAGGTTCGAAGCGTCCATCGCGCCGTCCGCCTTGCCGGCGCCGACCAGCGTATGCATCTCGTCGATGAACAGGATGATTCCGCCTGCCGCAGAGGTGACTTCCGAAAGCACGGCCTTCAGCCGCTCTTCGAACTCGCCACGATATTTGGCGCCGGCAATCAGCGCGCCCATGTCGAGCGCCATCAGTTGCTTGTCCTTCAACGATTCCGGCACGTCGCCATTGACGATGCGCAGCGCCAGGCCTTCGGCGATCGCCGTCTTGCCGACGCCCGGCTCGCCGATCAGCACCGGATTGTTCTTGGTGCGGCGCGACAGCACCTGGATGGTGCGGCGGATCTCGTCGTCGCGGCCGATGACCGGATCGAGCTTGCCGGCGCGCGCATCCGCCGTCAGGTCGCGCGCGTACTTCTTCAGCGCATCATAGCCCTGCTCGGCACTCGCCGAATCGGCGGTGCGGCCCTTGCGGACATCGTTGATGACTTGGTTCAGCGCCTGCGCGGTGACGCCGGCCTTGGCCAGGATGTCGGCCGTCTTGGCCGACTTTTCCATGGTGAGCGCCTGCAGCAGCCGCTCGACCGTGACGAAGCTGTCACCAGCCTTCTTGGCCAGTTCTTCGGCCGTCGAGAACACCTTGGCCAGCGGCTGCGCCAGATAGAGCTGGCCGTTGCCGCCCTCCACCTTCGGCATTGCCTCGAGTGCCGTCTCGACGCCGAGCTTGACGTCGCGGACATTGCCGCCGGCGCGCTCGATCAGCGACGCGGCCAAGCCCTCGTCATCGTCGACGAGCACCTTCAAGATGTGTTCGGGGGTAAATTGCTGGTGATTGCGGGAGAGCGCCATGGTCTGTGCGGACTGGATGAAGCCGCGCACGCGCTCGGAGTACTTTTCAAGGTTCATATCTGTCTCCTTCCATCACCGGCCCGCTTTGCGGCACCGGATCAGATTGCGGTGACGGACCCGCCCATTCGAGCCGGATCCTGCTCAGCCGAGATATGGTGCATGGACCATGCCGTCTCAAGACGCCTTGATATCGGTCAATGCATAATATTCCACGTCCGTCCAAACGAAAACGGCGGAGATTTCTCTCCGCCGTCTGACGTCTTGAAATACCGTTCGATCAGTTGTCGATGTCGACGATCGCCGGCTCGGCGTTGCCGCTATCGGCCGGGGCCGCGGCCACTTCGCCGGCATCCGCATTGTCGCCACCGCTATCGACCTGGTCGGCATTGGCGCGCGGACGGCGCGGACGACGCGGGCGACGGGCAGCACCGCTCTCGGCGGCCGCCTCGTTGAGCTCGGCCTGGGCGGCGAGAGCCGCCGGCGAAAAACTCTCGAACAGCGGAGCCGGCTCGGCCACCGCAACGGTCTCGGCTGGCGAACCGGACTCTAGCTGTACCTCTGCCTGTGCCGGGGCTTCGTTACGCTGCTGGCCGCCCTGCTCGGTCGATGACGCATAATCACGCTGGCCATTCTGGCCATAGCCGCCATTGGGGCGGCGATCGCGGTGACGCCCGCCATTGTTGTCGCGGCCGCCATTGTTGCGCCCGTTATTGTCACGCCCGCCATTGTCACGATTGTCGCGGCCATCACGGTTCAGCGCGACCTCGGCCGGCATGCCCTCGATAACCGGCTGCGGACCGGCACCATGGTTGATGACAGGAATTTGCGGATCGGAAACGGTGTTGCCGCCATTGCCGGCGCCATTGTTGCCGGCATTGTCGAAATCGTCGCGATCCTCATCGCCGTCATCGTCGAAATCGTCGCGGTTCTGCTGGACGTTCTGGATCGGCATCTGCGCCTGCGCGGCGGCAATGATGCGATTGTAGTGTTCGGCGTGCTGGAGATAGTTCTCCGCCATGACCCGGTCGCCGGAGCTTTGCGCATCACGGGCCAGGGTGGCGTATTTCTCGGCGATCTGCTGAGCCGATCCACGGATCTTCACATCCGGACCGTTGCTCTCGTAATTGCGCGTCAGGGGATTCGGGCCCTTGCGGTTGTTGTTGTTATTGTTGTTGCCACCGCCGCCGCCATTGTTGTTGCGACCGCGCATGCGCCTGTTCTGCTGTTGTGGCCTCATTCGACTCTCTTCATCTTGAAATTTTCGAAAACTCGTTACGAACGGAGGCGCTCATGCAGCCAGCCGTTTCGTTTCTTCACCGGCGTTCGCCCGCATCAATTGCGTTGGCGCCACGTGCCATCCTGTTCCGGTTACATCACTTGCCGGACGATTCCCGCACGAAGCTTGGGCGTCGTTTGCGCAAGAAGGCAGCTATTTCCAAGGAGGACCGAATCGCTAAGAGCACTGCCTGCTTCGTCTCATCCGGTTGAGGCGACCCTAGCCGCATTCCCCGGTATTGCCAAGCGGTTTTTTCGCACTGCGTCAAGGCTTATCCCCATTGAAAGACAAGAACCCTGTCGTTTCCGCCGAGATCACGCAAAGCAGCAGCCGATGCATAACCAGCCGCCTCGAATATATCCGTAACCTCATTGCGTTGCGTGTGGCCGATCTCGACCGCAATCCTGCTTTCGGCTTCTAGAAACCGCGCCGCCTCGGCGGCAATGATCCTGTAGGGGTTCAGTCCATCCACGCCGCCATCCAGGGCCAGGCGTGGGTCGAAATCGCGGACCTCGTCCTGCAGATTCCCAATGTCTCCTGAAGGTATATAGGGAGGGTTTGCGGCAATTACATGGTATCGGCCGGAAACTTTTTCGAACCAGTCCGACTGCACCGTCGTGAACCGGCCGCCAAGCCCGAGTTCCCCGGCATTGCGCGCCGCCGTCGCCAGCGCGCCGGCGGAAATGTCGACGCCGGTGGCGGTCGCGGCCGGCACGGCACTCAGCAGCGCGAGCGCGATGGCGCCCGTCCCGGTGCCGAGATCAAGGATGCGGCAGGCGCCCTCCCGCGCGGCCGTCGCCTTGACGAAGGGCAGCACCGCCTCGACCAGCGTTTCGGTATCCGGCCTCGGCTCGAGCGTTTCCGGCGACAGCGACAGGCGCAAGCCGTAGAATTCGCGGTAGCCGAGGATGCGGTGCACCGGTTCGCCGCTGGCCCGGCGCCTTAAGGCGGCTTCGATCGCGGCGATGGCGTTGCCGTCGATCATGCGTTCAGGATCGGCAATGGCCTGCGTGCGCGTCGTGCCGGAAAAATGTTCGACGATCAGCCGCGCATCGAGAGTCGGATCGTCGACCCCGCCGGTCGCCACAAGCCTGGCCCGCGCTTCCCGCAGCAGCGGCCCCAGCGCATCGGGCAGAGGGTCAGCCATCAAGGCCGATATCGGCCAGCAGCTTCGACTGGTGATCGGCGATCAGCGCGTCGACGATCTCGTCGAGTTCGCCCATCATTACCCGGTCAAGCTTGTAGAGCGTCAGGTTGATGCGATGGTCGGTGACGCGACCTTGCGGGAAATTGTAGGTGCGGATGCGCTCCGAGCGGTCACCGGAGCCGACCTGCGATTTGCGTGATTCGGAACGCTCCTCGTCCGCCTTGCTGCGCTCCAGGTCGTAGAGCCGAGCGCGCAGGATCTGCATGGCCTTCGCCCGGTTCTGGTGCTGCGACTTCTCCGCCTGCACCACCATGATGCCGGTCGGCAAATGGGTGATGCGCACCGCTGAATCGGTGGTGTTGACGTGCTGGCCGCCGGAGCCCGAGGCGCGCATCGTGTCGATGCGAATGTCTTCGGCGCGGATTTCGATGTCGACTTCTTCCGCTTCCGGCAGCACGGCGACGGTCGCCGCCGAGGTGTGAATGCGCCCGCTGGCCTCGGTCGCCGGCACGCGTTGCACGCGATGCACGCCGGATTCGAATTTCAGATGGGCAAAGACGCCCTTTCCCGAGACGGTGGCGATGATTTCCTTGAACCCGCCGGCATCGCCGTCGCTGGCCGACACCGTCTCGAACCGCCAGCCGCGTTCGGCGGCGTAGCGCTCATACATGCGAAACAGGTCGCCGGCGAAGAGGGCCGCCTCGTCGCCGCCGGTGCCGGCACGGATTTCGAGGATGGCGTTCTTGTCGTCGGCGGCATCCTTGGGCAGAAGCAGGATCTGGATGTCCTTCTGCAGCGTTTCGATACGCTCCTCCACGCCGGGCAGATCCGCCTCGGCGAGCGCCCGCATCTCGGCATCGGTGCCCTTGTCGGCAAGCATCGCCTCGAGGTCGGCCTGCTCACGCTCGGCCGAGCGCAATTCCCTGACCTTGGCCACCATGTCCTGCAACTCGGCATATTCCGATGCCATCTTCACATAGGCATCCGGCGCCGGGCCGGCCGACATCTGCGCTTCGAGCATCTCGAAACGCTTGACGACTTGATCCATACGATCGCGGGGCAAATTGACCATGATGGAGGCGCTACAACGGGATCGAGCGGTCGTCGGCGAAGGCCTGCAGCAGCGCCCGCATCGGCAACCCCTGCGCCGGCGCCATCAGATTGTCGTCGAAGAACGCCGTCAGCTCATCCAGCGGCAGCTCCGTCAGCATTGCCTTGACCGGGCCGATCGAGGCCGGCGACATCGAGATCGACCGGAAGCCGAGACCGATCAGCGCCATGGCGGATATGGGTTTTCCGGCAAGTTCGCCGCACAGCGTCACCGGCGTGTGGTTGCGGATGCCGGCATCGGCGATCTGCTTGAGCACGCGCAGGAACGGCGCCGACAGCGTGTCGAAACGGTTGGCCAGTTGCGTGTTGCCACGGTCGACCGCCATGACGAACTGGAACAGATCGTTCGAACCAACCGAGACGAAATCGACCGCCTTCATCAATTCGTCGAGCTGGAACAGCAGCGACGGCACTTCCAGCATCGCGCCCAGCTTGAGGCTGGTCGGCAGATGATGGGCGAAGCGCGAGAGATGCCGCACTTCGCGGTCGATGATTTCGCGCGCCTGGGCGATCTCGCCGAGTTCGGTCACCATCGGCAGCATCAGCTTGAGCTCGCGCCCGCCACTGGCCTTCAGCAAGGCGCGGATCTGGGTGCGCAGCAGGCCGGGCCGGTCGAGCGTCAGGCGGATCGCCCGCCAGCCGAGCGCCGGGTTTTCTTCCTGGATGGCGCCCTTGAAATAGGGCAGCACCTTGTCACCGCCAATGTCGATGGTGCGGAAGGTGACAGGCTTGCCGCGCGCGGCCTCCAGCACGTCGCGATAGAGTTTCTCCTGCGCCTCGGCGCGCGGAAAGGTCGAGGCGACCATGAACTGCAGTTCGGTGCGGAACAGGCCGATGCCGGCAGCGCCCGACTCGGCCAGTTGCGGCAGGTCGACGGCAAGCCCGGCATTCATCAAGAGATCGACCTGCACGCCGTCCCTGGTCGTCGACGGCTTCTTGCGCAGCTCGCGATAGACCTCTTGCCGGCGCGCGCGGAACCGCACTTTTTCGGCATAGGCGGCTTCGAGATCGGACTGCGGCCGCAGATGGATCGTGCCTTCCTCGCCATCGACGATGATGGCATCGCCGTTTTCCGCCATGGAAACGGCGCCCTTCATCTGGCCGGCGACCGGAATGCCCATGGCGCGCGCGACGATGACGACGTGGCTGGTGGCAGCACCATCCTCGAGCACCAGCCCACGCATTTTTTCCCTGGGATAGTCGAGCAGCTCGGCCGCGCCCATCGAGCGGGCGACGATGATGGCGTCCTTCGGCAGCGAGGCCGCGACATCTTCCGGCCCGCGGCCCATCAGCTGGCGCAAGAGCCGGTTGGCGAGGTCGTCGAAATCGCTCATCCGCTCGCGCAGATAGGGATCGGTCATGTGCAGCATGCGGGCGCGCATGTCGCTCTGCACCTTTTCCACGGCCGCTTCCGCCGTCAGGCCGTTGCGGATCGCCTCTTCCAGGCGCCTCACCCAGCCCCGGTCGTTGGCGAACATGCGGTAGGCTTCCAGCACCTGGCGATGTTCGCCCTCGAAGGCGACGTCGCGGCGCTCCAGCATGTCGTCGATGGAGAGCCGCAGCGAACCGAGCGAGCTCTCCAGCCGCCGGACCTCTTCCTCGCTGTCCTCGTTGAACAGATTGGTGACGACGATGCGCGGCTCATGCAGCACGACATGGCCGAGCCCGACGCCATCATTGAAGGACAGGCCGGTGAAACTGACGGGTCGGCGCAGGTCGAGTTCCAGCCCAGGCCGAGTCAGCCGCGCCAGATCGCCGGTGGCGATCATCTCGGCGATGACCATGGCGGTGGTTTCCAGCGCCTCGACCTCGTCGTCGCGGTAATGGCGCATGGTCTTGTTCTGCACGACAAGCACGCCCAGCGTGCGCCCTGCCCTGAGCACCGGCACGCCGAGGAAGGAATTGTAGATCTCTTCCCCGGTCTCCGGCAGATAGGCGAAGGCCGGATGTTCCTGCGCGTTGGATAGGTTGAGCGGCCGCGCGCTGGCCGCGATGGTGCCGACCAGGCCTTGACCCAGCCGCAACTGCGCCAAATGGACGGCGTTCGGGTTCAGACCCTCGGTAGCGTAGAGCTCGAGCACCGAATCGGCACGCAGCACATAGAGCGAGCACACTTCGGCGACCATGTTGGAGGCGATATCGCGTACGATCCGGTCAAGCCGCTCCTGCGGCTCCAGCGGCTCTTGCATGAGCTCGCGGAGCCGTTTCAGCAAAACGCGCGGGCCACTGGCCTGGTCACGCATCGCGGCTTCTTCTCCAATGAAACACTTGCCGGCGCAGTTTCCGCCGCTGCCGGCATGCGCGCAACAACTGATTCAGTCTTGCTACTGCTTATCCAGACCGTAGACGGAATGCAAAGTGCGAACCGCAAGTTCGGTGTACGGACCGTCGATCAGTATCGAAATCTTGATCTCGGAGGTGGTGATGGCGCGGATATTGATCGCCTTCTCGGCCAGAGCCTTGAAAGCGGTGGCGGCGACACCGGCGTGGCTCCTCATGCCGATGCCGATGACCGAGACCTTCGACATGCCGGCCTCCGACTGCACGACATCGTAGCCGACCTCGGCCTTCAGCCGGTCGAGCACGGCCAGCGCCTTGTCGACGTCGCCCGAAGGCACCGTGAAGGTCATGTCGGTGAACTTGCCGTCCTCGGAGATGTTCTGGACGATCATGTCGACATTGATGTTGGCCTCGGCCAGCGGCCCGAAAATGCCGGCGGCGACGCCGGGGCGGTCGCCGACGCGGCGCAGCGAAATCTGGGCCTCGTCCTTGGCGTAGGCAATTCCGGTGACGACCTGCTGTTCCACGATCTCTTCCTCGTCGCAAATGAGCGTTCCCGGAGGATTGAGCAAATCCCCCATTCCGGGCGCATCGGGATCGTCGAAGGACGACCGCACGAAAGTACGCACCCTGTGCACCATGGCAAGCTCGACCGAACGCACCTGCAGAACCTTGGCGCCGAGCGAGGCCATTTCAAGCATTTCCTCGAAGGAGATCTTGGCCAGCCGCCGCGCCTTGGGCTCGATGCGCGGATCGGTGGTGTAGACCCCGTCGACGTCGGTATAGATGTCGCAGCGGTCGGCCTTGACCGCTGCGGCGATGGCGACCGCGCTGGTGTCGGAACCGCCACGTCCGAGGGTCGCGATGCGGTTGTCCGGCCCGATGCCCTGGAAGCCGGCTATGACCGCCACCTGGCCCTCGCCGAAGCGCTTGATCAGGAAGGCGCCGTCAATGTCGAGGATGCGCGCCGCGCCATGCGCGCTGTCGGTCTTGATCGGGATCTGCCAGCCCTGCCAGGAGCGGGCATGCACACCCATGTTCTGCAAGGTGATGGCGAGCAGACCGGCAGTGACTTGTTCGCCGGAAGCGACGACCGCGTCATATTCGCGTGCGTCGTGCATCGGCGAGGCCTCGCGCGTCCAGGCTACGAGCTCGTTGGTCTTGCCGGCCATCGCCGAAACCACCACTGCGACCTCGTGGCCGGCATCGACCTCGCGTTTGACGTGACGCGCCACATTGCGGATGCGGGCGATGTCGGCGACGGAGGTTCCGCCGAATTTCATCACGATACGCGCCATGGAAGCGAAATGCCTTTGACTGAAGCCGGCTCGGGGCCGAAAACGAAGGAAAGCGCCCGGCTGGCGCCGGCCGCTGAATGCGCGGCCTCCTTAGCCAAATGCTTTGGGTTTCGCAAGGCTGGCAGCAGAATGCCGGCTTCAAGAAGACGGTATATTGCCATCCGGCGCCGCGCCGCTTACCAAATGCTGCCCGCGGGGAATTCCTTTTGGTTCGGCATAACAGATGATTGCTCGTCTTCGGCGCGCCATGCGGTTGCAATCGCTGCCGCTTGTTGCCGGCTTCGCCGTGCTGGCATTGATCGTCGGCACCCGTGCCCTGCTGGTCGAGGGACAAAGGGCCAATCGTGCCGCCGCGCGCGAGACAATCGAATACCAGCAACAGCTTTCAGGGCTGCTTTCATTGGCGCAGGATGCCGAGGCCGGCCAGCGCGGCTATCTGCTGACCGGCGAGAAATCCTATCTCGAACCGTACCAGAAGGCTGTCGATGCAATCCCGGGGCAACTTGCCCGCATCGATGCCATGACATCATCCAACGATCAGCTCGCCCCGCAGATCAGCCACATCAAGGACGCACTGGCGCAAAAACAGGCTGAACTGTCCGAGACGATCGCCCTCTACGACAAGGGCGATGCGTCGAAGGCGCTGGAACTGGTCCGCAGCGGCCAGGGCAAGGCCGCCATGGACGAGATCCGCGCCAGCATGGACACGATCCGGCGCATCGGCGCCGCCGACATCGCAGCGCGCGACGAGCACACGGACCAGGTCGAGGCCTGGCTGCGTGTCGGTTCGCTTGCGGCCCTCGTCGCGATCTTCCTGCTCGGTGCCTACACGATCCGCCAATCCCGCCGCCGCTTCCGCGAGGTCGCCACCGCCCAGGAAGAGCTGATGCGCAAGAACATCGAGCTCGGCAACGAGATCAACACGCGCGAGAAGGCCGAATCCCAGATCCGCCAGATGCAGAAGATGGAGGCGGTCGGCCAACTGACAGGCGGCATCGCCCACGATTTCAACAACATGCTGGCGGTCATCCTCAGCGCCATGAACCTTGCCCAGCGCAAGCTGAAGCGCGGCGAGAATGACATCGAGAAATTCGTCGAGGCTGCGACGGATGCAGCCGGCCGTGCCGCCAATTTGACCTCCCGGCTGCTTGCCTTCTCGCGCCTGCAGCCGCTTGCTCCGCAGGTGGTCGACACCAACCGGCTGGTGACTGGCATGTCCGACCTTCTGCACCGTGCGCTGGGCGAGGGCATCCGCGTCGAAACCGTGCTGGCGGCCGGCCTGTGGAAAACCCACGCCGACCCCAGCCAGATCGAGAACGCCATCCTCAACCTTGCTGTCAACGCCCGTGACGCCATGGACAATGATGGCAAGTTGACCATCGAGACCGCCAACAGCCACCTCGACGACGCCTACGCCGCGACACATGCCGAAGTCACGCCAGGCCAATATGTGATGATCGCGGTCACCGACACCGGCACCGGCATGTCGCCCGAGGTCATCACCAAGGCGTTCGACCCCTTCTTCACGACCAAGCCGGTCAACAAGGGCACGGGACTTGGGCTGAGCCAGGTGTTCGGCTTCGTCAAGCAGTCGGGCGGCCACGTCAAGATCTACTCCGAACCGGGCCAAGGCACGACGATAAGGATCTATCTGCCCCGGTTTTTCGGACCGGAGGAGCCGGCGGCACGCGCCGGGCATGGCAAGAGCACCGCCAGGGTCACCGAAACGATCCTCGTCGTCGAGGACGACGCCCGCGTGCGGGCCGCTACGACAGACGCCATGCGCGAACTCGGCTATACGGTCATCCATGTTGGAAGTGGCCAGGAGGCCCTTCAGAAGCTGGCGGCGACATCGGACATCGCGCTGCTTTTCACGGATATCGTCATGCCTGCGATGAACGGCCGCAAGCTCGCCGAGGAAGCGGTCGCACGCCAACCCGGCCTGAAGGTCATATTCACCACCGGTTTCACCAGGAATGCCGTCGTCCATAACGGCGTGCTCGACCATGACGTGCACTTCCTGGCCAAGCCGTTCACCATCGAGCAACTCGAAGCCAAGCTGCGCGACGTGCTGGACGCGAAATAGGCCGCGCCGGGACTTCCTTCAGCCTGACGCAGCCACGTTTGTCCACAGGCCGGGATAGTCGACGACGAAGCCGTGCGGCGAGATACCAAGGATCTCGTCATAACCGAACATGGGCGCGCTGTAGGCGTAGCGGGTGCCGTCGAGGCGCCGATAGCTTTGCTCGAGACGCACCATCTCAAGCGTTGGAAAGCTCAGATAGGCGGCTGGAGCGGGCGTCGTCTCGCCGATGCCGAGGTCGAACCGGCGGATCGCCAGCAGGTTCGATGCCGGCGTGAAGCCGAGGTCGACGTCGACAAGGCCGGCAACGTCCCGCTGTGGCTCGCCGTTCAGCGTCCACTCGCCGTCGGAATGTCGTTCAATGGCATAGTGCAGCTCGCGCATGCCGAGAAAACCGTCGACCCGCGCCGATCGCGTGCGCCAGCCGGCGTCGCAAATCACCTCATAGGCAAGGCAGCATGGCTTGCCGTCCTGGACGAAGATGGCCTGCCCCTTGAGGCTGTGCCCGTCATCGGCTTGCGAAAGCAGGCAGGCGTCGTGGCCCTCCACATCCAGCCGACGCCAAAGGATCGAGGCCGTCATGGCCGACATTGCGCACTCCCTCGAATCCAAACGATGCCCTTCATTCGCCCGCCACGCCAATTGTGTTTCACCGCCGCGCGCGACAGCTGACATGCCCTGACAGGATGCTTCGGCCTGTCGGTACGGGAAAATTGTTGCCTTGACTTTCGCGCTCCCACGCCCGACTTCCTAGCGTTCGAGGAGACCAATCAATGCCAGAGCCCCGACGATCGACGATCGATGCCGGAGAAGTGGAACGCTTTTCCGCCCTTGCCGCCGAATGGTGGAATCCGAACGGCAAGTTTCGTCCGCTGCATAAGTTCAATCCGGTCCGGCTTTCCTATATCCGCGACCAGATAGCGACGCGCTTCGGCCGCGACCCTCGTGCGGCGCGGCCGTTCGAGGGACTGCGCATCCTCGATATCGGCTGCGGCGGCGGTCTTTTGTGCGAGCCGATGGCGCGGCTTGGTGCCGAGGTCGTGGGAGCGGATGCCTCCGAGACGAACATCGAAGTGGCGAAACTGCACGCGGCCGAAGGCAATGTGATCGTCGACTACCGCGCCACGACGGCTGAGGACCTTGCCGACGCCGGCGAGACTTTCGACGTCATCCTCAACATGGAAGTGGTCGAGCACGTCGCCGACATCGACCTGTTCGTCGCCAAATGCGGGCAGATGGTCCGGCCCGGTGGCATCATGTTCGTGGCCACCATCAACCGCACGCTGAAGGCGCTGGGCCTCGCCATCATCGGCGCTGAATATGTGCTGCGCTGGCTGCCGCGCGGCACGCATCAGTTCGGCAAGCTGGTGCGCCCGGAAGAACTGGAGAAGGCGCTCGGCGGCGCCAGCCTGACGATCATCGACCGCACCGGCGTCACCTACAATCCGCTTGCCGATCGTTGGGCGCGGTCGAAGGACATGGACGTCAACTACATGGTGCTGGCGGAAAAAGGATCCGTCTGATCCGGTCTCTCGCTACTCAGTGTTGAGCGCTCGGTAGCCGCCCCGCCAATAGATCAGCGCCTGGCCGGCATCGCGGGTGCGCACCGCCTCGACCGAACCGATGACGATGGAATGCGTGCCGCGGTCGATCATCTCGTCAAGGCTGCAGTCGAAGGCGGCCACGGCGTCGGAAAGCAGTGCGGCTCCGGTCCTCAGCGTCATCCATTCGGCGCCCCCATAGCGGTCCTTGCCCTTGATGCCGCCAAAGCCGGAGAAACGCTCCGCCACGGCTTGATGCTGGGGCCCCAGCGAATTGACGCCGAAATGCCGGTAGCGCTCGATAACCGGCCAGGTCGATGACGAGCGGTTGACGCAAGCGATCACCTTGGGCGGCTCGGCCGACAGCGAGACCACCGAAATGACGACAAGGCCGGAACGGTCGTCGCCGACACCGGCGGTGATGACGCTGACATTGCCGACGATGAGCCGCATGGCGGCACGGAAGTCGGCGACGCTGACCGGACCTTCTGCCATGGACATTGCCTCTTCGCGTCTAAGCCGCCGACTGCATCGCGGGCGGCGCGATGCGAATGCCTCTCTCTTCGAGGATGGGTAGCACGGTGTCGCGGAAATAGGGGAATTCCTCGACATAATCGACGAAGGACAGCGTCGAGCCGCGAAAACCCGCCGCATGCAAGGCGGTGATCCCGTTGGCGACCTGCTCGGGCGTGCCGGTGAGCGGGAAGCCGCCATGGCCCGCCGCCATGCGGTCGCGAATGAGCGCCAGGAGATCATGCGGGAACGACTGCGCATGGGCGAACTGCAACCGCACCAGATTGTCGACCGCCGCCCAGTCGGCGTTGGCGCGGCCGAAATGTTCGAGATAGTCCTTGGCTTCCTTTTCGGTCGGCCGGCAGACGACATGGGCAAAGGTCAGCACGTCGACATCGCTGCCGGCGGCCCTCGCCTGCTCCTTCAGCGCAATGATCTCATCCTTGGAGCGCGCCAGGTCGATTGCCGGCGTGAACAGGAAATCGGCGTTGCGGACCGCGAATTTGCGGCCCTCCTCCGACCCGGCGGCATTGAGGATCGGCAGCCGTGACGACGGGCGCGGATCGCCAAGCACATTTTTGAGCTTGAACCAGGTGCCGTCCCAGTCGAAGGCTTCCGAGCGCTGCCACAGCGCCTGGACGACATCGAACCATTCCTGGGCATAGCCGTAGCGCGTGACATGGTCGTCGGGCAGCGTCAGGCCAAGCGCCTCATATTCCGGCTTGTTCCAGCCGGCGACGATGTTGAGGCCGATCCGGCCGCGGCTGATCTGGTCGATGGTCGCAAGTTGCTTGGCGACGACGACGGGATGGTTGGCCGCGGTATGGGTGGTGGCGAAAACCGTGATGTTGCGGGTGAGCGCCAGAAGGCCGGCCGCCCAGGTGATCGTCTCCAGCACGTTGCCGTGGAAATTGGTCTCGCCGCCATAGCCGATCCAGCGCGCGATCGGCAGCATGAAGTCGATGCCGGCCTCGTCGAGCAGATGCGCCAGCCGCAGATTGTTGTCCCAGGAACTTTCCCAGCGCTCGGGAACCTTGGTGACGGTCATGCCGCCGGAACAATTGGACGCGAAAGTGCCGAGAAAGAAGGGCTGCGCATGAGGCGCGGTCTTGTCGAGCATGCTCATTGGCGGTGTTCTCCTCATTTTTAATTATAATTTATAATAGAAAGTCTATCATAAATTCATGTGGACGCAATCACCAGGATCAGCGCATGCTGATGGCAGGGGACAGGCAGATGAACGAACGGCGCAAATCTCTGGAAACACAGGCCGAATTGCTGGATCGCGGCTGGCATCTGGCGCGCACGCCGCTGGAGATCGACGTCACCGAAGTCGAGTACGCGCTGATGCGCTCCTACGAGGCATTCGGCCATTGGCAGGCTGAATGCCTCGCCACGGTGATCGAGTTTTCCGCCAGCGGACCCGAGAACGCGCTGCTCCACATCATCCGGATGAACGACCGCCCGAAAAGCGTTCGCGATCTTGCCCAGATGACCAACCGCGACGACATTCCCAACATCCAGTACAGCCTGCGCAAACTGCTCAAGGGCGGCTTGATCACCCGCACCGGCAGCGGCAGGTCAGGCGTCACCTACGAAGTGACACCGCTCGGGCATCGCGTGACCGAGCGCTATGCCGACATCCGCTCCGTCCTGCTCATCGATGCCGTGACGCGCATTCCCGAAATGGCCGACAAGCTTGAAGATGTCGCGCGTATGCTCGAACTGATGACCGGCATCTACGAACAGGCGGCGCGGGCCGCCGCCACGCACCGCCGCCGGCATCCAAGGCCGGAGCCCGGCAGCGGCGCCGGCGGCGGCGGAAAGCTATGACGACGTTTACGCAGGCTGCGGCTTCGCGACGGCCTGGCTCTGCGCCTTCGTGGTGATGAAGACGCCGGCGGTGATGATGACGGCGCCGGCCCAGGTCAGCTGCTGATAGTGCTCGCCAAGGAAGATGGTGCCGGCAAACAGGCCGACCGCGGCCGCCACATAGCCGATCTGGCTGAGATAGACCGGCCCGCCGACCGCCTGCAGCCGGAAGAAGAAGGCGAACATCGCCGACGCCGATGCGACCTGCGCGATGACGATCAGCGGTACGCCGCCGAGCGGCGCGAAGGCCTTGATGCCGAACAGAGCGAGAATGCCCGCGAGCAGCAGTGTTGCCGACGCCAGATGGCTGCCGACGGCAAGCTCGATCGGGCCGGTGCCTTCCGGCCAGTCGACGGTGCGGTAGATGTTGCCGGCGGCAAGGCTGACCGGGATCAGCAGCCCGGTCACCACCCAGAACAGATCGGCCGGCTGGCCGGCCTCGCCGCGCGTCACCGCCACCATCACGGCGCCGGCGAAACCGACGGCTATGCCAATGATGCCCAGCATGTTCGGCCGCCGAACGCGCAGCAGGATCGAGAACACCAGCGTGACGACAGGCGACAGCGTGAACATGATGCCGGTATAGCCGGCGCCCAGATGCGGGATGGCCGAGAACATCAGGAGATTGGGGACGGCATAGGAGACGGCCGCCGTGACGAAGAAATAGCGCAGTTTGTGAGCGGTGAGCCGGACGTGCTCCCCGCGCAGCAAGAGCACGCACAGCAGCACGCCGCCGGCGCCGAGCGAGATGATGAAAGCCCAGACCATGGCCGGCACGCCGGCTGCCGTGGCGAGCTTGCCGAAGGGCAGTGTCAGGCCGAGCAGGCTGCCCGTGACGACCAGCAGGCCGAGCGCCGAATCCCAGAGAAGTTTCATGATCGAACCCTGTCGTGCGTGGCCTCTTGGCCGGCATTGTATCTTGCGGTAAGATAATGGAAAGATTCTTAACGTCAAGATATTTAGTGGTAAGACAATGGATAGGGCAGCGCGAGCGATCGAGCAGTGGAAACGAGAGCGGCCGGACCTCGATGTCTCGCCGATGGGCGTGCTCGGGCGATTGAACGAAGCCTCGTCGCTGATTGCGCGCGATCGCCTTGCGCCGCTGTTTGCGCGATTCGGATTGCAAGCCGGCGAGTTCGACGTGCTGGCAACGCTGCGCCGGTCAGGCTCACCTTACGCGCTGACGCCGACCGCTCTCTACGAGGCGACGATGGTTACCTCGGGCGCCATGACCAATCGGCTCGACCGGCTGGAGAAGGCCGGATTGACCCAGCGCGGCCCGCACCCCAACGACCGGCGCGGCATCGTCGTGCAGCTTACCGAGAAGGGTCTCGCTTTGATCGACGAGGCCCTGACCGCCCACGTCGCCAACGAACACGAAATCCTCGCGGGCCTAAGCGACGCCGAACGGGAAACGCTTTCGCACCTGCTTGAGAAATTGATAGGCAGCGTGAGCTGAACGTTCAGTTCCGATCGTCCGGAAACACCGGGATCGGCATGAAATCGACGCCATCCTCGGCCAGGCCCTTGGCCTCTTCCAGCGTCGCTTCGCCGTAGATGCCGCGTGGGTCGGTTTCGCCGAAATGGATTTTTCGCGCTTCCTCGGCGAATTTGTCGCCGACATAGTCGGCATTCTCGCGCACCTTCTCGGCCATCGCCTTCAGTTGCGCCAGGGCTTGCTTCTGCGCCTCGCCCATGGCGAGCGCTATGGTCTCCTGCTTGCGCGCCGTCGAAACGGCCGGCGCCATCAGGGCCTTCTCTACCTTGTGCGAGCCGCAACTCGGGCAATCGACAAAGCCGCGCTTCTTCTGGGTGTCGAAATCGTCGTTGCTGCGGAACCAGCCCTCGAACTCGTGCTCGTTGTCGCAGATCAGGGAAAAGCGGATCAAGAGGCGGCACCCCGCAGAAGCGGCGCGTCCACCGCGCCGGCATTGATGGTGAAATCCCGCGCATTCTTCAAATTGGGGATCTTCTTGCGCGCCGCAACCGACTGCGCCGGGTCGATCTCGGCGACGATCACAGCGGGCTCGTCATGCGCGGCTTCGGCGAGGATGCGCCCCCATGGATCCACGATCAGCGAATGGCCAAACGTCTCGCGACCATCCTCGTGCAGGCCGCCCTGCGCGGCGGCGACGACAAAGGCGCCGTTCTCGATGGCACGCGCCCTCAGCAGCACATGCCAATGCGCCTCGCCGGTCTGGCGGGTGAAGGCGGCGGGTACGGTCAAAACATCGGCACCGGCCAGCGCCTCGGCGCGGAACAGCTGCGGGAAACGCAGGTCGTAGCAGACCGCAAAGCCCAACCTGGCGCCCGCAACCTCGGTCACGACGGCCTCGGTGCCGGGTTCATAGGCGGCGGATTCGCGCCAGCTCTCGCCATTGTCGAGGTCGACGTCGAACATGTGGATCTTGTCATAGGTGGCCAGCGTCGCGCCGTCCGGACCAAACAGCAGCGCCCGGTTGGCGAGCTTGCCGTCGCCGCGCAGTATGGCGGTGGAGCCGATATGCAGGAAGACGCCGAGTTCGCGCGCCAATCCGCGCGCGGTCGCGACGATGATATCCTTGTCCTCGGAGGTGAAGGAGGCGGCACGCGCTTCCTTGTCGCGGATCAGCGCCCCGGTCATTTCCGGCGTCTGGATATAGGTCGCGCCCTGCCCTGCCGCTTCACGCACCAGCCGTTCGAGATCGACGGCATTGCGCTCGGGGCTTTCGCCTGAACGCATCTGGATCGCCGCAGCCTTGAAAACACCCATCAAAATACCCTCAAATCGTCGCGCCGTTGGCGAGCAGTCTGTCCAGCCGGCCTTCGGCCTCCAGCTCATGGAGATCGTCGCAGCCGCCGACATGCGTGTCGCCGATGAAAATCTGCGGAAAGGTCGTGCGGCCGTGCGCGCGCGAGATCATCTCCTGGCGCAGTTCCGGCGAAAACGAAGCGTCATGCTCGGTATAGGTGACGCCCTTGCGCTCCAGCAGCCGCTTGGCCGCGGTGCAGTAGCCGCACATCATCCGCGTATAGATCGTGACATCGACCATGATGAATTCCGCTTTGGTTGCCGACTTATATAGTCGCGGACTCGTCCGCCCGGAAGTCCCCCGGCAGCACACGCGCGAAGGTCAGCACGTCGACGGCGGACGCACCGCCCCTTTTCAGCGCCTTGGTGGCTGCGCGCACGGTGGCGCCCGTGGTGTAGACGTCATCGATCAGAAGCACCCTGCGGCCGGCGATCTCGATCTCCGCCTCGGCCGGCACGCGGAAGGCGGCCCGCACATTCTCCTCGCGCTCCTGCCGCTCCAGCCCGACCTGCTGGCGGGTGAGCTTCACGCGCCGCATGGCGGAAGGCGCGAAAGACAGGCCGCTGAGGTCGCAAACCGCGCGCGCCAGTTCCGCCGACTGGTTGAATCGCCGACGGAAGAAACGCCGCCAGTGCAGCGGCACCGGCACCACCACATCGGCCTCGGCGATGAGATCGGCGCCTGCGCGCACCATCCAGCGCGCCATCCAAGGCGCCAGATCGGTGCGATCCTGGTATTTCAACCCTTGCACCATCTGGCGCGCAACGCCGGAATAAGCGACGGCTGCCCGCGCCCGCTCGAAGGGCGGCGGGTCCGCGATCGCCTCGGCCGACAGGAACCCCTCGCCCATATGATGGGTGAACGGCGTGCCCATCACCGGGCACCAGGGCCGCTCCAGCAGCCGCAGCTTCGGCCAGCAGGCGCCGCACAGCACGCCGGGCTGCGAGACATGCCGGCGGCAACCGGCACAGACCGGTGGAAACAGCATGCGCGCCGGCCAGCCGAGGGCCGATCGGGCAAGGTTCCTGATCCCGATGGACTTGATCTCTGGCATCGGATCGGCCACGTGGTTGGTTCTCCGCACCGAGTGTACCAAGTGTATCAGGGCGTGGACAAACAAGGATCCGCCCGTTGCAGCCTATTATGGATACCTCTTTGTGGCTGGCGCACAAGCGGCGCGCGCTCAGCCATCCGGTCGACGGTGCCGATTTCCTGATGAACCGCGCCGCCGAGGACCTTGCCGACCGGCTGGGCGCCGTCGAGCGCAGGTTCGGCAAGGCGGCAGTGCTGTTTTGCCAGACGCCGGCCGCGGCCGGCGTGCTCGCCGCGAGCGGCAAGGTGGCGGATATCGCCCGCGTCGAGGCGGACGCAGTCTTCCTGACGGGTGCTGCCGGCATGGTCGCACCGCTGGAAACCGTACCCTTCGAGCCGGCAAGCCTCGATCTGGCGGTGTCGCTTCTGTCACTGCAGGCGATGAACGACATTCCCGGCATGCTGATCCAGATCCGCCGCGCGCTACGGCCGGACGGGCTCTTTCTCGGCGCCTTCGCCGGCGCCGGCACGCTCGGTGAGTTGCGTGAAAGCCTGCTTGCGGCCGAGACCGAGCTTTACGGCGGCGCCAGCCCGCGCGTCATCCCCTTCACCGACGTGCGCGATGCCGGTGCGCTGCTGCAGCGCGCCGGTCTTGCCCTGCCGGTCGCCGATGTCGAGACCGTGACGGTGCGCTATGCCAATTTGTTTGCCTTGATGGCCGATCTGCGCGCCATGGGCGAAACCAGCGCACTCACCGACCGCAGCCGGCGGCCGGGCGCACGCCAGCTGTTTGCCCGCGCGGCGGAAATTTACGCCGAACGGTTTTCCGACGCCGACGGCCGCGTAAGGGCAAGTTTCTCGATTGTCTGGATGTCCGGCTGGGCGCCCGATGCCTCGCAGCAAAAACCGCTGAAGCCGGGTTCGGCCAAGGTCTCGCTGAAGACGATACTGGAGGCTCCCGACGGGCAATGACCGGCGTTAGAGCAATTCCAGGAAAAGTGTGAGCGGTTTTCCATCCGGAATTGCGTCAAAACAAAGAGTTAGAGTGGTTCGCCGTTTCCATGAAACGGTGAAACGCTCTATGCGCGGACAGCCGGATCAGGGTGCGAAGGCGTTCGCAAGCCGGCTGCCATTGTTGCTGAACAGCCAGGTGATCGAGTTGAAAACCTGACTGATGCCGGCGACGATGGTCAACGACAACACAGCGACGATCAGGCCATATTCGACCACCGTGGCGCCGGTCTCGTCCTTCAGAAATCGCAGCAGCACCGCTTTCATGACCTCAACCCCTCTCGCCAGGATATTACCGCCGATCTGTTAAGAAAGGTTAACGGCAAAGACTTAACAGGCGGTGAAACGGCCGCCCTTCCGCAGATATCTTAACCATGTCAGCAGTCGCCGCTGGTTCTGCCATCGGAGCCGATGATGCAGACCGAATCGGGCTGCGCCTGCAGCACGCTGCGGCGCACCGTATAGGTGGTGCGATGGGTGATCGAGCCGGTGGCCGTCATGTCGAGACCGCCGGGAAAATCATCGCGCGCAGATTGCGAGCGCGTCTGGCTGTCGAGGAAAGGAGTCGCGATCAGCGCCAGCGCCACCGCGGCCGAACCGAACAGCAGCGTGACGCGCAGGATGCCCATGCCCGCATCGGCGGCACGAAAGCCGCGGTCGGGCCGGATCGAATCCCAATCCCTGTCCAGGCTCATCCTATCGCTCCCCAGCCAATCCGCGACGCGGCCGCGACGGCACGGCCATGCATCAATTTTTCATGATGAGATAAATCTTCCATTAACGCTGGCTGATAAGGGCCGCAGCCCGCTCCTCTGGGCAAATCCAGGAAAGTGTAAAGCGGTTCTCCCGGGAAAACCGCGGAACGGTTTCCCTTGGGAATTGCGTCAAAACAAGTCCTCAGAGCAGATCGATCAGGAACGGGATCAGCGGCGCGTCGGCCGGAGGCATCGGATAGTCGCGCATTTGCTTCGGCCGCACCCATTTCAGCGCCTGCCCTTCCCGGGGCTGGGCAATGCCGCGGAAGCGGCGGCAGACGAACAGCGGCATCAACAGATGGAAGTCGTCATAGGAATGGCTGGCGAAGGTAAGCGGCGCCAGGCACGGGATCTCGGTCTCGATGCCGATCTCCTCGTGCAATTCGCGGATGATGCATTGTTCCGGCGTCTCGCCGGGCTCGACCTTGCCGCCGGGAAACTCCCACAGGCCGGCAAGCTGCTTGCCCTCGGGACGCTGCGCCAGCAGCACGCGGCCGTCGGCATCGACCAGCGCGCAGGCCGCCACCAGGAGCAGGCGCTTGCCGGTATTGGCCGGATCATTCATGCCCGACGTCACTCATGACCAGGCGGCCGGCGATAATGGTAGCGATAGACTTCCTCGAAGCCGAGCGACCGATAGAGCGCCAGCGCCGGAACATTGCTGGCCTCGACCTGCAGCCAGGCTTCCCGCGCGCCGCGCAGCCGCGCCCATTTCAGCGCCGACCGGATCAGGTTACGGCCATGGCCCTTGTTGCGGGCCGACTTGTCGGTGGCGACCTCGAACAGGCCGGCGAGATCGCCGTCATGCACGCAGATCAGGGTCGCCAGCGCCTCTGCCCCATCTTCCAGCGCGAACAGCCCGGCCTCGGGCTGGATGGCGCCGATGATCTCCGACAGGCCGGGCCGCAGCGAAACATCCGAGCCACTGACCTTGAGCGACGCGCCGATGAAGCGGCTGATGTCCTTGAGCGGAATCTGGTCCATGGCGGCATCGAGCTGGGCGTCGGCCAGCGGCAGCCGCATGACCAGCGATTCGTCGAACCGGCTCCAGCCCTCCTTGTCGAGATGGCCGGCAAGGTCGGGACCCGACAGCGGCGACATGCGGAACGTCAGCGGCCTGCCATAGGCATCGAAACGGCGGCTGGCGCGGCCGATGCGGTCGGCTATGTGCTGGATGTCGCCGGGATCGAGCGGGTTGACCGAATTCAGCCGCTTGGCCGGATGGCCGGCGGTCAGCCGCACCACCCAGGTGCCGTCATAATGGACGGCGGCCGCCGGCCAGGCGCGAAAGCCGGCCGCCTCGTAGCGGCGCACGATCGCAAGCATGCTTGCCGGATGCCTGGAAGCCAAAACCGTCAGCTCCGATAATCGCCGTTGATGGCGACGTATTCCTTGGTGAGGTCGCAGGTCCACACCGTCGCCTTGCCGCGGCCGATGCCGATATCGGCACGGATGCGGATATCGTCGCGCTTCATATAGGCCGAGGTCTTTTCTTCCGAATAGGCCGGGTCACGTTCGCCCTCGTGCGCCAGCCGGTTGTCGCCGAACCAGATCGACAGCCGGTCGCGGTCGGCGGGTTCGCCGGCCTTGCCGACGGCCATGACGACACGGCCCCAATTGGCGTCCTCGCCGGCGACCGCCGTCTTGACCAGTGGCGAATTGGCGATCGACAGCGCGATGCGCTTGGCCGAGCGGGCCGATTTCGCGCCGGTGACGGTGACTTCGACCTGCTTGCGGGCGCCCTCGCCGTCGCGCACCACCTGCAGCGCCAGCGATTTCAGCACCTTGCCGAGCGCCCGGCGGAACTGGCCGAGCCGCGCGTCTTTCGGGTCGGTGATTTCAGGCGCGCCGCGCTTGGCGGCTTTGCCGGTGGCGAAGATCAGCAGCGTGTCGCTGGTCGACGTGTCGCTGTCGACGGTCACCGCGTTGAAGGTCTTGGCCGTGCCGCGCGACAACAGGTCCTGCAGCACAGGGGCCGCGATCGGCGCGTCGGTGGCGATGAAGGACAGCATCGTCGCCATGTCGGGCGCGATCATGCCGGCGCCCTTGGAAATGCCGTTGATGGTGACATCGGTGTCGCCAAGCTTGACGGTCTGCGTCGCCACCTTCGGATAGGTGTCCGTGGTCATGATGGCCTTTGCCGCCTCGGTCCACAGGTCGGGCTTGCCGTCGCTGACCAGTCCGGCAAGCAGATGGCTGAATTTGGTCGTGTCGAGTGGCTCGCCGATGACACCGGTCGAGGCCAGGAACACCTCGCCTGCCGTGCAGCCGGCAGCCTTTGCCGCCGCTTCGCCCGTCAGCGCGGTGGATTCGCGGCCCTTCTTGCCGGTGAAGGCGTTGGCATTTCCGGAATTGACGACCAGCACCCGGGCCTTGCCGGCGGCAAGGTTCTGGCGGCAGAAATCGACCGGCGCCGAGGGGCATTTCGACTTGGTGAACACGCCGGCGACCGCGGTGCCTGCATCGAACACCATGGCCAGCAGGTCGGTGCGGTTCTTGTACTTTATCCCCGCTTCGGCGGTGGCGATGCGCACCCCTTCGATGACAGGCATCTTGGGGTATTTCTTCGGCGCGAGCGGCGAAATCATCGTGGACATGGGGACCTCGGGCGGGAAAATCGCAAGGGAAGGCCGGTTTGCCTGATACGGCGCGCGGGCGCAAGGGCGTTTTCGCCGCGCCTGCCGGGGCGGCGGACCACGCCGGATTAAGCCTGCATTTCAAATCTGTTGGCGTCGCCGGGGCCTGTGGCGCTATGATTGCGCCCCATGGGCAGGCTTGCGATCCTCGCTTGGGCATTTCTGGGACTATTGCTGCTGAGCGCCGACGCTGAGCCGGCGCGGCGCGTGGCGCTCGTCATCGGCAACGGCACCTATGCCGAGGCCGGCACGCTGGCCAATCCGGTCAACGACGCCCTCGACATCGCCGCCAAGCTGCGCTCCATCGGTTTCCAAGTCATCGAAGGCAACGACCTCGGCAAACGCGAGCTCGAACGCAGCATCGGCGAATTCTCCGATGCGCTCGAAGGCGCGGGCGTCGGGCTTTTCTACTATGCCGGCCACGGTCTGCAGGTCGATGGGCGCAATTACATCGTGCCGGTCGACGCCAGGCTCGACATGCCGGTGAAACTGCAGCTCGAAGCCGTGCCGATCGACGAAGTTCTCGACATCATGGAACAGCAGACCAAGGTCAGCCTGGTGTTTCTCGATGCCTGCCGCAACAATCCGTTTGCCCGCAGTCTGAGCCGCACCGCCACCACGCGCTCGGCGACGGCGCTCGCCGGCCTGGCGCAGTTCGATTCGACGCGCGGCTCCTTCATCGCCTTTTCGACGGCGCCGGGCGCGGTCGCCATGGACGGCACCGGGCGCAACTCGCCCTTTGCATCAGCCCTGTTGCGGCACATCGCCGAACCCGGCCAGAGCATCAACGACATGATGATCGCGGTGCGCCGCGACGTCGTTTCGCAAACCCGAGAAAGCCAGCGCCCATGGGAGCAGGGCTCGCTGCTCGAACGCTTCGAGTTCGTCCCGGGTGAAGGGCCCGCCCCGAAGCCCAAGCCGACGGCCGAGCCGGCGCCGGCCCAACAGGTCGCGGCGCTGGAGCGCTCCGTGGGCGACGACAAGGCTTCGATCGAACAATTCCTGCGCCGGGATTATCTGACGCCCGACGCCAGGACGATGGCCGAAACGGTCAAGCGGGTCTACGGCCCGTCGGCCACCATTTTCGGCACACGCTACGACGCCGATGCCATCGTCAAGGTGAAGACCGACTGGTTCGCGCAATGGGCCTCGTGGTCGCTCGGGTTGGAACCCGGCAGCCTGGAGATCACGCCGCATGGCGAGGACCGCGCCGATGCCGCCTTTGCCATGCGCTACGACTATGTGCCCAAGGACAAGTCGGCGGCACGGCTGACCGGCAAGGCGCGCGTCACGCTCGGGCTGGTCAAGGCCGAAGAGGGATGGCGCATCGAATCCGAAACATCGCAGGCCATGCAATGATGCGCTGACGGGGCGCGAATTCACGCCCGTTGGCGCGACATGAATTCGGTGGCGAAACAGAGCAGGGCCGCAGCCGGCAGCGCCAGGCCGATCCAGGACACCAACGGCCAGCCGCCTTGCGCATAGGCCCAACCGCCGACGGCCGAGCCGATCGCGCCGGCGATGAAGAACGTCGCCATGTAAAGCCCGTTGAGACGGCTGCGATGCGCGGCGCCGAGCGCGAACAGGTCGCGATAGCCGAGGACAAGGTTGGTCTGCACGCCGAAGTCGAGCACGATTGCCGCGGCGACCAGCATCGCCAGCGAAAGCGTCGAACCGCTGCGGGCGATATGGGTTACAAGAAAGGCGACGGCGACGCACAGCATGGCAAAGGCCGTCGCCGGGCGGCTCCATCCGCGGTCGGCTACTCTTCCGGCGAGCGGCGCGGCGATTGCACCGGCGACGCCGGCCAAGGCGAACAGGCCGATGCCGCGCTGTGTCAGGCCGAAATCGGGTCCGGCCAGCAGCAGCGGCGTCGTCGTCCAGAACAGGCTGAAGGCCGCGAACAGGAACGCCTGGTAGAGAGCCCGCCGCCGCAGGACCGGCGTCGAGCGCGCAATCTGCACCATGGACGCCAAGAGCGCGCCGTAGCTCAGACGGGCCGTCGGCACGCGCCTGGGCAGCGCAAACCGCAGCACCGCGATCAGCACGATCATGACGATGCAGGAGGTGAAATAGACCACATGCCAGGACGACAGCGCCGTGATGAAGCTGGAAAACGGCCGTGACAGCATGATGCCCAGCAACAATCCCACCGAGACATTGCCGACCACGCGGCCACGCCTGGCCTCCGGCGCCAGGTGCGCCGCATAGGGGATAAGGGTCTGCACCGCGACCGAGCCAAGGCCGACAAACAGCATCGCCGCCAGAAAAGCCGCCGGCTGCGTTGAAATCGCCGCGCCCAGCAAGGCAAGCGTCGCAACGGCGAGTATGCCAAGCACGAGCCTGCGGTTCTCGATCAGGTCGCCAAGCGGCACGATGAACAGCAGGCCCACCCCGTAGCCGATCTGCGCCATCGTGACGATCAGGCCCGCCGCATGTGGCGGCAGGCCAAGTTCGGCGCCGATCGGGCCAATCAGTGGCTGTGCATAGTAGATATTGGCAACAATCAGCCCGCAGGCGGCAGCCAGCAAGAAGGTCATCCAACTCGAAATTGTCGTCTCGGCGGGCGCGGAGCCGGATGCGATAATGGTGGTCATGGTGATGTCCATGGGAACGAGACGTTTCGTTGAATAGAACGAACCGTTCCGTTTCGTCAAGCGATGATGTATTGGTATCTCGATGTGTGAGCAATCTCTTGGCATCAGCGCATTTTGCGGCCAAATGGCTTCATTTGGCGTCCGCACGAACGCTGCAAGGAAAGCGAACGATTTGCTCCAGGATGACAAGCATCCGGCTGGCAAAAATACGGGCGAGGCAACAGGTGCCGGCGGCTTGTCGTTTCAGCCGACACGCAACCGCTTCAGGAGGAAGCGCTCATGGGCGAAATCGTCGATCCGGCACGCAAGTCGATTGGCGCCAGGCGCAATCCCGACAGCGCCGAAGCCATTCTGGAGGCTGCCGAAGCCGTGCTGATCGAGGCCGGCTATGCCGGTTTCTCGATCGAGGCGGTGGCGCGGCGCGCCCGTGCCGGCAAGCCGACCATCTATCGCTGGTGGCCGAGCAAGGCAGCCTTGCTGCTCGAGGTCTACCAGCGCCAGAAGCGCGTCGACCTTCCCGACACCGGAAGCCTGGAGGAGGATCTCGTCGGCTTCCTGATCAATCTGTTCACGCACTGGCGCGAGACATCGTCGGGGAGTGTCTTCAAGTCGCTGATCGCCGAGGCCCAATCGGATGAAACCGCGGCTGCGGCGCTTGCCGGCTATGCCGGAGGGCGCCGCACCCACACCGGCCAGATCATCGAGCGCGCCAAGGCACGCGGCGAGATCGCCGGCGATATCGACCCGGGCGTGGTCGCCGATCTCGTCGCCTCCTACGCCTGGCGGCATCTCCTGATCAACCGGCTTGACGAGCCAGAGGCGGCGATACGCAAGATGGTCCGCTATCTCCTGCAAGGCATAGAAGCGCCCGGCAGATAGCGGCGGCCAATAAAAAGGGCGCGGCAACCCTTGGCTGCCGCGCCCTTCTTGAAAAAATCGTTCAGGCTTACTTGCCGGCTTCCATCGTATCGACGGCCTGCTTCAGCTTGGCGTCGGGGATCTCGACCTTCGCGCCGGCGCGCAGCGACTTGACCAGCGCGAAATACTTGTCGCGGATGACCGCCTGCTTGGCCTGGTCCTTGACGTCGTCGAAGGCCGGCGGCTGCTTGGCGCGCTTGTCCTCGAGCTTGATGACGTGCCAGCCGAACTGCGACTGCACCGGCTCCTTGGTGTATTTGCCGACCTCGAGCGCGAAGGCCGCCTTGTCGAACTCCGGCACCATCTGCCCAGGCCCGAACCAGCCGAGATCGCCGCCGTTGGACTTGCCCGAGGGATCGCTGGTGTGCTCGTTGGCGAGCTTCTGGAAGTCGGCGCCGCCGTCGAGCTGCTTGATGATCGCCTCGGCCTCTTCCTTCGTCTTCACGAGGATGTGACGGGCATGCACCTCGTTGACCGGCGGCGTGTTGGCGATTTCCTGGTCGTAGCGGGCGCGGATCTCGGCGTCGGTTACCTTGTCGACGACGCCCTTCTCGACCATCTCGCCATGCAGCGCGCGCTGCTGCAGGAAGGCCATGCGGCGCTGGAAGTCGGGATCCTTGTCGAGACCGTCGGTAACGGCCTTGGCGGCCATGACGCGGATCTCGATGGCCGCCGAAAGGGCGGCCGCGCGGCGCTGTTCAGGCGGCAGCTGCGCGAATTGCTGCGACAGCTCGCCTTCGGCGAGCACCAGGTCGGCTTCGGTCAGGGGCTGGCCGTTGACCGTGGCGACCACGGCATTCGGGTCGACCGGCGCCGCCGCGGGTGCGGCCGGAGCAGCAGGAGCGGCCTCCTGCGCCATGACGGGCGACAGGCAAAGAGCCGACAGGCCGAAGGCCAGACCAAGGCTGGCGAGCGACGCACGGCGGAACAACAAGGGCATAAGGATGACTCCGGTGAAGGATTGTAAGGAGGGGTGGCTTCCAGATCAGCCAGATTGTGGCGGAATTTGGCGCGACCGGCAGGGCCAGCGCGGCGTTGACATCAGTTGAGCCCCCTCTTATCTGTCCAACGACTTTGCGTCCAGAACCGTTTTCCGGGCGCTTTTTGTGTTTGCCCGTATTGAGGCGGTGCGATCACGCGGATTTGATGGGGCCGGCCGGCGCCTGTCTCAAGATTGAGAATTCTATCGAAAGGACCATTGGATGGTCAGTCTCGGCGGTCTCGCCCGTAAGGTTTTCGGTTCCTCCAACGACCGTCGGGTCAAATCGACCCGGCCCCGTGTCGAGGCGATCAACGCCATGGAAAACGAGATGCGGGCGCTCTCCGACGCCGAACTCGCGGGGCGCACGGAAAAATTCCGCCAGGATATCGCCAATGGCGCCAGCCTTGACGACCTTCTTGTCCCGGCCTTCGCCACCGCGCGCGAGGCGGCACGCCGCGTGCTCGGCATGCGCCCCTTCGACGTCCAGCTGATCGGCGGCATGGTGCTGCACAATGGCGGCATCGCCGAGATGCGCACCGGCGAGGGCAAGACCCTGGTCGCGACGCTGCCGGTCTACCTCAACGCGCTGGCCGGCAAGGGCGTCCACGTCGTCACCGTCAACGACTATCTTGCCACGCGCGACTCCGAATGGATGGGCCGCGTCTACAAATTCCTCGGCCTCTCGGTCGGCGTCATCGTCCATGGCCTGTCGGACGAGGAACGCAGCGCCGCCTACGCCGCCGACGTCACCTACGCCACCAACAACGAACTCGGCTTCGACTATCTGCGCGACAACATGAAGTACGAGCGCGCCCAGATGGTGCAGCGCGGCCACAATTACGCGATCGTCGACGAAGTCGATTCCATCCTGGTCGACGAGGCACGTACGCCGCTGATCATTTCCGGTCCGCTCGAGGACCGTTCGGAAATGTACAACACCATCGACACCTTCATCATCCAGCTGCAGCCGCAGGATTATGAGATCGACGAGAAGCAGAAGACCTCGATCTTCACCGAGGAAGGCACCGAGAAGCTGGAGAACCTGCTGCGCGATGCCGGCCTGCTGAAGGGCGAGTCGCTCTATGACGTCGAGAACGTCGCCATCGTCCATCACGTCAACAACGCGCTGAAGGCGCACCGGCTGTTCCAGCGCGACAAGGACTACATCGTGCGCAACGGCGAGATCGTCATCATCGACGAGTTCACCGGCCGCATGATGCCCGGCCGCCGCTATTCGGAAGGCCTGCACCAAGCGCTGGAAGCCAAGGAGCACGTGGCGATCCAGCCGGAGAACCAGACGCTCGCCTCCGTCACCTTCCAGAACTACTTCCGCCTCTACAAGAAGCTCTCCGGCATGACCGGCACGGCGCTGACCGAGGCCGAGGAATTCGGCAACATCTACGGTCTCGAAGTCACCGAGATCCCGACCAATTTGCCGGTCATCCGCAAGGACGAGGACGACGAGGTCTACCGGACGGTCGAGGAGAAGTACAAGGCGATCGTCAAGGAGATCCGCGAAGCCAGCGCCAAGGGCCAGCCGACGCTGGTCGGCACCACCTCGATCGAGAAGTCCGAGCAGCTGGCGGAGCGCCTGCGCAAGGAAGGTTTCAAGGATTTCGAGGTGCTGAACGCCCGCCACCACGAGCGCGAGGCGGCGATCGTCGCCCAGGCCGGCAAGCCCGGCGCCATCACCATCGCCACCAACATGGCCGGCCGCGGCACCGACATCAAGCTCGGCGGCAATGCCGAGATGCGCATCGCCGACGAACTGGGCGACATGCCGGAAGGCCCGGAGCGCGAGGCGCGCGAAAAGGAGATCATTGCCGACGTAGAGCGCCTGAAGGAAAAGGCGCTGGCCGCCGGCGGCCTCTACGTGCTCGCCACCGAGCGCCATGAATCGCGCCGCATCGACAACCAGTTGCGTGGCCGTTCCGGCCGCCAGGGCGATCCGGGCCGTTCGAAGTTCTTCTTGTCGCTGCAGGACGATTTGATGCGCATCTTCGGCTCCGAGCGCATGGACGGCATGCTGCAGAAGCTCGGCCTCAAGGAAGACGAGGCCATCATCCATCCCTGGATCAACAAGGCGCTGGAAAAGGCGCAGAAGAAGGTCGAAGCGCGCAACTTCGACATCCGCAAGAACCTGCTGAAATATGACGACGTCTCCAACGACCAGCGCAAGGTGGTGTTCGAGCAGCGCATCGAGCTGATGGACGGCGAAGGCCTGTCGGAAACCATTGCCGAGATGCGCGAGGGCGTCATCGACGAGATCGTCGCCAAGGCCATTCCTGAAAACGCCTATGCCGAGCAGTGGGATGTCGCCGGACTGAAGGCCGAGGTCGCCGAATTCCTCAATCTCGACCTGCCGGTCGAGGAGTGGGCCAAGGAAGAAGGCATCGCCGAGGACGACATCCGCGAGCGCATCACAGCTGCCGCCGACGCCGCCGCCAAGGAGCGCTCCGAGCGCTTCGGCCCCGAAGTGATGAACTATGTCGAGCGCTCCGTGGTGCTGCAGACGCTCGACCATCTCTGGCGCGAGCACATCGTCAACCTTGACCATCTGCGTTCGGTCGTCGGCTTCCGCGGCTACGCGCAGCGCGATCCGCTGCAGGAGTACAAGAGCGAGGCGTTCGAGCTGTTCCAGGCGATGCTGGGCAATCTGCGCCAGGCCGTCACCGCGCAGCTGATGCGCGTCGAGCTGGTCCGCCAGGCCGCCGAAGCCCCGCCCCCGGAGGCGCCCGACATGTTCGGCACGCACATTGACGGCACCACCGGCGAGAACGATTTCGAAGGCGGTGATACGGCCCTCTTGGTGCGCCAGGAGCAGAGCGCCGTCGTCGCCCCCGAAGACCGCGACCCGAACAACCAGGCGACCTGGGGCAAGGTCGGCCGCAACGAAGCCTGCCCCTGCGGCTCAGGCAAGAAGTACAAGCACTGCCATGGCGCGTTTGCGTAAGGACGCTCTTCCTTCTCCCCGTTCCACGGGGAGAAGGTGGCCGCAGGGCCGGATAAGGGGCAGCGCCGAGTTCCAAGATATGGCCTGTCTCCTCTAGCCGCATCGCGGTTGGTGTTCCGCAACACGGCGGATCTCGAAAAGCGGATTCTGGGCTTCACCCACTTAAGCGGTCGCCAGCCGTTCGCTGTCGCTCCGCGCGTTCGTCGCTCGAAAAACCAAATCGTTGGCTTTTCGTCCGCAGCCCGCCCCGCCCCCTCACCCAACCGTTTCTTAATGTGTCTCCGCTACACCAACGCCTGAAAAAGAGGCGGAAAACGGAGAGAGATCGGGGTGCGCTTTTCCGCGGCCACGACTGCCGGGCGGTTCTTGCCGCAGCGTTTGGCGCTGCGCGTCGAGCCGTTGCTTGGCCGCATCGACGCCGTGCTGTTCACCGCCGATGAGCGTGGCGAGGCCGGCCGCATGTCGGTCATCGCCTTTTCCATCCGCATCGTCAGCGCCGTCATCGCCTTCATCAGCCAGGTGCTGATGGCGCGCTGGATGGGTTCGTTCGAATACGGCATCTTCGTGCTCGTCTGGGTGACGATGGTCATCGTCGGCAACCTCGCCTGCCTCGGCTTCCACACCTCGGTCATCCGCTTCATCCCCGAATACCGCGAGCGCGGCCTGATGGATGAACTGCGCGGCATTGTCGTGGCCAGCCGGCTGTTCGTGCTGATCGCCTCCACCATCATCGCCGGGCTTGGCGCGCTCGGCGTCTGGCTGTCGGCGCCGTGGATCGAAAACTATTACGTCATCCCGTTCATCCTCGGCGTCATCTGCCTGCCGATGATCGCGCTGTCGGATCTGTTGCAGGGCCAGGCCAGGGCGAACAGCTGGGCGCTGTTTGCCCTGTCGCCGACCTATCTGATACGGCCGGTGCTGATCCTGCTGTTCATGGCGCTGATGCTTTTCGCCGGCTACGCCGCCGATGCCAGGACGGCGATCTTCGCCTCGATCGCCGCCACCTACGTCACCACGCTTGCCCAGTTGATCGGCATCACGCACCGCATGGAAAGGCAGATCCCGGCCGGGCCCATGAAGGTGCATTTCGCGCAATGGTTCATCGTCTCGCTGCCGATCTTCCTGGTCGAAAGCTTCTTCTTCCTGCTCACCAATGCCGACGTACTGATGGTCGGCGCCTATATGGATCCCAACGACGTCGCCGTCTATTTCGCCACCGTCAAGACGCTGGCGCTGGTGCATTTCGTCTATTTCGCCGTCAAGGCCGGCGTCGCGCAGCGCTATGCGCAGTTCACCCATGGCGAGCCGGAAAGGCTTGCCGCCTTTGCCCGCGAGACGGTGTCGTGGACCTTCTGGCCCTCGCTGCTGATGGCGCTGCTGGTGCTGGCGCTGGGCAAGCCCATGCTGGTGCTGTTTGGCCCTGAATTCACATCGGGCTATCCGCTGCTGTTCCTGCTCGTCTTCGGCGTCGTGGCGCGCGCCGCTGTCGGCCCGTGCGAAAGCCTGCTCACCATGAGCGGCAACCAGAACATCTGCGCCGCCGTCTATGCCATGACACTGGCCTTCAACATCGGCCTCAACGTCGTGCTGATCCCGATGTTCGGCCTGTGGGGCGCCGCCATGGCCACCGCCTTCGCCATGATCTTCGAGGCCGGCGCGCTGTCCTTCACGGTCTGGCGCAAGCTCGGCATCGTCATGGCGATCTTCGTGCCTGCCAAAGGAGCCGCCTGATGGTCGCCATCCCGTTGCTCGAGGAAACCAGCGGCGGCACCGCCGGCGCCATGGTGTCCGGCCTTGCCGGGCTGGCGCGCGATCCCGACCCCGCCCATATCGAAATCCTCGCCAACAACCGTCCGGAACGCAAGCTTGCCATCTATCCGGCGTCAGCCGGCTTCGACCTGGTCGAGGAACTGGATTACCTGTGCGCCCGCACGGTCGAGCCGAACGTCTTCTTCAACCCGCGTTTCCTGGCGCCAGCCATGCCCCGGCTGGAGGATCGCGAGGTGCGGCTGGCGGTGATCCGCGACGGCGACGAATACCGCAACCGGCTGCGGCTCCTGGTGCCGATCTCGGTGGAGCGTCCGGTGGTGCCGCTCGGCGTTCCGGTGATGCGCACCTGGTCGAGCCCGTTCGGTCCGCTCGGCACGCCGCTGATCGACCGTGACGATCCGGTTGGCGTCGTCGAGGATTTCTTCTCGATGCTGTCGCGCCCGCACCTCAAGCTGCCGAAAGTCTTCGTGCTGCCCGACATCAGGCTCGACGGTCCGGTGGCGAGCCTGCTCGACACCGTGGCCGAGACGCGCGGCCTGACCCTGGTCACCACCGGCCAGACCTCGCGTCCCGTGCTGGAGAGCGAGCTCGATGGCGACGACTATCTGAAGGCCTCGCTGCGCTCGCACCATTATCGCGAGTTCCGCCGCCTGAAGCGGCGTCTTGCCGACCTCGGCAGGCTGGAGCATGTGGTGGCGCGCGGCCCCGAGGAGATCCGCCACGCCATCGAAAGCTTCCTGACGCTGGAAGCGTCCGGCTGGAAGGGCCGCGAGCGCACCGCCATGGCGATCGACCGCTTCCGCGCCGCCTTTGCCCGCGAGGCCGTGCACCGGCTCGCCGAGCAGGACATGTGCCGCATCCATTCGCTGACGCTCGACGGCCGCACCGTCGCTTGCCTGATCGTGTTCGTCGAGGCCGGCGTCGCCTACACTTGGAAGACGGCCTATGACGAGACGCTGGCCGCCTATTCGCCCGGCACGCTGCTGATGATCGAGGTCACAAGGCAGCATCTCGACGATCCCAACATCATGATGACCGATTCCTGCGCGGTGCCGGGCCATCCGGTGATGAGCCGGCTGTGGGCCGAGCGCAAGCCGATCGGCACGCTGGTGATCGGGCTGACGCCGGACGCCGACCGCCTGGCCCGCCAGGCCGCTTCGCAGCTGCATCTCTACCGCGAGACCCGCAATATGGCCCGCCTGCTGCGCAACCGCATGAAGAGCCTGCTGAGACGGCGGTAGCCCATGATCATGAATCTTCGCGGGCGCCGGCGCCTTCCCGAGACCTCCGCCACCGGACTGATTGCAGGAAATCGGGGGACATCCGGTCCGGTGCAACGCACGCTCGCGGGCATCGTCGTCGGCCTTTGGTTTCTGTCAGGTCTTGCCTCGGCGGCCAACGCTGCCAATGCGTCGGTCTTCCTCGAAGACCAGACCTGGACCGAACTGCGCGATCGGATCAACGCCGGGACGACGACGATCATCGTCCCGATAGGCGGCACCGAACAAAGCGGTCCTGCCATGGCCTTGGGCAAGCACAATGCGCGGGTCAAGTTCCTGGCCGAGAAGATCGCCGGTCAACTCGGCAACGCCTTGGTCGCCCCGGTGGTTTCCTATGTCCCGGAAGGGACCATCGACCCGCCGAGCGCCCATATGCGGTTTCCCGGAACGATTACCATCAGCGACAAGATTTTCGAGCAATTGCTCGAATCCGCGGCGCGCAGCTTCAAGCTGCACGGCTTCAAGACCATCGTGCTGATCGGCGACCATGGCGGCTATCAGGCCGACGAGCGCCATGTGGCCGATCGTCTGAATGCCGAATGGAGCAAAAGCCCGGTCCGGGTCTTTGCGGCGCTGCAATACTATCAGATCACCCAGGGCGCCTATGTCGACAAGCTCCTGTCGACCGGCGCGAGGCAGTCCGAGATCGGAACGCACGCCGGATTGGCCGACACATCGCTCATGCTCGCCATCGACCCTTCCATGGTGCGCAAGGATCGCCTCGCGGCGGCTCCGAAGCTCGGTGCCGGCGACGGAGTCTATGGCGGCGACCCCGCACGATCTTCGGCCGAGTTCGGTCAACTCGGCGTCGACCTGATCGTCAGCGGGACGACCGAAGCCATCCGCGAATTCGTGAAACAGCAGCCCAGATGATCAAGCCATACCCACGGTTCACGAGCTTCCGCGCCCTGCTCGTCTTGTTGCTTGCCCTGTCGCCGGCCTCGGCTTGGGCCGACTCGTGCCCGGAGGATTGCAGCGGGCCGCCGCCTGCCGGCTCTCCGGTCAATATCTACGACCAGACGACCTCTGATCATTTGAGCCCGGCCACGATAGGCGCACTGCCGCGCGTCTATGTTCCGAACCGCTCGTCCAACAGCGTATCGGTCATCGACCCCGCGACGCTCAAGGAGGTCGACAGGTTCCCTGTCGGGCGCAAGCCGCAGCACGTCGTTCCGTCCTGGGATCTGAGCACGCTCTGGGTCGCCAACAACGCCAGCGGCACCAGCAAGGGCAGCCTGACGCCGATCGACCCCAGGACCGCCAGGCCGGGTCACGAAATCCCGGTCGATGACCCCTACAACATGTACTTCATGCCGGACGGAAGTGCGGCCGTCATCGTCGATGAGGCCTATGAGCGGCTTGATCTGCGCGATCCGCAGACAATGGCGCTGAAATCGACGATACCGACGCCGACCTGCCCCGGCATCAACCATGCCGATTTTTCCGCCGACAATGCCTATGCCATATTCACCTGCGAATATGGCGATGGCGGACTGTTGAAGGTGGACCTGAAAAACCAGAAGGTGCTCGGCCACCTCGCCTTGTCGAAGATGGGCATGCCGCAGGACATCCGGCTCTCGCCCGACGGCAAGGTCTTCTATGTCGCCGACATGATGAACGACGGCGTGTTCCTGATCGACGCAGCCAGCTTTTCCGAGATCGGCTTCATCGCCACCGGCATCGGAACGCACGGGTTTGTCGTGAGCCGCGACGGGACAAAACTCTACGTTTCAAATCGTGGCTCGCACAAGATGGAGCAAGGCCGCGCGAAGGGGCCGGGCAGCGTGACCGTCATCGACTTCGCCACCCGTTCGGTCGTCGCGCAATGGCCCATACCCGGCGGCGGCAGCCCAGACATGGGCAATGTCAGCGCCGACGGCAGGCAATTGTGGTTGTCCGGCCGCTTCGACAGCGAGGTCTACATGATCGACACGAATTCGGGTGCCGTGACGAAAATCCGGGTGGGCGTCGAGCCTCATGGCCTGACGGTCTGGCCGCAGCCCGGCAGATATTCGCAGGGCCATACCGGCAATATGCGCTGAGCATCGATGGCTCGATAAAGTGGAATGGTGCCCCTAGCCGGGATCGAACCAGCACTCCTTGCGGAACTCGATTTTGAGTCGAGCGCGTCTACCAATTCCGCCATAGGGGCTCAGGCCGGGCGACCTGGATGGGCGCGGACTATACGGTCGGAGGCCTGTTCGTCAACTGGCCAATTCTCGAGATCACCGGGATGCGACCAATCTTCGCCTTTTGATTTCGTGACCGTGCCGCCATTGTGCGGCGCGGAAAATCTTTCTACACAGGCGGCGCATCAAAGCGAGGCGCGTCCCACTGAATGGATGGCGCGCTTTGGGTCTTTGTTTGTGCATGCCCCGAAACCGCTGCGCACCGTTTGGGCGACACGCATAGGAGTGCCGATGCTTCGCGGACTTTACGACTGGACCTTGTCGCTGGCGGCCAGGAAATCCGCGGAATGGTGGCTTGCCATCATCGCCTTCATTGAAAGCTCGTTCTTCTTCGTGCCGGCCGATGTACTCTATCTGCCGATGGCGTTGGCACGCCCCGACCGCGCCTACCGCTATGCGCTGACCGCCACGGCCGCCTCGGTGCTGGGCGGCATCGCCGGCTGGATGATCGGCTACTTCGCCTACGACACCATCGCCCGTCCGATCCTGGAGCATTTCGGCGGCCTGGAGACCTTCGAGCGCTGGCAGAATTCTGGCATCGGCCTGATGCTGGTGCTGCTCATTACCTCCGGTCTCGCGCACCTGCCGCCGATCAAGGTCGTCACCATCCTTGCCGGCGCCCTGCACGTCAATTTGCTGATCTTCATCATCTCGGCCATCGTCGCTCGCGGCGCGCGCTTCCTGCTCTTGGCGTGGCTGCTGCGCCGCTATGGCGAATCGATCCGCGAATTCATCGAAAAGCGCCTCGGGCTGATCGCCGGCGCCGCGGCCGCTGCCCTGATTTTGCTCTATATCGTCGTCAAATACGCTTTTTAAGCGGGCCGGACCAACGGACAAAAGACCCATGACAGCGACCATGAATGACGACACCGGACGCCAGCGGACGCGGACCGCGCTGTTTCTCGCCGTCGCCATGGCCGCGACCGTCGGCTCGGCGCTCGGCTTCCAGTATATTGGCGGCTATATCCCCTGCCATCTCTGCCTCGAGCAGCGCACCCCCTACTATATCGGCGCGCCGCTGATGGTGCTGGCGGTGATAGCCTCGATGCTGCGCGCACCGGCCTGGCTGACGCGCGGCCTGCTGGGCATTGGCGGCCTCTTGATGCTCTACGGCCTCTATCTCGGCGTCTATCACTCCGGCGTCGAGTGGCAGTGGTGGGCCGGCCCGACCGACTGCACGGCGGGCGCCGGCCCGGTCGACACCGGCGGCAAGGGCGTGCTCGACGCGCTCGACAAATTCGTGCCGCCGTCCTGCGACAAGGCCGCGCTGCGCATCCTTGGCCTGTCTCTGGCCGGCTGGAACGCCATCGCCAGCCTGATCCTGGCCGCCGTCGCCTTCCGCGGCGCGCTGGCCCGCGACTAACGCGAATCGGGGCGACTTTCAGACTTGCTCGACGCTGAGGATGTTCATCGCTCCGTGTTCTCCAAGATACGCAGCGAGACAGTCCCAGAATTCGTCGAGCAGGGCCTTTCCATCGGCATCGAAGTCATTTCTTGCGACAAGCAGAAGTTTCCCGTCGGCATAGGTACAACTGGGCTGCTCGTGCCATGTCCGGTCGGCGCGAAACTCTTGCTCTATGTCTACGGCGGCTTGCGGGCCTAGCGCTGGTACAACGTCAAGGCACTCGATCGTGATCTTGTACATGCGCCGGCCAATCGGCTCCAGGCGCCGACACTATGGCTCCAGCTCAACATCCCAGTACAGATAATCCATCCAGCTTTCGTGCAGATGGTTCGGCGGGAACAGGCGGCCATTGTTGTGCAAATCATGCACGGTCGGCTGATAGGGCTTCTGCAGCGGCCACATCTTGGCATGCGCCGGCATCATGCCGCCCTTCCTCAGATTGCAGGGCGAGCAGGCGGCGACAACATTCTCCCAGGTCGTCGCACCGCCGCGATGGCGGGGGATGACGTGGTCGAAGGTGAGGTCGTCAGGCGTGCCGCAATACTGGCACTGGAAGCGGTCGCGCAGGAAGACGTTGAAGCGGGTGAAGGCCGGGTGCCTGGATGGTTTCACATAGGCCTTCAGGCTGACCACGCTCGGCAACTTCATCGAGAAGGTCGGCGAGGACACCGCATGCTCATATTCGGCGACGATGTTCACCCGGTCGAGGAACACCGCCTTGATGGCGTCCTGCCAGGACCAGAGCGACAAGGGGTAGTAGCTGAGCGGACGGTAATCCGCATTCAGCACCAGTGCTGGAAGCCCATCCGGAGATACGGCAACCGTCACGTGTTTACCTCCTTGGTTCTAGACCCGAACGGCGCGGATACTGTAAGCCCGACATGACAGGGATGTGAAGCGGATTGTCGCTTGCCCAAAGCGTCAAAAACCCCCGATTTTTATGCTTTTTTGTAGATTCAGGACGGCGGCGCGGCATCCCGCCCCCTGGTTTCGCGATAATAGGACCAGAAAAGCCGCGATGCGACACCTCGCCACGGGCTCCATGATTCGGCCAATGCGATCAGCGTTTTCTCCGGTGGACGCGGGTCGATGCCGAGCGCATGGCCGACCGCGCTCTGCAGCGCGACGTCGCGCGCGGGGAAAATGTCGGGGTGCCCGGCGGCAAACAGAAGGTACACTTCCGCTGTCCAAGGGCCGATGCCGGGCACAGCCGTCATCGTCGTGATCGCCTCGGTCGCGTCGAGCGAACAGAGGTGATTGAGGTCGAGCCCGTCGGCCACGGCCTGGGCAACCGCGATCAGTCCACGCTGCTTGGGCCGCGACAGGCCGGCTTCGCGGAACATGTCTTCGCCGGCGGCCAGGATCGCCTGCGGCGTCAGCGGATCGACCAGCTTCGTCAGCCGGCCGAAGATGGCGTCGGCGCTCGCCCGTGACACCTGCTGCGAGACGATGATCGAGGCGAGGCTCCTGAAGCCTGGCTCCGAAAGCCTAAGCGGCACCTCGCCGGCCATGCCGCGCACCTTTTCCAGGCGCGGGTCGATGATGCAAAGCGCATCGAGCCCGCGCACAATGTCGTCCAGTGTCGCGATGCGTTGCATGGTATCCTTGTCCGCCGATGTGCAGCAAAGTAGCAATCGCCGAAACCGCAGCACAACCCGATTGCCGCCTGAAACATGACGCTCCTGACATTCCGCTTCGCACCCAGCCCCAATGGCGACCTGCATCTCGGCCACGCCTATTCGGCGCTGCTCAACCAGAAGCTCGCAGAGGCGCACGACGGCCGCCTGCTGCTGCGCATCGAGGACATCGACACGACGCGCTGCACGCCGCAATTCGAGGCTGGCGTACTTGCCGACCTGAAATGGCTGGGGCTTGGCTGGGAAGAGCCGGTGCGCCGCCAGTCCGAGCATTTCGCCGAGTATGAGGCGGTGCTCGACCGGCTGATCCGCGAGGACATCGTCTATCCCGCCTTCATGAGCCGTGGCGAGGTCAGGGCCTTCATCGCCGACAGCGAAAAGCGCGGGCGGGACTGGCCACGCGATCCTGACGGCGTGCCGCTCTATCCGACGTCCGACAAGGCGTTGCCGGTGAAAGAACGCAAACGGCGTATCGCCGAAAACGAGCCCTTCGCCTGGCGGCTGGATATCGATGCCGCTGTCGCGCGTGTCGGCAGGGACCTCGCATGGACCGAATTCACCGATGAGTCGCTATCGGCGACGCGCTCGGTCGAGGCCCGCCCGCGGGACTGGGGCGACGTGATCGTGGCGCGCCGCGACATCCCGACCAGCTACCACCTGGCCGTCACTGTCGACGACGCCCTGCAAGGGGTCAGCCGTGTCGTGCGTGGGCAGGACCTGTTTTCCGCCACCGGCCTGCAGCGCCTGCTGCAGGAATTTCTTGGGCTTCCGCAGCCCGCCTATTTCCACCATCGGCTCATCCTCGGGCCGGACGGGCGAAAGCTGTCGAAGAGCCTTGGCGACACCGGCCTTGCCGAGCTGCGCGAGGCCGGCGCATCGCCTGACGACATCAGGCGGATGGTCGGTCTCTAGACCTGGCGAAAAAGCTGCGGCAAACACGCGCCTCACGCACTGCCGGTTGAATTCCGGTGATGCATGGATCAACCGTTTCGTTTTGCACACCGGGTAGAACCGGATTAGAGCAGCGCCACGGTCAGTTTCTCACCAGCGCGGCGGTCTCCGGAAAAATGCAAAGCATCAAGCGGTTCATCCCCGCCACCTTCGTCGTCCTGTGGGCGACCGGCTTTATCGGCGCGCGCTACGCCATGCCGTGGGCAGAGCCGTTCACCTTCCTCGCCGCCCGTTTCGTCATAGCGGCCATCCTGCTGGCCGTCCTGATGCCCGTTCTGGGTTCGAAACGAGCCACCCGCAAGGAAGCGCTGCACGCCGCCGGCGCCGGCGTGCTGATGCATGGCGTCTATCTCGGCGCCGTCTTCTGGGCCATCCACAGGGGCATGCCGGCCGGGTTTTCGGCCCTGATCGTAGGCCTGCAACCACTGATCACCGCCGTGCTTGCCGGCAAGTTCCTGGGCGAGGCCATCCTGCCGCGCCACTGGCTTGGCCTCGGCATCGGCCTGGTCGGCATCGTCATCGTGCTGTGGCCAAAGCTCGGCGCGCTCGGCGGCGGCGTGACCGCGGCGACGCTGACCGCCTCGCTGGTCTCGGTGCTCGGCATGAGCGCCGGCACCATCTGGCAGAAGCGCTTTGCTTCCGGCGGCGACCTCGTGGCGGCGACCATGTGGCAATATATCGGCGGCGCCTCGCTGATGATCCTGGCCGCGCTCGCCTTCGAGACGCACACCGTCATCATCAACGGCGAACTGATCTTCGCCATGGCCTGGCTGGTGCTGGTGCTGTCGCTCGGCGCCATCTTCCTGCTGATGGTGATGATCCGCGACGGCGAAATGTCGAAAGTCGCCTCGCTGTTCTACCTGGTGCCGGCGGTGACGGCCATCATCGCCTGGGCGCTGTTCGACGAACAGCTCAATGCGTTGCAGATCGTCGGCATGGCGATCACGACCTTCGGCGTCGGCCTGGCAACGGCGCGGCCGGCCAAGGGCAGAATTGCGGAACTGAGGAACTGAGGAACTGAGGAACTGAGGAACTGAGGAACTGAGGAACTGAGGAACTGAGGAACTGAGGAACTGAGGAACTGAGGAACTGAGGAAAAAGCGGCCATATTTGGCGCTGTGTGTCTCTTCCTCAATCCTCCATTTCTTCACTTCCGCAATTCGGCGCCGCTCACCCGACCCTCGCCCGCGCCTCCAGATAGCGGCTGATCGCGGCATTGAGCTCGCCGCCGAGGATGAAGATCGCCGAGACGATGTAGAGGAAGACCACCGCGATCATGATCGAGGCGAGGCCGGCATAGGTCGTCACATAGGACGAGAAATGGTCGAGATAGGTGGCGAACATGGTCGAGCCGATGAGCCATGCGGCCAGTGTGAAGACGATGCCCGGCACCAGCGAGACGAAGCGGCGCTTGCCCGCCGGCAGCCAGTAGTGCACGGCAAACAATCCGCCGATGATGACGGCCGAGGCGATGACGTAGCGCCACAGCGTGATCGTGCCGGTATAGGGCTTGATCCACTCGAAATGCGCTTCCGCCAGCCGCGCCAGCAGCGGCGCGAACACCAGAAGCACGCTGATCGCCAGGAAGCCGGCCGTCGCGATCAGCACGAAGAAGATGCTCTGCACCCGGCGATAGATGATGCCGCGCGTCTCGGTGACGCGATAGGCACGATTAAGCGACGTGCGCAGCGCCTCGATGCCGTTCGAGGCGAAATAGGCGGCAAGCAGAACGCCATAGGTCAACAGGTCGGTGCGCCGGACGGTCAGCACGTTCAGCACCTCATGCGCGATCGGCTTGGCGATCTGATCCGGCCAGGTGTCGAAGACCAGGTGCACGGCCGTGTCGGCAAAGGCCTGGGCGCCGAGGAAGCTGCCCAGCGTGGTGGCGAAGATCAGGAAAGGAAACAGCGCCATCAGCGACGTGATCGCCAGATGGCTGGCCATCGCCCAGCCGTCATCGGTGTTGAAATGGCCGAGCGCGTCGTAGAGCACGCGGCGCAGGGCGACAATATTCCGCAACAAGAACCCGCGTTCCCTTCGATTGTCTCGACGCCGCGAATATGGGAAGTGAATGCGGCAAATGGCAACCCTTGGCGAAACCACGAGTCCGACGGCGCAGCAACTGCGCACCATCATCGTCACCGGCGCCTCGTCCGGCATAGGTGCATATTGCGCCCGGGCACTCAAGGCGGAAGGCTGGCGAGTCTTCGCAACGGCCCGAAAACCCCAGGACATCGCCGCCCTCGAAAGCGACGGCATCGAGGCTTTCTACCTCGACTACAGCGAACCGGACTCCGTTGCGGCGCTGGTGACGGCGGTGCTCGAACGCACCGGCGGCCGGCTCGATGCCCTGTTCAACAACGGTGCATACGCCCAGGCCGGCGCGGTCGAGGATCTGTCGGTGGCCGCGCTCAAGGAGCAGTTCGAGGTCAATTTCTTCGGCTGGCATGATTTGACCAGCCGTCTCGTGCCGGTGATGCGCCGCCAGGGCCATGGCCGCCTCGTCCATTGCTCGTCGATCCTCGGACTGGTGCCGGTGCGCTTCCGCGGTGCCTATTCGGCATCCAAACATGCGCTCGAGGCTCTGATGCTCTGCCAGCTCCAGGAGCTCGAAGGCAGCGGCGTCCATGTTTCGCTGATCGAACCGGGGCCGGTGAAATCGAAGATCGCCAGCAACGGCCTGCCCTGGTTCCTGAAAAACATCGACATCGAGAAGTCCGTGCACCGCACGGACTATGCCGCGCAGCTGGAGCGGCTGCGCGCCGGCGGCAGCCAATCGGCGCTGAAGCCCGGGCCGGAAGTGGTCCACAAGGTTCTGCGTCATGCACTTCTGTCGCGGCGCCCGCGGCCGCACTATGTGGTAACGGTGCCGGCCAAAATCGGCGCGGCGCTCAAACGCATCCTGCCGGCTTCGATGCTCTACCGCCTGATGGCCAGACGCGCCTGAACGCGCAACAACTGGGAACGCAACAATGGCAACCGTCTTCAACATCCTCGCCATCCTGGTCATGGCCGCCGTGGTGATCGTGCTGATCCGAGGCCTCGTCAACATGATGCGCGGCGGTTCCGGCGTCACCTCCAACAAGCTGATGCAGGCGCGCGTCATGCTGCAGGCCGTTGCGCTGGCGCTGATCCTGCTGGCCGTGTATTTCACCCGCAAGTGAGCGCCGTTCGGGAGGCGATGTGGTCAAGCTCAACAAGATCTACACCCGCACCGGCGATGACGGCACGACGGGTCTCGGCACTGGCGAGCGGCGGCTGAAATCCGACCTGCGGGTGGACGCCTACGGCACGGTCGACGAAGCCAACGCCTGCATCGGCATGGCGCGCGTGCACACGGCAGCGAACCACCCGGCGATCGATGCCATGCTGTCGCGCATCCAGAACGATCTCTTCGACCTCGGCGCCGATCTCGCCGTGCCTGATGACGGCAAGCCGCTTGGCTACGAGCCCTTGCGGATCACATCAGTGCAGACCGACCGTGTCGAGAAGGACATCGACCTCCTCAACAAGGATCTCCAGCCGCTCAAATCCTTCGTGCTCAACGGCGGCACTCCGGCGGCGGCGGCGCTGCACCTGGCCCGTACGGTGGCGCGGCGGGCCGAACGGCTGATGGTCGCGCTCGCTCAAGACCCGCGCGAACACGTCAACCGCGACGGGTTGAAATACATCAATCGCGTCTCGGATTTCCTGTTTGTCGCCGCCCGGGCGGTCAATGACAATGGAAATGCCGACGTGCTATGGGTTCCCGGCAAGAACCGCTGAACGCATCGAAGAGCGGGAGGGGACCAGGCACGTATGTTCATCCCGCTTTACGACACCAACAGGCTGCGCCACATCCGCCTGCAATATGTGACGATCGGCCTGATCGTGGTCAACGCGCTGGTCTATTGCGCCACCGCACTCGGCGGCGAGAACTTCACCAATGCCGCCGTGCTTGGCCTCGGCTTTATTCCGTCCGTGGTTCACAACACGGCCGAGCTTGATCCTCGGTTCATCATCATTCCGGAAAGCCTGAGCTACCTCACCTATTCCTTCCTGCATGCCGACATTTTCCACCTTGGCGGCAACATGCTGTTCCTGTGGGTGTTCGGCGACAATGTCGAGGACGCGCTCGGCCACATCCGCTACCTGATCTTCTATCTCCTGTGCGCCATCGCCGGCGCCGCCTTCCAGGGGCTTGTCGCCTGGAATTCGCAAGTGCCGCTGATCGGCGCCTCCGGCGCCATCGCCGGTGTGGTCGTCGCCTATCTGATCCTTTATCCCAGGGTGAAGGTCTGGGTGCTGGCCTTCGCTCGAATCCCGCTGCGCATTCCGGCCTTCATACCGCTCATCCTGTGGGTGCTGTTCCAGATCGTCATGTTCGCCGCCGGCGGTGGGGACCAGATTTCCTGGGCCTGCCATATCGGCGGCATCATTGCAGGCGCCGTGCTGGTGCTGGTCCTGCGCAGCCGCGGCGTGCCGCTTTTTGCCGGCGCTGACGAGGATGCCGTGGTTCCCGCATCAGACCAGCCGCCGGTTGCTGCCGAACCAGCGGCGCCTGAACCGCCGGCCACGACGCGCTGGGGCCGGGGAAACCCTTCTGCCCCAAACTGAACCGATTTGAGCCGCTTTCAGCGTATTGACGGCAAGGGTTGCCCCAACTACGGAAACGTCTCCGTCTGAGCCCCAGGGCTGTTGAGGAGCAGTCCAAGACGGGCAAAGACCAGAATTTCCATCCGGCCAGAATTCCGTCTGGCCGGAATTCAGTCAGGAATGTCGGCTTTCGACAACTCAGAAGGGGCGCAAGCTGTTATAGCGCGCCCAACTAGCGTGAAGAGGTGACAGGCAAATGAAGATCCTTGTGCCCGTGAAGCGGGTTGTGGATGCGAACGTCAAGGTTCGCGTGAAGGCCGACGGTTCGGCGGTGGAACTCGCCAACGTCAAGATGGCGATGAACCCGTTCGACGAGATCGCGGTGGAAGAGGCGATCCGGCTCAAGGAAGCCGGCAAGGCCGAAGAGATCATCGTCGTCTCGATCGGCCCGCAGCAGGCGCAGGAAACCTTGCGCACCGCGCTCGCCATGGGTGCCGACCGCGCCATCCTGGTCAAGACCGACGAGCAGACCGAACCGCTCGGCGTCGCCAAGGTGCTGAAGGGCGTCGTCGAGGCCGAACAGCCCGGCCTCGTCATCCTCGGCAAGCAGGCGATCGACGATGATTCGAACCAGACCGGCCAGATGCTGGCGGCCCTGCTCGGCTGGGCGCAAGGCACCTTCGCTTCCAAGGTGGTGCTCGACGGCGACAAGGCCAAGGTGACGCGCGAAGTCGACGGCGGCCTGCAGACGGTGGAACTGAAGATGCCTGCGATCGTCACCGCCGACCTTCGCCTCAACCAGCCGCGCTATGCCTCTCTGCCCAACATCATGAAGGCCAAGAAGAAGCAGCTCGACGAAAAGACCCCGGCCGACTACGGCGCCGACGTCAAGCCGCGCCTCAAGGTCATCAAGACCGAGGAGCCGGGCGGCCGCAAGGCGGGCGTCAAGGTCAAGAGCGTCGCCGAACTGGTCGACAAGCTCAAGAACGAAGCCGGCGTTTTGTAAGCGATCGGGAAAGGAACAGATAAATGGCAATTCTCCTCATCGCCGAACACGACAACGCCAGCCTTTCCGACCAGACCGCCAAGGCGCTTTCGGCGGCCCTGCAGATCGGCTCGGACGTGCATGTGCTGGTGGCCGGCAAGGGCGCCAAGGGTGCGGCGGACGCCGCGGCCAAGCTCAAGGGCGTCAGCAAGGTGCTGCTCGCCGAGGCCGACGAACTCGCCGAGCGCCTCGCCGAACCGACGGCAGCCCTCGTCGTGTCGCTCGCAGGCGGCTACGACACCATCATCGCTCCCGCCACCTCGTCGGGCAAGAATGTCGCCCCGCGCGTCGCGGCCCTGCTCGACGTCGCGCAGGTCTCCGAGATCATCGAAGTGGTCTCGCCGGACACGTTCAAGCGGCCGATCTATGCCGGCAACGCCATCCAGACCGTGCAGTCGACCGACGCCAAGAAGGTCATCACCGTGCGCACCGCCTCCTTCCAGGCGGCCCCCGAGGGCGGCTCGGCAGCCGTAGAGACCGTCAAGGCGGCAGCCAATCCCGGCCTGTCCACCTTCGTCGAGAACAAGCTGTCGGAGACGGATCGTCCGGAACTGACCTCGGCCAAGATCATCATCTCGGGCGGCCGCGCGCTCGGCTCGTCGGAGAAGTTCCAGGAGGTCATCCTGCCGGTCGCCGACAAGCTCGGTGCGGCGGTCGGCGCTAGCCGTGCCGCTGTCGATGCCGGCTACGCACCGAACGACTGGCAGGTCGGCCAGACCGGCAAGGTGGTCGCTCCGGACCTCTACATCGCGGTCGGCATCTCCGGCGCCATCCAGCATCTCGCCGGCATGAAGGATTCCAAGGTTATCGTCGCCATCAACAAGGACGAGGAGGCCCCGATCTTCCAGGTTGCCGACTACGGCCTCGTCGGCGATCTCTTCGTCATTCTGCCGGAGTTGCAGAAGGCGCTTTGACGCTCTCCGGCAAAGCGTATTAAATGCTTGGGGTGGGGTAGACGAAGTCGCCCCGCCCTTTTAGTTTGCACCGCACAAAAAGCAGGCTGCAAAAGCCTTTGGACGGGATCGGTGTAATGAGCAAGATCGAGACGATCGGCATCATCGGCGCAGGCCAGATGGGTGGGGGTATCGCCCATGTCTCCGCGCTTTCGGGCTACAAGGTGCTGATCTACGATATTTCGCCCGACCGCATTGAAAAGGGCATTGCCACCATCAGCGGCAACATGGCCCGCCAGGTGGGCTCCGGCAAGCTCGACGAGAAGCTGCGCAACCAGGCGATGGCGCGTATTGCCTCCGCACCGACGATGGCCGATCTCGCCGGCGCCGATCTAGTGATCGAGGCGGCGACCGAGGACGAGACGGTCAAGCGCAAGATCTACGCGCAGCTCTGCCCGCAGCTCAATCCGGAAGCCATACTGGCGACCAACACCTCGTCGATCTCGATCACGCGGCTCGCCGCGCAGACCGACCGGCCCGAGCGCTTCATCGGCATACATTTCATGAACCCGGTGCCGCTGATGAAGCTGGTCGAGCTGGTGCGCGGCATCGCCACCGAGGACCAGACCTTCGAGGCGGCCAAGACCTATGTGAAGCAGCTCGACAAGACGATCACGGTCTCGGAGGATTTCCCGGCCTTCATCGTCAACCGCATCCTGCTGCCGATGATCAACGAGGCGATCTACACGCTCTATGAGGGTGTCGGCTCGGTCGACGCCATCGATACCGCCATGCGGCTCGGCGCCAACCATCCGATGGGACCGCTGCAGCTCGCCGATTTCATCGGCCTCGACACCTGCCTGTCGATCATGCAGGTGCTGCATGACGGCCTGTCGGATTCGAAGTACCGCCCCTGCCCGCTGCTGGTGAAATATGTCGAAGCCGGCTGGCTCGGCCGCAAGACCGGGCGCGGTTTCTACGATTATCGCGGCGAGCACCCCGTTCCGACGCGCTGACGCGTCCGCTCACGACGCCGCGGCAAGCGGCGCGGGCGGCTCCGACTTGTCGTCGGTGATCCTGCCGTCGGGCGCCACGCAAACGCATCCGCGGCCGGCCGCCTTGGCGGCATAGCAGGCGGCGTCGGCCCTTGCGATGATCTCGTCAGCCTCGCCGCAATTGGCGTTGATCGCCGCCAGCCCGATACTGGCGCCGATCGCGTGCGGCCGGCCATCCCAGACAAAATCCAGGCCAGCTATCGCATCGATGATGGAGCGCGCCGCGATCCTGGCGCCGGCGGTCGAGCCCGATTTCAGGATGACCGCGAATTCGTCGCCACCCAGGCGCGCGACGATGTCTTCAGGCCCGAGCGCGCCACGCACGGCTTGTGCGACCCGCTTCAGCAAGGCGTCACCGGCGGCGTGACCGCCGGTGTCGTTGACCAGCTTGAAATGGTCGAGGTCGATGAACATGAACTGATGGCCGGTGCTTCCAGCCGCCGCGGCATCCTTGCGGGCCTGATCGACGAGCTCCTCCATGGTGCGGATGAAGCTCGAGCGATTGGCAAGGCCCGTCAGCGCATCATGCGCGGCGGCGTGGGCGAGCTGGCGCTGCAGGGCGCGCGCGTCGGTGAAGTCCTGGAAGACGATGACCAGGCCGCAGAATTCGTTGCGCTCGTTCATGATCGGCGACACGACCTGACGGATGCTGCAGCGTGTGTCGTCGCGGCGGATCAGCACGGCGCGGCTGTTCTGGTCGGAGGGCGCCTCCGCGCCGATCGCCGGCCGTGTCACGCCGATCCTGTGTCCCGTTTCCTCGTCGACCGCCCAATAGACATGGCCAAGCGTCTTGCCGAGAGCCGCCTCCGCCGAAACGCCGGTCAGCTTCTCGGCAACCGGATTCATGAAGGTGACGCGGTTCGCCGCATCGGTGCAGATGACGGCATCGCCGATCGACTGCAGCGTCACCCGGAGCCGCTCCTTCTCGTCGGCCAGCATTGCCGCCGATACGGTCAGACGCTCCTCGGCCTCCTTGCGCAGGGTAATGTCGGTCAGGCTGCCGATGGCCCGGATCAGACGCCCTTCCCCGTCGCGCTCGATGGCCTTGCCGCGGTCGAGGATCCAGATCCAGCGGCCGTCCTTGTGACGCATCCTGAACTCAGCCTCGAAGAACTCCGTCTGGCCGTCGAGATGGGCGCGATCCGCCTCGGCGACGGTTTCGCGGTCGTCGGGATGGATCATCGTCAGCCAACGATCCGGGTTGCCGTCGAGTTCGCCATCCGCATAACCCAGCATCTTGACCCAGGTCGACGAGTAGGTCGTGCCGCCTTTGCGGATGTCGAGATCCCAGACGCCCTGGCCGGCGCCGGCAAGCGCGAAATTCCAGCGCGTTTCGGCCTCTGCGATGCGGGCCTCGGCCTGCTTGCGTGCATCGATGTTCTCGATCTGCGAAACGAGATAGAGCGGGCGGCGGCTCTTTTCCTCTCGAATGACGGAGCCGGCGAGATGCGTCCAGACGGCTGTGCCGTCCTTCTTAAGGTAACGCTTCTCGAACTGGAAGGCGTTCACCGTGCCGGCCTTGATGCCTTCCATGGTCTCCCGCCCGACATGCAGGTCGTCAGGATGCGTGATCTCGAAAAAGGTCAGCGCCTCGATCTCTTCGCGGCTGTAGCCGAGCATCGAGGCGAAGGCCGGATTGGTCTGCACGATGCGCCCGTCGAGGCCGACGACGACGATGCCGATTGCAGAGTCCTCCATCGCCCGGCGGAAACGCTGCTCGCTCTCCGCGATCTGCCGCCGATCTTCCGAGATGCGGCCGATGAAAAGACAGGCGAAGAAAAGCGCGCCGATTGTCGTCGCGACCGACACTTGAAGGCAAAGTCTGAGCGCGTCCGTGCCAAGGTCCAGCCTCGACAACAGGGCCGAGGCCGCGGCCACGGCCACGGCGAAGCCGGCCACGAGCAACGCCGGCGTTGCATGTCTGTCGAGCCTGATCGGTCCTCGTAGTCTCACGATCCGTGCCACCCCCGTGGGCAATCGCTTTTTCCCGTTAAAACCCTGAAGGATCGATTTTAAGGAAAGGTTGCGCGGGGGCACCGCGATATGGTCAACCGGCAAACAATTGCCGGCATGATTAAGGATCGGTATGCACGGGGTGTGGTCGCTTCTATCCTGCTACCAGCGCACGAAAAACCGCCCGCCGAGCGCGCCGAGCAAGGCGAGAACCGCGATCGCGATCGTGTACCAGGTGGCGACGAAAAGCGGCGAATCGTCGAAACAGTGCGCGGCATAGAAGGTAGCCGCCAGTCCCCCGGCGAGCAGCCCCGCCACCGCGCCGGCAAGCACCGGCCGCGTCGGCGCGCCGTAGCGCAGCATCCACAGGAAGATGGCCAGCGGGCCAATGCCGATCAGCGGGATGAAGGCCATGCAGATCATCATGTTGGAGCCGATCATCCTGGTGCCCCACAACGCCTCCGGCACCATGAAGAGCTCCAGAACCACCGCCACGGCCATCAGCAGAGGCGCCGCGGCCATCCAGGCCACGGCCCTGGCCGTTGAGGCGCCAGGTGTCGACAGCGCCCGGATCAGGCCGAAGGCGCTGACGGCCAGCGCAATGGTGAAAAGGAATTTGGAGAGGAAGCGCATCGTGTGCGCGGCCGCCATGAAGTCAGGGCGCGGGCCGATCGTCAGCAGGAAAACCATTGCCGCGATGACAATGGCCGCGCCAGCCGCCAGCCACCAGGCCGAGCGCAGCGGCATCGCCTTGCTGCTTGCATCGGCGTCGAGCGCCTTGATGAGATCCTCGGTCCTCATGTCATTCCCGCCCAAACCGCCTGGCTATCGCGGCAAGTCCGCGATGCAGCGACACACGCACCGCCGTCTCGCTGATGCCGAACTTCGCTGCCGTCTCGCCGATCGATTGGCCTTCCACGGATATGGCCGAAACCACGGAACGCTGTGCCGGTGGCAGCCCGTCCAGGGCTCTGCCAATGTCGCGCTCGCTGACGGTCTCTGTTTCCGGCTCGGCGAAGGTCTCCGCGATATCGTCGACATCGATTTCGATGCGCCGGCCGCGCCGCCGGAACGCATCGATCAGTTTGAAGCGGGCAATCGCATAAATCCACGGCAGCACCGGCGCGTCCTGGCGCCAGGTATGCCGTTTCACATGAATGGCCAGCAAGGTTTCCTGCACGACATCCTCGGGATCGACCCCGCCCTGCACGATCTTGCGCCGGACAAAGCCGCGCACCAGCGCGGCAATCCGGTGCAGAAAGTCGGCATAGGCCTTTTCATCTCCCGCGATCGCGGCCCGTAACAGCCGGGAAAGCTCGGCCTCGTCCTTGCCGCTCACAAGAGTTCACTCCCCCGATTTTCGTGCCTCGGCACTGATTTGTTACGTGGCCGGCGAAATAATGTCCAAGCCAAACTACGGGCAAATCACGAAAGTTTGCGGGTCCTGAAGGTGCAGCCCCGGCCTGGACGATTTCACAGGCCTTGCGAGGACCTCGCGCGGGAAACCGTCGGTCGAGGCGGTCATCACATGGAATTGTCCGCCTCGCGCCGATCTTTGTGCCTCAGCGACCGATTGAAGCAGGCAAATAATGTTGACTATTCGTGTCATGTATCGATAGGTGCGGCATGCCAAGACCAATCAAAGCAAGGATGACGCCATGAGATACACCCTTTCCGCCCTTGTCGGTGCCACCGCGCTTGCAATCGGCCTGGCCGCCGGTCCTGCGACGGCCGAGGATGCCGGAATCATCGTTTACAACGCCCAGCATGAAAGCCTGGCCAAGGAATGGGCCGAAGGTTTCACCAAGGAAACCGGCATCAAGGTCACGCTGCGCAATGGCGGCGACAGCGACTTCTCCAACCAGATCGTCGCCGAAGGGGCAGCCTCGCCCGCCGACGTCTTCCTGACGGAAAATTCGCCGGCCATGGCGCTGGTCGAAAATGCCGGCCTGTTCGCGCCCGTCGATGCCGACACGCTGGCGCAGGTGCCGCAGGACTATCAGGCGGCCAGCGGCAAATGGGTGGGCGTGGCCGCGCGCAGCACCGTCTTTGCCTACAACACGACCAAGCTCAAGGCCGAGCAGTTGCCCAAGTCGCTGCTCGACCTCGCCGATCCGAGCTGGAAGGGCCGTTGGGCGGCCTCGCCCTCGGGCGCCGATTTCCAGGCCATCGTCAGCGCGCTGCTGCAGCTCAAGGGCGAGGCCGCCACCGCGGACTGGCTGAAGGCGATGAAGCAGAACTTCACTCCCTACAAGGGCAACAGCACGGTGATGAAGGCGGTCAATGCCGGCGAGATCGAAGGCGGGGTGATCTACCACTATTACTACTTCGGCGATCAGGCCAAGACCGGCGAGAACAGCAAGAACGTCGCGCTGCACTATTTCAAGAACCAGGATCCGGGCGCTTTCGTCTCGGTTTCGGGTGGCGGCGTGCTCGCCTCGAGCAAGCATCAGAAGGAAGCCCAGGCCTTCCTGAAATGGGTGACCGGCAAGGGCGGCCAGGATGTGCTGAAGAACGGAAACTCCTTCGAATACGCGGTCGGCAAGGGCGCCGGGTCCAACCCGAAGCTCGTTCCATTGGCCGACTTGCAGGCGCCGAAAGTCGACGCCACGACGCTGAACTCCAAGAAGGTCACCGACCTGATGACGGCAGCCGGCTTGCTTTAGTTGGCGTTCGTCCTAATAAGGACAAACCGACCGTGCTCCCGCGGGAATCCACCTTCCGCGGGAGCCTTTTGTTTTCGAGATGGCATTCGTCGATGACGACACGCTGCGTTCCTGACCTCCAACCGTGGTCCCCCGATTGCCGGCACCCCGCCGCAACCGTGGGGCGTCCGAGCTGATGCAGTCCGCCGTCGATCTCGGGCGCGCCGGCCTGCCTTCGCAGATGCGCCGAATGCCGCGGCGGCGTGCGGCGCCCTGGCTTGTCACCACCGCTGTTCTCGTCGCGCTGTTCGCCCTTTTGCCGCTCGCCTTCATCGTCTGGATCGCGGTCCAGACCGGCTGGGAGACCGTCTCGGCGCTGGTCTTCCGGCCGCGTGTCGGCGAACTGCTGGTCAACACCACGCTGCTGGTTTTGCTGACCGTGCCGATCGCCATCGTGCTGTCGGTGGCGCTGGCCTGGCTGACCGAGCGCAGCGACCTGCCCGGCGCCAGGCTGTGGGCCTGGCTGTGCGTGGCGCCACTCGCCATCCCCGCTTTCGTGCACTCCTACGCCTGGATCACCATGGTGCCCGGCCTGCACGGCCTTTGGGCCGGCGTGCTCGTGTCCGTGATCGCCTATTTCCCCTTCCTCTATCTGCCCATATCGGCGGCGCTGCGCCGTCTCGATCCGGCCCTGGAGGACGCCGCCGCCGCCCTCGGCCTTGGACCCTGGCGCGTCTTCTGGCGTGTCGTGCTGCCGCAGCTCAGGCTCGCCATCTGCGGCGGCTCGCTGCTGGTCGGACTGCATCTGCTGGCCGAATACGGCCTCTATGTCTTCATCCGCTTCGACACCTTCACCACGGCGATCGTCGATCAGTTCCAGTCGACCTTCAACGGACCGGCCGCCAACATGCTGGCCGGCGTCCTGGTGACCTGCTGCTTCGTACTTCTGGGCCTCGAAGTGCTGGTGCGCGGCGAAGAGCGCTATGCCCGTGTCGGCGCCGGCGCGGCGCGCTACCAGCAGCGCACGAACCTCGGCCGCGCCACCACGCCGGGCCTGCTCTTGCTGGTCGTCACCACGCTGCTGGCGCTTGGCGTGCCGTTCATCACCATCGGCCGCTGGCTCATCGCCGGCGGCGCCGAGGTCTGGCGTCTCGACGAGATTGGCCTGGCGTTGGGCCAGACGCTGTTCCTGGCGCTTGCCGGGGCACTGCTTGCCACCGTCGCCGCCATGCCGATGGCCTGGATCTCGATCCGCGCGCCAGGACCGCTGCAACGCCTGCTGGAGGGTTGCAACTACATCGTCGGCTCGCTACCGGGTGTCGTCATTGCGCTGGCGCTGGTAACCATCACCGTGCGCATCGCGCTTCCGCTCTATCAGACGCTGTTCACCATCCTGGTCGCCTATGCCCTCATGTTCCTGCCGCGCGCCCTGGTCAGCCTGCGCGCCTCGATCGCCCAGGCGCCGGTCGAGCTCGAGCGCGCGGCGTCCAGCCTCGGCAGGCGTCCGCTCAACGCGCTGTGGTCGACCACCATCCGCCTGTCGGCGCCTGGCGCCGCGGCCGGCATGGCGCTGGTGGCGCTCGGCATCATGAACGAACTGACGGCGACCCAGATGTTGGCGCCGAACGGCACCCGCACGCTGGCCATGGCATTCTGGTCCTACAGCAGCGAGATCGACTACGCGTCGGCAGCTCCCTACGCCTTCATCATGGTGGCGATGTCGCTGCCCCTAACCTGGCTGCTCTATGTCCAGTCGAAACGGATGGCCGGACGATGAGCTTTCTCGAAATCAGCGGCCTGCACAAGCGCTACGGCCCGGTCGCCGCATTGGCCGGTGTCGACCTCGATGTCGCCAGCGGCAGCCGCACCGCAATCGTCGGCCCCTCCGGCTGCGGCAAGACGACCTTGCTGCGGCTGATCGCCGGCTTCGAGGCACCGGACCAGGGCCGCATCGTGCTCGACGGCCAGGTGCTGGCCAATGGCGGCGCCGCTGTCCCGGCGCATCGCCGCGGCATCGGCGTGGTGGCGCAGGACGGCGCCCTGTTCCCGCATCTGACCATCGGCGACAATATCGGTTTCGGCATGGGCCGCGGCGAGGACAAGCGCACCGAGCGCATCGTCGAGTTGGCCTATATCGTCGGACTGGACAAGGCGATCCTCAAGCGCCGCCCGCACGAGCTTTCCGGCGGCCAGCAGCAGCGCGTGGCGCTTGCCCGCGCCATGGCGATGAAGCCGCGGCTGATGCTGCTCGACGAGCCGTTCTCGGCGCTCGACACCGGTTTGCGCGCCTCGATGCGCAAGGCCGTGGCCGAACTTCTGGAGGCGGCGGGCATCACCACCATCCTGGTCACCCATGACCAGGCCGAAGCACTGTCCTTCGCTGGACAAGTGGCAGTGATGCGCGACGGAAAATTCTCGCAGGTCGGCACGCCGCGCGATCTCTACCTCAAGCCGAAGGACAGGATGATCGCCGAATTCCTCGGCGACGCCATCATCCTGCCGGCGAGCATTTCGGGCGGCTTCGCCAATTCGCCGCTCGGCCGCATCGCCGTCGATACCAATGACAGCCGCGATGTCGCCCGCATCATGCTGCGGCCGGAGCAGATCGGGCTGAAACGCACGTCGCGCGAAGGCATGTCCGGCACCCCCGACATGCTGTTTGGCGAGGTGACGGAATCGGAATTCGCCGGCTCGACATGCACGATCGCGGTGCGGCTCCTGAACAACTTCGATCCCCCGGACGCCGCCGCCATCGGCAACACGCCGCTGATCCTGCGCAAACCCGGCATGGACGCACCGGCAGTCGGTGAGATCGTCCGGCTCACCGTGTCGGGAAAGGCGCATGTCTTCGTCTGAAGGGCCGACGCGTACGGTGCCCGGCGCGCGACGGCCAGTTCAGGCCGCGATATGTTGCCGGTTTTGGCCGAATGGATCGGCCACTGCTCAAGTGGCTTGAAGATCAGAGCGCCGGCTCGGGCACCGACGCCTTGAAGACATCGAGGCGGGCTCCCGTTTCCGACGAGAAGAAATGCATGTCCTCCGGCGAAATCTTCAGGCCGACCTGGCTGCCGGGCTCGGGATGGACCGCCTCCGACGTCATCACCGAAAACGGCGCGCCGTCGAGATCGACATAGATGACCCGCCCCGCCCCCAGTTCCTCGACCAGGTCGACGGTGGCGTCGAGCGCGCCTGCCGTGCCGGGCGCAACCAGCCGGACGGCCTCCGGCCGGATGCCCATCGCGACCTTTGTACCGACGGGCAGGCCGGCGCGTGCCATGGCCAGGCGCCGGCTGCCGCCGAGCAGCGACAGCCCGTCGAGATCGACCGTGCCTTCGAGAATGTTCATGGCCGGCGCTCCAACGAAGGTGGCGACGAAGCGGCTGGCCGGGCGGGTATAGATTTCACCCGGCGTGCCGACCTGCTCGACGCGTCCGCCATTCATCACCACCAGCCGGTCGGCCAGCGTCATCGCCTCGACCTGGTCGTGGGTCACGAAGACGGAGGTGGCGTTCAGCCGGCGATGCAGCTTGCGGATTTCCGAACGCATCTGCACGCGCAGCTTGGCGTCGAGATTGGACAGCGGCTCGTCGAACAGGAACACCTTCGGCTCGCGGATCATGGCGCGGCCCATGGCGACGCGCTGCCTCTGGCCGCCGGAAAGCGCCATCGGCTTGCGGTCGAGCAGGTGTTCGAGCTCCAGCGTGCGGGCGACCGCCTGGATGCGCTGCTGGCGTTCGGCCGAGGGAACGCCGGCGACCTTGAGCGAATAGCCGATGTTCTGCGAAACACTCATATGCGGATAGAGCGCGTAATTCTGGAACACCATCGCGCAGCCGCGCTCGCGCGGTTCGAGTTTGTTGACCACCGTGCCGTCGATCGCGATCTCGCCGCCGGAAATCTCTTCCAGCCCGGCGATCATCCTGAGAAGCGTGGACTTGCCACAGCCGGACGGTCCCAGGATGACGACGAACTCGCCCGAGGCAAAGTCGAGATCGACGCCATGCACGACCTGCGTCTTGGCGTAGTTCTTCTTGATGCCGCGTATTGTGATGGAGGCCATTCTTGTCTCCTTATTTCTCGGTGGCGATCAGGCCGCGCACGAACCAGCGCTGCATCAGCACAACGACGATCAGCGGCGGCAGCATGACGATCAGCGTGCCGGCCATGGCGATGTGCCATTCCGGAATGCCGCCGACATTGGGGATCAGTTGTTTGAGCTCGGTCACCGCCATCGCATGCGACTGGTCTGTGGTGATGAGCAGCGGCCACAGATACTGGTTCCAGGCCCACAGGAACATGATGGTGCCGAGTGCAGCCATGTTGTTGCGTGACAGCGGCAGCAGGATATCGATGAAGAACCGCAGCGCCCCCGCGCCGTCCATCCGCGCGGCCTCGGTCAGTTCGTCCGGCACGGTCAGGAAGAACTGCCGGTAGAGGAACGTGCCGGTCGCGGTGGCGACCAGCGGCAGGATCAGGCCGCTATAGGAATTGAGCAGTCCGAGGCTGAGCTGGACCTGCACGCCCGAGACTTTTTCGATCAGCCAGGAAATCCCGGTCAGGTCCAGGATCGCCTGGTACGGCTCGAGCACGTTGGCCACCACGGCATAGGTCGGCACGATACGCACTTCGAGCGGCAGCATCAGGGTGATGAAGATCAGCCAGAAGATCAGCATGCGGCCGGGATAGCGGAAGTAGACGATCGAGAAGGCGGTGAGCGCCGAGACGATCACTTTGCCGGCGGCGACGCCCGTCGCCATGATGAAGCTGTTGAGGAGCTTCGGACCGAGATCGGCCGTCGTCCAGGCGGTCTTGATGTTGACCCAGAAATCGCTGCCCGGCAGCAGCGACATCGGCACGTCGTTGACGTCCTTGAGGTTATGCGACGCAGCGATCACCACGACCACGAAAGGCGCGATGCAAAAGACGAAGCCGATGAACAGGATCAGATGCGTGAAGAAATTGAGGAACGGGGTGCGCTCGACCATATCCATCTCACCTGTAATGCACGCGCCGCTCGATGAAGCGGAACTGAAAGATGGTGAGCACGATGATGAGCAGCATCAGGATGATGCTCTGCGCGGCGGCACCTGAATAATCGAGGCCTTTGAAGCCGTCGGAATAGATCTTGTAGACCATCAGATTGGTCGCGTTCGCCGGGCCGCCCGCGGTCATGATGTCGACGATGCCGAAGGAGTCCTGAAAACTCTCGGTGATGTTGATGACCAGAAGGAAGAAGATGGTCGGCGTGATCAGCGGAAACTGTATGTCCCAGAAACGCCTGATGACGCCGGAACCATCCATGGCGGCGGCCTCGATCAGCGAGCGCGGGATGGCCTGGAACGCCGCCAGGAAGAAGATGAAGTTGTAGCCGACATATTTCCACGAGAAGGCGACGATGATCGAAGCCATGGCGTCGGCGCCGTCGAGGCCGGGATCCCAGAAGCCGGGCCAGACCTGGTTGACCACGGCCATGAAGCCGGCCTCCGGCGCCAGGATGAAGCGGAACGCCATCGCCAGCGCGGGTGCCGCGATGCCATAGGGCCAGATCAGCACCACACGATACAAACGCGAGCCGGCGAGCTGCCGGTCGGTCAATGCCGCGAGCACAAGCGCGATGAACATCGCAAGCCCGGTGCTGATGCCGGCAAAGACAAGGCTGGCGGTGATCGAGTTCCAGTAATCGGCGTTGGACAGGATCGAGCGGAAATTATCGAGCCCGACCCAGATGTTGCCGCCGCCCCAGGGCTGCTGCAGCGTCAGTGACCAGTACACGGCCTGGCCCGCCGGCCAGTAGAAGAACGTGAAGATCAGCAGGAGCTGCGGCACCGCGAAAAGGATGCCGATCGTCCATTTGCCGAAAGTGACGCGTTTTTCCATCGATCCGCCGATGCTGTTTGAACAGCCAGCCCACTTTCTTGGGGCAAGACTAGATATGAAATGGCCGCCCGTCGAATCTCGACGGGCGGCCTTGACGTTTCGACGATCACGGCAGGGTCTTGCCCGGATAGGTCTGCTGGAAGCGGTCGAGGATGGCGTCGCCATTCTTGACCAGCGTGTCGAGGCCCTCCTGGACGCTGACCTTGTTGGCGAAGATGGCCTGCATCTGCGTGCCGAACTCGGCGCGGATCTGGGTGAAGTTGCCCAGCCGGATGCCGCGGGTGATTTCGGTCGGCTCGGACGCGGTCAGGCTGGCGATGGCGACTTCACGGCCCTTGTAGGGCGCCTTGTCGTAGAAGCCCTGGCCCTTCATGTAGTCGAAGCCCGACTTCGTCACCGGAATGTAGCCGGTGTTGGTCGACCAGAACAGCGCGGTCTTGGGGTCGTGGATGAAGTTGAGGAAGGCGGCAGCGCCCTTGTACTCGGCATCCGACTTGCCGGAGAGCACCCACAGCGATGCGCCGCCGACCAGCGAATTCTTGCGCTCGGTGCCGGCATAGACCGGCAGTTCGGCGACATCCCACTTCATGCCTTCCTTCTGGGTCCTGCCGACCGTGCCGTGGTCGCCGACCGAGGTCAGGATGACCTGGCAGGTACCCGAGGCGAAGGCCTGGACCATGTCCTGGCCGAGATCCTTGGACTTGATCTTGATCAGGCCCGCGTCATACCACTTCTTGAGATCGGTGACGTACTGGACGAACTTGGTCTTGTTGACTTCCAGACGCGCGTCGAGACCGTCATAACCATTGTTCTTGGTGGCGATCGGCTGGTTGTGGAGCGCCGAGAACTGCTCCATCAGCTGCCAGCTTTCATTGGCCGAGATGTTGATCGCCATCGGGCACTCGTAGCCCGCTTCCTTCAACGCCTTGAGGTCGGCGCCGACATCTTCCCAGGTCTTGGGCGCTTCGGTCTTGCCGATCTTGGCGAAGGCGTCCTTGTTCCAGTACATCAGCGGGGTCGAGGAATTGAACGGGAAGGACAGCATCTCGCCCTTCGACGTGGCGTAGTAGCGCGCGATGCCCGGGAAATAGTCGGCGTAGTCGATCTTGTAGCCGTTCTCTTCCATCAGCTTGTCGGCGGGCTTGTAGGCGCCTGACAGCATCATGGTGGCGGTGCCGACATCATAGACCTGGACGACGGCCGGCTGCTTGCCGGCGCGGAAGGCGGCAATGGTATTCTGCAGCGTGGCGTCGTAGTTGCCCTGGCTGGTGCAGACGACTTCGTAGTCCTTCTGCGAGGCGTTGAAGTTCTTGCACAGCGTGTCGACGACACGGGCAAGATCGCCCGAAAGGCCGAACCAGAAGTCGAATTTTACCGGTTCTGCAGAAGCAGGCATCGCCAGCGCGGTGCTAAGCGCACCAGCGGCAAGGGCAGCAAAGCCCCGCTTGATCATGGTCATGGTATTCCCTCTTGAGTGGCTGGTGACAAGGGTCTTGCGCAAGTCCTTGCCCGCTCTCTTAGAGAAGGTATGTGACAGTTCTGTTGTGGCTCTCCGGCCTTTGCACAGCTGCTCGTTCCTCTCCCTCGGCGGCTTGGCCGGCATCAGAACGCACCGGCGCCTTGGGTAGCTAGGGCGACTGTAGCGGACGTAAAGACCATACCGGCCGCCATGATTATCCGGCTAAAGGGGACATGAAGTATGGGAACGACGATGGGTGTAAATGCGCCGGGAAAGCACGCCCTGGTTGCAGGTGACTTTATCGATCCTTCAACAGCCAAGCCCTAATCAGTCATATTTCGTTTTTTATTTCCAATGGGCTTGGGGATATAAGATGTTGACAGTCTACAATTGCATCGTGAACCAGCACGATCTGAGACTGGTCGCACTCGCCGCGCTGATCTGCGGAATTTCCTGCTTCTCCGCCGTCAGCCTGCTTCACCACATCAGCCGTTCGACGGACCGGAACCGGCTTGTCTGGCTGATGATCGCGGCCACGTCGACCGGCTTCGGCATCTGGGCAACGCATTTCATCGCCATGCTCGCGTTCACGCCGGGCATACCCAGCGCCTACGATCCGTGGCTCTCCGTGCTCTCGCTCGCCGCCTCGGTCGCGCTGACGGCTGGCGGCATGTGGATTGCCACCTTGCGCGACGAGTTCGAGTATCATCTCGTTGGCGGCGCCGTTCTGGGCGGCGGCATCGCGGCCATGCACTATATCGGCATGGCGGCGTTCGAGGTGCAGGGCCGCATCGAATGGAACCTGTTGATGGTCGCCGTTTCCCTGCTGGCCGGCGTGACCCTCGGGGCGCTGGCACTGCATGTCGTGCTGCGCCGCCCCTCCTTGACGGCGACATCCGTCGGCGCGGTGCTGCTGACGCTGGCGATCTGCACCTTGCATTTCATCGGCATGGGCGCCGTCTCGATCTTTCCGGATTCCTCGATCGTCATATCCGAGTACACGATCAAGCCGACGTCGCAGGCTTTCGCGGCAGCGGCCGCCACGCTGGTGATCCTGGTGCTGTCGGCATCGGCGCTGTGGATCGATTTGCGCTTCCGCCGCCAGAAGCTCGAGGTCGATCGCATGCACGGCCTGGCCAATGCCGCCGTGGAGGGCCTTATCGTCTGCGACGGCAACCGCATCGTCAGCGCCAATGACAGCATGGGCAAGCTGACCGGCACGCTTGCCGCGACCCTGGACGGCATGGAACTGCGCGAACTCTTCGACGAACACACCGCAACCGACGCCGCCAGCCTGGCGGGCCAGCCATGGGAGGCGGAGTTGAGGAATCGCGACGGGACGCGCATTCCCGTCGAGCTGATCGCCCGAAGCATCGACTATTGCGGCAAGCCCCACAACGTCATCGCCGTCCGCGACATCCGCGAGCGCAAGAAGGCGGAGGAGGAGATCCTTCGTCTCGCCCATTTCGACCCGCTGACGGGACTGGCCAACCGCCGCTCCTTTTCCAGCCGTCTCGACATGGAAATCGCGTCCATGAACCGGATCGCCAATACCGAAAAGGGCGTCAAAGGCCGGCACCTTGCGCTTCTGCTGTTCGACCTCGACCGTTTCAAGGAGGTGAACGACCTTTACGGACATGGCGCCGGCGACGCGATGCTGCAGAAGGTGGCGACCTGCGCAGCCGGCATTCTACGCCACGGACAGATGCTTGCGCGCCTGGGCGGCGACGAATTCGCCATCATCGCCCCCAACCTGCCCGACCCGCAGGCGGCGGGCCGCATCGCCGCCTCGCTGCTCGCCGCCATGCGCGAGGAAAACCGGGTCGCGGCCGGCGGCGGGCTGGTCTCGGCCAGCATCGGCATCGCGATCTATCCGCTCGATGCCGAAGACTCGACCGGCCTGATCAGCCATGCCGACACCGCGCTCTATCGCGCCAAGACCGAAGGCAGGGATACCTATCGCTATTTCGAGGCCTCGATGGGCGCCGAGGCCCGCGACAAGCGCATTATGGAGCACGAATTGCGCCAGGCCGTCGTGCGCAAAGAGTTTTACCTCGTCTACCAGCCACAGAAGGAGATCAGCAGCGGCAAGATGGTTGGCTTCGAAGCCCTGATCCGCTGGCGCCATCCCGAACGCGGCGACGTTTCCCCCGCGACATTCATCCCGGTGGCCGAGGAAAGCGGCGCCATCGGGCAGATCGGCGACTGGGTGCTCGACGCGGCCTGCGAGGAAGCCGCCCGCTGGGAAAATCCGCTGACGGTCGCCGTCAACGTCTCGGCGGTCCAGCTTCACAATCCCAATTTCAGCCGCAAGGTCCACGAGACGTTGCTAAGAACGGGTCTTGCCCCGACACGGCTGGAACTCGAGATCACCGAAACCGCGCTGGTGAAGGACATGCCTCGTGCGCTTGCAACCCTGCGGCAGGTCAAGTCGCTTGGCGTGCGCGTGGCCATGGACGATTTCGGAACCGGCTATTCCTCGCTCTCCAACCTGCGCGCCTTCCCCTTCGACAAGATCAAGATCGACTCCTCCTTCATCAAGGCGGTCGACACAAACGGCCAGGTCGCGGCGATCGTGCGCGCCGTGCTGGGCCTGGGGCGCGGCCTTGGCCTGCCGGTTCTTGCCGAAGGCGTCGAGACGCTTGGCGAACTGAAATTCCTGGACGCCGAAGCCTGCGAGATCGGCCAGGGCTACTATCTTGGCAAGCCGGCGCCGATCGAGGCGTTTGACGACCTGACCGGCCACGGCAAGCGCACTCCGGCGCGCGCCGGCCATCGGGAGGGCAGTCTCGTATTGCTCAAGCCAAGCGCGCGCTCGGCCTGATCGCTCACGATCCGAGCGCCGTGTCGACCAGCCGCCTGGCGTCGGGCCCCGACCATTCGGCCGGGCCGTTCATATGCGCGATCAGGCAGCCTTCGCCGTCGATCAGCATGGTGACGGGAAGGCCGAGCGCCAAGCCGCGCGTCTTGAGGTCGTTGAACAGCGCCACCGTCGAATCCCGGTAATAGCCGAGTGCTTCGACACCTGTTTCCTTGAGAAATTTCTTCGGCTTCACATCGTCGCCGGCATCGACATTGACGGCGACCACCTGAAAGCTGTCGCTGCCCTTCTCCTTCTGCAGCGCATCGAGCGCCGGCATTTCAGCGCGGCACGGCGCGCACCACGTTGCCCAGAGGTTGAGCAGCACCGTCTTGCCGGCATGGTCGGCGATGGTCATCGGCTTGCCGTCCGGACCGTTGAAGGCAAGGCTTTTCATCGATTGCGGCGGATCGGCGGGCAAAAGCGCCGCGACCTCGCCGGTGGCGGCGGCGGCGATCTTCTTGGCGCGGTCGCTCTTGGCGGCGCAGGCGACGTCGTCCTTGCTGCCGCCGACCGCCACCTGGGCCGGTGCATTGTTGCCAGACCGGCTCTCGCTGACATATACCGCGACCGCGCCGGCCAGCGCTCCCGCCACCAAAGCGGCGAGGATCAGGCGCGGGGCCGGGAAAAATCTGTTTCCGTCTGCCATTTTCTCAAAACTGCTCCGAAGCACGGGTTTTATAGCGATGAGCGACAAGAAGACCAGCAACCAGATGTGGGGCGGACGATTTGCCTCGGGTCCGGCCGCGATCATGGAAGCGATCAACGCGTCGATCTCGTTCGACCGCAAACTCTACGCGCAGGACATACGCGGCTCGATCGCCCATAGCGAGATGCTGGCGCAAACGGGCATTATTTCGGCGGCCGATCAAGAAAAAATCGCTCACGGGCTGAACACGATCCTGAAAGAGATCGAGGCCGGCAGCTTCGAGTTTTCGACCAAGCTCGAAGACATCCACATGAATGTCGAGGCCCGCCTCGCCGACCTGATCGGCCCGGCCGCCGGCCGCCTGCACACGGCGCGCTCGCGCAACGACCAGGTGGCGGTGGATCTGCGGCTCTGGGTCAAGGACGAATGCTTCCGCGTCGCCGAGGCGTTGAAGGGGCTGATCACGGCGCTGCTGGAGCGGGCCGAGGAGCACGCGGCGACCGTGATGCCGGGCTTCACCCACATGCAGGCGGCGCAACCGGTGACCTTCGGCCATCACTGCATGGCCTATGTCGAGATGTTTGCACGCGACCTGTCGCGCGTGCGCGATGCCATCGAGCGCATGGACGAGAGCCCGCTCGGTGCCGCCGCCCTTGCCGGCACCAGCTTCCCGATCGACCGCCACCAGACGGCAAAGGCGCTCGGCTTCCGCGAGCCGATGCGCAATTCGCTGGACAGCGTGTCGGATCGCGATTTCGCGTTGGACTTCCTCGCCATGGCTGCGATCTGCGCCACGCATCTGTCGCGGCTGGCCGAGGAGATCATCATCTGGTCGACGCCGCAATTCGGCTTCATCAGGCTGTCGGATAGTTTTTCCACCGGCTCCTCGATCATGCCGCAGAAGAAGAACCCCGACGCCGCCGAATTGGTGCGCGGCAAGACCGGCCGCGTCAACGGCCATCTGGTCGGCCTGCTGACGGTGATGAAGGGCATGCCTTTGACCTATGGCAAGGACATGCAGGAGGACAAGGAATCGGTGTTCGATGCCGCCGAGACGCTCGACCTGATGCTGGCGGCGATGACGGGCATGGTCTCGGACATGACGGTAAACGCGGCGGCGATGAAGAAGGCCGCAGGCTCCGGTCACGCGACAGCGACCGACCTCGCCGACTGGCTGGTGCGCACGCTCGGCCTGCCGTTCCGCGAGGCGCATCACGTCACCGGCCGCGCGGTGGCGCTGGCCGAGGAGAAGAAGGTGAGCCTTGAAAAGCTATCGCTGGAGGACCTGCGGTCGATCAACCCCGGCATCACATCGGATATCTTCTCGGTGCTGGCGGTGCAGAATTCGGTCAAGAGCCGCACCAGTTTCGGCGGCACCGCGCCGTCGGAAGTGAGGAAGCAGATCCGCTACTGGAAAAAGCGGCTGGCCAAAGCCTGATGCCCGATATTGCAACGGCAATATCCCGGATGTTGCAACCGGCAATATCCGGGGTGCAATGCGCCGAGAACTCGGCTAAAAGCGGCGGCTGACAAAACGTTTCGGACGGATGGATCGATGACCGGAAGCAGGATTTTGGTGACGCTGACGCTGCTGGCGGCGATGGCCGCCGTGACCGCCTGCGGCCGCAAGGCCGGTCTCGACACGCCCTATGAGGCGGCCGTGCAGGCGCGCAAGGATGCCGAGAAGGCCAAGCAGCCGCTGCCGCCGGAGCCGGAAAAACCGGTCAAGGACAAGAAGTTCATCCTCGACCCGCTGATCTAGAACCGATCAGACCGGGTTTGGCCCGATCTCATCGTGCTCCAACTTCCGGAATCACTCTCGTGAACCATTTCGACTACCGCGACGGCGTGCTGCATGCCGAGGACGTGGCAATCCCTGATATCGCCGCCCAGGTCGGCACGCCGTTCTACTGCTATTCGACGGCCACGCTCACCAGGCACTACCGCGTGTTTGCCCAGGCCTTCGCCGGCCTCGACGCGCTGGTCTGCTACGCCATGAAGGCCAACTCCAACCAGGCCGTGCTGCGGACCCTGGCCAGGCTCGGCGCCGGCGCCGACGTGGTCTCGGAAGGCGAGTTGCGCCGGGCGCTGGCAGCCGGCATCCCGGCCAGCAAGATCCTGTTTTCCGGCGTCGGCAAGACGGCGCGCGAAATGGACCTTGCGCTCGAAGCCGGCATCCTTTGCTTCAACGTCGAATCCGAGCCTGAACTCGAACTGTTGTCGGCGCGGGCCACGGCGCTCGGCAAGGTGGCGCCGATCTCGCTGCGCATCAATCCCGATGTCGACGCCAAGACCCACAAGAAGATCTCCACCGGCAAGGCCGAGAACAAGTTCGGCATTGCCTGGCAGCGCGCGCGGCAGGTCTATGCCCGCGCGGCAACGCTTCCGGGCATCAAGGTCACCGGTATCGACACCCATATCGGCAGCCAGATCACCGAGCTGCAGCCCTTCGACGACGCTTTCGCCCTGCTGGTCGACCTGGTCGGCGCGCTGCGCGCCGACGGCCATTCGATCGAGCATGTCGATCTCGGCGGTGGCCTCGGCATCCCCTACCGCGTCGACAACAACCCGCCGCCCTTGCCCGACGCCTATGCCCAGATCGTCCGGAAGCATGTCACCAAGCTCGGCCTGAAGGTGATGTTCGAGCCGGGCCGGCTGATCGTCGGCAATGCCGGCATCCTCGTCTCGGAAGTGATCTTCGTGAAGGAAGGCGACGCCAAGAATTTCCTGGTCGTCGACGCCGCCATGAACGATCTGATCCGGCCGACCCTCTACGATGCTTTTCATGATATCAGGCCGGTCGTGCAGCCGCCGGCCGACACGCCGCGCATGATGGTCGACGTGGTCGGCCAGGTCTGCGAAACCGGTGACTATCTCGGCCTCGACCGCGATCTGCCGAGGCTCAAGGCCGGCGATCTCGTTGCCGTTTCCACGGCCGGCGCCTATGGCGCCGTGCAGGCCGGCACCTACAACACCCGCCTGCTGGTGCCGGAGGTGCTGGTCGACGGCGACCGTTTCCACGTCGTGCGACCGCGCCTGACCTATGACGACCTCATCGGATTGGATTCGGTGCCAGACTGGCTGGCATAGAAGCCTCCCGCCGACACCGCTACAGCCGGTTCTGGAGGAGCGTCCTTGTCTTGGCGATCCTGTCTTCATCACGGCGGTAGAACGTCCATTGTTTGATGCGCTTGGGCCGGAGCAGGCCGGCCTGGGTGAGCACGCGCATATGCTCGGATAGCGTCGCCTGCGTGATGCCGAGCTTCTCGGCGATCAGCAGCGCGCAGACGCCATCCTCGACCAGATCGCCATCCGCCTGAGCCGGGAAATGCGCGCGCGGATCCTTCAGCCAGTCCAGGATCCGCAGCCTGCGTTCGTTGGCGATCGCCTTGAAGACATCAACCTCTTGCATTTAGCCATTTTGCCAAGTTACTAATTGCTGTCAATCCCGAGGAGCAAATCATGTCGCAGGGTAACACCGTCACACGCGAACGCATTGCCGCGATGGAGCCGCGCATCCGCCCCTATATCAGGCATACGCCGGTGCTGCGCGTCGACATGGTCGATTTCGACCGGCCGCCGCTGGCGGTAGACCTCAAGCTCGAATGCCTGCAGCATTCCGGCTCGTTCAAGGCGCGCGGCGCCTTCACCAATCTTCTGGAACGGCCGGTTCCCGCGGCCGGTGTCGTGGCCGCATCGGGTGGCAACCATGGCGCCGCTGTCGCCTATGCCGCCATGCGGCTCGGCCACAAGGCAACCATCTTCGTTCCCGAAGTGAGCCCACAGGCCAAGCTGGACCGCATTCGTTCGTATGGCGCCGACCTGGTCGTCGGCGGCGCCCGCTATGCCGAGGCGCTGGCCGCCAGCGAACGTTTCGCGCAGGAAACCGGCGCCTTGCAGATTCACGCCTTCAACCAGGAGGAAACGCTGGTCGGCCAGGGCACGCTCGGGCTCGAGATCGAGAACGATCTGCCGCAGATCGACACATTGCTGGTCGCCGTCGGCGGTGGCGGGCTGATCGGCGGCATCGCCGCCTGGTATGCCGGCCGCATCCGCATCATCGCCATCGAGCCCGAGGGCGCGCCGACGCTTCATCGCGCCTTCGAGGCCGGCCGTCCCGTCGACGCACCGGCGGAAGGCATCGCCGCCGATTCGCTGGCGCCGAAGCGCGTCGGCGAAATGATGTTCCCGATCGCCGAAGCCTTCGTCGAGCGCTCCATCCTGGTCAGTGACGACGACATCATCGCCGCGCAGAAGGCGCTGTGGAACCGGGTGCGCATCATCTCCGAACCGGGTGGGGCTGCCGCCTTCGCCGCGATCCTGTCCGGCCGCTACACGCCGGCCCCGGGCGAACGCGTCGCCGTGCTGGTCTGTGGCGCCAACGCAAACCCCGGCAATTTCTGATTGCAACTATTTCGGCGGTTTCACATTTTCTGAGAGCGCCTCGCCTTTGCCGTGTTTGCTGGTATTCTTCGAGTCGTGAGGATCGGGCTATCCCGCCTGATTCCAGGAAGGGCCGATGACGCAACGACCCATCTCTAGCGATCGCGGTCTCGCCGGGCGCCTTGCGCTCAGCCGGCTGGCGACGCGGGTCTCGATGATGGTCGAGCGCGGCTGGCCGCTGCTGCTGCCGCTGATCCTTATCGCCTGCCTGTTCCTGAGCATCTCCTGGTTCGGCGTTTTCTCCCGGCTGCCGGATGTCGCGCGCGTCGGCCTTGTCGCAGCATTCGGCCTGGCAGGGCTGGCGGCGCTCTATCCGCTGCGTTTCTTCCGCCTGCCTGGCGCCGCCGAGGTCGACCGCCGCATCGAGGCCGCCAACGAATTGCTGCACAGCCCCGTGCTGGTGCAGGCCGACCGGCCAAGCGGCCGCGAAAGCAGCTTTTCGCAGGCGCTGTGGCGCGAACACCAGAAGCGCATGGCTGCCAGGCTCGACACCCTTGGCGCCGACCTGCCGCGCACCCGGGTGCCGGAGCGCGACCCATGGGGGCTGCGCGCCGTGGCGGCGCTGCTGCTCGTCACGGCCTTTGCCTTCTCCTTCGGGCCGACAGGCGGTAGGATAGAAGACGGCTTCAGCGCCCACGGCGCGCACGACGCCGTGCCGCCACGCATCGATGCCTGGGTGACTCCGCCTGCCTACACCGGCAAGCCGCCAATCTTCCTGACTGCCGACGCTAATCAGGCGACACCTACGTTTCATGTGCCTGAGGGCAGCGATGTCTCCTTGCGCGTCACCGGAGGCTCGGGCGAGGAAACGCTCGCCTATGCCGACAAAGATGGCAATTCGCGCACCATCGACCCTGCCGGACCACAGGCCAGCGCCAAGCCAGCCGCAAGCCCGGCGGTGCCGGCCGTTACATCCCCCTCGAAGGTGCGCCAGTTCACCGGCAAGCTGACCGGCGACGGCACGCTGACGCTGAAATCGGGCGAGGATCAGCTCGGCCGCTGGGCCTTCGCCGTGATCGCGGACAAACCGCCGCAGATCCGCTTTGTCGGCGAGCCCAAGCGTGCCGCCAACGGCGCCTTCGAGCTCAACTACCAGATCGACGACGATTATGGCGCCGCCACCGCCAAGGCGGTCTTCGCGCCGGCCGACCCGCAGTCGCCGGGCGCGCATCCGCTCTACGGCGCGCCCGAAATGCCGTTGGCGCTGCCGCGCCGCGGCGGCAAGTCCAATGCCGCCAAGACCACCAAGGACCTGACTGAGCATGTCTGGGCCGGCAGCAGCATCAAGCTGACGCTGGTCGCCACCGACGATGCCGGTCACACCTCTTCGAGCGAAACCAAGACGCTAGTGATGCCGGAGCGGCCTTTCACCAACCCGCTGGCGCGGGCGGTGATCGAACAACGCCGCCTGCTGGCGCTCGACGCCAATGCCAAGCCGCATGTGCTCGACCTGATCGACGCCATCACGCTGCGGCCGGAAGACACGTTCGACAACATGTCCCATTACCTCGCCATCATGAGCGCGCGCAGCCGGCTGAAGCTGGCCGGCAACGACGACCAGCTGCGCGGCGTGGTCGCCTATCTCTGGGAAATCGCGCTCGGCATCGAAGAGGGCAACCTCTCGGCGGCGGAGAAGCGGCTGCGCCAGGCGCAGCAGGCGCTTCAGGAGGCCATCAAGAACGGCGCCAGCGATGCCGAAATCGAGAAGGCGATGAAGGAACTGCGCGAGGCGATGAACCAGTTCCTGCAGGAATTCGCCGAACGCGCCAAGCAGAACCCGAACGCGCCGCAAATGCAGCAGAACGGCCAGGAACTGCGCCAGAGCGACATCGACCGGATGATGGACCAGATCGAAAACCTGGCGAAGTCGGGCGACCGCGACAAGGCGCAGCAATTGCTGTCGCAGCTGCAGGACATGATGAACAATCTCCAGGCCGGCCGTCAGCAGCAAGGCGGCGAGCAGGACAGCCAGATGCGCCAGCAGATGGACAAGCTCGGCGAGATCCTGCGCCGCCAGCAGGAGATGATGAACGACACGTTCCGCATGGACCAGATGCAGCGCGGCGAGCGCCAGCGCGGACAGAACCGCGACGAGCAGCTTGGCCAAGGCGGTGGCGAGGACCAGGACAAGCCAGGCGTCGGCAAGGACCGCGATCCGCTGGCGAGGCAAAAGCCGATGACGCCGCAGGAATTCGCCGATGCGCTGAAGCAGCTGCAGGAAGGCCAAGGCCAGTTGAAGAGCGACCTCGAGCAGTTGAAGAAGAGCCTCGAAGGCATGGGCATGGAGCCCAATGAAGGATTTGGCGAGGCCGGCAAGTCGATGGGCAGCGCCGAGCAGGCGCTTGGCGAGGGCCAGGGCGACGAGGCCGTCGGCCACCAGGGCCGGGCACTCGAGGCGCTGCGCAAGGGCGCCAAGGACATGATGAAGCAGATGCAGGCCATGCAGGGCGACCAGGGCGGCAGCCAGGAAGGCGGGCGTCAGCAGAATGCCGACCGTGACCCGCTCGGCCGGCCGCGCGCCAGCCAGGGTCCCGATTTCGGCGATTCAGTGAAGGTCCCCGACGAGATCGACGTCCAGCGCGCCCGCCAGATCCTGGAAGCCATCCGCAAACGGCTCGGCAACGCGCTCAGCCCCGATATCGAGCGTAGCTATCTCGAACGGCTGCTCGAGCTGAAATAGGGTCCGCCGCCCCCACACTCCACCCAACCCCGCTCGAACGGTTGCAACACCATGCCGAAGCTCGGCACTGTCACGCCCATCCTGCGCATCTTCGATGTTGCCAAGGCGCATGAATTCTATGTCGGTTTTCTCGGTTTCGAAGTGCAGTTCGAACACCGTTTCGAAGACAACGCACCGCTTTACACAGGCGTTCATCGCGACGGCTGCGTCCTGCACCTGAGCGAACATCATGGCGATGGCGCGCCGGGCTCTCACATCCGGATCGAGACGACCGACATTGCGGGGCTGCATCACGAGTTGACCGAAAGAAAGTACCGCTTTGCCAGGCCGGGGTTGGAGGAGACGCCCTGGAAGACGAAGGAGGTCACGGTCGGCGATCCGTTCGGCAACCGCCTGACCTTCTATGAGGATGTCAAAGACTGAGCTTACCGGTTGACGAACGCTTCGCGGATCGCCTCCTGCATGCCGTCGATCGCCTCGCCTGACGCGTTCGGGTTGCGATGCATCACCACATTGGAGGAATCGATGTCGCCGAACCCGTCGGCGGACGTCAGTTCACGGCAGCCGTCCGGAATGTTGCTGCGCGAGATCGGCGCGATCGCCAGTCCCGAGGTAACGGCAAGCTTCAGGCCGCCGGTCGTATCGCTGGTATAGGCGACACGATAGGCAAGACCGCGCTGCTCCAGCGACTTGATGGCGAAGTCCTTGCACCAGCTGACCCGGTTGTAGAGCGCGATCGGCACCGGCCGTTCCTCGTGCATATGATGCAGGGTCGACGTCACCCAGACCGTCGGGTCGTGCATCAGCACTTCGCCGCCGGCCGGATCCTGCCATTCGAACACCACGCACAGATCAAGTTCGCCGGCGGCGAGCGCCGCCAGCTGCGCCTCTGAATGGGCGTAGCGCACGGTGACCTCTACCTTGGTGTGGCGTTTCGAAAACGCGCCGAGCGCGCGCGACAGGATGGCGTGGCCATATTCCTCCGGAATGCCGATGCGCACCGGTCCGCCGAGCGGCGGCGCCGCCATCGAGGCCGCCGTTTCGTCGAGCAGCGAGACGATGCGGCGGGCGTTGACGATGAGTTCGCCGCCGCGCCGCGTCAGCGCGACGCCGCGCGAGCCGCGCTCGAACAGGCTGTCGCCGACCAGCTCCTCAAGCTTCTTCATCTGCATCGACACGGCCGACTGGGTGCGCCCGGCCTGTTCGGCCGCCCGGGTGAAATTGCCGGCCTCGGCGATGGCGACGAAGGTGCGCAGGAGATCGCTGTCGAGGGTCGGACGCATGCTTTCCATCATAAGCAGATTTGATTGCAGGCATCATTCCAATTCGTTTGCAACATGTCAAACGCCGGATGATAGTCGTCTTACCCATTGGATATGCGGCTGCGAAATCGGCTGCGGACCAATTCAAAGAGTCCTCACTCGTGCCCGCTGCCCGAAACGGTGGCGGGTTCTTTTTGATCTGGAGGCGGGCTGCTTCGGATCGTACGCGCAGGAGCCGGAACGCAGATGCAGAATAGGATGGTGCGCGGCATCCTGAACCTGTGCCTGGGCGTGCTGGTGTTCTCGCTGCAGGACCCGCTCGTCAAGGCCGTGTCGAGCGGTTACCCGGTGACCGAGGTGATGGCGATCCGCTCGATCGTCGCCCTGCCGATCCTGATCATTCTTGTCAACGCCGATGTCGGGCTGCGGGCAATCCTGTCGAAGCGGTTCGGCCTGCTGACGATACGCGCCTTCATCCAGTTCACCTCCTACACGGTGTACTATCTGGCCATCGCCGCGCTGCCGCTGGCCGACGCCGTGGCGCTCTATTTCATGGCGCCGCTGTTCATCATGGCGCTGGCCGGCCCCTATCTCGGCGAACGCGTCTCGTGGCGGACGCTGGCGACCGTGCTGATCGGAATGCTTGGCGTCATCGTGATGGTGCGCCCTGGCGCCGGCCTGTTCGACTGGGCAGCGCTGCTGTCGCTCGGCTCGGCGGCGCTCTACGGATTCTCGCAGTTGATGGCGCGCAAGATCGGCGATACCGAATCGTCGACGGTCATGGCCTTCTACCAGAACGGCGCCTATCTCGTCGGCGCCGCCGTGGTTGCCGGCACATTCCACCTGGCCGGCATAACCCACGCCGTCCACCCCAGCGTCGAATTCCTGGTGCGGCCGTGGATATGGCCGACGCTGCCGGATTTCCTCAAGATGGCCGCCTGCGGCTTCGTCGCCTCCGCCGGCATGATCCTTCTGTCGCAGGGCTACAGGCTGGCGCCGGCCAATCGCGTCGCCACCTTCGAATACACCGGCATTCTGTGGTCGCCGCTCTGGGGTTTCCTGTTCTTCGCCGAGGTGCCGAGGTCGACGACCGTGATCGGCGCGGCGCTGATCATCGGCGCCGGCCTGCTCGCGCTCAACACCGAGCGGCGCAAGAGCGCGGCGCCAGTGCTGGCCGCGACCGATCCGGTCTGATCAGGCGAAGCAGATCAGCGCGCGTTCGACGCGCGAACGGATTTCGGCCAGTGTAAACGGCTTCTGCACGACATCGAGGATGATGCCGTTCAACTCCTCGGCGCGCTCGCGCTGATCGGCATAGCCGGTCATCAGCATGATCTTCATTGCCGGAAAAAGGGCCGCCGCAGCGATCGCCATCTCGATGCCGTCCATCTCGGGCATGCGGATGTCGGAGACGACGAGATCGTAACCGCCATGCGCGGCGCGGATCAGCGCCAGGCCCTGGGCGCCATCGGCGGCGATATCGATTGCGTGGCCTGCGCGTTCAAGCGCGCGGGCTGCAAGGGTGCGGACGGACTCATCGTCCTCGACGATCAAAAGCTTTGCCATGGCCGGCAATTTGGCCGCGAAAAGTTGACTTTTCCTGAAAGCGCCCAGCCCCTGGCCGGGCTATTTTTGCAGCGCCGTTAAGGCCTTTTTCAGGACTTGTCGGTCGGAGGCAGTGGCCTCACGCATCGCCCTTCACGACACCCACGAACGGCAATTCGCGGAAGGCGTGCGCGACGTCCATGCCGTAACCGACGACGAAATAGTCGGGGCAGTCGAAGCCGACATAGTCGGCGACGAGCGCGGTCTGGCGGCGCATGCGCTTGTCGAGCAGCACGGCGATGGAACAGCTTTTCGCACCGCGCGCCAGCATCAGGTCACGGGTGAAGGTCAGTGTCTTGCCCGATTCCAGGATGTCGTCGATCAGCAGCACGTCGCGGCCGGCGACCTCATTGTCGATGTCGCGCAGCACCCTCACCTCGCCGCTGGTGGTGCCGGCGCCATAGCTGGAAATGAAGATGAACTCGACTTCCGGCGACAGGCCGACATCGTGCATGGCACGGATCAGGTCGGCGGCGAAGATGAACGAGCCCTTCAGCACCGAAATCACCAGCAGATCGTGATAGTCGTGCCCGGCGATCTCCTTGGCGAGCTCGAGATTGCGCCGCGCGATCGCCGACGCCGAAAACAGGACTTCGATGTCCTTGCCGCGTACGATTGGCATTTTTCGCCCCCTCAAGTTTCTTACCCAAACGCCTTCGCATCGAGCGTGTGTTGAGATTCAGGTCAGGCCGAGCCGAAAACGGTGGTTTCCGAGAACCGGAGCGGAGCGTACTTAAGTACGTGAGCACCGGAAGCGCAGGGAACCGCCGTTTGCAGGCCGGCATCACCTGAATATCGACACACGCTATTCGGCGAAAGTAACCAAAACGGTCCTTACGCCGTTCTTAGGCACGTCGAGGCGGCTGGCAAAGCCGAATCTTTCGCCCGATGCCAGCGAATGGCCGGATGTCCCCAACGTATAGCGGGTTGTGCGCCCGTCATTGCCGGTCACGCGGATTTCGAGCGGCGGCATTGTCGCCGGCCCAGTCCCGTCATTGGCAGCCTCGCCATCGACGAACAGCACCGGATTGGCTCCCGAGGCGTCGACGCGCGAGGTGACGCCCGAGATGGTCAGCGCCGAGGCTTGTGCGCCGGACAGGAACGGCGCCTGGCGCACCAGCGCATGCCCGCCGGATACCCAGAAGGCGGCCAAGGCGGCACCGATGCCGGCGATCCAGAAGATCGGCCCGCCGCGCGCGGCCGGCGGCCGTTCCGCCGGCGCTTCCGGCTTGCGCAGCATGTCCATACCCTCGATGGACGGCGTGACAATCGGGCGCGGCGGCGGTGACGCGCTTTCCACGGCAGGGATAGGGCGCGGCATCACTTCATAGTCGGCATCGACGATATCAGCCGCCGGGCCGCGCACGATCCGCTCCGCCGCGACAATTGCCGGGGGATCGGTCATGATTTCGCCGGAAACCGGGCGCGCGGTTCGTTCGTCAGCCATCATGGCCCCGTTATTGCGCGTGTTCGCTTTTCGTTTCTTTTGCGTAAACAAAAATGGTTAACGCTTCCCCACCGGAGCCCTCGTGACGCGTCGAAACAAGCCAGGAATTAACCGCCGGTTAACCATGCCGGCCGATGGTCTTTTCGCAGAACAGGCAGGTTTGGCACTGCCAGGAATTTCAGGTCGTCGAAATTGATTCGCTTCGAAAATGTCGGCCTCCGCTATGGCATGGGTCCGGAAATCCTCCGCGACATCTCCCTGCACATCCCGGAGCGCTCCTTCCAGTTCCTGAGCGGACCTTCGGGCGCCGGCAAGACGACCTTGCTGCGCCTTCTGTTCATGTCGCTGAAGCCGACGCGCGGACTGATCACCATTTTCGGCAAGGACCGTTCGCGCATCTCGCGCACCGAACTGCCGCATCTCAGGCGCCGCATCGGCGTGGTGTTCCAGGATTTTCGCCTGCTCGACCACATGACCACCTATGAGAATGTCGCGCTGCCACTGCGCGTGCGCGGGCGCGAGGAAGCGAGCTACCGCACCGATGTCACCGAGCTGCTGAAATGGGTGGGGCTGGGCGAGCGCATGCATGTGCTGCCGCCGGTCCTGTCGGGCGGCGAGAAGCAGCGCGCCGCGATCGCGCGCGCCCTGATCGAGCAGCCCGAGATCCTGCTCGCCGACGAGCCGACCGGCAATGTCGATCCGCCGCTGGCGCGACGGCTGCTCAGGCTTTTCATCGAGCTCAATCGACTCGGCACCGCCGTGGTGATCGCCACCCACGACCTCGGCCTGATGGAGCAGGTCGACGCGCGCCGCATGATCCTGGCCGGCGGAAGGCTGGACATCTATGACTGATCTGTCCGCCGAACATCTCCAAGAGCATGAGCAGGAAGCCGAGGCGGCCGAAGCAAGGCCGCGCGCCCAGCGCCGGATGGCGCCGATCGTGCCGGCGCAGAACATCGCCGGCCGGGCGCTCGTCCTGGTCATCGCCATCATGACCTTCCTGTCCTGCCTGACCTTCGGCGCGGTGACGCTGGTGCGCGACACCGCTTCGGTCTGGGAGAACCAGATCTCGCGCGAGGCGACGATCCAGATCAAGCCGGCCGACGGCCTCGATATGGAGGCCGCGCTTGCCCAGGCCTCGCAGATCGCCGGCGAATTCCCCGGTGTGAAGTCGACAAAGATCATCGACCGCGATGCGACCGCGAGGCTGCTGGAGCCATGGCTTGGTTCGGGCCTCAACATCGACGAGCTGCCGGTGCCGCGCCTGATCATCGTCACCATCGACGAGAACAGCCCGCCCGACTTCGCCGCCATGCGCGCCGCCATCACACCGAAACTGCCGAGTGCGTCGCTCGACGATCACCGCACCTGGGTCGACCGGCTGGTGGCCATGGCCCGCACCACGGTGACCATCGGCATTGCCGTGCTGGCGCTGATGCTGTCGGCGACAGTGCTGACAGTGGTGTTCGCGACCCGCGGCGCCATGGCGGGTAATGGCCACATCATCGAGGTGCTGCATTTCGTCGGCGCCGAGGCGGCCTTCATCGCGCGCGAATTCCGCCGGCATTTCCTGGTCACCGGCATGAAGGGCGCGGCCGCCGGCGGTGCGGCGGCGGTGCTGGTCTTCATCGTCTTTTCCTGGTGGTCGTCGCGGAACATGGCGACGCCGCAGGCCGACCAGGCAACCGCTTTGTTCGGCAATTTCGCCATCGGCTCGGCAGGCTATCTCGGCGTTGTGCTCATGGTGCTGGTGATCGGCGCGCTGACGGCGGCAACCTCGCATGCCACCGTCGTCGCCTATCTCAGCGACATCGATGTTCGCCAACCCGACGCGTGAAAGGGAACTTGCTCTGGCGGAGATCGAAGCAGGGCGATCACGGATGGAGAAACGACGTAACGCAAAGTGCGTCTTTTACCTACCAAAGGTCGCATTTCAGGATTAACCATATGGTTATGGACGTGCGGGATTCGACCGGGACGGCTGGACAGATGCCAGTGGTGGTTGCTCGTTTGCGCGACCACGGCGGGTTTAGCCGTTTAAGAACCGCACTGCGCATATCCGCACTCTCCCTCCTCGTTCTCGCAACACTGTTTGCCGGCGGCTTCGGCTGGTTCGCCAACAAGGTCGCGCATCTCACCACGCCCGCTAATCCGGCCAAGGCTGATGCCATCATCGTGCTGACCGGCGGCCAGTCGCGCCTTGATGCCGCGATGGATCTGCTGGCCTCCGGCAAGGGCGAGCGGCTGTTGATCAGCGGCGTGCATCCTTCGGCCAGCCGGCGCCAGCTCCAGGCAGCCACCGGCGGTGACAAGAACCTGTTTTCCTGCTGCGTCGACATCGACCGCGCCGCGCTCGACACGATCGGCAATGCCGAGGAAAGCGCCAAATGGGTTGAAAGCCATGCCTATGGCACGGTGATCCTGGTCACCAACAATTACCACATGCCGCGCAGCCTGCTGGAAATGGGCCGCCTGCTGCATGGCGCCAAGCTGGAACCCTATCCGGTGGTCAATTCCAATCTCGACAATGGCGGCTGGCTGACCAAGCCGCGGGCGTTGCGCGTGCTGTTCACCGAATACACCAAATACCTGCTGGCGCTGGCGCGCGGCATCGTGCCGGTGAAACCGACTCCGGATGGCATTGCGCTGGCAGAGACAGCCGCCGGCGGCTGAGCCCCCGGCGCTCGATCATCATTCCTTGTCGGGCCCCGTCGACGCGGCTTTCAGCTTCATGATCTCCTGCTCGAGCTGTTGAATGCGCCTGTCCCGCTCGCCGAGCGCTGCCGCCACGTCAGCCGCCTCGAAGCGCTGCGGGATGTGCTGCGGGCAATTCGCATCCCAGGCCGAGACGGTGAACAGGATGACCTGTTCGGGCCGCGCCTTGTAATCCTGCGGCATCAGCCTCGCCATCAGCTCGGCATCGTTCTCGACGACGCGCGCCGTGCCCCAGATCTTGATGCGCTGGCGCAGCATGTAATCGATCAGGAAAAGGAAGGCGCGTGGATTGTCCGCCAGATTGCCCTGCGTGATAAACTGCCTGTTGCCGGAAAAATCCGCGAAGCCGATCGTCTTTTCATCCAGCACCCTGAGAAAGCCGGCCGGGCCGCCGCGATGCTGGATGTAGGGCTGGCCATCGCCATTGGCCGTCGACAGGAAAACGCTGGTCTGCATCTCGATGAAGGCGGCAAGATCCGGTGTGATGACAGCCTGCCAGCCGCCACGCTCCTCGACGCGGGCGTAGGACTGGCGCGATCCCTTGCGCGCCTGGATCGCCTTGACGGTCGGCGTGAAGGCGACGTCGCTGGTGAAAGCATGCGCGTTCATCGAAACCTCCTTGGCCGGACCAGCTTGCAGCTGACGCAATTCTGGACCGAAAACCGCTTCACACTTTTCCTGGAATTGCTCTCTCGCAGCTGACGCAATTCCGGACGGAAAACCGCTCCACACTTTTCCTGGAATTGCTCTACAGCCCGAGCGCCGACAATGTTGGATGGTCATCCGGGCGGCGCCCCAGCGGCCAATGGTACTTGCGGTCAGCCTGGCTGATCGGCAGGTCGTTGATGCTGGCGATGCGCAGGCGCATCAGCCCGTGCTCGTCGAACTCCCAGTTCTCGTTGCCGTAGCTGCGGAACCATGAGCCGCTGTCGTCGTGCCATTCATAGGCGAAGCGCACGGCGATGCGGTTGCCGTGGAAGGCCCAGACCTCCTTGATCAGCCGGTAGTCGAGCTCACGGCTCCATTTGCGCGTCAGGAAAGCCTGGATGGCATCGCGGCCCTGCAGGAATTCGGCGCGGTTGCGCCAGCGGCTGTCGGTCGTATAGGCGAGCGCGACCCGCGCCGGATCGCGCGAATTCCACGCATCCTCGGCCATGCGGGCCTTTTGCGCCGCGGTCTCGGCGGTGAAGGGCGGAAGGGGTGGGCGACTTTCAGACATAACAACTCCATTGCGTGGCTAATGCTGCGGGCAAAGCCATGTCCGAAATATAACCCCTTCCATTCCTGAAATGCAGATGGCATATCTGCAATCATTCCTTCCATTTTCTGGAAGAAGTTATGGATCGTCTCGAGGCGATGTCGCTCTTTGTCGCGGCGGTGGAGGCCGGCAGCCTTTCCGCCGCGGCCCGCCGTTTCGGCATTCCGCTGGCGACCGTCAGCCGCAAGGTTTCCGATCTCGAACGCCATCTCAACACCCGGCTCCTGAACCGTTCGACGCGACGGCTGACGCCGACCGATGCCGGCGAGGCCTACCTCGCGGCCTGCCGCCGTATCCTCGATGACGTTGGCGAGGCCGAACGCGCCGCGGCCGGCGAATACAGCGCCCCGACCGGTGAACTGGCCATCACCGCGCCGGTCGTTTTCGGCCGTCTCCATGTGTTGCCGGTGGTCACCGGCTTTCTCTCGGCCTATCCCGACGTGGATATCCGCCTGACCCTGGCGGACCGCATAACCCAACTGGTCGAGGACCATTTCGACCTCGCGCTGCGCATCGGCCAGTTGCCGGATTCGAGCCTGGTCGCCATTGGCGTCGGCGCGATCCGCCGCGTCGTCTGCGCCAGCCCGGCCTATCTGGCCGAACACGGCACGCCCACGATCCCGGAAGATCTGGGCGCCCACAATTGCATTACCTTCGAGGGACTTTCCTCCGCCGCCCCGTGGAGCTTCGCCAGAGGCAAGATGGATGTCACTGTCCAGGTCCGCTCGCGCCTTCAGGTCAACACCGCCGAGGCGGCGATCGATGCCGCGATTGCCGGCGTCGGGCTGACGAAAGTGCTTTCCTATCAGGTCGATGCCGCCGTGCGGTCCGGCATGCTGCGCATCGTGCTGCAGGAGTTCGAGCCGGAACCGTGGCCGGTGAGCCTGGTGCATGCGGGCCACGGCCTGCTCCCGGTCAAACTGCGCGCCTTCCTCGACTTTGCCGCACCGCGTCTGAAGGAGCGGCTGGCGCGATTGGGGTAGCGTGCCTGCACTGGCGGGCGCCGTGCTTCAGCATAGGCCGGGACACTTCTGCGCCATTTCCTTTTTCCCCGCGCTTGGTGTAACCAACGCACACTTCCTCACCGGACCTCCCCCATGCTCTATGTCAGATCGCTGGCGTTCAATTTCGTCTTCTACGTCAATCTGATCGTCCAGATGATCCTCTGGACCCCCTATTATTTCCTGTCGCCCCGCCACCGCGCCTGGTTTGTGCCGAAATTCTGGTCGCGCAGCTGCATGTGGCTCTACGACAAGATCGCCGGAACGAAGAACGACATCACCGGGCAGGAAAACCTGCCCGAAGGCTCCTTCATCCTGGCGCCCAAGCACCAGTCGTTCTGGGATGCGATCGCCTTCTTCCCCTTCCTCCAGGACCCCCTCTACATCCTCAAGCGCGAGCTGACCTGGATCCCCTTCTTCGGCTGGTACATCATGAAGATGCGCATGATCCCGGTCGATCGCGGAAGCCGCTCCAAGGCCCTGAAGGCAGTGGTCGCGGCGACCAAGGAAGAGATGGCGCGCAACCCGCGCCAGCTGATCATCTATCCGGAGGGCACGCGCCGGGCGCCGGGCGACGAGCCGGCCTACAAATACGGCATCGTCGAAATCTACGCGCAGCTTGGTGTTCCCGTGGTGCCGGTTGCCCATGTCGCCGGCCTCTATTGGCCGCGCCGCAAATTCCTGCGCTATCCCGGCACCATCAAGGCGCGTTTCCTGCCGCCGATCCCACCCGGCCTCGGCAAGGACGAGTTCATGGCGCGGCTGATCGGCGAGACGGAAGCCGCTTGCGACCAGATGCTCATCGAGGCCTCACGTGCACCCAACCCACCGGCCTTCCCGCCGACGGCGCTGAAGCGGCTGCGGGAGCTGGGCGTGGAGGCCTGAACGCCTCCGACCAGGCAGTCAGCCGAACACAGCCAGTAAGGTGGTCAGCACCAGCGTCGCGGCAAAGACCAGGTTGATGATCCGCGAAGCCACAGGCCTGCGCAGGAAGCGCGCGAACGCCGCACCGGCAAGCAGCCACACCGCATGGATGACAACGATCATCCCTGCCAGAACCGTCAGCTTCAGCCATAGGCCGAGTTCGGCACCGCCCTGGTTCGACGCAGCGCCGGCGAATACGGCGGCGATCGCCACATAGGCTTTCGGGTTGGCGACCCCCAGCAGAAACCCGGCCAGCCAGGTCGGGCGCGCAGCTTCGGCCGTGCGTGCCGCCAGCGGCGGCGCCGTGGCGATCCTGAAGGCGAGATAGAGGATGTAGGCCGCCGACGCGACAATCAGCACCGGCGCCAGCTTGGGCATCGAGCCAAGCACCGCCATGATCCCGGTCGCCACGACCAGCAGCACGGCGATCGTGCCGAAGACGATCCCCAAAGTATAGCGGAGCGAATGGCGCAGGCCGAAGGCGGCGCCAACAGCGGTGACGCTTATCGTTGCCGGCCCTGGACTTCCCATGACCACCGTGGCGGCCAGCACCAGGGCGAGCAGAGGCCGCCAAAGCTGCGGCTGCGAAAGAAGCGGCTCCGTCATCGCACCCTCTGTCTTGCCAATAGCGAAGGACGCTACGGCAAGGCAGGAGGCTGGTCTTGGACGTTCGTGCGTAGAGCGCGCCGAAGCCTCAGTCGCTCGCTTTGTCGAGTTCGGCCATGTCGTCGGCGGTCAATTTCAACGACGCCGCCTTGATCAGGCTGTCCATCTGGCTGGCCTTGGTGGCACTGGCGATCGGTGCGGTGACCCCTGGCCGCGCTATCGCCCAGGCAAGAGCGACTTCGGCCTGTTTCGCCGAATGCTTGGCGGATATGGCATCGAGAGCGGCCAGAATGCGCATGCCGCGCGCGTTCAGGTAGCTGTCGATGTCCTCGCCGCGTTCGCTTTGGCCAAGATCGGCCTCGCTGCGGTATTTGCCGCTTAGGAAACCCTTGGCCAGGCTGAAATAGGTGATGACGCCGATATCCTCGGCCACGCACAGGTCGCGCAACGGCCCATCGAAGGAGGAGCGGTCGTAGAGATTGTATTCCGGTTGCAGCACTTCGTAACGCGGCAGGCTGCGCAGGCTCGCCACATCGAGCGCGGCGCGCAGCTGGCCGGCGTCGAGGTTCGAGCAGCCGACATGGCGGACCTTGCCCTTGGCAAGCAGCTTCTCATAGGCGCCAAGCGTTTCCTCATAAGGCGTGGTCGGGTCCGGCCAGTGCGACAGGTAGAGATCGATGACATCGGTCCGCAGCCGCTTCAGCGAGGCCTCGACGGCCTTTTCGATATAGGCGGCGGACAGGTCCTTGTGACCCTGCCCCATATCCGAGCCGACCTTTGTGATCACCACGACCTTGTCCCGGTTGCCGCGGTCCTTCATCCACTTGCCGATGATGGTTTCCGATTCGCCGCCCTTATTGCCTGGCACCCAACGCGAATAGGCGTCGGCCGTATCGATGGCGTTGAGTCCGCCCGCGACGAAGCGGTCAAGCAGGTCGAAAGAGGTCTTCTCGTCGGCGGTCCAGCCGAAGACGTTGCCGCCCAGGACCAGCGGCGCGATGGAAAGGTCGGTGCGACCGAGACGGCGTTTCTGCAAGACGGATCTCCGTGATGATTGTATGGGGCGGATGCCGCCCGCTGGCTGGGGTTCGACGCCTAAGCTAGGTCTTGCCGCGCCGAGGTCAAAGGCCTGACCGCCCATTTCAGCAGAGCCAGCCATTCACGATGGCGCTATCCCCCGTGCCACATCCTCCAGCCAATGGTCGCGGATACCCAGCGCCTCCAGATGCTTCAGCGTGCTGAGCACATAATCCTCGTTGTTGCCGGATTGGCCGACGGCGCCGCGCACCACCGCTGCCGCATGCGCGGCATCCAGCGCACCGGCATATTGCTCATGCTTGCGGTCGACGATGTAGGCCACGGCCTCGACCGTGCCGCCACCCTCGAGGCGAACCCTGAGCGTGCGTTCGAGATAGACCGATGTGACAAGCTCGCGCTCGCGCAGATAGGCGATGACCTCGTCGCGCAATTCGCCGGGCACGCGGAAAGCCAGGCCGACGCAGGAGCCGCCATGGTCGAGGCCAAGCACCAGCCCGGGCCGCTGGCGCGTGCCGCGGTGCACGAAGGAATAGACGCAGAGCGAGCGGCGGTAGCCGTGCAGATGGGCGCGCCGCGTCTCGACATGTGCGAAACCCGGCCGCCAGATCAGCGAACCGTAGCCAAACACCCAAAAATCGCCCATATCGCCGTGCCTGATTGCAAAAAGAATGGCCACACCGCACCGGAAACCGGTGTTTTTTCCGTCCGTCCCCGGCTACCTATTCGTCAATGTCTACCAGGTGTTGTCGGAATCGAAGTCCGTCCACCAACACCGTGGGTTAATGAGAGCCAAAGCATGACGTCAAGTGACGAACGCCAACCAAAGTCCCGCCGCGGCCTGTTCTGGCTTGTGGCGTTCATCGTTGTGCTGTTCGCCATCTACAGCGGCGGCTGGTACTATCTGGCCAACAGGGTCAGGGTTGAAGCCGACAAGGCGGTCGCCACGCTCAACAAGAGCGGCATCAATGCCGGCTGCGCCAATCTCCAGGTCAGCGGCTATCCCCTGAGCTTTACCGTCTCTTGCGACAATCTGGCGTATGAGGACGATGCCAAGAACATCGCGGCCTCCGCCGGCTCCTTCAATGCCGTCGCCCAGATCATCCAGCCCTTGTCGCCGGTCGCCGATCTGCGCGGGCCGCTGAGAACCTCCGTCCCCGGCATGGTGCCGCTGTGGATCGACTGGGACAATCTGCAGGCCAAGGTCAACCTGTCATGGCCGCTGCCGCAGCGCATCTCGCTGCAGGCGGAGGGCCTGTCGGGACAGACCGATCCGGCCGACGACACCGATCCGGTCGAACTGTTCAGCGCCGGCAGGGCGGCCGGCCAGCTGCAGCCGAACGGTCAGGACGTCGACTATGCCGGCAGCTTCACCGATCTGGAGATCGACCCGGATGCGATCGGCGGCCGCGTGCTGCCGGCGCTCGACGCCAGTGGTGACGCCACGCTGAAGAATGGTATCGCGCTGATCGGTACGCAGGTGAAGAGCCTGCGCGGCCAGAGCCTCGAAATCCGCAACCTCGATTTGTCGTCAGGCACGGCGCGGGTCACCGTTTCCGGGCCGCTGTCGGTCGATGCCGAAGGTCTGGTCGACGCCGATCTGATGATCCGGATCAAGGACCCCAAGGCCGTGGCATCCATCCTGGCTGGCGCCATACCCGAGCAGAAGAACGCAATCGAACAGGGCTTTGCCGCGCTCGCCATGCTGGGCAAAGAACCGTCGATGCCGCTGAAGGTGATCAAGGGCAAGGCCTCGCTCGGCTTCATCCCGCTCGGCAAGATCAAGCCAGTGCAATAGCGCGGCCATGACAAGACCCGCGAGGCTCCTCAGTGTCGGCGCGCTGACGCTGGACACCATCCTGCGTGTCGAGACGCTGCCCACGCACCAGGGAAAGTTCATCGCCGCCGATGGCGTCCAGATCGCCTCGGGCATGGCCACCAGTGCCGCCTGCGCCGCGCATCGCCTTGGCGCCGAGGTATCACTGTGGGCGAGCGCCGGCGACGACCTCATCGGCGATCAGCTGATTGCCGGGATCGAGGCCGAGGGTATCGACTGCAGCCATGTCCGCCGCATCAGCGGCGCCCGCTCGGCATTGGCCTCGATCCTGGTCGACGCGCATGGCGAGCGCATCATCGTGCCTTTCTACGACAGCCTGGCCCAGGCCGATCCCGAAGCTTTGCCTTTCGCCGACATCACGGCATTCGATGCCGTGCTGGTGGACGTGCGGTGGCCGGGTGCGGCAGCGCTTGCCCTCAAGGCGGCACGCGCGGCCGGCCGGCCGGCAATCCTCGATGCCGACACAGCCCCGCTGGCGGTGCTGGAGCAGCTGTTGCCGCTGGCTTCGCATATCGTTGCCTCGGAGCCTGCCGTCCGCATCATATGCGGACACGCGCTGGATCTGGCGAGCGCCTGCTCCGACATGGCCTCCCGCACCGATGCGTTCGTCGCCGTAACCGGCGGCGCGGCAGGCACCTGGTGGTTCGATCGCGCGACGGGATCATCTCGTCATGTCGCGGCGCCAAAGATCAAGGCGGTCGACACGCTCGCCGCCGGCGATGTCTTTCACGGCGCCTTCGCCGTCGGGCTGGCGGAGGCCATGCCGGTCGAGCAGGCCTTGCGCTTTGCAAGTGCCGCCGCCGCGCTCAAATGCCTGCGCTTCGGCGGCAGGCTCGGCGCGCCTGGCCGGACCGAGACGCTGGCGATGGTCACGGCGACTTGGCCCGAAACAGCTCAGTTCTTCGACGGGTGCTCGATCGCCTGACGGCCGAAATCCGGGACGTCGATATCCTGGCCCGCCTCGATGATCGAGCGGCGCACGGCGCGGGTGCGGGTGAACAGGTCGAACAGCTTGTCGCCGTCGCCCCAGCGGATCGCCCGCTGCAGGAATGCCAGATCTTCCGAGAACCGCGCCAGCATTTCAAGGATGGCGTCCTTGTTGTGCAGGCACACATCCCGCCACATGGTCGGATCGGAGGCGGCCAGGCGCGTGAAGTCGCGAAAGCCGGAGGCGGAATATTTGATGACTTCCGTCTTGGTCACCGATTCCAGATCGTCGGCGGTGCCGACGATGTTGTAGGCGATGATGTGAGGCAGATGCGAGACGATGGCGAGCGTCATGTCGTGATGCTGGGGATCCATCGTGTCGATGTTGGCGCCGCAACGGCGCCAGAATTCCGACAGCCGCTCAAGCGCGTCCGGATCGGTGCCCGGCAACGGCGTGAAGATGCACCAGCGATTGTCGAAAAGGTCGGCGAAACCGGCATCTGGGCCGGATTTTTCGGTACCCGCCAACGGATGGCCGGGAATGAAATGAACGCCCTCAGGCACGTGCGGCTGCATCTGCGCGATGACGGAGGCCTTGGTCGAGCCGACATCGGTGAGGATGGCGCCCTTCTTCAACGCCGGCGCGATCTCCTCGGCCACCGCACCGGACGAGCCGACCGGCACCGAGACGATGACCAGGTCCGCATCGCGGACCGCGTCCTTCGCGTCGGTCGTGTAGGAATCGCCCAGTCCAAGCTCCTCCGCCCGCTTCAGCGTCGCGGCACTGCGGGTCGAGATGGCGACGTGGCCGGCCAGCCCTTCGCGCCGGATGACGCGGGCCAGCGACGAGCCGATCAGGCCGATGCCGACCAGGGCGATCTTTTCAAACATCGGTGATGTCATGGCGTTCCAGCTTTTCGGGCGTTCTAGCTTTTCAGGAATGTCGTGAGCGCGGCGACGACGCCGCGATTGGCCTCTTCCGTGCCGACGGTCATGCGCAGCGCATTGGGGAAGCCATAGCCGGAAACGCGCCTGAGGATATAGCCGCGCGCGGTCAGATACTCGTCCGCCGCGGCCGCCGAATGCTTCTGGTCGTCGGGAAAATGAATGAGCAGGAAATTGCCGACGCTGGGCGTGACCCGCAGCCCGAGCCCGGTCATCTCCTGGCTCAGCCAGGTCAGCCAGGTCTCGTTATGCGCCACGCTGCGCTCGACATGGGCGCGGTCGCGGATCGCCGCGATGCCGGCCTCGATCGCCGTCGCATTGACATTGAAGGGACCGCGCACGCGGTTGATCGCGTCGACGATGTGCATGGGCGCATACATCCAGCCGATCCGCGCGCCACCGAGACCGATCTTGGAGAAGGTGCGGGTCATGACCACATTCTCGGCACTGCCGACCAGTTCGATGCCGGCCTCATAGTCATTGCGGCGGACATATTCGGCGTAGGCCGCGTCGAGCACCAGCAGCACATGTTTGGGCAGGCCGGCATGCAGGCGGCGCACCTCCTGGAACGGCACATAGGTGCCGGTCGGATTGTTGGGATTGGCGAGGAACACGATTTTCGTGCGCGGCGTGACGGCGGCCAGTATCGCATCGATGTCGGCGCGCTCATCGGTCTCCTTGACCGCGATCGGCGCAGCCCCGGCCGACTGGATGTAGATCTTGTAGACCATGAAGGCGTGTTCGGTGAATATCGCCTCGTCGCCGGGTGCCAGATAGGTCTGCGCCAGCAGGCCGAGGATCTCGTCGGAACCGTTGGAACAGATGATGTTCTGCGCGTTGAGGCCATGCACTTCCGCGATCGCCTCGCGCAGCCGCCTGGCGGTGCCGTCGGGATAGATGTCGAGCCTGGCGGCGACTTCACGCGCGGCCTCGATCGCCTTCGGTGACGGGCCAAGCGGGTTCTCGTTCGACGACAGCTTGTAGACCTTGGCGACACCGGCGGGTGCGGCGCTTTTGCCCGGCACATAGGCTTCAATGTCCATGATGCCCGCGCGCGGGGTTGGACGTGCCTGATCCGGTGTCTGGTTCATTTTTGCAAAATCCGTCGAAAATGCCTCGATCCGGAGGCCGCAGCGGAAATACAAGCCATGGCCGATAATGTCGAGAGGTGGCAGTGGGGCCAGCAGCCGGCCCAGATGCCGGCCCGATGTCGGCCCCGATGTCGGCATTGACGGCAGGGCGGGCGAGTTCTAGAAGGGCAGCAACAGTTCCGTGGTGATTTGGCCGGTCGGCTTGCAGCCACGTTAAACAATTCGCTAAAGGGCCGTTTGCGTGACGTAACCGGCTTTGCGAAGGCAATGCCGGTTTTTTATTTGTCCGCGGCCGGCCGGACGGACGCATCGACGGCGATTTTTCGCCTGATAAGATGCAGCAGGTGAGACGAGAATGGCCGCTCTGCGCGCAGGAAAGACCAACAACGAGGCCGACCAGCCGTCGAGCCCGGTGTTGCGCTTCGGGTCGGACAAGCCGCTCAAGCTCGACGCCGGCACGCTGCTATCACCATTCCAGATCGCCTACCAGACCTATGGCACGCTGAACGATGCCCGTTCCAATGCCATCCTCGTCTGCCACGCGCTGACCGGCGACCAGCATGTCGCCAACACCAATCCGGTGACCGGCAAGCCGGGCTGGTGGGAAGTGCTGATCGGCCCCGGCAGGATTATCGACACCAACCGTTTCTTCGTCATCTGCTCCAACGTCATCGGCGGCTGCCTGGGATCCACCGGACCTGCTTCGACCAACCCGGCCACCGGCAAGCCCTATGGGCTCGACCTGCCGGTCATCACCATCCGCGACATGGTGCGCGCCCAGCAGATGCTGATCGATCATTTCGGCATCGAGAAACTGTTCTGCGTGCTCGGCGGCTCAATGGGCGGCATGCAGGTGCTGGAATGGGCGTCGAGCTATCCCGAGCGCGTCTTTTCGGCGCTGCCGATCGCCACCGGCGCGCGCCATTCCTCGCAGAACATTGCCTTCCACGAGGTCGGCCGGCAGGCTGTCATGGCCGATCCGGACTGGCATGGCGGCAAATATTTCGAACACGGCAAGCGCCCGGAAAAAGGTTTGGCGGTGGCGCGCATGGCCGCCCACATCACCTATCTCTCGGAAGCCGCCCTGCACCGAAAATTCGGCCGCAATCTGCAGGATCGCGATCACCTGACGTTCGGCTTCGACGCCGACTTCCAGATCGAAAGCTATCTGCGCCACCAAGGCATGACCTTCGTCGACCGTTTCGACGCCAATTCCTATCTCTACATGACGCGATCCATGGACTATTTCGACCTCGCCGCCGACCATGGCGGCCGGCTGGCGGACGCCTTTGCCGGAACCAAGACCCGCTTCTGCCTGGTGTCGTTCACATCGGACTGGCTGTTTCCGACGGAAGAGAGCCGCTCCATCGTGCACGCGCTCAACGCCGCCGGCGCCTCGGTATCCTTCGTCGAGATCGAGACCGATCGCGGCCACGATGCCTTCCTGCTCGACGAGCCGGAACTGTTCGCCGCCATCAACGGCTTCATCGGCTCCGCGGCGCGGGCGAGAGGGCTGAGCGCATGACCCCGGAAAGTTGCAGACTTTCCGGATCAGGATTATGCGCCATAGAGGAGGCGACATCATGAGCGTCAACGGCAGCCAGCGCGTCGACCTCGAGGTCGTCGCCAACCTCATCCCGCCGCAGTCCCGCGTGCTCGACGTCGGTTCGGGCGACGGCTCCCTGCTTGAATTGCTGCAGGACACCAAGCAGGTCGACGGCCGCGGGCTTGAGCTGTCGCAGCGCGGCGTCAACGAATGCGTGGCGCGCGGCCTCTCCGTCATCCAGGGCGATGCCGACAAGGATCTCGAATTCTATCCCGACAAGGGTTTTGACTTCGTCGTCCTGTCGCAGACCTTGCAGGCCACGCGCAACCCGAAGCTGGTGCTCGACGAACTGCTCCGGATCGGCAACCGGGCGATCGTCTCCTTCCCCAATTTCGGCCATTGGCGGGTGCGTCTGTCGCTGTTCGTCAAAGGTCGCATGCCGGTGACCCAGGACCTGCCCTATTCCTGGTACGACACCCCCAACATCCACTTCTGCACCATCCGCGATTTCGTCAACCTGTGCGAAGAGCTTGGCGCGACCGTGGAAAAGGCGACCGCGCTCGACGCCGCCGGCCAGAAGATCGGCCTGTCCATGCCCTGGTGGTTCTGGAACTTCTTTGGCCAGCAGGCAGTGTTTCTGCTGAAGCGATAAGGGGCGTCTAGCCCAGGACATCCGTGGCCTTGTGCGGATGTTCGACGCCGTCGGCAAAGACCACATCGGACTGGGAATTCTCCGTACGCAAGGCCAGTATTGCCTGGTAGGCGGGCGAAGCATACCACTCGCGCACATGCCGCCGGTCGGGAAACTCGATGACGACGAGGTTGCCCGGCCAGTCGCTCTCGATCACCTCGACATCGCCGCCGTGGATCAGGAAACGGCCTTCAAATGGTTCCAGCGTGGCATCGATCTTGTGCAGATACTCGACGATCTGCGGCCCCATCGTGACTTGGCGCATATGGGCGACGGCGTAAGCGGTCATGACGTAACTCCCTTGTGCATCGAAGCCGATTTGCCGGCCTCGTGAGGGCAATCTGCCGGAACGCCTGACACAAGGCGATTACGCCCGAGGTAATGGAATCGGTGCCTTCGACGGCCGGCCGCAGGCGCTCTTGCGCAAGTTCACCGGTCGAGCTCCGGAAAATACGGATCCGACAGGAACCGCCTGTCGCGCTCGCCTTGCAGGCAGTCGATCGGTGGGTCCGCGTCGACGGGGATGGTGCTGGCCTTCCCCTGAACGCCGCTCACTTCGAGGATCAGCTTCCGCCGGATGGCGGTGGAAAATTCGGCGGCCGCGTGGATCGGCAACACGAAGGAACCGGGTCCGCCGGTCACGCATTGCGCGTAATACTGATCGAGATGCTTGAAGGTGGGCGATGGGTTGATCAGGATCGGCAGGCCGTTGATGACGATGCCTTTTACGGTTGCCGCATCGCGCATCGCGGTAACCGGCGGCCCGATATTGTTGGGGCCATCGCCCGATATGTCGATGACGCTGCGTTCACCGGCGAAATTCGTCCTGCCGAACAGCCCTGTGCCGAACGCAATTGCCGTGGAAATCGAGGTGCCGCGAAAACTCCGGAACGGGCGCGCCGCCAGCTTGTCGGCAAAGCTGTTGGCGCTTTGCGGGCTGTCGATAATCTGCCAGTCGATGACCGCGTCGTCGCGCACCGTGCCGGCCCATTCGAAATAGGCAATCGCGATGCGGCCGGTATTGCCTGACCGGACGGCCTGGATGAACTCGGGATGGCGCAGCGCCTCGACATAGCCGGCGCGTTGCAGGGCGAATTCTTTCTCGTCCATCGACAGGGATATATCGACCGCCAACACCAACTCGACGTCGACAGCCAGCACGCGCGATGGCGAGGCAACCGGCGTTGGCTGGACACAGGCAAGACAGGCAAGCAGGCGCAGAGCATCAAGCATCGCCACCGCCAACTTTTGTTTCTGGGGGAAATCTTCCTTCGCGATCGCGGCGAAATAAAGCTTGCCGCGAGAGTGCGGGAAACAGCCTTATTTCTTGCGGTGGACGGCGGCCGGCGGTGGATCGATGGCGCCGGCCCTGACGTGGGCGGGTTTCAGCGCTGGCGCACCGGAATCCTTGACGATCGTCAGGCCACGCGGAAAGAATTGAATATTATGCTGACCACGCCCGATGTTGATGATCGTGGCGCCCTTCAGATGCTTTTCCAGCATCGCCAGCACCCGCCGCAGCGAGGGACCGTCGAAGGCGTCCATGGCTTCGTCGATGATCACCCATTTCGGCTGCCGCAAGGCGAGCCTTGCCACGCCCAGCAAGCGCTGTTCGTCATCGCCCAATTCATGGTCCCATCGCCCGACGCGGTCGAGCGAGGACGACAGCCGTTCAAGACCGACCTCGGCCAGCACCGCCGCAATGTCGGCATCACTCGCGGGCGCATGTCCGTTGGCGTGATTGAGCACCTCGCGCAACGTGCCTGCCGGCAAATACGGCACGCGTGGCACGAAGATGAGGGTTTCTCCGGCCGGCAGGCCGATTTTTCCGCTGCCCCAGGGCCAAAGCCCGGCAATGGCGCGGAAGAACAGCGTCTTGCCGGCGCCGGGTTCGCCGGTGATCATCACGCGATCGCCGGCGCGGATTTCGACATGCTGGTCTGAGAGTTTTGTGCAGCCCTCCGGCGAGGCCACCTGGAGCTTCTCGAACGTCAGGCTGCCATTGGCGTTCTGATCGAAGGTGATGCGCCTTTCGGTGTCGTGCAGCACATCGGTTTCATCCAGCGCGATGCGGAAGTCGGCGACACGCATCAGCGTGGCGCGCCAATCGGCGATGCTGCCGATGTTGTTGATGAACCAGCGCAACGAGGAATGGACCTGGTTGAAGGCGCCGACCGCCATCATCAGCCCGCCAAAGCTGATATCGCCCGAGAAATACACGGGCGAGGCAACCAGGATCGGCGCCACGACGGTGATCCAGCCATAGGTATCGGTCACCCAGGACAGGTTGATCTGCGCGGTGTAGATGCGCCGCATCGCGCCCAGCACCGTGCCGAGGTCGAGTTCGAGCCGCTGCTTGGCGTCGGCTTCGCCATGGTACAGCGCGATGGCATCGACATTCTCGTTGACGCGCACCATCGAGGAGCGCAGCTCCGCCTCCCGTGTGTAGCGGTCGCTGTTCAGGCTGATCAAAGGCCGCCCGACCAGCCAGCTCAGCCAGGAGGCGGTGCCGGCATAAAGGAATGCGGCCCAGACCATGTAGCCCGGTATCGCCAGCGACCAGCCGTTGATGTGGAAGACGAAGCCCGAAGACAGTTCCCACAGCACGCCGACGAAGGACACGAGCAGGATGAGCGACTGCAGGAGCCCGACGCCGAGATCGGTCGAGAGGTCGGACAGATGTGCCGCATCCTGCTGCATGCGCTGGTCGGGATTGACGCCGATGGCGCCGGCATTGGCCAGCCGGAAGGCGCGCACCGGCCGCATCCACTGGTCGATCAGGTCCAGCGTCAGCGCCTCGCGCAGCTTCAGCCGGATCATCTGGTTGAGCCAGGTCTGGCCGATATTGAGCACCAGCAGCCCGCCGGCGATCATGGCAAAGACGAGAAGCTGGTGCAGGAAGGCCGCCATGTCGCGGCGCGCCAGCGCGTCGTAGAAGGGCTGGTTCCAGCGGTTGAGCAGGACCTGGCCGATCGAGGTCGCGATGATGACGGCCATGATGCCGACCGAGGTCCACAACAGCCATTTGCGAACCGGCGACGCCACCAGCGCCCGCCTGATCGTCGCAACCTGATCGCGCAGGCTGCTGGCCTCGACGGCGACCGGCTGAACGGTGGCCTGATTGTCAAGTTGATCAGCCATGTCAGAGGTCCTTGCGTTCAGGTGCGATGCTGAAACCGGATGATGACGGCATCCGCATATCAAACAGGCTGCGAGTTCATCACGACAGATAGGTCGAGAAAGGACGCGCCGCGCGCGTTTCTAGCACGATCACGAAGGTTTCACCTGGCGAGCCGCGCCTGTCGCCTCGGCCCGGCGGCCGAGCCGCGTCGCGCCGTGTGGCGACAGCACCGGCACGAAAACGCGGCGCGAGGCGCGCTGGGCGACCGGCACGCCTTGATAGAGCCGCTTCTGCGCCTCGACGACGATGACGCCGGAAAAGATCGGCCACAGCCGCCGGCCGGCGCGCTCCAGCACATTGTGGAAGCGCATCATGAAGCGCCGCCGCGATGGCGGGAAGAACAGCGCATCCGACCAGGCGGCGGGTGTGAAGTTCGCCTCCCGCAGCAATTCGGTGAGCTGTCCACGGGAAAAGGGCCGGCCATTGCCGAACGGCGTATGCTCGAAGCGCGCCCAGACACCGCGCCGGTTGGGCACGACGATGACGACGCGCCCCGCGGGCGACAGCACCCGCCAGATCTCGTTCAGCGTCTCGCGCGGGTTTTCGACATGTTCGAGCGAATGGACGAGCAGCATGCGGTCGATGCAGGAATCGACCAGCGGCAGTTCCTCGTCGAAAACCAGCGCCGTCGCCGTCGGCCCGGTTGCCGGCCAGACCACGGCACCCTGCGTCGCCGGCATGAAGGCAAACACTCGCTCGGCGTCGGCGCCGAAACGCTCCAGCCACGGCAAGGTATAGCCAAGCCCGACCAGCCGTTCGTTGGGGACGGCAGCCCATATCGACGACAACGCCATGGTGATCGAACGCTCGGCGAACCGGCCAAGCGTTGTCGAATAGAAGGAGCGAAGGTCGACGATGTCGGAATGCATGTCAGGGATGTAGCCGTGATATCGGCCGGTTTCAACAAAGGGCCCCGAGGCGGCTGACACATTGCGATGACATTCGTCTTCCCCGGGAATGACATTCGGTCATCCCGTGGATGACATCCGTCTTCCGGCGCCCTATGTCTGCGGCGACAAAAGGAGAGACGCGATGGCGGTCGAAGTCGAACAATTCATGTGCCGCACGGACAATTTCGGCGTGCTGGTGCATGACCCGAAAAGCGGGCAGACGGCGATCATCGACGCGCCCGAGGAAGCGCCGATCCTGGCCGCGATCAAGCGCACAGGCTGGACGCCGACGATGATCCTGACCACACATCATCATATGGACCACGTCGAGGCCAATCTGGCGCTGAAGGAGCGCTTCAAGCTGCGCATCGTCGGCCCGGAGGCGGAAAAGGCCAAGATCCCCGGCATCGACGAAACCGTCGAAGAGGGTTCCGTCCTTCATCTCGGCGACGAGCGCATCGAAGTGATCGCCACCCCCGGCCATACCGCCGGCCATGTCTCCTATCATCTGCCGGCATCGCAGGTGGCCTTCACCGCCGACACGCTGTTCGCGCTGGGCTGCGGGCGGCTGTTCGAATGCAAGCCGCCGGTGATGTATGAATCACTGCGGAAACTCGCTGCCCTTCCCGCCGCGACGACAATCTATTGCGGCCATGAATACACGCTCGCCAACGCCCGTTTCGCGCTGACCGTCGACCCGACCAATTCGGCGTTGAAGGAGCGCGCCGCAAGGATCGAGGCGCTGCGGCTGGACAACAAGCCGACACTGCCGACGACGATCGGCGAGGAACTGTCGACAAATCCCTTCCTGCGCTGGCACGATCCGGCGATCCGCAAGCATCTTGGGCTGGAGAAGGCCTCCGACGCCGAGGTGTTCGCCGAAATCCGCAAGCGCAAGGACAATTTTTGAACCCCGAGGGATTTCGCAGACCATGACCAGTTCCGCTGAGATCATCGCGACACTCGGACTGAAGCCGCATCCGGAAGGCGGCTGGTACGCGGAAACCTTTCGTGACGAAGCCGGCGGAGCGCGTGGCCATTCGACCGCCATCTATTTCCTGCTGGAACAGCACCAGCTTTCGGCCTGGCACCGGGTCAAGGACGCAGCCGAGGTCTGGCATTTCCATGCCGGCGCGCCGCTGGCCCTGTCGATGTGGGAAGAAGGCGGCGCCGTCATCGAGCAGGTGCTCGGCATCGGGCTCGCGGCGGGCGAACGGCCGCAGATCGTCGTGCCGGCGAGCTGGTGGCAATCGGCGCGCAGCCTGGGCGAGTGGACGCTGGTCGGCTGCACGGTCGCGCCGGGCTTTGATTTTGCCGCCTTCGAACTGGCCGAGCCGGGCTGGAATCCTAACCCAGCAGGAACCCCAGCGTGATCGCGAGCTGGGCGGCATAGTACAGCACCCAGACGGCGAAACGCATCCAGGCGCGATGCGGCGAGATGGCCGCCACGAGAAATTTTTCGGTGGCCAGCAGCCCGTCAGATGCCATGAACAGCACCGCGCCGCCGATGACCCAGGCGCTGTTGGTGGTCAGCGCCGCCATGCCCATCGCCAGGATCGCCACGACATAACAGGCGATCGGCACGCGCAGGCCGGGGCCGACACGACGCCAGAGCGCGGCCAGCATGACTATGACGAAGACCGCCAGTGCCAGCGCGATCGCCCCGCGCCAGGATTCGGCGCCAAGCAATCCCAACCCGCCACCGCTGCGCAGGAACAGCGCGATGTAGACGATGTGGGCAATGAGAAAACTCGCCAACCCGCCGAGAAACGCCTTTTCACCGTCACGCGACAGGAAGGCATCGCCCACCGCGCTGAGCGCAAGGGCCGCGACCAGCAGCAGCGGACCGCCTTGCAGCGCCGACAGCACGGCAAGCATCGCGACCGCCAGCGTCTTTGCCGCGGAGCGGGCAAGGCCCGGCGGCATGCCCAGCGTGAAGGCGTAGATCACCGCTGCCACCAGCGAGAAGATCAGCGTTGCATTGGCATTGGCGTCGATGCCGCCGGCAAACGGCATCGTCATGCCCCGGCTCCGCTTTCAGATACCTTGGCTCCGCTCTCGGCCGCAGCCGGCTTGCGCAGGAACAGCGACTTCGCCGCCAGGGCCGCGCCACCGGTGATGAGCACGCAGGCGGCGAGGATGCGCAGCGACGGCTCGGCGACGCCGGCCGCGATCAGCACCAGCGTCGAGAGCAGCGGCGCCGCGTAGCTTGCCGCGCCCAGCACCTGGATGTTGCCGCGCTTGACGCCGATGTCCCAGGCGTAGAAGGCCGCCCCTACCGGCATCAGGCCAAGCCCGACTACGGCCAGCCACTGGCCGGCGCCATTTGGCAACACGGTCTGCTCCAGCGCCAGATGGCAGACGAGCGACAGAACGGCGGTCGCCGCGCAGAACCAGGTTACGATGCTGGTCGGCACCGAGGGAAAGCGCCGCGACAAAAGCGAATAGGACGACCAGAGCAGGGCGCAGACCGCAGCCATGGCATAGCCGAAGGCGTAGCGCGCATCGAAGGCAAGGCCGCCGCCCTTGGTGACGATCAGCACGGTGCCGGCAAGGCCGAGCAACGCGCCGACGACATGGTTCCACGCCAGTTTTTCGCCCGGCATCAGCGCGGAGCCGAGCACGATCAGCAGCGGCCACAGATAGGCGATCAGGCTCGCCTCGACCGCCGGCGCATTGCGCAGCGCGGTGAAATAGAAGAAGTGGTAGCCGAACAGGCCGGCAATGCCGATCAGCCAGACCTGCGGCGGTATCTTCCGGCTCTTGTCGGCGGCCGGCATGAACAGCCGCGCAACAAGCCCGACTCCGGTGCCGATCGAGAAGGTGATCGCCGACAAAAGGAACGGCGGCACCTTGCCCGACGCGTCGGTGAGCAGCGCCAGAAGCGCCCACATGGCGACCGCTGAAAAACCGATCAGTGTGGCGCGCCCCATTCCGTTCTCCAGTGGCGCGCTATTCTGTCTCCAGGGCGCGCCTATTGTACCGCTTCGAAACGCCTGGCGCTGATGGTCAAGGTGCCGATCTGCGTTCCAACCGTGGCGTGGATTGGGGCATATACTCCGGTTTGGCCGAGCGGCGCAAACGTCACCATCATCCGGCTTTTGTTCCTGAGATAGTTCAGCGCCTTGCGGCCCTTGCGATAGCCCGCCACCGGCTCGAAACCCATCCGGCAGGTGATTGTATCGCCCTTATAGCCAGGCACCGAGATCATGCCTTTCGAATCGTAGGTCAGAGTCAGGTCGGCGCGCATCTCGCCGTCATAGAACTTGACCTTGCGGCCACAGACCTGGTCGAGGCTGTCGGCATGGATGACGGTCGCGGCCATCGGATCGAGCACCGATGCCAGGTCGCCGGCACCGATCGGCACCCAGTCGTTGGGGTCGCGCTTGCCAGGCGCCGGGATGACCTGCGTGGAGGCGACGGCGCCATTGGCAAAGCGAATGTCGATCGCCGACACCTTCTTGCCGGAGGTGTAGTCGGCGCGGAACGCCTGCGGTACCATCTTCTGACCCGAAATCGTGCCCTTGGACGAGACCGTGCCGCGCGTGTCGTCGAACAGTTTGGCCAGTCCGGCGGCGCTGACAGTACCGTCGATGGCGTAGGCGCCGTTCTCGTAATGGCTGGAGAAGGTCGATCTCGCGATCGTGAGACCAAGGAATGACACCGTGTACTCACCCTTGAAGGACTGCGGCGAGGCAGCCGACGCGGCGGAGGGCAAGGCGATGGCAAGCGCGGCAACAAGCGCATGAGACAAACGAGGCATGGCGGGATCGGATCCTTGATTTTCGGCCGGAGGCGGGCGACTCCGGTCTGGCATGTCCCTATGAGACCGCTTATAGGATGAAATCCGGCCTTAATATGAAATGCCGGGCGCCTCCGTGGCGAAGCCGGAGCTTGACGCCCCGGTGAAATGCAACTATGGAACGCCAACTTTTTCCATAAGGCCGCCTGACCAGAACCGCGCGCCACCCGGCGTGGGCACAAAGGTTTGGCAGGTCCCGAGAGAATTGAAGGTTAGAATTATGTCCCGCACCTGCGAACTCACTGCCAAGGCAGTCCAGACCGGCAACAATGTGAGCCACGCCAACAACAAGACCAAGCGTCGCTTCCTGCCGAACCTCGTCAATGTGACGCTGATCTCGGAAGCGCTGAACCAGAATGTGCGCCTGCGCATTTCGGCCAACGCCCTGCGTTCGGTCGAACATCGCGGCGGCCTCGACGCCTTCCTGGCCAAGGCCGACGTCAAGGAACTGTCGCAGCGCGCGCGCCTCTTGAAGAAGCAGATCGCCAAGAAGCTGGCCGAACAGGTCGCTGCCTAACATCGGATAAGGCGGGGGACCGCCCGGGCCAACCTCTTGTTGGCCTGGAGCATCGGATGGATCCGCAAGGTTCGACAATCCGATGCTCGACTACGAAGCGAGCACCGCCCTATGGGCATGATGCTCCGCTGGTTCCATTACCCAGGATAAAAAAATGACGTCCTTCTCGCGATATCTGCCCTTCGTGGCCGCCATGGCGCTTGTCGTCGTGGCATCGAACATCCTCGTGCAGTTCCCGATGCAAGGCCAGATCGGCGGCCTGTCTCTGGCCGACCTGCTGACCTGGGGGGCTTTCACTTATCCGTTCTCCTTCCTGGTCACCGACCTCGCCAACCGCCGCTATGGCCCTGCCGTGGCGCGCCGGATCGTTTTTGTCGGCTTCATGACGGCTGTGGTCTGCTCGATTCTCGTCCCGCCCTTCCTGTTCCGCCATGGCCTGATCGAATTCGAAACCGCGGCCGACCGGCTGGTGCGCATCGCGGCCGCTTCAGGCGCGGCATTCCTATCCGCGCAACTGCTCGACGTCACCGTGTTCAACCGGTTGCGCCGGCAGAGCTGGTGGCGGGCGCCGATCGTCGGCACGCTGGTCGGATCGGTCTTCGACACCATGGTGTTCTTCACCGTCGCCTTCTCCGCTGCTTTCGCCTTCACCGGCCCCAATGACAGTTTCGCGCTCGAAACGGCGCCGCTGATGGGCGTCTTCCATGTCGAGGCCATGCGATGGGTTTCCTGGGCACTGGGCGATCTCTCGGTGAAGCTGATCATCGCGGTGGTCGCGCTCATCCCCTACCGGCTGCTCGCCGCCCGCTGGAGCCAGCCGGCCGTGGCCGTCTAGCCCATGATCCCGAAAAGTGGCTTCCGGTTTTCGGAAAAGATCATGGTCAGACAAAGCCCATGATCCCCTGGGTCCAGCTCGATTCGGCAAAGACCGGGGATGGGGCCCAGGAACTTCGCCTCAAGCGGCGCGGCAACGAGTTCTCGATCATGCTCGGCACCAACGAGCTGATGAACAGCCGCCTCAGCGGCTCCGAGCAGGCGCTGGCGAAACTGTCCTGCCAGAGGATTGCGGACCATCGCCAGCCGAGGATCCTGATCGGCGGCCTCGGCATGGGTTTTACGTTGCGCGCCGCCCTGGCCGAACTCGGCAAGGATGCCGGCATCGTCGTCGCGGAACTGGTGCCGGCGGTCGTCGCCTGGGCACGCGGCCCCATGGCGGAGGTGTTTGGCGGCTGTCTCGACGACCCCCGCGTCGCCATCCAGGAGACCGATGTCGGGCAATTGATCCAGTCCGGGCCTGCGGCCTGGGACGCCATTCTGCTCGATGTCGACAACGGCCCGGAAGGCATCGTCCACAAGGGCAATGACGCCCTCTACAGCCTCGCAGGCCTCGGCGTCGCACGCACCGCCCTCAAGCCGGGTGGCGTGCTGGCGGTGTGGTCGCAAGGGCCGGATAGCGGTTTCACGCGGCGGCTGAAGCAGGCAGGCTTCGCCGTCGAGGAGGTCAACACGCGCGCCAACGGCAAGCGAGGCGCGCGCCATGTCATCTGGATCGCCACCAACGGCGCGCGGTCCTGACCGGAGCCGCCGGCTGGCGGTTCGGGCTTACTTCGACCTCTCAAGCTCTGCGGCCAGGGCCTCCAGCAGCCCGCGGGTCCCCTCCTCCCGTCCCTTGGCGGAATCGACACCATCGAAGAAGGCGCCCTGCTCGGTATAGGTCAGCCTTGTGCCGTCGCCCGATTGTGTCAATTCAATCGTGGTCAGCGATGCCGACATCGGCTGCGGCCCGATTGCCATCCGGTAGGAAAATACGATGCGCTGATCCGGAACGATGTCCTGGAACTGGGCGTCGAGCCTGACCTCCGGACCGCCGCCATAGCTGAAGCGTGACACCTCGCCGCCGCCGACACGGAAATCGAAGCTGAATTCGGCGATGGTGAAACCGTCGCCGTCGACCCGCCAGCGCCGCACCGTGGCCTTGTCGGCGAAGGCGTGGAAGACCCTGGCTGGCGATTGCGGATAGGTCCGCTCGATGGTGAATGTGGAGTGGATGACGGAGTGCTCGTCTTTCACGGGGGCGATCTGGTTCATGTCTGCTCGTCCTTTTGCTGATTCTTCTTGGGGGATTGGCCTTTTGGGGATGGGTCCGTCTCGGCCAGAATTTCACCTAGACGGTCGAGGTGGCGTTCCGCCGGTATGCGGCGCTCCGCAATCCAGTCGGCGAGCGGAGCGAGCCCGCCCGGTTCGATCCGGCAGGTGCGCACCCGCCCGATCTTTTCGCTGCGGATCAGGCCGCAGGCCTCCAGCGCCTGCAGATGCTGCAAGACGGCGGCGAAGGTCATGCCGAATGGCTCCGCCAGCTGGCTGACGGTGGCCGGTCCGCGGCTCAACCGGTCCAGGATCTGGCGACGCGTGGGCTCGACAAGAGCGCGAAGAATGCTGTCGATCTCGGAATAGTTAAGCATGGACTTGAGTATTGCGGCGGTGATGCCGATTGTCAAGTCTGGACTAAAGTATTTGGCGACGGATCGAGGGACGGGCAGTCGACCCCCACTCCGTCGCTGCTTCGCAGCGCCACCTCTCCCCCGATCGACGGGGTAGAGGAAAGACGCTCCCCGTTGACGGGCAGAGGAAGAAAGTGCGTCCACCAATCAGGCGCGTTTCCTCTCCCTCCAACGGGGAGAGGTGGCGTCGCGAAGCGGCGACGGAGTGGAAGGCGGCCGACCAGATCGAACCCGCCGTTGGGTTCGCGGCTGAAGCGTCATTCAATCCTGGTGCAGGACGAATTCCAGATAGAGATTGCGCTGCAGGATCGAATGGTTGTCGTCGGAAACCATCGACACCATCACCGCGCCATCATCGCGGGTCCAGACGTCGAGACCCTCCATATTGTCGATCTGGTAGCCCATGTCGGCATCCAGCAGCACCGGTCCGTCGGCAACGGCGCCCTTCTCGACACTCTCGCCATAGATACGCCGCAGCCGCATCTTGAGCCCGCCCGCCATGGTGAAACTCCGCTCCAGCAGCAAAAGGTCGCCATCCGGCAGGAAGGCGCCGTCGGTGATGTCGAAGTCGCCGTTGCGCTTGACGGTGAAGACGCCCTTGTGCGGTCCTTCGATGATGGCGGCGTAGATGTTGCCTGATTTGTCGAGGCTCTTTTCCGAGACCACGACCAGACCGCCTTGGTGCTGGCCATTGGGATTGGCATGGGTGACGGTCTCGAAGCCGCGGTTCTGGCGCAGCTCCCGCGCCGGCACCAGGAAATCCAGCTGCCGGTATGGCGCCTTCATGTTCTGCGGGTCGATCCTGAACTGGGCAACGCGGTGGTTGCGCTCGAAACCGACGGTGGCGATACCGTCCTTGACCGCGAGGCCTTCAGCATCGACCTCCCATTTCTCGTCGATCGGCTGGCCGCCCTGGTCGACCATCTGCTGCATGCGGAAGTTCTGGATGCCCACGGGCCGCCTGTCGGCGTCGCGCGCCACCGTGCCGAAGAACCAGTAGCCAGTGTCAGCCACACCGATGAAATCGCTGCCCGCTTTCAGAAAGCGGAAGGCCGACAGCGCGCCGAAATCACGCGATTTCGAGGTCATCTCCAGCCCGCCGACGAATTCGAGCGAGCCGAACTGCTTGTCGGTCCGGCCAATGCGGAATTCGGTGATGGGGCGGGCCGAAACCTCGATGGGTTCAACCGAAGCCGACCCGGCCGAACGGGCTGGCGCGGACGCCACGCCGGCGAACAGGGCGATGGCGGCGAAGAGCGTTTGCCGAAACCCGCCCCGTGAAAGGATCATCCGGCGCGCCGCATGCCGCCGCGCCGCGTGTCGCGTGCGCTTTCCTCGGCAAACAGCGAGGCCAATTGCTCGGTCATGGCGCCGGCCAGTTCCTCGGCATCGACGATGGTGACGGCGCGGCGATAATAGCGCGTGACGTCATGGCCGATGCCGATGGCCAGCAGTTCCACCGGCGAGCGCGTCTCGATCAGCTCGATGACGGCGCGCAAATGGCGTTCGAGATAATTGCCGGGATTCACCGAAAGCGTCGAATCGTCGACCGGCGCGCCGTCCGAGATCATCATCAGGATCTTGCGCTGTTCGGGCCGGGCGATCAGCCGGTTGTGCGCCCACAGCAGCGCCTCGCCGTCGATGTTCTCCTTGAGCAGGCCTTCGCGCATCATCAGGCCGAGATTGCGCCGGGCGCGGCGCCATGGATGGTCGGCCGACTTGTAGATGATGTGGCGCAGATCATTGAGCCGGCCGGGGTTCGGCGGCTTGCCGTCCTTCAGCCATTTTTCGCGCGCCTGCCCGCCCTTCCACGCCCGCGTGGTGAAGCCGAGGATCTCGACCGAGACGCCGCAACGCTCCAGCGTGCGGGCGAGAATGTCGGCGCAGGTGGCGGCGACCGTGATCGGCCGGCCGCGCATCGAGCCCGAATTGTCGAGCACCAGCGTCACCACCGTGTCGCGGAACTTGGTGTCGCGTTCCTGCTTGAAGGAGAGCGGCTGCATCGGGTCGATGACGACGCGCACCAGCCGCGCCGGGTCGAGGTAGCCCTCTTCCAGGTCGAAATCCCAGGACCGGTTCTGCTGCGCCATCAAGCGGCGCTGCAGCCGGTTGGCCAGCCGCCCGACCACGCCCGACAGGTTGGCCAGTTGCTTGTCGAGGAAGGCGCGCAGCCGGTCGAGCTCTTCCTCTTCGCAAAGCTCCTCGGCACCGACCGTCTCGTCGAAGGCTGATGTGTAGACCTTGTAGTCGATTTCCTTCGGCAGATTGGTGAAGGGATTGTCGTTGCGGCGCGCCTCGCCGGGCGTCTCGGCATCGGCATCGTCATCGTCCGACAGATCGTCGGCGGTGGCATCGGATGCCTCCGTCTCGGACGACTGCTCGTCATCGGCCGAAGCCTCGGCATCCTCGGACTGCGACTGCTCGGAGCCGGAATCCTCTTCCCCGCCCTCCTCGCTCTGCTCCTCGCCTTGCGGCTGGTTGTCGTCATTGTCCTCGGAGTCTTCCGTCTCCTGGTCGTCGCCGAGTTCCTCGGCCATCTCCATGGAGGCGAGCATTTCGCGCACGACGCGGGCAAAGGCCTGCTGGTCGTCGAGTTTGGCAGACAGCCCGTCGAGGTCGGCCTTGGCCTTCTCCTCGACCCAGGGCCGCCAGAGTTCGACCAGTCGCTCGCCGCTCTTCGGCACCGGCCGGCCGGTCAGCTTCTCGCGCACCATCAGCGCCAGCGCTTCCTCGATCGGCGCGTCGGCCTTGTCCTTGACGTCGACGAGATTGGCCTTGGCGTATTTGTCCTCCAGCATCGAGCCGATATTGTCGGCGACGCCTTGCATGGCGCGGCTGCCGATCGCCTCGACACGGGCCTGCTCGACCGCGTCATAGATGGCGCGCGCCGCCTTGCCTTCCGGCGCCAGCTTGGTGTGGATGCGCGCATCATGGCAGGCGCGCTTCAGCGCCATGGAATCGCCGAGCCCGCGGGTGATCGCAATGTCGGTCTTCGACGCCTTCTTCGGCAGTTCGGGCAGCCGGGCACGGCTGCCGGCAAGTGCGGGCCTGTCCTTGGCGAAGCCGACTTCCATGTCCTTGTCGCCGGCAATGGCGCGCATGCAGACGGTGACGGCGCGCTTGAAGCTGTCGGCTTCAGACCCCGTCTTCGACTTGTTGCGCGTGTTGTCGCCCGGACCCGCCATCGAGGCTCTGCTTAACCCAGCACCACGTTGGCGGCGCTCTCGGGCAGATCCTCGCCAAAGGCGCGCTGGTAGAATTCGGCCACCACCGAACGCTCCAGCTCGTCGCACTTGTTGAGGAAGGTCAGCCGGAACGCCATGCCGATATTGCCGAAGATCTCGGCGTTCTCGGCCCAGGTGATGACGGTACGCGGGCTCATCACGGTCGACAGGTCGCCGTTGATGAACGCGGAACGCGTCATGTCGGCGACGCGCACCATCTTGTTGACGATGTCCTTGCCCTTGTTGTCGCGATAGTGCTTGGCCTTGGCCAGCACGATGTTCACTTCATTGTCGTGCGGCAGATAGTTCAGCGTGGTGACGATCGACCAGCGATCCATCTGCGCCTGGTTGATCTGCTGCGTGCCGTGATAGAGGCCAGTCGTGTCGCCGAGCCCGACCGTGTTGGCGGTCGAGAACAGCCGGAAGGCCGGATGCGGGCGGATGACCCGGCTCTGGTCGAGCAGCGTCAGCCGGCCCGAGGATTCCAGCACGCGCTGGATGACGAACATCACGTCCGGACGGCCGGCATCATATTCGTCGAAGCAGAGCGCGACATTGTGCTGGTAGGCCCAGGGCAGGATGCCGTCGCGGAATTCGGTGATCTGCAAGCCGTCCTTGACGACGATCGCATCCTTGCCGACAAGATCGATACGGCTGACATGGCTGTCGAGGTTGACGCGCACGCAGGGCCAGTTGAGGCGGGCGGCGACCTGTTCGATATGCGTCGACTTGCCGGTGCCGTGATAGCCCGACACCATGACGCGGCGGTTGTAGGCAAAGCCGGCCAGGATCGCCAGCGTCGTTGCCTTGTCGAACAGATAGTCCGGATCGACGTCGGGCACATGTTCCGATGTCACCGAATAGGCCGGCACCACCATCTTGGAGTCGAAGCCGAATTTATCCTTCACCGACACCGTCGTGTCGGGCAGGTTGGCGATGTCGCGATCGACCTTGTTCATATCTCTCAACGTCTCCACGGGCGAAACGTCCCGTTTCGCCGGCAATCGATTTTGTTCGGGGGCGGTCTTAGTGCCTTTTCCAACCTTATGAAAGTTGGAAAGCGACACAAACCGTAGGGTCGCTCAGCACAGGCCCGCCTGTTTGAGCACGCGATAGGCCTGCAGCACATCGCGGAACCGGTCTTCCGAACCTCTGTCGCCACCATTCGCATCCGGATGATGACGTTTCACCAGTTCCTTATAGCGCGCCTTGATATCCTTGCCAGTCGCCTTTGTATCAAGGCCAAGCGTTTCCAGCGCCTTGGCCTCAAGCGGCTTGGCCTTGCGCTCGCGCGCCTCGCGCGGATCCTTCGGCCCCTTGAACAGGTCGAACGGGTCGCGCATCCGATTGTAATAGCCGGCGCGGCCGGAGCGCATCTGCGCCATATCGGGCGACGAACGTGTCGAGGCGCCGTTGACGCCCATCTTCCAGGTCGGCCGATGGCCGGTCATGGCTTCCTTCTGAAAGCGCGCGACCTCGGTGTCCGGCACGCCGGAGAAGTAGTTGAAGCCCTTGTTGTACTCGCGCACATGGTCGAAGCAGAAGCGGAAATACTCGCCCTCCTTCATGCGCCCGACCGGCGCACGATGGGTGCCCGGCTCCTTGCAGCCGTCCCACTGGCAGATCGGCGAGTGCGACTTCAGCTCCGCATCCTTCTCCGGGCGGATGCGAATCTTCTCGAAATATTTGGGATACGGCTTCATCTCACCCATTTATGGGGCGTTCGCAAATGCGAAACAAGAATTGACATTTTCGCGATCATCGCCCTAACCGCTGAATCGCGGCATAAAGCAGGCGAATGGCGGATTTAGTTGCGCAAGAGCGGCCCCCGGGGCTGGCGCGCCAGCCATATGTGGTGAACGGAGACGGCAATGTCCATACAGGCGACCATGGAAGACAAGCTCAACAAGGCATTTTCGCCGGAGCGGCTGGCCATCATCAACGAAAGCCATCTCCACGCCGGCCACCATCACCACGGTTCGGACCATCATGGCGCCTATGACGGCACCGGCGAGACGCATTTTCGTGTCCGCGTCGTCTCGTCCGCCTTTGCCGGCATGAGCCGCATCGACCGCCACCGCGCCGTCAACGAACTGCTGGCCGACGAACTGAAGGCGGGCGTTCACGCACTGGCGATCGAACCGTCGGCGCCCGGCGAAAAGACCCGCTGGTAGATCAGTCCGCGCTGCCCCACCGGGCTGCCTCTCCGGCGCGGTCAGATCACAGCTTCGATAAGGAACGGACCCCGCCGAGACAGGGCACTGTCCAGCAGCGCGTCGAACCGCTCGCATGTGTCGGCGCGAGCCGCCTCGACACCCATGCCCTTGGCCAGCGAAACCCAGTCCAGTGCGGGATGGTCGAGGTCAAGCATGCGCCTGGCGTTCTCGCCGATCGCGTTGACGCCAACATTCTTCATCTCGCCATGCAGGATCGCGTAGGTGCGGTTGGAAAACACGATCGTCACCACGTCGAGATTTTCCCGCGCCTGCGTCCACAGGCCCTGCACCGTGTACATGCCGCTGCCATCGGCCTCCAGATTGATCACCTTGCGGTCGGGACAGGCGATCGCCGCTCCTGTCGCCATCGGGATGCCGCCGCCGATCGATCCGCCGGTGCCCATCATGTAGTCGTGCGGCGCGGCAAAGGCCGACAGCGCGAAGAAACGTCGTGCCGAAGTGACCGCTTCGTCGCAGACGATCGCATTGTCCGGCAGCTTGCGCGCCACCGACAGTGCGATGGCATCCTCCGTCAGCCCGCCGCCCGGCGCAGCCTCGTCGGGAAAAGCGGTTGCGAAGTCGGCCTGTTGCGACGGCTTGACGCCAAGTTCGTCGCGAAGCGCTTCCAGCGCCGCATGCAGATCATCGCCATGAGCAGCGAGCGTCAGCACCTGGCAGTCGTCGCGCACAAGCCGTCCCGGCTTTCCCGGATAGGCGAAGAAGGCGACCGGCTCCTTGCCGCCGACCAGCACAAGAACATCGATATCCCCGAGCAGCGCTGTCGCCGCGTCGATCGGGTAGGGAATACGTGTCGGCGCGACGCGCCCACGCCCGCGTTGCATCCGCGCGATCAGGACCTCGCCTAACAGGCGGACATCGCAGGCCGTCGAAATCTGGCCGGCGATCTTAAGCGCATCGGCGCGCGCCGCCCGGCCACGAACGATCATGCCGACACGGCCCGGAGCCGCACGGATCGCCGCGGCGGTCGCGCGCACGGCGTCCATGTCGACCGCAGGCGGCGGCGGAAGGACGATCTTGCCCGGCGAGGCCGGGCCAGCATCGCCCCACGCCGCATCCGCCGGCAGGACCAGCGTCGTGACGCCCGGCGGCGTCAGCGAGGCGCGGACGGCCGCCTCCGTGGCCGGCTGGACATCTTCTGGCCCCGCGATGCGGCGCACCCAGTTGGACATCGGCGCCGCCAGGCCTTCGATGTCGCTGGTGAGCGGCGCGTCGAGCGGCAGATGGTAGGAGGCGTGGTCGCCGACAATGTTGATCATCGGGCTGAACGCACGCCGGGCATTGTGCATGTTGGCCAGCCCATTGGCCAGGCCAGGGCCGGTGTGCAGCAAAGTCGCGGCCGGGCGGTCGGTCATGCGCGCATAGCCGTCGGCCGCACCTGTCACCACGCCCTCGAACAGGCCGAGCACGCAGCGCATCCCGGGCTTGCGGTCGAGCGCGGCGACGAAATGCATTTCGGAAGTACCGGGGTTGGCGAAGCAGACCGTCACATCATTGGCCAGCAGCACGTCGCACAGGACATCGGCGCCATTCATGCAATTTTTCTCCCAATCATCAGGAGCAATTGCACCTATGGACGTCCGCCCGGCAATATCCCGCGACCACCTTTGGCATGATCCAGTTACAGGTACAGGGCGAGCCGAAGTCGATCAGCCGACCGTCGATTTCAGGAAGGCCAGGGCGGCAGCGGTCAGCGCGTCGCCATCCCTGCCGAAATCGCGGTTGATCGACATATGCGTATAGGCGCTGCCGTCGAACAGCGTGACCTCGGTGCCAGTGGCACGCAGGCGCTCGGCGAAGGCTTTCGACTCCTCGCCACGGCCAGATGCTCCCGAATACGCGATGAAGGTCGGCGGGTGCTTGCGGCCATCGACATAGCTGGCGGGCGACAGTGCCGCCCATTGCGAAGGGTCGGAAAAGACCCGCGCATAGGCCCGCACCATGCCGCCATTCTTCTCCAGCGCCGTAAGATCATAGGCCCTGGTGTCGTCCAGAAGCAGCCCGGCGACGCCGGGCAGCCCGCCGCGCATGCCGGTCAATGCGATCAGATGGCAGCCCGCGGAATGGCCCATGCCGACAATGCGCTTGGGGTCGCCACCATGCTTGGCGATGTTAGCGCTGACATAGGCATAGGCCTTTTCCACGTCATTGGCCTGGGTGGCGACATCGGCCTCAGGCAGCATGCGGTAGTCGATGGAGACGAAGCAGAATCCGTTGGCGAGCAGGAAGGCCGGCTTGGCGCCCACCTGGCTGCGCTTGCCGAACTCCCAGGCCCCGCCATGGACGAAGAAGACCACAGGCAGCCCACTCGCCCCATCGGGCGCATAGATGTCGAGCTTGGCCGGGCCGTAGTCGAGAGTTTTGGGAGATGGCGACGACTGGCGCGCGAACGTCGCGGCCGGCACAAAAGCCGCCATCGAAGCCAGAAGCAGGGTTCGCCGATCGATCATCATCTTCTCCTGACTGCCCGGCGCAAAATGCATCGGGGCGTCGCGAAGTTCCAGTGAAGGATCGGTAACGTGGCCGAAAGTGGCGCTACGCGACGGGCCTGATCCTCAGCCTGGCAATGCGGTTCTTGTCGCGCTTCATGACGATGAAGCGCTTGCCGTGGAAGGTAAAAGCCTGCTTTTCCTCGGGGATCGACTGCGCCTCGTGGATGACGAGGCCGGCAATCGTGGTCGCCTCCTCGTCCGGCAGGTTCCAGTCGAGCGCCCGGTTCAGGTCGCGGATCGGGACATTGCCGTCGACGACGACGGAGCCGTCGGCCTCCTGCTTGACGCCCTGGATATCGACATCGTGCTCGTCGGCGATCTCGCCGACGATCTCCTCGATGATGTCCTCCAGCGTCACCAGCCCTTCGACCTCGCCATACTCGTCGACGACGACGGCGAAATGCGCCTTGCGGCGCAGGAAGGCGTTGAGCTGTTCCTGCAAGGTCGTGGTGTCGGGCACGAACCAGGGTTTCGAGGCGATCTTCATCACGTCGATCTTGGAAAAATCATTGCCGACTTCGTTCAGCGCGCGCAGCAGATCCTTGGCATGCAGCACGCCGACAATGTTGTCGAGCGAGCCCTTCCACAGCGGCATGCGGGTGTGCGGGCTCTGCAGGATCTCGCGCACCACTGCTTCCGGCGCATTGTCGGCATTGACCGAGCGCATGTTGGTGCGGTGGACCATGATGTCGGAGACTTCGAGCTCCTCGAGATCGAACAGGCCGCCGATACGGTCGCGATCCTCGCGCACCACCTGGCCGTCGCGGCGGAAATCGTCGACCGCGCCGCGCAACTCGGCCTCACTCGAACGTTGCGGCTCGATGCGCGACAGCTCGTAGCCGAACATGGCGAGAAGGCGCGTGCGCACGGCAACGAGCAGCAGGATGAGGATGGCAAGGACGGCGACGACGATCCAGCCATTGTCCATTTCAGCCGGCTTTCCGGCTGGCTGGGTGGTTTTCCCTCAGAAACGACAGCACTTCCGAAGCCGGAACGTCCTTGGCGATGAAAGCCTGGCCGATGCCCCGCGTCAGGATGAAGGTCAGCGCGCCGCGCGACACCTTCTTGTCCTGGGTAATGAAGGAAAGCAGCGCCTCGGCATCGGGCAATTCACCCGGAATATCGGACATCCGCCACGGCAGGCCGACGGCGCGCAGATGCGTCTCGACGCGCGCCGCGTCGTCGGGGCTCGCCAGATTGAGCCGCGAGGAGAAGCGGTGCGCAAGCGCCATGCCGATGGCGACCCCCTCGCCATGGACGAGCCGGGCGCCGTCATACTGCGTGGCGGCTTCAAGCGCATGGCCGAATGTGTGGCCGAGATTGAGCAATGCCCGGTCGCCGGTCTCGAACTCGTCGCGCGCGACGACATCGGCCTTGGCGCGACAGGCCTCGGCAATCGCCTGCGCTCGCTCCGGCCCGCCGGCGAACACCTTTTGCCAGTTCGCCTCAAGCCATGCGAAAAGCTCCGGCCGGTCGATCAGCCCGTACTTGGCGAGTTCAGCATAGCCGGCGCGGAATTCGCGGATCGGCAGCGTGTCGAGCACTTCCGTGTCGGCCAGCACCAGTTTCGGCTGCAGAAAGACACCGACAAGGTTCTTGCCGCGCGGGCTGTTGATGCCCGTCTTCCCACCCACAGAGGAATCGACCTGCGCCAGCAGCGAGGTCGGGATCTGCACGAAATTCATGCCGCGCCGCACGATGCCGGCGGCAAAACCGGTGAGATCGCCGATGACGCCACCGCCCAGCGCGACGACAACGTCGCCACGCTCCAGCCTAGCGGCCAGAATCCCATCGACCACCTCTTCGAGATGGGCAAAGCTCTTGGTCTTCTCGCCGGGCGGCATCGTGATGACGGTGGGTTGGATGCCGCCCTTCTCGAGCCCTGCCTTCAGCGTATCGAGATGCGCGGCGGCGACATTCTCGTCGGTGACGACAGCGGCGCGCGTACCCGGCAGGCGGCGTGAAATCTCCTCGCCCGCGCGCGACAAAAGGCCGGAGCCGATCAATATGTCGTAGGCCCGGTCGCCAAGGCCCACTTCGACGGTGACTGGCTTGTCCACGCTCACGATTCGATCTCGCCCGTCGCTGCAATTTCATCGATGCCGAAATGCCGGCACAGCGCGTCCAGCACCTCGGCGGCGATGACCTCCTTGCGGTCGTCGCGGGTCGGCACGGTGACATCTGATGTCGCGTAGACCGGATAGCGCTCGCCCATCAGCCGCTCCAGCACGGCGCGGGGATCGGCACTTTTCAACAGCGGCCGGTTCTGCTTCTTCGAAACCCGGTCCATCAGAAGGTCGAGTTCGGCCTTCAGCCACACCGAGACGCCATGCGCGGCGATAGCCTCGCGCGTCTGCGCGTTCATGAAGGCGCCGCCGCCGGTCGAAAGCACCTGCGGGCCATTTTCAAGCACGCGCAGGATGACGCGCTGTTCCAGGGCCCTGAACTCGGTCTCGCCATAGCGTTCGAACAGTTCCGGCACGGTCATGCGCGAGACGCTTTCGATCTCCTGGTCGCTGTCGATGAAAGGCAGCGAAAGCATCGTCGCCACCTTGCGGCCGATCGCCGTCTTGCCGGCGCCCATCAGGCCGACAAAGACGATGGACCGGTTTTCCAGCCGGCCAAGCAGCGCGGCGTAGGTCTCGCCCGGAGGATTTGCCTGGTGCGCGTTCATCAGCTGTTTCTTGGACCCTCTTTGCCGGCGTATCGACATGAAAAGCCGGTTTGCGTCAAGCGTGCCCGATAGAGGCAAGCCTATATCGGGCGGAGGATGCCTGCATCAGAAGTTGCTGACAGGCCTCCGCTTCTTCCTTGAATTGGCCGGATTGGCGTCCCATAAGGGCACAGGGTTTGGAAACGCAGAACAAGAAGACGGGCGAAAATTGATGCCGACACTGTTTCGCTTTGTCGTGATCCTCGCGATTCTGGCCGGCATTGCCTATGGTACGATGTTCGCACTGGTCATGTTCGTCGAGCCCAAAAAAGCCGAGATGAGCGTGCGCATCCCGCCCGAAAAGCTGAACCCCAAGAAAAACTGACCCGAAAGAAAACTGATCCCTGAGGATGAACAGCGCCGCCCGCATCGAGGCCTTCCTGGAAATGATGAGCGCCGAGCGCGGCGCTGCTGAAAACACGCTGTCCTCCTACCGCCGCGACCTCGAAGACGCTTCGAGCGGGATCGATGGCGGGCTTGCCGGTGCTGGTGCCGCCGATATCCGCGCCTATCTCGACGACATCGCAGCGCGCGGCTTCGCGCCGACCTCGCAGGCGCGAAAACTCTCGGCGATCCGCCAGTTCTTCAAATTCCTCTACGCCGAGGGCCTGCGTACCGATGACCCGACCGGTACGCTGGACAGCCCGAAAAAGGGCCGGCCGCTGCCCAAGACGATGAGCGAGGCCGAGACCGGCCGGTTGATCGACCGCGCCGCGCAGGAAGCCGGCGACGCCGGGCTCGGCTACAGCGACAGGCTGGCCGCGCTGCGCCTGCATGCGCTGGTCGAGGTGCTCTACGCCACGGGGCTGCGCGTTTCCGAGCTGGTCGGCCTGCCGGTGACGGTTGCGCAGCGCGACGATCGTTTCTTCATGGTGCGCGGCAAGGGCGACAAGGAGCGCATGGTGCCGCTGTCGGCCAAGGCGCGGGTGGCGATGCGCGCCTGGCTCGCCGCCCGATCCGGGGTGCCCGCCTTCGCCGAAAGCCCGTTCCTGTTTCCGGCAGCGTCCGACAGCGGCTATCTCTCGCGCCAGGTCTTTGCCCGCGACCTGAAAGGGCTGGCGGCGCGGGCCGGCATCGCCTCAGCGAAGATCTCGCCGCATGTGCTGCGCCATGCTTTCGCCAGCCATCTCTTGCAGAACGGCGCCGATCTCAGGGCGGTGCAGCAGTTGCTCGGCCATGCCGACATATCGACGACACAGATTTACACCCATGTGCTGGAGGAGCGGCTGGTGCGGCTGGTCAACGATCATCATCCGCTTGCCGACTAGGCCTCATATCGCTATGTGAGGACGACATTTCACCGCCGGGAGCCTTGGTTTCAAGGGTTCCGCAGTCCTTGCCTTCCGACGTATCGGTCCGCTCAAGCATGTACAATTACCTCGATTTCGAAAAGCCGGTGCAGGATCTCGAGCTCAAGATCCTCGAGCTAAAGAAGCTTGCCGAGAATGGCGAAGCGGTCGATGTCGCCGATGAGATCACCAGGCTCGAGAAGCGCTCGCGCGACGCGCTGCGCGATCTCTACAAGGCGCTGACGCCCTGGCAGAAGGTGCAGGTGGCCCGCCATTCCGACAGGCCGCACTGCGTCGACTACATCAAGGGCCTGTTCAGCGACTTCACGCCGCTCGCCGGCGACCGCAATTTCGGCGAGGACCAGGCGATCGTCGGCGGCTTTGCCCGCTTCCGCGGCGAGCCTGTCGCCATCATCGGCCAGGAGAAGGGCTCGGACACGACCAGCCGCCTGAGGCACAATTTCGGTTCGGTGCGCCCGGAAGGCTACCGCAAGGCGGTGCGGCTGATGGAACTGGCCGACCGCTTCAAGATCCCGCTGTTGACCCTGGTCGACACAGCGGGTGCCTATCCCGGCGTCGGCGCCGAGGAGCGCGGCCAGGCCGAAGCCATTGCGCGCTCGACCTCGGCCTGCCTTGCGCTGAAAGTGCCGTCGATCTCCGTGGTCATCGGCGAAGGCGGTTCGGGCGGCGCCATCGCGATCGCCACCGCCAACCGCGTCTACATGCTCGAACACGCCATCTATTCGGTGATTTCGCCTGAGGGTGCGGCCTCGATCCTGTGGCGCGACACCACGCGCTCCAAGGATGCGGCGACCAACATGAAGATCACCGCGCAGGATCTTCTGGAACTGAAGATCATCGACGCCATCATCCCCGAGCCGATGGGCGGCGCCCAGCGCGCGCCTGAAACTGTGATTGCCGCGACCGGCGACCTCATTGCCAAGACGATGAAGGAATTCGCCGGCGCCAACACCGACTTCCGCGAACAGCGCCGCGAGAAATACCTGGCGATGGGCCGCAGCCTCTGACGGCCCTCTGACGGCGGACAAGGCCATCGAAAGCGTCGCACCGACGGCAATGTGGCGGCAATGAGCAATTTCGCCACAAAAATGCCGCCGGATTCGCGTCAATGAAATTGCCGTGAGGGGTTGGTCGAGCTTGCGGTAAGGAATTTTCAAGGTTAACGGGCTTACGGTCCGTCGGTGTTCAGCATACGGGCTCGGCAGTTTCGAAGCCATTGGCCCGAGGGAAAAGACATAGCCGTATCCATGTTTACCAAGCTCGCCCGCACCGGAGTCCTCGTCGCCTCGATAGCCGTCGCCGGCTGCAATGATTCGTCGATGAAGGACTTTGCCCCGGAAGCCAACAAGCCGCTGCCGGACAAGATCCTGGCCGACATGAAGGCCAAGGGCATGGTGCGCACCTCCTCGGTGATGGCGCGCATCTTCAAGGAAGAAGGCAAGCTCGAGATCTGGAAGGCCAAGACCAACGGCCGCTACGACATGGTGGCGAGCTACGACATCTGCAAATGGTCGGGCAAGCTCGGTCCCAAATATACCGAGGGCGACCGCCAGGCGCCTGAGGGGTTCTACACGGTCCGCCCGTCGCAGATGAATCCGCGCTCCAACTACCATCTGTCCTTCAACATCGGCTTTCCCAACGCCTATGACCGCGCCAATGGCCGCACCGGCCAGAACCTGATGGTGCATGGCGCCTGTTCGTCCTCGGGCTGCTATTCGATGACCGACGCGCAGATCGAGCAGATCTATGCCTTCGGCCGCGACGCCTTCCAGGGCGGACAGACCGAGTTCCAGGTCCAGGCCTTTCCGTTCCGCATGACCGCCGCCAACATGGCGCGCTATCGCAACGACCCGAACTACGAGTTCTGGAAGATGCTGAAGGTCGGCTACGACAATTTCGAGGTCACCAAGGTGCCGCCGAAGGTCGATGTCTGCGAGAAGCGCTACGTCTTCAACCAGGTCGCCGCCGATGGCCAGACATTCGATCCGACCGGACCATGCCCGGCAACCACGCAGCCGGATTCGCTGAAGAGCGCCTACAACGCCTATCAGAGCACCTATGACGCGGCCTTCAACAGCGCGCTCAAGGCAAGCGTGCCGCCGCCTAAGCCGACCATCGCCGGCGTCAAGGAAGCCAGCATCGTCTCCGACTGGTCGAAGCGCCGGGCGCGCGGCGAGCGCGTGCCGATCGATCCGCCTTCGCTCAATTCCGACGGCTCGGTGACCGAGACGGCGCGCATGGGCCGCATCGATTCGCCCGCCGGCCGCAAGATGGCGGCACTGGACGCCGAAAAGGCCGCCAAGCAGAAGGCCGAGGAGCAGAGGCTGGCCGCCATAGAGGCCGCCAAGCAAGCCAAGGAAGCCGCAAAGGCGCAGGCGCTGGCCGAAAAGGAAGCGGCCAAGGCACAAGCCGTGGCGGCAAAGGAAGCAGCCAAGGCCGCCAAGGAAGCCCCAGTCTCAACCGCCACCATAGCCGCCCCGACGGGGACCGCGCCGGAAGCCGAAACGCAGGCAGCGAGCGCCGACGAGAGCCGGGTGACAAAGCTGAAGAACAAGCTGCTCGGCATGTTCGGCGGCTGAGCCTGGTGTTGGCCGCGGATACCGCTATCTACGACCTCAAGGGCCTGAACTGCCCGCTTCCCGTGCTCAAGGCGAAAAAACGCCTGGCCGGAATGAAGCCGGGCAGCCGGCTCTGGCTCGAAACCACCGACCCGCTCGCCGTCATCGATATTCCCGCCTTTTGCGCGGACGCCGGCCACCAGCTGATTGAAACGGCGGCTATGTCAGGCGGCCATCGATTCCTGGTCGAGCGCGGCGAGACCGTCTGAATTTCGACGCGAGACACTATCTTCCGGCGATCGCCAGCGGATTGTTCTCCAGCGCCGCGCGGTCGGGTGTGTCGATCGACGGCCGGTTGGTGAAGGCGGCGAACAGCCGGCGCACATAGTCTTCCGGCATGTCGAGCGTGATCAGCACCAGCCGCGTGCCGCGCTGGCCGTCCGGCCAGGCGGGCAGCCTTGCCGGCGGATGCAGGATCTTCTGCACGCCGTGAATGACCAGCGGCCGTGACGGATCTTCGCCGAGTTCGATCACGCCCTTCATGCGCAGCAGCTTCTCGCCATGCGTCGAACGCAGAAGGTCGAGGAACATTTCTATCGCCGAAAACGGCACTGGACCGTCATGGACCAGCGAATAGGAGCGCACACGGGAATCGTGGCGATGGCCATGATCATGATCATGATCGTGGCCATGCCCGTGGTCATGACCGTCATGATGATGGTCATGCGCCGCTTCCTCGCCGAGCCAGCGGCGCACGTCGGCGGATTTGGTGGCGGGATTGTAGAGGCCGCAATCAAACAGCGCCGCCACGCCGGTCGTTGAATTGCCGGCATCGAGCAGTTCAGCGCCCGGATTGATCTGCCGCAGGCGCGCCCGCAGCGTTTCGAGATCGCCGGCATCGGTCACCAGGTCGGTCTTGCTCAGCACGATGCGATCGGCGACGGCGACCTGCTTGACCGCCTCCACATGGGCGTCGAGCGTGGCACTGCCGTTGACCGCGTCGACCAGGGTGATGACGCCGTCGAGCCGGAAAGCCTGGACGAGCGCCGGATGCGCCATGATCGACTGCAGCACCGGCGCCGGGTCGGCCAGCCCCGTGGTCTCGACGATGACGCGGGCAAGACGGGCGATACGGCCGGTCTGCAGCCGGTCGACCAGATCGGCCAGCGTATCGACCAACTCGCCGCGCACGGTGCAGCACAGGCAGCCGTCGGAAAGCTGGATGATGCCGTCGGAAGCCTGCTCGACCAGCAGATGGTCGATCGCCACCTCGCCATATTCGTTGATGATGACCGCCGTGTCGGCCAGCGCCGGGTCTTTCAGCAGCCGGTTGAGCAGCGTCGTCTTGCCGGCGCCGAGGAAGCCGGTCAGCACCGAGACAGGGATCGGGAACCCATTCATCGGGTTAGTTCGCGACCTTGACCGGCTGGTCGCCTTGCGCCGCGGAACCGGCAACGGCCGGACCGGCGCCGGTCGGCGCCGGCCGATCGGGCCGCCAGCTCGGGATCGGCACGTCGGCGTATTCCTGGCCGCCCTGGTCGAGCATCGCCTTGGGCGCCGGGCCTGTGGCGCCGCCGAGGCCGACGGCAACCAGCGTCGGCACATGGTCGAGCTTTTCCTGATAGGGCGACTTCGGCGCATCCTTGGCGGCGGCCGCAGGCGGCGCCTCGGACTGCTCTTCCGTCGTCTTCTTCTTGCAGACCTCGTCATGCATGTCGTTGGGCGAGACCGTGTCGCCATAGGGCGCCAGCGTCGCGACGGTGGCCGAACCGGCGGTGGGCGTGTCAAAGCCCTGGTCGAGCAGCTTTGCCGCTGTCTCGGCACGGCTGACCGCCGACTTCTCGCCAAGCACGACCGCGACCAGCGTGCGGCCGTTGCGCGTCGCCGAACCGATCATGTTGAAGCCGGAAGGGCAGACGAAGCCCGTCTTCATGCCATCGGCGCCGGGATAGCGGCCGATCAGGAGATTGTAGTTCGCAATGGCCTTCTTGCCGACCGCGAGGCCTTCGATCGAGAACCACGGCGCATATTGCGGGAACTCGCGGCGGATCGCCATCACCAGGACCGAAAGGTCGCGCGCCGTCGTGTACTGGTCGGGCGAGTAGAGGCCGTTCGGATTGACGAAATGCGTGCCGTTCATGCCGAGCCGTGCCGCCTCGGCATTCATCCTTTCGGCGAAGGCGGCCTGCGAGCCGCCGACATTCTCGCCGACCGCCATGGCGATGTCATTGGCCGATTTGACCAGCATCATCTTCAGCGCATTGTCGAGCCGCATGACCGAGCCCGGCTTGAAGCCCATCTTGCTTGGCGGCTCGCCGGCGGAGTGCTTGGTCACCTTGATCGGCGAATCGAGCTGAACCTCGCCGGCCGCGATCGCCCGGAAAGTCACATAGGCGGTCATCAGCTTGCTCAGCGACGCAGGATACCAGCGCTTGAAGGCATCCTGGTGTTGCAGGATCTGGCCGTTCTTCAGGTCGAAGACAACCACCGGATTGGCCAGCGCAGACCCAGCCAGGACCGACAACATGATTGCGCCAGCCGGGAATAGTTTGAGGAAATGCCTGTGCCGCATGATCTAATCCGAAATCGCCTCTTGCCCTGATTGCCCCTGGCTCCGTAAGATTTCGTTACGCGACCGCCAGCAGAATAGGTCCGACCCTCAAAACGGACCGCATCGGTGCGGTGCTATTTACCCTATGTGACGCCAACATGGCAAAGTGCCTGACAATCACAATTCCAAAAACCCGGGCACAATTGCAAAACCCCGGGCACAATTGCAAAACACCAGGCTGAAGCCGGCTGCTCCAACAACGAATGGAACCATCATGCCAATCCTGAACCGCGCCGCTGAAATGCAGGACGAAGTTGCCGGCTGGCGCCGGCACCTGCACCAGACGCCCGAGCTGAACTTCGATGTCTTCAAGACGGCGGCTTTCGTCACCGAGAAGCTGAAGGAGTTCGGTTGCGACGATGTGGTCACTGGCCTCGGCAAGACCGGCGTCGTCGGCATCATCCGCGGCCGCAAGGGCGAAGGCACCACCATCGGCCTGCGCGCCGACATGGATGCGCTGCCGCTCAACGAGATATCAGGCAAGCCCTACGCGTCGACCGTTCCCGGCAAGATGCACGCCTGTGGCCATGACGGCCACACCGCGATGCTTTTGGGTGCCGCGAAATACCTCGCCGAGACACGCAACTTTGCCGGCTCCGTGGCGGTGATCTTCCAGCCGGCGGAGGAAGGCGGCGGCGGCGGCAACGAGATGGTCAAGGACGGCATGATGGAGCGCTTCGACATCTCCAAAGTGTTCGGCATGCACAACATGCCGGGCCTGCCCGTCGGCCAGTTCGCCATACGTCCGGGCCCGATCATGGCGGCGACGGCCGAATTCACCATCACCGTGAAAGGCCGGGGCGGCCATGCCGCGATGCCGCACGGCACGATCGACCCGATCGTCATCACCAGCCAGTTGGTCGGCGCGCTGCAGACGATCGCCTCGCGCAGCACCGATCCGGTCGAGGCCGTGGTGGTGTCGGTGACCAAGTTCCATGCCGGCGATGCCTACAACATCATCCCGGAATCGGCCGAGATCGCCGGCACCGTGCGCACCTTGCGCAAGGAGATCGCCAAGAAATCCGAAGAACGCATCCGCACCATCTGCGACGGCCTGGCGACCGCTTTCGGCGCCAAGATCGAGGTCGACTACCAGGCAAATTACCCCGTGACCTTCAACCATGCCGAAGAGACGGTATTTGCCAGCGATATCGCGGCCAATGTCGCCGGCGACGCCCAGGTCCACCGCGGCATCCAGCCGGTGATGGGCGGCGAGGATTTCTCCTACATGCTGGAAGCCCGCCCCGGCGCCTTCATCTTCATCGGCAATGGCGACACCGCCGGCCTTCACAACCCGGCCTACGATTTCAACGACGAGGCCATCCCGCACGGCATGAGCTACTGGGTGAAGCTGGCGGAAACCGCGCTGGCCGCCTGATGAGCATCGCACAAGAGGCCGGCCGATTGCAAACGGCCGGCCTCTTGGCGAAACGGTCCGAAGCGGCTATGTGTCGGGCCGCGTGGTCCCGTAGCTCAGTAGGATAGAGCGGCAGATTCCTAATCTGTAGGTCACAGGTTCGATTCCTGTCGGGATCACCATGCATTTTCAAGTGCTTGGCGAAAAAGTACCGTACCTCTTACCGAAACCAGACCCGTTGGAGAGAACGAAGACATCACGCCCTCATGCGCACCCATGATAGACATCGGGCCGCGAAGATGAGCGGGAAACCTCGCTTGCATTGGCATTTCGGCATTCGTCTGCTGCATTGGCTGACCGTGGCGGCGCTCGCGGCGCAAATCGCCATTGCCTTCGGGCCGATGCGGGGGCCGGGCATGACGATGATGAACTGGCTGCCGCTTCACATGTCGATCGGCGTTACGATCCTGGCCATTATCGTCCTAAGGCTCTTCTGGCGCGCCTTAACCCAGGCTCCTGCCAGGCCAACTTCACGATTCCTGCGGTTTGCGACGACTTTCTTCCACATATTTCTCTACGTCACGATCATCGCCGTCTTGGTAACGGGATGGCTGGGCTACCGGCCAATGCCTTTCATGCCCCCCGCGCGGCTTTTTGGAACCTTGCCCGTGCCGCTGGCGCCATCCGTTGGCGTGCTGTCGGCAAGGGGTTTTGCGTTCGTGCATCAGAAGCTGGCCTGGATCATGCTTGGACTTGTCGGCATTCACGTCCTGGCTGCCATGGGACATTTGATGCTGCTGCGCGACGGCGTCATGCGAAGCATGGTCTTCGGCCGGCCGAAAACGGCCTCGCGCGACTGAAAATGCTGCTTTGGTCGACGTTGTGGACGATGGCTCACGCCGTCGCCCACAACCCTGCCGCGACGATCACCGCATAGCGTGCAGCCTTGCCGGTTGCGACAAGAGCGACGAACACGCCGAGATTCACGCGTGCAGCGCCCGCGGCAAGGGTGAGAGCATCTCCCACGACCGGCAGCCAGGCAAACAACAGTGTCCATTCGCCAAAGCGCCGGAACGTTCGGCATGCCTGCTCATAGCGATCCCCCGTGACGGGAAACCAGCGCCTGTTGCGCAGCCCGTCAATGCCACGCCCCAGAACCCAGTTCACCACGGAGCCGAGCGTGTTGCCGATCGTCGCCACCACAAGGAGCAGCCAAGGGTCACCGCGACCCGAGACGATCAGGCCGGCGAGCACCGCCTCCGACGAAACCGGCACGACGGTTGCGGCGAGGAAAGCGCTGAGGAACAGTGCGCCATAGAGCCCCGCCACGCCGGACTATGCCTGCACGTCGACGACGCCCATCATGCCGAGCTGCTCATGCTCGAGGATGTGGCAGTGATACATCCTCGGCCCCGGCCGGTCCTGCCGCAGCAGCAGCCTTACCGTCTCTCCGCGCGCGACATTGACGGTGTCCTTCCAGGCGCGATAGGCCGGCTTTGATATGTTGCCGCCGCGTTCGTGCTCGATCACCTGGAACTGCGTCCCATGCACATGGAATGGATGATCCATGTCCGCCTCGTTGACGATCTCCCAGAGTTCGACCTGACCAGCCTTGGCGACGACGTCGATGCGCTTCATGTCGAAGGCGGCACCGTTGATCAGGAACCCCATTTCCATGCCGCTGGCGTTCATGGCCATGGTTTCGGTGAAGACAAAGCGGCGGCTGACGGCCGGAGCGCCGAGTTGCGCGATCGGCCGCAGCCGGTCGGGCAGTGGCGGAACAGGGTCCGCCTCGGTCTGCGAGACATTGACCGTCAGCAGCGTCAGCCCGGCATCGGCTGGTCGGCCGGGACCCATCCAGCCGCGGTCATAGTCCAGCGTGGCAAGCGAGGCCGCGCCGGGCTTGTCGAAAGACACGACCAGTTCAAGCCGTTCCGCCGGGCTGAGCAGGATGTCGCCGGCAGCCACCGGGGCCTCCAGCAGGCCGCCATCCGTTCCGATGATCGTCATCGCCGCACCGTCGAAGGAGAGCCGCAAGAAGCGCGCGTTGGTCGCATTGTAGAGCCGGAAGCGCCGCTTCGCGCCAAAGGGCACCGTCAGTGTGGGATTCTTCTGGCCGTTGACCAGCACATGGTCGCCGACGCGCCCGTTCATCAGGTCCGTCATCGTGTTGTCGGGCAAGGTGCCATCGGCCGCGAGGCGCAGGTCGGTGAACACCAGTACTGTATCGCCATAGGCGGCCGGGATCGGATCGGCCTTCGGCTTGACCACGAACACGCCAGCCAGGCCGCGATAGACCTGTTCGGCGGTCTTGCCGTGCGGATGCGGGTGATACCAATAGGAGCCGGCGCTGCCTTCCGGCAGATCGAAACTGTAGGTGCGATCGGTGCCGGCGGCGACCGGGTCCATGGGGTTGCCGTCCTGATCGGCCGGCACCGGCATGCCGTGCCAGTGGATGGTGCTTGCCTCGTTGTCGATCCTGTTGGCGAAGGTGATCTCGACGCGGTCGCCCTCGACTGCCTCGATCAGCGGCCCGGGGCTGGTGCCGTTGTAGGCGAGGATCGGCGTGTCCAGTCCCTCCGCAAAACGCGCCGTGGCGGACCCGGCCGTCAGCGTCGCCTTGAACCGGCCCGGCCCGGTGGCTTCGTTCGCCAGCAGGGGCAATTCGCGCAACACCTCGCCCTCGGGCAGAACGACCGTGCCTTGCGGCGCGGCGCCCATGTCGTGGCCCGCGTGACCGCCCATATCCATGCCCGGCATGTCGTCCATCTGCATCTGCGCAACGGCGCGCCCGCCCACAAGAACCGTCGCAAGACCTGCCGCCAGAAAACCTCGCCGATGCATCTTTCGTTTCCTCGACCAGTCGTTGAACACCAAGGGTGCCCCCAGGAGACTGCCGATGCCCGGCCAGGTCAATGCGGCGTTTGGGCCGGCTGACCGGTTCGCGGCCCATAGTTCCTTGACATCGGGTATTTATCCGAAATTATGTAGGAAAGAAGGGATCGCAAGCATGACGGGAATCGCGCTTTCGGGCGTATCAAAGCACTTTGGCGCAGTCGAAGTGATCCGCGACGTGAGCCTGGACATCGAGCCAGGAGAGCTGGTCGTGTTTCTCGGTCCGTCCGGTTCGGGCAAGACGACGCTGCTGCGCATGATCGCCGGCCTCGAAAGCATCGACCAGGGCACGCTGACGATCGACGGGGTGCGCTCGGAGAACCTCGCGCCGGGCAGGCGCAACGTCGCGATGGTCTTTCAGAACTATGCGCTTTACCCGCATATGACCGTCGCGGAGAACATGGCCTTTGGGCTGAAGAACATTCGGGTCGCGCCGGATGTCATACGCCAACGGATCGCCGAGGCTGCGCGCATCCTGGAGATCGAAGCGCTGCTCCAACGGCGGCCGTCGCAGCTCTCCGGCGGGCAGCGCCAGCGCGTGGCCATCGGGCGTGCGATCGTCAAGGAGCCCAAGGCATTCCTGTTCGACGAGCCACTCTCCAATCTGGACGCGGCACTTCGAGCCCGTACGCGCGTCGAGCTTGCCGAACTGCATCAGCGTTTGAAGTCGACGATGATCTACGTCACCCACGACCAGGTGGAGGCGATGACGCTCGCCGACCGCATTGTAATCCTCAACAATTGCCGGATAGAACAGATGGGAAGACCCGTCGATGTCTATGCACGTCCGGCGTCGCGATTCGTCGCGACCTTCGTCGGATCTCCGGCGATGAACATTCTGCCTGTCACGGTTTCTGGCTCGGGCGACAGGCTCAATGCGCGCTTGACTGACGGATCGCTGGTCGAACTTCCCGGCGCGCCGGTCAACAGGGATTGGCACGAACTCGGCGTGCGGCCGGAATCGCTGACGGTCGTCGCCGAGGGCAATGAAACATCCGCGACGGCCACGGTTGTCGAGCGCCTTGGCGAGCGAACGCTTGTCTACGCGCGGCTCGCGGATGGGACGCAGGTGACTGCACAGGATCGCGGGCTTTCGAGCGTCAAACCGGGCGACGCCGTTCGGCTGAAGTTCGACACCACGGCCCTGCATCTCTTCGCCGCGGACGGATCGGCCTGGCACGCGTCCGCTGACGGGGCCTGAACCCACCGAGCTTGATTCTACCCGACGCGTTTTAGCCCTTGATACCTGCCGAGAGCGTTATCGCCTCGGTTACCCGGCGCTGGAAGAAGAGGTAGGCCAGTGCCACCGGCAGGCCGGCCAGTACGGCTGCCGACAGCTGGCGCGCGTAGTAGACGCCGAAGGCGTCGTTGACCTGCGTGATGCCGACGGTGATCGTCATCATCTCGGTGCGGGTCACCGAGAGGAAGGGCCACAAGAACGCATTCCATGTCCAGATGAAGCAGACGATCGACAGCGCCGTCGTCACCCCCCAGTTCATTGGCATGTAGATCTTGAAGAGGATCCCGAATTCAGACGCATTGTCCATGACCGCGGCCTCGCGGAAGTCCTTCGGGACCTGATCGAAGAACTGCTTGTACACGATGATGATGACGGGGTGGATAAGCTGCGGCAACATGATTCCGGCCCAGCTGTTGAGCAGGCCAAGGTTGGCGACCAGCACGAAATGATTGATGATCAGCGCCGAAGTCGGCACCATGAATGAGGCAAGGATCAGCCACCATAGCGCGATCCGCCCCGGGAACCGCAATTGCGAGATCGCGTAGCCGCACAGCATCGAGATGAAGATGGTGATGACCGTTACGCCGACCGCGACCGCCACCGAATTGACGTACCACGCGCCGATCTGTGTGGTGGTCAGGGCGCTGACGTAGTTCTCCAGCGTCGGCGTCTCGGGCCAGAGTTCGATGTAAGGCCGCACGACCTCGTCGTCCGGTTTGAGCGACGAGATCACCCCCCAATAGAGCGGGAACGCCCACAGGATGGCCCAGACGAGCGTCAGTGCCGTGATGATCCCGCCCCAGAAGTTCCAGCGTTGCGCGGCCACGGCGTTCATCGGCGCCGTCTTTCGGCGAACCTGAGCAGTTGGAATTGCAGGACCGAGACGACGACCACAAGCACGAAGAGGGTGACGGCGACAGCCGCCGCCCTGCCCCCCTGGTTCTGCTGGAAGGCCTTCTGGAAGACGTAGTAGACGAGCACCATATTGTCGTTCGGCCGGCCGCCGATCGAAAACAGATAGACCTGGTCGAAGATCTTGAGCTGCAGGATGAGCTGGATGGTGAATACCAGCGAGGTGATCGGCCACAGCAGCGGCCAGGTGATGCGCCGGAACGTCGTCCATCGCGTCGAGTTATCGAGCGCGGCGGCTTCGTAGATCTCCGCTGGTATGGACCGCAGCCCGGCGAGGAAGAGCAGGATCGAGAAGCCCGCGGTCCACCAGATCGTCACCCCGGCCACCGCCGGCAGGAACCAGACGCGCGACTTGAAGACCGGCACGCGCGGGATCCCGAGCCAATCCAGCACATGCATCGCGATCCCGAACTGGAAATTCAGCGTCCAGTCCCAGATCAGATAGACCACGGACACCGGCAGGATATAGGGCAGGAAGAACAGCGCCAGCACGATCGACTGGAACCGGCCCTTGAGACGTGACACGCCAAGCGCGATCAGCAGGGCGATGAATGTCCCGGGGACGACCGTCATCAGCACGAAGTAAGCGGTGTTCCAGACCGCGCGCCGGAACATGGGGTCGTTGTCGAGCCGCAGGTAGTTGTCGAGACCAACCCACTGGCCCGCGCCGATCAGCGGCGCATCGGTGAAGGAGATGCGAAACATCTGGACCGTCGGATAGACGAACGCCAGCAGGTAGATCGCCAGGAAGGGAGCGACCAGCACCAGCGCGACAAGACGTTCAGTGCGGGAGTTGCGAAGCATGGCTCTTTCCCTAGACATGGTTGGGGCCGCCCTGGGCAGGGCGGTCCCAGCCTTTGAGCCCTACATGCTGTTCAGCTCTTCCTTGATGGATTTCACCGCCTCCCCCGGGTCCATCTCGCCGTTGAGGGTCGGCACGAAATAGTTGGACATGATGTCGAAGATCGGCCCGGCGACACCGGCCTTGGGCGACTTCGGATCGAAGATCATGTTTGCCGTCAGCGTCGAGTAGGTCGCATTGGGCTGCATTGCCTTGTATTCGGCCGACTCTGTGACAGGCTTGTAGGCCGGGATGTGGCCTGCCGTGGCCCAGAACAGCGAGTGCTTGTCCATCCATGAGATCACCTCGAGAACGGCGGCACGCTTGTCCGGGCTGATCTCCTTGCCCTTATTCTTCGGGATTGCGAACGAGTGGCTGTCCGCATAGGTGCATGGCTTGTCGAAGATCACCGGTATCTCAACGGCGCCCCAGTCGAACAGCTTGCCTTGCTTGGCGAGGTCGGTCATCGTGGGAACCTCCCAGACACCGTTGATCATCATTGCGGCCTTGCCCGAGGTGAACAGGGCGACGGTTGCGGGATAGTCCGTATAGGTCGACTGCAACCCGGCCTTCGTCCACCCTTGCAGAACTGTCAACGCATTCGCCAGCTTCTTGCCGTTGTCGCCGGCGAGGAACTCGTTGCCCGTCAGAAGCTCGCCGCCTTGCTGGCACACCAGCGAGTAAATGGTGCGGTACATGAAGTTGCCGTCGGCGGTGACGCTGCCCAAGGGGAACTCGACGCCGGCATCCTTCAGCTTCTGCAGTGTCGCGGTGAATTCCTCCTTGTTTTTCATGCCCAGGGGACGGCCGTCGTCGCCGAGCACGCCTGCCTTCTTCAGGAGGACGCGATTGTAGTACAGGACGATCGGATGGGTATCGAGCGGCACTGCGTATTGCTTGCCGTCGACCGTCACGGCGCCCATCGTCGTCTGGGCGAAATCCGAGGCCGAGAGGCCCATCCTGCTCATGTCGTCGGCGGTGATTTCTTGGAGAATATCCTGGCTCACCGCCAAGGGGATGCGGCTGGCATGATAGGTCATGACGTCTGGCGCCTCACCGACCGCGGCCGAGGTCTGCACCTTCGCGTAGAAGGGCGTGCCCCACTCCAGCGTCGTGGCGTCGATCTTGATCTTTCCGGCGTGGGCGGCGTTGAAGTCGGAGATCATCTGCTTCATGCGCACACCGTCGCCGCCGCCGAGGAAATCCCACCATGCGACGGTTTCTTCGGCCTGGGCCGCGACGGCCCAAAATCCTCCGGCCGCAACCACCGCTATGGCCATCATCCTGCGAAAGTTCATCTCAGCTTCCTCCCGAGTACGGCGGTTAGATCCGCCTTGAACGTGTCAATGCTACACCAAACCGAACCGCCTGCAACGGATTTTACGGTATGTATCTGATAGTCGGATATTAACTCACAATGTCACACGCACCATCGAGTAGGAGTGCGGTGGCAAGTTCAGCGTCATTCCCTTGCTGCTGAGCGCTGCCCCCTTGCCTTTGACCGGCGATACGTTGTCCGGCGCGTCCTTCGTGTTGCAGGCCTCGAGATCGTCGTGACGGATGATCGTGTGCTCGATGGACTTGGCGGCGAACCTCTCGAGGGCGATTTCGGCCTCGATCGTCTCGGACCCGTGCCGGTTGATTGCGAAGAAGGTCAGCGCGCCTGCGTTCGAATCGTGTACGCCTGCAATGTCGAGCCACGGCACCTTGTCGGCCGCGGCCGCGTCATAGGTAGGCACCTCGACCGCGAGCTGCAGCGCGGTGCCGCGGCCGTGCCTGGAGGCCAGCATGAAAGGCCAGTAGATCGTCTGCCGCCAGGCGCTGCCGCCGGGATCGGTCATGATCGGCGCGATAACGTTCACCAGCTGCGCGATGCAGGCGATGCGAACAACATCCGACCGGCGGATGAAGGTATTGAGGATGCAGCCGACCTGCAGCACGTCCTCGAAATTGTAGATGTCTTCCAGAAGCCTGGGCGCTTCCGGCCAGTCCCAGCCGCGCATGCGCTCGGCGTCCTGCTTGCGCTGGTGGTACCAGACGTTCCACTCGTCGAAGGAGATCTTCACGTCCCGCTTAGAGCGGGTCTTGGCCTTCACGTAGTCGATGATGCCCGCGACCGTGCCGATGTAGCGGTCGAGCTTGGCCGGAAGAGCGAGATATTCGGCCGTATTCTTCTCGTAATTCTCGAAATACATGTGAAGGGAGATGTAGTCGACCTGCTCGTAGGTCGCTTCCAGCACGGTCGCTTCCCACTGCGGATAGGTCGGCATATTGGAATGCGACGAGCCGCACACGACCAGTTCCACCGTCGGGTCGAGGCCGCGCAGCGCCTTGGCGGTCTCGTTGGCCAGATGGCCGTATTCGCTGGCCGACTTGTGGCCGACCTGCCAGGGGCCGTCCATTTCATTGCCGAGACACCACAGGCGGCAGTTCCAGGGTTGCGCGCGTCCGTTCTTGGCCCTGAGGTCGGACCAGTAGCTGCCGCCCGGGTGGTTGACGTATTCAACGAAGGCCCGCGCCTCGTCGAGGCCGCGGGAGCCGAGATTGACCGCAAGCATCATCTCGGTGCCGGCTTTTTCGGCCCAGCCGGCGAATTCGTGGATGCCGACAAGGTTCGGCTCCGTGGTGCGCCAGGCAAGATCGAGCCGCCGCGGGCGGTTCTCCTTTGGGCCTATGCCGTCTTCCCAATTGTAGGCGGACACGAAATTGCCACCCGGGTAACGGCAGATCGGCGTGTCGAGCGCACGCACCAGCTCGATCACGTCCTTGCGCATCCCCTCGGCGTCCGCTTGCGGATGTCCGGGCTCGTAGATGCCCGTGTAGACCGCCCGGCCAAGATGTTCGAGAAACGAGCCGTAAAGGCGTTTGTCGATATCCGCGACGGCATAGGCCGCGTTCGCCGTGACTCTGGCCTTCATGATTCCTCCACTGCGGATTATCAATCCGACTTTCCGATTTATATCCGGGTCATGGATCAGTTAAGGGCGGAGTCCATCCGTCCGTCAAGGGTCTAGTATGCCCTCAGGCCTTCAGCAGGCGCAGAACGATGTCGTTGCTGTAATTGCCGAAGCCGCTGCCGAAGATGTTTATGCCGCCGGGGTGACGCGCATCTTCCTTCACGCCGATTCGTATCCGGATCGAGCGATGCCGCTCGAGCTCAAGGTCAGCCAGCGAGCATTTGGAAACCTTGTCGTTGTTGCGATAGGTGCCGTTGCTCGTGACGCGCCAGTGTGCGAGGTCGCCATACTGCGATCCGGCCAGCTTCCACCAGCCGGGCGTATGCTTGCCGCGCTTGTCGCCATAGTCGGCTGGCGCCGTCCAGGTATCGATCTCGTGTCCGTTGATCGCGACCGTGATGTCCGATGGCCAATCCTTCGATGTGCCCGGCACCTCCGACGAAAGCTCCATTGCCAGCTCCAGCCCGCCGACCTTGGCATTGGCAAGCGTCGCATTGTTGGGAAACTGGTATTCGACGAAACCGCGCGTGAACCACAGCAGTCCGGCCCGCATACGGTCAGGATCGAGGAAGGTGTCGGGAACATCGAGAAGTCCGATGACGCCGTCCTTTGAACACAGGCCGCAGGGAGCGGAGACTTCGCATCTTGTGTAAAGTCCAAGCGGCATCGCCACTTCTATGACGCCGAGATCCTGCGCCGGGGTGCGGTCCTTGAAGACGACAACCAGCTCGGAGAAGGTCGAATAGCAGACCTTCTGGCTTCCCTTGCGCGCCTTCTGAGACTTCGTCTCGATCAAACCGACATCGACAAGAACCTGGATGTTTGCGGAAATCGTCGATTGCGGAAGACCCAGTTCCTCGGCCACTTGATTGACGTTTTTCGGCCCCTTGCGGTGCAGCAGGTCGAGAATCCGGACCCGAACCTCGCTCGCGAGGCTCTTCAGCAAATCGAGCCGCTCAAGCGGATCGACAACCATGATTTCAGTCGACATATGGCCCCGCACTCGTCACACGGGTTATGTATCAGCAGATCAGATACAAATAAAGCCAGGGCGCTGTAAATCGAATCGCCTGGTCCCCGCCACTTGAGGCGTCGGGAAGATGCAACGTGGGGAAAACGCGCGCAGGCAATCCACAGTCACGCTCGGGAAAGCAGTGCCAGCCATCCGTCGACGGATTGCCGTCTGCCGCCGGATCAGTATCCGAGCAGATTCACCGCCGCACGGACCACGCCGAAGACACCGAGCCCAACCAACGCGATGGCGGCAATCCTGATCGTCACCGGTCCCTCGGAGAGCCTGATGCGCGGCCAGTGCATCGCCGCTCTCAGCCCACGGCAGGGCCGGGCTGGGTTGCGGCACCCGCCGGCTTCGACAGGTCCGCCACCGCCGCCTGGGCGATCCGCATCAGTTCGGAGAGCGCGATCACCAGGGTCGCGGTGTTGCGGCCCGTGCCGCAGACGACCTCCGTCAACTCAAGGACGTTGTGGTCGATGAACACGCGCGCTCCGTTGATCGGCAGCGGAACGACGCCGCCGATTTCCAGATCGAGCCTGTCCTTTACGTATTCCGGCTCGGCCATGCGTAAGTCGGCCCGCCGTTCTCCGATCGCGCCGGCGATCTTCTTGTAGTCGGCGCGCTCCGCTGCCCGCAGGGCGACGATCGCAAGACTGTCGTCGGCGCAGCGAAAGACCAGGCTCTTGACCATGTTTCGGGGGTCGTGCGGCAGAATCTCCTTGGCGTCCTCGAACGAGATCAGCGGCCGGTGCGTCACCACGGAGAACGTCGCCCCCCGCTCCTCGAGATAGCGCTTGACCAGCGGGCTCATGCGTCGACCAGTTCCTTCCTAGGTGCCGCCGGGGCCGGTTCCGCCCAACGAAAGCGCGCCGTGAAATGCCGCAAGACCGGAGGCTCATACTCGAAGTCGAGTCCTCCGATGCTTTTCGCACGTGCCGCGACCGCGATCAGTGCGTCGGCGATATAGTCCATATGATCGTTGGTGTAGACACGGCGCGGAATGGTGAGGCGCAACAATTCGAGAGGCGACGCTTCCTGCTTGCCGGTTTGTGGATCACGCCCCAGCATCAGCGAGCCGATCTCCACCGCGCGCACGCCGGCCTCTAGATAGAGTTCGCACGCGAGCGCGTGTGCCGGAAACTGCTCGGGCCGCACATGTGGAAGGACGGCCGCGCCATCAACGAACACCGCATGTCCGCCGGTCGGATACTGGATCGGCACGCCGGCGTCTCGCAGCCTTTCGCCGAGATAGGCGACCTGGCCGATGCGATAGGCGAGATAGTCGCTTTCGACCGCCTCTTCGAGCCCGATCGCGACCGCCTCCATGTCGCGCCCGGCCAAACCGCCATAGGTGATGAAACCCTCCATGGGGACGCACCGGGTCTGGACGGCGCGAAACAGATCTTCGTCCTGGCGAAAGGCGCAGAAGCCGCCAATGTTCACCAATCCGTCCTTCTTCGCCGACAGGGTCAGCATGTCGCCATAGCACATCATCTCCCGCACGATGTCGCGGATCGAGCGCTCGGCATAGCCGGTTTCCCGCTGCTTGATGAACCAGGCATTCTCGGCAAAGCGCGTGGCGTCGATGATCATCGGGATGCCCATTTCCCGCGCATATCCGGAAACGGTGCGCAGATTGGCCATCGACATCGGCTGGCCGCCGGCGCTGTTGCAGGTGATGGTGGCGATGATGCCGGCGACGTTCTGGCGGCCGTGGATTTCGATCGCATGAAGCAGTTCCGCCAGATCGAAATTCCCCTTCCAGTCGTCGTGCCTGGCCGTATCGAGGGCGGATTTGGTCAGCACGTTGATCGCTTTCGCACCGGCGATCTCGACATGCGCCTTCGTCGTGTCGAAATGGTAGTTCGACAGGAAGACCGGCGTCGCCGAGCCGCGCCGCTTGACCATTTCCGGGAACAGGATCTGTTCCGCGCCGCGTCCCTGATGGGTCGGAATGGTATAGGGATAGCCGAACAGCCGTTCGACGGTTTCGGCCAGCCGGTAGTAGTTGCGGCTGCCGGCATAGGCCTCGTCGCCGAGCATCTGGCCAGCCCATTGGCGATCGCTCATCGCGCCGGTGCCGCTGTCGGTGAGGAGATCGATATAGACATCCTCGCTGCGCAACAGGAACGGGTTGAGCCCGGCTGCCCGCAGCGCGGCTTCGCGGTACGGTCGTTCGGTCATGCGGATCGGCTCGACCATCTTGATCCTGACCCAACTTGAACAGTTGGACGTGAACGGATAGCGAACACTGTCCGTTAAGCCATTG
>NZ_BSNY01000055.1 GCF_030160235.1 Mesorhizobium huakuii
AGGCACCGGCGCCGGCCGCCGCACCCATCGTCATCGACCGCACCGCACCCATGCTGCTCAGCGACCCGGCGCTCGACGGCGGCACCGAGCTGCTCGGCGCCGCCCCGCCGGCAAACGCCAATCCGGCTCTTCCCGGCGAAAAACTGGTGATCGAAGGCAAGGCGCCGGAGGCCTCGCCCGGACGCGCCGACGATTTCTCCTGGCCGCCGAAGGCGGAGCCGCCTGCGACAGCCGCGGCGACCGACACGACGACGGCGATCACCCCTTAATCACTGAACTCTTGAGACCGTTTCGAAACTCGCTCCTGAGATGGCCGCAGGAGTAGAGTCTCCAAACGGGCTCAGCGAGGAAGGACGCTCGACCCCATCAATGCCTCGTCGATCGAGCGCGCCGCCTGGCGGCCTTCGCGGATCGCCCAGACGACCAGCGACTGGCCGCGGCGCACATCGCCCGCCGCATAGAGCCGGTCGACACTGGTCTTGTAGTCGCGGTCATTGGCCTCGACATTCCGGGAGCGGCGGCTGTCGGTGACGATCTTCATCTCGCCCTCGAGTTCCTTCGCCACGCCAACCATCGCCGGTCCGGCAAAGCCGATGGCAATGAAAGCGAGATCGGCGCGGATGACGAATTCGGTGCCTGATATCGGCTTGCGCTTCTCGTCGACCTCGCAGCATTTGACGCCGGTCAGCTGGCCGTCCTCACCGATGAATTCGAGCGTCGCCACCTGGAATTCCCGCTCGGCGCCCTCGGCCTGCGAGGACGAGGTGCGCATCTTGGTCGCCCAGTAGGGCCACACCGCGAGCTTGTCTTCCTTTTCGGGCGGCTGCGGGCGGATGTCGAGCTGGGTGACGCGTACCGCGCCCTGGCGGAAGGCGGTGCCGACGCAGTCGGACGCGGTATCACCGCCGCCGACGACGACGACATGCTGACCGCCGGCGATGATCGGGTGCGAGGGCCATGCCACCGACTGGATCGGCTCGCCACCGACGCGGCGGTTCTGCTGCACCAGATAGGGCATGGCGTCGTGCACGCCACCGAGATCGTCGCCTGGAATGTTGGCCGCGCGCGGCGTCTCCGAGCCGCCGCAATAGAGCACGGCATCATGTTCGGCGAGCAGTTCGGCAACGGGCTTGTCGACACCGACATTGACGCCGCAATGGAAGGTCACGCCCTCGCCCTGCATCTGTTCGATGCGCCGGTCGATATAGTGCTTCTCGATCTTGAAGTCGGGAATGCCGTAGCGCATCAGCCCGCCCGGGCGGCTCTCGCGCTCATAGACATGGACGTCGTGGCCGGCGCGGCCGAGCTGCTGCGCGGCGGCCATGCCGGCTGGGCCGGAGCCGATGATGGCGACCCGCTTGCCGGTCTTCTTCTCCGGCGGATAGGGCCGGATATGGCCGGTCTCGTAGGCCTTGTCGGCGATCGCCTGTTCCACCGTCTTGATGGCGACCGGAATGTCCTCGAGGTTCAGCGTGCAGGCTTCCTCGCAGGGCGCGGGACAGATGCGGCCGGTGAACTCCGGGAAATTGTTGGTCGAATGCAGGTTGCGGATCGCGTTGTCCCAGTCCCTGTTGTAGACGAGGTCGTTCCAGTCCGGGATCTGGTTGTGGATCGGGCAGCCGGTAGGCCCGTGACAGAACGGAATGCCGCAATCCATGCAGCGCGCGGCCTGTTTCTCGACCTCCTTGTCCGACATCGGCAGCGTGAACTCGCGGAAATGCCGGATGCGGTCGGAGGCCGGCTGGTACTTGTGCACCTGCCGGTCGATTTCGAGAAAGCCTGTTACCTTGCCCATAGTCCAGTTCCTGCTGTCCAGATGGTGCGGTTTTCGCCGCACCCGTTAACCTCTTGAGGCAGCCATGGCAACCTTGCGCCCGAGGTCAAACTGTCGATGAAAGGGGCCGGGAAGCCTGGGCTCCCCGGCAATTCTCTTAAAATCTATTCGGCCGCGACGCCCATGCGCATGCGTTCCATCTCGATCAGCGCGCGGCGGTATTCGACCGGCATGATCTTGCGGAATTTCGGCCGGAACGTCGTCCAGTCGTCGAGGATCTCGCGGCCGCGCACCGAACCCGTATAGTGCACGTGGTTCGAGATCAGCTGGTAGAGCCGTTCCTCGTCATGGCTGGTCATATCGCCCGACACGTCGACGCGGCCCTTGTGGTCGAGATCGCCGCCATGGTGCAGCAACCTTTCCATCAGGTCGTCTTCCTCCGGCACCGGCTCCAGCTCGACCATGGCCATGTTGCAGCGCTCGGCGAAATCGCCGGCTTCGTCCAGCACATAGGCGACGCCACCCGACATGCCGGCGGCGAAGTTGCGGCCGGTCTTGCCGATGACGACGACGACACCGCCGGTCATGTATTCGCAGCCATGGTCGCCGACGCCTTCGACGACGGCGGCGACGCCCGAATTGCGCACCGCGAAACGCTCGCCGGCGACACCCGCGAAATAGGCCTCGCCCTCGGTCGCGCCATAGAGCACCGTGTTGCCGACGATGATGGAGTCGGCCGCCACGATCCTGGCCTCTTCCGGCGGCCGGATGACAATGCGCCCGCCCGACAGGCCCTTGCCGACATAGTCGTTGCCGGCGCCGACAAGCTCGAACGAGACACCGCGCGCCAGGAAGGCGCCGAAGGACTGCCCGGCGGTGCCGGTCAGCTTCACCTGGATCGTGTCCTCGCGCAGGCCCTTGTGCTTGAAGCGCTTGGCCACTTCACCCGATAGCATCGCACCGGTCGAACGGTCGACATTGCGGATGTCCACCTCGATCTTGACCGGTTGCTTGGCCTCAAGCGCGGGCTTGGCGAGCTCGATCAGCTTGCGGTCGAGCACGTCGTCGATCGGGTGCTTCTGCCGCTCGGTCCAGTGCACCGCTTCGTGCGGCGCATCGGGCTTGTAGAACATTTTCGAGAAGTCGAGGCCGCGCGCCTTCCAGTGCTGGATCACGTCACGCTTTTCCAACAGGTCGGCATCGCCGATGATCTGGTCGATATGGGTGTAGCCCATTTCGGCGAGCAGCGCCCTTACCTCTTCCGCCACGTAGAAGAAGAAGTTGATGACGTGCTCGGGCGTGCCCTTGAAGCGCTTGCGCAGCACCGGGTCCTGGGTGGCGACGCCAACCGGACAGGTGTTCAGGTGGCACTTGCGCATCATGATGCACCCGGCCGCGATCAGCGGCGCGGTCGAGAAGCCGAACTCGTCGGCGCCGAGCAGCGCGCCGATGATGACGTCGCGCCCGGTGCGCAAGCCGCCGTCGACCTGCAGCGCGACGCGCGAACGCAAGCCGTTCAGCACCAGCGTCTGGTGCGTCTCGGCAAGGCCCATTTCCCACGGGCTGCCGGCGTGCTTGAGCGAGGTCAGCGGCGAGGCACCGGTGCCGCCATCATAGCCCGAGATGGTGATGTGGTCGGCGCGCGCCTTGGCGACGCCCGCCGCGACCGTGCCGACACCGACTTCGGACACCAGCTTGACCGACACGTCGGCCGCCGGATTGACGTTCTTCAGATCGTAGATCAGCTGCGCCAGATCCTCGATCGAATAGATGTCGTGATGCGGCGGCGGCGAGATCAGGCCGACGCCGGGCGTCGAATGCCGGACCTTGGCGATGGTCGCGTCGACCTTGTGGCCGGGCAGCTGGCCGCCCTCGCCGGGCTTGGCGCCCTGCGCCACCTTGATCTGCATGACATCGGAATTGACCAGATATTCAGCCGTCACGCCGAACCGCCCCGAGGCGACTTGCTTGATCGCCGAGCGTTCGGGGTTCTTGCCGCCGCCGGGCAGCGGCAGATAGCGGTCGGCCTCTTCGCCGCCCTCGCCGGTGTTCGACTTGCCGCCGATCTGGTTCATGGCGCGCGCCAGCGTGGTGTGCGCTTCCCTGGAGATCGAGCCGAACGACATCGCCCCGGTAGAGAAGCGCTTGACGATTTCGGCCGCCGGCATGACGTCGTCGAGCGCGACCTTCTTGCGGCCGGTCTCCTCCGCCAGCCTGATCTTGAACAGGCCACGGATGGTCTGCGCGCGCGCCGTCTCGCTGTCGATCTGCGCGGAATATTCCTTGAACGTTTCCCACGAACCCTGGCGCACGGCGTGCTGCAAGGTGGCGACCGCGTCGGGCGACCACATATGCGCCTCGCCGCGCATGCGGAAGAGATATTCGCCGCCGACTTCGAGGCTGTTGCGCAGCACCGGGTCATTACCGAAACCGTCCGTGTGACGGCTGACGGTTTCGCCCGCGACCTCATCCAGCCCGACGCCTTCGATCAGCGTCGCCGTGCCGGTGAAATACTTCTCGACGAAGTCGGACTTGAGCCCGATGGCGTCGAAGATCTGCGCGCCGCAATAGGACTGATAGGTCGAGATGCCCATCTTGGACATCACCTTGAGGATGCCCTTGCCGATCGACTTGATGTAGCGCGACACGACTTCGTAGGCGTCGACCTCTTCCGGCAGCTCACCGCGCTTGTGCATGTCGGTGAGCGTGTCGAAGGCGAGATAAGGATTGATCGCCTCGGCGCCGTAGCCGGCAAGGCAGCAGAAATGATGCACTTCGCGCGGCTCGCCGGATTCGACGACGAGGCCGACGGAGGTACGCAGCCCCTTGCGGATCAAATGATGGTGGACTGCTGCTGTTGCGAGCAGCGCCGGGATGGCTATGCGATCCGGGCCGAGCTGGCGGTCGGACAGGATGATGATGTTGTAGCCGCCGGCGACTGCCGCCTCGGCGCGCTCGCACAGGCGGTCGATGGCGCCCTGCATGCCGGCGGCGCCCTCGTTCGAACCATAGGTGATGTCGATGGTCTTGGTGTCGAAACGGTCCTCGGTGTGGCCGATGGAACGGATCTTCTCCAGATCGCCATTGGTCAGGATCGGCTGGCGCACTTCGAGCCGCTTGCGCCGCGAATTGCCGACCAGGTCGAAGATGTTCGGCCGCGGCCCGATGAAGGACACCAGGCTCATCACCAGTTCCTCGCGGATCGGGTCGATCGGCGGGTTGGTGACCTGGGCGAAGTTCTGCTTGAAATAGGTGTAGAGCAGCTTCGACTTGTCCGACATCGCCGAGATCGGCGTGTCGGTGCCCATCGAACCAACGGCTTCCTGGCCGGTGGTCGCCATCGGCGACATCAACAGCTTGGTGTCTTCCTGGGTGTAGCCGAACGCCTGCTGGCGATCGAGCAGGCTCACATCCTTGCGCAGCGCGCGCGGTTCGACCGGCTTCAGATCCTCCAGGATGAGCTGCGTGTTGGCGAGCCAGGTCTTGTAGGGGTGCCTGGTGGCGATCTCCGACTTGATCTCCTCGTCGGGCACGATGCGGCCCTTGGCAAGGTCGATCAACAGCATGCGGCCAGGCTGCAGCCGCCACTTCTTGACGATCCTCTCTTCCGGCACCGGCAGCACGCCGGCCTCGGAAGCCATGATGACGCGGTCATCGTCGGTGACGATGTAACGTGCCGGGCGCAGGCCGTTGCGGTCGAGCGTGGCGCCGATCTGGCGACCATCGGTGAAGGCGACCGCCGCCGGCCCGTCCCACGGCTCCATCAGGGCGGCATGGTATTCGTAGAAAGCCTTGCGGTCGGCATCCATGAGCTTGTTGCCGGCCCAGGCTTCCGGGATCAGCATCATCATGGCGTGGCTGAGGCTGTAGCCGCCCTGGAACAGGAATTCGAGCGCATTGTCGAAGCACGCCGTGTCCGACTGGCCGTCATAGGAGATCGGCCAGAGCTTCGAGATGTTGTTGCCGAACAGTTCGGAATCGACCGAAGCCTGGCGCGCCGCCATCCAGTTGTTGTTGCCGCGCACCGTGTTGATCTCGCCATTGTGCGCGACCATGCGGTAGGGATGCGCCAGCTTCCATGACGGGAAGGTGTTGGTCGAGAAACGCTGGTGGACGAGGATCAGCGCGGTCTCGAAGCGCGGGTCCTTGAGATCCTTGTAATAAGCGCCGACCTGATAGGCCAGGAACATGCCCTTGTAGACGATGGTGCGCGCCGACAGCGACACGCAATAGGCGCCGATGTCCTTGTTGTCGTTCTCGGCATAGATGCGGCCCGAAATGACCTTGCGCAGCAGATAGAGCCGGGCCTCATATTCCTCGTCATCGGGAATATCGGCCGTGCGGCCGATGAAGACCTGGCGATGGAACGGCTCGGACGCGACGATGTCGGGCGCCTTCGACAGCGACGAATTGTCGACGGGCACGTCACGGAAGCCGATGAGCGGCAGCCCTTCGGACTGCGCCGATTCGGCGATGATGTCCTCGATATGGGCGCGCAGTGCTGCGTCCTGCGGCATGAACCAGTGGCCGACGCCGTACTGGCCCGCCGGCGGCAGTTCGATGCCCTGGGCCGCCATCTCCTCACGGAAGAACCGGTCGGGAAGCTGCACCAGCACGCCCGCGCCGTCGCCGACCAGCGGGTCGGCGCCGACGGCGCCGCGATGCGTCAGGTTTTCGAGCACGGCAAGGCCGTCCGTGACGATCTGATGCGACTTCACGCCCTTCATGTTGACGATGAAACCGACGCCGCAGGCATCATGTTCATTGCGCGGATCGTAGAGGCCCCGAGGGGCAAAACCGGTTCGGCCGATGTCGGTTCGAGACGTATTTTTGACGGCAGCCGCTTTCGTCTGCGCGGCCTGGCCGTTCGTCGCAGAGAGCGTCATGTCCGTCATTGTCCTGTCCTCCGTTCCAGCCCTTCAGGCGCTGGTTTGCCTCGGCAAGCGCTTGGCTCACCCTGATCCTTGCGGCACGTCTTGCGAAATCCTTGCCGAACCAGGCGGCTTTCCGCATGGTTCGCGTCTGGTATCGTACAGGCCAGAGTCTGGCCGTCCACCTGTCGCTCGCAGCAACAGCCGGAGAGGCCAATATGTTACGCCAATCCAGCCTGTTTTGTGCGACAAAATAAGACAGCACTACTGTCCTAAATTTTTATGGCAGAATTCCCCGACGCACACAAGACCGATTCACAAAAAACTTGAGCCTTCCGCGACATAAAATTACGTGATGTTGAGAGAAAACGTAAGCTTCAGTCGCCGATCCCTGCCCTGCCGGCTTGGCTGGCTTTAACGGTTTTCCGGCGTCTGGCTCTTGCGGTTGGCGCGCGGAACCGTTCAACTCCGGGCTGATTTTCCCCAAAACCCGATCTTCCCCAGACATAGGCAGATGCATGTTCTTCGCTTCCGACAATTGGGCAGGCGCCCATCCCAATATCGTTGCCGGCCTGTCGGCCGCGGCCGGCGGCTTTGCCACCGCCTATGGCGACAGCGCGCTCGACCAGGCGGTCTACCAGCGTTTCAATGAGATTTTCGAGCGCGAGGTCGCGGTGTTCTTCGTGGCGACCGGCACCGCAGCCAACGCGCTGTCGCTGACCACCTTCAACAAACCCGGCGGCATTTCCTTCGCGCACCGCGAATCGCATGTCATCGAAGACGAATGCGGTGCGCCGGAATATTTTTCCGGCGGCGCGCGCCTGCACGCCGTCGACGGCGCACTGGGCAAGATCGACCCGCACAATCTGGAGCGGACCATCGGCCGCTTCGCGCCCGAAATCGTCCACTGGGGGCGGCCGATGGCGGTTTCGATCACCCAGTCGACCGAGGTTGGCACCATCTACGGCCTGAACGAGATCGAGACGATTTCGGCCATCGCCAAACGGCATTCCGTGCCGCTGCACATGGATGGCGCCCGCTTTGCCAATGCGCTGGTCGCGCTCGACACGACGCCGGCCGAAATGACCTGGAGGCGCGGTGTCGACATCCTGTCCTTCGGCGGCACCAAGAATGGCTGCTGGTGCGCCGAGGCGATCGTGCTGTTCGACCTCGACCGCGCCAAGGAACTGGCCTTCCTGCGCAAGCGCGCCGCCCAGCTGTTTTCGAAGTCGCGCTTCGTCGCGGCACAGTTCGAAGCCTATTTCAAGGACGGCCAGTGGCTCGACACCGCGCGCCACGCCAACGCCATGGCCGCGCGCCTTGCCGCGGCGATCGAGGATTCGGCGCATGCGAAGCTGGCCTGGCTGCCGCAGGCCAACGAGGTGTTCGCCGTGATCAAGAAGGCCGAAGCCGAGAGACTGCAGGCGGCGGGCGCCGCCTTCTACGATTGGCACAAGCCGCACGGCTTTGACGGCCACATCGGCGAGGACGAACTGCTCTACCGCTTCGTCACCAGCTTCGCCACGACGGCCGATGAGGTCGACCGCTTTGGCCAGCTGATCACCGGATAATCGCCCCTCGAACAACAAAAAAGCGGCGCCTTTCGGCGCCGCTTTCGTCTCGGGAGGAGACGCTTCTATTCCTAAGCTATATTATGCAGCGGTCTTGGCCTCGATCTGCTTGGCCTTGGCCGGAGCCGAGGTGATCGCGATCTTGCGCGGCTTCAGTTCCTCGGGAATGTTGCGCTTGAGGTCGACGAAGAGCAGGCCGTTCTTCAGCGTGGCGCCGACGACTTCAACGTGGTCGGCAAGCTGGAAGCGGCGCTCGAAGGCCCTGGAGGCAATGCCGCGATAGAGCAGCTCGGAGCCTTCGCCGTTACCCTCGTCCTTGCGCTCGCCCTTCACGGTCAGCACGTTGCGATGGGCTTCGATCGAGATTTCCTCGTCCGAGAAGCCAGCAACCGCCATGGAGATCCGGTAGGAATCCTCACCGGTGCGCTCGATATTGTAGGGCGGATAGGTCTGCGCGCCATCGGGCTGCGCAAGCGAATCCAGCATGGTGAAGAGACGGTCGAAGCCGACGGTCGAACGGTAGAGCGGGGAAAAATCAACGTGACGCATGAGGTGTTCTCCTGTTGAGCAACATGGTTTGCGTATGGCCGGTGCGAAACCCGTAAGCGGCGTTTCGGGAGGACCAGCGGCCCCGACATTGGCGGCCGCATTCCACATTTGGGGAGCGCTCGAAGGCATTTCAAGATTTCGCCGGATGGCAAAAAACGAACCGCCTGCCCCCTTGATGAACGGCAGATGAACCGGCGCTTCGGCGCCCGTTCAGACAGCCGCCGCTAAAGTGACCTCAAGATCAAGGATTGGTGGCGCCGGATTTTGCAGAAGCGCCGCAACGAGGCCGAACCGGGTGTTAACGTCCCTTCCTCCCGGATCGACAGGGGCCGGAAGCACGCCCTCGAGCGGCTTCCGGCCTTCCCCGCTACAATCCCGGCACGACCGGGATTTGCTTTGCTTTTAGCGCATTGGCGTCTATCACCTTGACGAGGCCAGCCGCGACAGGCTGGCACCCGAGGACGCCGAGCACAAAAGCGCCGCATGACGGACCTTCTCCAAGACACGCCGCTTTTCCACGAAACCGAAGGCAATCCGCGGCCGGAAAACGCCGCCGGTGGCTTTTTCATCACGCGCGACCGCAAGAAGATCCGCTACGGCCTGTTCGCGGCGGTGGCGCGCCCGATGCGGGGCACCGTGGTGCTGCTGTCCGGCCGCAACGAGTGCATCGAGAAATATTTCGAAACCATCCGCGACCTTGCCGCCCGCGGCTTTGGCGTCGCCACGCTCGATTGGCGCGGCCAAGGCGATTCCGACCGGCTGATCCGCGATCGCCAGCGCGGCTATGTCAGGTCCTTCCGCGACTACACGGCCGATCTGGAGCAGTTCTTCGAGGGGATCGTGCTGCCCGATTGCCGCGGGCCGTATTACATCCTCGCCCATTCAGCCGGCGCCGTGATCGCGCTTCTTGCCGCGCCGTCCATGGTCAATCGCGTGCGGCGCATGGTGCTGATCGCGCCGTTCCTGACCCTGCCCGACCTGCCGGTCTCGATCCGGACGGTCCGCCGTATCTGTTCGGTCCTCTGCATTCTGGGCCTTGGCCGGCTCTATGCCGCCTGGGGTCCGCGGCCCAGACACACGCTGCCTTTCGAGGCCAATAAGGTAACGTCGGATCCGCGCCGCTATCGTCGCAACACGCGCATCTACGAAGAGTATCCGCGAATGGCGCTTGGCGGTCCGACGATCCGCTGGCTGCAGGCAGCGGCAAAGGCGTCGGAAGCGGTGAGCGACCCCGACTTCATGGCGCGGATACAGGTGCCTCTGCTGATCATCGCCGCTGGCGCCGACCAGGTCGTCTCGACCAGGGCGGTCGAGGCCTACGCCAGAAGCCTGAGGCTCGGCTCGCTGCTGATGATCGACGGCTCCAAGCACGAGATCCTGCAGGAGGTCGACCTCTACCGCGAACAATTCCTTGCCGCCTTCGACGCCTTCATTCCTGGCTCGGACGATCCGACGGCCTGACCGGCACCGCGGTTCCTTCGAAGGCTGGCATAGCTGACATACCGTTGTCAGGATAATTGGCCAGCCGCCCCTCGCGGCGGGCAAACCGCTAAAGATTATGACAGCCCGCCCCCACCCCGAAATGCTCATCTCAATGCGTCGAATTGAAAGCCATGGAGATGAGATCATGACCGAGAAAACCTGCGCCGCCTGCGATTGCCAGCTGGATGCCAACCCGATCCGCGTCAAGGTCGGCGGCAAGACCGTCGAGGTCTGCTGCGAGGAATGCGCGACGGCGCTGAACGAGGCCGGCGCCTCGGCGGCCGGCGTGAGCGAGGAATGAGCCATGCGCACCGATCACGCAGCGGCACAACGCCTGGCTGGCCAGGCCCAGGTGCCGCCAGTCCACACCGTAACCACCCTGCACGCCTTGCACGCCCAATGCATCGCGGCGGCGAGATGGCTCGCCCGCCAGATGGAGAAGCGCCGAAGCCGGCTTGCCTTGCTGGAAATGACCGACGAACAGCTCAAGGACATCGGTCTGTCACGCGGCCAAGCCTATTCGGAGTTCAGGCGCCGCTCATGGGATTGAGCAGCCCCAGCGAGAAAGTCTCCTGACAAGATTGGGCAGGCCGCTTGCCTAAAGTGCCCATCGCAATGCCGGAATCAGTTTCCGGCACGAGGGATGAGCGCAACGGCCATGTCGCAATTCAAGGTTCAGCTCCTTCTGGACACCGGCACTGTCAGGGTGCGGGATGTCGTCTGCAGCGGCGAATGCCGTCACAGGAGCGATGAGGAGTGCACGTCGGCGACGCATCTGGTGTTTGCCTATCGCGGCATCTTTGTGCGTCATGTCGGCCGCAATGATGCGGTCGCGGAAGCCAATCAGTTGCTTTTCTTCAATGAGGCCGAGACCTACCAGGTCAGCCATCCAATTGAGGGCGGCGACGCCTGCCTCGACCTCGTCATCGAGGAAGGCCACTTGCGGGAACTGGCGCCGCAGGAGCAGTTGCGCGCCAGCGGCGTCCTGGCGTTTCGCCGCCAGCGCCGGCGCATCGATCCGCGCGCGCAGGCCTTGGTGGCGCTGTTGCGCCACAGCCTGAGCCGCAATGTCGCCGAAACGCTGGAGGCCGAGACGCTGGCGCTAACGCTGGTGCGGCGCTCGCTCGGCGAGCGCACTTCGCACGTCGCGGGCGCCAGCCCCGGACGGCAGAAGCTGGTCGACCGCGCCAAGCTGGTGCTGGCGTCGGATCTGTCGCGGCGCTGGACGCTGGCCGAGATTGCCGCCGAGGTCGGAGTCTCACCGGTCTATCTGACGCAAATATTCCAGCAGGTCGAGGCCATCCCGCTCTATCGCTATCATCTGCGCCTGCGGCTGGCGCGCGCGCTCGACCTGCTTGGCCGCTACGACAATCTGACCGCTTTGGGCATGGACCTCGGCTTTTCCAGCCACAGCCATTTCAGCGCGTCGTTCAGACAGGCCTATGGACGCACACCGGCGGAATTCCAGCGCTCGATCAGATCGCGCTGAAGCAACGGCTTCAAAGAAAGCGCGGAGATATCAGCCGCGAAGGGCAGCCATGGCCGCCGCGTGAAGCTCCGGCGTCGCCGCCGCTAGCACATCGCCGCCCTTTTCCGCCGGTCCGCCATCGAAGGTGGTGACGACGCCGCCCGCCTTCTCGATGATCGGGATCAGCGCCACGATGTCGTAGGGTTTCAGGCCGGGATCGGCGACGATGTCGACGCTCCCCGAGGCGATCATGGCGAAGGCATAGCAATCGGCGCCGTAGCGGGCCAGCTGCACCTGTTTCTCGAACGCGTCATAGCGCGTGCGCGCCTCGCCCTTGAACAGTGCCGGCGTGGTGGTGAACAGCGTCGCCTCGTCGAGCCTTGTCGTCTTGCGGGTCGAAAGCTTGCGCGGACCGCCCGGCCCCTCATAGTGCGAGCCCGAGGCGTTGGCGTAGAACAGCTCGCCGGTGAAAGGCTGCGCCATCATGCCGGCGACCGCGTCGCCGTCGACGGTCAGCCCGACCAGCGTCCCCCACACCGGCAGGCCGGAGATGAAGGCGCGCGTGCCGTCGATCGGATCGATCACCCAGACATGCCGGCTGGAGGTGTTTTCGCTGCCATGCTCCTCGCCGAGAATGCCATGGTCGGGATACTGCGCCGATATCAGCGCCCGGATGGCGCGTTCGGTCTCGCGGTCGGCTTCCGTGACCGGGTCAAAACTGCCTTTTTCCTTGTTGGCGACGGCACCCTGGGCGCGAAAGCGCGGCAAGGTCTCGACCGCTGCCGCCTGCGCGATGCGGCGCATGAAATCGATGCTGATGTCCAACTGATTCTCCCGCATTGCCGAGTGCCTCACCGGGCTCTGCCGACACTTTCCCGCCAAAACAAGCCTGTTTATCGATTTATTCGCGGCGACATCTGTTGCCCGAATGTCACATCTGCGTCATCGAAACGCAATTTCCACATCACTCTGAATTAAAAAAGCCTGAAGATCGCTTGACATTTGTGCACCGCACAATACCCTCAACCTCGGACAGGGTTTCCTGTCCATGCCCTCCTTGGGCGTTTCCTCCCTAGACTTCGACCGTATCGTGCAAACGATGCGGTCTTTTTTTACGCCTGCGCCTCGGGCCGGCTATTTCACTCCGCGGCCAGCGGCAGGTCGATGAAGTGATGGTCGGGCATCGCCATGAGATCCGCTGAAAATCGCGTCAGATCATCGGCCAGCGCGTCGAAGCCGGCAGTCTTCTCGAACGTCCGTTCATTCATGTAGAGCCCGCGATTGACCTCGATCTGCAGCGCATGCAGATGACGCGCCGGGCGGCCATAGTGCTCCGTGATGAAGCCGCCGGCATAGGGCTTGTTGTGGGCAACGGTATAGCCCATCGCGGTCAACAGGCCGATCGCCGTCTCGGTCAGGGCAGCGGTGGCCGAGATGCCGAAACGGTCGCCGATGATGAAGTCCGGCCGCAGACCGCTGTCGCCGACACGGATGCTTGCCGGCATCGAATGGCAGTCGATCAGCACGGCAAAGCCGAAACGGGCATGGGTCCTGGTCAAAAGCCGCTTCAGCGTTTCATGATAGGGCTTGTAAACGGCCTCGATGCGGGCGACGGCTTCGGCGAGCGGCAGGCGACCGGAATAGATGTCGAGCCCCTCGCCCACCAGCTTCGGCACCGTGCCAAGTCCGCCGGCCACCCGCGCCGAGCGGATGTTGCAGAAGGACGGCACCGGCTCGGCGAACATGCGCGGGTCGAGTTCCCAAGGCTCGCGATTGACGTCGAGATAGGCGCGCGGGAAATTCGCCGCCAGCATCGGCGCGCCAAGCGCCACGGCGCCGCCGAACAATTCATCGACGTAGCAATCTTCCGAGCGGCGGATGGCGTTGCGGTCGAGCCTCGCCATGGCGAGGAAGCGTTCCGGATAGTAGCGGCCGCTATGTGGTGAGTTGAACAGGAAGGGGACGCGCTGTTCGACGCCCGATCGGATTTCGAAGGGTTGAACGACCGAAAAATCCTCGGCTGCCGTCTTCAATTTGCACGAACCCGAAAACACCGATGCATCATGATATGAAAGTGCCACCTTGCTGGCCGCATGTCCAGCATTTCGCCATCCGCATCGCCCCGCCGAATGCGGATAATGCTTCGCAGCATTCACTTGATGTTTACCGTCACCGCCTCATATACAGGATGGTTAACGGGCTGCCTGGGCGGCAGTCTCGGGCGGGTGATTCGGACGGGATATCATGGCACGCATTCTTCTGGCGGAAGACGACGACGATATGCGTCGTTTCCTCGTCAAGGCGCTGGAACGCGCCGGCTACCAGGTCAGCGATTTCGACAATGGCGCCAGCGCCTATGAGCGGCTGCGCGAGGAGCCGTTCTCGCTGCTGTTGACCGACATCGTCATGCCGGAGATGGACGGCATCGAACTGGCGCGTCGCGCCACCGAGATCGATCCCGACCTCAAGGTCATGTTCATCACCGGTTTCGCCGCCGTTGCGCTGAACCCGGATTCCAAGGCGCCGAAAGACGCCAAGGTGCTGTCGAAGCCCTTCCACCTGCGCGATCTCGTCAACGAGGTCGAGAAGATGCTGCAGGCGGCCTGAGCCGCCTTCAACCGAGGCATCGGCATCTGTTTGCCGGTGCGGCGAGACGACGCCTTCTTTCCTTTTTCTCGCTATTGACGCGCCCGACCAAAAATGGTGTATGCGCGGCTTCGGATGGGCGTGTAGCTCAGCGGGAGAGCACTGCATTGACATTGCAGGGGTCACAGGTTCAATCCCTGTCACGCCCACCATCCAATCTCAGACTTTCGGTATCACGCACGCAACTGCGGCTCCCCCGCAGCGCCACGTAGCTCTGCCTTCGCTCGATGGTGATCGAAAACGTCTCGTTCGGCTTAGATGCCTGCGACGACACACAGGTTCTTCATCCGTGATACGGCAAGGTCAGGATCGGCCAGCAGGCCTGCCTGGTCGGCAAGGCGAAAGATTTCGGCGTAGTGGCGGATGCCGCGCGCCGACTGCATGCCCCCGACCATGGTGAAATGGTCCTGGTGGCCGTTCAGCCAGGCCATGAAGACGATGCCGGCCTTGTAATATTCGGTCGGCGCCTCGAAGATTTTTCGCGATAGCGGCACCGTCGGCGCCATCAGCGCGTCATAGCCGGCGCGGTCGCCCACGGCGAGCCTTGCCAGGGCGGCGTTGGCGACCGGCGCGATGGCGTCGAAAATGCCAAGCAGCGCGTGCGAATGCCTGTTGCCGTCGCCGGCGATCAGTTCGGGGTAGTTGAAGTCGTCACCGGTGAACATCACGACGCCGTCCGGCAACCGGTTACGCAGCGCGACTTCCTTGCCGGCATCGAGAAGCGATATCTTTATGCCCTCGACCTTGTCTGCGTGGCGTTCGATGATGGCGACCACCGTATCGAGCGCTGTCTCGAAATCGCGGCTGCCCCAATAGCCCTTCAAGGCAGGGTCGAACATGTCACCCAGCCAGTGCAGGATGACCTTGCCGGAGGCCTGGCTCAAGATGCGGTCATAGACGCGCGCATAATCGTCCGGAGCCTTCGCGACAGCCGCCAATGCGCGGCTGGCCATCATGATCGCCTTGCCGCCCTGCCCTTCGATGAAGGCGAACTGCTCGTCATAGGCCGCGATCACATCGTCGAGCGTCCCGGCAGCGGCCGGCGCCAGATGATCGGTTCCCGCACCCGAGGCAAGATCGGCGCCTTCGACGGTGCGCGCCTCGGCGATCGAGCGGCGGATCAATTCCTTCGCATTGGCCCAGTCGAAACCCATGCCGCGCTGCGAGGTGTCCATCGCCTCGGCAATGCGGAAGCCGAGCCGCCACAAATGATGGCGGAACGCCATCGTCCTGTCCCAGTCGACCGCGGGCCGCGACCATGGATCGGTCATTTCGAGGGGATCGGCAACGACATGCGCGGCGGCATAGGCGACGCGTGAAAACCGTGCGCCGATCGCCGGCTGCACCGGCTGTCCAACAAGCGCGTAGCGGGCGTTGCGGCCACCTTCGGCAGGCAAGACAATATCCATCGACCTCTCCCTTCGCAGCGCGTATTAAATGGAACGTTCCAATAAATCAAGAACCTTTAAGATTCGGGGCGAAGTTGGCTGCAAATGCTGCGCTGCAGCACAGGAAGCCATTCCTGCTGGGCCATTTGAGTACGAACAATCAGTTTTTGCGGCTGAGAAAAATTCGCGATTGACTCAAGATTGAACCAGTGATTAGAACGTTCCAATAAAATTCGGTTGGGAAAACTGGGAGGACGCATCGAGATGGCCAGCCGGGCCAAGGCCACGATATTCGACATTGCCCGCGAGGCGGGCGTGTCCAAATCGACGGTATCGCTCGTGCTCCAGGGCAGCGGGCTGATCCGGCCTGAAACCGCGGTCAAGGTGCGCAAGGCGATCGAGGATGTAGGCTATGTCTACAACCGCGGCGCCGCCAATCTGCGCAAGGCCCATTCCAACGTCATCGGCATGGTCATCAACGACCTCACCAACCCATTCTTCGCCGAACTGGCCGTCGGCATGGAACGCGTCTTCCAGTCGGCCGGCATCGTGCCATTCATCGCCAATACGGCGGAGAATCCGGTGCGCCAGGAAGAGGTGCTGAAGTCGCTGATGGAACAAGGCGTCGCCGGGCTCATCGTGTCACCGGCGCGCGGCACCACGCCAGGCGCTTTCCGGCGGCTGGAATTGGCGGGCGTGCCGGTGGTCTTCGCCATGCGCCGCCTGCCCGAAAGCCGCATCCCTGTGATCGCGCCCGACAATCATCGCGGTGCCTATCTTGCCGCGGCTCATCTGATCGCCAAAGGACATCGCCGGCTCGCCTTCTTCGGCGGCACCTCGGATCTGGTGGTTTATCAGGAACGGCTGGGCGGCTTTCGCGAGGCCTGCGAGACGCTGGGCATCTCCGCCCGCGACGTGCTGGTCGTCGAGGGCGAAACCAACCGCAGAGGCGGCCTCGCCTGCCTGGATACCGCTCTCACGATGGCTGAACCGCCGACCGCGGCTCTCTGCTTCAACGACGCCGTCGCCTTTGGCGTGATGCTGGCGTTGCGCAAGCGCCGGCTTGAGCCGGGACCGGATTTCGCCGTCGTCGGCTTCGACGACGTGGTCGAGGCCGAACACTACATGCCGGCGCTGACCAGCGTCGCGGTGGACACAGCCGGCCTCGGCGAGCGCGCCGCTCACGTCATGCTCAAGCTGATCCAGTCGCGCACCACGCGGGCCGAAGACCATATCGGCGCGGTCAATCTCGTGGTCAGGGAAAGCTGCGGTCCGGATCTCCGCACGCGAAACAGGCCGACGGGAACGGGAGGCGCCGCGTGAGTGTCAAATGGGGGTTGATCGGCGCCAGCACGATCGCCAGGCAGTTCATGATCAACGCCATCCGCGCGCAAGAGGGTGGCGAGATCGCGGCGGTGATGAGTTCCAATCCGGAACGCGCCACGGCCTATGCCAGGGAAAACGGCATTCCATCCGCCGTGTCGACCTTGGATGCCTTGCTGAAGTCCGACATCGACGCGGTCTACATCTCGACCACCAACGAGCTGCATCTCGACCAGGCGCTAGCCGCCATCAAGGCGGGCAAGCATGTGCTGTGCGAGAAGCCGCTGGCGCTGACCAGCGCCGACGCCCGAAAAATGGTGGCGGCAGCCAGGGCGGCCGGCATCCTGCTCGGCACCAACCATCATCTGCGCAACGCCGGCGCGCATCGCGCCATGCGTGAGGCCATCGCATCGGGGCGCATCGGCAAGCCGATCGCCGCACGCGTCTTCCATTCCGTCTATCTGCCGGAGACCCTGCAGGGCTGGCGCATCACCAAGCCGGAAGCCGGCGGCGGCGTGGTGCTCGACATCACGGTGCACGATGCCGACACGCTGCGCTTCGTGCTCGGCGACGATCCGGTCGAGGTCTCGGCCTTCACGCAATCGGCCGGCATGGCCGGCGGCGGACTGGAAGACGGCGCCATGTGCATCTGGCGCTTCAAGTCGGGCCTCATCGCCCAGTCGCATGAAGGCTTCACCACCAAATTCGCCGGCACCGGCTTCGAGGTGCATGGTTCGGAAGGCTCGCTGATCGCCAGCGATGTGATGACCCAGAAACCGGACGGCTCGGTGCTGCTGCGCACGGCCAAGGGCGAGGAGCAGCTGAGCTTCGATCGCGAGGACCTCTACGTCAGATCGGTGCGTCAGTTGCATGCCGCGATCCTCGGCAAGGGCCAGCCTGCCGCCACCGGCGAGGACGGCGTCTGGTCGCTCACTGCAGCCGAGGCGGCATTGCAATCGGCCAGCTCCGGCAAGGCCGTCAAGATCGACCCGAAACTCGGGAGCATGAAGTGAGCAAGGTCGTTTCCGCAGCGCAGGCAGCCAGCCTGATCAAGGATGGCATGACGGTATCCGTGTCGTCGTCGAGCGGACTCGGCTGTCCGGACGCGGTGCTGGCCGCCATCGGCGAGCGCTTCGATAGCGAAGGTCATCCCAAGAGCATCACCACGCTGCACCCGATCGCCGCGGGCGACATGTACGGCATCAAGGGCATCGATCATCTGGCCAAGCCCGGCCTGTTGAAGCGCACGCTGTGCGGTTCGTACCCGTCCGGCCCCTCCTCCGCCGAGCCGCCGCAGATCTGGAAAATGATCGGCGACAATTCGGTCGCCGCCTACAACGTGCCGTCCGGCATCCTGTTCGACATGCACCGCGAGGCCGCCGCCAAACGGCCGGGCGTGCTGACCAAGGTCGGTCTCGACACCTTCGCCGACCCGCGCCATCAGGGCTGCGCCATGAACGCGGCGGCCAGCGAGCCGATCGTCTCGGTACAGCAGTTTGACGGCGAGGAATGGCTCTATTTCCGCTCGATCGTGCCCAACATTTCGATCATCCGCGCCACCACGGCGGACGAGCGCGGCAACCTCACCTATGAACATGAAGGCGCCTATCTCGGCGGCCTCGAACAGGCGCTTGCGGCCCGCAACAATGGCGGCGTCGTGATCGCACAGGTCAAGCGCGTCGTCGAGAACGGCACGCTAAAGCCGCATGATGTGCGCGTGCCCGGCGTGCTGGTCGACCATATCGTTGTCGCGCCCGACCAGTTGCAGACGACGCTGACGCCTTACGACCCGGCGATTTCGGGCGAGATCTTCCGGCCGCTGTCGACCTTCCGCAACGCCGAGATGAACGTGCAGAAGGTGATCGCGCGCCGCGTCGCCATGGAATTGCGCGACGGCATGGCCGTCAACATCGGCTTCGGCATCTCGGCCAACGTGCCGCGCATCCTTCTGGAAGAAGGCCAGCACGGCAAGGTCACCTGGGTGATCGAGCAGGGCGCGGTCGGCGGCGTGCCGCTGCTCGACTTCAAGTTCGGCTGCGCCTCCAATGCCGAAGCGATCATGCCCTCACCGCACCAGTTCATCTATTTCCAGGCCGGTGGTTTCGACGCCTCGCTGCTGTCCTTCCTGCAAATCGACCGCCACGGCTCGGTCAACGTGTCGAAACTGTCGGCGCGGCCGCATGTCACCGCCGGCGCCGGCGGCTTTGTCGACATCACCGCGCGGGCGAAGAAGATCGTCTTCTCCGGCTTCTTCAATGCCGGCGCCAAGCTTTCGCTGGCCGATGGCGGCATCCGCATCGACCAGGAGGGCAAGGTCAAGAAGGTGGTCAACGAGGTCGAGCACATCTCGTTTTCCGGCAAGCGCGCCGTCGCCCAAGGCCAGGACATCACCTATGTTACAGAGCGCTGCGTGATGAAGCTGACGCCCGACGGCCTGATGGTCACCGAGCTGGCGCCGGGCATCGACCTCGAGCGCGATGTCCTGGCGCAGGCCGAGATGCCGCTCGGTGTCGCCAACGACCTCAAGGTAACGCCGGCGGCACTCTACCAGGATCGGCCGATCGGCCTGTCGCTGAATGGCGGCGCCTCGCTCGGAGACGCGCATGGCTGAGCGCCTCGTCATATTCGAAAGGGACGGCGCCATCGGCATCGTCACGCTGCGCCGCCCGGAAAAGTTCAACGCGCTGGACATTCCGATGCTGAGGGCGCTGGAAGCCGCGCTCGACGAGGCAGAGATGGCCGAAGGCGTGCGCGTCGTGCTCTTGCGCGGCGAAGGCAAGGGCTTTTGCGCCGGCGGCGATGTCGAGGCCTGGGGTGCGATGAGCGCCGCCGATTTCCAGGTGCAATGGGTGCGCTATGGTCACCGCGTGTTCGACCGGCTGGCGCGGCTGCGGCAACCGACGATCGCCGTGCTGTCCGGTCATGCGCTGGGCGGCGGGCTCGAACTGGCGGTCGCCTGCGATTTCCGGGTCGCCGAGGCGCATGTGAAATTGGGCTTCCCCGAAACCTCGATCGGCGTCGTCCCCGGCTGGTCCGGAACGCAGCGCGCCGTGCGCCGCTTCGGCACGCAGACGGTCCGGCGCATGGCCTTGGGTGGTGAGATACTTCTCGCTCCCGAAGCGCTGGCCCTTGGCGTGGTGGATCGGGTGACCGAAACCGGCAAGGCATTCGACGAAGCCAAGAGCTGGGGGGAAAAGATCGCCGAACGTGGCCCGCTGGCGACGGAAGCGGCCAAGCTGATGATCGCGGTGGCCGAGGGCGAGGAAAGTGCGGCCGCCACCGAAGCGCTGGCCAGCGGCTTTATCGCGCTCACCGGCGACCTCAAGGCCGGCGTCGACGCCTTCAAGGCCAAGCAGAAGCCAGCATTTTCAAGAAGCTAGAGAAAACAGTCCTGATGAACGCACCCCTCAACATCGCCATGCCCGCCGAGGCCTCAACCGCGCCGAAAAATTATCGGCTGCTGATCGACGGCAAGCACGTCGATGCTCGCGACGGCCGCACGCTGGAACGCAAGAGCCCCGGCCACGGCTTCACCGTTTCGCGCTATGCGCAAGCCGGCCAAGCCGAGGTGGAAGCGGCCGTGCAGGCCGCGCACAAGGCGTTCGAGACCGGGCCGTGGCCACGCATGAAGGCCGGCGAGCGCGCCGCGATCCTCTTCAAGGCGGCCGACCTGATCGAGGCACGGCTGGAAGACATCGCCCGGCTCGACGCGCTCGAATCCGGCAAGCCGATTGCCCAGGCGCGCGGTGAGATCGGCGGCGCCGTCGACATCTGGCGCTATGCCGCCTCGCTCGCCCGCACGCTGCATGGCGAGAGCTACGCCAATCTCGGCGACGCCATGCTGGGCGTGGTCGTGCGCGAGCCGATCGGCGTCGTGTCGATCATCACGCCGTGGAATTTCCCGTTCCTCATCGTCAGCCAGAAACTGCCTTTCGCGCTCGCCGCCGGCTGCACGGCGGTGGTCAAGCCCAGCGAAATGACCTCGGCCTCGACCTTCGTGCTGGGCGACATCCTGCTCGAAGCCGGCCTGCCCGCCGGCGTCGTCAACATCCTCGCCGGTCTGGGCGCCGATGTCGGCGCACCGATGGTCAGCCATCCCCTGGTCGAGATGGTGTCGTTCACCGGCTCGACCCGCGTCGGCAAGATGACCATGGCGTCCGCCGCGCAGTCGCTGAAGAAGGTCTCGATGGAACTTGGCGGCAAGAACGGCCAGATCGTCTTTCCCGATGCCGACCTCCAGGCCGCCGCCGACGCGGCGGTGTTCGGCGGCTTCTTCAACGCCGGCGAGTGTTGCAATGCCGGCAGCCGGCTGATCGTGCACGAGGCGATCGCCGACGATTTTCTCAATGCCGTCAAGGCGCTCACCGCCAGGGTGAAAGTCGGCGACCCGCTCGACGAGCAAACCAAGGTCGGCGCAATGATCTCGTCCGACCATCTGGCCAAGGTGACGGATTACGTTGCGGCAGCGGCAGGCGAAGGCAGCAATGTCTTCAGCGGCGGCAAGCAGTTGGCCTCTAATGCCGGCCAATATCTCGACCCGACCATCTTACGCTACGTCACCGAGGACATGGCGATTGCGCGCGAGGAAGTGTTCGGCCCGGTGCTCTCCGTGCTCACTTTTGAATCGATTGAAAAGGCGTTGCACATCGCCAACAACACGCCCTATGGTCTGTCTGCAGGCGTGTGGAGCGCCAGCATCGACACTTGTATGTCGGTGGCGCGTGGGGTGCGTTCGGGGACGGTTTGGGTGAACACATTCATGGAAGGTTATCCCGAGCTGCCTTTCGGGGGCTACAAGCAGTCCGGTCTCGGACGCGAACTCGGCAAACGCGCCGTTGAGGACTATACCGAGGAAAAGACAATCCAGTTTCATCGCGGCCAGCGCACCGGATGGTGGGTCGGCTGAGTTGGGAAGAACCCGGTGGGCTTCCACCGGTCGTGTAATGCAACAAGGGAGGAAGTACATGTTGCGCAAACTGCTTATCGGAACGGCTCTTGCGACGAGCTTTGCCTTCTCGGCGCACGCCGCGGACGTCAAGGAAGTGCAGATGCTGCATTGGTGGACGTCGGGCGGCGAAGCGGCTGCCCTCAACGTGCTGAAGGGCGACCTGGCCAAGGAAGGCTATGCCTGGAAGGACGTTCCTGTCGCCGGCGGCGGCGGTGATGCTGCCATGACCGCGCTGAAGGCGATGGTCGCGGCCGGCAACTATCCGACCGCCTCGCAGATGCTCGGCTACACCGTGCTCGATTATGCCGCGGCCGGCGTCATGGGCGACCTGACCGAGACGGCGAAGAAGGAAGGCTGGGACAAGTCGGTTCCGGCGGCCCTGCAGAAATTCTCGGTCTATGACGGCAAGTGGGTCGCGGCTCCGGTCAACGTCCACTCGGTCAACTGGCTGTGGATCAACAAGGCCGTCATGGACAAGATCGGCGGCACCGAGCCGAAGACCTTCGACGACTTCGTCGCCCTGCTCGACAAGGCCAAGGCCGCGGGTGTGATCCCGCTCGCTCTCGGCGGCCAGAACTGGCAGGAAGCCACCATGTTCGATTCGGTCGTCCTGTCGACCGGCGGACCCGAGTTCTACAAAAAGGCCTTCAACGACCTCGACGACGCTTCGCTCAAGTCCGACACGATGAAGAAGTCGTTCGACAACCTCGCCAAGCTCGTCACCTATGTCGACCCGAACTTCTCGGGCCGCGACTGGAACCTTGCCACCGCCATGGTCATCAAGGGCGATGCCCTGGTGCAGGTCATGGGCGACTGGGCCAAGGGTGAATTCCACGCCGCTAAGAAGACCCCGGGCACCGACTTCCTGTGCTATCGCTTCCCGGGCACCGACGGCTCCGTGATCTACAACTCCGACATGTTCGGCATGTTCAACGTTCCGGACGACCGTAAGGCCGCCCAGGTCGCATTGGCCACCGCCACCCTGTCGAAGAGCTTCCAGTCGGCCTTCAACGTCGTCAAGGGTTCGGTTCCGGCCCGTACCGACGTTCCGGACACCGACTTCGACGCTTGCGGCAAGAAGGGCATCGCCGACCTGAAGAAGGCCAATGAAGGCGGCACGCTGTTCGGCTCGCTGGCCCAGGGCTATGGCGCCCCGCCGGCTGTCGCCAATGCCTACAAGGACGTGGTCTCGAAGTTCGTCCATGGTCAGATCAAGACCTCGGACGAGGCCGTGACCGAACTGGTCAAGGCGATCGACGACGCCAAGTAAGCGCAACGCTCGAAATCACCTTCCCCGCCTCGGCGGGGAAGGTTTTATCTCAGGATTGGCCGGCTCGACACCATGCCGACCCAAGACCCGTATACACGGGGCCGCCTTGCCGCCTGACGGCGCAGCACGGACGACCCGAAACGGGAGGAGCTCATGAGCACAGTAGCAACAAGCCAGATCAAGCTGACGCCGGAGCGGTCACGCACCTCTGTGCGCTCGCGCCTGCAGGACGCCTTGCCGAAGATCGTTCTGGCGCCGAGCTTCGCCATCACCATCGTCTTCGTCTACGGCTTCATCCTGTGGACGATCTATCTGTCCTTCACCAATTCCAAGACCTTCCCGTCCTACGTCATCACAGGTTCGCGCGCCTATCAGCGGCTGTGGGGCTGGACCTTCGACACCGACCCGCCATCGAGCTGGTACACGTCGATAACCAATATGGGTATTTTCGGCTTTCTCTACATCCTGATCTGCCTGGCGCTCGGCCTGTTCCTGGCCATCCTGCTCGACCAGAAGATCCGCGGCGAAGGCGTGCTGCGGCCGATCTACCTCTATCCGATGGCGCTGTCCTTCATCGTCACCGGCGTCGCCTGGAAATGGTTCCTCGATCCCGGTCTCGGCCTCGAGCAGACGCTGCATCAATGGGGATGGACGAGCTTCCATTTCGACTGGATCAAGAACAAGGATTTCGTCATCTACACGGTGGTCATCGCCGGCGTCTGGCAGGCCTCCGGCTTCATCATGGCGATGTTCCTGGCCGGCCTGCGCGGCATTGACGGCGAGATCATGAAGGCAGCGCAGATCGATGGCGCCACAACCTTCCAGCTCTACCGCCGCATCGTCATCCCGCTGCTGCGGCCAATCTTCCTGTCGGCCTTCATCGTGCTCGCCCACCTCGCCATCAAGTCATACGACCTTGTCGTGGCGCTGACCTCCGGCGGCCCCGGCGGCTCGGCCTGGCTGCCTTCGAATTTCATGTACGAATACACCTTCAAGCGCAACGAGATGGCTGTCGGATCGGCCAGTGCGGTGATCATGCTGATGACCATCGTCGCCATCATCGTGCCCTATCTCTATTCGGAACTCAGGGAGAAGCCGCGATGAGCGCTGTCGCCACCCCTGCCCGCCAGGCCTCCGGCGGCATCAACACCAAGCTCGTCAACCGTATCGTCATCTACGGGCTTCTGGCGCTCTTCGCGCTGTTCTACCTGATGCCGCTGTTCGTCATGCTGGTCACCTCGTTCAAGACCATGGACGAGATCCAGAACGGCAACATGCTGGCGCTGCCCAAGGCGCCGACCTTCGACCCGTGGCTGAAGGCCTGGGGCGAGACCTGCGTCGGCCTCACCTGCGCCGGCATCAAGGGCTATTTCTGGAACTCCATCAAGATGGTGGTTCCGGCCGTGCTGATCTCGACCATGCTCGGCGCCCTCAACGGCTACGTGCTGACCAAATGGCGCTTTCGCGGCGCGACGCTGGTGTTCGGGCTGATGCTGTTCGCCTGCTTCATTCCGTTCCAGTCGGTGCTGCTGCCGATGGCGACGATCCTTGGCAGCGTCGGCCGCTTCGGGGTGACCTTGCAGAACTCCGTCGGAACCAGCTTCGGCCTCGGCAATTCGACGGTCAATCTCGTCTTCGTCCACGTCGTCTACGGCATCGGCTTCACCACGCTGTTCTTCCGCAACTATTACGAGGCCTTCCCCACCGAATTGATCAAGGCGGCACAGGTCGACGGCGCCTCCTTCTTCCAGATCTTCCGCCGCATCATGCTGCCGAACTCTATGCCGATCTTCGTCGTCACGGTGATCTACCAGTTCACCAACATCTGGAACGACTTCCTGTTCGCTTCCGCCTATGCCGGCACCGGCGACGCCATGCCGATGACGGTGGCGCTGAACAATGTCGTCAACACCTCGACCGGCGTCGTCGAATACAACGTCAATATGGCGGCCGCGATGATCGCGGCTCTGCCCACCCTGATCGTCTATGTCGTCGCCGGCCGCTATTTCGTGCGCGGGCTGATGGCGGGCGCGGTCAAAGGCTGACCAATTCAGAAGGAACGACCATGGCTTTTCTGGAAATTGATGGGCTGAAGAAGCGCTTCGGGAATGTTGAGATCCTGAAGGGCATCGATGTCGAGCTCGAAAAGGGCGGCTTCCTGGTGCTGGTCGGCCCGTCCGGCTGCGGCAAGTCAACCCTGCTCAACACCATCGCCGGCCTGGAGCAGATCACCGAGGGCGAGATTCGCGTCGACGGCCGCGCCATCAACGATCTTCATCCTTCGAAGCGCGACATCGCCATGGTGTTCCAGAGCTACGCGCTGTACCCGAACATGACGGTGGCCGGGAACATCTCCTTCGGCATGGAAATGCGCGGTGTGCCGGCCGACGAGCGCCAGAAGGCGATCGACAAGGTGGCCAAGGTGCTGCAGATCGGCCATCTCCTGCAGCGCAAGCCTAGCCAGCTTTCGGGCGGCCAGCGCCAGCGCGTCGCCATGGGCCGGGCGCTGGTGCGCGACCCCAAACTCTTCCTGTTCGACGAGCCTTTGTCCAACCTCGACGCCAAGCTGCGCGTCGACATGCGCATCGAGATCAAGCGCCTGCACGCCACGACCGGCACCACCATCGTCTACGTCACCCACGACCAGATCGAGGCGATGACGCTGGCGACCAAGATCGCCGTCATGCGCGACGGCGAGGTGCAGCAGTTCGGCACCCCGGCCGAGATCTACAACAACCCCACCAACCTGTTCGTCGCCGACTTCATGGGCTCGCCGGCCATGAACCTGATCCCGGCGACCATCGCCACATCGGGCAATGCGCTGTCTGTCGTGCTGCAGCGCGAGGCGCGCGAGCCGATCACGCTGCCGATGGCCAATGCGCCGGCGGGTCTCTCGGCATTCCAGGGCAAGCCGATCATTTTCGGCGTGCGGCCGGAAGCGTTGACCGATCCGGAGGGCGCCGAACGCAACGCCTCGAACATCGCCACCGCCGACCTGCATATCGAGGTCGTCGAGCCGGCAGGTTCCGACACCTTCGCCGTCACCAATCTCGGCGGCAAGGGCGTGGTGGCGCGGCTGCGCGCCGACGCCAACATTCAGCCTGGCACCAGCACGCCGCTCGCCTTCAACCTGACCAAGGCGGTGTTCTTCGATCCGGCGACCGAGAACCGCATCCGCTGACGGCCATGGCAAATCCGGACATCGTCATCATCGGCTCCGGCATTGGCGGCGCCACGATCGCCTCCGGCCTGGCCGGCGGCGGCGCCTCGATCCTGATGCTGGAGCGTGGCGAGCCCTTGCCGGCAACCCCGCATGCCCGCGACACCCGCTCGATCTTCGTCGACGGCCACTACCGGCCGAAGGAGATGTGGCGCGAAGCCGGCGGTGCCGCCTTCAATCCCGGCAACTACTACTATGTCGGCGGCAATTCAAAATTCTACGGCGCGGTGCTGATCCGCTACCGCAGGCAAGATTTTTCGGCCATGGAGCATTTCGGCGGCGTCTCGCCCGCCTGGCCGTTTTCCTATGATGCGTTCGAGCCCTGGTATTCCAAGGCGGAGCAGCTGTTTCGCGTGCGCGGCGCGCTGGGCGAGGACCCGACCGAACCGTTCCACTCGATCCCCTACGCCTTCAAGCCGGTGCCCGACGAAGCGCCGATCGCGCGCGCGCGCGCTGAACTGAAGGGCCTCGGCCTGCATCCGGCCTCACTGCCGCTCGGCGTCGACATCGATACCTGGCTGAAGGAAGGCAGAACCGGCTGGGACGCTTTCCCCAACACCGGCCAAGGCAAGATGGACGCCCAGACAGCGCCACTGGCGGCGGCGCTTAGGGATAGCAACATCCGGCTCGAGACCGGCTGCTACGTCGAGTATCTCGAGGCGGCACCTGATGGCAAAAGCATCGTCGCGATCCACTACCGGCAGAACGGCGAGGCGAAGAAAGTGTCGCCGAAGCTGGTCATCCTCTCCGCCGGCGCGGTCAATTCCGCCGTCATCCTGCTGCGCTCGCCCTCACCCGATGGCAAGGGCCTCGCCAACCGCTCCGACCAGGTCGGCCGCAATTTCATGAACCACAATTCCAGCGCCATGCTGGCCATCGATCCGCGCCGCAGGAACGATGCCGTCTACCAGAAGACGCTGATGCTGAACGACTATTATCTGTCGGACGGCAAGGGCGGCAAACCGCTCGGCAATGTCCAGCTGCTCGGCAAGATCGACGGCAACATGCTCAAGGCCAATGTGAAGACGATGCCCAAATTCGCGCTCGATTACATGGCCGGCCACGCCGTCGACTGGTACCTGATGTGCGAGGACCTGCCCGATCCCGAAAGCCGCATCATGGTCGACGGCAAGGATATCGTCATGCAGTGGCGGCGCTCCAACATGCAGTCGCTCGACGGCCTGACCAAGGTGATGCGCGAAAACTTCCGCGCCTGCGGCTACCCCATCGTGCTGTCACGTCCCTTCGACAAGCGCACGCCATCGCACCAATGCGGCACGGTGAAGATGGGTGACGATCCGGCGACATCGCCGCTCGACCCGTTCTGCCGGTCGTTCGACCACCGGAACCTGTTCGTCGTCGACGGCAGTTTTTTGCCGAACTCGGCTGCGGTGAATCCCGCGCTGTCGATCGCCGCGCAGGCGTTGCGGGTGGCTGACCATATTCGCACGGTGGAGCTTGCCGCATGATCGGTCGGTGCCGCCCCTCATCCGCCTGCCGGCACCTTCTCCCCGTAAGAAACGGGGAGAAGGGGCTTGGCCTCAACGCTGGTACCTCTTCTACCACGCCAACAATTGGCGAAATCGCCGATCGCATCTTCCTTCTCCCCGTCACTATACGGGGAGAAGTGCCCGGCAGGGCGATGAGGGGCAGCGCTGACCTCCGCAAGGCTAGCGTCCAATGACCCGCCCCGCGGCCATCGTCACCGGCGGCGCGCGCGGCATTGGGCTGGCCTGCACCGAGGCTTTAGCCGATGCCGGCTTTGACATCCTGGTTGCCGACCTTGCCGAACAGGCGCCTGACGGGCTCGACGCAGACATCTCGGCGCGCGGCGCAAAACTCGCCTATGTCAGTTGTGACGTCGCCAACCTCGACAGCCACGCCGTGTTGATCGATGCCGCGATGCGCGTCTTCGGCCGCATCGACTGCCTCGTCAACAATGCCGGCGTCGGCGCCGTGGTGCGCGGCGATCTGCTGGAACTGAAGCCCGAAAATTTCGACCGCACGCTGGGCATCAACCTGCGCGGCACGGTCTTCCTCAGCCAGGCCGTCGCCAAGGCAATGCTGGCCACACCCGGAGGCCACACAAGATCGATCATCACCGTCACCTCGGTCAGTGCCGAGATGGCTTCGCCGGAGCGCTCCGAATACTGCATATCGAAGGCCGGGCTTTCCATGTGGGTGAAGAACCTGGCGCTCAGGCTCGCGCCCGAGAACATCGGCGTGTTCGAGTTGCGTCCAGGCATCATCCGCACCGACATGACGGCAGGCGTGACCGCCAAATACGATGCCTTGATCGACAGCGGGCTGGTGCCGGCCAAACGCTGGGGCGAAGCGTCAGACATAGGCGCGGTGGTGGCGACGCTTGCCGCCGGCAGGCTCGGCTTTTCGACCGGCTCGATCATCAATGTCGACGGCGCGCTCTCCGTGCCGCGGCTATAGGTGGAAACGACATGACCGACTACATCATCGTGGGCGCCGGCCCGGCCGGCTGTGTTCTGGCCAACCGGCTGAGCGAGGATCCCTTGAATTCCGTGCTGCTGCTGGAAGCCGGCGGCAAGGACTGGCATCCCTACATCCATATGCCGGCGGGCTTCGCCAAGATGACCAAGGGCATTGCGTCCTGGGGCTGGTCCACCGTGCCGCAGAAAAACATGAAGGACCGCGTCTTCTGGTACACGCAGGCCAAGGTGGTCGGCGGCGGCTCCTCCATCAACGCCCAGATCTACACGCGCGGCAATGCCCGCGACTACGACGCCTGGGAGAAGGAAGAGGGTCTCGCCGGCTGGGGCTATCGCGACGTGCTGCCCTATTTCAAGCGCGCCGAGAACAACCAGCGTTTCGCCAACGATTTTCACGGCGACCAGGGGCCGCTCGGCGTGTCGAACCCGATCTCGCCGCTACCGATCTGCGAAGCCTATTTCCGTGCCGGCCAGGAGATGGGCATCCCCTTCAACCCGGACTTCAACGGCGCCAACCAGGAAGGCGTCGGCTATTACCAGCTCACCCAGAAGGACGCCCGCCGCTCCTCGGCCTCGGTGGCCTATCTCAAGCCGATCCGCCCGCGCAAGAACCTGACGGTCAGAACCGATGTGCTGGTGACCCGCATAGTCGTCGAGAAAGGCCGCGCCGTCGGCGTTGAAGTCGTTGACCGGCCGGGCGGCGAGAAGAATATCCTGCGCGCCGGGCGCGAGGTGATCGTCTCGTCCGGCGCCATCGGCTCGCCGAAGCTGTTGATGCAATCGGGCATCGGCCCGGCCGACCACCTGAAATCGGTGGGCGTCACGCCGATGCATGACCTGCCCGGCGTCGGCTCCAACATGCAGGACCATCTCGATCTGTTCGTCATCGCCGAATGCACCGGCGACCACACCTATGACAATTACGCCAAGCTGCACCGCACGGCCTGGGCGGGCCTGCAATATCTGCTGCTGAAGAAGGGGCCGGTCGCCTCCAGCCTGTTCGAGACCGGCGGCTTCTGGTACGCCGACCCCACAGCCGCCTCGCCCGACATCCAGTTCCACCTCGGCCTGGGCTCCGGCATCGAGGCCGGCGTCGAGAAGCTGAACAATCCCGGCGTCACCTTGAACTCGGCCTTCCTGCGGCCGCGCTCGCGCGGCACGGTGCGGCTGAAGAGCGCCGACCCGGCCGACCATCCGCTGATCGATCCGAACTACTGGTCCGATCCTTATGACCGCGCCATGTCGATCAAGGGGTTGCGGCTGGCGCGCGAGATCATGCGGCAGAAGGCACTTCAGCCCTACGTGCTGCGCGAAGTGCTGCCCGGCCCATCGCTCACCAGCGATGACGAATTGTTCGACTACGCCTGCCGCACGTCAAAGACCGATCACCATCCTGTCGGCACCTGCCGCATGGGCCATGACGAGATGGCCGTCGTGACGCCGGATCTGCGGCTGCGCGGCATCGAAGGCTTGCGCGTCTGCGACGCCTCGGTGATGCCGCGCGTGCCCTCCTCCAACACCAATGCACCGACCATCATGGTTGGTGAAAAGGGTGCCGACCTGATCCTCGGCCGTGAACCGCTGCCGCCGGCGGTGTTTTCCGGAAACCGGGCTGCTTGAAGGGGATGAAAGAATGATCAGGCACTGTGTGTTCGCCCGGTTTCGCGGCGATGTCCCCGAAAGCGAGCGCGCGGCGATCCATGCCGACCTCGAGGCGCTTCGAAAGGTGATCGACGGCATGGACACCGTCCACTTCAGTGCCAATGTCAGTCCCGAGCCTTTCGCGCGCGGCTTCGGCCATGGCTTCACCATCGATTTCCGCGATGCCGCCGCCCGCGACGCCTATCTCGTCCATGAAGCTCATCAGCGCGCCGGCGCCCGGCTGGTCGCCGCACTTGAGGGCGGCACGGACGGATTGATGGTCTTCGACCTCGACCTTACGAAAAAGTGACCGCCGGTTCTTCGAAAGCCGGCTGATCGCTGTTCTCTTTTGCGAGCGGGGCGACATATCGTTCCTTTGGGGGCACCAAAGGAGGACGCCTTGAATCTCACCGTCGAGCAGAAGAAAACCGTTCTGGCATCATTCCTGGGCTGGACGCTCGATGCTTTTGATTTCTTCCTTCTGACATTCCTGCTCACCGATATTGCGAGTGAATTCCACACCGATGTCCCGGCAGTCTCAAAGGCACTGTTCCTGACCTTGGCAACGCGCTTCATCGGCGCGTTTTTCTTTGGCATGCTCGCCGACAAATATGGGCGCAAGCCCATCCTCATGCTCAACATCGTCAGCTATTCGGTGATCGGCGCGCTTGCCGCCTTCTCGCCCAATCTCGGCATTTTCCTCGCCCTGCGCGCTTTGTTCGGCATAGCCATGGGCGGCGAATGGGGGCTTGGCAGTTCGCTCGCCATGGAATCCATCCCGCCCAGCGCGCGCGGCTTCGTATCGGGCATCCTGCAATGCGGCTATCCCGCAGGCTACCTCCTAGCGGCGGTGGTCTACGGCCTGCTCTACCAGCAGACGATCGGCGGCTACACGATCGGCTGGCGCGCCATGTTCCTGCTCTCCTTCGTGCCGGCGCTGATCGTGCTCTTCATCCGCTCGCACGTGCCGGAATCGCCGGCCTTCGTCGAGGCGCGGAAATCGGTCAGACCGGGTCTCCTGGAAACGCTGCAGAAGCACTGGGGCGTCGCGCTCTATGCCGTCGTGCTGATGATGTTCTTCAATTTCTTCAGCCATGGCACGCAGGACCTCTACCCGACCTTCCTGAAGAAGCAGCATGGCTTCGATCCTCACACGGTGAGTTGGATCACCATCGTCGCCAATATCGGCGCCATCGTCGGCGGCTTGGCCTTCGGCGCGCTGTCGGAGAGGATCGGCCGCGTCAACGCCATCACACTTGCCTGCCTGATCGCCCTGCCGTCGATCCCGCTATGGGCCTACAGCACCACGCCCTTCATGTTGGCCATCGGCGCTTTCGTCATGCAGGTGGCCGTCCAGGGCGCCTGGGGCGTCATCCCGGTTCATCTCAACGAACTGTCGCCGGGTGCGGTCCGCGCGACCTTGCCCGGCTTCATCTATCAGGCCGGCAACCTTGCCGCATCCTATGGCGGACCGTATCAGGCGGGCATAGCGGAGGCGGCCGGAGGCAGCTACGGCTATGCGCTGGCGCTTTTCGCCGGCGTGGTCGCCGTCTGCATCATCGTCGTCATCCGCTTCAGCCCGGAACGACGCGGCCAGGTGATGACAGTCCTGGGTTGAGTGCGGCCTAACCCAGCCGCAGCGCGATAACCCCGGCAACGATGCTGAGCGCGGCAGCGCCGCGCCAGCCCGTCATCTTCTCGCCAAGCGCATAGACCGAGATCAGCATGGCGAACAGGATCGAGGTTTCGCGCAGCGATGCCACCGAGGCGATCGGCGCCTTGGTCATCGCCCACATCACGATCCAGTAGGCCGCGCCGCTGAGCACGCCGGTGAACAGCCCGGCCTTCCAGTCGCGCGCCAGCACGGGCAGTGACTGCGGCCCGCGGAAGATGAGGCACAGCACCAGCGCCCATGTCGCGTCGCAGACGAACAGCCAGGCCGCGTAGCTTTGCGCCGTCGCCGCCAGCCGCGCGCCGCTGCCGTCCGACAGTGTGTAGCTGGCAATGAAGATCGACGTGCCGAGTGCAAAACCGACGGCGCGCAGGTTGAGCTTCTCCAGATGCGCGCCGCCGCGAAACGACATCACCAGCGTGCCGGCCGACAAAAGCAGGATGCCGAGAATGGCAAACGGTGCCGGCACCTCCTGCACCACCACGATGCCACCAAGTGCTGCCAGCAGCGGTGCCGTGCCGCGCGCCAGAGGATAGGTCTGGGCGAAATCGCCGGCCTTGTAGGCGCCGATCAGGAAGGTTCGGTAGCCCATGTGGAAGACCACCGAAGCGAGAATGAATGGCCAGACCTCGGCCTTCGGGAATTCGACGAAAGGCAGCACGAACAGCGCGGCAAACCCCATGCCCAATGTCATCAGCGTGATCGACAGGAAGCGGTCGAGATGCACCTTGACCAGCGCGTTCCAGATCGCGTGCATGGCGGCTGCGGCAAGCACCGCGAAGAAGACGAAAAGCGTCATTCGGGTCTATCGACCTCCCAAGCCGAGCGGCGTTTCGAGATCGATGTCGACTCGGACCGGGAAATGGTCGGACGCCACTTCGCCTATGTCGGATGCGACCGAGCGGACCCGCCCCGCGAACATCCCGCCGACGAAACAGTGGTCGAGCCGGCGCTTTGCCAGCCTGCCGTCGATGATCTTCTCATGCGTGTGGAAGTCATCAGCGGGTTCGATCGCCACGACGGCGGCATCGACGAAGCCGTCGAGATAGGCAGCACCCCGATGATAGGGCGTGCTGCCGACGATGCGGCGGTATTCGGCGCTGCCCGGCTCCATGTTGAAATCGCCCATCCAGATCGCCGCCAGCGGATTTTCCGGCTCGGCTTCGCCGCTGGTCCAGTTGCGCGAAGGCTCGTCATCGATACCGCTCCACGGCCCGCTGTCTGACGGCGCACGGCGGTGCTCGGCCAGCAGATAGTCGATCTGCTCCAGCCGCTCCTCGGCGGCGATATGGGCGAGATGCAAGGACAGTACCCGCACCGGGCCGACCGGCGTACGGATCATGCATTCGAGCGCCGCGTTGCGTGTGTTGAGCGGCCTGAGCGTCCGGTGCATCGGCAGCACATGCAGGCGCGACCAGACGATCGGCAGTTTCGACAGAACCATGGTGCCGAACTGCCGGCGCCGATTGACCAGGCGACCATCCCGTCGCTCGCTGGCGTCCATGTCGAAGGCCGGGCCGTAGACCCAGTGATAGTCCGGCAGCAGGCGCGACAGCAGCTCCGGCTGGTCGTCGAAATGGCTGCGCTGCCAGTGCCGCTCGACCTCCTGCAAGGCAATGATGTCGGCGCCGTCGACGATGCGCGCCGCGCGCGAAAGATCGTAGCGGCCGTCGCTGCCGAACCCGTACTGGATGTTGTAGCTGACCAGCTTCATTGCTTACCCGGCTCACCTTCGGTGATGGCAGTAGCCGCTCAGTGGATTGCTTGCAATGTGCAGGAGAATGCAAGCGGCTTGTGCCAGAAGCGTCCCCCATGCCCCGCCGCGCGATCATGTACCGATTCCGGACCGCTCCGGTATCCTCCGCCCGCCGGAAAACGCCGCGAGGCATCCAACCAACGCAAGCGGTTCAGCTCCGTCGAAGAACCGTCCTAATCGGTGGTCAATGGCTGGAATCGGCCCGCTGGCGATGCCGCCAGTTCCGCCCAGTCGATCTCTTCCTCCAGCCGGTGATAGGCTTCGTCGCCGATCGTGCCGTTGCTGCGCAATTCCTCCAGCGTGTCGCGCTGGCGGTTGATGGCGTAGAGGCGCAGCCGGTCGTATTCGGTTGCCGCCTGTGCGTCTTCCGGGTTTTCCGCGATCACGCGCTGAGCCTCGTACTGCTCGCGCACGACAGCCGCCGCGGCCGATGTCTTGCGGCTCAGCACGTCGAGTGCGGCCTGCATGACGGCAACGCGCGCCTGCGCAACCTCATTGTCGACGGTTCTGTCGGGATCGAAGTTGAGTATCCGCAGCAGAGGCTTCAGCGTCATCCCCTGCAGCACCAGCGTGCCCAGAACCACCGCGAAGGCGGCAAGCACGATCGGGTCGCGTCCGGGAAAGCCGGCCGGCAGGGCAATGGCCACCACCAGCGTCACCAGCCCCCGCATGCCGCACCAGCCGACCAGCACGGCGCCGCCAAATGTCGGCAAATCCCGCTTGCTGTCTTCGCCGCCGAGACGGGCAAACCATCGGATGATCGCAACATAACTCGCCACCCAGACGAGGCGCGCCACGATGACGACAACCAGCACCGTCGCGGCAAACAGAAAGGCCTCGCCCTGCCCTTCGCCCGAAAGCCGGCCGACGATCGACCGTGCCTGCAGGCCCATCAGCACGAAAGCCAGCACGTTGAGAACGAACACCGCCGACTCCCAGACCGAATAGGTGCTGACACGACGTCTCGCCGACATGCGGCGCGGCGCCCTGCGCGCAATCGTGATGGCGTAGACGACGATGGTGATGATGGCGGAAAGACCGAGCTTGTCGGCCAGTATCCACACGCCAAACGTCCCGGCGAACTGCACCACGGTGCTGCTCGCCGCATCCTCGATACGGGTTAGCGTCAGCAGCGAGAGGCGGCCAAGCAGATAACCGGCTATCAGGCTGCCGATCGTCGACAGCAGGATCACCGGAATGGCGTTGCTCAGCATGATGGAGCCGAGTGCCGCCGAAACCGCCAGCCGGTAGATCAAGAGCGCGGTGGCATCGTTGAGCAGGCTTTCTCCTTGCAGGATGGCGGTGATGCGGTGCGGCACCTTGAATTGCCCGAGAACGGCACTCGCCGCCACCGCATCGGGCGGCGCGACGATGGCGCCGAGCGCGATCGCCGCCGCGATCGGCAAGCCGGCCATCTTCCAGCCGACGAAGGCAACCACGACAGTGGTGAAGATGACGGCGCCAAGCGCCAAGAGCAGCAGCGACAGCCGGTAGCGCTTCAGGTCGCGCAGCGACGTGTCATAGGCTGCATCGAGAAGCACCGGCGCGATGAACAGGGCAAGCGCCAGTTCCGGATCGATCTCGATCATCGGTGCGCCAGGCACGAAGGCGATGCCAACCCCGGCCAGTGCCAGTAGCGACGGATAGGGGACCTCCAGCCGCCGCGACAGCGCCGTCAGCGCGACAGCCGTCAAAAGCAGGACAAGGGTGAGTTCAAAAAGGGCCATGGCTCATCGTAGCGGCGAAGAGCAACGGTTGGCAGTACCCCGAGGCAGGATACTGTTGATTGTCGAAGCCTTGGCCTGCCCAGGGATTTAAAAGTGACCAACTGAGGGGCGGTGCCGACGGTTGGTTATGACAGACACCGAACCCACGGCATCGAGGGTTGCGAGCATCGACGATCAAGATGCGTTGTTCGGCGCATCAGAGACCGCCGCGGAATGACGTTGGCTCCGCTAGTGCAAGACCAGCATGTCGCCCGATGAGAACGAAATCTCGGCCTTCTCGCCGACCGCCGGTGGCGGCGTGGCCGAGTTGTTGAATGTGTCGAGCGACACCGTATTGCCGCCGATGCCGACGCGGACCCGGATCACCGAGCCGAGGAAGTGCACTTCGGATATCTCTCCGGTCAGGCTGGAGTCACGGCCGGGCTGGCGGCCGAGCGAAATCGCCTCGGGCCGCAGCGCCAGCGACAGCGTGTCGCCGGACTTCGAGCCGTTGAGCTTGCCCTTGAGCGAGACTTCCTGCGTGTTGACCTGAACCGTGCCGGCCGCGGCATCGGTGACCTTGCCTTCGAGCACGTTGAGCGTGCCGACGAAATTGGCGACGAATTTGGTCGCCGGCCGGTTGTAGATCTCGAACGGCGTGGCGACCTGCTCGGCCTTGCCGCCATACATGACGGCGATGCGGTCGGAGATCGACAGCGCCTCTTCCTGGTCATGCGTGACGAAGATGGTGGTGATGCCGAGCTTCTTCTGGATCGAACGGATTTCCTCGCGCAGAGACACGCGCACCTTGGCATCCAGCGCCGACAGCGGCTCGTCGAGCAAAAGCAGCTTCGGCTTCGGCGCGATCGCACGCGCCAGCGCGATGCGCTGCTGCTGGCCGCCCGAGAGCTGGTAGGGATAGCGGTCGGCCATCTGCGGCAGCTTGATCATGTCGAGCATCTCGGCGACGCGCTTGTCGGCATCGGCCTTGTTCATGCCGGCAACCTTCAGCCCGAAGGCGATGTTCTGCGCCACGGTCAGGTTGGGAAACAGCGCGTAGGCCTGGAAGACCATGCCGACATTGCGCTGGTTGGGCTTCAGCCGCGTAATGTCCTTGCCGGCGACGACGATCTTGCCGGCCGACGGATCCTCGAAGCCGGCAACCATGCGCAGGACGGTGGTCTTGCCGCAACCGGACGGTCCGAGGAACGAGACGAACTCGCCCGGCTCGACATCGAGGCTGAAGTCCTGGACCACGGTGTTGGAACCGTAGGACTTTCGCACGTGCTGGATGGACAGGAATGGCTCGGCCATGGCTTTTCTCTCAGGTCAATTCGGGCGGTTCGACGACTTCGGCGCGAACCGGGACAGGATCTGGATGAGCGACATACAGCCCCAGGTAATGGCGAAGGCGATGATGGCAAGGGCTGCCGGTTCATAGGCGCGGTTCGCGCCGATGTTCTGCAGGTACGGCCCAAAGGCCGGGCGGTTGAGCAGGCTGGCCATGGTGAACTCGCCAATGACGATTGCGAAGGTCAGGAAGGCACCCGACAGCACGGCGATCAGCACATTGGGCAGGATGACGCGGCCGATGATCGTGCCCCAGCCGGCGCCCAGGATCTGCGCTGCTTCCGTCAAGGTCCGCACGTCGATGGTGCGCAGCCCGGTATCGACGGCACGATACATGTAAGGCAGTGCCAGCGTTGCATAGCCGATCACCAGCAAGGCATTGGCGCCCATGTTGCTACCAAGGAACGGCAGCGGCGAATTCGAGCCGTACATCCTGATATAGCCGAAAACGATGACGATGGCCGGAATGACCAGCGGCAAGAGCGTGATGAATTCGACGACCGGCCTGAGCTGCGGCAGACGCAGCCGGATCCAGTAGGCCGCCGGCACGACGACCAGCACACCAAGGATGATGGTGAAGATCGCGGCGACCACCGAATACAGGAAGGTCGACTGGAAGCGCGCGTCGCCCAGCACGATCTGATAGGCATCGAAGGAATGGACGCCGCGGCGCATGCGCAGCGAGAATTCGACCGTCGCCGCCAGCGGGATGAAGAAATACGCCGCACCCACGATGAAGACGACCCAGGCCCAGAATTTTCCCGACTTCATTTCAGCCACCTTTCGGAGCGAGTCCGGAACCAGATGTAGAAGACATTGGCCAGGCCGGTGATGACGATCATGCCGAAGGCGATGGCGTAGCCGAGCTGCGGATTGTGCAACACGTCGCCATTGATCTGCGAGTAGAGCTTGATGGGGACGATGTTGAGCGCCGGGCCGGCAAACGCGTAGGCCGTGGCAATGGCGCCAAAGGCATTGGCGAAGAGAAGAATGACGGTGCCGAGGAAGCTCGGCCATATCACCGGGATGACCACCATGCGCCAATACTGCGCCTGCGTAGCGCCGAGCGTGGCCGCCGCCTCGCCCCATTCCTTCTTCAACCCGTCGATGGCCGGCACGATGATGACCACCATCAGCGGGATCTGGAAGAACAGGTAGACCGCGATCAGGCCCGATGTGGTGAGGAAATTGAAGCCCATTGCGTAGATGTTGATGTTGAGGACATCACGCAGAAGCGTCGTGACGATGCCGACGCGGCCGAGCGTGGCCAGGAAGGCGAAGGCCAGCGGCAGGCCGGCGAAATTCGAGGCGACTCCGGAGAAAGTCAGGGTCGCGGAGCGCGTCCAGCTTGGCAGTCCGCCGCGCACGATGGCGATGGCTATTGCCAGCCCGGCAAACGCGCCGATGATGGCCGACCAGAAACTGATCTTGATCGAAACCCAGTAGGAACTGCTGATCGACGGATCGCTGACCAGCTGCAGAATGTTGTCGAACGTAAGCTGACCATCACTGTTCTGGAAAGCCCCGATCACGAGATAGATCGTGGGCAGGATCAGGAACATCAGCGCGAAGATGAAGAAGGGCGCCACGCCGATCCATTGCGTCGGCAGACGAAATGCGGTCGCCTCGTTGGGCGGCGCGGGCTTGGAGGCAATCGTTCGATTTGAAAGCGTAAGATCGGTCATGCGCCGGCTACCGTCTTCGAGGAAAGGCCGGGCGGCCTTGCGACCGCCCGGTGGATTTCAAGTGCTACTTGACGTTGGCGCCGACAACGGCGTCCCAGTTCTTGCTGATGGCTTCCTTGGCCTTGCCCTGCTCGTCGAGCGTCGGGAACGCGGCGGCGGCATAGGATTCCGCCGGCGGCAACTTGGCCAGCACATCCGCCGGGATCTTGCCGTTCTTGGCGAGATCGTTGAAGCGGATCGGGTGGCAATAGCCCTTCAGCCAGCCGATCTGGCCTTCGTCGGAATAGAGGTATTCCATCCACAGCTTGGCAGCGTTCGGGTGCGGCGCGAAGGCGCTGATCGCCTGCACGTAGACACCGGCGACGACGCCCGTCTTCGGCACGATGACGTCGACGGGCGGGTTGCCCTTCAGCGTGTCGCGGCCAGCAAGCGCGTTGTAGTCCCAGTTGATCAGGATCGGCGTCTGGCCCTGGGCGAGTGTTGCCGGCTTGCCGACGACCGGGACGAAGTTACCGGCGGCGTTGAGCTTCTTGAAGAAGTCGAGGCCAGCCTTGCCGGCGGCTTCACCGGCAGCGGCGCCCGTCGACAGGCCGGAGGCGTACACCGCCTGGATGGCCTGGTTCGAAGCACGCGGATCACCGGCGACGGCTACGGCGTTGGCGAATTCCGGCTTCAGGAGATCGGCCCAGTCCTTCGGCGATTCCTTGATCAGGTCCTTGTTCACCATGAACGACAGAACGCCGTAATAGTCGCCGTACCAGGCGCCATCGGCATCCTTGGCGCTGTCTGGGATCGAGTCCCAGGTCGATACCTTGTAAGGCATCAGCAGGCCGTCGGCCTTGGCGGTCGGGCCGAAGGACAGGCCGACGTCGATGACGTCGGGAGCCTGCGGGCCCTTGTTGTCCTTGTTGGCCTTGATCGCCTCGACCTCGTCGCCGGAGCCGGCATCGGGGTTGAGCTCGTTGATGGTGATTTCCGGATACTTCGCCTTGAAGCCGGCGATGACGTCGCCGTAACCGCACCAGTCATGCGGCAGCGCGATGGTGGTGAGCTGGCCTTCAGCCTTCGCGGCCTTGACGAGATCGTCCAGCGAAGCCGCGGACGAAATCACCGACGACACTATAAGGGTCGCGGCCGAGAGGGAAAGCACCTTCCCCGTGAATTTGAACATGTGTTCTCTCCGTTGAACTGACGCCGTTGGACGCCTGCGATGCGGTATCGTTTTCATGTGACAGCCAGATGAAAGCTTTATGAAACCATTGGCCGGCAGCAGAAAAAGTTAACTCTTTTTAACGGGCTGTAGCAATTAGCCATCACTTATTTTTCCGGCTAATCACTTTCCGCCTTGCATTTCATCCTTTCCCCCTTGGTTAGCCCTGATTTCCAAATCAATTTTCGGCAATGACGATGCCGTCAGATCGTGCCGGCGATAGCGTTTTCCAGCAGCGTCAGCGCTGCCTTCTTGGTCAGCTTGACCGGGTTGCCGCCAGCCGTCGGATCGACCACCGCCATGTCGGCGATCAGCGCCTTGCGCTTCTTGTCCATGTCGAGCCCCTTGATCAGGCCCGGCAGCGCGTGCGGCACCTTCAACTCCTTGCGCAGCTTGATGATCGCCTTGGCGAACCCGTCGAAGCCGCCCTTGATGCCGCAATAGGCGGCGAGCCGGGCGATACGCTCCTCGATGGAGTCACGGTTGAAGGCGAGCACATAGGGCATGAACACCGCATTGGTCATGCCGTGATGGGTGTCGTAGAGCGCGCCGATCGGGTGCGACAGCGAGTGGATGGCACCCAGTCCCTTCTGGAAAGCGGCCGCGCCCATGGCGGCCGCGCTCATCATATGGGCGCGCGCGACCAAGTCCTTGCCGTTGGCATAGGCCTTCGGCAGGTTCTCGAACACCAGCCGGATGCCTTCCACCGCGATGCCGTCGGCCATCGGATGGTAACCCGGCGCGCAATAGGCCTCGAGGCAGTGGGCAAGCGCATCCATGCCGGTGCCGGCGGTGATGAAGGCGGGCATGCCGACCGACAGTTCCGGATCGGCGATGACGATCGCCGGCAGGAGCTTCGGATGGAAGATGACCTTCTTGGTGTGCGTCTCCTCATTGGTGATGACGCCGGCGCGGCCGACTTCCGAGCCGGTGCCGGCCGTGGTCGGCACGGCGATGATCGGCGCGATCGCATCCGAATTGGCGCGCGTCCACCAATCGCCGACATCCTCGAAATCCCACACCGGCCGCGTCTGGCCGGCCTGGAAGGCGATCAGCTTGCCGAGATCGAGCGCCGAGCCGCCGCCGAAGGCGATGACGCCGTCATGCTTGCCCTTCTTGTACACGGCGATGCCGGCGGTGAGGTTGGAATCGACCGGGTTGGGCTTCACCTCGGAAAACACGCCGTAAGGCACCTTGGCATCGTCGAGGATTTTCAGCGTCGAAGCGACGACCGGCAGTTTCGCCAGGCCCGGATCGGTGACGAAGAGCGGCCGCTTGATACCGGCGGCCGCGAGCACCTCAGGCAGTTCCTGAATGCGCCCGGCGCCGAAGCGGACGGTGGTGGGGTAGTTCCATTTGGAGATGAGCTTGGACATTTTTGTCTTTCGATAAATCAGATGGCTTCGCGCAGGTGGAAGGATTTCGGCCGGGTCAGATTGTCATAGCCGATGGCCGACAGTCCCGCGCCCTTGCCGGTGTCCTTGACGCCGGTCCAGACCAGCGCCGGATCGAGATAGTCGCAGCGGTTCATGAACACCGTGCCGGTTTCGACGCGGTTGCCGATCGCCACGGCGTGTTCGGTATCGCGGGTCCAGATCGAGGCGGTCAACCCATAGGCGCTGTCGTTCATCAGCGCGATCGCCTCCTCGTCATTGCGCACCTTCATGATGCCGACGATCGGGCCAAAGCTTTCCTCGCGCATGACGCTCATCTGGTGGTCGACTTCGGTCAGCACTTCCGGCGCGAGATAGGGCGAACCGGCCTTGTCGTCAGCCACCTTCATGTTGATGTGCGCCTTGGCGCCCTTGCGCAGCGCTTCGGCCTTTTGCTCGCGGATCAGGTCGGCAAAGCGCGCCTGCGCCATCGGCCCCATCGTCGTTGCCTGTTCCAGCGGATTACCGACGACATAGTTCTTCGTCTCGGCGATGAAGCCTTCGACGAATTCGTCATAGACCTTCTCGTGCACATAGACGCGTTCGATGCCGCAACAGCACTGGCCGGAATTGTAGAAGGCACCGTCGACCAGATTGGCAACCGCATGGTCCATCTTGGCGTCGGGCAGCACATAGGCCGGGTCCTTGCCGCCAAGCTCGAGGCCGAGCGTCATGAAAGTGCCTGCCGCCGCCTTTTCGATGGCGCGGCCCCCGCCGACCGAACCGGTAAAGTTCACATGGTCGATCTTGCCGGAACCGAGCAGCTTTTCGGTCTGCGCATGGTTGAGCACGACATTCTGGAACACGCCCTTTGGCAGGCCCGCTTTGTCGAAGGCCTGTTGAAAACGCTCGCCGACGAGCAGCGTCTGCGCCGCGTGCTTGAGGATGACGGCGTTGCCGGCCATCAGCGCCGGCACGATGGTGTTGACGGCGGTCAGGTAAGGATAATTCCACGGCGCGATCACCATGACGACGCCGAGCGCATCCTTCTTCACATAGCGGCGAAACCCATCCTTCGGGTTTGAGGCCGGCACGGATTTCAGCGCCTGTTCGGCGATCTCGACCATGTAATTGGTACGTTCCTTGACGCCGCCGAACTCGCCGCCATAGCGCACCGGCCGCCCCATCTGCCAGGCGATCTCCGGCACGATCTCGTCGGTCATCGCCACCAGCGCTTCGAGCATCGCCAGCATGTACTTGCCGCGCTCGACGATCGGTACCTGGGCCCACTTCTCCTGCGCCGCCTTGGCGCGCTCGACCGCGGCATTGACCGCCTGGTCCGTTGCCACGGGCCGCTCGGCGTAGATCTTGCCATCGATGGGGGATTTCAACTTGACCGTTTCGGTCATTCCTTCAGTCCTCGCACTTCATGAAATCTTGGTTTTGACGCCGCCCGCCATCCTGCGATGGCCAGGGGGCGGCGCCGACATTGCTTAGTACCGCTCAAACCCCCTGTGCAGTTCCCAATCCGTAATGCGGCGGTCGTATTCGAACTGCTCCCATTTGGCGGTGTGGACATAATGCTCGAGCACGTCCTCGCCGAGCGCCTGTTTCAGCATCTTCGACTTGGCCAGCGTCTCGGTGGCGTCGCGCAGCGTCTTCGGAATCTCAGGCAGACGAGACGCCTGGTAGGCATCGCCGACGAACGGCTTTTGCAGTTCGAGCTTCTCGTCGATGCCTGCGAGCCCGGCGGCGATCAGCGCCGCGAAGGCGAGATAGGGGTTGAGGTCGGCGCCGCCGATGCGGCATTCCATGCGGATGCCCTTGGTGCCCTCGCCGCACAGGCGGAAGCCGGCGGTGCGGTTGTCCTCGCTCCACATGATCTTGGTCGGCGCGAAGGTGCCGGCCTGGAAGCGCTTGTAGGAATTGATGTAGGGCGCCAGGAACCAGGTGAACTCCTTGGCGTATTTCAACTGCCCCGCCGCCCATTGCTGGCCGAGCGTCGACAGCGTCCAGTCCGCCTTCTTGTCGAAGAACAATGGCGTCTTGCCGTCGGCGCTCCACAGCGAATTGTGGATGTGGCTGGAGTTGCCGGCGAGCCCGTAATTGTATTTGGACATGAAGGAGATCGCCTTGCCTTCGGACTCGGCGATTTCCTTGGCGCCGTTCTTCAGGATGACGTGGCGGTCGGCCATGTCGAGCGCCTCGGCATAGCGCACATTGATCTCTTCCTGGCCCGGGCCCCATTCCCCCTTGGAATTCTCGATCGGGATGCCGGCGGCTTCCATCTCGTTGCGAAGCCGGCGCATGACGCCTTCTTCCTTGGTAGTGATGCCGATCTGATAGTCGCCGATATAGGGCGAGGCGGTATCTAGGCCCTGCCAGTGCTTCTTGCGGGCGGAATCATAGGTCTCGTTGAACAGATAGAATTCGAGTTCGGAAGCGAAATAGCCGATATAGCCGCGCTCGGAGAGCCGCTTGACCTGCTTCTTCAGGATGGCGCGCGGCGAATGCGGCAGGTCGTCATGGGTGTGGTGATCGAGCACGTCGCAGATCACGAGCGCTGTCTTCTCCAGCCACGGAATGCGCCGCAGCGTCGCCAGATCCGGCTTCATGACGAAGTCACCATAGCCCTTCGACCAGCTTGCCGCCTTGTAGCCGGGCACCGGTTCCATATCGATGTCGGCGGCCAGCAGATAGTTGCAGCCATGCGTTTCGTCATGCGCGGAATCGACGAAGTACTGCGCCAGGAACCGCTTTCCCGCCAGCCGCCCCTGCATGTCGACGATGCAGGCCAGCACCGTGTCGATCTCACCGCTGGAGACCGCCTTCTTCAACTGATCGAACGAGAAATTTCCGGCCATTCCTGTGGCACTCCAGCGCTTGGTCATTGAAAGGGATAAATGAAACCATGGCCGGCACGTGCCGGCCATGGCCTTGATGGGAGATGTCAGTGACCGGTTTCGCCGACCGCCTGTTCCGCTGCCTTGATCGCTGCCTGGCGTGCCGCGATGATGTCGCCGAGCGGCGGGCCCTGGAAGCGGTTGCGCTCGAAGCCGAACCAGACGATCGCCGTCAGGATGAAGAAGCCGACGGTGATGTAGAGCGCCCAGTCGTTCGGCGGCTGGATACCGATGACGAAGATCAGGATCATCGACACGATCGACAGGAAGGCAAACAGCATGAACACGCCGCGCCCCATGTTCCACGGCCCCATCTTGTCCCACTTCGGCGTGCCCCAGGCCAGCATGCCGAGCACGATCGGCACGGTGAAGGAAAGGAACAGGAAGATGACGGTGCAGGACACCACGATGGTGTAGGCCGAGGTACCGGCGACCGAAACCAGCGTCGAGCCCCAGACGAACAGCACCGACAGGATCGACGCCGTCCAGATCGCCGCCACCGGCGTGCGATAGGTCGGGCTGACCTTGGCGAGTGCCGCCGAGCCGGGCAGGCCGCCGTCACGCGAGAAGGCGAAGATCATGCGCGATGCCGACGTCACTGTGGCCAGACCGCACAGCAACTGCGACACGAACACGACGAGATAGACGAATTCCTTGACGCCGGGGCTGACGCGCTGGTCGAAAGCCCAGAAGAACACGTTCCAGCCCTGCTTGGCGGCGTCGTCCATGTTCGGGATCATCAGCACGAAAGCGACCAGGAACAGATAGCCGAAGAGCGCCGACCAGACGACCGACATCACCATGGCGCGCGGCACGGAAGACGCCGCCTTGATGGTTTCTTCGGACGTGTGTGCCGAAGCGTCGTAGCCGGTGATCGTATAGATCGGCAGCAACAGGCCAAGTGCGAACACCCAGGCATTCGAAACCGACGGCCAGACACCGCCGCCTGCGTCACCCGAGTAGTTGTGGAACGTGAACAGGCGGCTAAAATCCCAATGTTCGGCCGAGATCAGGCAGACCACCGCGATCAGGATCGCGCCGAAGAAGATCAAATAACCCGAGAAGTCGGTCAGCTTTGCCGTCAGCTTGATGCCGAGATGATTGATCAGCGCCTGCAGGCCGGTGACCACGACCAGGAAGATCATCTGGTTGGTCAGCGTGCCCTCGATGCCGAGTGCCGGCCCGAAGGCGCCGACGAAGAACGTCCAGGTGCCGACGTTGATGGCGCCGAGCACGGTGATCAGGCCGAGCAGGTTGAGCCAGGCCGTCACCCAGCCGGTGCCGCGGTTGCCAAGGATCGAACCCCAGTGATAGAGGCCGCCGGCCGTCGGATAGGCCGAGCTGATCTGCGACATGGCAACAGCGAAGGTCAGTGACACGAAGCAGCCGACCAGCCAGCCGATGCCGATGCCGATGCCGCCCGCGCCCGACGTGCCTTGCGCCAGCGAATTGATGCCGCCCGACAGGATGCAGATGATGGAGAAGGAAACCGCGAAATTCGAAAAGCGGCTGAGACGCCGCTCCAGTTCCTGGGCATAGCCCATGCTGTGGAGGTGCTTTACGTCCTCCGCCTTGTCAACGTCTGTATAACCCGGTGCTGCCATTGGAAGTCCCCTGTTTGTTTCTCAGCTGGCCGATTGGACTGACTTTCTGACTGAATGCGATCTGGGCCGCGTGGCCTCCTCTGGTTCCAGATCCGAAAAAATGCCTGTGAGCAGATCCGCCCATTTCCGCTGCCCGGTCTCACCGGAGATTTCATCGTTGCGGATTTCGATCATCGCGCAGGGCAACCCGCGCGAGCGCGCATGCCGCTCCAGCGTGAAATAGACGCGATCGGCCGGCGAATAGGGTTCGTTGACACCGACGGTGATGCCGGCAAGTCGCTTGAGCGCCGATATCAGCGGCGACGCCAGCCGGCGATCGTCGTCATGGATGATGCCGATATGCCAGGGCCGGTCGTGACCCTTGTAGACCGGCGTGAAAGAATGCACGGACACCAGGCGGGTCTCCTGGCCGCGCGCCAGCCGTTCCTCGACGATGCGTTCGATGGTGCCGTGAAACGGCTGCCATGACAGGGCGATCCGTTCCGCGCGCTGCTTTTCCGACAGGCCGGCATTGCCCGGTATGGATGTCGTCTCGCTGATCGGCGGCACGAGGTCCGGCGCGTCGAGCGGCCGGTTGCAGTCGATGACGAGGCGCGAAATGCGGGTTTCGACCAGCGTCGCATCGAGCGCTTGCGCCATGCGCGTTGCCACCGGCAGCGCACCTGGATCCCAGGCGATGTGGCGGGACAGGTCTTCAGCGGCAAGGCCGAGCGTGCCGAATTCGGCGGGCAGGAAATTGGAGGCGTGGTCGCAGGTCAGCACGAAAGGGCTCGATCCGCCCGGGTTCGTCACCCTCACGGTATCGGACGATGCAAGGCTGGCGGGCCGTGCTTTCTCCATAGTCTGCCGTCCCCGGGGAGCGCTGTATCGTATGTTACGTATTTTGCCTCATTGCGTCCCTATGGATGATTTCATACAGTTTACCCGGCTTTGTCAAATGCGATCTCATGGGCCAAGCCAAGGGGTGGGGGAAAAGATGATTTCCAGCATTGCCGAACTGATCGCCGACCGCATCGGCACGATGCCGGCCGGCGAGCGGCGAGCGGCGCAGACGCTGATCGCCAGCTATCCGATGATCGGCCTGAAGACGGTCGCCGAATTCTCGACCGCGGCCGGCGTCTCCTCGCCAACGATCCTGCGCTTCGTGGCCCGGCTCGGCTTCCAGAACTATCCGGAGTTCCAGTCGAGCCTGCAGGACGAATTGGCGGCGCAGCTGCAGTCTCCGGCCATACGAACGCTCAACCCGCCCTCGCCCGGCGGCGGCACGGTCTCGCCAATGCTGGAAGCGACGCTCGACAATATGCGCGAGACGTTCCGCCACCTCTCCGACAAGCAGCTGACGGACATCGCGGCACGGCTTGCCGACCGGCGTGGCAAGACATTCCTCATCGGCGGCCGCTTCACCGATCCGCTGGCGCGCTACATGGCCGCCCACCTTGCCGTCATCCAGCCCGATGTCTTTCACCTCGCCGGCCAGGAGAGCATGTGGCGCGACCGGCTGATCGACATGGGCAAGCGCGACGTACTGGTGATCTTCGACATCCGGCGCTACCAGGACAGCCTCGTCCGTTTCGCCGAGAAGGCGCATCAGCGCGGCGTCCAGATCGTGCTGTTCACCGACCAGTGGCTTTCGCCGATCGCCCGGTTTGCCCGCCATGTCATCGCCGGACGAACCGCGGTGCCGTCCGCGTGGGATTCCTCGGCCGCGCTCTTCGTCGTCGTCGAAACGCTGATCGGCGCCGTCACCAGACAGCTCGAGGCCGACGGCGCCCGGCGCATCCGTGAAATGGAAGGCCTGCGCTAGTCACCAGCCAATCGCATCCGCGCTAGGCGGGCATCTCGAATTCACGTTACCGAGATTTAATGTGCACGATTGCGTGATAATTGCCATAAACCGGTGATACCGGGATGTGGCGTGGCCGGTTTTCGCCGCCAGCCCGTATCGTCGCTGCATCCGCTTCCACCTGGAACCGGCGGGCGATTCTTGCCGCTGGAGTGTCGATGCCGAGCTGGAAACAGATTGTCCTTGCGTTTGTGATCGTGGTCGCCGCCACGGCGGCGTGGGCGCGCTTCTACCCCGGCGCTCCGCAAGTGCTGGCGCGCTGGGGCATCGACTGGGCCTATGGCGCCACACCTCCTGCCAAGGACACGGCGGCGGCTGGCTCCCGTCAGGCGGCGCGCAACGGCGCCCGGATTGCCACCATCGTTGCATCGCCGGCCGCCTCGGCTGTCATCAACGACCGCCTCCAGGCGATCGGCACTGGCCGCGCCAACGCTTCCGTGACCGTCAATCCCTACAGTTCCGGCCGCCTTGCCGAATTGCTGGTCGAATCCGGCAGCCATGTCGACAAGGGACAGATCATTGCGACGCTCGATTCCGAGACCGAAATCATCGCGCAGAACCGGGCCAAGCTCGCTTTGCAGGATGCGCAGTCCAAGCTCGACCGCGTCAAATCGCTGCGCGCCTCCAATGCCGCGACGCCGGTAGCGGTGGCCGATGCAGAGGTGGTTCTGGCGGGCGCCAAGCTGGCGCTGCAGGACGCCGAGCTTGCGCTGCAGCGCCGGTCGATCCTGGCACCGATATCAGGCACTGTCGGCATCCTGCCGATCTCCGCCGGCAACTATGTGACAAACCAGTCGGCCATCGCCACGCTCGATGACCGCTCCTCGATCCTGGTTGATTTCCAGGTGCCCGAGCGCTTTGCCGCCGCCGTCAAGGTCGGCGCGCAACTGACGGCGACGCCGATCGCCAATCCGAGCAGCTCCTATACCGGCACGGTGTCGGCCATCGACAACCACATCGACGAGAAGAGCCGCACGCTGCTGGTCAAGGCCAAGATCGCCAATCCCGCCGATTCGCTGCGCGCCGGCATGTCGTTCTCCATCACCATGAAATTCCCCGGCGAGACCTATCCCGCCGTCAGCCCGCTGGCGATCCTGTGGGGCTCGGACGGCGCCTATGTCTGGCAGATCGAGGACGGCAAGGCCAAGCGCGTGCCGGTGCGCATCATCCAGCGCAACACCGAGACCGTGCTGATCGATGCCGAGATCGACAGCGGCGACATGGTGGTCACCGAAGGCACGCAGAGCGTCAGCGAGGGCGGCGAGGTCCGCATCGCCGGCCAGGAGCAGCGCGCCGCCAACACCGCCGAAGGCTCATGACCGGATCCGTCAACGCCGCCAGCGATACCGGCTTCACCGCGCTGTTCATCCGCAGGCCGGTCATGGCCTTCGTGCTCAACGTCCTCATCGCGGTTGCCGGCCTCGCCGCCTTCTACGGCGTCGAGATCCGCGAACTTCCGGACGTCGACCGCGCCGTGGTCACCGTTTCCACCACGTTCCAGGGCGCCGCGGCCGAAACCGTCGACCGCGAGCTGACCGACACGATCGAAGGTGCGGTGGCACGCGTCTCCGGCGTCAAGTCGATCTCGTCTTCCTCCTCCTTCGGCCAGAGCCGCGTCACCATCGAGTTCAACGACGGCGTCGACCTCAACGTCGCGGCCTCCGACGTGCGCGATGCCGTCGGCCGCGTCGCCAACCAGATACCGGACACCGCCGATCCGCCGCGCATCGTCAAGGCCGATGCCAATTCCGATGCGGTGATGCGGCTGGCTGTGACGTCCGACAACATGTCGGTCCAGGACATGACCGTGGTGGTGCAGGACCAGATCGAGGACGAACTGGCAGCCGTGCCCGGCGTCGCCGACGTTCAGGTCTATGGCGACCGCGACAAGATCTTCCGCATCGACGTCGACCAGAACAAGCTCGCCAGCCTCGGCTTCACCGTGGCCGACCTCAGGACAGCCCTGGCCTCGGTCGCCTTCGATTCCCCTGCCGGGTCGATCACCACGACCAACCAGGACTTGATCGTCCGCACCACGGCCGACGTGACCACGCCCGAGGAGTTCGAAAACATCATCATCGGCGGCACGACGCGCATACGCGACGTCGCCACCGTCACGCTCGGTCCCGATGTCGGCCAGACCACGCTGCGCTCCGATGGCAAGACCGGCATCGGCATCGGCATCATCCGCCAGGCGGAATCCAACACGCTTGATATTTCGACCGGCGTTCAGGCAGCCGTCGCCAAACTGCAGGAAAACCTGCCCAAGGGCATGGCGATCAAGATCACCAGCGACGACGCCGTCTTCGTCAAGGGCGCGGTCCACGAGGTCGAGATCGCGCTCGGCCTGTCGGTGACCATGGTGCTGATCGTCATCTACATCTTCCTGCTCGACTGGCGCGCCACGCTGATCCCGGGCCTGTCGATGCCGGTCGCCATGATCGGCACCATCGCCGCCATCTATCTGGCCGGCTTCTCCGTCAACATCCTGACGCTGCTTGCCATGGTGCTGGCGACGGGCCTTGTCGTCGACGACGCCATCGTGGTGCTTGAAAACATCGTGCGACGGCGCAACGAGGGCATGGGGCCGCGTGCGGCCGCCGTGCTCGGCGCGCAGGAAGTGTTCTTCGCCGTCGTCGCCACGACGCTGACGCTGGTCGCCGTCTTCGTGCCGATCTCCTTCCTGCCCGGCCAAACCGGCGGCCTGTTCCGCGAATTCGGCTTCGTGCTTGCCATGTCGGTGCTGCTGTCCTGCGTGGTGGCGCTTACGCTATGCCCGATGCTCGCCTCGCGCATGCTGACCGGCGCCTCGCTTCACCACGAGGGCGGCCACGGCATCGGCGCCCGTATCGGCGGCGTCCTGAATACCGCGTACAAGCGCGCCCTGCACGCTTGCCTCGATGCGCCCTGGATCGTGGTTCTGGTCGCGGTGCTGTTTGCCGGCACCGCCTTCACCCTGTTCGGCACCATCCGCCAGGAACTGACGCCGACCGAGGACCGCGCGGCCGTGCTGTTGCGCATCAATGCGCCGCAAGGCGTCAGCCTCGACTATACGACGCAGCAGATGCAGAAGATCGAGAAGCTGATCCAGCCGATGCGCGATTCCGGCGAGATCCGCTCGACCTTCGAGAATGCCGGCCAGAACGGCTCCTACAATTCCGGCTTCATGGTGATGACGCTGGCGCCCTGGAACGAGCGCAGCCGCAGCCAGCAGGAGATCATGGCCGAGATCAGCCAGCTCACCAAGCAGGTGCCGAGTGTGCGCATCTTCCCGGTGCAGCCCAACAGCCTCGGCATCCGTGGCGCCGGCAACGGCCTGCAATTCGCGCTGGTCGGCAACGACCGCAAGGCGCTCGGCGACGCGGCGGTGAAGATCATCGCCGAGATGCAGAAGGACCCGCGCTTCCAGACGCCGCGCCTGTCGATCGACCCGACGCAGCCGCAGCTGGCCGTCGCCATCGACCGCGAGCGCGCCTCCGACCTCGGCATCGACATCACGGGGCTCGCCAACACCATGCAGGCCATGCTCGACGGCAACGATGTCGTCGACGTCTACATCGCCGACCGCAGCTATGGCGTAAAACTGGTCTCGACCACCAATCCCATCAACGATCCGACCGATCTGGAAAACGTCTTCCTGAAGACGGGAGACGGCCGCTTCGTGCCGATGTCGACCATAGCCACGCTGACCGAGCGCGCCGTGCCGCCATCGCTGTCGCGCGAACAGCAGCAGCCATCGGTTGCCATCACCTCCAACCTCTCGGGTAATTTCGCGCTTGGCGACGCGCTGAGCCGCGCCGAGGAGATCGCCACGCCGCTCTTGCCGCCGGGCAGCCGCATCCTGCCGCTGGCCGAAGCCGCCACGCTGGGCGAAACCAACAGCGCCATGGTCACCATCTTCGGCTTCGCGCTGGTCATCATCCTCCTGGTGCTGGCCGCCCAGTTCGAAAGCTTCGTCAGCGCCGTCATCATCATGGCGACGGTGCCGCTTGGGCTGGCCTGCGCCATCTTCGCCTTGCTGCTGTCAGGCACCAGCCTCAATGCCTATAGCCAGATCGGCCTGGTGCTGCTGGTCGGCGTCATGGCCAAGAACGGCATCCTGATCGTCGAGTTTGCCAACCAGCTGCGCGATCGCGGGCTTGGCGTGCGCGAGGCGATCGAGCAGGCCTCGACCATCCGCCTGCGGCCGGTGATGATGACGATGATCTGCACCATACTTGGCGGCGTGCCGCTGGTGCTGGCGGCGGGCGCGGGAGCCGAGGCACGCGTGGCGCTCGGCTGGGTCATCGTCGGCGGACTGGGGCTGGCCACCGTCTCGACACTGTTCCTGACGCCGGTCGCCTATCTCCTGCTTGGCCGCTTCGTCACCCCGAAGACCCATGAGGAAACACGCCTCAAGCGTGAGCTCGAGGAAGCCGCCTATGTCGGTGTGGAGCCGGCGCAGTAGCTGCTATTTCAGCAACCGGCCTTCGATCGACCAGCGCGCGGCAAGGAAATTCAGCACCGCCGCCACGATGACACCGCCGATCTTCGCCGGCCACACGCCGGCAACACCGGCGAAGAGGGCGATCGACAGGCTGGAGACGCCGAGCGAAATCAACGCCCCGAGCGAGACGAAACGCAGGAAGGCGTCATGCAGCCGGATGGCCTGGTTGCGCTCGAACGACCAGAAGCCATTCGCCACGAAAGAGAAGATGACGGCGATCGACCATGAGATGACGTTGGCCGGCAGCGGCGCAACATGCAGTTTGAGCAGCAGGAAAAAGCCAGCGAGGTCGATGGCCGTGTTCGCCAGCCCGACTATAGCGAAGCGCACGATCTTGCTGCCGGTCGAACGGCGAGGCTGGTCGGCGCCGCTCATCCCTTGCCGTCCATGATCTCGACGCCGGCGCGGGCGAGGCTTGCACCAAACGCGTCGGAGGCCAGCACCGCGTATTCCACCTCGCGCACGCCTTGCATCGGGTCGCGCGCCCGCAGAGTCTCGTCGACATGGCCGGGATGGCACATGAACAGGCCCCGTTCCGGCAGCGCCTCGAGGGCGGCCTGCAGAACCGGCGCGAACCGTTCGGGCTGCCGCCAGTCATAGATGCCGGCGAGCGGCTCGAAAAGAGTGAAGCCGGCGCGCGCCATAGAGCGGTTGAAGCCGGCGGCCACGGCGGCAATTGCCGCGACCTTCGGCGCGACGACGGCATCGCCCAACGCCGGAGCGCCACGCAGCGCCGGCTGGCCGCCGGCTTCGGAAAAATGCGCCCGCAGCCATTTGCGCACGACAGGCAGGAAATGCACGTGCTGGTGCCCGTCGATGAAGTCAGGTCGGCGGCCAAGCGCCGTGACGAAGCGGCTGTACTGCGCGTCGAGCTCGGCACGGACATCCCGCTCGTCAATGCTGCCGCGCAGGACCGGCAGTGCCAGCGAACGCAGCGGCGGCAGCCGGCCTTGCGGCGCCAGGCTCGACCGGCCGGTGACGGCCGGCTGGTCGGTGAGGGTCAGGTGCAGCCCCACCGCCGCGCGGCCGCATAGCGGCTTGATACGCGCCGCCGCATCGGGCCATTCCGGAAAGCCGGTCATGCAGCTGGTGCCGGTCAGGCGGCCGCGATCGAGCAAGTCGAGAATTCCAGCGGAAACCCCGGGCGCCAGGCCGTAATCGTCGGCGATCAGGCGAATGCGCCGCGTCATGCGCCGGATGCGCCTGGCGGCCTGTCCGGAACGCCGCGCACGACGTCGCGCACGATATAGACAGGCCGATCCTTGCTTTCCGAAAGCGTGACCCAGACATATTCACCGATCAGGCCAAGCAAGGTGAGATTGAGGCCGCCGAGGAGGACGACGGCGACCATGAGGCTGGGATAGCCGGGGACGGCGATGCCGTAGAACAGCACCTCGAAGAACACCTTGGCTCCGTAGAAGATGCCCGCCAACGCCGCCAGCATCCCGCTCAGGCTGATGATGCGCAGCGGGATGACGGAGAAGGACGTAAACCCTTCCAGCGAGAACGCGATCAGGTTGAGCCGGCTCCATTTCGACTTGCCGGTGACACGGTTCTCCGGTGAATAGGCTATGGCTTTCTGGCGGAAGCCGGCCCAGGCGAACAGGCCCTTGTTGAAGCGCCTTTTGTCACGCAGGCTGGTCAGCGCGCGCACTACGGCGCCGCGCATGACGCGGAAGTCGCCGGCATTTTCTGGGATGTCGAACCGCTGGCTGCTGTTGATCAGGCTGTAGAACAGCTTCGCCAGCTGGCTGCGCCGCCAACTGGCTTCGCGGCGGTCGTTCTGTGCGTAGACGACATCGATATCGGGATTTTCCACCAGTTCGGCGATCATCTTCAGGCTGGTGTCCATGGAATGCTGGAGGTCGGCGTCCATGACCAGCGCCATGTCGCCGCGCGACTGGTCGAGACCGGCGAGCACCGCGACCTCCTTGCCGAAATTGCGACTGAGCCGGACGATCTCCCAGGAACCCGACAGCGCCTGTGAAAACCGCTCGGCGCCATTGTCGCTGCTGCCATCATCCACGAGGATCTTGTGGACTTCCATGCCGAAGCGCTGCGACACCTCGGCTTCGAGCTTGTCAAGCAATGCGGCAAAGGCCGATGCGGACTGCGCCTCGTTCAAGAACGGCGCGACAATATCGAGAACGGGCCGCGACTCAGCCATTTGCGACAGGCCTTTCATTCATGACCTTGCCTCCCGCCTTGGCCCAGAACCACCAGATCAGGAAGCCAGCGATAACGGTGACCGCAATCGGCCGGAACCAGGGGTACGTTAAATCTTGGATATGACGCTCGACTCCGGTCAATCCTGTCAGGAACAGCATCACGGACAGCACCGAAGCCAGGACACCGCCTCGTTCCTCGCGCCACAACAAGGCAATAGCGAGACCGGCAGGCACGGCGATCATGGCATAGGTGTTGGGCTCGACGCGCGGGTTGAAGACGCACATGTAAAATGTCGCCGTCAGGAAGATGGCGAGACCAGCCGTCCCGCGTTCAAGCTTGCGATCGAACCAGATGACGAATGAGAGCGTGAACAGGGCCATGACGACGCGCACGATGGTTGCGCCGGATTCCGGCACGGGCAGCCCGATTTTGGTGAAGGGGGCCGTGAAATCGGTGGGAACAAAGTGGCTGGTGTTGTCGACGGCCATCGAGGTCAGCATCCCGCCAAAAACACGATACTGGTCGTTGAGATAGCTAGCGGGTGCGAACGCATAGGGCAAGGCGAGCACGAACAGCACCGCCAGCACCAGCACCGGTATCAGCCGCAGGCGCAGGGCGCCGACCAACAAAAGCATGATGATCGCGGTCGGCTTGGCGATGATGGCGACCGAGGCCCAGAAGAAGGTTTCGGCACGCCGTCCTTCCAGCGCCGACAAAGTGAGAAGCCAGCAGGCGCCAGTCAAAAGGATCGTCGCCTGGCCGTTGCGGATCGCCGCCAAAGCCATCGGCAGGGCGAGAAACAGCCCGAAGGAAAGCAGCCACGGCAATTCCCCGCCGCCGAGCTTGCGCACCTGCCGTATCGCGGCAAAGGTCAGCACCGCGAAGCCGATAGTATGCCATACCAGGCCGCCCAGATGCGGACCGAGTTTCACCAACGGAACGTAGAGCGCGGCAAAGGCCGGCGCGTAGAGATATCCCATCTCGGACTGGATATTGTAGAGCGGCTGTCGGGCCAGCAACGCCTCGCTGCCGTCTATGTAGGCTTGCCAGACCGTCCGCGTGTGGGGAGACCACAAGACCAGGACAAGGACGATCAGGAACGCCCCGATCCACAGGCCAAATCCCAAACGGTCGAAAACCGGCTTGGATATCGTCATCAAGACACCCCACAACACCCGGAACAGGCTCAGTCCAGCACCGTCCCGGCATTCGATGGCGGCGGCATATCACGGACAAAGCGGCGAGGCATAGGGGGCTGAAGAGCGCGGTTGTGATCTCGGCGGGCCGCTGCGGATGGCCGGACGCGCGGGCGTCCTAACAGGAAAGACGCGCCGAAAGCCTCGTATTCGGGCTTCCGGCGTGGCTTCGAATAGCATCAAGGCCGGATGAAAACCTTGCCGTTGGGCTTCGCCAGTTCCGCCGGCACCCGCGCGATCGCCTCGGCGAGCGGCACGACGGCCGTCACGTCGGTCGACCAGCGCCCGTCGGAAAAGCGCTTCTGCGCTTCAAGGATCGCCGGACCGCGCCGCTCCCTAGATTGCCGCATCCATTCGCTCAGCCAGAAACCCTCTATATGCTTGTGTTGGAAGATCAGTTGGCCGGGCTCGCGGATGATGGTGGCGTCAGGGTCGAGCCGGCCATAGATGATCCAGCGCGCCCGTTTCGGCATCGCATTGAAAATGGCCGAGGCCAGCGGCCCGGTGACCGCATCGAGGAAGATGCGCGGTTGCTCCGCCTTCATCACCTCGCGCAGCGTGACCTCGAAATCCGGCGCCTTCTCGTTGAGCACATGGGCAGCGCCGATCTCCTTCAGCAGCGCGATCTGCTCATCGCGGCGCACGGTGACGATAGGCCGGTACCCTTCCTCCTTGGCCAGGCCGATGATCAGCTTGCAAAGCTGACTGGCGCCGGCGGTCATGACGAAGGCCTTTTCGCCGTCCTGCTTGACGATGTCGAACATGGCGATGGCGGTAATCGGATTGACGATCATCGCCGCGCCGTCCTCGTCGCGCACCGTATCGAGCAGCGGAATGCAGGCTGCCGCCTCGGCGACGGCATATTCAGCCCACGAGCCCCAGTTGCTGAGGCCGGTGGCGAAGGCGACGCGCTTGCCGACGAGGCTCTTGGCATAGGGCTCGTCACCGCCGGCGACGATCGTGCCGACACCCTCAAAGCCGGCCGGCCGGCCTTTGGCGCGCGGCTGGCCGTACTGACCCTTGATGAAGGCGACATCGGAGGGGTTGATCGAGGCCAGGCTGACCTTGATCAGCACCTGGCTCGGTCCGGGCACCGGCACCGCGATGCGGCCCGGCACGAGATAGGGCTCCATCGCCTCAAGCGCACTGCCGCTTGGCGTCTTGGTGTAGCCGTCGCCGACCAGGAGCAACGCGTTCATTTCGGAGGGAATGGTCATCGGCGACACTCCTTGGTTGTTGACAGAACACTCATGGTCTAGCGGCTGCTGCTCACAGCTTCTCCTGCGTGTACTTTTTCAGCTCCGACCGCGCCACCTGCCGGCGATGCACGGCGTCAGGGCCGTCGGCAAGGCGCAATGTCCTCAGATGCGTCCACGACCGCGCCAGCGGCGTGTCCTGGCTGATGCCTTGCGCGCCGAACATCTGTACCGCCTCGTCGGTGATCCTCAGCGCGACGCGCGGCGCGATGACCTTGATCTGGCTGATCCAGGGCGCAGCGGCGCGCGCATCGCCTTGGTCGATCATCCACGCCGCCTTGAGGCAGAGCAGCCGGGCCATCTCGATCTCCATGCGGCATTCGGCGATGATGTCGAAATTAGCGCCGAGTTTCGCCAGCTTCTGGCCGAAGGCCTCGCGGCGCACGGAGCGCTGGCACAGCATCTCCAGCGCCATCTCGGCCTGGCCTATGGCACGCATGCAGTGATGGATGCGGCCGGGACCGAGCCGCCCTTGCGCGATCTCGAACCCCCTGCCCTCGCCGAGGATCAGGTTCGCTGCCGGTACCCTGACATTGTCGAAGCGCAGGTGCATATGGCCATGCGGCGCGTCGTCGTCGCCATAGACCTGCATGGCGCGGACCTTGGTCGCGCCCTTTGTGTCGGAAGGCACCAGGATCATCGAATGGCGGCGGTGCTCAGGCTCGTCGTCGCCGCCGGTCCGCACCATGACGATGTAGATAGCGCAGCGCGGGTCGCCGGCGCCCGAGGCCCACCATTTCTCGCCGTTGAGCACATAATCGTCGCCCTGCCTCTCGCAGCGCATCGAAATGTTGGTGGCGTCGGACGAGGCGACATCAGGCTCGGTCATCAGATAGGCCGAGCGGATTTTTCCATCCAAAAGCGGCTCGAGCCACGCCTTCTTGTGGTCGGCCGAGCCGTAGCGCTCCAGCACCTCCATATTGCCGGTGTCCGGCGCCGAGCAATTGAAGGTTTCGGCGCCGAGATGCGCCTTGCCCATCTCCTCCGCCAGATAAGCGTATTCGACGGTGGACAGGCCGTAGCCTCGTTCCGAGCCTGTCAGCCAGAAATTCCACAGACCGCGCTCCCTGGCGGTCTTCTTCAATCCTTCGAGGATTTCGCTCTGGCGTGGGCTGTAGACCCAGCGGTCGCCCGCCTTGCCCACCTCGCCCAAGAATTCCTTGTCGAGCGGCATGATCTCGTCGCGCACCATGGCCGCGACGCGCGCGTGGATCGGCTTCAGCCGCTCGGTCATGCCGAGATTCATCTCCGTCATCGGTCGCTAACCCTTCATAGAGGCCCGGCAATTTACCCGTGGCAAGGATGACCGTACTTCGGATAGCCTTGTCAACGCGAACTCTTTGCCCAGGGCAAAGCGTGGAGGACTGGAATGGCCTATCTCGACGAGCTGTTTTCGGTGGCCGGCAAGACCGCGCTGGTGACGGGCGCGGCGACCGGTATCGGCCGCATGGCGGCGACGGCGCTGGTCAAGGCCGGTGCCAGCGTCATGATCGCTTCGCGCAAGGGCGAGGATTGCATCCAGGTTGCCAATGCGTTGAACGGGCTCGGCGCCCCCGGCCGGGCCGAGGGCTTCGCCGGCGACGTCTCCAGCGAGGCCGGCATCGCCGCACTCGTCGCCGAGGTCAAGGCGCGGACCGCCAAACTCGATATCCTGATCAACAATGCCGGCGTTTCCTGGGGCGCGCCGCTGGAGAGTTTTCCCTATTCGGCATGGGCCAAGGTGTTCGGCGTCAATGTCACCGCCGTCTTCCACCTGACCCGCGAATTGCTGCCTCTGCTCGAAGCCGCCGCCAGCGACGCCGATCCGGCCCGGGTGATCAACCTGGGTTCGGTGATGGGGACGCAGCCGTTGGCCGACGACGCTTATTCCTACACGGCGTCCAAGGCCGCGGTGCATCATCTGACGCGTACGCTCGCACTCGAATTCGCCGCCCGCCGCATCACCGTCAACGCCTTTGCCCCCGGCCCTTTCCAAAGCCGCATGACGGCCTTTGCCACCGGTACAGATGAGCAGGCCAGACATGTCGGCGGCCATGTTCCGATCGGCCGTATCGGCGCACCGGATGACATTGCCGGCGCAACGCTCTATTTGTGCAGCCGTGCAGGCAGCTATGTCACCGGCGCCATCCTGCCGATCGACGGCGGGCAGTCGGTGCAGCATGGATTGACCTTGTTCAAGGAATGACATTTTCCGGCCATAGAAGCCGGAGGTGAACTGGAGGACATGAGCGTGGAACCGATCAGTCTCGATGTGCTTCTGGCCAGTGTCGGCAAGGAGGTTGGCGTTTCGCCGTGGCGAGTGGTGACGCAGCGGATGATCGACCAGTTCGCCGACGCCACCGACGATCACCAGTTCATCCATTGCGATCCCGAGCGGGCCAAGCGCGAGACGCCCTTCGGCGGCACCATCGCGCATGGTTTCCTGTCGCTGTCGCTGCTGTCGGCAATGACCTTCGAGACCATGCCGCCGCTGGAAAACGGCAAGATGGGCGTCAATCACGGCTTCGATTCGCTGCGCTTCCTGGCGCCGGTGAAGACCGGCGCGCGCATCCGCACCCGCTTCGTGCTGGCCGATGTCAAGGTGAGACCCTCGGGCTGGGTGCAGACGGCGCACGACGTGACGATCGAGATCGAGGGCTCGAAGAAACCGGCTCTGACCGCCCGCTGGCTGACGCTGACGCTGATCGAACGCCAGCCCGAGACCGCATGAACGACCCCAACGCGCTCGACCAGGCAGCGCTTGCGCCTTACCTCGAGGCGGAAATCCCCGGCTTTTCCGGGCTTGCTACAATCGAAAAATTCAAATCCGGCCAGTCCAACCCGACCTATCTCATCACGGCGGCAAGCGGCCGCTATGTGCTGCGCGCCAAGCCGCCGGGGCAGTTGCTGAAGTCGGCGCATCAGGTCGACCGCGAATTCCGCGTGATGAAGGCGCTTGCCGGCACCGCCGTGCCAGTGCCCGAAATGCTGCATCTGTCGGCCGAGGACTCGCCGATCGGCCGCATGTTCTATGTCATGGATTTCCTCGACGGCCGTATCTTCTGGGATCCGGCATTGCCCGAGGCACGTGACAACGATGAACGCGCCGCCATCTACGACGCCATGAACGGCACGCTCGCGGCCCTGCACGATGTCGATGTCGACGCGGTGGGTCTTTCCGATTTCGGCCGGCCGGGCAATTATTTCGAACGGCAGCTGGCACGCTGGACCAGCCAGTACCGCGCCTCCGAAACCGGCATAATTGCCGACATGGACCGACTGATCGCCTGGCTGGAAACGCACCTGCCCGCGGATGACGGCCTGGTATCGCTGGTGCATGGCGACTACCGGCTGGACAATCTGATCTTCGCGCCGGACCGGCCAAGGGTCATCGCGGTGCTCGACTGGGAACTGTCGACATCAGGCCACCCCGTCGCCGACATCGCCTATCAATGCATGCAATGGCGCCTGCCGCATGCTTCCGGCTTTCGCGGCCTCGGCGGCGTCGACCGCGCCGCGCTCGGCCTGCCTTCCGAGGAAGACTATATCGCTGCCTATTGCCGGCGGCGCGGGCTCGGCGGCATCGGCAACTGGACCTTCTTCCTCGCCTTCTCCTTCTTCCGGTTGGCGGCGATCTGCCAGGGTGTCTACAAGCGCGCGCTGGACGGCAATGCCTCCAATCCCGAAAAGGCCAGGACCTATGGCGAGGCGGTGAAGCTGCTGTCGCATCTCGCCGCCAGACTGATCGACAAGCAGACATGACGGGAGCAATTATGGGCCGCTTTGACGGAGCAACGGTGCTGATCACAGGTGCCGCCGGCGGCCTCGGCCAGGGTGCCGCGAAAGGCTTTGCCACCGAGGGCGCGCGGCTGGTGCTGTCGGACATCGACGAGAAGGCGCTCGCCGATCTCGCCGCAACCTTGCCCACCGAGACGGCGATCCTGGCCGGCAACGTGGCCGACGAAAAACTGTCCGAGGATCTGGTCCGGCTTGCGGTCGAAAGATTCGGCAGGCTGGATGTCGCCGTCAACAATGCCGGCATCGTCCAGAGTTTCGTGCGCCTGCCGCAGGTTCCGTCGGACGAGGCCCGCCGTGTGCTTGAGATCGACCTGCTTGGCGTCTTCTATGCCATGAAGCACCAGATCCCGCAGATGGAGCGGCAGTTCAAGGCGACAGCCAGGGGCGGCGCCATCGTCAACATCGCCTCGGTTGCCGGACTGGTCGGCGCGCCGAAACTCTCGGTCTATGCCGCCGCCAAGCATGGCGTCGTCGGGCTGACCAAATCGGCGGCCGCCGAATATGCGACCAAGGGTGTGCGCATCAACGCCATCTGCCCGGCCCACACCAGGACGGCAATGGTGGACAGTTTCGTGCGCGCCTCCGGTATGCCGGAGGTAGAGGCGCTGGCCGAACTGACACGCGGCGTGCCGATGAAACGCGTGGCGGAAGTCGATGAAATCACCGCCGCCATCCTGTTCGCCGCCGACCCGGACAACTCCTTCATGACCGGCCATGCGCTGGCCATAGACGGCGGCGTCGGCGCCATCTGAGCCATGCCGTTTGGGAACTTCCCGTGCCCTTGTCCGTTTCCGTACAGCGTATATAATTTAGCCAGATACAACCAACCCCAGACACGACCGAAAGGCACCGGATTTGCCGCTGAGCGTGCAGAAACGCCGCGAGAAACAGAAGGCCGAACTGCGTTCCGAGCTGGTCGCGGCCGCGCATAAGCTCGTTCAGGAAGAAGGCTATGAGGGCCTGACCATCCGCAAACTGGCCAAGCGGGTCGGCTACGCGCCGATGTCGGTCTATTCCTATTTCGCCGACAAGCAGGACATTCTGTTCGCGCTGGCCGAGGACGCTTTCGAAACGCTTGCCCGCCGCATCGAGGAGCATCCGTCCGACGATCCGGTCGAGGCCTTGCAGGCGGTGATGACCGAATATGCCGCCTTCGGCCTCGGCAATCCCAATGAATACCGCACCGTTTTCATGACCGAAAAGACCAGACCGCCGGAAGGTCGGAGTTTTCAAGAAATGCACGAGGCCAACCCGGCTATGAAGGTGCTGATCACGCGGGTCGAAGCCTGCGTCGCCGCCGGAAAATTGCAAGGCGATCCGCGCGCCATCGCCACCATGTTGTGGGCGGTCGGCCACGGCACGATCTCGCTGCTGATCACCTTTCCCTTCTACCCCTTCGGCGACCCGCAGGCATTCGTGAAACGCATGTGCGATTTCCAACTGGCCGCACTGAGCACCCAGAACGTACCGCCATTGACCGATACACTGGTCAACTGCTGAACGACATCTCCTTCGTTTCCACGCTTCCTCGCCACCCTTTCGGACCAAACCGAGGGCAAATTCTTGGTTAACAAAAAATTTATCGTACACGTACGATCTTGACTTGAACTTCGCGATCGGCAGTCGTATTTGTACGTAACACCGTACATGTACGGAAGAAATTCAACCGTCGAAAACGGAGACTGACGATGAAAAAGACACTCCTCGCCCTCGCCGCCGTGGTGGCACTTTCCGGTTCGGCCTTCGCCGCCGGCACCACCCAGCCGGTCAAGCACCTGCCGGCCGCGACCTGCGTCGACACCAAGACCAATGCGAAGCTGGATTGCGCCTCGACCGGCTCGGTCGAGAAGAAGGGTACCGCGGAAAATATCGCTGAAGGCAAGGGCCCGCGCCTTGGCATCAGCATCAATCCCTGGATCCTGCCAAGCGCGTTCTAAGATCGATCGCATACCCGGCCGGGGGTTCCCCGGGCATGGACGAGATAGCTACCCCTAGGTTCTGCGCCTGATATTGAGTTGGTGCGCAGCCAACCTTGCCGCTGAAGGCGGTGCTGAAGGCACTAGCCGATTGATAGCCAACATCGGCGGCGATCTGGCTGAGCGGTTTGTGGCTATGCAGCAAGGCATCCTTGGCCAGCGCCATGCGCCACGCCAGCAGATATTCGACCGGTGCCGCCCCGACGATATCGGTGAACCGCCGCGCAAAGCGCGAGCGTGACATACCGGCACTTCTGGCGAGTTCGGCGACCGTCCACGCTCTGCCGACATCCGCATGGATGTGGGCGAGCGCCCTCGCCAGCTTCGGATCCGCAAGGCCGCCAAGCAGTCCCTGAGGCTGTAACGCGCGCCGAGCGCCATCCCGCCGCAGCGTTTCGATCAGCATCACCTCGATCAGCCTCGACAGCACCATGTCCCTGGCCGGCCGTGCAGCGTTTGTCTCATCGACGATGATGCGCATCAGGTTTCCCAGCCTTTCCCCGACTTCCTCCGCCGCCCGTATATGGGTGAAGCGTGGCAGCAGACCGAACAGCAGATCGGCATTGGCCGGGTCGCACAGGATCAGGCCGCCAACGATGCGCGTCGTCGGGCCTTCCGCTAGTGTGCCGACCCTGAGCTCATTGTTGACCGTATTGCGTTGCTTGAACTCGGTGTCGGACAGGACGAGCTTGGCGCCGGGGTGGCTGACGAAGCACACCGAAGACGGCTGCGCGGCCAGGAGGTAATCCCCCGCGCACAGCCGCACCGCCTCGGCATAGTCTGGCTCGAACCAGCATTCACCTTCGGTCACCAGATAGAAGGTGGGGTCGGTCTGGTATGGCGAGCGGATGCCCCACTCACCGGTTGCTGCGAGATTGCCAAGCAGCAGCGTCCTTGGGCGCAACAGGGCGATGATATCGGTCAAGGGGTCCAAATGAGACGATCCGTAATTTAACTGGCATTTTCCATTATAGATCAGCCCAAACGTTTTACCTAGATCACCCGCATAACCTCAAGGAGTTATGTGAATGACCAAGACCGTCCTCATCACCGGCTGTTCCTCCGGACTGGGCAAGACCACGGCGAGGCACTTCGCGGCCCAAGGCTGGAACGTCATCGCCACGATGCGCAAGCCGGACCAGAGCCTCGCCGCCGGCTATCCCGAGCAAATGCTTGTCTTGCCTCTCGACGTCACCAACCCAGCCAGCATAGAGAGCGCCATTGCCGCCGGGATCGCGCGATTTGGGCATATCGACACCGTCGTCAACAATGCCGGCATCAGCGTCGTTTCGATCTTCGAGGCGACCGCGAAGGAGACGATCCGCGGCATTTTCGAGACCAATGTTTTCGGGGTGATGAATGTCATGCAGGCCGTCATCCCGCATCTGCGTGATCATGGCGGCGGCACGATCGTCAACATCACCTCCGGCGTCGGGCTGGCGGCCGTACCACTGCTGGCGCTGTACACCGCGACCAAGCATGCCGTCGAAGGCCTGTCGGAATCGCTGTCCTACGAACTTGAATCGCAGAACATCCTGGTCAAGCTGGTCGAACCCGGCGCCATGCGCACCACCAGTTTCACCGCCAACACCATGGAGGCGTCACAGGCCGTTTCCGTGCCGGCAGAATACAAGCCCTACTTCGACCACATGATGCGGTCGATGATGAACTACCCGCTCCCGGATGCGGATGAAGAACAGGTCGTTGCGACAATCCATGCGGCGGCGACCGACCCGTCAAACCGCCTGCGCTATCTCGCCGGTCCGGACACCGAGGAAATGGCGAGGTTGCGTTGGTCGACCTCGGAAGACGAGTATCTGTCGACCATGAACCGGTTGATGGGACAGACCGCCTGGCGCGACGGCAATCCTGGCTGATCGCTTTGAACCAAGGCTGCCAACCGCTGCGATGGCCGGATGTCAGCCGACCGAGATCGGCAGCCTGCTCGCCGAACTCTCAAAGGCAGCGTCGATCAGCTTCTGCATGTCGGCGGCGCGCCGGAAGGACGGGGCACCATTCTGCCCGGCATCCAGCGCGTCGACAAACCGCCGGGCGTTGCGCTTGACATCCGGCAGGGCCAGCTCGCGCCAGAGCTGAACATCGACGTCCTCTCCCAGGCACGCCGACAGCCGCGCTGCCTTGCCATCGGTCTCGACCTTGAGCGCTCCCTTGGTGCCATGCAGCGCCAGCGACAGGTCATTGCCATGGCCGGTTGTGTAGCGGCTCGCCATGATCGTCGCCAGTGCGCCGGATGCCAGCCGTGCCGTCATCGCCACGCTGTCATTGGCGTCCAGCACATAGTCGCCGATCCGGTTGCCCTCGGCCTTTGGAAACGTCACCAGATCGGCGTGCAGGCTGACAATATCCTGGCCCGCGCCATAGGTGGCGAAGTCCAGGATGTGGATGCCGACATCGCCCAGAACCCCGGTCGACCCGTGCCGGGTCGACAGCCGCCACAGCCATTTGTCCTCGAGGCGCCAGTCGCCCCAGGATTTGCTGACCAGCCAGCTCTGCTTGTAGCTCGCCTCGACATGGCGCAATTCGCCGATCGCGCCCGCCAACACCAGACGCCGTGCTTCCTGGATCGCCGGTGAATTGCGGTAGGTGAGATTGACCATGTTGACGAGGCCGGCGGCCTCGGCCGCTTCGGTCATGGCAAGCGCATCGGCATGGTTCGGCGCGAGCGGCTTTTCGCAAAAGACATGTTTTCCCGCGGCAAGCAGCGCCAGCGTCGTCGCCTTGTGCACACCGTCCGGAGTGGCGTTGATGGCGGCGTCGAAATCGCCCCAGGCGATCGCCGCTTCAAGGCTCTCGAAAGAAGCGCCGATCTCGTTGGCAGCGGCAAACGCCGCCGCGCGGCCAGGCAGCTGATCGACACAGGCGACAATGCTGCAGCCAGGAACCTTTGCGAACTCTTCGACATGATGTCCGGCGATCCAGCCGGTGCCGAGCAAGAGCAGGCGATGCATCAGATCAGGTCCCCCATCAACTCAAACCCTTGTCGCCATCGGCATGCAGGCGCAGGCCCTTCTGCACGATCTTCTCCTTGGCCTTGTCCGTCGGCACGTTCGGCGCATTGGTGATGCCGGACCATGCGGGCGCCGGATTGTGCGCCCAGTGCACGGCATTGCGCAGCACCTGCTGCACGCCCTCATTGTGATAGATCGGATAGGTCTCGTGGCCGGGCGAGAAATAGAAGATGCGGCCCGCGCCACGCTGGTAGGTCAGCCCGGAACGGAACACCTCGCCGCCCTCGTACCAGGAGACGAACACCGTCTCCAGCGGCTCCGGCACGGCGAAGGGTTCGCCATACATTTCCGTCTCGCCGATCTCCAGGCATTCGCCGATGCCTTGCGCGATCGGGTGGCCGCGGTTGATCGCCCAGACCCGCTCGCGCTCACCCGCCTCGCGCCATTTCAGCGAACAGGGCGTGCCCATCAGCCGCTTGAATATCTTCGAGTAATGGCCGGAATGCAGCACGATCAGCCCCATGCCTTCCCAGATCCGCTTCTGCACGCGCTCGACGATCTCGTCCTTGACCTCGCCATGCGCGGCATGGCCCCACCACAAAAGCACGTCGGTGGCGGCCAGGCGCTTCTCGCTCAGCCCGTGCTCGGGTTCCTGCAAGGTGGCGGTCGTCGCCTCGATGCCCTTGTCCTGGTTGAGTGCCGCGGCGATCGTGCCATGCATGGTCAAGGGATAGAGGTCGCGGACGGCGGCATTGGTCTGTTCATGGACGTTCTCGCCCCAGACAACAGCTTTTATCGGCATTTTTCCTCCTCCAAAGCGCTTTGAATATCCCAACTGGCGATACCTTGGAAAGATGCCTTCGGCCAAAATTGCGGAAAATCAGGGCTTGCGGGATTTTCGACCAGGAACGGTCTTGGCCTTGCCCGGCTTGGCGGGCGCGCCGGGGATCGCCGAACTGGTGATGGACACCGGATCGCTGGCCGGGAACGTGTCCTCGAGGCCCTCCTCGAGTTCCTCTTCCGCGCTCGACGCTTCGTGCTGCTCGTGCTCAAGCGAGCGGACGGCCGACGTCTTCTTGAGTGGCAACTTCGGCGCGGACTTCGACGGCATCGACACTTCTCCCTCGACCTGTTGCCGCACAACGAACGCGGGCGGCAAAACGTTCCGGGTCAGCCAGCCGCGTCGCGGGCTCCCTCGGACAGGAAAGTAAAGACATAGTCCGAGAACGAACGCCAGCACTCGACCCGGAAGGCGTCGTTCGACGTGCGCAACAGCACGATCTCGGCCTTGCCGAGGATGGTGCGCGAAGCCGCGCCCGCCGGGAAGGCGTCGAGCGACAGGTCCTGCGGGCAGCCCGAATTGATCGCGGCTTCGGCCGCCGGACCGGTGACGGAGATCGCGATGTTACGGTGTGAAATGCCGACCGCCGAATGAAGCGCGGCGACCGTCGCACAATCGGCGAGTGGATCGTTTCCGCCCTCGTCGATGACGAGCCACTCGTCGGGGCCGAGCCACAGAGCGGTGCGCCCGCCCTTCGACGCGGAAGTCTTCGGCTTCTTCGGCAAGGTCAGGCCAAGCGCCTTCGACAGCGCCGCGACCGAAGCCTCCGGCGCGCGCAGCGAGATGCGCTCGGCTGGCGGCAGCACTTCAACCTTTACGCCGGTCGCCGTCGTAGTGCGTCCAGCCAATGCCGGACGGCGGTCGACTGAAGGCGATGCGGCCGCAGCCGTCTTCTTTGCAGCAGCCTTAGCCATTGAGGCGGCCTCCCGTCTCGTCAAAGAACACCATGCCGGTAACCTCCACTTCGATCACCCCGTTCGGCATTGGCACATAGAGGGTGTCGCCCATCCGGTCGCGGCCGCCGGCAACCAGCGCCAGCGCGATCGAACGGCCGCAATTCTGCGACCAGTAGCTGGACGTCACGTGGCCGATCATCTTCATCGGGATTGCCTGCTTCGGATCCTCGACGATCTGCGCGCCTTCCTCCAGCACCACCTTCGGGTCCTTGGTCTTGAGACCGACCAATTGCTTGCGGCCCTTGGCGACCAGGTCCGGCCGTGCCATGCCGCGGATGCCGACGAAATCGGTCTTCTTCTTGCCGACCGCCCAGTCGAGACCGGCATCGTTCGGCGTCACCGTGCCGTCCGTGTCCTGGCCGACGATGATGTAGCCCTTTTCGGCGCGCAGCACGTGCATGGTTTCAGTGCCGTAGGCGGTGGCGCCATGCTTCTGGCCTTCGGCCCACAGTGCTTCCCAGACGGCCTGGCCGTAATCGGCCGGCACGTTGACCTCGAAGCCGCGCTCACCGGTGAACGACATGCGGAACAGCCTTGTCGGCACGCCGCAGATCTTGCCTTCGCGCACCGACATGTGCGGCAGCGCCTCATCCGACATGTCGATGCCTTCGACAAGCGGTGCGATGATGTCGCGCGATTTCGGCCCCTGCACCGCGATGACCGCCCACTGTTCGGTGATCGAGGTCAGCCAGACATTGAGATGCGGAAACTCCGTCTGGAGATAGTCTTCCATATGGTTCATGACACGCGGCGCGCCGCCGGTCGTCGTCGTTACATGGAAACGGTCCGGCGCCAGACGGCCGACGACGCCGTCATCATAGATGAAGCCGTCCTCACGCAGCATGATGCCATAGCGGCAACGGCCGGGCTCCAGCTTCTCCCACGGATTGGTGTAGAGCAGCTCCATGAACTTGGCCGCATCCGGCCCGACCACCTCGATCTTGCCGAGCGTCGAGGCATCGAACAGGCCGGCGGTCTTGCGCACCGCGACGCATTCGCGGTCGACCGCCGCGTGCATGTCTTCGCCGGCCCTGGGGAAATACCAGGCGCGCTTCCACTGGCCAACATCCTCGAACACGGCACCTTGGGCCTCCGCCCACGGATGGATCGCCGTCTTGCGCGTCGGGTCGAACAGCGGGCCGCGCGCATGGCTGACGATCGCCCCGAAGGTGACCGGCGTGTAGGGCGCGCGGAACGTGGTCAGGCCGACTTCCGGGATCGGCTTTCCGAGCGTCTCCGCCGCGATCGCCAGGCCGTGCATGTTGGAGGTCTTGCCCTGGTCGGTCGCCATGCCGTTGGTGGTGAAGCGCTTGACGTGCTCGATCGAGCGCATGCCTTCATGCACCGCCTGGCGGATGTCCTTGGCGGTAACGTCGTTCTGGAAATCGACGAAGGCCTTCACCGTCGTGTCCGGCCCGGCGCCAGGCGCCGCGCCCAGCATACCGCGCGACCAGCTTTCGGAGGCGTCGACCTTAGGCTTTGTGCCCTTGGCGGTCTTCGCGCCGGAATCCTTGGCTGCCATGGCGCCAGCCGCATAGGCTTCGTCCACCGTGGCCGACAAGCCGTCGGTGCCGTTGCAGGCGCCGACCGAAACGCAATCCTGTGCATAGGTGCCCGGCACGAAACGCTTGGTTTCGTCGTTGAAGGCGACCTTGCCGCGTGACTGTGAGAACAGATGCACCGACGGGGTCCAGCCGGCCGACATCAGGATCGCATCGACGGAAATGGTGCGCTCGCCGCCGCCATTCTTCGGCTGCACGGTCATCGAGGACACGCGCAATTTGCCGCCGGCACGGATCACCGCGCGGCCGAAATTGATCTCGATGCCGAGCGCCCGCGCCTCGTCGATCACCGGTCCCGTCGGGTTGTCGCGCAGATCGACGATCGCCGCGATGTTGACGCCGGCCTTCTTCAGGTCGATCGCCGCCGCATAGGCTGAATCATTGGCGGTGTAGACGCCGACATTCCTGCCGACCGCCACGCCATAGTGGTTGAGGAAGGTACGCGCCGCGCCCGCCAGCATGATGCCCGGCCGGTCGTTGTTGGCGAACACCATGTGGCGCTCGATGGCGCCAGACGCCAGCACCACGCGCTTGGCGCGTACTTGCCAAAGCCGCTCGCGCGGCAACTCGTGGCCGGGAGCCTTCAAATGGTCGCTGACGCGCTCGACCAGCCCGACGAAATTCTGCGCGTAATAGCCGAAGGCCGTGGTGCGCGAGAGCACACGGACATTATCCATGGCTGTGAGCTTAGCGATCGCCGCTTGCGCCCAGACGAAACCGTCTTGGCCGTCGATTTTCGCCCCTGTCTCGAAACGCAGGCTGCCGCCGAATTCGGCCTGCTCGTCGGCGAGGATGACGCGCACGCCGGTTTCCGCTGCCGCTAAGGCCGCCGCGAGGCCGGCCGCACCACCGCCCAGCACCAGCACGTCGCAATGCGCGTAGCGCGACGAATAATGGTCGGGATCGGGCTTGTCGGGCGAGACGCCAAGGCCGGCCGCTTCGCGGATCTTCGGCTCGTAAAGGCTTTTCCAGGCCGCCTTCGGCCACATGAAGGTCTTGTAGTAGAAGCCGGCCGAAAACAGCGGTGATGCCAGGTCGTTGACCGCGCCGACGTCGAAGGACAGCGACGGCCAGCGGTTCTGCGAATTGGCGGCGAGCCCGTCATAGAGCTCCTGCACGGTGGCGCGCACATTCGGCGTCTTGCGCGCGTCGTCACGCACGATCTGCACCAGCGCATTGGGTTCTTCCGCGCCGGCCGACAGGAAGCCGCGCGGCCGGTGGTACTTGAACGAGCGGCCGACCAGATGCACGCCATTGGCAAGCAGTGCGGAGGCCAGCGTGTCGCCCTCGATGCCGGTATAGGACTGGCCGTCGAAGCTGAACCGCGCGGTCTTGGCCTGGCTGAGGCGACCGGCTCTCGGAATGCGGAACGCGCCGCTCATTTGGCAACTCCCGGGAGCTTGGCGGGTTTGGGTTCGCCGGCCTTGTAGGTCATGACGAACTTGTCGGTGACGGTGTCGCGCACAGCGTTGAAGAAGCGCGCACAGCCATGCATGTGCCGCCAGCGCTCATAGATGATGCCCTTGGGGTTCGAGCGGATGAAGAAGAACTTCTCGAAATCGTCGTCGCTCTCGCCCGCCATGTTGGCCGAGCGCGCAATATGCGCCTCGCCGGCGTTGCGGAATTCGAGTTCCGGGCGCTCTTCCTCGCAATAGGGGCAGCGGATGAGAAGCATTCTGTTTGTTCCTACAATTCGCCGTGGCCGACGCGGGCGCCGGGGGGTTGGTCGCAAAGCTTCTGGCCCATAGCCGCAAACGGCGCGACGAGCCGGATACGCTCCTCGACACTTGCGGCCGGACGAAACAGGTCGCGATACGCCATGTTGCCGATGGTGAGTTGCATCGGATCGGTCGTGACGATCACGCGGCGTGGGTCGAATGGATCGTCCTCGTCCAGATCGGAAGGTCTGTTCTCCACGAACATCACCACCTTCTGGCCGCCGCTCCACACGCAAGCCAATATGCCGTCGTCAACGGAAAACGGCCAGTTGGCCTCGTTTCCGGCGCGGCTGATCGGTTGCGTGCGGACTTCGTCCGCCGAGGGCAAATGGAACATGCCTTGTTCCCCCGCCAGCATCAGCGGCATGGCGACAGCCATCTCGGCCATCATCATCAGTGCGCCACCGCCGCCGCCGCCGCCTCGTCGATGAGGCGGCCGGTGCGGAAGCGCTCGATGGTGAAGGGCGCGTTGATCGGATGCGGATCGTCCCTGGCGATGGTGTGGGCAAAGACGTGGCCCGAACCAGGCGTCGCCTTGAAGCCGCCCGTGCCCCAGCCGCAATTGACGTAGAGTCCCGGCACCGGCGTCTTGGCCAGGATCGGTGAGCGGTCGGGCGTCACGTCGACGATGCCGCCCCAGGAGCGCAGCATCTTCATGCGCGTGAAGATCGGGAACATCTCGCAGATGGCGTCCAGCGTATGCTGCAATATGTGCAGGCCGCCGGTCTGCGAATAGGAGACATACTGGTCGGTGCCGGCGCCGATCACCAGCTCGCCCTTGTCGGACTGCGAGATATAGGCGTGCACCGTGTTCGACATCACCACGCAAGGCACGACCGGCTTGACCGGCTCCGACACCAGCGCCTGCAGCGGATAGCTTTCCAGCGGCATGCGCACGCCGGCCATGTTCATGATGACCGAGGAATGGCCGGCGGCAACCACGCCGACCTTCTTGGCACCGATGAAGCCGCGCGTCGTGTCGACGCCCATGACCGCGCCGTTGGCGGCGCGCTTGACGCCGGTGACCTCGCAATTCTGGATGATGTGGACGCCGCGCGCCGAAGCGCCGCGTGCATAGCCCCAGGCGACCGCGTCATGGCGCGCCGTGCCGCCGCGCCGCTGCAGCGCGGCACCGACGACCGGATAGCGCGCATCCCTGGAGATGTTGAGCGGCGGGCAGAATTCCTTCGCCTGCTCCGGCGACAGCCATTCATTGTCGATGCCGTTCAGCCGGTTGGCGTGGACATGGCGTTTCAGCACCTGGATGTCGTGCACATTGTGCGCCAGCATCATGACGCCGCGCGCCGAATACATGACGTTGTAGTTGAGCTCCTGGGAGAGCCCGTCCCACAGCTTCAGCGCATGGTCGTAAATGCCGGCGCTCTCGTCATAGAGGTAATTGGAGCGGATGATGGTGGTGTTGCGGCCGGTGTTGCCGCCACCCAGCCAGCCCTTTTCCAGCACCGCGACATTGGTGATGCCATGCACCGTGGCAAGATAGTAGGCGGTGGCCAACCCATGGCCGCCGGCGCCGACGATGATGACGTCGTATTCCTTCTTGGGCTCAGGCGAGGACCATTGTTCCTCCCAGCCCTTGTGGCCACGCATGGCCTCGCGGGCGATGGCGAATACCGAATATTTTTTCAACGTCCCAGCCTCGCGCCAACAGATCTCGCGGATTGCAGCCGGGCTTTTGTTCGGCCCGGCGCGCGAGGTGTATCACTAGCGAAACAGCGCTTCCACCCTTGCGCTGTTTGCGACGGCGCTTGCCGTTTTGCGCCACGACGAAAAAGACCCGTGCGGGCTGGCTGCCGTGGGTGCATTCAGCCACATTGTCCGTCGCGCGATTCTGGAGGACGAAAATGGGCAATGCCTGGTGGAATCTGACATTGCGCTTCCTGCTGGAGCTTGCCGCCCTGCTCGGCCTCGGCATTGCCGGCTGGCACCTTTCCCAGGGATGGTGGCGCTGGGTCCTCGCGTTCGCCTTGCCGCTCGTTGCGGCCGTGCTGTGGGGTACTTTCGCGGTGCTCAACGACCCAAGCCGGTCGGGTCGCGCACCGGTGCCGGTGCCAGGCACGGTGCGGCTGGCGCTCGAACTCGTCATCCTGTTCGGCGGTGCTGCCGGATTCTATGGCGCGGGTCGCACGACCACGGGCATCGTCGTCGCCCTGCTCATCGCCATCAGCTACGCATTTTCGCTCGACCGGCTGGGCTGGCTGCTGAAGCAATAGCTCAGGACGGCGCTCCTTCGCAGGTATCGGGTGGCTCCGACCCGCCCCATCTGCGACCAAGCATCCCGATTGCCGGCGAGACCGGCGCGAAAAACAGGATGCCCAAAATGCTCGCACTCGCCAACAAGATCGCCATCGTCACCGGCGCCAGTTCCGGCATCGGCCGCGCCACGGCAAAACTCTTCGCCGACGAAGGTGCAAAGCTTGTCGTCGCGGCCCGTCGTCAGGCCGAGCTCGATACGCTTGTCGCCGACATATCGGGCGCGGACGGCACGGCCATCGCGCTTGCCGGCGACGTCAGGGACGAAGCCTATGCGAAGGCGCTTGTCGATCTGGCAGTCGAAAGCTTCGGCGGCCTCGACATCGCCTTCAACAATGCCGGCGCCGTCGGCTTGATGGCGCCCCTGCCCGACATGATGCCGGCGGCATGGCACGAGACGATGGACATCAATCTGACCAGCGCCTTTCTCGGCGCGAAGTATCAGATACCGGCCATGCTGGAGCGCGGCGGCGGCTCGCTGATCTTCACCTCGAGCTTTGTCGGCTACACCGCAGGCATGCCGGGCATGGCCGCCTACGCCGCCGCCAAGGCCGGCCTGATCGGCCTGACACAGGTTCTGGCCGCCGAATACGGCCCGAAAGGCCTGCGCGTCAACGCATTGCTGCCGGGCGGCACCGACACACCGGGCGCGACGACAACGACGCCCGAAGCCCGCGCTTTCGTCGAAGGCATCCATGCGTTGAAACGCATGGCGCAGCCGGAAGAGATTGCCCGCTCGGCGCTTTACCTCGCCTCCGATGCTTCGAGCTTCACCACGGGAACCGCGCTGTTTGCCGACGGCGGGGTCTCGATCAACCGGACGTGAAGGTTTTTTTGCGGCGAACAGGCCGGTTCGCCGCTTTGACGCAGGCAGCCGGTCTTGCTTTTTCCGCGCGATTTGGCGATTCCGTTTCATGTTGAAACGGGTCCCGAAACCATGATGCTGATCCGAACCTATGTGGCCGCCAGCGCAATCGAGGGCGTCGGCATGTTCGCCGCCGAGCCGATCCGGAAGGGCGCCTCGATCTGGCGGCTTGATCCGGATTTCGACCGGCTGATCCCGATGGACAAATACGAGGCCGCACCCCAGCCTCTGAAGGAATTGCTCGACCGCTATGCCTATCCGAGCCCGGATCGGCCGGGCTTCATGGTCTATGAGGTCGACAATGGCCGCTTCATGAACCATTCGGCGACGCCGAACACAGATTTTTCGCAATATGGTGGCGCGACAGCGACACGCGACATCGCCGCCGGCGAAGAGATCACTTGTGACTACGGCGAATTCTTCGAGGATTTCGAGCGGCTGCACCTGGCCACGGCGTAGTTGGAGCCCTATCTCGGGGCGACCGTGGCAATTTGGCTGTCGTCCTGCATTTCGACTGTGGACAGCGCGGCCTGATTCTGCTATCAGCCGCCACAATTCGTGGTGTCGACCGCCGCGGAGGCTAGTGGCTATGGCTACTTGCCTGTTGATATCAAACCCGAAAGACAGGATTGCCCGTGCAGGTACTCGTCCGCGACAATAACGTTGATCAGGCGCTTCGCGCGCTCAAGAAGAAGATGCAGCGCGAAGGCATTTTCCGCGAAATGAAGATGCGCGGTCACTACGAGAAGCCGTCCGAGAAGCGCGCCCGCGAAAAGGCCGAGGCCGTGCGCCGCGCTCGCAAGCTGGCCCGCAAGCGCGCCCAGCGCGAAGGCCTGCTGCCGATGACGCCGCGTCCGGTGGCTGCCGGTGGTGCTGCTGGCGCAGCGCGTCCGCCGCGCTGATTATCGCCAATATTTCGTCCTTTTCGAAGGATACCAAGGTGGCGCGATGCGGAATCGCCGCCACCTTTTTATTTTGATTGTGACCCGGCCCGGAGGGGGGATCCGGACCTGAGCGACGCGGCTTGAAGTGAGGACAGGGCAGACATGAACGCAATGAGCGTGGAGCGCGGGACCGCATTGCGTGGTTTCGCCCTGACGGCAGCCCTGCTTTCCGGATTGGTGCTGGCCGGCTGCCAGACGTCGGGCCCGACCGGCGAGTTCAACAACATCGACAAGGCGCAGGGGTCGAGCGAGAACATCTCCTCGCTGTCGGCGGTCATCCAGCGCAATCCGCAGGATCCCGAAGGCTACAATGTGCGCGGCTCGGCCTATGGCCGCGGCGGCCAGTATCAGGCGGCGCTCAAGGACTTCAACCAGGCCATCCAGCTCAATCCGAATTTCTACCAGGCCTATTCCAACCGCGCGCTCATCCAGCGCTTCCTCGGCAATCAGGCGGCCGCGCTCGACGACTACAACAAGTCGATCCAGATCAACGGCAATTATGACGCCGCCTATATCGGCCGCGGCAATCTCTACCGCAAAGCGGGCCGCACCCAGGACGCCTTCAACGACTTCCAGAAGGCGATCCAGCTCGACACGACGGACGCCCGCGCCTACCACAATCGCGGCCTGATCTACCAAAGCCAGGGCCAGCACAAATTCGCCATCGAGGATTTCTCGACCGCCATCTCGCTGGCACCGGATGCGGCCGAGCCCTATAACGGCCGGGGCCTTTCCTATCTGGCGACGGGCGACGAGGACAACGCCTTCTCCGACTTCAACATGGCCATCAAGCTCGACGGCCAGAACGCCGAGGCCTGGGCCAACCAGGCGCTCATCTACGAGCGGCGCGGCGACAAGGCAAAGGCGGCGAAATCCTATAAGGAAGCCGTCCGCCTCAACCCCAGCTACCAGCCGGCCAAGGACGGCCTCGCCCGCGTCAGCTGATATCGGCTTTAGCAGATCCGGCTAAGCATTGTGGGGACGTCTGCGTGTCCGAAAGGACACGCAGGGCTGAAGATCGCCGCCGATCCGGCAACCGCGCGTTAACCCCCGCATTAAGCCGTCAATCCTTGCCTTGTTCGCGCCAAGTTTTCGGCGGAACGGTCTGGTCACTCAAGCCGTTATTCCAAGCGATTTGCGAAAGGACCCTCCCATGATCAAGAAACTCGTCTGCGCCGCTGCCCTTGCAACGACCGTGTTCGCTGCCGCTCCGGCCAGCGCCGGAAAGCTGCAGCTCGGCACGCTCGACTGCACCATCGACGGCGGCACCGCCTACATTGTCGCCTCCAACAAGGGCGTGTCCTGCGTCTTCCGTCCCTACCACCACGGCCCGTCGGAGATTTACACCGGCGTCATCTCCAAGATCGGTGTCGATCTGGGCCAGACGCATCAGGGCCAGCTTGTCTGGGCGGTTCTTGCCGCGACCCGTGACCGCGATGCGGGCGACCTTGCCGGCAGCTATTATGGCGTCAACGCCGAGGCGAGCGTCGTCACCGGCGGTGGCGCCAACCTGCTGGTCGGCGGCTTCGACGGCGCCTTCATGCTGGAGCCACTCAGCGTCCAGGCGCAGACCGGCGTCAACCTCGCCGTGGCCGTGACCTCGCTTCAGCTGATCCATTCGCTCAAGTGATCGAACGGAGCCACGCGCTCCTCTCTACCTTGCGGCGCGGAACCATATAGGATGGTTCCGCGCCGTTTTGATTTTGGGGGGGACCGCCATGCCGAAGACAGCCATCGCCGCTGCCGTGATCGCACTCGTGCTCGGCGCGACACAGACGCAGGCGCAGGACCGAGGCATCGAACTCGGTACCCTTGAATGCGCCATAGGCGGCGGCACCGGCTTCATCCTCGGCTCGACCAAGGATCTGAGCTGCACGTTCACCCCGACCGACAAGAGCTTCGCGCCGGAGGCCTATTTCGGCGCCGTCAACAAATACGGCCTCGACATCGGCACGACAAAACAGGCGGTGATGGGCTGGCTGGTGCTGACGCCACTGAAGAACATCTACGCGCCGGGTGCGCTGGCAGGCGACTATATCGGCGCCAGCGCCGAGGTGACGGCGGTCGTCGGCGCAGGCGCCAATCTCCTGGTCGGCGGCTCCTCGCAGGCCTTCACCCTCCAGCCGCTCAGCCTGCAGACGCAGACCGGCATCAATCTCGCCATCGGCGTCAGCCAGTTCCAGCTGCGCAGCACCGAGAATTGATCGCAAGACGAAGGTGCTCGCTCACCAAGGGATCCATGCCGGGGACTGCGCGCCGCCACAGTCCAGAATTCTGCACCGCTGCACTCCACGACCAAGGTCACGGAATGGATCCCAGGCTCTCCGCGACGGAGCTTTGCTCCTGCTTCGCCCAGGGATGACGAAGTTGAGAGGCTTCGGCCAATCTCGACCGTTGCGATGGTCCACCGAAACGAACCGCTTGAGCTCAACCGCGGTTGAGGTCCTACAAGCCTGCCCAGACGGGGACAGCGCGTCTATGAGGCGCGCAGTCCTGATGCGTATGGTCCTGCCGGAAAGCCTTGCTGGCTTCTGGTGCCGTGCGCTGGCATCGAGATATGCAAAAGGGTAGACATGACTGAAATCAGCACAAACAGGGTCGACTGGCCCGCATTGTGGGCGAGCGGCGACCTGGCGCGCTTCTGCTTCATCAGCCTCGGCATCCTGCTGCACGCCACCAACGAGACGATGGTGGCAACCGTCATGCCGGCCATGGTCGGCGAACTGGCCGGGGTGCAACTCGTCGGCTGGTCATTGGCGATCTACGAGCTCGGCGCCATCGTCGCCGGTGCCGCCGCCGGGCGGCTGGTGAGCTATGTGGCGCTGCGCACCAATATGGTGGTCGCGGCCCTGCTTTACGCCGCAGGAGCGCTGATCTGCGCCACCTCGCCTTCCATGCAGTTGTTCCTCGCCGGCCGGCTGATCGAGGGGCTGGGCGGCGGCGCGCTGGTATCGCTGGCCTTCGTTTCGGTCGAGCGGCTGTTTTCGCGGGCCATCTGGCCGCAGCTCTTCGGCATCATGTCGGCGATCTGGGGTGTCGCGGCGTTCAGCGGCCCTTTGCTGGGCGCGATCATGACCGAATTCCTGTCGTGGCGCTGGGCCTTCGGTGTCTTCACCCTCGGCGGCACCGCCATGGCGCTGGCAAGCTTCCTGGTGCTGAACACGCCGGAGGCGAAGAAACCCAGCACGAGCGCCGGTAAGGCCCCGCCTTTCCCCTTCGCCGCCCTTGCCTGCCTTGCCGTCGCCGTGGTGCTGATCGCCTCGGCCGGCGTCGACATCGCCCTGCTGCGCTCTTCGCTGCTGATCGTTCTGGGCCTCGCCGGGCTCGCGCTGTTCTTCACCATCGACGCGCTGAAGCCGCGCTCGCGGCTGTTCCCGGCGCGGCTGTTTTCGTGGCGCACGCCGGTCGGTGCCGGCATGACCATGGTCGCCGCCTTTTCCGTCGCGACCTGCTCCTTCGGCGTCTATGGGCCGCTGCTTTTGACCAGCCTGCACGACATTCCGCTTTTGACCACCGGCTACATCATCGCCGCCGAATCGATCGCCTGGTCGATCCTGTCGATCCTCGTCGCCAACGCGCCGCAGCAGCGTGAACGGCTGATCATTGTCACCGGCGCGCTGATGATCGCGGCGGGCATCGCCGGCTTTGCCTATACGATACCCCTGGGCTCCATCCCGCTGATCCTTATTTGCGCCTTGTTGCAGGGCGGCGGCTTCGGCATTGCCTGGCCGTTCCTGACCCGCGTCATCGTCGCCTCCGCCCCGGTTGACGAGCAGACCATTGCTTCCGCCGCGGTGCCGACCATGCAGCGCATCGGCTACGCCGTGGGGGCGGCCCTTGCCGGCATCGTCGCCAATGCCAGCGGCTTTTCGCAAGGCTTGAACCACGACGCCGCGGCCAATGTCGCGAGCTGGCTGTTCCTTGCCTTCGTCCCGCTTGGCATCCTCGGCTGTCTCGCCGCCTTGCGAACGTCGGCGGCCGCAAACCGGCCGCTGGAAGCCATCGGCTGACACAGGTTCAATTTGAGCTGTGTCAATCAACACGCAGCCGATAGCCGACACCAGTCTCGGTGGTGATGTAGCGCGGCTGATCGGGGATCTTCTCGATCTTCTGCCGGAGCTGCCTGACATAGACCCGGAGATACTGCACGTCGGTCGAATCATCCCAGATCTGCTTCAGGATGAAATGGTGGGTCAGCACCTTGCCGGCATGCTGCACCAGGATGCGCAATATGTCGTATTCCTTCGGCGAGAGTTTTATCTCCTTGCCCTCGACCTTGACGATGCGCTTGACCAGGTCGACGCTGAGATCGCCGCTCTGGAAGACAGGCTTCTCGCCCTGCTGCTGGAACTTGTGCCGCAACGCGACGCGGATGCGCGCCACCAGTTCGTTCATGCCGAACGGCTTGGTGACATAATCGTCGGCGCCGAGTTCGAGCGCATTGACGATGCCGGCCTCGTCGGTGCGGCTGGAGAGGATGACGACGGGAATGTCGAGACCCTCGTCACGCCATTTGCGCAGGAGCTCATGGCCGCCCATGCCCGGCAGGCCGAGGTCGAGCAGCACCAAATCCGGCTTTTCCTGGTCCATCAGCTCGATCGCCACCTTGGCGTTCGGCGCCTCGCTGATCGCATAGCCCTGGCTGCCGAGGCCGACACGAAGCAGCTTGCGGATCGGCGGCTCGTCATCGACGACCAGTATCCTGACATTCGAATTTGTCATGCAGGCCGATCCAAGCTGGTCTCGCCGCGATTGCCGACATCGGGCGCTTCAGTCGGCACCGGCATCCTGATGGTGAACGCGGCCCCTGGGCGGTCGGTCCGGTTGGCGGCCGAGATGGTGCCGCCCATCGATTCGACAAAACCGCGGCAGATCGACAGGCCAAGGCCCGTGCCGGCGCGCACCTGATCGCCCTTGCGCACCCGGTAAAACGTGTCGAACACACGTTCCAAATCATGCGCCGGAATGCCCGGCCCTTCATCCATGATCTGCACGATGACGGATCCATTGTCGGCCCATCCCTGCACGCGGATCGTCGAGCCGGACGGCGAATATTTCGACGCATTGTCGAGAAGGTTGAACAGAACCTGCTCGAACAGCACGGGATCGAGCTTCAGCATCGGCAATTCGGGCGGAATATCGACCTCGATCTTGTGTTCGCTGGTGATCTTGCGGGCGCGGTTGAGCGCCGTGCCGACAATATCGCCGACATAGTGCAAGGCATAGTTCGGCTCCATTGCCCCGGACTCGATCTTGGTCATGTCGAGCAGATTGGCGATGAAGCGGTTCAGCCGTTCCGATTCGTCGATCACCGTCGACAGCAGCTCCGCACGGTCCTGCTCGGGCAGATCCGGCGCGAATTCCTTGAGCGTGCCGGCCGCTCCCATGATCGCCGAGAGCGGCGTTTTCAGATCATGCGAAATCGAGGTCAGCAGGGCAGAGCGCAGCCGGTCGGCTTCGGCCGCGAGCTTGGCGCGGTCGACATCGGCGACCAATTGGATGCGTTCGATCGCCACCGCCGCCTGGTCGGCCAGCGCGTCGAGCAGGCGCTGCTGCTCGGGCGTCAGCAGCGGGCCCTGCTTGTCATTGTCGAGGCCGACGACACCGATCGCGGTGCGCCCGGTCCGCAAAGGCAGATAAAGACGCTTGGCGCCAGGCAGCGTGTCGGCGCCGCGCCCGGCGGCGCGGTTGTGTTCCCAGGCCCAGCGGGCTGCAGCGATGTCGGCCTCGGCCAGCGTGTCGTCCGGCGGATAGCCTGCCTTGACGGTGATGGTGCCGTCTTCGGGCAGCAGCAGCACGACGCGCAGCTTCAGCATCGAGGCGATCTGGAAGGCGGTGGCCCACAGCACGTCGTCGAGTGTGCCGGCGCCGGCGAGCTTCTTGGAGAAGAGGTAGATATCCTCGGTGGCCCGTGCCCGCGAGCGGGCGGCGACGGCCTGGCGCTGCATGCGCGCGGCGAGATTGCTGGCGATCACCGCCACGGCAAGGAAGACGGCGAGCGCCACGATGCTCTCGGGATCCCGGATCGTCAGCGTGTAGCGCGGCTCGAGGAAGAAATAGTTGAAGGCAAGGGCGCTGAGGAAGCATGCATAGAGCGCCGGCCAAAGACCGCCGGCCACCGCCGATGTCAGCACCGCTAGGAGGAAGACGATCGCCAGATTGCGGACGTCGAGAAACTGGTCGAGGACGGCGCTGACGGCCAATGAACCCGCGACATAGGTGGTGGCGAGCAGGTAGGGCCAGATCTGGAATTGCTTCTGCTCGGCCGCTGCCTTGACCCTTCTGGAGGTCGCCTCGGCATCCCGCTCGGTCCCCGAAATGACGTGGACGCTGATATCGCCGGCATTGCGGATCAAATCATAGGTGAGCGAGCCCTCGATCAGTTCGCGCCAGCGCGACCGGGTCGGCCGGCCGACCACGATATGGGTGAAATTGTTCGCCGTTGCATGGCGCACGATGTCCTGCGCGACATTCTGGCCGGGAATGGTCGTCACCTCGGCGCCGAGCTGCTCGGCAAGGCGCATCAGCGTGGCGAGCCGGTCCTTGTCTTCCTCGGACATGCCGGCCGAGCGCGGCGTATCGACATGCAGCGCCGTCCATGGCGCGCGAAGCCGGTCGGCCAGCCTGCGCGCGTAGCGGATGCGGGCCGCACCGCCCGGACGCGCGTCGACGCAGACGAGCACTCTCTCTCCGGCCGCCCACGGGCCCTGGATGGCATGCGACTGCATGTGATTGAGCAATTGCTCGTCGACCCGCTGGGCGGTGCGGCGCAGCGCCAGTTCGCGCAGCGCCGTCAGATTGCCCGACGAGAAATAGTTCTCGATGGCGCGCTGCGCCGTGTTGGGGAAATAGACCTTTCCCTCTTCCAGCCGCTTGATCAGGTCGTCGGGCGTCAGGTCGATGATCTCGACATCGTCGGCCTGGTCGATGATGGAATCGGGAACCGTCTCGCGCACCCTGACCCGCGTGATCTGCGCGACGACGTCGTTCAAGCTTTCGACATGCTGGATGTTGAGCGTCGTGTAGACGTCGATGCCGCGCGCCAGGATCTCCTGGACGTCGAGATAGCGCTTGGGATGGCGGCTGCCGGGCGCGTTGGTGTGGGCAAGTTCGTCGACGAGAACCAATGCGGGGCGCCGGGCGAGGATGGCGTCGATGTCCATCTCGTCGAGGGCGCGTCCTTTGTAGTCGACCTTGCGGCGGGGGATGACTTCGTAGCCCTCGACCAGCGCCTGGGTTTCCCGGCGGCCATGCGTCTCGACAACGCCGATCACCACATCGATGCCGTCGGCCAGCCTGGCTCGGCCCGACATCAGCATTTCGTACGTCTTGCCGACACCGGGGGCGGCGCCGAGGAATATCCGCAGACGGCCGCGTCCCTCCCGCTCGGCATGCTCGAGCAGCGCGTCGGGGGAAGGTCGGTTTTCGTTGCTTCTGTCGTCCGGCATCAGGATCGATCATGGAGAGGTCCGGGGATGCTGTCGATCCCCGGCCCTCGCCATCACCTATTTGGCGGCGTCCAGCGCCAGGTTGAGCGCCAGCACGTTGACAACAGGCTCTCCCATGAAGCCGAGTTCCCTGCTCTCGACCTGGCCGTCGACAAGCGCCTTGACCTTGGCTTCGTCGATGCCCCTTGCCCTGGCGACGCGCGGAACCTGGAAATAGGCGGCTTCCGGGCTGATCTGCGGATCAAGGCCGCTGCCCGACGTCGTCACCAGGTCCATCGGCACAGGCTGGTTCGGATTCTCCGCCTTCAGCTTCTCGGCGTCGCCTTTGATGCGGTCGATCAGCTTGAGGTTGGTCGGGCCGAGATTGCTGCCGCCGGAGGCCGCGGCGTCGTAACCATTGCCCGCCGCCGAAGGCCGGCCGTGGAAATACTTGTCGCTGGCGAAGGCCTGGCCGATCAACTCGGAGCCGATGACCTTGCCGTCCTTCTCGATCAGGCTGCCATTGGCCTGACGCGGGAACAGCGCCTGCGCTATGCCGGTCATGCCCAGCGGATAGACCAGGCCGGTCAGCACGGTGAAGAAGACGATCATGACGATCGCGGGTCTGATTTGCTTGAGCATCGGAATGATCCTTATGCAAGGCCAAGGGCCGTGACGGCCATGTCGATTATCTTGATGCCGACGAACGGCACGATGATGCCACCCAGGCCGTAGACGAGAAGGTTGCGGCTGAGCAGCGCACCGGCGCCGATCGCCCGGTATTTGACGCCGCGCAGCGACAGCGGGATCAGCGCGATGATGATGAGCGCGTTGAAGATGATGGCCGACAGGATGGCGCTCTGCGGCGTCGCCAGATGCATGATGTTGAGCGCCTGCAGCGGACCGGTGGTCTGGCCCGGCGCGACGTAGAAGACGGCGAACATGGCCGGGATGATGGCGAAATACTTGGCCACGTCGTTGGCGATCGAGAAGGTGGTCAGCGAGCCGCGCGTCATCAGCAGCGCCTTGCCGATCTCGACGATCTCGATGAGCTTGGTCGGGTCGCTGTCGAGATCGACCATGTTGCCGGCTTCGCGCGCGGCGACCGTGCCGGTGTTCATGGCGACGCCGACATCGGCCTGCGCGAGCGCCGGCGCATCGTTGGTGCCGTCGCCGCACATGGCGACCAGCTTGCCCTTGGCCTGCTCGTCGCGGATCAGCTTGAGCTTGTCCTCGGGCGTGGCCTGGGCCAGGAAATCGTCGACGCCGGCTTCCGCCGCGATGGCCGCCGCCGTCATCGGATTGTCGCCGGTGATCATCACCGTGCGGATGCCCATCTTGCGCAGCTCGGCAAAACGCTCGCGGATGCCGCCCTTGACGATGTCCTTGAGGTGGACGATGCCGAGCAGCCGCCCGTCGCGCTCCACCGCCAGCGGCGTGCCGCCGGACTTGGCGACCTCGTCGGCGATCGCCTGCAGATCCCGAACCGAGTCGCTGTTCGGCCGTGTCGCGTGGCTGGCCACGGTCGTCTGGTTGACATGGGCGAGCACGGAATCGACCGCGCCCTTGCGCACCGAGGAACCGTCAATGTCGACGCCGCTCATGCGGGTCTGCGCGGTGAAGGGTACGAAGGTGGCGTGCAATGTCGCCATGTCGCGGGCACGGATGCCGTATTTCTCCTTGGCCAGCACGACGATCGAACGGCCCTCCGGCGTTTCGTCGGCGAGCGAAGCGAGCTGGGCCGCGTCGGCCAGTTCCTGTTCGGTGACGCCCTTGACCGGGCGGAACTCGGTCGCCTGGCGGTTGCCGAGCGTGATCGTGCCGGTCTTGTCGAGCAGCAGCGTGTCGACGTCACCGGCGGCCTCGACGGCACGGCCCGACATGGCCAGCACATTGAAGCGCACCAGGCGGTCCATGCCGGCGATGCCGATGGCCGACAGCAGCGCGCCGATGGTGGTCGGGATCAGGGTGACGAACAGGGCGACGAGCACGGTCACCGAGATGTAGCCGCCGGAATAGGACGCAAAGCTCGGGATGGTGGCCGTGGCCAGCACGAAGATCAGCGTCATGCCGACCAGCAGGATGTTGAGCGCGATCTCGTTCGGCGTCTTCTGGCGCTCGGCGCCTTCGACCAGGGAGATCATGCGGTCGAGGAAAGTGTGGCCGGCGGCGGCGGTGATGCGCACGCGGATCCAGTCGGACAGCACCTGCGTGCCGCCGGTCACCGCCGAGCGGTCGCCGCCGGATTCGCGGATCACCGGCGCGGATTCGCCTGTTATGGCCGCCTCGTTGACCGAGGCCACACCCTCCACCACCTCGCCGTCGGACGGGATGATGTCGCCGGCTTCGACCAGGACGATGTCGCCGACCTTCAGGCTGGTGCCGGGCACCAGCTTGAACTTGCTCCTGTCCTCGCCGGCCAGGAGCTTGGCCTGGGTCTCGGTGCGCGCCTTGCGCAGCGAATCCGCCTGCGCCTTGCCGCGCCCCTCGGCGACGGCCTCGGCGAAATTGGCGAACAGCACCGTGAACCACAGCCAGATGATGATCTGCAATGTGAAGCGCAGGTCGCCGCCGCCGGTGATGAGGTCCCTGACGAACAGCACCGTCGTCAGCGCCGAGACGATGGCGACAACGAACATCACCGGGTTGCGGGCCAGCGTGCGCGGGTCGAGTTTGCGGAAGGCACCGCCAATGGCGGGCCACAGGATGCGGGCATCCATGATCGCGGTTGATTTTAACTGGCTCATTTTGAAGCTCCGGCTTCAGTGTTGTTGGGCGGCACCGGGTGATTGGATGCCGAAAAGGGTGGGCCATAGACCAGCAGCCAGATCACGATCATGACGGCCGCAATGCCCAGGAACGTAGACACGGTCGGGAAGGGAGGAGGCTTTGCCTCCCCCTCGCTGCCGGCCGGCGGCCGGGTCTTGCGACGCTTGCTGCTGAACAAGGGCATGGTCGCCTCAGAAGGTTTGCCCATGGATCATCGCCAGGTGCTCGATGATCGGCCCGACGGCGAGCGCCGGGAAGAAGGTGAGACCGCCGACGATGACGATGACGCCGATCAGCAGCCCGACGAACAGCGGCCCATCGGTTGGGAAGGTGCCGGCCGAAGCCGGAACGGTCTTCTTCGCCGCCAGCGAGCCAGCGATGGCGAGCGCCGGGATGATGACCAGGAAGCGGCCCATCAACATGCCGATGCCGATGGTGATGTTGTACCAGGGCGTGTTGCCGCTGAGGCCGCCAAAGGCTGAACCGTTGTTCGCCGCCGCCGAAGTGTAGGCATAGAGCACCTCGGAGAAGCCGTGCGGACCGCCATTGGCCATCGAGGCCACGGCGCTCGGCAGGACAACGGCGATCGCCGTGAAGATCAGCATGGCGAGCGGCAGGCACAGGATGGCCAGCATCGCCATCTTGACCTCCTTGGCCTCGATCTTCTTGCCGAGATATTCGGGCGTGCGGCCAACCATCAGGCCGGCGACGAAGACGGCAACGACGATGAACATCAGGATGCCGTAGAAGCCGGCGCCGACGCCGCCGACGATGACCTCGCCAAGCTGCATGTTGATGAGCGGGATCATGCCGCCGAGCGCGGTGAAACTGTCATGCATGGCGTTGACGGCACCACAGGAAGCGGCCGTCGTGATGACCGCGAACAGCGCCGACAGGGCGATGCCGAAGCGAGTTTCCTTGCCTTCCATATTGCCGCCGTCGATGCCCAGCGCATGGACCAGCGGATTGCCCACGGCCTCCGCCCAGTAGCAGACGGCGACGCCGGCGATGAACAGCACGCCCATCGACGCCAGGATCGCCCAGCCCTGGCGCTGGTTTCCGACCATGCGGCCGAAGACGTTGGTCAGCGCAGCACCCAGCGCGAAGATCGTCACCATCTGGATCAGGTTCGAGATGGCGTCGGGATTTTCGAACGGATGCGCGGCATTGGCATTGAAGAAGCCGCCGCCATTGGTGCCAAGCATCTTGATGGCGACCTGCGAGGCGACCGGGCCAAGCGCGATGGTCTGCTTGGCGCCTTCCAGCGTGGTGGCGTCGACGTAAGGCCCAATCGTCTGCGGTATGCCGAGCCAGACATAGACCAGGGTGAGCACGATGCAGAGCGGCAGGAGCACGTAGAGCGTGCAGCGGGTCATATCGACCCAGAAATTGCCGATCGATTTGCCCGAGGCGCGGGCAAAGCCGCGGATCAGTGCGATGGCGATGGCAATGCCGGTGGCCGCCGAAACGAAATTCTGGACAGTCAGCCCGGCCATCTGCAGGAGATAGGACATCGTGCTTTCGCCGCCGTAGTTCTGCCAGTTGGTGTTCGTCACGAAACTGGCGGCGGTGTTGAAGGCGAGCGCCGGGTCGACCGCGCCCATGCCGGCGGGATTGTAGGGCAGACTGCCCTGCAGGCGCTGCAGGCCATAAAGCACCAGGAACCCGGCAAGGTTGAAGAGCAGCAAAGCCACCGCATAGGCGGTCCAGTGCTGTTCCTCGCGTTCGCTGGTGCCGCAAATGCGGTAGAGCCCGCGCTCGAGCGGGCCGAAGATCGGTGAAAGCAGCGTGCGATCGCCGTTGAAGACGCGGTGCATGTAGAAGCCAAGCGGCTTCGTCAGCAAAACGATGATCCCGCAGAAGACAAGGATCTGTATCCAACCGTTCAGTGTCATGGCTGTGGCTTTCCGTGCCTTCAGAAGCGTTCTGGACGAACGAGGGCGTATGTGAGGTAGGCGAGCAGGAACAAGGTCACGCCGCCGCCGAGGATGTAATCGAAAAGCATGGCTCGATCCTTCAGCTCAAATTCTGTCGCAGGCTTTGACGTAGGCCAAGGATAGGGCAAAAAACAAAACCCCTATCCCGAGAACAATGATGTCCATTGTGCTTGTTCCTTGCTTGATTTTTCTAATCGGCATCTGCCGGAGCAGACCTGCAATTACGTGAAAACGGCGCGCCGCATTCCGATTGGCGGCGTCCGACGTTTTTCTCATGCGGAATATGGACCCGATCGCCATAAAGGTTCGAGACGGCGCGGGGCGGAAAGAAATAGGAATTTTATAAAGGTTTTTGCCGGCCCGTCGGGGTCGGGGGAGATGGCGTCCCGATGAGGATTTGTCGGGTTGGACCGCTCGACCGCGCTATGCGGCGTGGATGGAACGAATCATCCTGCGGGAGATTGTCGGCTTGAGGGTTCACGCATCAGAGGATATGACGATGGCAAAGCAGAAAATGCTCGACGACCTGTTTCATGACACGCTGAAGGACATCTATTTCGCCGAAAAGAAGATATTGGCGACACTGCCGAAAATGGCCAAGGCCGCGCAAAGCGCCGAGCTGAAGGCCGCCTTCGAAAAGCACCGCACCGAGACCGAGGGCCACGTCGCGAGACTGGAGAAAGTCTTCGGCGTGATAGGCAAGAAGCCGGTCGGCAAGACCTGTGCGGCCATCATGGGTATCACCGAAGAGGGCGCCGAGATCATGGACGAGTACAAGGGATCTCCCGCGCTCGATGCCGGTCTGCTGGCCGCCGCGCAGGCGGTCGAGCACTACGAGATCTCACGCTATGGCACGCTGAGGACGTGGGCCGGCGAACTCGGCCTGAACGAAGCCGTGACGCTTCTCGAAGCAACGCTGAAGGAAGAGAAGGCCACGGACGAGGCCCTGACCAAGATCGCGGAGTCGGCGGTCAACGTAGCAGCCGAAGCAGCATAAATCTGCAAGATCGGAGGGCGCACTGATCGGCCCAAGGTGTGTCGAGATTCAGGTCAGGTCGCGGCGAAAACGATGGCTTTCGAGAACCGGAGCGGAGCGTACTTAAGTACGTGAGCACTGGAAGCGCAGAAAGCTATCGTTTGCAGCCCGACCTCAACTGAATATCGATATACCTTAGCGCGGCTCCCGCATCATGCTGAGATAGGTGGGATCGAACTCGGCGATTTCCTGCAGCCGGTGCCAATCCAGGATGGTCACGGTGTGGTTTGCCCAGTTGACGACTCCGACCTTGCGCAAGGCGCCGATAACCCGGTTCATGTGCACCACCGACAGGCCGAGCACATCGGCCAGTTCAGCCTGCGAGAGCGGCAGGTGAAAGCTCATGCCGTTGGTCCGCTGCACCACCTGCAGCCGCACGAAGAGCTCACAGACGAGGTGGGCCAGATGCGAGGTCTTGGAGCGCCGCCCCATGGCGACGATCCACTCGCGGTGGATGGCGCCGTCGACCAGCGTGTCCAGCCACAACAGCCGGGTCAGGTGCGGCGCCTGCTCGGTGATCGTGCGAAGCCGGCTATGGTCCGCGAACATGACATGACAGGGCGACAGAGCGACGATGCCGTGATCCATGGTCTTGAGCAGGAAAGCGTGGAGATCGACGAAATCGCCGGACACCTGCAAAGAGGTGAACTGCCGGCCGCCATTCTCCAGCACCTTGTAGCGCGCCGCCAGCCCGTCGAGGATCAGCGTCGAATAGGTCGGCCGCGACCCCGATGCGACGATGTCCTGGCCGGTGGCGAAATGCCTCTCGAAGGTCATGGCGCCGGCTAGCAGCGCCTTCTCGGCGTCTGACAGCGCGTCATGCTGCCCCAGGTTCAGATAGAGGGATTCAAGCACCGCAATCTCCGGCGAAAGGGCTTCGGCAGCCGATCGCCATCTTGTTCTGTCGGAAGCAAAGGCGGCTTCGGCTGCACTAAGCCTTTCGCCGCTGACAGGCATTAACATTTGTTAGGGCTGCTTGTTCCACCGCAAATGCCGCCTCTGATGGAACAACTGGCTGGTCCGCGAATTGTCGGTTGAACATCTCGCCATTTCATCAGTCTGAGGTTCAGCCCATCATGCCTCGATATTATCTTGACCTCTACAATGGCGACGGTCTGACGGTCGATGATGACGGCCAGGTCTTCGAGACGCGCGAACGCCTAAGGCGCGAAGCGATCCGTATTCTGCCCGACATCGTCCGCGACGAGATCATCGAAAACGACCATACCGCCATCACCGTCAAGGTACGCGACGAGGACGGACACCAGGTATTCGAGGCATCGCTCGTTGTCTCATCAGGCTGGTGTGACTGACATCTCTCTATCCCGGAACATCGATGACAAAAGTTTTCCAACCATCATTTGTAATCGCCGCCCCTGCGGCAACGCTGCACCATGCGGGGCCGGAAGATGGTGGAGGCGGCGATTTGTTCCAAACCAACGCCGGCTCGTAATGGAGTTAGCAGCACATGGTCCGTGCAAAAGTCGACACCCAGCGCGATGAGCGCGCCAAGCGTGAATCGCAGATCGTGATCGATGCCGAGCGGGCGGCCCGCGAGGAAAAAACAGCCAGGCTGAGAGAGCTGCGCCTCGCAGCGCAGTCATCGCAAGAGCCCGATCCGACGAGGCCCAAGCCGACGCGTCGGCGCGCGCATTCGAAAGGTTGATCGCCTACACCGCTGGGCAAACATCATTGGTGGACAAAGGCGATCCTTGTGATCGTCTTGCAATAAAGCGAAGCCCGGCTCGGGAAGGCCAAGCCGGGCTTTCGGTGGTGGCGGCGTTAGTCGTCACGCCGGGAGGTGGCCTCAAACTCAGGCGGCGTAGCCGCCATAGCCGCGCGCGACGGCGCGCGCCACGATGACCGGCTCGATCTCGGGCCAGAGGATGCCGGTTGCTTGTGCGAATTCGACCAGCGCATGGCGCGCCTCGTCCCTGGTGATACAGCCTTCCAGCGCAAGGCCACACGCCTCGACGGCATTGCGGTAAAGGGGACCACGGCGCGAGGTCGTCCAATCGGTCAGGAAATCGTGCATTTCGGCCAGCGAGGCAATCTCGCGCTTGAAGCCGAGGCCCACGGTCACTGCGACCGGTGAATGAAACAGCTTGTCGTGCATGAAGCAGGCTCCTGATTATAAGCAGCGCCAGGAGAAATATCCGGGCTGGTCCACGGACGGGACGCCGTGAAACGCGCTGCGGGCCAAGAGGTTCCAGGCCGGGAGCTTTCATATGAAATGCGGCGGTCGTGCTCTGATCGCCATGCCCGCACAACCCATCGTTCACGCCAGCCCAGGCCAATCAGGCTGGGCGGTCAAATGGCCAGGGAATCATCGCTCCTGGGCGTTATGCGCGGCCTGCAGACTGTCTTGTGAAACGTCCCGGATGCGCCAGGGCTGCCCTGCGTCAGCGGCTGTCGTCTCACGCACCTCGCGCTGCGTCGACAGGCGAAGAACTGCCGCAAGACGGTTTCCCAGCGAGACGCCCGGCTTTTCGACCACAAGATGCGCGACCAGCGCCATGAGGACCAGAAGCACCATCGCAATCAACATCACGAGCCAATATTGGGCGGCGTTGTCCATGGCGAAGGCCCGCAGGGGCGCGATGGAGAATGTCGAGACGAAGGCAAGCCCTTGCAAGAGATAGATGCCAAAGCTGATCTCACCCAGCCGCACTGAGCGGGAGGCCGTCAGCAGACCGAAGAAATCAGCGCCCGTCACGACCAGGAAGAAGGTGGCAATACACAGCAGCATCGGCCCCGGCGCATAGGCGGTCTTATAGATGACGAAGATACCCACCAGCATCGCCAGGGCGACGGCGGACAAGGCGTGCCGATGCCATTTCACCAGCAGGCCGTGTGCTTCAAGCGTTGCGCACAACATTCCGCCCGCGAAAAGTCCCAGATAGCCGTAGGCGGGGCTGCCTCCGTTCACTGACATGAGAATTGAAAAAGCCAGGAGAACGACTGGCAAGCCTATGCGGGCCACCGGATGCCGGCTGAATATCGCCGCGATCGGCAGGCTGAAATAGAACAGCCATTCATAGGGCAAGGTCCAGGTTACGCAGGCCAATACGCAGATGCGGGAACTCGAAAGCGGAACGTAGCCGAAGACACCGAACAGCAGATTGAAAAATGCCCGCTCGTAAGTCGCGAAGGCCGAATAGTCGATCGCGCCATCGGCGACCTCCAAAGCCATCGCCGTGCCGACGGCCACAACATAGAGAGGCCCGATCCTGAAAGCCCGCTTGAGCAACAGCGTCGGAAAATCCACGGGGGACTTTGCCGACAGCAGTTTCCCCCAGAACAGATAGGCCGAGATGATGAAGAACAAGGATACGCCCACCTGTCCCAGCGGGCCATAGAAAGCCGATGGCGGATACTTCCATGCGCCGGTCACCAGCATTTCATGGTAGATGACGGCGTGGTGAAGCACGACGGCAAGCGCCAGATAGCCTCGCATTCCGTCTATTGCCCGCACCCTGGAGGAGTTCGATCCGAAACCTACCCGCTGAAACAGCGGCATGCCCGCAAGCGGCCAAAGCAGCGCGACGACCACAAAAGCGGGCCAGATGTCATAAAGTCCAACCACGATTGCTCCGAGCCGATGCGCACAGCGCGCTGAGTCGCGTTGTTGGACTATGCAACCTTGCCCGGAGCCGGCACAAGCGCTCGCCACCATCCGCCAACCGAACAATCATTGGCCCTGCGAAGACTTGTCGAGCAAAAGGCCGTGCACAATGCGCAGCGCTTACTGGTCGCCGCGCTTACTTCGGCATGGTTACTGCGGTGCTGGAGCGGGAATTGTGGAGGCGGAAGACGGTGACGACAACCAGTATGGAGAAGATCACAATCTCAGTGACTGCGCCGACCGTGGCGCACACGGCGCTACTCCTGAGCCGAACGAATCCCAAATCATGTAGACCAAATCATGTAGAATTGGAGTTCGCGAGTGGATCGATCTTCGTCAGGCGCTCTCTGGCCTCGATGACACGCCGCTGAGCGGCTCTTATCCTGCCGCAGAGCGCAATATTGATTCCCACCCCGCAATCTTCGTCCAGCATTTCCTTGGCGCGCCTGAGGGTGACCTCCGCCCGCTTGACTCGCTGTCTGGCCTTGGCCAGTTCCAAGATCATGAGATCGGCCATCGCACCGCGCCCGTTATGCTCCAGGGTGTACATCATGAAGTGCTAACTCATAACGTAGCGGATCGTTCCCCTTAAGGCCTTGGGGGTACCCTCTAGGTCGCAGACCCTTGGATCGCTTGTGGCTGACACCGAGATCAATCAGCGATTGGAACGCTGGCGGAGAGAGCGGGATTCGAACCCGCGTTACGGTCTCCCGTAAACACACTTTCCAGGCGTGCGCCTTCAACCACTCGGCCACCTCTCCGTCCTTGCCTTCGCGCCAGCCGGTTTCGCCGCGCGGGTTGGGGAGATGCATCTCCTTGGGGGCGCGGCGCGGAGTGTCCGCGCCATGGACGCCGCCCAACCAGCGGACATCCTTCCCCGGCACCTGAGCCGTCGAAGCAACAGGCGCGGGGCTCATCTAGTCGATCCCGCGCCGAATGCCAAGCCATAACGGCACTCTATTCGCTTTGCCGGCCACATGGCGGTTCGCGATGCGGTCGCCGCACCGGTTTCCGGGGGCGCCGGCGCCGAATGATGTGCACAGGCAAGGCCGCAAGAGCCGCCGCGCTTGACTTCGCCGCCGGCCGCCTGTCGAGTGAGGCAGAGGCTTTGCGGGGGCATAGTCCGGACATGACATCGAGCAGCGAACAACCGGACAAAGGGCAGGCGCCGGCGGGCCGCCCGGGCGGCGACCTTTTTTACGTCCCGGTGGGCTGGCTCATCTTCGTCATGGTGTGGTCGGTCTATGGCCTGGCGTCGGCATGGTGGCTGGTCGGCAATTCCGGCCTGCCCGACAAGATCTTCTATTTCCTCGTTGGCGGGCTCGTCGCCAATGTCATCACCATCCTGTGGGGGCTTTATCTGCTCGGCCTCGCCTTTGGCCGTTCAGTGCGTTTCCCCCACCATTTCACCATCTGGCAGATCGCCACCATCGTCTGGGTGCTGGCGAGACAGGCCTATGTGCTGACCGTGCCGGAATTCGTCTTCTCCGCCAGGAGCCTCGGCATCACCGCCATCGAGATCGGCATCGGCCTGCTTTGCATCTACCTGCTGCGCCCCGGTTCCGGCGCCGGGACCGCCTACGCCAGGCAGCAAACCGAAGCGCCGCCGGTCTTCGTTTCCATCATTGCCGCCTTGCTCGGCATCATTCTCGGCGCCATCATCGGTGCCCTGGTCGGCTTCTTCGCCGGCTCGGTGATCGCCGATGTCGCCGAGGTGAGCTGCTTCGAGGGCGGCTGCGGCTATTTCGCCGCCTTCATCGGCCTGGCCGGGCTGGTGGTCGGCGCCATTGCCGGCGGCATTCTCGCCATCTGGCTCGTCCATCGGCGCAGGCGCAAGCCTGTGGCATAGGGACGGAGAAGCGCGGGCCTTCAAATTCGCGTATCGCGGTTGCGGGCGGGCCAGACAAATTCTATTTCTCGTTTCGGGACACGTGCCGGAGATTCCTTGGGAAAGCACCAGGATCGGCCGGGGGAGAACCTGGATGTTTCGCTTCATTTTCCGCCTTGCCGCGATGGTCGCGCTGTCGGTCTCCGTCATCATGGCGGTGATCGACACGACGCGCACGGTGGCGGCTTCGGCGCTTGTGCTGACCCCGCTCAACGCCAGCTGGCTGGCGGTCTCGCCGGACACGCGGGCGGCCTTCGAAACCTTTGTCCGCGCCAAGGCCAGTCCGCTTTTGTGGGATGGCGTCATCGCTCGGGTGCTCGACCAGCCGGGATTTGCCGTGTTCGCGGTGCTGGCCTTCCTGCTCTACGCCATCGGCTACAGGCGCCAGCGGCGCACCGGCCAATTCGCCGCCAACTGATCGGCAAAGGCCGCTCGGCAAAGATCGAGCTGCGGCGCGGGCTGCCCCTGGCACGCTTTTCCAAAAGGTCAAAATTCCGCGTGAATTTTGTTTCGGGCCGTGCCAGATTGCCGCCGAGCGGGAGGGGAATACACTCCTGGCTGACGTCGCATGCCTGCCGCAGAACCGGGCAGGCAGGCGGGGCGTAACGGAAAAAATAACCGACAGGGTGTGGATCACATGAAACGTATCGTTCTCGGCCTCCTGGCCGCAACCGCAATGGTTCTTCCGGCTTTCGCCGCGGATGTCCAGCCGGCCATCCTCTATGATCTGGGCGGCAAGTTCGACAAATCCTTCAACGAGGCTGCCTTCCATGGCGCCGAGAAGTTCAAGACCGAGACCGGCACGCCCTATGTCGAGTTCGAAGTGTCCAACGCCTCGCAGCGCGAGCAGGCGCTGCGCCGCTTCGCCGAGGACGGCCACAACCCGATCGTCATGGCCGGCTTCGCCTGGGAGGATGCGCTGAAGAAGGTCGCGGCCGAATATCCCGATCTCAACTTCGCCATCATCGACGACGCCGTCGACCTGCCCAATGTCCGCTCGCTGGTGTTCAAGGAGAATGAAGGCTCCTACCTCGTCGGCATCATGGCCGCGATGGCATCGAAGTCGAAGAAGGTCTCCTTCATCGGCGGCATGGACATCCCGCTCATCCGCAAGTTCGAATGCGGCTATGTCGGCGGTGCCAAGTCGGCCGGCGCGACCGACGTCATCCAGAACATGACCGGCGACACGCCGGCTGCCTGGAACGATCCGGCCAAGGGCGGCGAAATCGCCAAGACGCAGATCGACCAGGGCTCCGACGTGGTCTACGCCGCGGCCGGCGGCACCGGCGTCGGCGTGCTGCAGGCGGCGGCTGATGCCGGCAAGCTCGGCATCGGCGTCGATTCCAACCAGAACGGCCTGCAGCCCGGCAAGGTGCTGACCTCGATGATGAAGCGCGTCGACGTTGCCGTCTACACCGCCTTCATGGATGGAAAGAACGGCACCTTCAAGGGTGGCGTCGAGAATCTCGGCCTCAAGGAAGGCGGCGTCGACTACGCCATGGACGACAACAACAAGGCGCTGGTGACCGACGAGATGAAGGCTGCCGTGGAAAAGGCCAAGGCCGACATCATCGCCGGCAAGATCCAGGTGCACGACTACACGACCGACAACGCCTGCCCCTATTGATCGGCAGACACCGATTTGCGAACCGCCGGGTGAAAACCCGGCGGTTTTGCGTTGGCCTATAGTTTTCCGACGAAATAGCCGAGCGCGAACACCGCGATCAGCACGATAGCGATGACGGCGCCGCGCCGGCCGCCAAGTGAATGCACGCCAACGCCGTATGGTGACCGGGACAGGCTTCGGATCACGGTTCGCGGTTTGGCATCATTGCCGAGCCCAACGCTGCGCATCTGTGGCAATTCGGCGAGGCGTTGCGTAACCAGCGCCCAATGATTGGCAGGCAAGGCAGGTTTCTCGGCGCGGTCGAAAATATGCATGCGTTCGGCAAGCTGCAGCACCGCGTCACGGAAGGCAGGGTCTATCTCCAGATCGCGCTCGGCCCGTTCGCGATCGGTATCGTTCATCAGGCCGAGCACGTAGTCGCCGGCTCGCGCGATACGATCCCTTTCACCGACCATGGCTTGTACCCTCCCCTCGTCCTCACCAATGCGGCGGCTTGGTCACCGGCACGTCGGGCGCCGCCTGCTCCTCCAGCGCCAGGAAGCGATCGGTCAGCGCGTCGAGCTTGCGCTGCATGCGCTCGATCACCGTCCACTGCTCGGCGATCTGTCCCGACAGTTCCTCGATGGTCCTTTCCTGCTCGGCGGCGCGGATTTCCAGCGTCGTCAGCCGGTCGGCGGGCATGATCATTCGCAGTCCCTGAACTTGCACCACAATGCCTTGCGTCGTGATGCGATTTCGACGTCGCCATATTAGCGAATATGAAGCCTGCGGACACGTTGGAAATTGACAAGCGCACCGGGATTTGCCGAGAGTGGATACTGCTCCGGCCAATTGGCACGGACGGGGCGTCATGCTAGGCATTTTGACCAAGCGATAAAAAAATAAGAGTGGGACTGGCTGCATGGCGCAAGCCGCAATCGAACTGATCGGCATCAACAAGAGTTTTGGCGCCGTGCGCGCAAACCGCGACATCAATCTGGAGATCGCGCGCGGCACCATCCACGGTATCGTCGGCGAGAACGGCGCCGGCAAGTCGACGCTGATGTCGATCCTCTACGGCTTCTACCAGGCCGACAGCGGCGAAATCCGCGTCGGCGGCAAGCCGGCATCGATCAAGACCCCCAATGACGCGATCGCGCTCGGCATCGGCATGGTGCACCAGCATTTCATGCTGGTCGACAATTTCTCGGTGCTGGAAAACATCATTCTCGGCGCCGAAAGCGATGCGCTCTTGAAAAGCAGCATCGCCAAGGCACGCTCCGAACTCGACCGCCTCGAAAGGGAGTATGGGCTCGAAGTCGACCCCGACGCCATCATCGAGGAACTGCCGGTCGGCCTGCAGCAGCGCGTCGAAATCCTCAAGGCGCTCTATCGCGGCGCCGAGATCCTCATTCTCGACGAGCCGACGGGCGTCTTGACGCCGGCCGAGGCCGACCACCTCTTCCGCATCCTCAAGCAATTGAAGGAACAGGGTAAGACGGTGGTGCTGATCACCCACAAGCTGCGCGAGATCATGGCCATCACCGACAATGTCTCGGTCATGCGCCAGGGCACGATGGTGGCGACGCGCGAAACCAGCAAGACGACGGTGGGCGAACTGGCCGAACTGATGGTCGGGCGCCGGGTGCTTCTGAGGGTCGAAAAGGGCGAAGCGGAAGCCGGCGCCGTCAAGCTCGCGGTCAAGAACCTGACGGTGAAGGATTCGCGCGGCGTCACCATGGTCGACGACATCTCTTTCGACCTGCGCGCCGGCGAGATCGTCGGCATTGCTGGCGTCGCCGGCAACGGCCAATCCGAACTTCTCGAGGCGATTTCCGGCATCAGGCATGCCGTTTCAGGCTCGGTCATGCTCGACGGCAAGCCGATCGACCTGACGGGTGCCGCCGATCCCGGCGAATTGCGCGACCGAGGGCTGGCGCACGTGCCGGAGGACCGGCACCATGTCGGGCTGGTGCTGGCCTTCGAGGAGAACGAGAATTCCATCCTCGGCTATCACGACGACCCCCGCTATCTCAAAGGGCCATTCCTCAACGTCGATGCCATCATGGCCGACGCCAAGGACAAGATCGAGAAATACGATATCCGGCCCGGCAATCCGCGCCTGAAGACGGCGAACTTCTCCGGCGGCAACCAGCAGAAGATCGTTCTGGCGCGGGAGATGGAGCAGGATCCAGGCGTGCTGATCGTCGGCCAGCCGACGCGCGGCGTCGATGTCGGCGCCATCGAATTCATCCACAAGCGCCTGATCGCCATGCGCGACCAGGGCAAGGCCGTGCTGGTGGTCTCGGTCGAGCTCGACGAGATCCGCTCGCTCTCCGACCGCATCCTGGTGATGTTTGCCGGCCGCATCGTCGGGGAGCGCGGTCCGGAAGCGACCGAGGGCGAGCTTGGCCTGCTGATGGCGGGCGTCGAGCGCCAGGAGGCAGCACTTTGAGCACGCCATACGCCAAACTGCCGGCCTGGGCCGACTATGGGCTGATCCCGCTGATCAACCTGGCAGTGGCCTTCATCGTCGCCGGCTTCGTCGTGCTCCTGGTCGGCGAGAACCCGTTCCGCGCCGCCGTCATCCTGGTCGAGGGCGCCTTCGGCAAGGGGACCGGCATCGCCTTCACCCTCTTCTATGCCACCACCTTCATCTTCACCGGGCTTTCGGTGGCGGTGGCGGCGCATTGCGGCCTGTTCAACATCGGTACCGAGGGACAGGCCTATATTGCGGGCTTGGGCATCGCCATCGTCTGCCTGTCGTTCGACAGCGTGCTGCCCTGGTGGCTGACATTTCCGATGGCCATCGTCGCTTCGGCGCTTGTGGGTGCTTTGTGGGCGCTGATCCCCGCCTATCTGCAGGCCAAGCGCGGCTCGCACATCGTCATCACCACCATCATGTTTAACTTCATCGCCGCCTCGATCATGGTCTATCTGCTGGTCGGACCGCTGAAGCCGGCGGGGTCGCAGGCACCGCAGACCCGCAACTTCCTTGCCGGCGCCGAGCTGCCGAAACTCAACTGGATCATCGAACTGTTCGGCGCCAAGATCCGCTCGGCGCCGCTCAACGTCACCTTCCTGCTGGCGCTGCTCATGGCCTTCCTGGTCTGGCTGCTGATCTGGCGCACCAAGCTCGGCTATGAGATGCGCACCTATGGCCATAGCCCCAAGGCGGCGCGCTATGCCGGCATTTCGGAAACCCGCATCATCATCACCGCGATGATGATCTCGGGCGCGCTGGCCGGCATGATGGCGCTCAATCCGGTGATGGGCGACCAGCACAATGTCGCGATCGACTTCGTCTCCGGCGCCGGCTTCGTCGGCATCGCCGTGGCGCTGATGGGGCGCCTGCATCCGGTCGGCATCGTGCTGGCGGCGGTCCTGTTCGGCATGCTCTATCAGGGCGGCGCCGAACTTGCCTTCGAAATGCCGGCGATCAGCCGCGACATGATCGTCATCATCCAGGGCCTGGTGATCCTGTTCGCCGGCGCGCTCGAACACATGTTCAGGCCTTACATCCAGGCGCTGTTCGCCTCGTTCAGTCCGAGGTCGGTGGGCATGGAAGCGGTCAAGGGAAAGGGCGCCTGAGATGGATGTCTTTATCGCCATCGTGCAGATACTGGACTCGACCATCCGCCTGTCGGTGCCATTGTTGCTCGCCTGCCTCGCCGGCCTCTTTTCCGAGCGTTCCGGCATCTTCGACATCGGGCTGGAAGGCAAGATGCTGGTCGGCGCCTTCGCCGGCGCCGCCGCTGCTTCCGTGTTCCATTCGGCCTTTATCGGCCTCGGCATGGCGATCCTGATTTCGGTCGCCTTCGCCATGGTGCACGGCTTTGCCTCGATCACCCACCGCGGCAACCAGATCGTTTCCGGCGTGGCGATCAATTTCATCGCCGCCGGATCGACCATCATCCTCGGTCAGGCCTGGTTCCAGCAGGGCGGGCGCACGCCGGCGCTCCAGCCGGGCGAGCGGTTCGACGCGATTGTCTGGCCCGGCGCCGAGGCGGTCAGGGACGTGCCGATCATCGGGCCGATCTATGCGGAACTGATATCGGGCCATTCGCTGCTGGTCTACCTCGCCTTCCTGATGGTGCCGTTCACGTGGTGGGTGCTGTTCCGCACCCGCTTTGGCCTCAGATTGCGCGCCGTCGGCGAGAACCCGGCCGCTGTCGACACCGCGGGCATTTCGGTCGCCTGGCTGCGCTACCGGGCCCTGATCTGCACCGGCATTCTCACCGGCGTCGCCGGCGCCTATCTGTCGATGGTGCAGAATGGCGGCTTCGTGAAGGACATGACCGCCGGCAAGGGCTATATCGCGCTGGCGGCACTGATCTTCGCCAAATGGAAGCCGGTCAACGCCATGTTCGCCTGCCTGCTGTTCGGCTTCCTCGACGCGGCGGCGATCCGCCTGCAGGGATCACCGCTGCCGATCATCGGCAAGGTGCCGGTGCAGTTCATGCAGGCGCTGCCCTATATCCTCACCGTCATCCTGCTCGCCGGCTTCATCGGCAAGGCCATCCCGCCGCGCGCCGGCGGCGTGCCCTACGTCAAGGAACGCTGATGCATGTCGCCCAAAAGTGACCTCGGTTTTGGGAGAACGACATGCATAAAACAAAGAGTTAAAGCGCGTCGCCTGAATCCGTTTCGACGCGACGCGCTTTAAGGTTTGACGGCCCGGCGTGTGCCTCGCGCCGGGTTTTGGACACGATCATCGGAGAGAACAACTGAAATGTCGCATGATCTGTTCGAAGCGGCCAGGACCGCCATGGCCAAGGCCTATGCGCCCTACTCGAAATTTCCGGTGGGCGCCGCCTTGCGCACCGAGGACGGACGCGTCTTCACCGGCGCCAACATCGAAGTCGCTTCCTATCCCGAGGGCTGGTGCGCCGAGACCACCGCGCTTGGCCACTACATCATGGGCGGCGGTGGCAAGATCGTCGAAATCGCTGTCCTTGCCGAACGCATGGCCAAATGCTCGCCTTGCGGTGGCTGCCGCCAGCGGCTGGCCGAATTCTGCCAACCGGACACGAAACTCTACCTCTGCGACAATACGGGCGTGGCCGAGACCGTGACCATGGGCGACATGCTGCCCTATGGTTTCCGCGGCGACATCCTGAAATGAGGAATTGGCTCAAATGAAGAGCGGGCTGCAATGACCGAAAAGGCCGTGGACCATCTGATCGAAAGGCTGGACGGCCTGGCGCCGTCGACGGCGCTGGTGCTGGGATCTGGCCTCGGCGTCCTTGTCGACCGGATCGAGCACCCGATCCGCGTCCCCTATGCCGACCTGCCCGGTTTCCCCAGGAGCGGCGTCAGCGGCCATGCCGGCGAAGTGGTGGCGGGCCTGTTTGCCGGCACGCCGGTGCTGATGCTGTCCGGCCGCGCCCATTACTATGAGCATGGCAACGCGGCAGCGATGCGCCCGGTGCTGGAAGTGCTCGCCGGCATCGGCATCACCAAACTGATCCTCACCAACGCCGCCGGTTCGGTCGACCCGGACATGCCGCCGGGCTCGGTGATGATGCTCACCGACCATATCAATTTCTCCGGCAGCAATCCGCTGATCGGCGAGCCCAGCGACCGCCGCTTCGTCGGCCTGACCGAAGCCTACGATGCGGGCATCCGCAAGGCGATCGAGCACGCCGCCAAGGCGACCGGTACCGCGCTGCACAAGGGCGTCTATATGTGGTTTTCCGGCCCGTGTTTCGAAACGCCGGCCGAAATCCGCATGGCGCGCATCATGGGCGCCAACGCCGTCGGCATGTCGACCGTGCCGGAAGTCATTCTCGCCCGTTTCCTCGGCCTGCGCGTCGCCGCCTGCTCGGTCATCACCAATCTGGCGGCCGGCATGACCGGGGCCGAGCTTTCGCATCAGGAGACCAAGGACATGGCGCCAGTCGGCGGGTCGCGGCTGGCAACGGTCCTGCACAGAGTGTTCCGCGACGGACTGCTGGAGAGCTGATGCTTCCGCAGGAAATCATCCGCCACAAGCGAGACGGCCACAGGCTCTCGGCCAGCGAAATCGCTGCCTTCATCGGCGGCGTTACCTCGGGCGCCGTCACCGATGGCCAGGCCGCGGCTTTCGCCATGGCGGTGTTCTTCAACGGCATGAACCGCGACGAGGCCGTGGCCTTGACGCTGGCCATGCGCGATTCCGGCGATGTCCTCGACTGGTCGGACCTGCCCGGCCCGGTGACCGACAAGCATTCGACCGGCGGTGTCGGCGACAATGTCTCGCTGATGCTGGCGCCGATCGTCGCCGCCTGCGGCGCCTATGTGCCGATGATTTCGGGCCGTGGCCTCGGCCATACCGGCGGCACGCTGGACAAGATGGATGCGATCCCCGGCTACATCAGCCAGCCCGATATCGCGTTGTTTCGTCAGGCGGTGCTGGAAACCGGCTGCGCCATCATCGGCCAGACCGCCGATCTGGCGCCGGCCGACCGCCGGCTCTATGCCATCCGTGACGTCACCGGCACCGTGGAATCGGTGCCGCTGATCACCGCCTCGATCCTGTCGAAGAAGCTGGCCGCCGGCCTGGGCTCGCTGGTGCTCGACGTCAAGATCGGCAATGGCGCCTTCATGGAGAAGTCGCGCGACGCAACCGCGCTCGCCAACAGCCTGGTCGAGGTCGCCAGCGGCGCCGGACTGAAGGTCTCGGCACTGATCACCGGCATGAACGAGCCGCTGGCCTCGGCCGCCGGCAATGCCGTCGAGGTGCGCAACGCCGTCGATTTCCTCACCGGCCGCCTGCGCGACCGGCGGCTGGAAGATGTGACGCTGGCGCTGGCCGCCGAAATGCTGCAGTCGGCGGGACTGGTGTCGTCCAACCAGGACGGCTTGCGGCGCGCCACAGAGACGCTCACCAGCGGCCGCGCCGCCGCCACCTTCGCGCGCATGGTGGCGGTGCTCGGCGGCCCGGCGGATTTCATCGAGAAGCCGGAGAAATATCTGGCCGTGGCGCCAACGGAATTGGTGGTGAGGGCGACGACGGACGGCTTCGTCTCCGGCATCGCCACGCGCGACATCGGCCTTGCGGTGGTTGGCCTGGGCGGCGGGCGCACGACGCCCGACGACAAGATCGATCCCAGCGTCGGTATCACCAGGCTGCTGCCCATAGGCGCTGAAGTCCGTGCCGGAGACGCACTGGCACTGATCCACGCCCGCTTGCCCTCCGATGCCGAGGCGGCGGCCGCGACTGTGCTTTCGGCTTATGCGATCGGCGCCTCGAAACCACCGGCGGACAAAACCGTCATGCGGCGGATCCTGCCGCGCGGTTGACTACTGGACAAGCAGCAACGTACCGTTTTCGGCCTGATATTTGCCGAGCCGGTTGAGGAAGCTCATGCCGATCAGGTTGGTGCTGAGCGCCCGGTCGTCGAGCACGATGGCCTGCACATCTTCGACGCTGATGCTGCCGATCTGCAGCCGGTCGATCATCACCACGGCCGCCTTGATCGAACCGTTGGCGGTGTTGACCTCATGGCTGAAATCGGACGGATTGAGCGACAGCCCGATCCTGCGCGCCGTCGACGTATTGACCGCGACCAGCGTCGCGCCGGTGTCGATCATGCCGTCGACCTGACGGCCGTTGAGTTTGAAGGTGGTCGAGAAATGTCCGCGCCCGTCCGCTGTGACGGCGACCTTGCGGCCGGTCGGCAGCGGCGCGGCCGGCTTGTCGGGAACCGACGCCAGGCTGACCTGCGGTTGTGCCTCGACCTCGGGCCTGGCCGTCACCGTCGATTTCAGCAGGTTTTCGAATATCTGCGGATTCGACTGATAGATGACCGGGATCGATGCCGATGTCCCGGCAAAGACGCTGAGGATGAGAAGCTTGCGCAGCATGGATCGGCCTTTGTGAGAGCCGATTCATTATCGCCGGATGGTGTTCGCCGCTTTAACGGGCGCCGAAACCATGTCTTTGCGTAAACGCTTGGTAAATCGTACCAGGCAACTTTGCCTGATACTACTTCGTCCCGTACATGCGGTCGCCGGCGTCGCCCAGGCCGGGCATGATGTAGCCCTTCTCGTTGAGCTGGCGGTCGATGGACGCGGTGAAGACTGGAACGTCCGGATGCGCCTTGGTGAAGCGCTCGATGCCCTCGGGCGCCGCCAAAAGGCAGAGGAAGCGGATATTTGTGGCGCCGCGCCCTTTCAGTTTGTCGATCGCCGCGATCGCCGAATTGGCGGTCGCCAGCATCGGGTCGACGACAATCACCAGCCGGTCGGCGAGATCGCTTGGCGCCTTGAAGAAATATTCGACCGCCTCCAGCGTCTCGTGGTCGCGATAGAGGCCGATATGGGCGACGCGCGCCGCGGGCACCAGGTCGAGCAGGCCTTCCAGCAGACCGTTGCCGGCGCGCAGCACCGAAGCGAACACCAGCTTCTTGCCCTCCAGTGTCGGCGCTTCCATGGTCTCGATCGGCGTTTCGATGGTTGTCGTCGTCAGTTCGAGATTGCGCGTGACCTCGTAGCCGAGCAGCAGCGATATCTCGCGCAACAGCCGCCTGAAACCGGCCGTGGACGTCTCCTTCTTACGCATGATGGTCAGCTTGTGCTGGACAAGCGGGTGGTCGACGACGGTGACGCCCTTCATGATGTTCTCCTGATGCGTGTCGCCCGGCGCGCGGACGCGCTTCAGGCAGCTGGAACGACCCTAGCGACTATGGACCGGCCAAGGAACCGCTTGGCCGCCATCGACCACAGCTTTGTCGGAAGAAAATCAGCGCGCCGCTCCGTTCAGCCGGGCAAGAAGTGCCGCCTTGGTCTTCCTGTCGACAAAGGCGGCTTCGATGGCGGTTTTGGTGACGGCGGCCAGCGCCTTTTCGTTCATCGCAAAATGCTCCGCCGCGAGATCATACTCGCGCTTCAGCGACGTCCAGAAATAGGGCGGGTCGTCGGAGTTGAGCGTCACCTTGCAGCCGGCGGCCTGCAAGGCGGGAAACGGATGGTCGGCAAAACTGTCGAACACTTTGAGCGCGATGTTGGAGCCGGGGCAGCACTCCAGAACGATGCCTTCATCGGCGATGCGGCGGACAAGGTCCGGGTTCTCGATAGCGCGCACGCCGTGGCCGATGCGCGAGGGGCGGATATGGTCAAGCGCCGCCTGGACCGTCTCCCAGCCTGTCAGTTCGCCGGCATGGATGGTGATGCCGAGCCCGGCCTCGCGGGCGATCTCGAAAGCCCGGACATAGTCCTCCATCTCGCCCATGCGCTCGTCGCCGGCAACGCCGAAGCCGGTGACCAGCGGATTCCCGCAGCGCGCCGCGAAGCGTGCCGCCCGTTCGATCGATTCCACGCCGACATGGCGCACGCCGGTGACGATCATGCGGCCCTCTATGCCGGTCTTGGCCTTGGCGCGCAGCATGCCTTCGCCCAGCGCGTCGGTATAGGCCTTGGGCGAGAGCCCGGCTTTCGTCGCATGGTCCGGCGAGGTGAAGACTTCAGAATAGATGGCGCCATCGCGTGCAAGGCTGGTCAGATAGTGGTCGGCCAGCCGGGCGTAATCCTCTTCGGTGCGGAACAGATCGGCGGAAAAGTCGTAAGCCGCGAGAAACGACGTAAAATCGTGCCAGACGAAGGAGCCGTTCTGGATATAGGGCGCGGTATCCTTGCCGTATTTCTGCGCCTGGCGGATGACGAGTTCTGGCGCCGCTGCCCCTTCAATGTGGCAGTGTAGTTCCGCTTTCAAAGGCATTCAAACATCCCGTCGGTCAGTCCAGGTCTTGAAAACCCACCACCTGGAAGCGCGGCTGAACACCGCGCCTTAAACAATAGCGCCCACAGCATCGATCGGCTATGGTCCCGCCGGTTTTATGACGGATCAAAAAAATGTCAGTTGAGAGAACCACGGCCGCGGGCGGCATGGAAACCTCCTATGGTTTCAAGCGTGTGGGGGAAGGCGAAAAGCAGTCCTTGGTCAACGATGTTTTCCACAAGGTCGCCAATCGCTACGACCTGATGAACGACCTGATGTCGGCCGGCCTGCACCGGCTGTGGAAGGATGCCATGGTCACCTGGCTCAATCCGCCGAAGCGGCAGGGCTGGAAGGTCCTGGACGTGGCCGGCGGCACTGGCGACATCGCCTTCCGGATCGTCGATGCCAGCCATGGCAACGCCCACGCCACCGTGCTCGACATCAACGGCTCGATGCTCGGTGTCGGCCGCGACCGCGCCGAAAAGAAGGGCCTGTCCGGCAACACCGATTTCGTCGAGGCCAATGCCGAGGAACTGCCCTTCACTGACGCCACCTTCGACGCCTACACCATCGCATTCGGCATCCGCAACGTGCCGCGCATCGATGTCGCGCTCGCAGAAGCGTTCCGCGTGCTGAAGCCCGGCGGCCGGTTCCTGTGCCTGGAATTTTCCGAGGTCGAGATGCCGCTGCTCGACAAGGCCTATGAAGCCTGGTCGTTCAACGCCATCCCCAAGATCGGCAAGATGGTCACCGGCGACGGCGAGCCCTATTCCTATCTGGTTGAATCGATCGCGAAATTCCCCAACCAGCAGAATTTTGCGGCAATGATTTCCCGCGCCGGTTTCGACCGCGTTTCCTTCCGCAATTATTCCGGCGGTATTGCCGCGCTTCATTCGGGCTGGAAGCTTTGATTCTGGCCCGCATTTCTCATCCCCGATATGGCTCATGCCGGTCGCAAGGACCGGCCCGGGTGCGGCCATGAGCAGCGTCGGCGCCGGTTTCAGGCTCGCGCGGGCCGGCTGGGTGCTGGTGCGCGAGGGCGTCATCGCCGCCCTGCCGGGCGAGGAACTCTCCGGCCTACCGAAACTCGGGTGGCGGCTGGCGCGGCTGTTCACCCGCCGCCGCGCGCTCGCCTATGAGCGCAGCGACCGGCTGGCCAAGGCGGTGGTCCGGCTCGGCCCGTCCTATGTCAAGCTCGGCCAGTTCCTGGCGACGCGGCCCGACGTCGTCGGCAACGACATGGCGCTCGATCTCGCAATGTTGCAGGACAAGATGCACACCTTTCCGAAGGCCGAGGCGGTCGCGGCCATCGAAGCCTCGCTTGGGCGCAAGGTGGGCGATCTCTACGCCGAGTTCGGCGACCCCGTCGCCGCCGCTTCGATCGCCCAGGTCCATGCCGCCGAAGCCATTCATAACGGCGCTGCCACCAAGGTCGCGGTGAAGGTCATCCGGCCCGGCGTGCGCCGCCGCTTCTTCCAGGATCTCGAGAGTTATTTCCTCGCCGCCCACCTGCAGGAGAAATATATCCCCTCCTCGCGCCGGCTGCGGCCTGTCGAGGTGACCGAGACGCTGGCGCAGACCACCAAGATCGAGATGGATTTGCGCCTCGAGGCGGCGGCACTCTCCGAACTTGGGGAGAACACCAAGGACGATCCGGGCTTTCGCGTGCCATCCGTCGACTGGGAACGCACCGGCCGTGACGTGCTGACCATGGAATGGGTCGACGGCGTCAAGATGAACAACATCGCAGGCCTGGAGGAGGCCGGCCACGATCTGAAGGCGATCGCCGCCAATCTCATCCAGTCGTTCCTGCGCCACACGCTGCGCGACGGCTTCTTCCACGCCGACATGCATCCGGGAAACCTGTTCGTCGAGGCCAACGGCACCATCGTCGCCGTCGATCTCGGCATAGCCGGACGTCTTGGCAAGAAAGAGCGCCGCTTCCTCGCCGAAATCCTCTACGGCTTCATCACGCGCGACTATCTGCGCGTCGCCGAAGTGCATTTCGAGGCCGGCTACGTGCCGCGCCAGCACAATGTCGCGGCCTTCGCGCAAGCGATCCGCGCCATCGGCGAGCCGATCCACGGCCAGCCGGCCGAGACCATTTCCATGGCCAAGCTCCTGACGCTGCTGTTCGAGGTGACGGAACTCTTCGACATGGCGACAAGGCCCGAACTGATCCTGCTGCAGAAGACCATGGTGGTGGTCGAGGGCGTGGCGCGCACGCTCGATCCGGCCTTCAACATGTGGAAGACCGCCGAGCCGGTGGTCGGCGGCTGGATCGCCGGAAACCTTGGCCCGCGCGGCATGATGATCGACGCGCGCGACGGCGCCAAGGCGTTGCTGACGCTCGCCCGCCAGGCGCCGGAGCTTGCCGCCCGCACCGACCGGCTGTCGCGCGAGATCGACCTGATGGCCGAGCACGGCCTGCGCTTCGACGAGACCACGGCGCGTGCCATCGGCAAGGCCGAGGCGCGCTATGGCCGCTCCGGTCGCGTCGCGCTATGGGTGATTGCGCTGACGCTGGTCTATATCGCCTGGAAGATTCTTTAGGCCCGAAATCGAAGCTCGAGCCCGCAACTTGCGGCAAAATGATTGCATTGCTATCATTGCCATCGGACAAGATGAGCAAAGTGCAATCACATGGCAAGCATCACGATCCGCAACCTTGACGATGAGGTCAAGGAGCTGCTGCGCCGATTGGCGGCGGAAAACAACCGCTCCATGGAGGAACAGGCTAGGGTGATGATCCGCGCCGCAGTCGACGGTCGGATCGGGTCGGGCCGCATCGACCAGATCGAAAAGACTTTGCGCGACCTGACCAGCATGCACGTCGCGGCCACGCCGGTTGCCTCTCCAGCAGGCAAGACCCTGCCGCAGGGCACCCTTTCCGGCAGGCGCATCCTGCTCATCATCGGCGGCGGCATCGCCGCCTACAAGGCGCTGGACCTGATCCGCCGGCTGCGTGAGCGTGGTGCGGCAATACGGGTGGTGATGACAGCGGCCGCACAGGAATTCGTCACCACTCTGTCGGTTGGCGCGCTGTCGGCCGACCATGTTTTCACCGAATTGTTCGACCGCAATGACGAGCACGATGTCGGCCATATCAGGCTGTCGCGCGAGGCAGACCTTCTGGTGGTCGCGCCCGCCACCGCCGATTTGATGGCCAAGCTTGCCAACGGCCACGCCAACGATCTGGCTTCCACTGTACTGCTGGCCACCGACAAGCCGGTGCTGATGGCGCCGGCGATGAACCCCAGAATGTGGGCGCATCCGGCCACCCGTCGCAATCGTGCGACCTTGGGGAAGGACGGCGTCACTTTCGTCGGCCCGGCGAGGGGCGAGATGGCCGAAAGCAATGAGGCCGGCGAAGGCCGCATGGCCGAGCCGCTGGAGATCGCCGCCGCCGTCGAGGCGCTGCTCGATGCAGGTCCCAAGCCGCTGGCAGGGCGCAAGATCATCGTCACCTCCGGCCCGACGCACGAACCGATCGACCCGGTGCGCTATATCGCCAACCGCTCCTCCGGCAAGCAGGGCCACGCCATCGCCGCCGCATTGGCAAGGCTTGGCGCCGATGTGCGCCTTGTCTCCGGTCCCGTAAACATTGCCGATCCGGCCGGTGTGAAGACCATCCATGTCGAGCGCGCGCAAGAGATGCGCGATGCGGTTGAACAGCTTCTGCCCGCCGACGCCGCGGTGTTCGTCGCCGCCGTCGCCGACTGGCGCACCGAGAATTCGGCCGGCGAAAAGATCAAGAAGGTGGCGGGCGAAGGACCACCGGTGCTGCGCATGGTGGAGAACCCCGACATCCTTGCCGGCGTCGGCCATCACAGCCAGCGACCAGGCCTCGTCGTCGGCTTCGCCGCCGAGACGCAGGATCTTTTGCGCAACGCCGAGGCCAAGCTCGCGAAGAAAGGCGCCGATCTGATCGTCGCCAACGATGTGTCGCACGAAAGCGGCATCGGCCCTTCAGGCGTCATGGGTGGTGACCGCAACAAGGTGCGGATCGTGTCGAAGGCCGGCGTTGAGGAATGGCCCGAGATGACCAAGGACGAGGTGGCCGCGCGGCTCGCCACCCTCATTGCCGAGCGGCTGAAAACAACAGTCGTTTGACCCGCATTGGATATGCGGCGCCAGTTAGGCGCCGCGCATCAGATCCCCGACTTCGGCGTCAGTTCGACAAAAGCTCCGCCGTACGAGCGAGCGCGCCGCCGAAACCGTTGAGCGGAATGGAAAAACTCACCGCTTGTCCCGTATCCGCCGCGAAGGCGTCGATCTTCAGCGTGGTGCCGTTCTTGAGCAGTGGTGTGACATTGGCGTCGAACGCCACCGGCACCAGGCAGCCGACGACCTGGCAAGTGTTGAATGCCAGGCTGCCGTCCAGCTTCTGGTCGTCGATGCTCAAGGTGACGCCCTTGGCGAGCGCCAGCCCAAACGGCAGGGCTAGAGTTCCGGTCGCGTCTTCGCCGGTCTTGCTCGAAAGCTCGATCGCCAGCAGCCGCTGGTTGCTTTGCTTGTTGAACTGCTGGTGCGACAGGCTGCAGACCTTGTTCGTGCCCGATATCTGGCAATTGACCGTCCAGTCGCCATGGGTTTCGGACAAGGCCGATGCCCCACCCGGCAGTTGCGGCGCATCGGCCGCGGCGGGCGGCGCCGCCACCTTGTCGCCCTTGGTCTGCGCGGCCAACGCCGGCATACCGGCGATGCAGGCCACACCCAGCATTGCAACCAAATACGCGTATTTCCTCATCAAGACCTCTCCCGCCCGGCTCCGTCTCGAGCCAGCCTGGAAACTGGCTGTGAGAGACGCGCTGACTGCATTCTGTTTGACCGTTTCCCCGAAGGCGCCGTTATGCCTGAAGGACATGCCGACGCCATTGACACCATTCAGCCCCAGGCCAGCGCCGACCCGATAGAGCGGCGAATCGATCGCTTCCGTCAAGTGCAATGCGAGGTTGCCGGGTAGATTCTCTGCCCGCCTTCGAGCTCCCGCTCCTTGCTGGAGAACCCCACCCCGGCCTTTCCATGATTCCGCAGCCGCAGGCCGGATGCCCGGGACAGGGCGGAGTCGCGATAGAATTCAAGGCGGCCCATGGACCAACCATGGCATCGCCGGACAAACACCCTATATTGCGGGAATGAGCAGGATTTTTCGCGGGAATGCGCCAATGTCGGCGCGTCGGCTATTGGTGAGACTTGCATCGGCGATGCTGGCCGCGACTTTTGTGGCCGGCTTTGCGCTGCCCGCTTCCGCCCAGGTGGCCAATCCTGCGATCAACAGCAACACGCTGATCCAGCAAAACGATCTGCAGGCCTTGCAGAGTCGCATTCAGCGGCAGCAATTCCAGCAGCAGCAACAGCAGTACCGCGACCAGGACCGCGTAATCGTCCAGCAGCCACCACCGGTCGTGCCGCAGGTCAGGCCGGGCTGCCAGACGCAGATCATCGGCACAACCGCCGTGAGCACCTGCCGCTGACAGGCGGGGCTTCTTTTATTTAGCCGACTTACATGATAGGGGAACCTTGAGGGTGCCCCTGCGGCAGTTTGGGTTTGCAAAGGCGCCGCGTCACGCTATGGGCACTGACCGACTGGACTATTGCAGATGACAGCCACGAAGAAAAAGGCCGTGCGCCGGGCCAAGAAAGGGGAAAGAATCCGCCAGGTGGCGGCAATACCCTTTCGGCTGAACGAGCATGGCGACATCGAGGTGATGCTGGTCACGTCGAGAACGACCAAGCGCTTCATCGTCCCCAAGGGATGGCCGATGAAAGGCAAGAACGGACGCAAGGCAGCCACCATCGAGGCGATGGAAGAAGCCGGCGTGCTCGGCAAGACCCTGAAGCAGCCGGCTGGCACCTATTCCTACTGGAAGCGGCTGGCCAACCGCTTTGTCCATGTCGATGTCATCGTCTACCTGCTTGAGGTGACCGAGGAGCTGGCCAACTGGCAGGAGGCCAAGCGGCGACAGCGGGCATGGCTGACGCCGGCCGACGCGGCGATGTTGATCGACGAACCGGATCTTTCGACGCTGGTGAAGACCTTGACGCTTCCCGGGCCTATGCCGCCTGGCGAGGCATAGGCTCACTCACCAGCCTCGCCTTCCCCCGGAAACGGCCGCGGCGGCGTGCCGGTATGGGCCCACAACCATTCACGTGGCAGCGGTCCCTTGTTGCGCTCGCTCTGCTGCGACTGCTCCCAGGCATGCGCCAGGATGCCGACGGAGCGTGACAGCACGAAGAGCCCGCGCGTCAGCGGCGGTGGGAAGCCGAGTTCGCCATAGATGACGGCCGTGGCGCCATCGATGTTGAGCGGTATCCTTTTCCCCTTGCGGCGTGCGACCTCCGCCTCGATCGCCTCGGCAATGTCGGCGAACCGTCCATTGATGACGCCACGCGCGGCAAATTCGCGGGTCAGTTCCAGCAGGCGCGGTGCGCGCGGATCGACCGGGTGAAAGCGGTGGCCGAGCCCCGGCACATAACCCTTTTCCCCAGCGAAGAACCGGTCGAGCCGGGCCGAGACCGCCTCCCCCAGCGCCGTCCCGCCATCGATCGCCAAGGCGATATCCCCGTAGAAGGACAGCGCCTGTTCGCCGGCGCCGCCATGCACGTCGCCGAGCACATTGATGGCCGAGGCCATGGCGCTGTTGATGCCGACACCACAGGTTGCCGCCATGCGGGCGATGGCGATCGACGGCGCCTGCGGCCCATGGTCGACCGCCGCGCCCAGCGCAATGCCGAGCAGTGCCGCCTGGTCTTCGCTGGGCAATTCGCCACGCAGCATCAGCCAGATGACAGCCGGGAAGCTGACGCGGCCGATCAGGTCCTGGATTTCATAGCCGCGCAGCCGGATGACGCCGGGGCTCATCTCGATGATGCCGGTCTGCCACCATTCCTCGCCGCGCTCACGGCCTGACTTCTTCTCCACGTCGCTCATGCCCGTGCCTTTGCCTTGGCGCGCGACGGCAAGTCGGCAAAAACCTCGTCCATATGCGCGCCGAGCGCCGGTGGCGGCTTGGTCGGCAAAGGCGCCTTGCCATCGACCATGAAGCCGCCGCGCAATACGGTCAGCGGCCTGTCCATCCCAGCGACATCGTCGAAATTCGCGGTCACCTGGCGTTCCAGCACTTGCGGCTCGGCCAGCACTTGCGGAATCGTCAGCACCCTGCCCGCCGGCACGCCTGCCCGGTTCAATCGCTCCTCCCAGGCGGCCGCCGGAGCATCCGTCAGGGCATCCTCGATCTCGGCTTTCAGCGCCGCACGGTTCTTCTTGCGCGTCTCGCGCTCGGCAAAGCGCGTGTCCGACGCCAACTCCGGCCGTCCGATCAGCCGGCAAAGCGTCACGAACTGCTCCTGCTTGTTGGCGGCGATGTTGAGCAATCCATCACCGGTGCGGAAGGCACCTGAGGGCGCAGCCGTCATGTTCTCGTTGCCCATAGGCTTGGGATCGACCCCTGCCGTCAGATAGTTCGACACCGGCCAGCCAAGCGCGGAAAGCGTGCATTCGAGCATCGAGACGTCGAGAAAGGCGCCCTCGCCCGAGGTCTTCTGCCTGACCAGCGCCGATGCGATCGCGAACGCGCCGACCAGGCCGCCCAGCGTATCGGCGACCGGATAGCCGACGCGCAGCGGCGCCGTCTCCGGCGTGCCGGTGATGCTCATGATGCCCGACAGGCCCTGGATGATCTGGTCGTAGGCGGGGTTGTCGCGCATCGGCCCGGTCTGGCCAAACCCCGATATCGCGCAATAGACGAGGCCAGGGCGGACCGCCTTCAGCGCTTCATGGCCGAGGCCAAGCCGATCCATCACGCCGGGGCGGAAATTCTCCACCAGCGCGTCGGCACTGGCGACCAGGTCGAGGAAGCGCTCGCGATCTGCTTCTGTCTTCAGGTCGAGCATGACGGATCGTTTGCCGGCGTTCTGCGCCAGGAACGAGGCGCCCATGCCGGCCTGGTTGAGCCTTGGCGAGCCGCCGAGCTGGCGCGCCAGGTCGCCGCCTCGCGGTCCCTCGACCTTGATCACATCGGCCCCCAGCAGCGCCAGTTGATAGGCACAATAGGGCCCGGCCAGAACATTGGTCAGGTCGAGGACGCGGATACCGGATAGCAGGTCAGTCATGTCTTCTCAGTCGGTCAGGCATCGCCCGGCACATGCTCCGGCCCACGCCGCCGGCGGTGTTCGATGAAGGCCCAGATATGCGGCCCGACCAGGCCGATGAAGGCGAGCGTCAGCAGCGTCAGCGACAGCGGATGCTTGTAGAACACCGACCAGTCGCCATTCGAGATGGTCATCGCCCGGCGGAACTGGGTTTCGGCGAGCGGCCCCAGGATCATGCCGATGATGACGGGCGCGGTCGGGAAATCGAAGCGCCGCATCAGGAAGCCCGCCGCCCCCAGGAGATAGAGGATGACGAGGTCGATGGGCGACTGCGAGATGCCGTAGGTGCCGACGGTCGCGAACACCAGGATGCCGGCATAAAGCTGTGGCGCCGGGATCTTCAGCAGCCGCACCCACAATCCGATCAGCGGCAGATTGAGGATGACGAGGATGACATTGGCGATGAACAGGCTGGCGATCAGGCCCCAGACCAGATTGGCCTGCGTCGTCAAAAGCAGCGGCCCGGGATTGATGCCGTAGCTCTGGAACGCCGACAGCATGATCGCCGCCGTCGCCGAGGTCGGCAGGCCAAGCGTCAGCATCGGCACCAGCACGCCGGCGGCCGACGCATTGTTGGCGGCCTCCGGGCCGGCAACGCCCTCGATGGCGCCGACCGTGCCGAACTCCTCCTTGTGCTTCGACAGCTTCTTTTCGATGGCATAGGACAGGAAGGTCGGAATCTCGGCCCCACCGGCCGGCATGGCGCCGATCGGGAAGCCGATCGCCGCACCGCGCAGCCAGGCCTTCCATGAGCGGCCCCATTCGGCCGCGGTCATGTAGAGCGAGCCTTTCAGCGGCACGATCTCATCCTTACCGGCATAGCGGCGCGAGGCCATGTAGAGCGTCTCGCCGACCGCGAACAGGCCGACGGCGGCGATGATGACGTCGACGCCGTCGAGCAGTTCGGTCGTGCCGAAGGTGAAGCGCGGCTGGCCGGTCTGCAGGTCGACGCCGATCATGCCGATGACGAAGCCGGCAAACAGGCTGGCAAGCCCGCGCACCGAGGACGAGCCGAGCACGGCCGAAACCGTGATGAAGGCCAGCACCATCAGCGAGAAATACTCCGCCGGACCGAAGGCCAGGGCGAACTTGACCACCACCGGCGCCAGGAAGGCAACGCCCAGCGTGCCGATCGTGCCGGCGACGAAGGAACCGATCGCCGAGGTGGCAAGGGCAGCACCCCCACGGCCGGACCGGGCCATCTTGTTGCCCTCCAGCGCGGTGACGATCGTGGCGCTTTCGCCCGGGGTGTTGAGCAGGATCGACGTGGTGGAGCCGCCATACATGGCGCCGTAATAGATACCTGCGAACAGGATGAAGGACGCTTCCGGCGCCACCTGATAGGTGATCGGCAGAAGCAGCGCGATGGTCAGTGCCGGCCCGAGGCCCGGCAACACGCCGATGGCTGTGCCGAGCGTGGTGCCGAGCAGGCACCACAGAAGATTGATCGGGGTGAAGGCGACCGAAAAGCCGTGGGCGAGCTGTTCGAGCGTGTTCATGGGCTCACGCTCCCAACGCGCCGGCGATCGCGTCGATCGCCGTGTTCAGCTGGTTCTCGATGAAGCCGGCGCCGATGTTGACGCCGAGCGCCCTGGCGAAGCCGAAATAGGCAGCCAGCGCCAGGACAAGGCCGGTGAGCGCGTCACGCAGCGTATGCCTGCTGCCGAAGCCGTAGCAGACGAGGACGAACATGATCACCGATGCCGCGGTGAAGCCGAGCAGCCGGATGAGCAGCAGGTTGGCGACCAGGCCGATGACGACGAAGCCCATCGCCTTCCAGTCGGTCGGCGTTTCCTTTTCCTCCTCCGGCTGCCAGCCGCCGCGAAACGCGGCGAGGATGAGCAGCAGCGAAAGCACCACCAGGCCGACCATGGTAAGGTAGGGAAAGACGGTCGGGCCAACCTTGGAATAGAGCGGCGACACCGGGATCGCCAGCGTCTGCCAGGCCACGGCGCCGGCACAGGCGAGAAGCCCGATGCCAACAAGCAATTCCGGCACGGCAAGGCGCAAGGGCGCCGTCGGCTGGTTGATGGTGCTCATGGAATGTCCTCCCCAGGATTACGGGCCAAGACGGCTGTCATCGGCCTTCATGCTGTCAGCCATCTCATCGGCGATGCGATCGACGGACTTGAGAAAATGAGGGACGGCTCGCGCCGTCCCCCTGGGGAAAAATCAGGCGAGGCCGAGATCCTTGAGGATGGCTTCGATACGCGCCGAATCCTCGGCGACGAATTTCGCATAGTCGTCGCCGGTGAGCAGGATGGGCGTCCAGTTGCGGTTCTTGCATTCGGTCGCCCAGGCATCGCTCTTGGCCATGGTCTCGACCAGCGCGATCATCGCCGCCTTGTCGGCGTCGGACACGCCGGGAGGCGCGAAGACGCCACGCCAGTTGAACAGTTCGACGTCGATGCCGGCTTCCTTCAGCGTCGGCGCGTCGATGCCGTCCTGACGCTTGTCGGCGGAGATTGCGAGCAGCCTCAGCGCACCCGCCTTGACCTGTTCGGAGAATTCGCCAAACCCGGAAATGCCGGCCGCGACCTGGTTGCCGAGCAGCGCCGACAAGGCCTCGCCGCCGCCGGCGAACGGCACATAGGAAAGACTTGTCGCCGGAACGCCGACCGTCTTGGCGATCAGGCCGAACAAGATGTGATCGGAGCCACCGGCTGAACCGCCCGCGACGGGAACCTTCGTCGGATCGGCTTTCAGCGCGGCGACGAAATCGGCGGCCGTCTTGAAGGGCGACTCCGCAGGCACCACCAGGGCCTCGAATTCGCCGGTGAGACGGGCGATCGGCGTGACTTGCGTCAGATTGTTGGCGGCCTTGTTGGCGATGATGGCGCCGACCATGACCATGCCGGCGACCATCAGCGAATTGCCCTTGCCGTTCCACTGGCTGATGAACTGCGGCAGCCCGACCGTGCCGCCGGCGCCGCCGACATTGGTGATCTGCGAGCCGGAGATCAGCTTCTCCGCGCGCATCACCTGATCCATCGTGCGCCCCGTCTGGTCCCAGCCGCCGCCGGGCGCCGCCGGAACGAATATCTGGATCTGCGGTGCGCCTTCGGCGAAAGCGGGCGTGAGATGAAGTCCTGCAAGGCCGGCAGCGCCTGCCGCGGCCGTGCTCATCAAAAATCTGCGTCTGTTCAGCATGGGATTCCTCCAGATCACGACACCTCCTCCGGTGCCTGCCAAACGCGCCTGCGTTCACAGACCCGTGATCGAGTTCAAGCAGATGTTACCGAGTTCTGTCAACGGGAACGACATTCTGCTGGACAGAATGATCCAACAGCGCGACAGACTGGCCCTCGGGCATCTCCGGGCGGAATTGCAATGGACTTACCAAGCAGATCGACTGATACGGAAAGCCGGCGCGCGTCCGCCGAAGGCGTCGCGGCCCTTGATCGGGCGATCGCCATCCTCGATGCCTTCACCACGGCCGACCGCTCGCTCAGCCTGGCCGAAATCGCGGCGCGCACCGGCCTTTACAAGAGCACCATCCTGCGGCTGGCGAATTCATTGCTGCGCGGTCAGCTGCTCGAGCGCCTCGACGACGGGCGCTATCGTGTCGGGCCCGCAACCTTCCGGCTGGGCGCGCTCTATCAGCGTTCGGTCGTCGCGGTCGACATCCTGCTGCCGATCATGCGCGACCTTTCCGAGCGCAGCTGGGAGAGCGTTGCCTTCTATGTCCGTTCGGGCGACGTCCGCACCTGCCTCTACCGCGTCGAATCCAAGCACCCGATCCGCTACACCATACGCGAAGGCGACATATTGCCTTTGCTTGTCGGCTCAGGCGGGCGCGTGCTTGCGGCGTTTTCCGGCGAGCCGGGCGAGCCCTATGAGACCATACGCCGGACCTGCAACTGCCTCGCCGTTGGGGACCGCGACCCCGAGACGGCCGGCGTCTCGGCCCCGGTATTCGGGCCAGGACGCATCCTGCTCGGCGCGCTGACGCTCGCTGGCCCGAGCACGCGCGTCGATGCCGCCTTCCTTCAGCGCATGAAAAGGCCGCTGCTCGAGGCGGCGGCCCGCGCCACCCGCGCCTTCGGCGAGGATGCCTCGATGCTCGAACAGGCAAGTCTTGCGGCCGAGACGCTGCCCTAGCCCGCGGTTACGGGTCCGAAAAGGACCGACAAGCTTCGAATACAAACTGATTCAACTTGAAGCAGTCACTTGACGTCGCGTAATACTCAGCTACCCAAATCAAGAAAAGGCTTCATAGAGAACGGAACTATTTATTTGCTGTTAAGTCCCGCGTGATACCCGGTTGTTGTCGCCATTTGAGCGACATGAGAGAAGAAAATCGTCTCAACCGACGGGTGAAACAGTCGGACAGACGCGCTGACAGGATCATGGCACGTCCGTGAATTCGAAGCCGTCATCGATGGACGCCAGCCCCCGTCTTCTCGGGCTCGTCTGGCCGTTCATCGCCGTCGTCCTCATCCAGGCGCTGGTCGCCAGCCTGAGCCTACACACGCTTTCGGCGGTTCGCGCCTATGTCGGCGGCGAAAGCCAGTGGTCCAAGGGGCAAAAGCACGCCATCTATTTCCTCAGCCTCTATGCGGGCACCGGCAATGAGGAGTTCTTCACCGAGTATCGCGAAGCGATCGCCGTTCCGCTGGCCGACCGTTCGGCCCGCCTGGCGCTGGAGCAGCCCGAGCCCGATACAGAGGCAGCGCGCACAGGCTTTGTGCAAGGCAGAAACCACCCGGACGACGTCGCCGGGATGATCTGGCTGTTCCAGAATTTCCGGAACTTCAGCTATCTCGACACCGCCATTCGGGACTGGGCGGCGGCCGACACGATGATCCTCGCCATCCAGCAACTCGGCGATACGATGCATGCGACGCTGGGCAAGGGGCCGGCTTCAGCAGCCGAGATCAGCGCCTGGAAAGCGGAGATCCATCGGCTCGATCATCAGGTCACCCCATTGTCCAAGGCCTTCTCGGACAGTCTCGGCGAGGGATCACGCTTCATCCGGATGCTGCTTACCTCCGCTAATCTCGTCACCGCCGCATTGTTGATCCTGCTTGCCGTGTGGCGCACGCGCAAGCTCCTGGCACAGCGCCAGGCCTTCCAGTTGGCGCTCAATGCCGAGCGCGAGCGCGCCCAGGTCACACTGGCTTCGATCGGCCAGGCCGTCGTCAGCACCGGCCGTGACGGGCGGCTCGACTACATGAATGCGGTTGCCGAGAAACTGCTGGCCTGCCCGCTCGGCACCGCCCGGGGCAAACCCATCGCAGCGTTCTTTTGCCTCGTCGACAAGGACACCGGCGTTGAAGAAACGCAGTTGGTCGAGCGTCTCCTGGCCGGCGAAGCGCGCCGCTCCAGCGCCCGTCCACAATTGCTGCAGCGGCCGGACGGCTCCGTTGTTCCCGTCGCACTGACCGGCGCGCCGCTGCTCGTTTCCGGCGAGGTCGTCGGCGCCGTGCTCGCCTTCCACGACATGACGCGCGAAGAAGATTACATCGAACGGCTTTCGTGGCAGGCTTCGCATGATGCGTTGACCGGGCTCGCCAACCGGCGCGATTTTGAAGGCCGGCTCGAAAGGACCATCGTCGAATTGCAGGGCCAGCCCCGGCAGCACGCCTTGATGTATCTCGATCTCGATCAGTTCAAGCTGGTCAACGATACGTGTGGCCATGCGGCGGGCGACCAGTTGCTGCGCCAGATCTCGGCGCTGCTGACGTGCGAATTGCGGCCGGGCGACGTGCTGGCGCGACTGGGCGGTGATGAGTTCGGCGTGCTGCTCGTCGATTGTGAAGCCAATGAAGCGTGCGACATCGCCGAACGGCTGCGCGCGGGAGTGCAGAACCTGCATTTCGTCTGGGATGGCCGGCCTTTCAACACCAGCGTCAGCGTCGGCATGGTGGAGATCGCCAACGCGCAGGTGACGATCGAGGAAACGCTGCGGGCCGCCGACGTCGCCTGCTACATGGCCAAGGAAAAGGGCCGCAACCGCGTCCAGATCCACAGCGACGGCGACGTGGACTTGCGCGAGCGTTTCGGCGAGATGGCCTGGGTGCAGCGCCTGCACGCCGCGCTGGAGCAAGGCCGTTTTCGGCTTCACGCGCAGGAAATCTGGCCGCTCGACGACGACATCGTCGAGGCGGGGGCGCATATAGAGATCCTGTTGCGGCTGACCGACGAAGACGGCAGCTTCGTTACCCCACAGAGTTTCATTCCAGCGGCCGAGCGCTATGGCCTGATGCCATCGATCGACCGCTGGGTGGTTCGCAACACCTTCCGCATCCTGGCCGCCCGGCAAGCCGATCCGCGCACGCCGCCGATCGCCACATGCGCCATCAATCTTTCCGGCGCGACTTTCGGCGACGAGAGCTTTCTCGGCTTCCTGCGCGAGCAGTTCCTCATCCATGGCATTTCGCCCACCATGATCTGCCTGGAGATCACCGAAACCAGCGCTATCGCCAATCTCACCAATGCCATGCGATTCATCGCCGACCTGCGCGGCCTGGGCTGCCGCTTCGCGCTCGACGATTTCGGCTCCGGCATGTCGTCCTTCGCGTATCTGAAGCACCTGCCGGTCGACTACCTCAAGATCGACGGCAGCTTCGTCAAGGACATGCTGGACGACCGCATCGACCGCGCCATGGTCGAGATGATCCACCATATCGGCAAGGTCATGGGCAAGCGTACCATCGCCGAGTTTGTCGAGAGCGACGGTATCGCGGCCGCGCTGAAGACCATCGGCGTCGACTATGCCCAGGGCTATGGGATCGCCAGGCCGACGCCGTTCGATGCCTCGACGGTGCTGCTAGGCCGAGGCGTCACGCCGGCCGCCGAAAGCGTCGATCCATGGGCCGATCTGGCGCGGAAGCTGCGCCGCAAGGCGGGCTAGTTCACGGGAGCCGCAATCCCGGTTCAAGACAGCCGCTCCAGCAGCACGGTCGGGGCGTCATGATAGGTGGTCCGCAACACTTCGCGATAGCCGACCTTGTCAGCGACATTCAACGAGGCTGTATTCTCGGGATCGATGATGCAGACGGTTTTCACCCGTCCGAAGGTCTCTTCGCCCCAGGCCAGCACACGGCCGACGACCTCCGTGGCGAGGCCCGCCCCATGCACTTCCGGCGCTAGCGCCCATCCGGCCTCGGGAATGCCTTCGATCGACGGTTCCATGTCGCGCTTCAGGTCGTGAAACCCGGCCTCGCCGACAAAGCGCCCCGTCGCCTTCTCCTCGATCGCCCAGAAGCCGTAGCCGAGCAGCGACCACAGGCCGGCGTGACGCAGGAAGCGCATCCAGCTTTCCTCGCGCGTGCGCGGCTTGCCGCCGATGAAGCGGGTGACGGCCGGCTCGGCCCACATCGTGGCATAGGCGTCGAAATCCTCCAGCCGGTGCGCCCGCAGGATGGTTCGCTGCGTCTCGATGACGGGAGCGACGGTCACTTTGCGGTTGTCCATGGGATTTGCCTCGCTGATCTTGTCCGCGTTTAGCAAATCCCCCCTGCGGTGCAAGGGCCAGCGGAAGACGCGCCATCATCCAGAACCGCAATGTGCAAGGTTCTGCAACGGCCCGAAGCAGATCTTCAGCCGCGCCAGACCATGTTCATGTAGACACCGCCACGTTGCAGTTCATCCAGCATCTGGTCGAGCCGCTTCTGCCTGGTGTCCGGGCGCTTGGCACGGGCAATCCAGCCGAGATAGTCGTTCTTCTGGTAGTCCGGCCGGGCCTCATAGGCAGTCATCAGCCCGCGTTCCGTCAAGACGGCGAGGATAAGCTCAGGCATCGGATTCAGGGGGCGTTTCAGTCCGGTCATGCCCGCGAACCTAACGTGCCCGGATCGGGCGTCAACGCAGCTTAGACCAGGGGGCAGCTTTCTGTGGGAATTTTGCCCGGCGATGTTAATTTCCCGGCAGGCTGATTCAGCACATTTGCGGCGCGACCTTTTCAGACGCGTGGCTGGTGCTCAACCCAAGGGAAGAAACATGGACACGACCGACCTTGTGCTTGCCATCGTCCATCATCTGCTGGTGTTTTCCCTGGCAGGGATCATCGGCGCCGAATTCGTGCTGATCCGCGGCGATTTGCCTGCCGTAACCCTCAAGCGACTCGCCCGCATCGACCGCCACTATGGCATCATCGCCTCACTCATCATCGTCGTCGGCATCGGCCGTGTCTTCTGGGGCCTCAAGGGATGGGAGTTCTACATCCACAACTGGATGTTTTGGGCCAAGATGGCGGCCTTCGGCATTGTCGGCCTGCTGTCGATCATCCCGACCGTGCGCTTCATTTCCTGGAACCGGCAGGCCAGCGCCAATCCATCCTTCGCCGTGCCGGCGGGCGAACTGGCCTCGGTGAAGACCTATATCCGCGCCGAGGCCTTCGTCTTCCTGCTGATCCCGGCTTTCGCGGCGGCGATGGCGCGCGGTTATGGCTACCAATAGATCTGGAATAGAACGAGAGCGGGCAGAGGTCTGCCATCCGTATTTTCCGGCACCGGTCGATTTTCGACCGTTTCGGATTCCGCTTTCTGGCTCAAACATCTACCCGTTGCGTGCCGGCGGCCGCGGATAATCTCGGTTTGCCATTTGAGTCCGATTGCAATCTATTGGCCTGCGCTGGTTGTTGTTTTCATCCGCGGCCGGCATTGAGAGGAGTTCCGCGCAGCGGTTTATTCATATCCCGGGAGGAGAATTACGATGCGAAAATTTGTTGCCGCTCTGGCCGTAGCCGCGGTCGTCACGCTTTATTCGTTGGCCGCCGACGCACAATCCTATCCCGAACGCACCATCACCATTGTCGTGCCGTTTGCGGCCGGCGGTCCGACCGACACCGTCACCCGCCTTGTCGCGGAAGCCATGTCGAAGGATCTCGGCCAGCAGGTCATTGTCGAGAATGTCGGCGGCGCCGGCGGCACGCTCGGCGCGGGCCGCGTCGCCAGTGCCGATCCCGATGGCTACACGCTGCTCCTCCATCACATCGGCATGGCGACGAGTGCGACGCTCTACAGAAAGCTCGCCTACGACACGCTGAACGCCTTTGAATATGTCGGTCTGGTGACCGAAGTGCCGATGACTATTATCGGCCGCAAGGATATCCCGCCGACCGATCTCAAGGGGCTTGTCGAATACGCCAAGGCCAACAAGGACGCCATCACAGTCGCCAATGCCGGCATCGGCGCGGCCTCGCATCTGTGCGGCATGCTGTTCATGAGCGCCATCGGCACGCCGCTGGTCACCGTGCCCTACAAGGGCACCGGTCCGGCCATGACCGATCTTCTCGGCGGCCAGGTCGACATCATGTGCGACCAGACGACCAACACCACCAAGCAGATCCAGGGCGGCACGATCAAGGCCTATGCCGTCACCTCGCCGGAGCGCCTCGACGTGCTGGAGGATGTCCCCACGACGATCGAAGCCGGCCTTCCCGCGGTGCAGGTCGGCATCTGGCACGGCCTCTATGCGCCGAAGGGCACGCCGGCCGAGATCACCGACCGCTTGTCGAAATCACTCCAGGTCGCCTTGAAGGACCCGAGCGTCATGGCTCGCTTCGCCGAACTCGGCACCAAGCCGTCATCGGAAGCCGACGCGACGCCGGCGGCGCTGAAGGCCAAGCTGGAAAGCGAGATCGCGCGCTGGAAGCCGATCATCGAAGCCGCGGGCCAGTACGCCGACTGATGGCTTGAACGGGGCGCCAGCGGCGCCGCGTTCGCTTCACCCGTTTTCACGTGCAACGGCAGGCCCGCTCCAAGGGTCAGGGAGGACCGCCATGAAACCTTTCGCCATCGACAGGACCAACGGCCTGTGCGCCGCGCTATTCATCTTTTTCGGCGCGTTTTTCGCGCTGCAGTCGCTCAGCCTCGAAATCGGCACCGCGTTGCGCATGGGACCGGGCTATTTCCCGCTGGTCCTGGCGATCGTGCTGATCCTGCTTGGCGCCGTCATCCTCGTCCAGGCGATACGTGTCGAGGGCGAGCCGATCGGCCCAATGGCCTGGCGCGGCATGCTGTTCATCCTGCCGGCGCCGGTCTTCTTCGGCCTGACGGTGCGCGGCCTAGGCTTCGTGCCGTCGATCTTCCTGACGGCGTTGATCGCCGCCTTCGCCAGCGGCCGCATGAAGCCGCTGACCGCGTTCGTGCTGTCGGTTGGCCTGACGCTGTTTTCGGTCCTCGTCTTCAGCTACGCGCTCGGCCTGCCGTTCCAGCGCTTCGGCCCCTGGCTGCCCCCATGGCTGGCATCGTGAGGCGCTGACATGGACCTGCTCAACAATCTCGCGCTCGGCTTCTCTACGGCTTCGACGCCGGCCAATCTCGGTTTCTGCCTGATCGGCGTCCTTCTCGGCACGCTCATCGGCGTCCTGCCCGGCATCGGCGCCACCGCGACCATCGCCATGCTGTTGCCGATCACCTTCCAGATCGGCGACCCGGTTTCTTCCCTCATCATGCTCGCCGGCATTTACTACGGCGCCCAGTATGGCGGCTCGACCACGGCCATTCTCATCAACATGCCCGGCGAATCCTCATCCGCCGTCACCGCCATCGATGGCTACCAGATGGCCCGCCAGGGCCGCGCCGGGGCGGCATTGGCGATCGCCGCCATCGGCTCGTTCTTCGCCGGCACGGTGTCGACCTTCCTCGTCGCCGTCTTTGCCCCGCCGCTGACGGCGATAGCCCTGCAATTCGGCGCGGCGGAGTATTTTTCGCTGATGATCGTCGGCCTCGTCTCCTCCATCGCGCTCGCCCATGGCTCGATCGTCAAGGCGCTGGCGATGGTGGTGCTCGGCCTGCTGCTCGGCATTGTCGGCACAGACATCTACACCGGTGCGCCGCGCTTCACGCTCGGCATCCGCGAATATGCCGACGGGCTGAATTTCGTCGCGGTGGCGGTCGGCGTCTTCGGCGTCGCCGAGATCCTGCGCAACCTCGAAAACGAGCATGAGCGCTCGGTGCTGATCAGCAAGGTCTCCGGCCTGATGCCGACCCGCGACGACTTCAAGCGCATGGCGGCACCCATCGTGCGCGGCACCATCATCGGTTCGGCGCTGGGCATCCTGCCCGGCGGCGGCGCGGTGCTTGCGGCCTTTGCCTCCTACACAGTCGAAAAGCGCGTGTCGAAGAACCCGCAGGAGTTCGGCAAGGGCGCCATCGCCGGCGTCGCCGGACCGGAATCGGCCAACAATGCCGGCGCCCAGACCTCCTTCATCCCGATGCTGACGCTGGGCATTCCGGCCAATCCTGTCATGGCGCTGATGATCGGCGCCATGATCATCCAGGGCATCGTGCCCGGCCCCAATGTCGCAACCGAACAGCCGGCGCTGTTCTGGGGCATCATCGCCTCGATGTGGATCGGCAACCTGATGCTGATCATCCTGAACCTGCCGCTGATCGGCCTTTGGGTGAAACTGCTGACGATCCCCTATTATGTGCTCTTCCCGATCATCATGGTGTTCTGTTCGATCGGCGTTTACAGCGTCAACACCAATGCTTTCGATCTCTATGCCGTCGCCTTCTTCGGCCTGCTCGGCTACGTCCTCACCAAGCTGCGCTGCGAACCGGCGCCGCTGCTGCTCGGCTTCGTGCTCGGCCCGCTGCTCGAGGAAAACCTGCGCCGCGCCATGATCCTGTCGCGCGGCGACCCCTCAACCTTCGTGACGCGGCCGATCAGCGCCGGCCTGCTGCTGGTGGCACTGGCCGTGCTCGTCATCGTCTTCCTGCCGTCGGTCAAGAAGAAGCGCGAAGAGGTGTTCGTGGAGGAGAGTTGAAGCCTGGACTGGTCAGCCTTGGGCCTGGACTTCGTCCATCGGATCGAGCGGAGCGATCGGCACCAGAGGGGCCGGCACGCTGGTCGTCTTCTCCTGCGCCTTGCAGATGTCGGCAATGACGCAGGCCGGGCAATCCGGCTTGCGCGCCTTGCAGACGTAGCGGCCGTGCAGGATCAGCCAGTGATGCGCATGGCGCATATATTCGTCCGGGATGATCTTCAGCAGACCCTGCTCGACCTGTTCGGGCGTCTTGCCGGGCGCCAGGCCGAGCCGGTTGCCGATGCGGAAAATGTGGGTGTCGACCGCCATCGTGTGCTGGCCGAAGGCCATGTTCAGCACGACATTGGCGGTCTTGCGGCCGACTCCCGGCAGTTTGACCAGTTCGTCGCGGTCGTCAGGCACCGCGCCGCCATGGTCGCGGATCAGCGCTTCCGACAGGGCGATGACGTTCTTGGCCTTGTTGCGCCACAGACCGATGGTCCTGATATGGTCGCCGACCTTGGCCTCGCCCAGCGCCAGCATCTTCCGCGGCGTATCGGCAATCTTGAACAGCGCCCGCGTCGCCTTGTTGACACCGGCATCGGTCGCCTGCGCCGAAAGCACCACCGCCACCAGCAGTGTGAAGGCGTTGACATGTTCGAGCTCGCCCTTCGGTTCCGGCCGCTGGACGGAAAACCGGCGGAAGATCTCGTGCACTTCCGCCGGGCTGTAACGCGAAGTCCGCCGTACCGGCCGCGGACGCGGCTTGGCGTTCGAGCCGTCACGTCGTCCGGCTGGCAGGTCTTTTTCGGGCATGGAGGAATCTTTGGACTTGGGGCTCGCCATTTCCTTCCTATAATATCCTGTCATGAGCGATACAAACGCCTCGTTTCAGGCTGACGAGCCCTTCTTTCACGCATTGCTGACCCCACACCGGTCGCTGGGCAGGACGGGTTTCCTGGTCCTGATGGGTGCGCTGTCGTTTGGCTGGCTGGTGACCGGCGCGTTTTTCCTGTCGCGTGGCGCATGGCCGGTATTCGGCTTCTTCGGCCTCGACGTGGTCGCCGTCTACATCGCCTTCCGCGTCAACTACCGCGCCGCCCGCGCCCGCGAGGAAGTGTCGGTCTCGCGCACCACCCTAGACATCCGCAAGACAGCCCCTTCGGGAAAATCGGAAGCCCACCGCTTCAACCCGTTCTGGGCACGGTTTTCGGTCGCCCGTCACGCCGAGATCGGCATCACCAAAATGACGGTTGAAGGCCAAGGCCAGAATGTGCCGATCGGCGGCTTTCTCGATCCCGAGTCCCGCGAGAGTTTTGCGACGGCCTTTTCGCGCGCGCTGGCGACCGCCAAGGCGCGCTGAATCTAGAACCGGTACCGCAAGAGCCTGCCGACCTTGCGCAGCGCCGGAATATGTTTCCACAGGCGAACGAACAGTTTGGCGGACCAGCCCATGCGGGCGGCGTGTTCGGGCTTGTAGGCGGAAATATCCTCGACAAACCGCAGCTTCGGGACCGCCAGTTCCAGCTCGTGCGGATCGTCGATCGCCCAGTGAACCTCCGCGCCCGTCGCCTTGATGGTCGGATTGAGGCGAAGCAGCGTCAGGCCGAAGCGACTGTAGGCGTCGAACATCAGCTCGCCGCTGGCAAGATGCGAGACAAGCCGCGAAACCAGGCGCAGCCCTTCATCGGCGGGAAGATAGGGCGTCAGCCCTTCCGCCACCACGATGGCCGGGCGGTTGCGGGGCACTTCGGCCAGCCAGCCGGGCTCGGTCACCGACGAAGCGATGAGGTGGTAATGGTCGCGCGACGGGTAAAGCCTTCGCCTGAGTTCGATGACCTCGGGATAGTCGACATCGAACCAGTCCACGCCTGGTGGCGGATCGACACGTAAGACGCGCGTATCGAGCCCGCAACCCAGATGCAGCACGATGGCTCCGGGATTTCTGGCCAGAAAATCCTCGACACGAACGTCCAGTGTCTTGGCTCGGATCGCCAGGCCGATGCCGAGATTCCCGTCGACCTTGAGCCTGGAGAAATCATAGTCGATCTTGCGCACCGCCTCGTCGGCGAAATGATCCCCAAGCAGCGAATGCGGCAGCCGGCTCTCCAGGGCCTTGCCATAGAGCGTCATCAGCAAGGTTTCCTTTGCCCCTGTCAGATGCACTTTCTCGCCAGCCATGAGCGACTCCTGGCAAGAGCATGATCCCGAAAAGTGGATACCGGTTTTCGGGAAAGATCATGCTCGAACACAAAGAGAGAGCCCCATCCGACCCATCGGGATGGAACAGGCTCTCGAAATCCCGAGTCTATCTGGGTATGCGCGGCAAGAAGGCAAGTTTCGGGTGGCGATCGCCGCCCCAAGGGGCGATATTCCCGGCCAAGGAGACAGTTCGATGAGCACACAGACAGCCGTCCTCAAGAAGGACATCACGCCGCAAGGCAGCGACTATGAGATCGTCCGCCGCGCCATCGAGAAGATCAGCCTCGATTATCGCGACCAGCCATCACTGGAAGAACTGGCCGAAGAGGTTGGCGAGACGCCGACCGGCCTGCAAAAACTGTTTACCCGCTGGGCCGGCCTGTCGCCGAAAGCCTTCCTGCAGGCGGTGACGCTCGACCACGCCCGCCGGCTGCTCGATTCCGGCATGCCGCTGCTCGAAACCTCGTTCGAACTGGGCATGTCCGGTCCCGGCCGGCTGCATGACCTTTTCGTCACCCATGAGGCAATGTCGCCGGGCGACTACAAGACGCGCGGCGCCGGCCTCACCATCCGCTATGGCTACCATGCCTCCCCTTTCGGCACCGCCCTGATCATGGCCACTGATCGCGGGCTTGCTGGTCTCGCCTTCAGCGACCCCGGCGAGGAGCGCGCCGCCTTCGCCGACATGTCCAGCCGCTGGCCGAACGCCGTCTATGTCGAGGACCTGGCCGCGACTGGTCCCTACGCCGCGCGCATCTTCGATCCGACGCTGTGGCGCCCCGACCAGCCGCTGCATGTCGTCATGATCGGCACCGACTTCCAGGTCCGCGTCTGGGAGGCACTGCTGCAGATCCCGATGGGCAAGGCCCGCACCTATTCCTCGATCGCCGCCAGTATCGGCGCGCCGAGCGCCAGCCGTGCGGTCGGCGCCGCCAATGGCGCCAACCCGCTCTCCTTCGTGGTGCCTTGCCATCGCGCCATCGGCAAGTCCGGCGACCTCACCGGCTACCATTGGGGCCTGACCCGCAAGCGTGCCATCCTTGGCTGGGAGGCGGGCCAAGTGTCATCGTAAATATCGTTTTTCCGGTTTCCAGCGACGAAATTTACAGATCTTGAGCAGTAAGAAGTAATACTTGGATTACAGCCGAAATTCGCGATACAACCGGAGACAACCTTCGGTTCTTATGGGACGTTGTTTCAGCGCGTTATTTGAGTTTACGCTAAATTAACCACGATAAAGCGATCATCACTCCTGTTAATTCGGGCTATCCGACTTAATAGGAGGTCTCGATGAAGTTGTTTCGCACCGCCTTCGGTGCAACCTTGCTGGTCGCATGTCTGGGCCAGCCTGTATTGGCTACAACGCAGAATGTCATTTTCAATGGCACGATCAGCCCCACCTGCACGCTTGTCATTGCCACCAATGGCACGATGACGGTCAGTCCCGACCTCCAGACCCTCAGTTCCCACAACAGCGGCGGCTCGGCCGGAACCGTCACGCTGACGACGACAGGCGGGGTGTCGCTGAGCGTCGATCCGGTTACCACCACCACGGTGCCGGCGGCTGACACGACATCGACCACCTGGACACCAACCTACTCTTCCGCCGGTGCCCACTCCATTGTCGAAACCGGTTCCGCGACCGCCATCAGCACACCAGGCGCCGATCTTGTCTCGGTCCATCTCGCCGGCACCAAGGGCGGCAGCAACCGCTTCGCCAACGGAAACTATCAGGCAACGGTAACGCTTCGCTGCGAGTAGCGACCAGGAAGGAGGCATCCTTGAAATTCTTCGGAACCCTGGCGACGGTGCTGGCCGTCAGCCTGATCCCTGCTGCCGCGGCGGCTCAGTCGATGTCGCCGATGCGGGGCGAGGTCAACAGTTTCACCGACGTCTTCGCGGTCCGCGTCTTCCCGGCCAATCCCTACGACCAGAAGATCAAGGTCGAAATCCACGTCTACGATCAGGATTTTCAGCCGGTGGACGCCCGAATATCGCCGGCTGTTTTTCAGCTCGGTGCCCAGGCCTCTCGTCCTGTCCTCGTGGTCGTGCCCTTCGGCGGTGCCGCCGAGCGTAAAGTGCGTATCTGTACCGAAAGCATCCCCTTTCCCAACCAGCAGACGCAGATAAGGGCGCAGATATGCGGAAAGTTCTTTGGACATCGCAAATCCTGACGCTGGCACTCGCGGCTGCTGTGACAAGCACCGTTCCAACCCAGGCCCAGGATCAGATCTACAATCTCAACCAGAACGAGAACGGCTTTAATTTGCCCGGTGTCACCTTGCCCCAAGGCCAGGACGAGGTCCATGCCGCGGACGGCACCACTTGCCGTTCCGCCGTTTCCGGTTCCGGCGCCTATGTCGATCTCGGCGTTATCAGAGGCAACAACCAGACGGACAATGGCGTCGCGACCTATGGCCGGGTCGTGATCCCGATCGGGCGCACACCGAAACGCCTCGATTGCAGCCGCCTCTACGAACTGGAGGTCCAGCGCCTGCAACTGGAGCTGAAGCTGCTCAAAATGGGCCTCGGCGGCGACGGCCCGACAGGAAGCGTGGCCGCCAGCGCTCCCGCCACTGCGGCCGCGTCACCTGGATGGGCCAACGAAGGCTGGACCATCAGGACCGGAAACAGCGATGGCAAGAAAAAGAAGAAGAAATAGCCGCACGCTGCTTACGATGGCAGCCCTTGCCGGCTTCTGCCTTCCCGCGCCGGCGGCGATCATCGGCACCTGCACCATCATGGTCGGGTCATCGGGAACGATGACCGCAAATCCGGCCATCAGCATATTGGGCTCCAAGCAGGCAGGCGGGTCGAGCGCCAGCGTCACCATCGTCGCAAGCTCGCTTCTGTGCACCCTGCTCAACCTGTTGGACTGTTATTCGGTTTCGGCGCCGGCGCCTGCCGCATTCTCGTCCGCGCCGAGCGGCGGCGGCACCAATGTGAGCTTCGCCTCGGTCTTCCGGCTCGATGGCTCGGCAGTCGACATCAACGGAAGCGTGCCGCAACGGGTCACCAACGGCACCCATGCCATGCAGATAGACCTCACAGCCACCAAGTCGAGCGGTGTCTTTCCTGCCGGCAGCTATCAGGGCACCGTCACCGTGCGCTGCGAGTGAAGCGACAAATCACCTTTTGATATCCACATGGTCTGGCAAGTCATCGCATGACGCGCTAGCTTCCCGCGCAATCGGGGTGCTGGCGCATCGATACGGACGCGCCAGCGCACCTCGCCATCTCGATCCACATTTGTGGATCTCGATCCACATCGTGCTTTCCGAAAGTCGATCCTGATTTCCGGCCAGCGCTGGCAGGGAGGTACTTTCTTGATAGTCGTCATCGGCTCGATCAACCTCGACCTTATCGCCAGAGTCGACCGCTTGCCGAGTCCCGGCGAAACGGTGAGCGGTTCCGGTTTCTCCACGGCGCCTGGCGGCAAGGGCGCCAACCAGGCGCTGGCCGCCGCGCGCGCCGGTGTCCCGGTGCGCATGGTCGGCGCCGTCGGCAAGGACAGTTTCGCCGGCGAGGCGCTGGCTTTGCTGCGCGAGGCCAAGGTCGATCTGTCTGGCGTGGCGGAAACCTTCGCCTCGACCGGAACGGCACTGATCATGGTCGGCGACGACGGCGAGAACATCATCGCCGTGGTGCCCGGCGCCAATGCTTCCGTGGTGCCCGGCGACCTCTCCAAGGCGTTCCTGAAAAAGGGCGATGTCGTTCTGCTCCAGCACGAGATTCCGCTGGCGACTGTCGATGCAGCACTCGACCAGGCGCGGGCGGCCGGAGCCATCACCGTGCTCAACACCGCTCCTTTCCAGGGCGATGCGGCGGCTTTCCTCGGCAAGGCCGATTATGCCGTCGCCAACGAGACCGAGTTCGACCTCTATGGCGAGGCGCTGGCGCTGAACGGCCGCGACCGGGCGGCGCGCATGCGCGACTTCGCCGCGAAAACCGGCCGCACCATCGTCGTCACGCTCGGCGGCGACGGCGTCATGGCAGCAACGCCGAGCGAGTTCCTCACCGTTGCGGCCATGAAGATCACACCTGTCGACACGGTCGGCGCCGGCGACACCTTTTGCGGCTACTTCGCTGCCGGCCTGTCGTCCGGCCTTGCGCTCGACAAGGCCCTGGCGCGGGCCGGTGTGGCTGGCTCGCTCGCATGCCTGAAACCTGGCGCCCAACCGGCGATCCCGCTGGCCAGGGATGTCGATCAAGCCTTGCAGGGAACCCACTGAGTGATGCGCCCTGAGACGAAACACGCCGTGCCGCCGGCCGGCGATATCTGCCGCCTGTCCGCCGTCGAGCTGGCCGGCGCGATCCGCCGCAAGAAACTGTCCGTGCGCGAGGTGATGACGGCCTTCCTCGATCGCATCGAAGCGGTCAACCCGCTGGTCAACGCCATTGTCTCGCTGCGCGATCGCGGCGATATCCTGCGCGAGGCCGATGCAGCCGATGCCAGGCAGGCTGGCGCAACCGAAACGCTCTTCGGCCTGCCGATCGCCATCAAGGACCTCGCCTCGACGACCGGGCTAAGGACCTCCTTCGGCTCGCCGATCTTCGCCGATTTCGTGCCGCAGGAAGATGATTTCTTCGTCGAACGCATCCGCAACGCCGGCGCCATCATCATCGGCAAGACCAATGTTCCCGAATTCGGGCTCGGATCCAACACCTACAACAATGTCTTCGGGCCGACGCTGAACGCTTTCGATCCGGCGCTCACCGCCGGCGGCTCGAGCGGCGGCGCGGCGGTGGCGCTGGCGCTCGACATGGTGCCCGTCGCCGACGGCAGCGACTTCGGCGGCTCGCTACGCAATCCGGCGGGTTGGAACAATGTCTACGGTTTCCGGCCGTCGCAAGGGCTTGTTCCCGCCGGACCCGATCTTGAGGTCTTCCATGCGCAGATGGGCATCGAGGGCCCGATGGGCCGCAACGTCGCCGACATGGCGCTGCTGCTCGACGTGCAGGCGGGCTACCATCCGCGGGCGCCCCTGTCCTATGAGAAACCGGGTTCGTTCCTCGAAGGGCTTGCACCGCCCTCGACTGGCGGCCGCATCGCCTGGCTCGGCGACCTCAGCGGCCATCTGCCGATCGAAGCGGGCATTCTCGATCTGTGCCAGGCAGCACTCGGCCGGTTCGCGGACCAGTCCTTCGCGGTTGAACCCTTGCTCCCGGATTTCGATTTCGAAGCGCTGTGGCAGGCCTTCGTCACGCTGCGCCAGGCCAGCAGCGGCTGCGCCCTCAAGATCCACTACGACGACCCTTCCAGGCGCGGCTTGCTGAAGCCGGAAGCCATCTGGGAAATCGAGAATGCCATGCAGCTGACGGCACCGCAGATCCGCGCGGCCTCGGTCGTGCGCACCTCCTGGCATCGGATGCTGCTATCGATCTTCGAGCGCTTCGACCTCATCGCGCTGCCCACCGCGCAGGTCTTCCCCTTCGAAGTCGGCTTGCACTGGCCATGCGAGGTCGCCGGACGACCGATGGACAGCTATCACCGCTGGATGCAGGTTTCAGCCTTTGCCACGCTTGGCGGCTGCCCGGCGGTCAACGTGCCGGTCGGCTTCGACGGCAAGGGCCGGCCAATGGGCATGCAGTTGATCGGCCGGCCGCGCGGCGACCTCGCGGTGCTACGGGCCGCCGCGGCCTACGAGGCTATACTGCCCTGGCCAGCGGGCGCCTGACGCTCATACGACGGCGGGGAGCTTCTCGGACACCTTGCGTGGAGGCCGTGGCCATGCATTGATTGTCCCAGTCGCGCCGCGTCGCCGGCACTCCAAGGGGAAAATCATGTCGCTGGAACTCTACGCCGCCTATGTTCTCGCCTGCATAGTCATCATCCTGGTGCCGGGACCGACGGTCACGCTGATCATCGCCAACAGCATCCGCCACGGAACCCGCGCCGGCCTCGCCAATGTCGCCGGCACGCAGGCCGGGCTTGCCATCATGATCGCCATTGTCGGCATCGGCCTCAACACGCTGATTTCGGGCATGGGCCACTGGTTCGAATGGGTCAGGCTGATCGGTGCCGCCTACCTGATCTGGATGGGCGTGCAGATGTTCCGCTCCAAGGGCACGCTGAATGCCGACGGAACGGCCAGGAAGCCGCGCGGCGGCTTCTTCCTGCAGGGCCTGCTGGTGGCGCTGAGCAACCCCAAGACCCTGGTGTTCTTCGGCGCCTTCTTTCCGCAGTTCATCGCGCCGCAGGGCAACTACTCGCTGCAGATCGTCGTCATGGGCCTCACCGCCATGATCTTCGCCGCCATGTCGGATTCGACCTACGCGCTCGCCGCCGGCCGCGCCGGGCGCCTGTTGTCGGCCAGCCGCATCAAGCTCATGTCCAGGATCAGCGGCAGTTTTCTGGTCGGCGGCGGCCTGTGGCTGGCGTTTTCGAGGTCGAAGTAACGCCTTACCTTCCCCCCCTTGTGGGGGAAGGTGGATCGGCGCGCAGCGCCGAGACGGTTGAGGGGTGGGTGACAGAGTGAGGCGTTGGCGTTCCCTGGAACCCCCTCATCCGACCTCGCTTCGCGAGGCCACCTTCTCCCCTTGGGGGAGAAGGTAAAAAGCCCCCCTAAAGCCGCCCCAGCCGCTCCACCAGCAGGGCGAAGAAGCCGTCATGGTCGATGTCGCGCATCACCATGGCGTTCTTTTCCCGCTTGGTGACACCCCACCAGTCGATCACGGTCATGCCCATGGTCAGTTCCGAGGCGGTCTCCACGCTGACATTGCAGTTGCGGCCCTTGAACAGCTCGGGCTTCAGGAGATAGGCGATGACGCAGGGGTCGTGCAGCGGGCCGCCATCAGTGCCGTATTTGCCCTCGTCGTAGCGCTCGAAGAATTCCAGCATCTCGGCGGTCGCGATGCCGACCTTGGTGCCGAGCGCGCGGAAGGCCTGCGTGCGCTTGGTGGTGGTCAGCGCCTTGTGGGTGACGTCGAGCGGCATCATCACGATCGGGATGCCGGACTTGAACACCAGATCGGCGGCCTGCGGATCGACATAGATGTTGAACTCGGCCGCGGGCGTGACATTGCCGCCCTCGAAGAAGCCGCCGCCCATCAGCACGATTTCCTTGATGCGCGGGGCGATGCGCGGTTCACGGATCAGCGCCAGCGCGATGTTGGTCAGCGGTCCGAGCGGGCAGAGCGTGATGGTGCCGCTCTCCTCCTTCATCAGCGTCTCGACGATGAAGTCGACGGCATACTGCTCCTGCAGTTTCATCGTCGGTTCGGGCAGCTGCGGGCCGTTGAGGCCGGTCTTGCCATGCACTTCCTCGGCGGTGACCAGTGTGCGCGCCAGGGGCCGGATAGCGCCGGCATAGACCTTGATCTCCGGTCGGCCGGCCAGTTCGCAGATCTTGCGGGCATTCTTTTCGGTAAGCTTCAGCGGCACGTTGCCGGCAACGGCGGTGATGCCGACGATCTCCAGTTCGCTGCTGCCGAGCGCCAAGAGAATGGCGACGGCATCGTCCTGGCCGGGATCGGTGTCGATGATGATCTTGCGTGGTTGGGGCATTTCAATTCCTTGTTTGGGGGCCGTGAACTCACCGGATCGATCGCACGCCTGAAGGACGACCGCAGCGCTTCTCCTTGCATCCGCGCGTCGTTTCAAGCGCCATGTCGATTATTCCTGTGAGTCCAAGGCCTGGTCTTTTTGGGCGGGTCTTGTGGTGGCTTGAACTTGGTCGCGGGGCGGACCATATCAAGGCCATCGGGAAAAATGCCATCCGGGTTTTTCCAGTTTATGTCGCTCTTGAGAGGACAGTGTAACATGAGCCGAATGACGCCTTTCTCCAGCCCGCTTCTCCTTGGTTTCGACGCCATGGAAAAGACCTTGGAGCGTCTGGCGAAGTCCGGTGACAGCTACCCTCCCTACAACATCGAGCGCCTCAGCGGCGCCGACGGCAAGGCCGAAAGGCTGCGCATCACGCTCGCCGTCGCCGGTTTCGCCGAAAGCGATCTCGATGTGACAACGGAGGAAAACCAGCTGGTCGTGCGCGGCCGTCAGACCGACGACACCGAGCGCGAATTCCTTCATCGCGGCATCGCCGCGCGCCAGTTCCAACGCTGTTTCGTGCTGGCCGACGGCATGCGCGTGATCGCGGCGGAGCTGAAGAACGGCCTTTTGTCGATCGACCTCGATCGCCCGGAGTCCGAACGGCTGGTACGGAAAATAAATATATCGGTGAAAGACTGATCTTCACCGATGGCTCTCATGCGGGATGGCCTTGAGCGGCGTCCTCGCGCCAAGGAGGCTTGAAATGACCAGAACTGACGAGAATATCACCATGACCAGCGGTGAATTCGCCCATCTCGGCGAAGGCTCGGTCGCTTATCTGCGCAAGGTCTCGAGCGACGACCTGCTCGGCCGCTTCCCGAACATCGGTGAAATCGCGCCCGGCCTGGAATTGTGGGCGCTGTTTGCCGCCAATGGCCAGCCGATCCTGCTTTCCGACGCGCGTGATCGCGCACTGGCCGGCGCCATGGAAAACGACCTGACCACCGTCGCCATTCACTAAAAGCGACCGGTTGGCAGAAACGAAAAGGGCCGCTCCCGGCGGCCCTTGGCAGTCTTTTCAAAATCCAGCTTCAGGCGGCGTGCGAGGCCTGCGTGTCCGACAACAGCGCGTGGATCGCCGTGGCGTCACGCGTCCCCCTGATCTTGGCCACCGTGTCGGCGTCGCGCAGAACGCGCGCGATGCGCGACAAGGCCTTCAGATGATCGGCGCCCGCCCCTTCCGGCGCCAGGAGCAGAAACACCAGGTCGACAGGCTGGTCGTCCAGCGACTCGAAATCGACCGGCGTTTCCAGCCGGGCGAAAACACCGGCGATGCGCTTCACGCCGGCGAGCTTGCCATGCGGAATGGCGATGCCATTGCCGACGCCCGTCGAGCCCAGCCGCTCGCGCTGCAGGATGGTGTCGAACACTTCCCTCTCCGGAATGCCCGAAATCGCCGCCGCCCGTTCGGAAAGCAATTGCAGAAGCTGCTTCTTGGAGTTCGCCTTCAACGCCGGCAAAATTGCCGGAACGCTGATAAGATCGCTCAGATCCATGCTTGAAAATCCCTTGTTCGCCTGCCGTGGCCAGTCCCCACCCCTCGTGCGGCTGGCTTTATCCCTGTGCGACCTTGGTCGTGGACGGGTCGATCCAGCCAATGTTTCCGTCGGGCCGGCGATAGACGATATTGAGATGATCGGTTCCGGCGTTGCGGAAAACGAACACCGGACTGTCCTTGGTATCGAGCTCGATGACCGCAGAGGCCACCGACATGGTCTTCAGCGTCATGGTTGATTCGGCGACGATGGCCGGCGCGAAATCCTCCGGGATCTCCTCGTCGTCATCGGCAAGCGGCGCCATCACCGTGTAGGCGATGTCGGTCAGTTCGCCATTGGCATTGCCCGAATTGTGCGATTTGAGACGGCGCTTGTAGCGCCGAAGCCGGGTCTCCAGCCGATCGGCCGCGGCCTCGAAGGCCAGCGTCGGATCCTGGGCGTCGCCCGTGGCCTGCAGCGAGGCGCCGGAATCCAGCCGGATCATGCAATCCGCCGAATAGCGCGAGCCCGATTTGATGACGGTGACGTGTCCCGCAAAGCCGCGATCGAAATATTTGCCGATCGCTTCGCCGACACGATCGTTGATGCGTGTGCGGAACGCATCGCCGATATCCATGTGTTTTCCCGATATGCGCAGATTCATCTGAAAACTGACCTTCCTTGCTCAGGCTTCAAACTGGCCCGAGTTTATACTCGTGATCCGTGCGCACAAGCTTTGCGGCGTCACTCGCGCCGATTTAAATCCGAACTTTCCGGTTGATCACAAGCCGCCTTTTTGACCGTCCCGAGGCCATTGTCGTGACGGACCATCCGCTAGCGGGCATCGGGCCCGTCTCATGCGGGCGGGCTTCTAGCCACTTCCCCGCGGCTTGTCAATGAAGCTCGAAAGCTGTGGAAAATCGTAAGCCCCCTAGCGCCCGGCGCTGGCGAGCGCCCGCTTCTCGCGCCGGCGCTGCACCGACGACGGAATATTCATGCCTTCCCGATACTTGGCCACCGTACGCCGGGCGATATCGACGCCACTTTCCTTGAGCATGTCGACGATCGCGTCATCCGAAAGGACATCGACGGGTTTCTCCTCGTCGATCAGCTGCTTGATGCGGTCACGCACCGCTTCCGAGGAATGCGCGTCGCCGCCGCCCGACGCGGCGATCGAGGCGGTGAAGAAATAGCGCAGTTCGAACACGCCGCGCGGCGTCAGCATGTATTTGTTGGCGGTGACGCGGCTGACGGTCGATTCGTGCATGCCGATGGCATCGGCGACCGTGCGCAGATTGAGCGGCTTCAGCTGACGCACGCCATGGACCAGGAACGCATCCTGCTGGCGCACGATTTCCGAGGCCACTTTGAGGATCGTCTTTGCCCGCTGGTCGAGGCTGCGCGTCAGCCAGTTGGCGTTCTGCAGGCATTCGGCGAGGAAATCCTTTTCCGCCTGGTTCTTCGCATGCGGCGACACCTGGGCGAAATAGATATGGTCCACCAGCACGCGCGGCAGTGTTTCGGCATTGAGTTCGACGGTCCAGCTGCCGTCATTGGCCGCGCGCACCTCGACATCGGCGACGATGGCGTCGCTGGCGCCGCCCGAAAACGCCATGCCCGGGCGCGGATCGAGGGCCCGGATCTCTGCCAGCATGTCGAGCAGATCCTCTTCGTCGACGCCGCAGATCCGCTTCAGCGTCTGGAAATCACGCCGCGCCAAAAGCTCGAGATTGGCGACCAGGGCCTTCATCGCCGGGTCGAACCGGTCACGCGCCGCAAGCTGCAGCGAAAGACATTCGGCAAGATCGCGGGCGAACAGGCCGGTCGGCTCGAAGGTCTGGCACACCGCCAGCACCTTGGCGACGCTCGCTGCGTCGGTGCCCAGACGCGCGGCGATCTCCTCGAAATCGGCCCTGACATAGCCGGCCTCGTCCAGGCCATCTGCGAGTTCGCCGGCGATCAACCGCGCCGCGGGATCGACGAAGGCGAGCGCGATCTGCTCGCCGACATGGTCGCGCAAGGTGATGGCGCTCGCAGCCATGTCGCCGGCGTCGAGTCCCTCGGACGAGGAACCGCCGCCATTGCCGGAAGCCGATTTCCATTGCGCAGTCAGGTCGGGCCCGAGCCGCTCGCTGGTGCCGGGATCGTCGGGAAACAGGTTTTCCAGCGACGTATCGAGTTTCTCCGAGATCGCCTCGGCGCTCCACCCCGCCTCGTTCTCGAACCAGTCGCCCTCGGCGGCCGCTTGCGGCTCTGCCTCGATCTTCTGCGCCTGGTCGCTCGCGGCGTCATCCTGCGGCTCGGCGCGCTCCAGAAGCGGGTTGCGCTCGATCTCCTCGTCGATGAAGTGCTCGAGTTCGACATGGGTGAACTGCAACAGCCGAATCGACTGCATCAGCTGCGGCGTCATCACCAGCGACTGCGATTGTCGAAGCTGTAGTTTCGCCGCCAACGCCATGGTTCGGTTTCAAACGCCTCCTCTACGCGTCCGGACTTGCCGGAAATGAATTTCGCGGCCGGTCATAGAAACTGGCCCGGCTTTTGCTTGTCAAGGCAAAGCCTAGCAAAAGCCGCTTACCGGAGCGTTATCTCGGAGCAAAATCGCGGAAAATCAGCCCGCGACACGCAAAAAATCGTGCCAGGAAACAAATTTCACGCCCAAGGCAATTTTAGGACAGATGGCTACGGTTTCGGTCCGGCATCGCGCGGGAGAAAAAATCAGAGCGTAAAACCCTCGCCGAGATAAAGCCGCCGCACATCGGGGTTTGCCACCACTTCGTCGGCGCGGCCATGGGTCAGCACCTGGCCGGCATGGATGATGTAGGCACGGTCGATCAGCCCAAGCGTCTCGCGCACATTGTGGTCGGTGATGAGGACACCGATGCCGCGCGCCGTCAAATGGCGCACCAGTTGCTGGATATCGGCGACGGCGATCGGATCGATACCGGCGAAGGGCTCGTCGAGCAGCATGTAGGCCGGACGTGTCGCCAGCGCGCGTGCGATTTCCAGCCGCCGCCGCTCGCCGCCGGAGAGCGACATGGATGGCGCCTTGCGCAGATGGCTGATGTGGAATTCCTCGAGCAGCTCATCGAGATTGCGCTCGCGCACCTTGTGGTCCTTTTCGACCACTTCGAGCACCGCGCGGATATTCTGCTCGACATTGAGGCCGCGGAAGATCGACGCCTCCTGCGGCAGATAGCCGATGCCGAGGCGCGCACGGCGGTACATCGGCATGGAGGTGACATCGAAGCCGTCGATCTCGATGGTGCCTTCATCCACCGGCACCAGGCCGGTAACCATGTAGAAACAGGTCGTCTTGCCGGCGCCGTTGGGGCCAAGGAGCCCGACGGCCTCGCCGGCACGCACGCCAAGCGTGACGCCGCTGACGACCTTGCGGCCCTTGTAGCTCTTGGTCAGGCCCTTGGCGATCAAGGTTCCCTTGAACTTCGTCTTGTCGACGGTGATCGTGGCCGGAGCCGAAACCTTGGCTGCGGCGCGTCCCGGAAGACGCGCCGTCAGCGATGACAGGCTGGCCATCAGGGGTTCGTCGCTCCCGCCTTTGGCGCATCCGATTTCGGCGGAGTCATCGACATGATGACACGTCCCCCGCAACCATCGACGTTCGCCAGGCCAGTCTTCATCTGCACGGTCAGCTTGCAGCCCTTGAGCACGTTCGGGCCTTGCGACAGCACCACTTCCTTGCCGGACAGGACCAGCACCTGCGTCTTCATGTCGAAGGTGCCATTGTCGCCGGTCGCAACCTGGTCATCCGACTTGATGTAAACCTTGCTGCTGACTTCGAGATGATCGATGTTGGCGGAACCGGTCATCGCGGCACCCGCCGCTTCGGTACCCTTGGCGGCCGCTTTTGGATCCTTGACATAATAGACCATCATCTTGCCGGCCTTGAGCAGGGTTGGCCCCTGGACGACGGTGACGTTGCCGGTGAACACGGCGACGTTCTCAGCCTGCCGCACCTCCAGCTTGTCGCTTTCGATCTGGATTGGCTTGTCGCCGGACAATTTGAGCCCGGACACCTGGCTGCTGGCACCCGACTGCGCCAGCGACGGCACAAGGCCCAGCAGGAGCAGCGCCGAAGTTGCGGCCGCAAGCCGTGTCGAACTATTGTGCCACATTCGCTTCTTCGCCCTTTGCCTCAGCCGCCTTCACGCTGGCGGGATCGATGTTGACGCGCACCCTCTTCTCGAACACCAGGATCTTGCCATTGTCCTGGACCGACAGGGAATCCGCTGTGATCTGCGACCCGCCACTGCTGACGTCGACGGGATCGTCCGTCTTCATAGTGCCTTTGCCCATGTCGAGGAAGACCGATTTGAACTTGGCTTGCATGCCGTCGGTCGTGGTGATCACGACGTCGCTGGTCATTTTCATCGTATTGCCGTCGCGATCGTAGATGCCGTGCGAGGCTTTGATCGCGGCGACATTGTCCGGCCCGACCGGCACTTTGGCGTCTATGCCTTCGAGCTCGATGATGCCTTGCGTGTTGACATCCTGGATCGCGCGCAGGGCTGTCATGGAATAGGGCTGCTTCTGCTTGGTGAAACCGTTGAGCTTGGGATTGGCCATCACCAGCTTGCCGTTGGAAAAGGCGGCGCCTTCCGACTGCACCGCGACGGAGACGGGTGCGGCCAGATAGGAATAGACCGGGAAGGCGACGGCGATCAGCGCCGCGGCCAGGGGCACGGCGAATTTGAGCACGCGCACCCGGCGCGAATGACGCTGGGCGCGGTCAAACGCATCGCCCCGCGTCCAGTCATCCGCCCGGGGAGCCAACTCCGTCTCGGGGCTGGTCGGTTCATTCGATCGCGCTAACATGACTGCTTTCTTCCAGACCCTGCCCGCCAGGGAACACCGCCTATAGGTGGGGGGCCGGCACTCTCAAGCAAGCACAAGCCCACGAAAACCGCAAAAATGTGACAACTGTGGTTGTACAAACGAAAACGAGGTCGGCACAACAGCCGGTACTTCATAGCAGAAATGGGCGCCCTCGCGCCCTTTTTTCATCGCCGCTGTTCCTCCCCTTACCTCGCGTCCCTTGCGCAGGCCAGTCACAAAACTGACAGCGTTGGGATCGTCGCGGGCGGATTGCCGCGCCATGGGCGAGACGGAACTGCTTCCCGATGAAGGCATCATGGTCTAAAAGCGTCTCTTCCCGCCGACTGTGAGGCTGACCATGGCATTGAGAGCCGACGACCTGATCGACCGCCGCCGTTTGCGGCGCAAGCTGACATTCTGGCGTGTTACGGCCATCGGCATCGTTGCCCTCGGGGTGATCGCGCTGTCGGCGTGGTTCTATCGCGACGATCTTGGCGGCTCGACTGTCGACCATATCGCCAAGGTCAGGATCGAAGGCACGATCACCGAGGACGAGGAACTGATCAAGCGGCTGGAAGACATCCGCAAGTCGTCGAAGGTCAAGGGCGTGATCCTTGCGATCGATTCACCCGGCGGTACCACCGTCGGCGGTGAATCGATCTATGAGGAAGTGCGCAAGGTGGCGGCCGACAAGCCGGTCGTGGCCGAAGTCGGCACGTTCGCCGCGTCCGCGGGCTATATGATCGCAAGCGCGGCCGACCACATTGTCGCCCGCAAGACCTCGATCGTCGGTTCGATCGGCGTGCTGATCCAGTATCCTGACGTCAGCGGCCTGATGGACAAGCTCGGCATCAAGCTGGAGGAGGTGAAATCCTCGCCGCTCAAGGCTTCGCCCTCTCCCTTCAAGCCGACCAATGACGACGAGCGCGCGATGGTCCGCAAGCTCATCCTCGACAGCTACGACTGGTTTGTCGGCATCGTCGCCGAACGCCGCAAGATGACCCACGAACAGGCGCTGGCGCTTGCCGACGGATCGATCTTCACCGGCCGCCAGGGTGTCGCCAACGGGCTGATCGACGCCGTCGGCGGCGAAACCGAGGCAATCGACTGGCTGGCGACCAAGGGTGTCGACGCCAAGCTCAAGGTGGTCGAATGGAAGGACACGGACCGGCGCGGCAGCTTCCTGTGGTCAAAAGCCATGGTGAAAACGGTCGGCAGCGCGCTTGGTCTGCCGGACTACAGCAGTGATGTCATCCACGAACTTGGCGCCGACCGCTTGTTTCTTGACGGCCTCGTTTCTGTCTGGCACCCTTGAGCGCGGTTTGGGACAGCTGAAAAAGCCAATAAAATCATCCTCATAATTTCGACCGAACTGCTTTCACGGGGACCCGTCTGATGATCAAGTCCGAACTTGTGCAGATTATTGCCACGCGCAATCCGCATCTTTTCCTGCGCGACGTCGAAAACATCGTCGGCGCGATCTTCGACGAGATCACCGACGCCCTCGCCGAAGGCAACCGGGTCGAGTTGCGCGGCTTCGGCGCTTTTTCGGTGAAAAACCGCCCCGCCCGCACCGGCCGTAACCCGCGCACGGGCGAATCCGTCGAGGTCGAAGAGAAATGGGTGCCGTTCTTCAAGACCGGCAAGGAACTGCGCGAAAGGCTGAACGGCGGCAAGTAGGCGCGGCTTCGGCGCCGGCTTCCGACGGAAAACATACATAATGCTCAATCGTTTCATGCTCATCGTGGTCTTCGTGCCCCTGGCGATCATCCTGATCGCGCTGGCGGTCGCCAACCGCGAACTCGTCGCCTTCACGCTGGACCCGTTCAATCCCGGCAATCCGAAGCTGACGCTCACCTTGCCGCTGTTCATTTTTCTGTTCCTGGCGCTTGCCATCGGCATGATCGTCGGCAGCCTGGCGACCTGGGTCAAGCAGGGCCGCTACCGCAAGCTGGCGCGCCAGCGCGGCGTCGAGGCGGAAAACCTGCGCCAGGCAGTCAGCCGCGTGCCAACGGCACCACAAGGAGCAACCCCGGGATCGGCCCAAGGGTCGGCATTGCCAAAACCGACCAATTGAGCCGACCGGCGCCCTTCGTTCCACGGAGCTATTCATGCTGACCATTTCGGCCGCCGAGGTCGACCGTGCGCTGACTTTTTCCGGCCTGGTCGAAACATTGCGGGCGGCATTCCGCGAGGGTGCGGTGCAACCTGTCAGGCATCATCACACGGTCGAACGGCCTGATGGTGCGGCCTCGACCTTGCTGCTGATGCCTGCATGGACTGATTTCAACGCCGCCGGCACGTCATCCGGTGGCCATATCGGCGTCAAGATCGTCACCGTCTCGCCCGACAACAACGCTGTCGGCAAGCCCGCCGTGATGGGGCTCTATCTCCTGCTCGATGGCGCAACCGGCGAGCCGGAAGCGCTGATCGACGGCCAGCGGCTGACGCAGTGGCGCACCGCCTGTGCTTCCGCGCTGGCTGCATCCTACCTCGCCCGCGACGATGCCTCGCGGCTGCTCGTGGTCGGCGCCGGCGCCCTGTCGCCGTTCCTGGCCAAGGCGCATTCGGCGGTTCGGCCGATCAAAACCATCCGCATCTGGAACCGCACCCCGGCAAACGCCGAGAAAGTCGCGGCCGATTTGCGCGCCGAGGGCTTCGCCGCCAGCGCCGCTTTCGATCTCGATGCCGAGCTTGCCGAGGCCGACATCATCTCCTCGGCGACAATCACCACCACGCCGCTGATCAAGGGCGCGCTGTTGCGGGCGGGAACCCATGTCGACCTGGTCGGCGGCTTCACCCCGACGATGCGCGAAAGCGATGATGACGCCATCGTCCGCGCCCGCGTCTATGTCGACACTCGCGCCGGCGCCACCAAGGAGGCTGGTGACATCGTCCAGCCATTGGCCTCCGGCGTGCTGAAGCCGGACGCCATCGTCGCCGATCTGCACGAACTGGCGCGCGGCCAGGGGAAGGGCCGCCAGAGCGCCGACGAGATCACGCTGTTCAAGTCGGTTGGCGCGGCGCTCGAGGACCTTGCCGCCGGCATTGCTGTCTACAAGGCTTTCAAGCCCTAGCCTCGGCAAGCGTCTTCGCGGCACCCATCGCCTCCGCGATCAACTGAAAATCGTGGTCGGTGAGTTCGAACAGGCCGAAGCGCAGCTGATATCCCCAGTTCGACTTGCCGGCGGTGAAGTCCAGCCGGTCGAGCAGCGGCTTGATCGGCGCCTCTTCGGCCGTCACCCATTCGACATCGCGGCGGAACGGTGTGAAGCCACCGCCCATATCGCCCTGATAGGGCTCTCCTTCCCGCACCGTGCCGATTGCCGTGAATGCCTGCAGGCCGTCCTTTTCGCCCAAAATTGTCGTCGGCGAATAATAGACGATGCCGTCGCCCGGCTTAATGCGGCGCAGCGGCGCCGCCTTGCCGTGATTGACCTGCATGAAGCCGTCCTTCCGGCCGCGCCGCACATGCTGCGCCGACGCGACCGCGATCCAATACGCGCTCATACCTGTTCCCCATCGGCCTGTTGCCCGTCGGACAGCCAGTAAACGCGCAGGCGGTGATCGTCTGGATCGAGCGCGACGAAAGTGCGGCCGAAATCCATATCGGTCGGCGTCTGCAGGATCTTCAAACCGCGCCCCGACCAGTCGGCATGGGTAGCGTCAACCGCATCCGGCGTCTCCAGCGCGAACACGATCTCGGCGCCGCCACCGGCCGCCGCCGCCGCCGGCTCCACCGTATGGCGTGACCAGAGGCCGAGTTTGAAGCCGTTGTCGAGCACGAACAGCACGAAGGTCGGCGCGCTTTCGACCGGCTCGCGACCCAGCAGCGCGCTGTAGAAGGCGCCGCTCTTGAGCGGCTGATCGACGTAGAGGATGACGAAATTCGGGGTGGGCATATCTGCTCTCCAAGCTGTTTCAACGTATCGACTTGGCGAACTTAAGATACCATACTGTCAGATTCTGGCAGTAGCCTCACGAGCCGCTCGGCTTGTCGAGCGTCGCCCGCCATTCCTTGAGCAGCGCCTGGCGGCGGCGTGGATAGCGCGCATTGATGGCATCGAGGCCGGATATGCGATCGGTGCGAAAATGCCGGAAATCCTGCCGCATCTCGCACCACGCCACCACCACCCGCACCTTGTCGAAGAAGCCGAGCGCGAACGGCCAGACGACGCGTTGCGAAGCGGCACCCCCAGCGTCGCGATAGAGAAAGCCGAGTTTTCGCTCGTTGCGGATGGCCTGCCTCACCGTGCCGAGGTCTATGTCTTCAATGGCCGTCATGGCAGGACCGACAAGCAGCGTCGAGGCATCGAGATCCTCGCGCAGATCGTCCGGCAGCACGGCCGCGATCTTGGCCAGCGCATTGGCGGCGGCGGCCGAAAGACGCTGGTCCGGCTGCTTGGCAACCCAGCGCGAACCGAGCACGATGGCTTCGATCTCCTCGTCGGTGAACATCAGCGGCGGCAGCATGAAGCCGGGTTTCAGCACATAGCCCAGCCCCGCCTCACCCTCGATCGGCGCGCCTTGCCCCTGCAGCGTGGCGATGTCGCGGTAGAGCGTGCGGATCGAAATCCCGAGTTCATCGGCCAGCAACTGTCCGCTCACCGGCCGGCGATGCCGGCGCAGGCACTGGATGAGGTCGAGCAGGCGTTCGGAGCGGGACATGAGGCAGATTTGCCCGTTTCTTTGACATTGGTCCACCGCTGGCCGACATGAACAGCAGAGTTGGCGGTGGCAGACTTGGTTGCACCGCCGCTTTCCTCATGCCAAAAGCGGCACGCCGCTCGGAGATGCTCCCGCTTGAAGTCTTTTCGCGACAAACGCCGCGACAACCGCCCGACCGCGAAAAGCGGAACCGGAGAGGTGCGTCCGCACGAGACGCGTGGGCGGCCCGACGCCAGGCCGCGCGAGCCGCGTGAGGCGAAACCGGATAACCAGCCCGAACCGAAATCCGCGCCGCGCATCCTTGCCCGTCGCGACGGCGCCCTGCCGGCCGAGCAGCTTCCGCTGATTCTCGAAGTGGCGCCCAATGCCGATTACGCGCTGCTCGACAGCGGCGCCGGCCAGAAACTCGAACAATACGGCCCCTACCGCATCGTGCGGCCCGAGGGCCAGGCGATCTGGCAGAAGGCCTTGCCGGCGAAGGACTGGGAGCGTGCCGACGCCATCTTCACCGGCGACACCGACGAGGAAGGCATCGGCCGCTGGCGTTTCCCGAAGACGCCGCTCGGCGAGACCTGGCCGATGAAGCATGACGGCATCGATTATCTCGGCCGTTTCACCTCGTTTCGCCATGTCGGCGTCTTTCCCGAGCAGGCCTCGCACTGGGACCACATGGCCGGGCTGATCGCGGCGGCGAAGCGGCCGGTCAAGGTGCTCAACCTGTTCGGCTATACCGGCCTCGCCTCATTGGTGGCGGCCCGCGCCGGCGCCGAGGTCACCCATGTCGACGCCTCGAAGAAGGCAATCGGCTGGGCCCGGGAAAACCAGGAGATGGCTGGGCTCGGCAGCAAGCCGATCCGCTGGATCGTCGACGACGCCGTGAAGTTCGCCGAGCGCGAGGAACGTCGCGGCAGCCGCTACGACATCATCCTGTTCGACCCGCCGGCCTATGGCCGGGGCCCCAAAGGCGAGGTCTGGCAATTGTTCGATGACCTGCCGGCATTGACCGACCTGTGCCGCGCGATCCTGACCCCAAAGCCGCTTGCCGTGGTGCTGACCGCCTATTCGATCCGCGCCTCCTTCTTCGCCATCCACGCTTTGATGCGCGACACGTTCGCCGGCATGGGTGGCAGGGTTGAATCGGGTGAACTGATCATCCGCGAAAAGTCCGCCGGCAGGGCGCTTTCGACCTCATTGTTTTCGCGTTGGGTGGCCTAAATGAACGAACGGCATGTCGGCGCACCCGGCCAGGTGAAGGAAGTCACCAGCCTCGCCAATCCGCTGATCAAGGACATCAAGGCGCTCGCCCTGAAGAAATTCCGCGACCAGCAGAACGCCTTCATGGCCGAGGGGCTGAAGCTGGTCATCGATGCGCTCGACTTGGGCTGGCAGATCAGGACGCTGGTGTTCGCCAAGGCCGGGCGCGGCAACCCGGCGGTGGAGAAGGTCGCGGCGCGCACGGTTGCCGCCGGCGGCACGGTGCTCGAAGTGTCGGAAAAAGTGCTTGTCGCCATCACCCGCCGCGACAATCCGCAAATGGTGGTCGGCGTTTTTTCGCAGAGATTCCTCGCCCTCAGGGATATCCGCGCCGACAATGGCGATGTCTGGGTGGCGCTCGACCGGGTGCGCGATCCCGGCAATCTCGGCACCGTCATCCGCACCGTCGATGCCGTCGGCGCCAAGGGCGTCATCCTGGTCGGCGACACCACGGATCCGTTTTCCGTGGAGACGGTGCGCGCCACCATGGGTTCGATCTTCGCCGTGCCGGTGGCGAAGGCAAATACCGAGGCCTTCCTTGCCTGGCGCGGCGGCTTTTCTGGCCTTGTCGCCGGCACGCATCTGAAAGGCGCGGTCGACTACCGCTCGGTCGATTTTTCCCGTGGGCCGGTGCTGCTGATGATGGGCAATGAGCAGCAGGGCCTGCCCGAAAGCCTGGCGGCGAGTTGCGACCGGCTGCTCAGGATTCCGCAAGCGGGCCGCGCCGATTCGCTCAATCTCGCCGTCGCCACCGGCATCATGCTGTTCGAGATCCGGCGCGGCGCGCTGAAGCTCGAACCAATCGCCGACTAGCAATGAAGGTTGCCCGCCCGTGAAATCATGGTCCCCCTACGCGCTGCTTGTCGTCGCGGCCATCGCGCTCGATCAGTGGATTAAGCATCTGGTCGAGACCGGCCTGCCCTTCCAGGAAAAGCTCGATCTGGTGCCGTTCCTGGCGCTGTTTCGCACCTACAACACCGGCATCGCCTTCTCGATGTTCTCCTCCTTCCGCGACACCGGCCTGGTGGTCATCGCCGTTCTGGTCGTGGCTTTCGTGCTCTACCTCGCCACCCGCACGCCATCGGGCCACGTCATCGCCCGCACCGGCTTTGCCCTGATCATCGGCGGCGCGCTGGGCAATCTGATCGACCGTGCCGTCTACGGCCACGTCATCGACTACATCCTGTTCCACACGCCGGTCTGGTCCTTTGCCGTCTTCAACCTCGCCGACGCCTTCATTTCCGTAGGTGCGGCCCTGGTCGTCTTCGACGAACTCATCGGCTGGCGCCGCGAGCCCAAACCTTCGAACGCCAAGCCTTCGAACGCCAAGTCTTCCAAAGATTGACCCCACGCGGCCGTCGCCGCACAGTCCAGGACGCCAAGCAAGTTCGCGGAGAACAAAGATGTCCGAAACCTTCAAAGCCATTCTCGTCTCGCGCGACGCCGACAAGAAACAGTCGGTCGCCGTGACCGACCTCACCGAAGCCGACCTGATGGAGGGTGACGTCACCGTCGCGGTCGAGGCGACGACGGTCAACTACAAGGATGGGCTGGCGATTACCGGCAAGGCGCCGGTGGTACGCCGCTGGCCGCTGGTGCCGGGCATCGACTTCGCCGGCACGGTCATCTCGTCCTCCAATCCCGACTGGCGCAAGGGAGACAAGGTCATCCTGAATGGCTGGGGTGTCGGCGAGACGCATTTCGGCGCCTATGCCGCGCGCGCCCGCGTCAAGGGGGACTGGCTGGTGCCGCTGCCGGAAGGCATCAGCGCCCATGACGCGATGGCGGTCGGCACCGCCGGCTATACCGCCATGCTCTGCGTCATGGCGCTGGAGCGGCACGGCATCCTGCCCGATCGCGGCCCGGTGGTGGTGACGGGTGCTGCCGGCGGCGTGGGTTCAGTCGCGGTCTCTATCCTGTCCAGCCTGGGTTACCACGTCATTGCGTCGACCGGACGCAATGCCGAAAGCCCCTATTTGATCAATCTCGGCGCCGCCGAGGTGATCTCGCGCGACGAGCTCAGCCAGCCCGCCAAGCCGCTGGCCAAGGAACGCTGGGCCGGCGGCATCGATTCGGTCGGCAGCCACACGCTGGCCAATGTGCTGTCGATGACTTCCTATGGCGGCGCGGTCGCGGCCTGCGGCCTGGCCGGCGGCATGGACCTGCCGGCGAGCGTGGCTCCCTTCATCCTGCGCGGCGTCTCGCTGCTCGGCGTCGATTCGGTGATGGCGCCGAAAGCCGTGCGCCTCGAGGCCTGGCGGCGCATCGGCGCCGATCTCGACCTGCAGAAGCTCGCCAGCCTTTCCACGACCATCGGCTTCGACGGCATCATCGATGCCGCACGCGACATCGTCGACGGCAAGATCCGCGGTCGCGTCGTCGTCGACATGTAAGCCGGCCTAGAGCAATTCCAGGAAAAGTGTGAGCGGTTTTCCGTCAGGAATTGCGTCAAAACAAAGAGTTAGAGCGGTTCGCCGTTTCCATGAAACGGTGAAACGCTCTAGCGGGCTCCAGCCAGCGGACAGGTCGCCAAATCCGGTGGCGAATCCGCCGCTACCGGGGCAAAAACGCCCTATCCGCTAAAATTCGAACGATCCGCCGCAATTTTCCATAATCTCTGTCTGGCAAGGGTTTCGCATGATCGCGGAATCCGACAGCCGACAGGCAGACAAGGGCGACGATGTCGATGCGGTTGCCGCGCCAGCGGCGACGCGGCGGTTCATCGCCGCGCCGCCGCTGGTGCCCGAGCAGCAATTGGCCAGGCGGGAAGGCCTGCCGCTGCTCACCTTCGTCGCCATCATGGTCCTGGCAGGCCTCGCGCATCTGACCGGTGCGCCGATCTTCATCAGCCTCGCCTTGCTGGCAACCGGCCTCGCCGGCCTTGCCATGCATCTCCATGCCAGACGCAGCGTCCACCGTACAGTGGTGCTGCTGGACGAGACCACCGCCCGAAGCCGCGCCGAGATCGAGACGCTGGCCGACCGCATGTGGGAAATGCAGGAGAGCGAGGAGCGCTTTCGCGGTCTCATCGATGCGCTGGGCGACCTCGTCATCCATCGCGATCGCGACGGCTACATCGTCTATGCCAACAAGGTGTTCGCCGATCTGGTCGAAACCGATCAGCGCGATCTTGCCGGCAAGACCCTGGCCGAACTTGGCATCGAGGTCGGCATCGTCCCCGACGCCGCCTTTTCAGACCATGAGTGCCTGAGTTCCACCGATGTCGCCATCCGCACGCCGGGCGGCCCGCGCTGGTTCTCCTGGATCGAGCTGTCGGTGCGCGAAAAGGAAAGCGGTGCGGTTTCGCATCGCGCCATCGCCCGCGACATCACCGCCCGCAAGCGCGCAGAATCCTCGCTGATCACCGCGCGCGAGCGCGCCGAGTACGCAAGCCAGGCAAAATCGCGCTTCCTCGCCACGGTCAGCCATGAAATCCGCACGCCGATGAACGGCATCATGGGCATGGCCAGGCTGCTCGCCGATACCAGCCTGTCGCCGGAGCAGCAGACCTATGTCGGCGCCATCTCGACCTCGGCCAGCGCCCTGCTCGCCCTGATCGAGGACCTGCTGGACTATTCCAAGATCGAGGCCGGTCGCTTCGATCCGGAACCGCAGCCCATGTCGGTGCGCGAAATCGCCGACAACATCATCGAATTGCTCGCCGCGCGCGCCTTCGCCAAGGATATTGGCCTCGGCTGCCACGTCGAACCGGATGTACCGCAATTGATCACAGCCGATCCGGGCCGGGTCAGGCAGGTGCTGCTCAATCTGATCGGCAATGCTATCAAGTTCACCGACGGCGGCGGCGTGCTGGTCAGCATCGCGCGCGCCCGCACCGAGACCAGCGACCGCATCTGCTTCACCATCACCGACACCGGTCCCGGCCTGCGCGAAGAGGACATGGAGCGCATCTTCGAGGAGTTCGAACAGGCCGACGGCACCTCGACGCGCGCGCATGGCGGGGCGGGGCTCGGACTTGCCATCTCCAAACGGCTGGTGGCTGCCATGGGCGGCACGATTTCGGTATCCAGCCGGCTTGGCCAAGGGTCGGAATTTGTCTTCGAAATTCCGGCCACGGAGGCCACCGGAGCGCCGCAGGGCCGGCAGAACGTGCTTGCCGGCAGGCGCGCGGTGATCCTGTCCAGGAACGCCGTCGAGGCCGACGCCATTGCCCGCACCATCCGCGCCAATGGCGGCACGGCCGGCATCGCCACCACCGTGGCACAGGCCGTGCCTCTCGCCGAGGGCTGCGACGTGCTTCTGGTCGACGCGGCCATGGAAGAGAGCGACGGGAGAGTGCTCAAGCGGTTGCGCCAAGGCGGCTTTTCCGATTGCGAAGCCATCACGCTGATCGCACCGACCGACCGCGGCATGCTCGGCGAGTTCCGCGCCAGCGGCTATGCGACCTTCCTGGCCCGGCCGGTGCGCGGAGGAACACTATTGCGTGTTCTTTTGACCAGCCATGCGCCGGCTCTTGCCCAACCCCAGCCGGAAAAGCGCCGCGCCCCAGCGCTTCGCGCCTCGAGTGACCGTCAGCAGGGCCTGTCCGTGCTGATCGCCGAAGACAACGACATCAATGCCATGCTGGCCCGCGCCACGCTGTTGAAGGCGGGGCACCGCGTCAAGGTTGTCGGCAATGGCAAGGCCGCTGTCGAGGCCGTCACCAGCGCCGGGCACAAGCATCGCTTCGACGTGGTGCTGATGGACCTGCATATGCCGGTCATGGACGGGCTGGACGCCATCGCCGCGATCCGCCGCCACGAGGAAGAGACATCGGCGCCGCCCGTGCCGATCATGGTGCTGTCTGCCGACAGCCAGGAAAAGACGCGCCACGCGGTGCTTGCCCACGGCGCCAGCGGCTTCGTCACCAAGCCACTCGACCCGGATGCGCTTGTCAACGCCGTCGAGGCTCAGGTTGCGGCTTGATCCGCTTTTTTTCCGGCTTGGCGGCTGATCCATGCCGGCCCAAAGTGGCCTCGATCCGCCGAGGGCGACATCCACGAAAACAAGGGTTTGAGGCGCGGCGACTTGACCCGTGCAAACGAGACATGCCTCGCCCGTTCTCACCTAACGTAGCCGGTTGACCGTTTTCGCCAGCCGACGAAGTATTGCCCGCGGCGCCTTATCACGGTACTGTCACAATCCTGTTGCACCTACACCGTATCCCCGTGCCAAGAGGGATGGCTCGAAGGAGAATCACTCGTGCATACAGTTATGCCGGAATGTGACACGCGGCCGAACGCCAGCAGCGCCTTGCTCGCCGGACGTAATGTCGATTCCGTCATAAAAGGCGCAGCGCTTGGTCGTATCGGCAATCTCGAAGTGCGGCTTGCCCGCAACGAGGCCGAGATCGCGGCCGCGCAGGAAGTGCGCTACCGTGTATTTTACGACGAGCTTGGCGCCCGCAAGGACCTGTTCCAGGTGCAGGACCGTCGCGACGCCGACCGATTCGATCCGCTCTGCGATCATCTGCTCGTCTTCGACAATTCGATTTCCGGCCCCGAACACCGCCGCATCGTCGGCACTTACCGGTTGCTGCGGCAAGAGATCGCGGCCGCCGCCGGGGGCTTCTATTCCGAAGGCGAATTCGAGCTGACCAAGCTCATCGCCCGCCATCCCGGCCAGCGTTTCCTTGAACTCGGCCGTTCCTGCGTTTTGCCGGAATACCGCTCGAAGCGCACCATCGAGGCGCTGTGGCAAGGTATCTGGGCCTACATCAACCACTACGAAATCGGCGTAATGACCGGCTGTGCTTCCTTCCCCGGCACCGTGCCGGCGGCGCATGCCGAGGCGCTCACCTATCTTGCCCATCACTGCCGCACGAATTCGGCCTGGGATGTGCGCGCGGTGTCCGGGCGCTATTGCTCCATGGACCTGATGCCGATCGAGGCGGTCAACACCAAGGCCGCGATCGCGGCGATGCCGCCTCTGGTCAAGGGCTATCTGAGGGTCGGCGCCCGCATCGGCGACGGCTGCGTCATCGACCGCGAATTCTCGACCGTCGACGTCTTCGTGGTGATGCCGGTCAAGGAGATCGGCGCCCGCTACGTCAACTATTATGGCGGGGAAGCGCAGCGCTTCGCAGCGTGAAACGGTGAGCGACGAGCTTTCCACCGTTTTCGAAGCATTGCGACGTGCTGCGAGCGGCTTGCCGGACATCATCGAAACGACATCTTATGGGACGCCGGCGCTGAAGGTTGGCAAGAAATTGCTTGCCCGCGTCAAGGACGCCGACACGGTCGTCCTGATGTGCCCGCTCGACGAGAAAGAGATGCTGCTGGAAGCGGCGCCCGCAATCTATTTCGAGACGGATCACTATAAGGGCTGGCCGGCGATCCTTGTCAGGTTGAGTCGAATTCCGCCCGAAGAATTGCGCCATCGGCTCGAACAGACATGGATCCGACAGGCGCCCAAAAAGCTGATGAACGCTTGGCAGGCAGCGAAGGCCTGATTCAAGGAATATCCTCCGGCCGCCGGCCAGGCCGGCTCTTGTAGGACGGAAACGACCAGCCGAAACGCAGCGCGCCGCCACGCACGGCGAGCGCCACGACGAAGCCGGCCAAGCCTGAAACGATCTGCGGCAATCCGGCGACGTCGCCGAGTGTGAAGATGGCCGCGCCGGCCAGGGCGGCCGTGACGTAGATTTCCGGCCTCAGCAGCACCGATGGTTCGCCGGCCAGCAGATCGCGCAATATGCCGCCAAAGGTCGAGGTCAGCATGCCGGTAATGATCGAAACCACGGGTGAACCGGTGATTGCCAGGCCCTTGGCCGCGCCCATCACCGAAAAGGCGGCCAGCCCGATGGCGTCGAGCCACAGCAGCAGCTTGTATCGGGATTCGACGCGATGCGCGGTGAAGAAGACAAGGACGGCCACCACGGCGCAGATGAGCACATAGTCGCGGTTTCCCACCCAGAAGACCGGCACATTGAGGATGAGGTCGCGAAACGTGCCGCCGCCAATACCGGTGACGCTGGCCAGGAACAGGAAACCGATAATGTCGAGTTGCTTGCGCGAGGCAGCCAACGCCCCCGTCGCCGCGAAGACGGCGACGCCGGCATAGTCGAGAAGGGCGATGGGGTTCAAGGGCATGAGGCGGTAGAGTTTAGGGAATAGGCATAAATAGCAAGCCGCACGATTGATACGGCTGCCTTATTCCCTACTGCCTACGGCCCTACTGCCTAATCCCTAACTACGCATCCTTCTCCGCCTGCTCATTCACCGGGCCCGGCTCCACCGGCGCCTCCGCGGCAATCTTCGGGCCGCCCTTGGCCACGCCGACCATGGCCGGACGCAGTACGCGCTCGCCGATCGAATAGCCCGGCTGCACGACCTGGACGACGGTGTTGGCCGGGACATCGGGATTGGGCACCTCGAACATGGCCTGGTGGAAATTGGGGTCGAACTTCTCGCCTTCCGGCGCGAGCTTCTTGACCCCATGCCGTTCCAGCGCCGACAGCATGGCGCGCTCGGTCAGGTCGACGCCTTCGATCAGCGCCTTGAAGCCGGCGTCGCCCGAGGCCTTGGCCTCCGCCGGAATGGCATCCAGCGCGCGGCGCAGATTGTCCGACACCGACAGCATGTCGCGAGCGAAATTCGCAACCGCATAGGTGCGCGCGTCGTGCACATCGCGGGCGGTGCGGCGGCGCAGGTTCTCCATCTCGGCCGCGACGCGCAGCGCGCGGTCCTTCAGCTCTTCATTTTCCTTCAGCAGCCGCACAAGCGCTTCATAGTCGCCGTCAATGCTGCCTTCCGTGCGCTCGGCACTGGCCTCGGCCGCCTCGGCTTCACTGGGCGCGCGTTCGTCTTTTGTCTGGTCGCTCATCGCCGTTTCCCGTCATCTCGAATGGTATGGATTTTGTGCCCGATATCGAGGTTTGGCAGCCAAAAATCAAGGGGTAAGCGACCATTGGGCCTGTGGCCGGGTCCGGGCGGCGATCAACTGCGATACTTCGATTTTAATTCAAATTTTACCATGACTGCCGGCTGGGCCTGCCACGGAAGCGTGATGTGGGAACCATTCCCTTGCCAGAGGAGTTTCGGAGCCGACACAGGATTCTGAAATGATGACCCGCAACAAGGCTGAAAATGGAGAAAGGCTCGCCGCCGAAGTCAGGCGCCAGTTCGGTGCCGAGGCGATGACGCGTTTTCTGCGTACCTTGCCGGCTTTCCGTATCGAAGCCGATACTCACGACCGCTTCAGGCAATTGCTCGACCGCCTCGACCGGACCGAGGCTGGCGACGCCAGATTGCGGCGGCAGTAGCTCTCCTCGCTCTTTACGCGACAATTACGCACAGTAATTTTGCGTGATGGCTGCCTTGCGGTAGCCACATGCCGCGCCTATGCTTCCTGATGAACATGATTTCCCCCGAAGCGGCCGCCAACAGCAAGCGCGCCTGGTTGAAGATCCTGGCGCGCTACAAGAAGCCGGACCGGCGACGCAGCGCCGTCGAACTCGCCATCACCCTCATTCCGTTCGCCACGCTCTGGGCGCTCTCCTCGGCCGCCTATGCCTATGGCCATTGGTGGGGACTGATCCTGATCCTTCCGGCCGCCGGATTCCTGGTCCGCATCTTCATGATCCAGCACGATTGCGGCCACGGCTCCTTCTTCGCCAACCGCTACGCCGACGACTGGATCGGCCGTGCGCTCGGCGTCCTGACGCTGACACCCTACGATTGCTGGCGGCGCGCCCACGCGACGCATCATGCCAGCGCCGGCAATCTCGACGAGCGCGGCATGGGTGACATCAGGACGCTGACGGTTGCCGAATACCGGCAATTGTCCTGGCGCGGGCGCCTCGCCTACCGCCTCTATCGCCATCCCCTGGTGATGTTCGGGCTGGGACCGATCTGGCTGTTCATCTTCTCACAAAGACTGCCCATCGGCATGATGCGCGGCGGCCTGACGCCGTGGGTATCATCGATGACCACCAACCTCGCCATCGCGCTTGCGGCGGCCCTGCTTATCTGGGCCGTCGGCCCCGGTGCGTTCCTGGTCGTCCATCTGCCGATCGTCATTCTCGCCGGTTCGGCCGGCATCTGGCTGTTCTACGTCCAGCACCAGTTCGAGGAGACGGAATGGGCTAAGGATGACGACTGGGAGTTCCAGCATGCCGCCTTGCACGGCTCGTCCTATTACGACCTGCCGCCAGTGCTGAACTGGTTCACCGGCAATATCGGCGTCCATCACGTCCACCACCTCTCCGCCAAGGTGCCGGGCTACCGGCTGCAGGAAGTGCTGCGCGATTATCCGGAATTGCGCGGCATTGGTCGCGTCACGCTGCTCGACAGCCTGCGCTGCGTCAAACTGGCATTGTGGGACGAGAACCGCCGCAAGCTGGTGTCATTCCGCGAGGCACGGGCGGCGATTTAGAACGACGACCGCCGCGCCGTGGCGCGGCGGCTGAAGTCCCCTGTTCAGGCCGCCTGGCGCTCTTCGCGCATAAGTATCTCGCCATGGCGGATTTCGGTGCCGAGCACCTTCAGGCACTCACGGATGAAGTTGGACAGGCCCGGCCAACCCTTGGCCGACACCAGATTGCCGTCGACATGGGCGCCGGTCGGCGCGACGTCGATGTAGATGCCGCCGGCGAGCGTCACTTCAGGCTCGCAATAGTGGAGTGCCGCCACTTCCCTGCCCCGCACCACGCCATCGACCGCGATCAGGATCTGCACGCCATGGCAGATGGTGAAGATCGGCTTGCCGGCCTCGTGGAAATGCCGCACCAGCGCCTGCACCCGCTTGTCGATGCGGATGTATTCGGGACCGCGCCCGCCCGCAGCGTAGACGGCGTCATACTTGGCCGGATCCACCTCGGAGAACGTCTTGTTGAGGATGTAGTCGTGGCCGGGCTTTTCCGTGTAGGTCTGGTGGCCTTCAAAATCGTGCAGCGAGGTCTTCAAGACATCGCCCGCCTTCTTGTCCGGGCAGACGACATGCACGGTGTGGCCGACGGCATGCATGGCCTGTTCAAAGACGAAAATCTCATACTCCTCGCTGAACTCGCCAACGAGCATCAGTATCTTCTTGCCAGCCATTCCCGGTTCCTCCCTTGTGGCCATATTTATTTCGGATCACGAAATAATGTCCCCTATCCTAAGGGCAGGAGGGTCAAAGGGAAAGCGAAAATCGCCAAATTGGTATGACCAGTTCTCCGGCCTTCTCGGCCGGAGGCGCGTCTCGACGGACGAAAGAAGCTTCTCTGGTTCGACCAGTGTCGAAGTCAGGCGACCGCCTTGATCATGTCCGCCGCCTTTTCGGCAATCATGATGGTCGGCGCGTTGGTGTTGCCGCCGATCAGTGTCGGCATCACCGAGGCGTCGACGACCCGCAAGGCTTCAAGCCCGTGGACCCGCAATTGCGGATCGACCACCGCCATCTCGTCGACGCCCATCTTGCAGGTGCCGGCCGGGTGATAGATCGTGTCTGCGCGGGCACGGATGTGGGACATCAACTCCGCGTCGCTCGAAACGCCGGCGGTGTAGATTTCCTTGTGGCGATACCTGGCCAGCGCCGGCGCCTCCAGGATGCCGCGCATCATCCTGACCCCCTTGAGCAAAAGCTCACCATCGCGTTCGTCCGAGAGAAAGCGCGGATCGATGCGCGGCGGCGCAAAGGGATCATGAGTCGACAGCCCGACCTCGCCGCGCGAATGCGGCCGCAGCACGCAGACATGGCAGGAAAAGCCGTATCCCATATGCAGCTTGCGGCCATGATCGTCCACGATCGCGATGCAGAAATGCAGTTGCAGGTCGGGCCGTTCCAGCGCTGGATCGGATTTGAGGAAGGCACCGCCTTCGGCATAGGGCGTGGCGATCATACCGCCGCCATCTTTGCGCCAGCGCAGCATGTGCCGCACCAGGCCGGGCAGGCCGCGCAGGCCGATGCCCATCATGTCGGCATCCCTGGACGTCCAGCCCATGATGAAATCGAGGTGGTCTTGCAGGTTCTTGCCAACACCGGGCAGTTCATGAATGACCGGAATGCCATGCATGGCAAGCTCGGCAGCCGGGCCAATGCCCGACAGCAACAGGAGTTGAGGCGAACCGAAGGCGCCACCGCAGACGATCACCTCGCGCCTGGCTTTCGCGACGGCTTCGCTCTTCCCCGCGCGATACCGCACGCCGGTGGCACGCTTGCCGTCGAGGACGACCGCCGTGGCATGCGCTCCGGTGATGACGGTAAGGTTCGACCTGTTCATGGCCGGTTGCAGATAGGCAGCGGCCGCCGAGCAGCGCTCGCCATTGCGGCGTTCGCCCCAGAATTGCGTCACCTGGTAAAGTCCCGCACCTTCCTGTTCGACGCCGTTGAAATCATCGTTGCGGCGGATCTGGTTTTCGCCGCAGGCCTCGACAAAGGCCCGGGAGAGCGGACGCGGCGCCTGCTGCTCGGCAACCCGCAGCGGCCCGTCATCGCCATGCAGGGCATCAGCGCCGCGTTGATTGCCTTCCGCCCGCCGGAAATAGGGCAGCACCTCGTCCCATGACCAGCCGTCACAGCCGAGGTCGGCCCATTCGTCATAGTCGCCGCGGTGCCCGCGCGTGTAGAGCATGGCATTGATGGCGCTGGATCCGCCCAGCGCCTTGCCGCGCGGCTGGTAGCCCTTGCGGCCGCCAAGACCCTGTTGCGGCACCGTCTCGAACGCCCAGTTGTTGATCTTCGGCCGGCCCGGCAACAGTGCGATGATGCCTGCCGGCGCGCGGATAAGCAGGTTGCTGCCCGCGCCGCCGGCTTCGATCAGGCAGACGGTTTTCGATGGATCTTCGGACAGCCGCGCGGCAAGCGTGCAGCCGGCGGACCCACCGCCGGCGATGACATAGTCGAAATCCATGACTTCCTCCTCGCACCCGGCGGATGTTTCCGTCCGGATGACCAAGAGAAGGCTCGATTACGGCCTATGTAAAGATGTGTGGAATTACCCCAACGTCAGCTGCGAACGCGGCGCCAGGAATATTTCGGGCCCTTGGGCTCCGGCACTGCGGTCGGCTGGTAGTAAAGCCCCAGACCGCCGGTGCGGTCCTCTTCCAGGCGCTTCAACAGCACAGGGTTGGAAATCTCGAACTCGTCGAAGCCGAGCCGCAGCATATGCGGCAACGGGTCGACCAGCACCTGGCCGGTGGCGCGAACGGCACCTGCGAAGTGGTAGCGGCTGCGCAGCAGTTCGGCCTTGGAGAAGGAGCGCCCGTCGCTGAAGGCCGGGAAGACCAGTGCCACCAGCGACAGCTGGTCGAGCAAGTCGGCTATCTTCTCGAGCTGATCACCGGGCTGCAGCACCACGCCCAGCCGCTCCTTGGCGGACCGGCGCACCTCCGGATCAAGGTCGAGGAACGCCTGCAGCGGCAGGATGAAGCGGCCATTGCCGGACAGCGCGTCGGCACTTTCGGCATGAGCCCACTCGTCCTCGCGAAAACCCTGCGGGGTCCAGAGCCGGATCTCCGGTGTCGTCGGTTCAGTCATCAAGAATTCCTAAAATCAAAAAAGCTCAGGGCGTGTCGAAGTTCACGTCCGGAGGCCGCCGTTTGTAGGCCAGCCTCGCCTGAACATCCACATAGCCTAAAGGGATGCGTCGGTCAGCGACTTCTCCAGTCCCGACAGGTGAATGCCGCACTCGGTCTTGGCGTGACCGGCCCAGCGACCACTGCGCGCATCCTCGCCCGGCTGCACCGGTTGCGTGCACGGAAAGCAACCGATCGACAGGTAGCCATAAGCGACCAGCGGATTCTCGCGCAGCGCATGCGCCCGCATGTAGTCGGCCTGGTCCGAGGTCGTCCAGTGAGCCAGCGGATTGATGCGGATGCGCGGGCCGACCGCCTCGAACACCGGCAGCGCTGCCCGCGTCGAGGCCTGGAAGCGCTTGCGGCCGGTGAACCAGGCGCGAAAGGGCGCCACACCGCGCGCCAGCGGCTCGACCTTGCGCACGTCGCAGCAGGCATCCGTGTTGCTCTGATGCAGATTGCCCGTCGGGTCGATCCGCGCGAGCGCCGCCTCCTCGGGCTTGATGACCTGGATGTTGGTCAGCCCGAAATCGGCGACGAGCGCGTCGCGGTAGCCAAGCGTCTCCTCGAAGTGCTTGCCGGTGTCGAGGAAGATGACCGGCAGCGTGCGGTCGATCTCGGCGATCATGTGCAGCAGCACAGCCGAATCCGCCCCGAAGGATGACACGGCGGCGATCTCGTCGTGGAACAGTTCGCGAGCCGAGCGCTCGATGATCTCGAGCGGCTTCAGGTGGCCATAGAGCGCATCGAGCCCCGCCGCCTTGGCGGCGACGCCGTCATCGACATCGGCGATATGGTCAAGCGGCCTTGGTTTCGCCAGCATAGAGCGCCTCCTTGAACGGCGCGGGACCGACACGGCGGTAGGCGTCGATGAATTTTTCCTGTGGGTTGAGCCGAAGGCCGAGATAGGTCTCGACGATCTGCTCGATGGCGTCGGTGATCTCTTCCGACGAGAAGCCGCGGCCGATGATCTCGCCGACCGACGTGTTCTCGTCGGCGGAACCGCCCAGCGTCACCTGATAGAGCTCGGAGCCCTTCTTCTCGACGCCGAGGATGCCGATATGGCCGACATGGTGGTGGCCGCAGGCATTGATGCAGCCGGATATCTTCAGCTTCAATTCGCCGATCTCGCGCTGCCGCTCCAGCGAGGCGAAGCGCTGCGAGATTTCCTGCGCGATCGGGATCGAGCGTGCCGTCGCCAGCGCGCAATAGTCGAGCCCGGGGCACGAGATGATGTCCGATATCAAATTGGAGTTGGCCGTCGCCAGCCCGATATCGACCAACGCGTCATAGACCGCCTTGAGGTCGGCGCGTGCCACATGCGGCAGGATCAGGTTCTGCTCATGGCTGACACGCAGCTCGTCGAAGGCGTATTTCTCGGCGATGTCGGCAACCGCTTCCATCTGGCTGTCGGAAGCATCGCCCGGCACCTCGCCGATGCCCTTGAGCGAGATCGTCACTGCCGCATAGTCGGGATGGCGGTGCGTCACCACATTCTGGTCGAGCCACTCCGAGAAGCCTTTGGAATCAAGACGCGCCAGCTTGACCGCCTGGTCGCCTTCCGGCCGATCAGCGAGCGTTGGTGGCGCGAAATAGGCTTCGATGGCGCGGATATCGGCTTCCGGCAGCTTCAGCTCGGCGTCCTTCAATTCCTGCCATTCGGCCTCGACCTGGCGGGTGATCTCCTCGACGCCGGTCTCGTGCACCAGGATCTTGATGCGCGCCTTGTACTTGTTGTCGCGGCGGCCATAGAGGTTGTAAACGCGCAGGATCGCCGTGCAGTAGGACAAAAGGTCGGCTTCCGGCAGGAAGTCGCGGATCTTCCTTGCCACCATCGGCGTGCGGCCCTGGCCGCCGCCGACATAGACGGCAAAGCCAAGCTCGCCGGCGGCGTTCTTCTTCAGATGCAGGCCGATATCGTGCGTCTGGATGGCAGCGCGGTCGCGCTCGGCGCCCGTCACGGCGATCTTGAATTTCCTGGGCAGGAACGAGAATTCCGGATGCACCGAGGACCATTGCCGCAGGATCTCCGCATAGGGACGCGGATCGGCGACCTCGTCGGCGGCGGCACCGGCAAAATGATCGGCCGTGACGTTGCGGATGCAGTTGCCGCTGGTCTGGATAGCGTGCATCTCCACGCTTGCCAGGTCGGCCAGGATCGCCGGAATGTCGGATAGCGCCGGCCAGTTGAACTGGATGTTCTGGCGCGTGGTGAAATGGCCGTAGCCCTTGTCGTATTTGCGCGCGATGTGGCCGAGCATACGCAGCTGCCTGCCGTTCAGCGTGCCGTAGGGCACCGCGATGCGCAGCATGTAGGCGTGCAGCTGCAGGTAGACGCCGTTCATCAGCCTGAGCGGCCGGAACTGGTCCTCTGATATCTCGCCGGACAGCCGGCGCTGGACCTGGTCGCTGAACTCGGCGACGCGGGCCTGGACAAAATCGTGATCGAACTCATCGTAACGGTACATGCTTCGTCTTTCAGGGCGCGTCCGCCCGTTTCACTCAAAACCTGGCTACGCCGCCCGCTCGGCCTGCTTGCCGAGATCGCCGCGGATTGTCGGGCCTGCGGCGCGGATCTTTTCACGCAAGCGCACCGGCTCGACGACACCGTCGACGACTTCCGCATCGATCAGATTGACATCGACCACTTCATTGTCGGCATAGGCCTTGGCGCCGATCGCCTCCAGGCGATCCTCGGCCGCCTTGTCATGGGCAAGATCGGCCTGGCCCACCGTCTCGGCCCAGCCGCCATCGGCATACCAGACGGCGATGCCATCCGTCAGGCGGTTGGCGGTCAGTATCTTCATGGCTGAACTCTCTCTGCGGCGGCTTTGGCCGCGCCTTCATTCCTATGTGCGGCAAGCGGCTCGGACCGTTCAAAATTAGCGCCGGCGACAGCATCGCCGATGATGGTCATGACCGGCCCGGAAAGATCGCCCCGCGCTTCCAGCGACGGCAGATCGGCCAGCGTGCCGTGGAAACGGCGCCGGTTGGCAAGGCTGGCATTCTCGACCACGGCCACCGCCGTGTCCGGCGACAGTCCGGCCTCAATCAGCCGGCCGGCGACTTCGGCCGCCACCGAGCGGCCCATATAGATGGCGACGGTGGCGCCGGAAATCGCAAGCTTGGCCCAGTCGGGCAACGAATTGCCTTTGAGATCGTGGCCGGTGGTGAAGACCATGGACGAGGAGACGCCGCGCAAGGTCAGCGGCAATTCGAAATCGGCTGCGGCGGCAAAGGCCGCGGTGACGCCTGGAACCACCTCATAGGCGATACCGGCGTCGCGCAATGCCGCCATCTCCTCGCCGGCGCGGCCGAACACCAGCGGATCGCCCGACTTCAGCCGCACCACGCGCTTGCCCTGCTGGCCAAGTTCGACCAGCAGCGCATTGATCTCGGCCTGGCTCTTGCTGTGGCAGCCCTTGCGTTTGCCGACCGGCAGGCGCTCGGCATCGCGGCGGCCCATGGCGACGACCGCCTCCGGTACCAGCGCGTCATGGACGATGACGTCGGCTTCCATCAGCAGGCGATGCGCACGCAACGTCAGCAGATCTTCGGCGCCCGGACCGGCGCCGACCAGGGCGATGTGACCCAAAGGGGGTGCGTTCGACAACAGTAGATCCACGGCGGCATCATGCGCCTGCGACAGCTGGCCGGCTTCCACGGCATAGGCGGGCGCACCCTGGAAAAAACTGTTCCAGAAGCGGCGGCGGGCATTGCCTTTCGGCAGTAATTTCTCGGCCGCCCCCCGCAGGGAAGCGGCGAGCGTCGCCAGCGAACCGAGCGATGGCGACAGCATCTGATCGATGCGGCCCCGCAGCATCTGGGCCAGCACCGGGCCGGCGCCTTCCGTTCCGATGGCGATGGCGACCGGCGCGCGGTTGACCAGCGCCGGAGTGAAGAAGTCGCAGAGCTCCGGCCGGTCGACGGCATTGACCGGAATGCCCAGTCCGCGCGCATCCGCTGCGACGCGGCGATCGAGCGCCTCATCGCCGCTGGCGGCAAACACCATCACCGCGCCCTCCAGCTGCGAGGCGTCATAGGCCGCCGTGACGTGGCTGGCGCCGGACTGAGCAATAAAGGCAAGCAGCTCCGGCTCGGCATTCTCGGCGATGATGCGCAGCACCGCGCTCGACTGTCCGATCAGCCGCGCCTTGGCCAGGGCTTCGGCGCCGGCGCCGACGATGGCCACGGTTTCGCCCTCGACCCGCACGAAGACGGGGAAGGCATTGAGCTTGGCATTGGCCTGCGGCATGGGAAGAGCAATCCGGGAACAGTATCGCAGTTTTACGCCCGGGCGCGAAAAACCAGAAGCAAAGCACTCGCGCATCCTGTGATGGCAGGCAATCGCTTTTTCGCAACCGCGAAAGGCAGGAGAAAAATATTCCACATCCGGGGTGCGAGCGGTTTCAAGACGCTGAAGCGGGCCTTGATTTCAGGTCTTTTTAGCCACCTGCCCTTTATCTAGCAAAACAGTTTTTTCTAATTTCTACCAATTCAGTAGATTAAAGTCGCCCACTCGCGCATCGCCTGTCCAGCCGTTGGCGGCACTGCCGTCGCTTCGCCGTAAGGGGGTGGAACGTTGCCGGGTTGAAACGCGTTGCGAAGCGTAACCACTCATCAAAAGGAGCGCTTTCATGGACACGATCAAACTGAGGCACGGCATCTGGGTCCTGGTGGCCGACGGGGAAAAAGCGCTCTTGCTCAAGAATGCCGGCGACAACAAGTTTCCAAATCTCGAAGTCGTGCAGGTGATGGAACAGGAGAACCCGCCCACGCGCGAACAAGGGACCGACAGCCCCGGCCGGTACAATGACGGCCCATCGGTGCATCGCAGCGCCGTCGAAGACACGGACTGGCACCGTATCGGCAAGGAGCGTTTCGCGGAAGAGATCGCGGCCCGTCTCTACAAGCTCGCCCATGGCGGTGAGTTCGACAGCATCGTGCTTGTCGCCCCACCCATGATGCTCGGCGCCATGCGCAAGAAGCTGCACAAGGAGGTCGGCGACAAGGTGACGGCTGAAATTCCAAAAACCATGACCAACCACGCCATCTCAGAGATCGAGGCCTTGCTGCAAGCAGCCTGACCTTTCGCAACGGGTCTCGTTGTCGACGTCAGTACCAACGTGGGCACAAACCGGGCCGGCGGCTGAGGCCGCCGGTCCGGTTTGTGCCGCCGCACCGTCGATTTTCGCGCCCTGCGGGTTGCATCACCGTCACGCCTTCCACCATATTGCAAAACAGGCGGCGGCTTCGGGCGGCGCACATCCGACATCCCCAGCTTGAAAGGCGCTCCATAGACAATGCCGCATGACACGCCCCTTATCGCCACCATCGTCGCCGGTCTGGGGCTGGCTTTCGTCTTCGGGGCTCTCGCCAACCGTTTCCGCATTCCGCCACTGGTCGGCTATCTCATAGCCGGCGTGCTGGTCGGGCCGAACACCCCCGGTTTCGTCGCCGATGCCGGCCTTGCCAATGAACTTGCCGAGATCGGCGTCATCCTCTTGATGTTCGGCGTCGGCCTGCATTTCTCTCTGAAGGACCTGCTGTCGGTCCGCGCCATCGCCGTTCCCGGCGCCATCGTCCAGATCGGCTTTGCCACGGCACTCGGCGCCGGACTGTCCTGGATGCTCGGCTGGTCGATGGGCGCGGGTCTGGTGTTCGGCCTGGCGCTGTCGGTCGCCTCGACCGTGGTGCTGCTGCGCGCGCTTCAGGAACGCCGGCTGATCGAGACCGAGCGCGGCCGCATCGCCGTCGGCTGGCTGATCGTCGAGGATCTGGCCATGGTGCTGGCGCTGGTGCTGCTGCCGGCCCTTGCCGGCGTGCTCGGCGGCCAGGAACAGGCGGATGTGCACGCGAGCGGCCTGCTGTCGCTGCCGGCCAGCTACGGCATCTGGGGCGTCGTCGGCATCACGCTCGCCAAGGTCGCCGCCTTCGTCGTCGTCATGCTGGTGGTCGGCCGCCGGGTCATTCCGTGGATCCTGCACTACGTCGCCCATACCGGGTCGCGCGAACTGTTCCGGCTGGCGGTGCTGGCGATCGCGCTCGGCGTCGCCTTCGGCGCGGCGAAACTGTTCGGCGTCTCGCTGGCGCTCGGTGCCTTCTTCGCCGGCATGATCATGAGCGAATCCGAGCTCAGCCACCGCGCGGCCGAAGAATCGCTGCCGCTGCGCGATGCCTTCTCGGTGCTGTTCTTCGTCTCGGTCGGCATGTTGTTCGACCCGTTCAGCCTGCTCAGCAACGGCCTGCCGATCCTGGCGACACTGGCCATCATCGTCATCGGCAAGTCGCTGGCGGCGTTCGTCATCGTCGTCGCCTTCGGCTATCCCCTGGCGACAGCCCTCATGATTTCGGCCAGCCTTGCCCAGATCGGCGAATTCTCCTTCATCCTGGCCGAACTCGGCGTCGGGCTGAAACTTCTGCCCGAACAGGGCCGCGACCTGATCCTGGCAGGCGCCATCCTGTCGATCGTGCTCAACCCGCTGATGTTCCTGGTCATCGACTGGATGAAGCCATGGCTGGAGGCCCGCGCCGCCAGGGCGGCCCCGCCGGCCGACGCCAAGCCGGTCGGTCCGGCGACCGAACCGGGCCAGGTCGCCTCGGTTGCCGCGACAGCCAAAGAGGAAGACGGCCCGCCGCCGAAGACGGCGCTCACCGGCCATGCCATCCTGATCGGCTATGGCCGTGTCGGCGGCCTTGTCGGCGCGGCGCTGAAACAAGCAGCGATGCCCTTCCTCGTCATCGAGGACGCCGACAAGACACTGGCCAAGCTGAAGGCCGATGGCGTCGAGACCGTCGCCGGCAATGCCGCCAACGCCGAAGTGTTCGCCGCCGCCAATCCCGAAGGCGCCAGCCGGCTGATCCTCGCCATCCCCAATGCGTTCGAAGCCGGCCAGATCGTGCTGCGCGCACGCGCCGCCAATCCCGGCATAAACGTCGTTGCCCGCGCCCATTCCGATGCCGAGGTCGAGCATCTCAAGGGGCTCGGCGCCGACACGGTGATCATGGGCGAACGCGAAATCGCGCGCGGCATCGTCGAAGAGGTGCTCGGTCGCAAGCCATCCGCGACCGAACCGTCCGCCGCCTGATCACGCCACGAATGCGGAACCGCCATTGCGTGCGATGCTGCTGAGATACTGTGCGGGAGGTTTGCCCAGCGCCTTCTTGAACATGGTGATGAAGGCCGTGACGGACTCATAGCCGAGGTCGCCCGAAACCTGCTGAACGCTTGCGCCCGAAGCCAGTTCCCTTATCGCAACGATCAAGTGCAATTGCTGTCGCCAGCGGCCGAAGCTCAAGCCGGTTTCCTTGACGATAAGACGAGCAAGGCTGCTCTCGCTGAGCGCGACGCGTTTTCCCCATTCGGCCAGCGTGCTGCGATCGGCAGGATCGTTCGCCAGCGCTTCCGCGATCCGCTTCAGGCGCGGCTCGGAGGATATCGGCAGATGCAGCTGCTGGACAGGCATATCGGGCAGTTCGGCCAGCAGGACGCTTCCCAGGAAGGCGCATCGCGCGTCATCGGGCGCGCATTCCGACAGTTCGATGATCAGCTCGCGCAGCAGCGGTGAGATCGAAAGCGTGCAGCACCGGTCCGGCAGCTCAGCCGCGCCCGGCTCGATATAGACGAAGAAAATCCGCGCATTGGCCGTCGCGATGTTGCTGTGCTGCATGCGGCTTGGCACCCACACGCCGCAGTGCGGCGGAACCATCCAGAGGCCGCTCGGAACGCGGCAGGTGACGCCACCGCTGAGCGCGAAGACGAGTTGCCCTTTGCGATGCCAATGATCCGACACCTCGGCCCTGGTCTCGGTGACGTCGACGCGCACTGCGATCGCCGGAGCAAGGACGTCATCGACGTCGAAATCGAGCCATGGGTAGCGGAGGGGCTGTCTCATGATTGACGGTTTTTAGCGATGAATTGCCTTTATATCCAGATTACTCGTCAGCACAACTCGGTAGGCTCGGGTCGTTCTCGCCAATTGGCAAAGGTGTACCCCATGCTCGCCCTCACCATCTCTTCCGACAACGCAGCCAGATTGAAACTCGCCGAGGTGGGCGAGCCACAGCCTTGCGCGAACGAGGCTCTGGTCGCCGTCCGCGCAACCTCGTTGAACCGCGGCGAACTGCGCCTGCTCACCATACGCCCGGACGGCTGGATACCCGGCCAGGACATCGTCGGGATTGTCGAACGGGTGGCAGCCGATGGCTCCGGACCGGCCGTGGGCACCCGCGTTGCCGCTTTGGTCGACGAGGCCGGCTGGGCCGAACGTGTCGCCGTTCCGACCGACCGTCTCGCCGTCCTGCCCGATGAGGTCAACTTTGTTTCCGCGGCCACGCTACCCGTGGCGGGCACGACGGCGCTGAGGACGTTGCGCCATGGCGGTGATCTGGCCGGCCAACGGGTGCTGATCACTGGCGCGAGCGGCGCGGTCGGCCGTTTCCAGATCCAGATCGCCCGCGAACAAGGCGCCTCGGTGACGGCCATCGCCGCCGCCCGGCACGCCGGGGATCTCAGCGATCTCGGAGCCGGACAGGTTGTCGAGGCGATCGAGCTGGCCGAGGGACCATTTTCGCTGATCACCGAGTCGGTCGGCGGCGAAAGCCTTGCCCGCGCGATCGAACGTGTCGCGCCCGGCGGGACCATCGTCATCTTCGGTTCAAGCAGTGGCGAGCTCACGCCGATTGGCTTCCGCCAGTTCGTTCCGGGACATGAAGGAGCAAGGCTTCAGACCTTCGCTTACTACACCTCGGGCTCCGGCATTGGCGCCGACATTGCCGAGTTGCTCGCCCTGGTCGCGGCTGGCCGGCTGGAAACCCGCGTCGCCTTGACCGTGCCGTGGACGGATATCGCCCAGGCTCTGGACGCCCTGCGGCAGCGCAGCTTCAGCGGCAAGGCTGTTCTCACCATGGCCGGATGAGCAACCCCAGCCGAAGTCGGCCTGCTCACACGTGCTGGCCGCCATTGATGTGGATTTCCGAACCGGTCACATAGGAGGCCTGCTGCGAGCACAGGAAGAAGATGATGTCGGCGACCTCAGCCGTGGTGCCGAGGCGCCGCAGCGGGATCGTCTCGACGATCTTTTCCGTGCCCGGCGACAGGATCGCCGTGTCGATCTCGCCCGGCGCGATGGCGTTGACGCGAATGCCGTGCGGGCCGAAATCATGCGCCATCTCGCGCGTCAGCGAGCCGAGAGCCGCCTTCGACGTCGCATAGGCGGTGCCCGCGAAGGGATGCACGCGGGTGCCGGCGATCGAGGTGACGTTGACGATCGAGCCCTTGGCCGTCGCCAGTTCCTTGAACAGGCCGCGCGCCAGCATGATCGGCGCGAAGAAATTGACCTGGAACACGTCGCGCCAGACATGCATCGGCGTGTCGATCGAGTTCATGCGGCTGTTGCCGTCCTTGAGCTTGGGCGAAATGCCGGCATTGTTGACCAGCGCGTTGAGCTGGCCGCCATGCGCTTCCAGACGATGGCGGATTTCCGAGACGGCGATGCCGACATCTTCCTGGTCGGCAAGGTCGACCTTGATGTGGTCTTCCGGGCCGGCCGGCCACGGGCAATCCTCGGCGAAGGCCTGGCGCGAACAGGTGATGACGCGCCAACCCTCACGCGAAAAGCGCTTGACCGTGGCATGGCCGATGCCACGGCTGGCGCCGGTCAGCACGATGGTTTTTCTGGTGTCGAGTTCGGCCATGTCGCGGTCTCCGGCCGGAGGTGTAGCCGAACACCGTGGCGCTGGCGAGAGGCGGATTGACGCCGCTGCGAACCGCCGGGGCGACCGCCTTCAGCCGCCGCCCAGAATATCCAGGATCGAGGTCTGTTTTTTCTTCTTCAGCGGACCGCCAACATTGCCCGGCGGCACCGGATGGCCGACCGAAGCAGTGGTGCCGTCATCGGCCGGCATGTTGAAGCCATCGGCATCGACGGTCTGGGCAGGCCGCGCCACCCGGGCCGGGGCCGGCGCCTGGGTTGCCTGTGCGGCCGGCGCCTGCTGGCCAACGGAGGCTGACGGGACCGGCGCTGGCTGGTTGTTGTCGGCCGAGGGTATATCGTCGGGCACGATCGTATCGGCCGGCGTCGACTTCCAGGTGCCGGGCAGCGGCCGCACCGGTACGCCTTCGTGGGCGGCGACCATGAATTCGTGCCACGCCTGCGCCGGCAGCGCGCCGCCGGTGACCTTCTTCATCGCCGTGCCGTCATCATTGCCGAACCAAACGCCGGTGGTGAGATTGGCGGTGTAGCCGACGAACCAGGCATCGCGCGAATTCTGGCTGGTGCCGGTCTTGCCGGCCGACGGCCAGGCGAAGGCCGCCTTCTTGGCCGTCCCGACCTCGACGGTGCCGGTCATCATCGAATTCATCATGCCGACGATCTCGGGTTTCACCACACGCGGCGCGCTGCCGCCGCCGCTGTCGTAGAGCACCTTGCCCTCGGCGGTCGTGATGCGGCGGATGAAGTGGATGTCGGGCTTGTAGCCGCCATTGGCGAACGGCACATAGGCGGACGTCAGCTCCAGTGGGGTCACTTCCGAGGTGCCGAGCGCGATCGAGGTGTTGGCCTGCAGTTCGGACTGGATGCCCATGCGGTGCGCGGCTTCCACCACCGCGTTCGGCCCGACCTCCATGGTCAGCTGCGCGGCGACCGAGTTCAGCGACTTGGCCAGCGCCGTCGCCAGCGTGACCTTGCCAAAATACTTGCCGCCGTAATTGTCCGGCGTCCAGTTGCCGATCCTGATCGGCGCATCGTTGCGCGTGCTGTCAGGCGTGCGGCCGGCTTCCAGCGCCGCCATATAGACGAACGGCTTGAACGCCGAGCCGGGCTGCCGGCGCGCTTCCGAGGCGCGGTCGAACTGGCTAGTCGAATAATCATAGCCGCCGACCATGGCGCGCACCGCGCCGGAATCGTCGATCGACACCAGCGCACCCTGGGTGACGTTGAGCTTCTTGCCGCTTTCATCGATCAGCCGGCGGATCGACTGCTCGGCGAGCTTCTGCAGGTTCAGGTCGACGGTGGAGTCGATGACGATGTCGCCGCGCACGTCGCCGATCAGGTCCGGCAGTTCTTCCATGATGGTGTCGGCGACATAGTTTTCCGAGCCGGTCCAATAGGACGGCGCGCGCGTCGCCGGCGCGCTGAGCGCCGTCTTCAGCTCCTTGTCGCTGATCTTGCCCTCTTCGCGCATGGCGGCGAGCACGAGCTGCGAACGTTCCTCCGCGGCCTTGGGATCACGCGCCGGCGACAGCCGCGACGGCGCTTTCAGCAAGCCCGCAAGCAGCGCTGCTTCCGAGAGCGTGACGTCACGCGCGCTCTTGCCGAAATAACGCCGTGAAGCCGCCTCGACACCAAAGGCGCCGGAGCCGAAATAGACCCGGTTGAGGTACATTTCGAGGATCTGGTCCTTGGTGTGCTTGTGCTCCAGCCATAGCGCCAGCAGCACCTCCTGCACCTTGCGCTCCAGCGTGCGGTCGGGCTTCAGGAACAGATTCTTGGCCAATTGCTGCGTCAGCGTCGACCCGCCTTGCGAGAAATGCCCGCCGAGCAGGTTGGTCACCATGGCGCGCGACAGGCCGATCGGGTCGACGCCAAAATGCGAATAGAAACGGCGGTCCTCAATGGCGATGACGGCTTCGGGGATGTAAGGCGACATTTCGTGCAGTCCGACGGCTTCGCCGCCGCTCATGCCCCTGTTTGCCAGCAACTGGCCATCGGCCGAGACGATCTTGATGTTGGGGGCGCGGTCGGGGATCGACCAGGTGGTGGCCGCCGGCATCTTGGCGCCGTAATAGACGACGACGCCCGCCACCGCGATGCCGCCCCAGATGGCGAGCACGAAGCACCAGTAGAACAGGCGGCCGAGCACGCCGAACAGGCCGCTCCGGCTCCTGCCGCGCCCACCGCGCGACGATTTCGCCTTGGACGATTTGCGTTTGGCGGAGGCTTTGCGGTTGCTCGGCACGACGCGGTCCTCCTCGCTCACCGAAAGACCCGGCTGGGATCGCGCCTGTGGCGGTCCCTCGAAACTGGGCTCGATGCGGCTGTCTCTGCGGTTCGCCATGCGCTGCGCTTGCTGTCCCCGGTGCTAACGGCGTCCGGGTTGAAGAGTAGATGCGGCGATTTAAGGGCGGGTTAAGTCGGAAAAATTCAAGGCGATTGATAATCAAATGCCTGGGGTCCGGCAGTGATCGCGTTGTTCGAGCCGCTGATTTTGGCGCTGGCAAACGGTCGCGCCCGTCGCGATGGAACAATCCTCGCCGTGGCATTTTGTCCGGGCGCCAAGGCCCGCACCATTCTTAGCCGCGACCTAGGCGGTCGCGGACATGTTCCGTGTTGGGGCGCGATCGCAAATGCTCGCAGCTTCGCGTTCGACCGCGCCCCAAATCACCCGTCACCAGGCAATTACCTGGTGGACATGCGTCACCCGATCGCCGCACGAACCGAGAGCGCTGCCCTGGACGATTGCATGACCTCGCCGACATGGCAGTAGCAGACGATCTCGTGCAGTTGATGGTCGGTCAGCTCGAAGAAGCGCTTGGCTTCGCCATAACTGTCGTCCTTCAGACCCTCGTCGTGCAATACCGGGTCCGTGAAGGCAACCGCTATCGGCGAGCCATCGGCCCGCATGACATCGCGCTCCGGCAGCGCACGGTATTCGGTCCCGGCAAGCGCGGTCAGGAGCCGGCTGGGCTCACGTTCAAGAAGCTCGGCCCAACGAACGAGACGTTGGGTTCGGCTCATTACTGGCTGTGTGTTGACCTCGGCAACTGCATGCAGTTGATCTAGTGTTTGGTGTTTCATGGCAACCTCCTAGCAATAGGTTGGTTGACCCCAAACGCCCTGTGTCGACATCATAGCGCCGAAGCGTCGATCCGTCATTCTAATTCCATATCGGGGGAAGCGCGCTTCGGGCACTACGCCGATGCAATAGCCCCGTCTTGCCGGCAATTTTCAACGCCACCGAGTATCGACGGCAGCGCGAAAAAGGCCAGCGTCTGCTCCTCGCAGGTCACCGCCACGACGCTGTTCGACCGGTCGATGTCAAGGCCTTTCGGGCCGCCTTCCTCGGGGCTGGCCCTGCCGCGGACGAAGGTGTCCTCGTCGAGCACGATCACCGAGCGCGCAGGCGTGCGATGCCCGTCCCAGGCACTGTCGCCAACATAGACATGCATCATCCGGCTGCCGGCGTCGGCGACGAGAATGTGCCGGTCATCGCCAGTAAAGCGCAGGCCATGCGGATAGCCGGCGTGCTGCAGGACGCCGGCGGGTTCGGTATCGGGTCCAAGCGACGCCGACATCCGGTAGAGCTTTACGTCCCTGGTGCCGTGGCTGCTGACGGCGACCCATTGCCCGTCGCCGCTGATCGCGATGCCGTCGGGGATATCGAGGCCATGTTTCAGAAGCGGTTGATTGCTGGTGGCGCGATAGCCAAGCCACCGGTTGATCACGTGCTGGGTGACCAGATGCGTGTAGTTGTTGCAGACGAGCAGGCTGATCCGGCCGCGCGACTCGCGCCTGACGGCAATCGAACCCGGTGAATTCAGTTTGCAGGGCCGCCTGCCCTTTATCCGGCGAATGGCTGATATCACGCGGCTCTGGCCGGCCGGTTCCTCGCGCGGCAGGCTGAAGATCGCTACCACTCCGTCGCGATTGGCGATCGCCAGTGTGCGGTCATCGATGAAATCCAGACCATGGATTTCGCCCATATAGTCCGATGTCAGCTCCATGTAATCGTGGATCGTGACGTCCGGACCATCGGGTCCAGCCTCGATATCGATGCGCAGGACCAGCAGGCGCTTGCGCGCATAGCCGGCAATTGCCAGCAATCGATTGTCGGGTGAAAAGCGCAGGTCTTCCGTGCGTCCGATCGCCGAAAGCGCCGCCCGCACCGCTGCGTCGGCCCTGAAGTTGATCCCGGCGATCATCCGTCCTCCGCTCAGGAAATCGAACGATGGAAGGGATCGGGAATCGTCCTGACGCCCCGGCCCATTGGCGATTGTTGCCCCTGTTTGATGTTGTGGACTAAGCCTGATTGCGCGCTCGGCGGTCAAGGCAATACAGGATTTCCAGCTTCACAGGCTGGAGACCCTCGCCAACGCCTTTTACATGCGGCCGGCGCCGCACCACCGGTCGACGGCAGGCTCAGTTCTGCTGGATCGAAATGCCCTTGTCGTCGATCTTGAGTTCGACGCCTTTCGGCTTGGTCTGCTCGCGGTAGACATAGACGCCAAGCGCGATGACCACGACGACGAGCGCGCCGATGATGAGATAGAGCATATTCTGCTTCATGGCGCGCCCTTTGCCGTATCGAGCCTCAGGCTCGTTTCAGGACCTTGACCAGCACCAGAAGGATGATGGCGCCGATCGTGGCGTGGATGATGGAAGCGATGATGCCGCCGCCGATGGAGAAGCCGATCCGCGGCAGCAGCCAGCCGGCGATGAACGCGCCGACGATGCCGACGATGATGTTGCCGATCAGGCCGAAGCCGAAACCGGAAACGATGAGACCGGCGAGCCAGCCGGCGATGGCACCGATGATGATGAAGACGAGAAGGCTTTCTACGCCCATGGCGATTTCCTCCGAGCAAGGGGGCGAGCACGGAGCGGAAGGCTCCGAATCGGCCCCGATATCAACGGCTTCAAGCTATTCGAAAGCAGCTGGCCCCGCCAGCGGCGCTCATTGATCGTCGTCGTCGCGGGAAGCGGGCCGCCAACTGGTCGGCTCGACCTTCTTTTGCGTATGACTGTCGGTGTAGACCCACCACCCGTCATCGCGGTATTGCCCGATGGATTCGTTGATGACGCCGTCGCCGTCCTTCCACGTGACGGTGACCTTGGAGCCATCGGTCGGCGCGGTTGCGATCGGCTTTCTGTCGGCCATGTCATCCCCCTTTTCCAGCCCACGGAACGCGACCGCAGGCATCTGGTTCCCAACCGGCCGTCGGGCCCGGAATTGCCGCAAAGGTCAGCTGTGCGCGAAGATATCCTCTTCGTCCCAGCCCATCAGGTCAAGCTTGGCCCGCGTCGGCAGGAAGCGGAAGCAGGCATCGGCCTCCTTGGTCCGCCCCTCGCGCGCCAGCCGCCCGGCCAGCACATCGCGCAGCCGGTGCAGATAAAGCACGTCGGAGGCGGCATATTCGAGCTGCTCGGGCGACAGCGTTTCGGCCGCCCAGTCCGACGATTGCTGCGCCTTGGACAGGCCAACGCCGAGAAGCTCGAAGCAGATGTCCTTCAACCCATGCCGGTCGGTATAGGTGCGGGTCAGCCGTGAGGCGATCTTGGTGCAGAACAGCGGTTCGGGCATCACCCCGAAAGCGTTGTAGAGCACGGCAAGGTCGAAGCGTCCGAAATGGAACAGCTTCGTCACGCTGCGGTTTTTCAGCAGGCTGACGAGGTTCGGCGCCTTTTTCTGGCCGGGTGCGATCTGGATGACGTCGGCGCTACCGTCGCCGGGCGATATCTGCACCACGCACAACCGGTCGCGATGCGGGTTCAGACCCAGCGTCTCGGTGTCGATGGCCACCGCCCCGACATTGTAATGCGAAAGGTCGGGCAAATCATGCTTGTGGAAACGGATGTCGGCCATGGTCTTCTCCGGTCGCGGCGTTTCCCGTCCTCGCCGCGATCCGGTGAAAAATCAACAGGAAAACGTGTCTTCTGTCGCTCAGCGCGTCAGTGCATCGAGAATCCGCGCCCAGGAGCGCTGGCCCTTGTGGAAGGATGAGAGCTCATACTTCTCGTTGGGCGAGTGGATGCGGTCGTCGTCGAGGCCGAAGCCGACCAGCAGCGATTCCATGCCGAGATAGGTCTGGAAGTCGCCCACCACCGGGATCGAGCCGCCGCTGCCGGTGGTCACCGCCGGCTTGGGCCATTCGTCGGACAGCGCGGTCTTGGCCTTGGCCAGGAATGGCGAGTCGTAGGAAAGCTGGATTGCCGGTGAGCCGCCGTGCGGGTGGAATTCCACCGAGCAGTCGGCGGGAATGCGCTCCTTGACGAATTGCTGCAAGGCCGCGCGGATTTTGGCTGGATCCTGCTTGCGAACGAGGCGGAACGACACCTTGGCCGACGCTTCCGCCGCGATCACCGTCTTGAAGCCCTTGCCGGTATAGCCGCCGATGATGCCGTTGAACTCGGCGGTCGGCCGCGCCCAGGTCAGTTCCAGCACCGAGCGGCCCTTTTCGCCCGATGGGATGGATAGGCCGACAGGCCCGAGGAAGGTCTCGGCCGTTTCGCCAAGCGTCTCCCAGGATTTCAGCACCTGCGAGGGCGTTTCCTCGACGCCGTCATAGAAGCCCGGGATGGTGATGTGGCCATCCTTGTCGTGGATGTCGGCCAGCACCTTGGCCAGGATGCGGATCGGGTTGGCGGCGGCGCCGCCATAGAGGCCAGAATGCAGGTCGCGGTCGGCGGCCTTCACCGTGATCTCCTCGCCGACCAGCCCGCGCAGCGCCACGCAGATCGAGGGCGTGTCGCGGTCCCACATGTCGGTATCGCAGACCAGCGCAAAATCGGCCTTGAGCTCGTCGGCATTGGCCTCGAGGAACGGTTTCAGCGACGACGAGCCGGACTCCTCCTCGCCCTCGAACAGGATGGTGACGCGGCATGGCAGATTGCCATGCACCTGCTTCCAGGCGCGGCAAGCCTCGACGAAGGTCATCAGCTGGCCCTTGTCGTCGGCCGAACCGCGCCCGGTGATCACTTTGTGGTCGGGCCCGACTTGCTTGATGGCAGGCGCGAACGGATCGTTCTCCCACAATTCGATCGGGTCGACCGGCTGCACGTCGTAATGGCCATAGAACAGCACATGCGGCGCGCCTGCCGGCCCCTCATGATGGGCAACCACCATGGGGTGTCCCGGCGTGTCGCGCACGCTGGCGTCGAAGCCGATAAGCTTGAGCTCCGCCACCAGCCATTCCGCCGCCTTGCGGCAATCGGCGGCATAGGCCGGATCGGTGGAGATCGACTTGATCCTAAGCAGGCCGAACAGGCGTTCCAGGCTCTGGTCGAGATTCTTGTCGAGACGGTCGAGGACGGGGGAAACTGCGGACATTTGTGAAAGCCTTTCGATTCAGTGCCGGAACCGTAAAGGCAGAGCGCGGAAACGAAAAGCCCGGGACGATTGGACCACGGCGCGAGTCAGCCGCCGCGGGCCAAAAAAAGACCGCCGTGGTGGAGGGGGAACCACGGCGGCCTCATACTCGAAACGATGCGGCAGCCCGGAGAGGGGGGATAGGCTGCCGCAGTTGTCCGGGATAGGCGGGGGACGGGCCTTGCTCCGGACTTCGGCGAAAACTGCCGATGACGTGTATTTGGGTCTCTGAACGTGGCGATTCAAGGGCACCAACGTTACACTTTTGTAACGTGCCCGTGATTGGGCCTGCATACCCGTGATCTGTCAGGGTGTTGACGGAACCGATATCCGGCGATGTCTTTGGCATGGACCAAGCCATCGCGCCGCGCTATCCCTGCCGGCATGAAAAAAGGCGATCATCTCTTCCTCATCGACGGCTCTGGCTACATCTTCCGGGCCTATCACGCACTGCCGCCGCTGACGCGCAAGTCCGACGGCCTGCCGGTCGGTGCCGTTTCCGGTTTCTGCAACATGCTGTGGAAGCTGATGCAGGATGCCCGCAACACCGATGTAGGCATTGTGCCGACGCATTTCGCGGTCATCTTCGACTATTCCTCGAAAACCTTCCGCAACGAGCTCTACCCCGAATACAAGGCCAACCGTTCGGCGCCGCCGGAAGACCTGATCCCGCAATTCGGCCTGATCCGCCAGGCGACCAAGGCCTTCAACCTGCCTTGCATCGAGATGGAAGGCTTCGAGGCCGACGATCTCATCGCCACCTATTGCCGGTTGGCCCGCGAAGCGGGCGGCGACACCACCATCATCTCCTCCGACAAGGATTTGATGCAGCTGGTCGGCGATACGGTCGGCATGTACGACCCGATGAAGGATCGCCAGATCGGCATTCCCGAGGTCATCGAAAAATGGGGCGTTCCGCCGGAAAAGATGGTCGATCTGCAGGCGCTGACCGGCGATTCCGTCGACAATGTGCCCGGCGTGCCCGGCATCGGTCCCAAGACGGCGGCGCAGCTGCTGGAGCAGTTCGGCGACCTCGACGGGCTGCTGGCGCGCGCCGGCGAAATCAAGCAGGACAAGAGGCGCGAATCGATCATCGCCAACACCGACAAGGCGCTGATCTCGCGCCAGCTGGTGACGCTGAAGAACGACGTGCCGGTGGCCGAGGGGCTGGACGACTTCGTCCTGCACGCGCCCGACGGGCCGAAGCTGATCGGCTTCTTGAAGACCATGGAATTCACCTCGCTGACCCGCCGCGTGGCGGAAGCGACCAGCACCGAGGCCGGCGACGTCCAGGCCGTCGCGGTGACCGTCGAGCGCGCCGACCACGCACACGGCCCCGATGTCGGCGCCGGAGCGCCGGTTGCGGCCCGCAGCAGCGCAGAGACTGGCCAGGCCAATGGCGAGGCAACCACCGCACCGACGACGGACAAGGCCAGGCAAGGCGATACCCCTTCCCTGCTCTCAGCCATGCGGCTGGAGCGCGCGGCAACCGGCAAGATCGACACGGCGGCCTATCTCTGCATTCGCGATATCGCGACCTTGAAAGCCTGGGTCGCCGAGGCGCGGGAGGCTGGCGTCACCGCCTTCGACGTCAGGGCGACATCAACCGATCCGATGCAGGCCGAACTGATCGGCCTGGCGATAGCCACGGCACCCGGCCGCGCCGCCTACATTCCCTTCGCCCACAAGAGCGGCAATGGCGACCTGCTCGGCGGCGGCGCGCTCGAAAACCAGATACCTCTGCGCGAGGCACTGGCGGTGTTGAAACCACTGCTCGAGGACAGATCGGTCCTCAAGATCGCGCAGAACCTGAAATACGATCTGGTCATCATGAGCCGCTATGGCATCGATGTCGCGCCGTTCGACGACACCATGCTGATCTCCTACGTGCTCGATGCCGGTACCCCGCACGGTCACGGCATGGATGCGTTGGCCGAGAAATGGCTTGGCCACACCCCGCTCCTGCTCAAGGACGTGACCGGCTCCGGCAAGAACTCGGTCGGTTTCGACCAGGTCGACATCGACAAGGCGACGGCGCACGCCGCCGAGGATGCCGATGTGACGCTCCGGCTCTGGCTGGTGCTGAAGCCCCGGCTTGCCGCCAAGGGCCTGGTCTCGGTCTACGAGCGGCTGGAACGGCCGCTGGTGCCGGTGCTGGCACGCATGGAACAGCGCGGCATTTCGGTCGACCGGCAGATCCTGTCCAGGCTGTCAGGCGAACTGGCGCAAGGTGCCGCCCGGCTGGAAGAGGAAATCTACCAGCTCATCGGCGAGCGCATCAACATCGGCTCGCCCAAGCAGCTCGGCGATATATTATTTGGCCGCATGGGCCTGCCCGGCGGCTCGAAGACCAAGACCGGCCAATGGTCGACCTCGGCGCAGTTGCTGGAAGACCTCGCCGCCGAAGGCCACGAACTGCCGCGCAAGATCGTCGACTGGCGCCAGCTGACCAAGCTTAAATCGACCTATACCGATGCGCTGCCCGGCTTCATCCATCCGGACACCAAACGCGTCCACACCTCCTATGCGTTGGCCGCGACCACCACGGGCCGGCTGTCGTCCTCCGATCCCAACCTGCAGAACATTCCCGTGCGCACCGCCGAAGGCCGCAAGATCAGGACCGCCTTCATCGCCGACAAGGGCAACCGGCTGGTCTCGGCCGACTACAGCCAGATCGAACTGCGCGTGCTCGCCCATGTCGCCGAGATCCCGCAACTGCGGCAGGCTTTCGCCGACGGCGCCGACATCCACGCCATCACCGCGTCGGAAATGTTCAACGTGCCCGTCGAAGGCATGCCTTCCGAGATCCGCCGCCGCGCCAAGGCGATCAATTTCGGCATCATCTACGGCATTTCGGCCTTCGGCCTCGCCAACCAGCTGTCGATCCCGCGCGAGGAAGCCAGCAACTACATCAAGAAATATTTCGAGCGCTTCCCCGGCATCCGCGACTATATCGAGGAGACCAAGGCCTATGCCCGCGAGCACGGCTTTGTCGAAACCATCTTCGGCCGCCGCATCCACTACCCGGATATCCGCTCCTCGAACCCATCGCTGCGCGCGTTCAACGAGCGCGCCTCGATCAACGCCCGCCTGCAAGGCACCGCCGCCGACATCATCCGCCGCGCCATGGTTCGCATGGAGGAAGCGCTGGACAAGGCCAAGCTGTCGGCCCGCATGCTCCTACAGGTGCACGACGAACTGATCTTCGAAACGGTCGAGGCCGAAGTCGAGGCGACGATCCCGGTCGTGCGCCATGTCATGGAGAACGCGGCGATGCCGGCTGTATCGATGTCGGTGCCGCTCCATGTAGACGCGCGAGCCGCGAACAACTGGGACGAGGCGCACTAGAGCAGTTCCAGGAAAAGTGTGAGCGGTTTTCCGTCTGGAATTGCGTCAAAACAGAGAGTTAGAGCGGTTCGCCGTTTCATGAAACGGTGAAACGCTCTAGCGCCAACGCTTCGTCATCCTGCGAAGAGAAGACCTTAAGCGGCCTCAGCCCGACACTTCGCGCACGTCCCGCGAAACTCGATCACCGCCTTCTTGGCGGCGAAGCCTGTCGAATGGACCCATTCGTTCAGCCGGTGGTCGACGTCGTGGTCCGACATCTCGGTCACCTGCCCGCACGTGTCGCAGATGGCGAAGGCGGTCATCGAATGGCTGTGATCATGCGGCTCGGCGCAGGCAACGAAGGAGTTGATGCTTTCCAGCCGGTGCACGAAGCCGGACTTCACCAGCGTGTCGAGCGCGCGATAGACCTGCAGCGGCGCGCGGAAGCCGCGTTCGCGCAGCTGATCGAGCAAGGTATAGGCGCTGAGCGGTCCGCTGGCGGTCTCGAGCTTCTCGAGCACGCACAACTGGTTTTTCGTCAGCACATCCCTTGCCGCCATGGTCCGGTTCCAACTTGTCCTGCGCCATCTCCAGGCGGTTTGCCCGTGCAAACCGCCTGATCCCATTCAGATAGCGACGAACCGTCGTCTTTGCTACTCTTCTGTTGTTGCCCCGGGCCGGTCGATAACGTGCCGGCGCATTTGATGACGGCAGGCTAGATGGCGCGGCGACATTCAAAATACTGACAAAATCCTCGACGAGGGTGGTTTCGCTTGGGAAATTCGATCGGGCTTGGGGAAGCGATATGATCAAATTGACACGCCGGACGCTGCTTGTCGGCACGTCCGTGCTGATGGCGGCCGGTACGCTCTCGTTCCGGGCGCTGGCGGCATCGCGCACCTATCATGCGCTGCTGGTCGCCTGCACTGAATATCCTGCCCTGCCGCAAAGGAACTGGCTGATCGGCCCGAAGAACGATGCCGGCCTGGTGCACGAGTATCTGCTGAAGAACGTGCCCGACCCGGTGCGCTTCGCGCCCGAAAACGTCACGCTGCTCGCCAAGGACGTGCCCGGCGCCCAGGGCTTACCGACCCATGCGGCGATCAAGGCGGCGCTCGCCGACCTTGCCGCCAAGGTTCAGCGCGACGATTTCGTCTATCTGCATCTGTCCGGCCACGGCGCCCAGCAGCCCGAAAGGGTCAAGGGCGACGAGACCGACGGGCTCGACGAGATCTTCCTGCCCGTCGACATCGAGAAGTGGATCAATCGCGACGCCGGCGTGCCGAACGCGCTGGTCGACAATGAGATCGGCGATGCGCTCGACGCCATCCGCAACAAAGGCGCCTTCGTCTGGGCTGTCTTCGACTGCTGCCATTCCGGCACCGCGACGCGCGCCGTCGAGGTCGATGACGAGCTGGAACGGAAGGTCGAATTCGCCGATCTGGTCGGCGGCGACGAGGCTGCAAAAGCGGCGGCCGTCAAGGCCTACGAGGACACTGTCGCAGGCGCCTCGCGCGGCCTCGACGAGAATGGCGCGCGCAAGCCCGCCTTCAACCTGACGCCAACCGGTGGCGAGCCGATCACCAAGGGCAAGCTGGTCGCCTTCTATGCCGCACAAACGGTGGAGACGACGCCGGAGATGCAGCTGCCCAAGGGCACGGCGGATGCGCCGCGCTTCGGCCTGTTCACCTTCACCATCCTGTCGAAGCTCGCCGAAAACCCCAATGTCACCTATCGCCAGCTCGGCCAGGCCGTGCTGCAGCAATATTCGGCCGACAGCCGCACCCGGCCGACGCCGCTGTTCGAGGGCGAACTCGACGCGCGCGTCTTCGGCACCGACAAGACCGACGCCGTCATGCAGTGGCCCATCGTCGTCAAGGACGGTGAGGCGACGATCGGCGCCGGCCTGCTGCATCGCCTTACGCCCGGCAGCAAGCTTGCCATCCTGCCGTCAGCGCTGTCGTCGCTGTCCGACGCGGTCGGCTATCTCGAAGTGCAGTCGGCCAAGAACCTGGAAAGCCGCGTCAAGCCGGTCGAGTTCGAGAAGAAGCCGGCACTGAAGCTCGCCGACATCCCCGCCAACGCCTATGCGCGGGTGGCGGAGATCGCCGTCGACTACAGGCTCACTGTGGCGCGGCCGGCCGCGACCAAGGGGCTGGAGAAAGAAGCCGAGCTCGTCAATTCGGTTCTCGATGAGCTGGCGGCAGCCAAGGAAACCGGCTTCAACATCGAGCTGGTCGACCCGGGCAAGAGCGCCGAGCTGCGCTTCGCGGTGATGCGCGAGAATGCCATTGCCGGCGCCGCCGGGGACGCGTCAGACAAGCCGGCGCTGTGGTTCCTGCCGGCGTCGGGCGACGTGACCTTGAAGGACGGCAGCAAGCCGCCGCTGATCATCATCCATCCGGATGACCGCCAGAAGCTGGTCGACGCCACGGGCAGGAATTTGCGCACCATCTTCCGCGCCACCGGCCTGTCGCGGTTGGCGGCGGCCTCCGACTACAAGCCCGAGGATGTCGACGTCCAGTTCCAGATCAAGCGCCGCGACACCGACGGCCTCGAGCCCTTGCAGGCCTCCGCGGTGCCACGCGTCTCGCCGGGCGACGAAGTGCATGTGCTGGCCAAGAACAGCTCGGACCAGCTGGTCGACATCAACGTGCTCTATGTCGGCAGCGACTATTCGATCACCCACATCGTCGCCGAACGCCTGGCACCGCAGGCCACGCTGCAGGAAGGGCTGCTTGCCTTCACCGACACCAGCTTCGGCATGGAGCGGATGATCGCGGTACTGACCGAAGCGCCGCCGGAAAGCGAGAAGGAAGATCTGAGCTTCCTGGCGCAGGACGGCGTCGCGGCGATGACGCGCGGCCTCGGTCCCGCCAGCTTCTCCGACATGCTCGCCGATATCGGCATGGCGCCGCCGACCCGTTCGGTGATGCGGCTTGCCGACAAAAGTGGCCCGAAGGGGGCGGTGATGATCTTTCCGATGGAGACCGTGCCACGCGCCTGAGCTCCGGACCACGGCCACACGGCCTCGTACAGCCGGCTCTTGCGCGATTGGCGCGATATGAGAACATCCCCCAGCCGCAGCCAAGGGCTCGGCGGCTGACGAAGCAGATAGGATCGATTGTGAAGAAGTCTTTTTTCTCCTGGCGCGCAACGGTTGCCGGACTTGCCGGCGGCCTGTTTCTGGTCGCCAATGCGTCTGCGCAGGACACATGCGGCCTTTGCGCCAAGCAGGTGGTTCTCAATTCGGAACTGGCAACGTGCTTCCTCGATCAGTACGACCAGTTCGCCAAGACCAGCAGTGACGCGGTGGTGGTCGATCTCTCGAGCTGCGCCTCGCGCGGCGTGGTCGAAGCCTTGCCCTCGCCGAACAAGGCCCCGGCCGAGCCGGACATGCAGTTCATAGTCTCGCGCCCGCAACTGGCATGCCTGAAGAAGCAGCTTGAAGCGCCGGGCGTGGTGCTTGATCCCTCCGCCACCATCGAACTGGATAGCTGCAAATGAAGAAGCCGGGGGGCACGACAAAGCAGACACCGGTGGCCGCGCCCGCAAAGGCGCCGGCGGCGAAGGAGACGCTGCCGGAAACCACCGAAGGTTTTCCCTGGCCGAGTAGCCATGAGATCAAGAAGGAGAGCAATCCCTTCACCGATCGCGACTGGCGCATGCTGGTCTATGCCTGGTCGGGCTTGCTGGTGCGTTTCGCCATCATCTTCACCCTGGCATTCTCGATCTACCAGTTCCTGGCCAACCAGGAACAGAAGCGCGTCGAGCAGACCATGTCCCTGGTCGAGCTCTGGGAAACCAAGGACTACCAGCAGGCACAACGGGCGTTGAAAGATCGTCTTGCCGCCCTTAACGCCAAATACGACAATCTGCTCAGCGCCAACCCCTCGCCGACCGAGGAACAGGTGTTCCGCCAGCGCATCGGCATCGAGGCGATGAGCGCTTCGGGCGGCGACATGCCGCTCGCCGACTTCAATGAGAATTTCGACCGCATCGTCTATTTCCTCAACCGGCTGTCCTTCTGCGTCGATGGCGACCTCTGCTCGCGCAAGGTGACCGATGCCTATTTCCGCGACTACGCCGTCTCGTTCTGGAGCTATTTCGCCGGCTATGTCGACAAGCAGCGCAAGGCGGGTTCGCCGACTTTTGCCACGGCGATCGAGGCCTATGTTCGCAACGGACAACCAGCGGCCGAAGTCAAATAGCGATGGGGAAACCCGGGCCCAGATTCCGCCTCATGCGCGCCTGCCGCTGGCTGGCCATGGCTGGAGCCTTGATCACGGCCTCAGCCGCCCGCGCCGAGGACGCCCCGGATTTCCATCTCGACCTCGATACCGGCGGCCACACCGCCCGGATTGCCGATCTTGCCTTCACGCCCGATGGGGAGGATCTTGTCTCGGCATCCGACGACAAGACCATCCGCATCTGGGACTGGCAGAGCGGCGTGACGCTACGCACCATTCGCGGCTATCTCGGCAATGGCAGCGACGGCAAGATCTTCGCGGTCGCGGTCTCGCCGGATGGCAAGACGATCGCCGCCGGCGGGTATTTCGGCGCCGGTCTCGGCGACAAGCCGCCCTATGGCGACATCAGGCTGTTCGACTTCGCCACCGGCAAGATGAAGGCCGTGCTCAAGGCCGCCGACTACGCGACCTATGATCTGGCCTTCTCGCCCGATGGCAAGACACTGGCAGCCGGCGGCGGCGACGGCATGGTCTATCTTTGGCGGCTCGACGACAAATCAGCGACGGGCTGGACGCTGGACAAGAAGCTCGACGCCGATTCCTGGCACATCGACAAGCTGGCCTTTGCCGAGGGAGGAACCCGGCTGGCGGCGACGACGACCGACAACGGCATCCGGCTCTGGGATGTCGCCAAGGGCGAGGAAATCGCCTTGCCCGATGAAGCCGAGCCCTTGCGGGACATCAGCGTCCTGGCGCTGGCCATCTCGCAGGACGGCAGCCTGTTTGCCACCGGCAGCAAGGACGGGCAGGTCCAGCTCTGGCATGCCGCCGACGGCACGCTGGCGCGCGCCATGCCGAGGCAGGACTTTCTCATCGGCTCGCTGACCTTCGCCAGGGGATCGCGGCTGGTCGCGTCCTGCGGCTACCGCTGCGCCAACAAGCATCGCTCCGTCGTCTGGAACACCGACAGAGGCGAGAAGATGCTCGATTACAGCGGCCATGACGGCACGGTCTATGCCAGCGTCGCCAATGCCGACGGCTCGCTGGTGGCGACGGCCGGCGGTACCCGCAACGCCATCCAGGTCTGGGACCCGGCTACCGGCGAACGCAAGGCCTTGCTCCAAGGAGTGGGCGAACCGGTGACCGCTGTCGGCGTCGATCCGGCAAACGGCATCATCGCCTGGGGGAATGCCAACCCTTGCCCCGAGCGCGTGGCTTGTCCCGAACAGCTGGGCGCGCTGGACAAGAGGCTGGAACTGCCCACCGCCGAGCGGTTCTTCGATGACCCACAGCCGCTGGCCGAGCCGGGCTCTTTTGCCCGCGCCGCGCTGAGCGATGGCGAGTGGTCGCTGCACGCCACGGTGGGCGGCAAGGACGCGCTGGAAAACGCGGTGCTGGAGATTGCCAATGGCGGCAAGGTGGTGCGCTCGATCGAGAACGACGCCACCAACGGCTTTGTCCATTCGGCTTTTACGCTGATCGACAATGGGCTTGGCCTGATCACCGGCGGCAATGACGGCACGCTGCTGGAATACAAGGCCGCGACCGCCAGGATTTCCGGCGAATTCACCGGCCATACCGGCGAAATCAACGCGATGGCCGCCTCGCAGAAAGCCGGCCTGCTGGTCACCGGCAGCGCCGACCAGACGGTGAGGCTGTGGAACCTGAAGACGCACGAGCTGATCGTGTCGATGTTCTTTGCCGGCCCGCAATGGATCGCCTGGATGCCGCAGGGCTATTACTATTCCTCGGACGAGGGCGACAAGCTGATCGGCTGGCACGTCAACCAGGGCCGTGACCATGAAGGCCGCTTCATCCGCGCCGGCCAGTTGAAGAAATATCTCTGGAGCCCGGAAATGGTGCGCCGGGCGATTATCCTGCGCAGCGCCAAACAGGCGGTCCAGGAGATGCGGCCGGGCGTCGACAACGAGCTGCAGAAGCTCTTGCAGCGCAAGCCGCCGGAATTCGGCATTCGGCTCGCCGACGACCAGAGCAAAGTCCGCGACGGTTATGTCGCCGTCGAGATAACAGGCGCCAAGGAAGCCGGCACCGATGTCGCCGGCTTCTCGATCCTGTCGAACAGCCGCAATGTCGGCGACATCGCCACGCGTTCGGCCGACGGCAACAAGACAATCGTCGAGGTGCCGGTCGAGGATGGCCAGAACACCATCCGCATCACCGGCACCAACGAATATGACTATCTGACCGAACGCAGCGTGACGACGCTGGCGAGGAAGACCGAAAAGGCCGAGGCCAAGGGCAAGCTCTATGTCGCGGTCATCGGCGTCGACAAATATCCGTTCCTGACCGACGCCTGTTCCGGCCATGCCTGCGATTTGCGCTACCCCGTCGACGACGCCACCGAGTTCCTCAAGGTGGTTGCGCAGAAGTCGGCGCCTTTGTTCGCGTCGATGGAGACGTTGGTTCTGGTCAACCGCGAGGCGCTCGACGAGAGCCCCGACAAGGCCAAGCAGACCTACACGGTCGCCGGCGCCGACAACATCATGGAGCCGGACTCGCACACGATCGACGACCAGCTTGCCGATTTCCTCGACAAGCCTGGCGAGCACGACACCACCATCGTCTTCGTCGCCGGCCATGGCATCAACATCGACGAGGATTACTATTTCATCCCGACTGATGGCCGCAAACAGGATGCCGATCGCTGGAAGCGCTCTTCGCTTGTCGACTGGGGTGACATCCAGAAATCGGTCGAGCGGGCCAAGGGCATGCGCTTCATGCTGCTCGACACCTGCCATGCCGCCAACGCCTTCAATCCGCGCCTGGAAAAGGACGCGCAGGACGCGCGCATCGTCGTGTTTTCGGCGACCGCGGCCAACAACACCGCCGCCGAATTGCCGGAGCTTGGCCACGGCGTCTTCACCTATTCGATCCTCGAAGGCCTGCGCGGCAAGGCGAGGACCTCGGATGGCGGCGTCACGCTGTTCGGGCTCGCCGATTTCATTTCGCGCGAAGTGGTGCGGCTGACCGCGTCGAAGCAGAAGCCGTTCTATTATGTCGGCGGCGTGGAGAATATCGTGTTGGCCGAGCCGTGATAGCCCGCCTGCTGACGGTCGCCATGTTCTCTCTGGTTCTCGGCGGCACGGCCCGGGCCGCCCCGGTCGTCTGCCCGCCTGGCACCGAAAACTTTCCACCCTTCTACGACGACGCCACGCTGTTCAAGGACGCCATCGCCAGCGTCGCCACTATCCAGCCATCAAACCAGCGGCTGACCGGCATCACCGTGCCGCATCACCTGCTGGCAGCCGACCTGCTGGCGCTGGGCTTTCATGCCGCGTCCGGCTTTCGCTACAAGCGCATCGTCATCCTGTCGCCTGACCATTTCCACAAGACGCACAAGCTCTACGCCACCACGGCGCGCGGCTTCGACACCGTGCTTGGCCCGGTGGCGGCCGACAGCGATGCCGTGCGCCTGCTCGAAACACATGCCGACATTGTCGAGGATTCCTGCCTGTTCGACAGGGAACATGGCGTGCGCGCCATGCTGCCCTTCCTCCACCACTATTTCCCGGAGGCGAAGATCGTGCCGGTGGCAATGTCGGTGAAGGCGAAGCGCGGCGACTGGGACAGGCTGGCCGAGGCGCTGAAACCGATTGTCGACCAGGACACGCTGATCGTCGAATCCACCGACTTCTCGCACTACCTGCCGCAGCATGATTCCAGGCGTTTCGACCAGCAGACTCTGAACATGCTGGCCGCCGCTTCGCTCGATGGCATCGCGGCCCTTCGCCAGCCCGATCATGCCGATTCCGTCGGCGCACTCTACATCCAGACCCGGCTGCAGCGCGAACTGTTCGGCGCCCAGCCGCTGGTGGTCGCCAACGAGAACTCGCAGGAACACACGTCCGACTATGTCGAGCGCACCACCAGCTATGTCGTGGCGCTGTTCGGCGCCTTCGGTCCGGGCTTCAACAATCCGGCGCGGCCGAAAGACAGTATCTATTATCTCGCCGGCGACGTGAATTTCGGCCGCGCCATGAAGAAGATTTTGGTCCGCGACGGCGTGGCCGACAAGATCGTCGACAGCATCCTTTCGCTGACCGGATCGCGACCGCTGATCGTCAATCTCGAAGGCGTCATCCTGCCCAACGTGCCGGAAGCGATCGACGACATGACACTGGCCATGCCGGAAGACCTCGCCGCCAGCATGCTGAAGCGGCTGCACGTCGCCGGCGTCAGCCTCGCCAACAACCACGCCTACGATCTCGGCCCGTCCGGCTATGCCGAGACGCTGCGCGCGCTGGACGAAGCCGGCATCCCGCATTTCGGCCAGGGCGAGACGCTGGCGCTGGCCGATCTCGACCTTGTCGGCCTGACCGACATCGACACCAACGGTTCTAGGAACACCGACTTGCTCACCCCTGCCTTGCTTGACCGGCTGCTGCACGAGAATGCCAAGCGGCCGGTCGTCGCCTTCGTCCATTGGGGCCGCGAGTACAAGACCGAGCCATCGGCGCGCGAAGAGATGCTTGCCGATGAGATGCGGCTGCGCGGCGCTTCAGTCATTGTCGGTGGCCATCCGCATGTCTCGAGCGAGACGATCGTCCCACTTGCCGGCGGCGATGTGGCGGAAGTCTATTCGCTCGGAAATTTCCTGTTCGACCAGAGTGCGCAACGCTCCTCGGGTTCAATGCTGGAACTGCGTGTCTTTCCCCAAGGCACGATCTTCGTCAGGCTCATCCCACTGCCCAACTATTTCGAGATGGGCCGGAAGTAGCGTCTGCCGACCAAGGTATGTTGAGATTCAGGTCAGGCCGAGTCGAGAATGGTGGTCTCCGAGAACCGGAGCGGAGCGTACTTAAGTACGTGAGCACAGTTCTACTGCGACGCAGTAGAACGGGGAAGCGCAGGAGACTGCCATTCGCAGGCCGGCCTCACCTGAATATCGACATACCTTAGCCGCAGCCCATCATCTGGCGGGGCAGATAGCACGCCGCGGGCTCGGTCTTGGTCTCGAACAGCGATTGCTTTGGGCGGAAATAGAAGAAGGTCACCGGCTTGCTCTCGCGCACGCTGCCATCGGCAAAATGCGCGGCGATACTGAAGCTGTGGATCGACGACATCGCCGACCACATCTTCAGCCGCGCCGTATAGGCGCCGACATTCTTGTTGCCGCGCACCGGCATGGCGATCGTGTAGTCGTGCTTGCCGATCGGGAATTCGATGTTCTGGTAGCGCATCGCTTCCGGGCTGCCGCCACCGCCATCGCCGCATTCGGCCATCGATTCGGGAGTCTCGAAGACCGCCATGGTTACCTGGGCGCGGAACGGCTCGCTCTGCTGATAGACATTGCCCTGATCGTCCGCCCAGGAATAGTCCAACTTACCGATCGCGTTCAGCATCATCGCCTGGTTCAAATTGCCGAGATAGTCGCCGACCTCGCCAAACTTGATCTTGTTGGTGAACTGGCTGCGGCAGACATTGAGGCTGTCGACCGAGGGACAGGGGAAACGCCCCGTTTCCAGGCTCGCCGTATCGACGCCGGCCTCGTCCAGCACGCTCTTGATCGACACGTCGACGCCATCGCCGAAACTGCCGATGTCCTTGGTGAACATGCGGCTTGGCTGGCCGGTCGGATTGCCCTCATCGTCCACAGTGGTGAACTGGATCGACATCTTCATGTCCTTGGCATCGCCCCAGCCATTGTTGACGATCGAGAAATCGGGCCTGAAGCCGATGCAGCCGAAATGCTCCGAGATCGACAGCATGGGTTTGCGGTAGGCGTCGCTGGCGGCGACCTTCATTTCCAGGCTGTCGAGCTTGACCCTGGACTCGTCCGTCGTCTTCAGGTCAACCTCGGCAAAGGCCGGCGCGTTTTCCCAGTCCGGACCGTCATAGACATTTGTGTTTTTGACCGTTCCGGTGCCGTTCCAGGCGTCGTTGTAGAGGGTGTCTTCCGGATAGATCGCGATGTCCTCGTCGCGCGCCAGGTGCTGGTATTTCATGTCGGCCTGCTGGGTCATGCGCTGGTCGACGATGACGCCGATCTCGACCTTGTCGGCATCACCGCCGCCGGCCTGCGCCTTGAGCAGACCGCCGACCCTGGCATCGGCCAGAACGTCGGGACGTGAGCCGCCGACCTCCTTGCCCATCACCCATTGCGATTCATAGACCGTGCCGCCGGCGAGCCGGGTCTGGCCCTTGCCGTTCTTCAGCCCGCCGACAAAGGAGCCGGCGAATATTTCGCCCGTCTTCGAAAGCAACCGGCCCTCGCCATTCGGGACGCCGTCGACGAACTGCCCCTCATAGCGGTTGCCGTCGGCATCGACATGGATGCCTATGCCGTTGAGTTCTCCGCCAAGCCAATGGCCGTCGAAAACCTCGCCTGAGCGCAGTTCGAGCCGGCCTTGCCCGTCGGGCCGGCCGTTCCTGACATCGCCGAAATAGCTGGAGTAGACCGTCTTCGGGTCATAGCTCGCCGAGCCGCGCACCCGCCACACCAGCCTGCCCTTGCCGTTGATGGTGCCGTCCTCGGCGATCGTCCTGTCGGGCGACTCGCCCCCCGCCGGCTCCCAGACGAAGTCGAGGTTCTTCTCCGGATGGAAATCCCAGACGCGCACGGTCCTGCGCAGCACGGAGCGTGTGTCGGCCTGATAGAGGATCTGCACGCGCTCCGCCCAGGCGCCGCCGACAGGGGCGGAATCGGCAAAAGCCGGTGAAAGCATCATCGCGCCCAGCATCGATGCGGCCGCGATCCCGAACACTGCCCTTGTCCGCCCCATCCCTTGAGCTCCCTGGACGCCTCGCCCCTTGGCAGGCCAAGCGTAGTCGGGGCGCCGGCCGCGTGCAAGGGAAGCCATGCGGAAGGATCGGCACGAAAAAGGCGGCAGGTTTGACCCGCCGCCTTTGTCTTCACCGCGAACGCGCAGCGACTATTTGTAGAGGCTGTTGATCCACTGGACGTTGGCCGCGTTCAGGCGCACCGCCGTGTTCGCCTCGGGGCTTTCCGCCACGTTGACGCCGGTGATGATGCGCTGCTTGGACTTGGTGTCGTAGGCATAGACCGAGCTGCCGCTCGACCCCGGGAACGTATCGCAGTCATACTGGAAATATTCCGGAGCGATGTTCTCGGCATGCACTTCGCAGCTGGCCTTCCACATCGTGCCCATCGGCTTGTCGCCGGGATAGCCGACGAGATTGGCGGTGAAGTCGCCGAGATCGTCATAATTGGCGTAACCCAGCCAGCCGAGGTTGGTGCCGACATCCTGCTTCAGCGTGATGATGCCGAGATCCCACGGGATCACCGAGCCGTAATAGCCCTGGTAGTTGTCGATGAAGCCCTGCAGCACATAGGCGCTCTCATAGGTGAAGGCGCCGAACGGCGCGTCATCGGCGGTGCTGCCGTTGAGGCCTGGCACGAACAGATATTCCGAGAGCCAGTCCTTGTCCTCATGGCTGTAGAGGCAATGCGCCGCCGTGAGCACCGTGCGCGGGCCGATCAGCGTCGCCGAGCAGCTGCCATAACTGCCCGTCTTGGTCGATTTGGCTTCCAGATAGCCGATGGCCGAGAATGGATAGGTCTTGGTGTTCTTGACCTGCTCGCGATCGTCGGGGCCGAAAACCTGGCGCCCGGCCTCGCCTTCGCCGAGCCCCGGATCCTCGGTCTTGCGCTCAGCCCCGTCCGCGCCATTGGCCGGCGCGTTCAGTTCCTTGATGATGAGCTCGCGCAACGCCTCGCTCGGCTCGATCTTGATCTCCTTGCCATCGGCGGAACGCCCGACGATGCCATAGGATTTGACGGCCGCCTTCTCGTCGGTGAGCGGCGCGGCGCGGCTGTCTTCATCAGTAAGCTTTGGGGTCGTGATCGGTTTTGCCCGACCGGCCTTGAAGTCGCCTGAAGTAACGTCCCGCATGCTTTCGCCATTGCCGGCACTGGCGGAACCAGGGTCGGCGGCGAAAACCGGGACCGTCCACATTGCAGTGGAAAGCAATGCGGACGCAATCAGTGCCTTTGTCAGTTTTGTCATGGTGAGACTCTCCCAAAAGTCAGCAAGGACTGGATCAAAATACAGAAATATTGTCGAGATCGTGGTGACGCCGAAAAATGAGTCTGCTCGCCGGCATTCCCCGCGAGCGTTGTTCTAGGCTGTCATTTTCAAGGCCCCCGCCAAAAAAACACTGCAGCGGTATACTGCCTAAAATAATCCAAGATTGGCAATGACAAATCGCTTCCACGTAGCCCGTGGGGGGCTATAGGATTTTGTGCGGGTTCTGCTCGCGGGCACGGTTAGCAAAAGTGGGATTCGGTTTTGTGACCGATCGCGCGCCATTTCGAGACGGCACGCGTGCGGATCGCTGAACCGGCAACACCTCCTTGCACGATGCCCGGCGTCGATCCGCGCGGGAGAATTGTCTGAGGAGGTTCAGGTGCACATCACAAATCGGTTCGGGCCAATCCTTGCCGCATCGCTGCTTGGCATTGCCGCTGCCTTTGTATCGATCAACCACGGCCGGGCGGATGAAAGCACCGCAAGGCCTGAAGCGGCGGTCTCGCCGATGCAGCGGGTGACCGAGGCCAGGGCCAAGGCAGCGGCGGAGAACCCCGACGGCGCCGACCGGGTCTATGGCGGCAACCAGGCCGAAAAGGGCGCCTATCCGTTCCAGGTCGCGCTGCTCACCACCGCCAGGCTGGACGAGAACCCGGCCTCGCAGGCCAATGCGCAATTCTGCGGCGGCAGCCTGATCGCCCCGCAATGGGTGCTGACGGCGGCGCACTGCCTCAACGACAAGGGCAGGCCGATCTCGCCGGATACGGTCACCGTGCTGACCGGCGCCACCGATCTCAGCGAAGGCAAGCGCCACAAGGTGGTGGAGGTCATCGTCAACGAGGGCTACAGCGAGCAGACGCTCGATAACGACCTCGGCCTGCTCCGGCTTGCCGAGCCGGCCGATGCGCCGACCATCAAGCTTACCCGCGAGGCGACCCCCGACACCGGCAAGACCACCGTCACCGGCTGGGGCAAGATGCAGGACGGAACGTTCCCGACCACGCTGATGGTCGCGGACCTCGATCTGCAGCCGAACAGCGCCTGCAACAGCGGCATCAAGGCCATCTATGCGCATGATTTGAAGGCGGCACTTGGCGATCTGTCCCACCGCATGCGCTATTCGGAGAAGGGCATCGACGCGGCCGCCAATGCGATCGCCGCCGACATGACCGATCCGCTGACCGGCAACATGATCTGCGCCGGCACCACCAGCGGCGTGCGTGATGCCTGCAATGGCGACAGCGGCGGCCCGCTGTTCATGACTGGTACCGGCGGTCCGGTCCAGGTCGGCGTCGTCAGCTGGGGCGAAGGCCCGGCCGATGGCAGCGCCGCCTGCGGCCACAAGGACGCCTATGGCATCTACACGCGGCTGGCCAACTACGGCGACTGGATCGAGGCGAAGATGAAGACCCCTGCTCCCGCGCCGGAAAAGCCGAAAGCCGGGCTGGGCACCGCGCAGAAGCCGAAGACGCCCTGACGGCCCGGCCATTTTGCCTGACATTTTTTGCTTGTCATGAAAGCGGCGGGAGAGATTCCCGCCGTTTTCATTTGCCGGCTTGTCCGATAGCTTTATTTCCTCGGTGGGCCTTTGCGCTCGGCGGAGGCCGCCCACAGATTGATGTCGGCTTCGCGCGCGTAGCTGTCGATCTCGGCCAATTCGGCATCGCTGAAGTCGAGCACCTTCAGGGCGCCGACGCAGTCCTCGACCTGCTCCGGCCGGCTGGCGCCGATCAGCGCCGACGTCACCTTGCCCTTGCGCAGCACCCAGGCCAGCGCCATCTGCGCCAGCGTCTGGCCGCGCTTGCCGGCGATTGCGTTGAGCGCCTTGATGTTGGCGATGGTGCGGTCGTTGATGAAGGCCGACTTAAGCGACTTGCCCTGCGAGGCACGGCTGCCTTCGGGGATGCCGCCGAGATACTTGTCGGTCAGCATGCCCTGGGCCAGCGGCGAGAACACGATCGAGCCGACGCCGAGCCCTTCCAGCGTGTCGAGCAGTCCGTCCTCCTCGACCCAGCGGTTCAGCATCGAATAGCTCGGCTGGTGGATGATGCAGGGCGTGCCGAGCCGCTTGAGGATGTCGGCGGCCTCGCGTGTGCGCTGCGAATTGTAGGATGAGATGCCGGCATAGAGCGCCTTGCCCGAGCGCACCGCATGGTCGAGCGCCCCCATGGTTTCCTCCAGCGGCGTGTCGGGGTCGAAGCGGTGCGAGTAGAAGATGTCGACATAGTCGAGCCCCATCCGCTTCAGGCTCTGGTCGAGGCTGGCCAGCATGTATTTGCGCCCGCCCCATTCACCGTAAGGGCCGGCCCACATTTCATAGCCGGCCTTGGTCGAGATGATCAGCTCGTCGCGATAGGCGGAAAAATCGGTGCGCAGGATTTCGCCGAAAGCGGTTTCGGCCGAGCCGGGCGGCGGTCCGTAATTGTTGGCGAGGTCGAAATGGGTGATGCCGAGGTCGAACGCCTTGCGCACGATCGCCTGCTTGGTCTTGTGCGGCGTGTCATTGCCGAAATTGTGCCACAGGCCGAGCGAAATCGCCGGCAGCTTGAGGCCGGAGCGCCCACAGCGGTTGTAGATCATTTTTTCGTAGCGATTTTCGGCGGCGACATAGGGCATGGGAAAAGATCCTCGAAGCTGAACAGGCCGGGTAGCTTCATCGCAAAGGCGGTGAGCCGGCCCGGCGCCCTTTTACCCTCTCCCCGGCCGAACGGGGAGAGGGGCAAGTCAAAATTATCGATAATCTATGCGCCTACTTCTTCGCCAGCAGTTCCTTGGCCGCCTTGACGCCAAGTGCCGCTGGCCGCTCGCAAGTGGTCTGCATGGCAACGAACTTGCCGGTTTCGCCGGAACGCAGGATGCCGGTCATGACATCGACGGCATGCAGCGCCAACTCCATCGAGCAACGATGCGGCCGCCCCTCGACTATCGCCAATGCCATGTCGGCGAGACCTGCCGTGCGGTAGTTGGCCATCATGCCCTGACCGTGCATTTCATTGGGCACGCCAAGCGGGTGCTTCCATTTCGGCAGCTTCTTGACCGGCTTGCCCTCTTCGGTGAAGCGCACGTCGCCGCCGAAGAAATTCGGATCCGGCACGAACACCGTGCCCGCTTCGCCATAGAGTTCCATCGGCGCGTGGCCGTGAGCCCAGACATCCCAGCTGGTGTTCAACGTCACCACGGCGCCGTTCTCGAATTCCAGCAGGCCATGGATCGTTGTCGGCGTGTTGACCGGGATTTTTTCGCCCGCGCGCGGTTTCGACGAAATCGTCCGCTCCTTGGCCGGGGTTGTCGCAAAGGCCGCCACCTGTTTTACCGGCCCGATCAGCTGGATCAGGTTGGTGATGTAATAGGGCCCGATATCGAGCACTGGTCCGGCGCCCGGCTGGAAGAAGAAATCCGGATTGGGGTGCCAATGTTCCATGCCGTGACCCATGACATGGCAGGTGCCGCTGGTGATCTTGCCGAGTTTGCCCTCGTCGATCAGCTCACGCACCAGCTGGTGCGCGCCGCCGAGGAAGGTGTCGGGCGCCGAGCCGATGCGCAGCCCCTTCTTCGCAGCTCGCGCCTTGAGGTCCTGGCCCTCCTCGAGCGAGAGCACGAACGGTTTTTCCGAATAGACGTGCTTGCCGGCATCGAGCACCCGCTTCGACACCTCGTAATGCACCGCCGGTATCGTCAGGTTGACGATGATGTCGATGTCGTCGGCCTTGAGCAGGTCCTCGACGGTCTCGGCGCGCAGCTTGAATTCCTTCGCCCGAGCCCTGGCCGCGTCCATGTTGATGTCGGCGCAGGCGCGCATCTCGATGCCGCGAAACAGCGGCGACAGCGAGAAATACGCCTTCGAGATGTTGCCGCAGCCGATGACGCCAATACCCAGTTTCTTTGCCATGATGATTGTTCCTAGTAAGCCTTGACGGATGCTATCGAGCGGCGGGCGAAGCGCTCGATGTCGTTGGGATTGTCCTGTTCCATGACAAAGTATTTTGCCGCGCTCTTGGCCCGCAACACCTTGATCAGGTTGGCCCAGTCGATCGTGCCGTGGCCGACATCCGACCAGCCATCCTCGTCCAGCCCTTCGCCGGGCCTGGCGATGTCCTTGACATGCACGGCGACGATGCGTTTGCCGTGCTTCTCGATCCAGGGCAGCGGATCGGCGCCGCCGCGCACCACCCAGGCGAGGTCCATCTCCCAGCCGATAGCGGGGGCGGAAGACAGGATGTGATCCTGCGGCACCGAACCGTCGGCGAGTGCCTTGAATTCGAAATCATGGTTGTGCCAGGCAAAGCCGTAGCCGGCCTGCGAGGCGACCTCGCCGACCTTGGCCAGGCGTTCGCCGAAGCCGCGCCAGCCGGCGGCGTCGGACGGCCTGTCCTCGGCCATCAGATAGGGGCAGATCAGAAGCTTGATGCCGAGCGCTTCGGCCGTTTTGCGCACGCCGTCGAAATCCTTCTCCAGCGCATCGATGGAGAAATGCCCGGTCGGCATCGAAAGCCCGTTCTTGTCGAGTTCCGCGCGGAAGGCCTTGGGATTCTCATAGACGCCACCGAAGCCCTCGACTTGCGTGTAGCCGAGCTTGCCGAGCGTGGCGAGCACGGCCTCCCAGGGCTGAAAATTGCGGGCGCTGTAAAGTTGGAATGACCAGTTCATCGTCTCTGTCCGTTCTGCTTGGTATGGTGGGGCTTGGGAGGAAGGCTTGGGAGCTATAGGCGGTTGCCGGATGGGGTATCGAACAGCGAGGCGCGGGCTGGGTCAAAGCCGATCCGGATTGGATCGCCGGTGCGCAACGTCTTTTCCGCCTCGACGCGGAAGGAAAAATTGCGGCCGCCGAGCTTGGTCCACACCAGCGTGTCGGAGCCCATCGGCTCGACGATCTCGACGGCTGACTCGGCCGTGAACGGCATGGCCTTGGCCGCATCTCCAAAGGCGACGTGCTCGGGCCTGATGCCGAACACACAGGGCTTGCCCGCGCTGCCGCGGTCCTTGTCGAACTCATAGCGGTCGAGCGGTATCGAAACCCCGTCGGCGGTGAACGCCCCGGCATCGCCGGCTTCCAGCTGACCCTCGATGAAATTCATCGCCGGCGAACCGAGGAATCCGGCGACAAACCGGTTGACCGGACGGTTGTAGATGGTTTGCGGCGCGTCGAGCTGTTGGATGACGCCGCCCTTCATCACCGCGATCCGGTCGGCGAGCGTCATCGCTTCGATCTGGTCGTGGGTGACGTAGATCATGGTATTCTCCAGTCTGCGATGCAGCAGCTTGATCTCGACGCGCAGTTCGGATCGCAGCTTGGCGTCAAGATTGGACAGCGGTTCGTCGAACAGGAACACGTCGACATCGCGCACCAGCGCCCGCCCGATCGCCACGCGCTGGCGCTGGCCGCCGGACAGTGCGGAGGGCTTGCGCTGCAGCAGCGGTTCGATCTGCAGGATCTCCGCGGCGCGCGCGATGCGCTTGGCGATCTCCTCCTTGGGCAGGCCAGCGACGCGCAGGCCAAAGGACAGGTTCTTCTCCACCGTCATCTGCGGATAGAGCGCATAGGACTGGAACACCATGCCGATGCCGCGATCCTTGGGCTCTTCCCAGGTGACGTTCTTGCCCTTGATGAAGATGCGGCCCTTCGAAATGTCGAGCAGCCCTGCAATGCAGTTGAGCAAGGTCGACTTGCCACAGCCGGAAGGCCCCAGGAGCACGATGAATTCGCCCTCGGCGATATCGAGATTGAGTGTCTGCAGAACCGACACCGCGCCGTAGTTCAGCGACAGGTTCTGGATCGATACGCTGGGGTTCGCGATTTCTGCCATCATCACCCTTTCACCGCGCCGGCAGCAATGCCACGCACAAAAAGCCTGCCGGAAATGAAATAGATAACGAGCGGAACCAGCCCGGTCAGGATGGTCGCCGCCATATTGACGTTGTATTCCTTCACGCCCTGCACGGAGTTGACGATGTTGTTGAGCTGGACCGTCATCGGATAGGTGTCGGGGCGCGTGTAGACGACGCCGAACAGGAAGTCGTTCCAGATGCCAGTCACCTGCAGGATGACGGCGACGACGAAGATCGGCAGCGACATCGGCAGCATGATGCGCAGATAAATGCCCCAGAAGCCGGCGCCGTCGACACGCGCCGCGCGGAACAATTCCTCCGGCATGGAGGTGAAATAGTTGCGGAACAGCAGTGTCAGGATCGGCATGCCGAAAATGGAATGAACGATCACCAGGCCGCTCAGGCTGCCATAGAGGCCGATCTCGCGCAGGATGATGACGATCGGATAGATCATCACCTGATAAGGGATGAAGGCGCCGACGATCAGGATGATGAAGAACGTGTCGGCGCCCTTGAAGCGCCAGTTGGCCAGCGCATAGCCGTTTACGGAGGCGATCGCGATCGACAGGATCACCGAAGGTACGGTGATACGAACGGAGTTCCAGAAGCCGCGCGAAAGTCCGTCGCAATTGAGGCCGGTGCAGGCTGTCGACCACGCCTTGACCCAGGGCTCGAAAGTGATCTCGAGCGGTGGCGAGAAGATGTTGCCGAGGCGGATCTCCGGCATGCCCTTGAGCGAGGTGACGATCATCACATAGAGCGGCAGGAGGTAGTAGAGCGCCGCCACGATGAGCGTGCCATAGAGGAAGATGTTGCGGCGTGAGAATATGTGACGCGGCTTCGGTCCGCTCGGCCCCAAGGCATCGGCATGGGCGGCGCCGGACGGCACGGACAGGGAAACGGCTTGGTCAGACACGCTTCCTGCCTCCGAATTCGAGATAGGCCCACGGCACGATGACAATCATCACCGAGAGCAGCATCATGGTCGAGGCTGCGAAACCCTGGCCGAGATTCTGGGCGAAGAACATATAGTCATAGACATACTTTGCCGGCACTTCGGAGGCGATGCCCGGCCCGCCGCTGGTCTGGGCGACGACGAGATCGTAGACCTTGACGATGCCGGACGCGATGATGACGAGCGTGGTGATGAAGACCGGCCGCATCATCGGGATGATGATGAACAGATAGGTCTTCCACATCGGAATCCCGTCCACCCGCGCGGCCTTCCAGATATCCTCGTCTATGCCGCGCAGGCCTGCCAGCATCAGACACATGATCAACCCGGTGCCCTGCCAGAGCGCGGCGATCGATATGCCGTAGATGACGATGCTGGAATTGTAGAGCGGATCGAAATCGAAGCTCGTCCAGCCAAGCCTTCGTATCACGCCCTGGATGCCGAAATCCGGATTGAGCAGCCATTGCCAGACAAGGCCGGTGACGATGAAGGAGAGCGCGAAGGGATAGAGAAAGATGGTGCGGAACGTATCCTCGAAGCGGATCTTCTGGTCGAGCAGCGCAGCGAGGATGAAACCGATCACCAGCGAGAAAACCAGCGAGATAACGCCGTAGATCAGCAGGTTCTCGATCGAGATCAGCCAGCGCGGGGTTGCCCACAGCCGGTAATACTGGTCGAGGCCGACGAAATTCAGCCGCGGCAACAGCTTCGAATTGGTGAAGGAATAGAGCACCGTCCACGCCGTGCCGCCGACGAAAACCACCAGCGCGGTGAGGATCATGGGAATCGACGCGACCTTCGCATTGAGATTGCGAAACAGTCGACTGGGGCGTTCGCTCTTGCTCATCGGTGCAGCCATGCTGGATCGGATAAGGGCGCGCCCTCCCGGCCCGGAATTAACCGGACCGGAAGGAAAGCCGGCGGTATCAGTCCGCCGTGGCGATGATGGCGGCGAAGCGCTTCTGCGCCTCCTCCACGGTCATCTCGGGCTTGGCGAAGAACTCGGAGAATAGGTCCTCCTTCTGCTTCTGGCTGTCTTGCGAGAGCAGCTGATCGGTCCATGGGATGACGGCGCCCTTGGCCAGGATGGCGAGCCCCTTCTTCATGCAGTCGTTGGCGGCGTTAAGGTCGACATCGCTACGCACCGGCAGCGAGCCCTTCTTGAGATTGAAGGCGACCTGGGTCTTGGGGTCGAGCAAGGTTTCGGCCAGGACCTCCTGCGCCTTGGACTTGTCGGCATCCTTGAGCACCGGGAAATAGAAGGCGTCACCACCCGTGGCGATGACCTCGTTCAGGCCAAGGCCGGGAAGACAGGTATAGTCCTTGCCGGCGGTCTTGCCGGCAACCTGGAACTCGCCCTGCGCCCAGTCACCCATGATCTGGCCGCCGGCCTTGCCGGTGATGACCATGTTGGTGGCCTGGTTCCAGTCCTGCACATTGGTGTTCTTGGCCATCTTGCGCGCATCGTCGGCCGCCTTGAACACCTTGGCGACTTCGGGACCAGCCGCGAACTTGGCGTCCTTGTCCTTGTAGACCTTGAGGAAGGTGTCGGTGCCGCCGACCGCTGCCAACAGCACGTCGAAGGCGCCGGACGACTGCCAGGCCTGCCCGCCCACCGCCAGCGGGACGATGCCTGCCTTCTCGAGCGCCGGGGCGGCGGCCACATACTCATTCCAGTCCTTCGGCACCGGCACGCCGGCCTTCTGGAAGGCGTCGTTCGAGAGCCACAGCCACTGCCAGGAGTGGATGTTGACGGGCACGCAGTAAATCTTGCCGTCGATGGTGCAGCTGTCGAGCAGGCTCTTCGGCCGCACGACCTCGGTCCACTTGCCCTTGGTGGCGACATCGGTCAGGTCGCGCATCAGGCCGGCCTGCACCAGCTCTTCCGCTTGTCGGCCGTGATTGAACTGGGTGGCGCCCATCGGGTCGCCGCCGGTGATCCGGCTGATCATGATCGGCCGTGCCGTGCCGCCGGAGCCGGCAATGGCGCCGTCGACCCAGTGATTGCCGGTGGCGTCGAAAGCCTTGGCAAGTTCCGCGACCGCCGCCGCCTCGCCGCCGGAAGTCCACCAATGAGTGACTTCCAGGTCCGTCGCGGCGGCCGGGCCGGCGAATTGCAGCGCGGCCGTGGCCGCCAGGGCAGCGGTCAAAAGTTTGTATCGCATTTCGGTTCCTCCCAGAATCTGAAACGTTACAGATTTTCGATACGGCAATTGCGTGGATGGCGCAACCCCAGGCGTGGAGACCGTTCGATATTTTTTCGAGCCGCGAATAAAATCTATCAACCGACCTTGTCGTTGTGCGCCGCAATATGAGCAATTGCAGTGCAAAATATGAAATGATCCATGAAAGTGACAAAGAACATCGCCAGGGCGGCGTTTCGCGCTGGATTCTCAAGGAAATTCGCAACTCGATGTCGTCCTCCGAATTCGCCGGCCAGCGCAGCGCGATTGGCAATCTGTAACGTTTCAGTATATTGACGGATTGCCGGGTTTGAAAACATGCCACGCCGCCAATCACGGCGATTGCCGACCCGGCCTGCGGCTGCTATGCGCCTGACGGGCGGGACGAATGGACAGACGGCATACGGAAAAAAACGAGGAAGCGTCGGCGCAAGAACGGCCAACGCTGAAGACGCTCGCCTTCATGACCGGGCTCGGCGTCACCACCGTGTCGCGCGCCTTGAAGGATGCTCCCGAGATCGGCGCCGAAACCAGGCGCCGCGTCCAGCTCGTCGCCAAGCAGATCGGCTACCGCCCGAACCGCGCCGGCGTCAGGCTCAGAACCGGCAAGACCAATGTCATCAGCCTCGTGCTCAACACCGACCGCGAGATCATGAGCTTCGTCTCAGACATCATCTACGGTGTCTCGGAGGTCATTGCCGACACGCCATACCACCTGATCGTCACACCCTATTCGCGCTCGCAGGATCCGCTAGATCCCATACGCTACCTGGTCGAGACCGGTTCCGCCGACGGCGTCATCATTTCACGCACGCAGCCGAACGATGCCAGGGCCCGTTATATGCTGGAGCATGGCATTCCCTTTGCCACGCATGGCCGCACCGATATGGGGCTGGTCCACCCCTACCATGATTTCGACAATCATGCCTTCGCGGTCGAAGCCGTCCGGCGACTTGCCAGCATGGGACGCCGCAAGCTCGCCTTGCTGACGCCGCCCGTCGGGCTGACCTATTACGGCCATACGGTCAACGGCTTTGCCGATGCGCTGAGCGAGGTCGGCGCCAGCGAGATCCCGTTCAGCACCGTATCGATCGACCATTCGATCGAGCAGATCAGGACGAGGACCGCGCAGTTGATGCGCCGTGACATCAGGCCGGACGGTTTTGTCAGCAGCGCCGCCGCCGCCACCCTTGCGCTCGTCGCCGGCATCGAGGACGCCGGCCTCAAGCTTGGCCGCGATGTGGACATCGTCTCCAAGCAATCATCGGACCTGTTGCATCTGTTCCGGCCGGAACTACTGATCGTCAACGAGAACTTCCGGCTGGCGGGCTCCGAACTCGCCCGCTCCGTGCTCGGCTGGATCGGCGGCGCCGCACCCGGCTCGCTGCAAAGTCTCAGCGTGCCAGGCGAGGTGCTGGCCTACCAGCGCTCCTTGGACTAGAGCAATTCCAGGAAGCGTGAAGCGGTTTTCCCGGGAAAAGCGCGTAGCGCTTTCCCTTGGGAATTGCGTCAAAAAAACACTCTAACCCGCTGCGCCGCTGCCCCATGGGCCGTGGAAGGCACCCTGCTCGCCGATGCGCTCGAAGCCATGCGCGCCGAAGAAGTCGCGCTGTGCCTGGATCAGGTTCGAGGTGCCGCGGGCCTGGCGGTAGCTGTCGAAATAGGCAAGCGCCGAAGACAGCGCCGGCACCGGCGCGCCGGCTTCGCAAGCCCTCGCCACGATACGCCGCAGCGACGGATGCGCTTCCTGCATCAAGCTGATGAAAGCCGGCGCCATCAAGAGATTGGTCGAAGCGCCGCCGCTGCTGAACGCCTCGGCCATAGTATCCAGCATCTGCGAGCGGATGATGCAGCCGGCGCGCCAGATCCTGGCGATGGTCGGCATCGGCAGGTTCCAGTTGAACTCCTTCGAGGCGCCGCTCATCACCGCGAAACCCTGCGCATAGGCCGCGATCTTGCCGGCGAACAACGCCAGTTCGAGATCTTTCAGCAGCGCATCCCTGTCGCCGGAAATCTTCGATACCCCGATGTTGCCATAGGCTTTCTCGGCCGCCAGCCGCTCGTCCTTGATCGACGACAGAACGCGGGCCGCCACGGCCGCCTCGATCGCGGTCGCCGGAATGCCGAGCTGCTGCGCCTCGATGACCGACCATTTGCCGGTGCCCTTCTGGCCGGCACGGTCGAGGATGATGTCGACCACCGGCTTGCCGGTCTTGGGGTCGTCGGCGGCGAGCACCTTGGCGGTGATCTCGATCAGGTAGGAGTTGAGCCGGCCCTTGTTCCAGTTGGAGAACACCGTGCCGATGTCCTTCGGCCCCATGCCGAGCCCATCACGCAGAATGCCGTAGATTTCGGCGATCATCTGCATATCGGCATATTCGATACCGTTGTGGATGGTCTTGACGAAGTGGCCGGCGCCATCGGTGCCGAGCCAGGCGGCACAGGGCTCGTCCTTGAACTTGGCGGAGATGGCGGTCAGCACTTTTTCGACCCGCTTCCAGCTATCTTCCGTGCCGCCGACCATGATCGACGGGCCATGGCGCGCGCCCTCCTCGCCGCCGGACACGCCCATGCCGATAAAAGTCAGGCCCGAGCCGGACAGTTCGGAGAAGCGCCGCATCGTGTCGCGGAAATTGGCGTTGCCGGCATCGATGACGATGTCGTTGCTGGACAGCACGCCGCGCAAGGCTTCGATCTGCTCATCGACCGGCTTGCCGGCCAGCACCATGATGATGATCGGGCGCGGCGGCCGGATCGCGGCGGCAAGTTCTTCCAGGCTGTAGCAGGGCACAACCATGTTCTTCAGCGCGCCGGCATTCTCGACGAAGGCGTCGGTGCGTGCGCGGGTGCGGTTGAAGACGGCGATGCGGTGCCCGTGCTCGGCGATGTTCAGCGCCAGGTTGGAGCCCATCGTGCCAAGGCCGATCAGTCCGATTTCGGCTTTTTCCATCGTTTCTTCCCTGCTTTCGGATCTTGTTGGTTGCAGCCCGCGATTTTGCCGGGATGCCCATTCTTCCGGAGATGATTGACGGGCCTTTCGGGCCGCGTCAACCGCCTCGCCGAATTGTGTTGCCGTCGCACAATGCGGGCCGTTCGACAACGATCACATCTGTCGGCTACGGCCTGATGTCCACAGGCGCTTCGATCTTCACTATCTTGAAATCCGAGACCAGGATGTCGATGCGCACCATCCAGCGCCCGGGAACCGGAATGACGAGGTTGTCGACACGCCAGCTGCCGTCGCCGGGCTTGGTCGCCGCGCGCTTCAGCGGCTCGATGCCCGAATCGGGTTTCGACAGCACCAGCGTCACCTCCTTGGCGTCGAGCGGTCCGAAATCACCGGTCATGATGATCATCGAGGCGGCGACAGGCCCGGCATGGCCTGGCGTGATGCTGAGATCGGCCATTGCCTCCAGCGCGTGGATGTGGACCGAGACCGGCTGCGCCGCCGCGATCGCCAAAGCCCGCGGCGGCGGCGTGAAGCGCCAGCCCGCGGCGACGCCGAAGATCGCCAGCGCGATCAGCATTTCGACGGCGATCGAACGGGTAAGCCTGCGCTGCACCTCCGTGGCGCCCGCCTCGGCGGAAGCGGTGAGTTTCCAGCGATTGACCGCGGCCAGCGTGAACAGGAAGACCAGCAGCGCCAGCTTGATCAGTAGCAGCCGGCCATAGGCGGTGCCGGCCAGCGCCGAGGGCGTCTGCACCTGGATGACGGCGAGCACGATGCCGGCCGCGGCAAGCACGGCCACCACAGGCAGGATCGCGCGGGAGAAGCGGCGCAGGAACGCGACGGCGCCAGCGGTCTGGCGCTTCAGCGCGAGACCGAGCGGCACCAGCGCGCCGGCCCAGAAGGCAATGCCGATACCGTGCACGAACACCAGCGGCCGCGTCAGCCATTGCGGTTCGGCAGCACTGGCATGCCCGCTGGCGGCAAGCGCGACGCCGACGGCAAGGAGGCCGGCGAGCGCCAATGGCCTGGCGAGCACACGCGGGCCGGCCAGCGACAGCAGACCGAGACCCAGCGAAATCAGGGCGACCAGCACCGTCCAGCCGAAGCTGGTCCCGAGCCCGGTCCGCCAGATCACCGGCTGCGCCAGATGGGGGAGCGGCGCTCCGAGCGCATCGAGCCCCTGAAAGCCGAGCGACAAGGGTGTCGCCACCAGGCCGCACAAGATCGCGGCCATGACAAAACGCTGACCGGCTCTTCCGTTGCCCGCCAGCCAGGCAAGGGCGAAGGCGCCGCCGACGCCGAGGAAAAGACCGATGTAAAGAAAGACCTTGCCGATCCAGATCGCCGACCGCGACGGCCAGTCGACCGCTTCGGATACGGCGGGCGGTTCGCTTGGCGCGCCGATGGAAAACAACAACGAGCCGCCGACCGGATGGCCGTCTGCCGAAATGACGCGCCAGCTCAGCACATGCGTGCCGGATTTGAGCGCCTGCGGATTGTCGATCTCGAGCGCCTGGTTGGTGAGGCGGAAGGATGTCAACGCAACCGGCGTGCCGTCGGGCTTCACCAGCGTCAGCACCAGGGGCGAAACCGGTTCGCTGAAGGTCAGCGAGAACTGCTTCGGAGCCTGCGCCAGCACGGCACCGTCGGACGGGTCGGTCTGGATCAGCGCGGCGTGGGCAAAGGCCTGGCTGGTCGATGCCATGATTATGAGCGCCATGAGCAGGCCCAGCAGCCCGCCGGCAATCCGGCCGACGCACTTGCTGGTGGTATCGACCATCCGGGAAGATATTTCGGTCATGCCATGCCACGAGGATGCGGCGCGCTCCGGCTAGCAGAGCGCGCCAGGGGGAGAAACTATTTCTTCGGGGTGAGCTTGATGCCGGGCGCCGGGGTTTCCAGCGCGTCTTCATCCTGCCCCGCCGCCGGGATTTCGATCCAGCGGTCGGCGGCATCGCCGCATTCCTGCACCACCGGGAAATAGAGCTTCTGGCCGACGGGCAGATCCGCCGTCAGCGTGGCCCGGAAGATGAACTCGTCATAGAATTCATCCGGCAGATTGCCGCCGCCCCAGTCGACTTCCTTGACGCCGTCGGTCACCGCCTGGCCATAGAGCTGATAGGATTTTTCATATTTGCCCTTCTTGGTCTGCAGCGTCCAGCCGGGTTTTGGCATCGGCTTCACCGCCATCACCCCTTCGGGAATCTGCACGCGCACGGCGGTCGTCGCCTTGCCGTCGCAACCATGCGGCACCCGTAGCACGGCCTTGTAGGTCGAGCCGACCGCCGCTTCCTGGGTTTCGAGCGTGATGTGCGCGAAGGCGGCATTTGTCCCCAGCACCAGAAGTGCTGCCGCCGATAAAAGATGCTTGTTCATGGTGGTCCCTCTGGAATCTTGATCGGTACGATGGCCGGTTCAGTCGTTGTCTTCCTGAGGGGCCGCGCTGCCCATGGCCTGCACGGCGAACTTGATCGTCACCGTCCCAGCCTTTTCGAAGGTCAGCGTGGCGGCGAACATCTCGCCCTGCTTGGGTGGCTGCTTCAAATCCACGAACATCACATGATAGCTGCCGGGACCCAAAACGACTTTGCCGCCGGCTGGAATCTCCAGGCCGCCGACAACTGGCCGCATTGTCATGACGCCGTCCTTGACACCCATCTCATGCAGTTCGGCCTTGTCCGAGATGTCGGACGAAATCGACAGCAGCCGGTCCGGCGCGCTGCCGTTGTTTGTAATGGTAAAATAGCCGCCGGCCACCTTGGCGCCGGCCGGCGTGGCGCGTGACCAGGGATGGCCGATCTCGATATCGCCGATCTTGAACTCATGCGCCAGGACGGATTGGGCGCCGGCGAGCATGATCGCCAAAGCCAGCACGGCAGTGCCGAGACGCTCCTGGACGTGGGACAGAATGCGGCTGAACAGCGTGCCTGCCGCTATGGGGGAAAAATGGGACATGGTTGCTCCATGAAGTGATGATCGCGCCGTCGCCGGTCGCGAGACGTTTGGTCGTTGGATGGGTGCGCCCGCGAAAGGTTCCGCCGGGCAAAGATTTCAAGCCGCCAGCGGCGGCGCGCGCGGGTTCGACGGCGAGCGTTCGCGCGCGAAGCCGAGGTGAATGCTCGCCGGAAAAATGAAGGCGACCGCTTCGAAGGAAAGGCGAGCCAGGGCCAGTCCGGCATCGGGCGGTGGCGCAAAGGCGGATGAAAACATGCTGCAGCCAAGCGTGCAACAGGCCGGCAGATGGGACGGGTGCTGGTCGCCGCCGGGAAGCTGGGTGGCGCCGTCGCGGCTACAGATGACATTGCCGAAGGCGTCGAGCTGCGCGGCATTCGGCCCGGTGGCGAAGGCGAAGGCGCCGAGCGTCGACTGAAGCAACAGCAAGCAGGCCGCGACAAGCGCGGTCGACATGCTCCAGCGTCTCCCCCGGCGGTTCAAGCCATCTGCCTCTTCAAGCAAGTCCTGGAAGGATACCTATCATGGCGGCGGCAGGTCGAAAATCGACAATTCGATGCTGCGGCAACGCGGCGCGATCAGGATTTCTGCAAGGGCCGGCTTTCGGGGATGGAGGTCAAAAGCGTGTGGCGCGCCGATTTCAGGTGCTTGCGGCAGGCGGCGTCGACCTTGCCGAGGTCCCGCGATTTGAGCGCCTCGATATAGGCAAGGTGCTCGCCGACGGCGACTTCGTTGCGCTCGCGCTCCTGCGCCTTGTTCCACTGGTAGTGGTAGTGGAAGATCATGGCGATGACGTCGTAGAAATCGACGATGAAACGGTTGTGCGAGGCCCGGTGGATGAGCCGGTGGAAGCGCTCGTCCAGTTCGGAAAACGCGTTGAAGCGCGTGGCGATCTCTCTTGCCAGCAGTCGATGTTCGTCCTCCAGGCGGTCGAGATCGGCCCAGACCGGGCTGTCCTGCGGCAGAGCGGCGAAGGCGGCCGCCGAGCGCAGTTCGAACATCTCGCGGATCTCGGTCAGTTCCAAAGCGAAAGCCCGTGTAAAACCCTTCAGCACCCAATGGCTGTTGCGGCGCTTCTCGATCAGGCCGAAGCGCGAGAAGCGGATCAGGAACTCGCGCACGCTGGTGGTGCCGACGCCGATCTCGCGCGCCAGTTCAAGTTCATTGATCTGCATGCCGGCCTCGGCGCCGCCGGCGAGCAGACGCCGCATGAACGACCGCTCGATGATCTCGGCCAGCGTATCTGTCTCTTCCTCCGGAAAGAAATCGTCGGGACGCGGGTCGCGAAGCACCGTCTTGGCGCGCTTGTTCCAGGCGATCAGCCCGGTTTCCTCCATGCGCGCCAGGATGCTGCGCACGGTCGTGCGGCTGACACCGAGCAGCGTGCCCAATTCCGGTTCCGACGGCAGGCTGCGCGTTTCGTCGAGCAGCCTGAGGCACCTGTTATAGGCGTCCTTGTAGACGTTGTTGCTCTTGGACATCCCCTGACCCATTCATGCCGGCGCTTGCGGCGGCCGGCTTGAAGCGCAATATGACGTTCCCATGACCCTGAAAAGCAGGAATCGCTTTCTCCGGGGCACGGTTCATTGTTTGCAGCGCCACCGCCAGCCAGAGGCATGCGAAACGCCTGCGAAAAAACAATTGACGCAAAACTGTTTTTTCACGATAAAAGACATTAACTCTTAACAGGCGCGTGTCAATCCGCGCATCCCAGGATCACCCAGGAAACCGCCCGTGAACGTCTCGAACACCATTCTTCTGTCCCCCGCCGACAATGTCGCCGTTGCCAATGGCCGCATCGAGATCGGCACGGCCCTGCCGGGCGGCGCGCTTGCCACGGCCGTTATCGAACCTGGCCACAAGGTGGCGATCAAGCCGATCGCCGCCGGTGAAGCCGTGGTCAAATACGCCCAGGCGATCGGCCGCGCCACGCAGGACATCGCACCGGGCGAGCATGTCCATTCGCACAATCTGGTGTTCGAGGCCGGCCGCCTCCCGGTGGTGCCGCCGAGCGAGGCCGAGCATGCTACAGCTGCCGACCGCGCCCGCACCTTCATGGGGTATCGCCGCGCCGATGGCCGCGCCGGCACGCGCAACTTCATCGGCATCATCGCCAGCGTCAATTGCTCGGCCACGGTCTGCCATTCCATCGCCGACACCGCCAACCGGACCTTGCTGCCGAAATATCCCGGCATCGACGGTTTCGTGCCGATCGTCCACGGCCAGGGCTGCGGCATGAGCGGCACGGGCGACGGCATGATGGTGCTGCACCGCACGCTTGCCGGCTATGCCCGCCACCCGAATTTCGGCGGCGTGCTGATGGTCGGCCTGGGATGCGAGGTCAACCAGCTCACCCTCTACGGCCAGAAGGGCGCCGCCGCGGGAAAACGCCATTTCAACATCCAGGACGCCGGCGGGTCGCGCAAATCGGTGGAGAAGGCGATGGGCGTGCTGGCCGAAATCGCCGAGGAAGTCGGTCAACTGAAGCGCGAGCCGATCCCGGTCAGCGAGATCGTCGTCGGCCTGCAATGCGGCGGCTCCGACGGCATGTCGGGCATAACAGCCAATCCGGCGCTGGGGGCGGCCGTCGACATATTGGCCGGCGTCGGCGGCATCGGCATCCTCTCCGAGACCACGGAAATCTACGGCGCCGAGCATCTGCTTGCCTACCGCGCCGCGACGCCCGAAATCGCCAAGAAGCTCGACGGCTATGTGAAGTGGTGGGAAGATCACGTCGCCAAGCATGGCGCCTCGATCGACAACAACCCCTCGCCCGGCAACAAGCGCGGCGGCCTCACCACCATCCTGGAAAAGTCGCTTGGCGCGGTCGCCAAGGGCGGCCAGACGCCGCTCAATGGTGTCTTCGGCTATGCCGAGAAGGTCACCGGCAACGGACTGGTGTTCATGGACACGCCCGGCTACGACCCGGTCTCGGCCACCGGCCAGGTCGCGGGCGGCGCCAATGTCATCGTCTTCACCACCGGGCGCGGGTCCTGCTTTGGCTGCCGGCCGACGCCGTCGATCAAGATCGCCACCAACTCGACCATGTATCACCAGATGGAAGAGGACATGGACGTCAATTGCGGCGTCATCGCCTCGGGCGAAAAAACCATCGCCGGCATGGGCCGCGAGATCTTCGAACTGATCGTCGAGACGGCTTCCGGCCGCAAGACCAAGAGCGAGGATTTCGGCTACGGCGACAACGAGTTCGTGCCCTGGCATCTCGGCGCGACGCTCTGAATTCAGCGGAAATGTGGTAGAACTGCCGGGCTGGACAGCGCCCGGCAACGGGGAGGGTTTGCATGGAAAAACGCCGCATCGGCAAGACGGCGCTCGAGGTCACCGAGGTCAGCTTCGGCGGCGCCGCGATCGGCGGCCTTTACCGCGCCTGTTCGCGCGAGGCGGCGATGGAGACGCTGCAAGGCGCCTGGGAGGCGGGCTTGCGCTATTTCGACACCGCGCCCTTCTATGGTTTCGGCCTGTCGGAGCGGCGCTTCGGCGATTTCCTGCGCTACAAGCCGCGCGATTCCTACGTGCTGTCCACCAAGGTCGGCCGCCTGTTCCGGCCGGTGCCCGAAGACCAGGTGCCCGACCACTCCTATGTCGATCCGCTGCCTTTCGCGCTCGATTACGATTATTCCTATGACGGCATCATGCGGTCGGTCGACTTCAGCTATGCGCGGCTTGGGCTGAACAAGATCGATATCCTGTATGTGCATGACATCGGCGCCTACACGCATGGCGCCGAGAAGACCAAGCTGCACTTTCGCCAGTTCATGGATGGCGGGCTCAAGGCGCTCGAGGAGCTGAAGCGGGCCGGCACGATTTCCGCCTATGGCCTCGGCGTCAACGAAGTCCAGATCTGCCTCGACGTGATGCGCCGTGCGCCGCTCGACTGCATCCTGCTCGCCAGTCGCTATTCCTTGCTCGACCGCACCGCCGAAGCCGAACTGCTGCCGCTGTGCCGCGAACAACAGACATCGTTGGTGATCGGCGGCGTCTTCAACTCCGGCATATTGGCGACCGGGCCGGTGCAAGGCGCGCATTTCGATTACCAGCCCGCCAGCCGCGATATGCTCGATCGGGTCGACGCCATGGAAAAGATCGCCGGTGAAGGCGGCTATCCGCTGGCGGCCGCCGCCTTTCAGTTTCCCCTGCACGAGCCGACGGTCGCCACCGTGCTGACCGGCACCGCCAAACTGGCAAACCTGACACGCAACCTCGAACTGCTCGACACCAACGTGCCTGGGACGGAATACGCCAAATATCGTCCTTACACGGTGGTGCAGAGCCTGACGTGAAGCCGGCGTCCACCACCCTTGATCGGCGGCTCGGCTTCACAAATGCGGGACTCCGCAGAAAGAATGAATGTTCCATATTGACTATCGCATGGAATTAATATTCCATACCGCTCACGAAACGGGAGCGTTCGGCTGCGTCCAGGGAGGTGGTAGCGCGTGAATGTGTCTGTGCCTGACATGGGGATCAGGTGCGAAACACCGCTTGCATCATCCAGATCGATGCACTATCAAAACAGCGTAAATGTTTTTTATTGATAAAGTTCTGTTTGGGCCACGCCTATCCGAACGGAGCTTCCGTAACGTTCACCGGGCGACTTAGGGAGGTATCCTATGAAATTCGTGACCAGCATTCTCAACCGCCGCGCCGTCATGGCCCTGGCAGCAGCGTCGATGCTCGCCGGCGTCATGCACTCAGCGCCGGTTTCGGCGGCTGACGTGACCATTCCGATCATCGTCAAGGACACCACGTCCTTCTACTGGCAGATCGTGCTCGCCGGCGCCCGCAAGGCCGGCAAGGATCTCGGCGTCAACGTGCCGGAACTCGGCGCCCAGGCTGAAACCGACGTCAACGGCCAGATCTCCATCCTCGAGAACGCCGTCGCCGGCAACCCGGCCGCCGTCGTCATCGCGCCGACCGAAGCCAAGGCGCTCGGCAAGCCGATCGACGAGGCAGCGGCCAAGGTCAAGGTCATCGGCATCGACTCCGGCGCCGACTCCAAGGCCTTCACCTCGTTCCTGACCACCGACAACGTCCAGGGCGGCCGCGTCGCCGCGGACGGTCTTGCGGCAGCCATCGGCGCGGCCAATGGCGGCAAGGTCGAAGGCAAGGTTGCCCTGATCACCGCACTGCCCGGCGCCGGCTCGCTCGAGCAGCGCGCCCAGGGCTTCAAGGAACAGCTCAAGGCCAAGTATCCCGGCCTCGAACTGGTCGCCGACAAATATGCCGACGGCCAGGCCACCACCGGCCTCAACATCGCGACCGACCTGATCACCGCCAATCCGGACCTGAAGGGCATCTTCGCCTCCAACCTGATCATGGCGCAGGGCGTCGGCCAGGCGATCGCCGAGAACAAGCTTGCCGGCAAGGTCGGCCTGATCGGCTTCGACAGCGACGAGAAGCTGATCAAGTTCCTGAATGACGGCGTCATTTCCGGCCTCGTCGTCCAGGATCCCTACCGGATGGGCTATGACGGCATCAAGACCGCGCTCGCCGCCTCCAAGGGCGAGAAGGTCGAGGCCAATGTCGACACCGGCGCCAACCTGGTCACCAAGGCCAATATGAAGGATCCCAAGATCGACGCGCTGCTCAACCCGAAGCTCAACTAAGCAACGGTCGAGAGGCACAGTTTCCGGGGCCTCGTGCCCCGGAAACGACAGCGATATCGCTTGGAAATCCGCCAGCCTGGGCTAGGTTGCCCTGGCAGGCACTCAAAAGCCTGCCGCGTGCCAGATCGTAAGGCCAATCAGGGAGGATTGTCATGACATCGACGGCGCAAGACCTGCACCCAGCCCCCGTGCTGGAGCCGGGCAGGACAATCCTCGAACTGCGCGGCCTCGAGAAGAAATATCCCGGCACCCATGCGCTGAAGCCGGTTACGCTGGCCTTCAAGTCAGGCGAAATCCACGCCATCGTCGGCGAGAACGGTGCCGGCAAATCCACCCTGATCAAGCTTCTCACCGGCGTCATGCCGCGCACCTCCGGCGATGTCATCTGGGAAGGCAAGCCCGCGCCGCTAGCGACTCCGCATGAAGCGATGGCGCTCGGCATCAACGCCGTGCACCAGGAAGTCGTGCTCTGCCGTCATTTGACGGTTGCCGCCAACATGTTCCTCGGCGAGGAGAATTCGCGCTTCGGCATCCTGCAGCAGCGCGCCATGGTCAAGGAAGCGCAGAAGATCATCGACGATCTCGGCTTCGACCTGCCGGCGCATGTCATGCTCGGCGACCTCACCATCGGCCAGCAGCAGCTGATCGCCGCCGCCCGCGCCACCGTGCGCGGCACCAAATTCCTGATCTTCGATGAGCCGACCGCCTACCTGACCCGCAAGGAGGCCGACCAGCTCTTCACCCTGATCCGCCGGCTGAAGTCCGAGGGCGTGACAATCATCTACATCAGCCACCGCATGGAGGAAGTCTTCGAACTCGCCGATCGCGTCTCCGTGCTGCGCGACGGCACGCTGGTCGGCACCAGAAACATCGCCGAGACCAACGATGCCGAACTGGTCAAGCTGATGATCAACCGCTCGATCGAGCAGGTCTATCACAAGGAGCACTTCACGCCGGGTTCCGTGATCGTCGAGACCAGGAACCTGTCGGGCAAGGGCTTCGAAAATGTCTCGATGACGGTCCGCGCCGGCGAGATCGTCGGGCTCTACGGGCTGATCGGCGCCGGGCGCAGTGAATTCGTCACCACGCTCTACGGCCGCCATCGCAAATCGGCCGGGCAGATCCTGTGGGAAGGCAAGCCGGTTCAGGTCAATTCAGAGCATGACGCGATCAAGCTCGGCATGGCGCTGGCACCGGAAAGCCGCCGCGACCAGGGCCTTTGCCTCAATCTGCCGGTCGGCCTCAATCTCAACCTGCCGATCTACAAGCGCATCTCCAAGAACATGTTGATCTCCGGCGCGCAGGAGAAGACCCAGGCCGACCGCCAGATCGCCGATCTGCGCATCAAGACGCCGACACGCAATGCGCTGGCCTCCAGCCTGTCGGGCGGCAACCAGCAGAAGATCGTCATCGGCAAATGGCTGGCGCATGGCGCCAAGCTGTTCATTTTCGACGAGCCGACCGTCGGCGTCGATGTCGGCACCAAGGCCGAGATCTACCGCCTGTTCGGCGCGCTCTTGTCGAAAGGCGCCGGCATCATCCTGATCTCGTCCTATCTGCCGGAAGTCTATGAGCTGGCCGACACGCTGCATGTGTTCCGCCGTGGCAAGCTGGTGGCGACACACGGGTTCCGCACCGCCGATCATGAGGAAATTCTCACACAGGCGCTCGCCGAGAAACAAGAAAAGCTGGGAGGAAAGATATGAGCACCGAGGCGATTCCTGCCGAAAAACCCAAGCGCAACTACAACGCCCTGTTCGGGCTGACACTGCTGGCGCTGCTGGTGCTGCTCTGGGTCATCCTGTCGCTCTCGACATCGAGTTTCGCCTCGGCCAACAACATCTCGAACCTTCTGCGTCAGGGTTCGATGATCGCCATCCTGGCGGTCGGCCAGACCTTCGTCATCATCACCGGCGGCATCGATCTGTCCGTCGGCGCGGTGGTCGGCTTCGCCACCGTCATTGCCGCGATGCTGATCAATGCCGGCATACCGGTCTTCCTCGCCATCGCGATCACGCTGCTGGTCGGCGTTGCCATCGGCCTGTTCCACGGCTTCGGCATCGTCAAGATGGGCCTGCCGCCCTTCATCATCACGCTGGCGACGCTGACCTCGCTGCGCGGCATCGGCCTTCTGATGACCAACGGCAACTCGATCTCCATCAACAATGATGCCTTCCAGGAGTTCTCGCGCAACTCCATCCTCGGCGTGCCCAACCTGTTCTGGATGGTCATCCTGGTCGGCATTCCGGCCTATATCTTCCTGCATCACAGCCGCTGGGGCCGCTACCTCTTCTCCGTCGGTTCCAACGCCGAGGCCTCTCGCCTGTCCGGCGTCAACGTCCAGCGCACCATCTACATGGCCTACACGCTGTCTGGCCTGTGCGCGGCCTTTGTCGGCGTGCTTCTGGCCTCGCGTATCGGCATCGGCAACCCGACCCAGGCCGAGGGCTGGGAACTGCAGGCGATCGCGTCGTCCGTCATTGGCGGCACCTCGCTGTTCGGCGCGGTCGGCTCCGTGCACGGCCCGCTGCTCGGCGCCTTCATCCTCGCCACCATCAACAACGGCGCCAACCTGCTCAACGTCAACGCTTTCTGGCAGCGCATCATCACCGGCGTGCTGATCATCGTCATCGTCTATTTCGACGGCCTGCGTCGCCGCGGCGGCAAATAGCTACAGACCGAGAGCGATCGCCGGCCTGTGAAGGAAAAAACAGGCCGGCGATTTCATTAGAGAACGGATTAAAAACATGAAAGCCGTCGTCTGCCGCTCGCCCGGCGAGCTTGTCCTGGAAGATCGTCCTGCACCTGGCTCGCCCCCTGCCGGCTGGGCGCTGGTCGCGGTCAGTCATGTCGGCATCTGCGGCACCGACTACCACATCTTCGAGGGCAAGCACCCGTTCCTCGCCTACCCCCGCATCATGGGCCATGAAGTCTCCGGCACCGTCATCGAGACTGGCGAGGGCGTCGACCTCGCCATTGGCGAACCGGTCGTCATCAATCCCTACCTCTCCTGCGGCAAGTGCATCGCCTGCCGGCACGGCAAGCCGAATTGCTGCGTCAAGATCGAGGTGCTGGGCGTCCATCGCGACGGCGCCATGTGCGAACGCATTCTTGTCCCGGCGCAGAATCTCTATCCGGCCAATGGCCTGTCGCTGGCCGACGCCGCCGCCGTCGAATTCCTGGCCATCGGCGCGCATGCGGTACGCCGCGCCCGCTCCGATCCCGGCGCCCGAGCGCTGGTCATCGGCGCCGGCCCGATCGGGCTCGGCAACGCCATCTTCGCCCGCATTGCCGGGCTCGACGTGACACTGCTCGACATGAGCAGTGAACGCCTCGCTTTCGCCGAAAACGAACTTGGTTTCAGTATCCTCGACGGCTCGCGCGGAGCGGTGCCCGACCTGGTCAGGGAAGCGACATCAGGCGAAGGCTTCGACGTGGTCTTCGACGCCACCGGCAACACCCGGTCGGTGCAGTCGGCCTTCGCCCATGTCGCGCATGGCGGCACATTGGTGCTGGTCAGCGTCGTCAAGGACGACATCGTCTTCTCCGACCCTGAATTCCACAAACGCGAAATGACGCTGGTTGGCAGCCGCAATGCACTGCGTGCCGATTTCGATCATGTCGCGGCCTCGATCCGCAACGGCGCCGTGCCCCTGGCCAAGCTCGTCACCCACCGCACGACGCTGGCAGATACGCCGAGCGATCTCGCCCGCTGGGCGCACGAGAAATCCGGCCTGATCAAGGCAGTCATCGAGATCGGATAGTCGGCAGAATCCGGCTCACAGCGCCGACAGTTTGAGTTCCACCCGTTCCGCCGGAAAGCGCGACTCCGAAAACTGGATCGGCTGGCCGTCCGGTGTGACATTGACGGCCACCGTGACCAGAACGATGGCGCCCGGCTGCAGGTCGAGGTCGGCAAGATCGGCCGCATCGGCATGGCGCGCCGACAGCACGGTCGATTGCCTGAGATAATCATCTATGCCGAAGCGGGCCAGCGACGCGGTGATCGAACCAGTCTCTGCCATGGCCTTGTCGATGCCGGCAAAGCGCCTGGCATCGAACCAGCCGGCAGCACGCGACACGGGTCGTCCGTCGGCTTCGCCGCGTGTCTCCAATCTGATCACCTCGGCCCCCCTGGCCAGTCCAAGCCCCTCGGCGACGCGCGGGCTGGCCGGCTCGACCGACGAGGCAAGCAGCACGATATGGCGTTCCGAGGTCTGCCCTTGCAGGCCCGTTGAAAAGCGTGTGCGCGCGCCGATCGGATAGGACAGCCGCTTGCGTGACAAGACGAACGTGCCCCGCCCCTGCTCCGCCCGCAGCACCCCTTCCTGCACAAGCGCCGATATGGCGCTGCGCACCGTATGGCGATTGACGCCATAGCGCTCGGCGAGCGCCACCTCCGGCGGCAGCGCGGCGTTCTCGGCGAAATCGCCGGTGGCGATCGCCTGCAGGATCCTGTCGGCGATTTGCCGCCACAGGGAGACGCCGCTGCGCCGTTCGATGCTGTCGGCCTCCTGTCGTCCGATCATGAATTACCCCCGACCATCTGTCCCCTGTCATCCACCCGTCATGGACTCGCGCTACGTAATATGTATAATTTGTATAGTTGTCTATATCAATAGACAAATTTAGCAAAGAGGAATACTGCCGATGCGAGGACAGGAAGCCCGCGACCAGGCCGAACGCAAGGCCGCCATGGCGACGCTGGCGCAATCGAGCGGCGACGACATCGTCCGGCTCTGGAACGAGGCCGGCTTGCCTTCGCAAGCCGAACTGCTGCGCGGTCCCGAGACAGGACTGGTGACGTTGCGCGGCCGCATCGGCGGTGGCGGCGCACCGTTCAACGTCGGCGAGGCGACCGTCACCCGCGCCACCGTCCGGCTGCCGTCCGGACAGGTCGGCCATTGCTACGCACTTGGCCGCGACAAGCAGAAGGCGAAGCTGGCGGCGATAGCCGACGCGCTGTGGCAGGACCCTGCCCGCCGCGCCGAGATCGAGACCAGGCTGATCGTGCCTTTGAGGTCGGCGCTCGCCACTGCCCAGGAAAAACGCCGCGCCGAGACGGCGGCAACGAAGGTGGATTTCTTCACCATGGTTCGCGGAGAAGACTGATGGATATCGCAGCGCAATCGATCGAGGGCGGCTTCGCCGATCCGGTCTTCAACGCCCAGACGGTGTTTCGCGCGGTCATGGACGCGATGGCGCGGCCAGGCAGCGTGCAGCCTCTCCCGGCCCTGGCCCGGCCGCCGGCGCCGCTCTCCGCAACCGCTGGCGCCGTGGCGCTGGCGTTGTGCGACAACGACACGCCGCTCTGGCTCGACCCGGCCCTGCACGCCTCCGCCGCGATCGGCTCCTGGCTTGGTTTCCATACCGGCGCGCCGCTGGCCAACACACCCGCCGACGCGCATTTCGCCTTTGTCGCCACGCCAGCCGAGATGATGGCGCTCGACGGCTTTTCCCAGGGAACGCAGGACTATCCCGACCGGTCGACCACCCTGATCCTGCAGGTCAGCGACCTCGCTTCAGGCACTCCGTTGCTGCTGGAAGGCCCTGGCATCGAAACCAGCGCCACGATCGCTCCGGCGCAGACGCCGCGTCATTTCATCGAGCAGTGGAAGCAGAATATCCAGCGCTTTCCGCGCGGCGTCGACATCATCCTCGCCACCGCTGAAGGCATAGCCTGCCTGCCGCGCACCACGCGCATCAAGACGATGGAGGCTTGAAGATGTATGTCGCTGTAAAAGGTGGCGAAGCCGCAATCGCCAACGCCCACAGCCTGCTTGCCGATCGCCGGCGCGGCGACCGTTCGGTGCCGGCACTGCGCCTCGACCAGATCGTCGAGCAGCTGGCGCTCGGCGTAGACCGGGTGATGAGCGAAGGCTCGCTCTACGACAGGGAGCTCGCCGCACTCGCCATCGTCCAGGCGCGCGGCGACATGATCGAGGCGATCTTCCTGGTGCGCGCCTATCGCACCACGCTGCCGCGCTTCGGCTACAGCAAGCCGATCGACACCGGCGCAATGCTGGTCGAGCGGCGCGTGTCGGCGACCTACAAGGATCTGCCGGGCGGCCAGTTGCTCGGCCCGACCTTCGACTACACGCACCGGCTGCTCGACCCCGAACTTGCCGCCGGCGCCGATGTCGCCGAACCCTTGCAGCGCGAGACGGAAGCGCAGGCCATGCCACGCGTCTCGGCGATCCTCGCCCGCGAAGGCCTGATCGAACCCGATGGCGAGATGCCGCAGGACCATGTCCCGGGCGACATCACCCGCGAGCCGCTGGAATTCCCGATGGCGCGCGACATCCGCCTGCAGGCACTGTCGCGTGGCGATGAGGGTTTTCTCCTGGCGCTCGGCTACTCAACCCAGCGCGGCTATGCCCGCAACCATCCTTTTGTCGGCGAAATCCGCATTGGCGAGGTCGAGCTGGAACTCGATGTCCCCGAACTGCCCTTCGCAGCCCCCCTTGGCACGGTGCGGGTCACCGAATGCCAGATGGTCAACCAGTTCAAGGGCTCGGCCAAGGCGCCGCCGCAGTTCACCCGCGGCTACGGCCTGGTCTTCGGCCAGAGCGAGCGCAAGGCGATGGCCATGGCGCTCTGCGACCGGGCGCTGCGCGCCTCCGAGCTCGGCGAGGACATTGTCGCCGCCGCCCAGGACGAGGAGTTCGTCATCTCGCATTCCGATAATGTCCAGGCGACCGGTTTCGTCGAGCATCTGAAGCTACCGCACTATGTCGACTTCCAGGCCGAGCTCGACCTCGTGCGCCGCATGCGCGCCGAATATGAGGCCCGCGAAAACCCCACCAGGGTGGAAGAAAAGCGGGAGGCCGCGGAATGATCGAAGGCCTGTCCCACATGACCTTCATCGTCCGCGACCTTGAGCGGATGACAAGGATACTCGAGGGCGTCTTCGACGCCCGCGAGGTCTATGCCAGCGACGCCGCGCAGTTTTCGCTGTCGCGCGAAAAATTCTTCCTGATCGGCGACCTCTGGATCGCCATCATGGAGGGCGAGAAGCTGCCCGAGCGCAGCTACAACCACATCGCCTTCAAGATCGATGACGCCGATTTCGACCGCTACGCCGAGCGCGTCGGCAGGCTAGGCCTCGACATGCGCCCACCACGTCCGCGCGTCGAGGGTGAAGGCCGCTCGATCTATTTCTACGACGACGACAACCACATGTTCGAACTGCACACCGGCACGCTCAATGAGCGGCTGGCGCGCTATGCCAAGGGGTTGGAGGCTGCGCAATGAACTTAGTGCCCGTCCCCGTGGCCGCCACCGTCGTGGGAATGACCGCCATGGCTATCATACCCGGAGTAGCCGCCACCTCCGACGCCCATGGATTCACCTTGAGAGCCCTCTTTGGGAGCGGGAAAAACCATGCGCCGAAGGAAAAAGAGAACGACGCCGGCGAACACCACCAGCACAATTCCGAGATGCATCCATCCGGTCGAGTTCATCTGAATTCGCCCCTGTTTCCGCGTCCTGGACGCCAATTCGATAGCACAAAGCGGATGTGATCACCATGACCGACATCGCCACCTACAACTTCGCCTATCTCGACGAGCAGACCAAAAGGATGATCCGTCGGGCGATCCTCAAGGGCATCGCCATTCCCGGCTACCAGGTGCCCTTCGCCTCGCGCGAAATGCCGATGCCCTATGGCTGGGGCACCGGTGGCGTCCAGGTCACCGCCTCGATCATCGGCCCCGATGACGTGCTGAAGGTCATCGACCAGGGCGCCGACGACACCACCAACGCGGTATCGATCCGCGCCTTCTTCAAGAAGGTCGCCAATGTCGCCGTCACCACCGATACCGCCAGCGCCACCATCATCCAGACCCGCCACCGCATCCCCGAACATCCGCTGACCGCGGGCCAGGTGCTGGTCTACCAGGTGCCAATCCCCGAGCCGCTGCGCTTCCTCGAACCGCGCGAGACCGAGACGCGCAAAATGCATGCGCTGGAGGAGTATGGCCTCATGCATGTGAAGCTCTATGAGGACATCGCCAAGCACGGCCGCATCGCCACGACCTATGCCTATCCGGTCAAGGTCGAGGGCCGCTATGTGATGGACCCCTCGCCGACGCCGAAATTCGACAATCCCAAGATGCACCGCTCGCCGGCGCTGCAGCTGTTCGGCGCCGGACGCGAGAAGCGCATCTATGCGGTGCCCCCCTTCACCGATGTCGTCAGCCTCGACTTCGAGGACCATCCGTTCGAGGTGCAGACCTTCGACCAGCCCTGCGCACTGTGCGCGGCCGAAAATGTCTATCTCGACGAGGTCATCCTCGACGACCATGGCGGCCACATGTTCGTCTGCTCCGACACCGACCATTGCGAGAAGCGGCGTGAAGAGGGCCATCGCGGCCATCTTGCTCCGGAAATCCATCTTGCTTCCGAAAAAATGGAGCCGGCACAATGACCGACGAACCGCTGCTGCGCGTCTCGGCGCTCTCCAAATTCTACGGGTCGCGCGTCGGCTGCGACAACGTCTCCTTCGACCTCTGGCCGGGCGAAGTCCTGGCAGTCGTTGGCGAATCCGGCTCCGGCAAGACGACGCTGCTCAACTGCCTGTCGACGCGGCTGCTGCCTTCGTCGGGCACCGCCAGCTACCGCATGCGCGACGGCCAGTTCCGCGAGCTCTACCGCATGAGCGAGGCCGAGCGCCGCTTCCTGATGCGCACCGACTGGGGCTTTGTCCACCAGAACCCGGCCGACGGCCTGCGCATGACGGTGTCTGCCGGCGCCAATGTCGGCGAACGGCTGATGGCGGTGGGCGACCGCCACTATGGCAAGATCCGCGCCACGGCGGTCGACTGGCTGTCGCGCGTCGAGATCGAGCAAGACCGTATCGACGACGAGCCACGTGCCTTTTCCGGTGGCATGCGCCAGCGCCTGCAGATCGCCCGCAACCTCGTCACCGGACCACGGCTGGTGTTCATGGATGAGCCGACCGGCGGCCTCGACGTGTCGGTGCAGGCGCGCCTGCTCGACCTGTTGCGCGGGCTGGTCACCGATCTCGGCCTCGCCGCCATCGTCGTCACCCACGATCTCGCCGTGGCCCGCCTGCTGTCGCAGCGCATGATGGTCATGAAGGACGGCCGCGTCGTCGAAAGCGGTCTCACCGACCGCGTGCTCGACGACCCGCGCGCGCCCTATACGCAGCTTCTCGTTTCCTCGATCCTTCAGGTGTAACCATGCCGACGCCACTCGTTGTCTCCGACGTCGCAAAAAGCTTCACCATGCATCTGCGCGACGGCATCAAGCTGCCCGTCGTCGCCGGCGTCTCGTTCTCGATCAAGGCGAGCGAGTGCACCGTGCTCGGCGGTCCGTCCGGGGCCGGCAAGAGTTCGATCCTGAAGATGCTCTACGGCAACTATGCCGTCGACGAGGGCCAGATCATCGTCAGGCACGAGGACGGGTTGATCGACCTCGCCAATGCCAGCCCGCGCACCGTGCTTGCCGTTCGCCGGCAAACGATCGGCTATGTCAGCCAGTTCCTGCGCACCGTGCCGCGCGTCTCGGCGCTCGACGTTGTCGCCGAACCGCTGGTCGAGCGCGGCGAGGAGCGCGAGGTTGCACGCGGCAAGGCACGCGCCCTGCTTTCGCAGCTCAATTTGCCGGAAAGACTCTGGGCACTGCCGCCGGCGACCTTCTCTGGCGGTGAGCAGCAGCGCGTCAACATCGCGCGCGGTTTCATCACCGAGCACCCGATCCTGCTGCTCGACGAGCCGACCGCCTCGCTCGACGCCGCCAACCGCGACGTGGTGATCGAACTCATCGCCGCCAAGAAGGCGGCCGGTGTCGCCCTGCTCGGCATCTTCCACGATCATGATGTGCGCGAGGCGGTAGCCGACCGCATCATCGACGTCACCGCTTTTGCTCCAGGAAAACTCGCCGCATGACCAGGAAATTGTCGGAGGCGCCGCTGGTTCACCCGACGGCGGAGGTGCACAATTCGAGGCTCGGCCGCTGGACCGAGATCGCCGACCGCAGCCGGGTTTCGGAAAGTGAACTCGGCGACTATTCCTACATGATGCAGGATTGCTCCGTCTGGTGCGCGACAATCGGCAAGTTCGCCAACATCGCGGCAAGCGTGCGCCTCAACGCCACCAACCATCCGACCTGGCGGCCGACGCTGCACCACTTCACCTACCGCGCCTCTGACTATTGGGACGACGCCGAGCACGAGAGCGAATTCTTCGCCCAGCGCCGCGCCAAGCGCGTCACCATCGGCCACGACACCTGGCTCGGTCACGGCTCGACCGTCCTGCCCGGCGTCACTGTCGGCGATGGCGCGGCTGTCGGCGCCGGCGCCGTGGTCTCCAAGGATGTCGCGCCCTACACCATCGTCGCCGGCGTGCCGGCCAGGCCGATCCGCGAACGCTTCGACCGCCGCACCGCCGAACGCTACCAGGCACTTGCCTGGTGGGACTGGGACCACGCACGGCTGCGCGCTTCGCTCGAGGATTTTCGCGAGCTGTCGGCGGAGGCCTTCCTGGAGAAATACGAGGGATAGTTCCTCACATCATCGTCATAAGCGAGCCTGTTCATATCCCTGACACAGGACTCGGACAGGACGCCATCTCCCCCAAGGAGATCGCCATGCTCGACACCGTCAGACCCTCGCTCGCCGGATTCTTTGCCGGCTCCAACCCGACCCCGCCCCCGCATCTCGGCACGCGCTACGACACTTCAGGCAATTTCCTGACCGAGCCCGGCAACACGGTCGTCAGCCATCTCGTCAGCGGCTCGCCCTCCGAAGCCGTGGTGCTTGCGGTGCGCGAGAAGATGCTGGCGATGCCCGACGCCGACCGGCTCGCCTTCACGCCCGTTTCCAGCCTGCATATGACGCTGTTCCAAGGCATCATCGAATATCGCCGCCGCTTGCCCTTCTGGCCGCAGGATGTGCCGCTCGACACCAGCATCGACGCGATGACCCGCCTCTATCTGGAGCGTCTGAAGACTTTCGAAGGCTTCGGTCCGTTCAACATCAAGGTGGTCGAGGTCGTGCCGACCGGCCTCACCGTTGCCGGCGCGACCGACGAGGACGTGCGCATCATGCGCCAATGGCGCGATGCGCTGGCGGTGCCGTTCGGCTACAGGCACCCCGATCACGACAGGTACGTCTTCCACATCACCTTCGCCTATCAGATCCAGCGCCTTGCCGACGACCGCGCCGCCGCGTGGCAGGCCCTGTTCGACGATTGCCTGGCGCTTTTCGCAAGGCGGGCCCCGGTGATCGAGATCAAGGCGCCCGCCTTCTGCGCATTCCGCGACATGAAGCATTTCGAGGAATTGCTGGTGCTCGGCTGATCGCCGGCAAGGCGCCAATGCATGTCGCCCGAAAAGCGGCCCCGGTTTTGGGAGAACGACATGCATGAAAACAAAGACCTGAAGCGCGTCGCATGAATTGGTCTCAGCGCGACGCGCTTCAGTCGTCGCGCCTGTGGAGCGTAACAAAACTGACATGCTGGCGACACGGCAGGTTCATGTGGCTGCGCTAGGCGAGTGCCTGACGATCAACAAGGTCGGGACTGGAACCTGCTTATGTCAGCAAGCTCTGCCACACTCGAAATCCGCGGCGTCAGCCGACGATTCGGCAAGAACACCGCCGTCAGCGACGTCAACATCTCGATCCCGCAGGGTCAGATGGTTGGCGTCATCGGCCGTTCGGGCGCTGGCAAATCGACCCTTCTTCGCATGATCAACCGTCTTGTCGACCCCAGCCAGGGGGCGATTTTTTTTGACGGCGCCGAGGTCTCCCAGCTGCGCGGCTCGCCGCTACGGCGCTGGCAGCGCGACTGCGCAATGATCTTCCAGCAGTTCAACCTGGTGCCGCGCCTCGACGTGCTGACCAACGTGCTGCTTGGCAAATTGAACCACCGTTCGACCCTGTCCAATCTTCTCGGCATGTTCTCGCGCGCCGAATGCGCGGAGGCGGTCGCCGCGCTCGAGCGGCTCGACATAGCCCGCACCGCACTTCAGCCCGCCGGCACCTTGTCTGGCGGGCAGCAGCAGCGCGTCGCCATAGCCCGCGCCCTGATGCAGCAGCCCAAGGTGATCCTCGCCGACGAGCCGATCGCCTCGCTCGACCCGCTCAACGCCAAGGTGGTGATGGATTCGCTGCAGGACATCAATTTGCGCGAGGGCATCACCGTCGTCACCAATCTGCATACGCTGGATACCGCGCGCGCCTATTGCAACCGCATCATCGGCATGGCCGCCGGCAAGGTCGTCTTTGACGGCCCGCCCGAAGAGCTCAACCGTGAGGCCGTGCGCCTCGTCTATGGCGCCGACAGCAATGGCGCGGAGATATCGGAGGCCATCACCTCCACCAGCGTTGCCTTCAGGCAGAAGATTGCAGCATCCGCCGGACCGCTCGAGCCCGCATTCCCGGGTTACTGAGCCCATGATCCCGAAAAGTGGAATCCGGTTTTCGGGAAAGATCATGGGCCAAGAAAGAGCGGCTCGGATCGTCCGCCCGCGTCAAGGGCACTTGTCAAGATCAAGAACGCTGCCGGCGCGGGGCCGGAACTTACAGGAGAGACATCAAATGTTCAGGAAGATGGTTTTCAGCGCCGTTTCGGTGCTCGCCATGGCGACCAGCATGGCCCACGCCGCCGATCTGAAGGAATTCCGCGTCGGCATTCTGGGCGGTGAAAACGAGACCGACCGGCTGCGCAACTATCAGTGCCTGGCCGACCATCTGAAGGCCGACTTCGGCTTCGAGAAGGTCTCGCTGTTCCCCGCCGCCGATTATGATGGCGTCATCCAGGGCCTGCTTGGCGGCACGCTCGACTTCGCCGAACTTGGCGCTTCCGGCTACGCCAGCGTCTATCTCAAGGATCCGAAGGCGGTGACCCCGATCCTCACCACCAAGCAGACTGACGGTTCCACCGGTTACTATTCGATCGGCCTGGCACTGAAGACCTCGGGCATCACCGACATCAAGTCGGCCAAGGGCAAGAAGCTCGGCTATGCCGATCCGGATTCGACCTCGGGCTACCTGATCCCGCTGACCCAGATTCCGAAGGAAACCGGCGCCTCGAACGAAACCTTCTTCGCCTCGACCCAGTTCAATGGCGGCCATGAGAACAACATCCTGGCCGTGCGTGACGGCAAGGTCGATGTCGCGGTCGACGACTCCTCCGGCATCGGCGACTTCAAGAACGGCTTCACCTCCGGCACCTTCCACAAGGTCGTCGCCAAGGGCGCCGTTGACCCGAACGACTTCGTCGAAGTCTGGCGCTCGGGCCTGATCCCGAACGGCCCGCTGGTCGTGCGCACCGCGCTCGGCGACGAGATGACCGCCAAGCTCGCCGCCTTCTTCACCGAGCTGCCGAAGAAGGACAAGGCTTGCTTCGAGGGCGTCGAAGGCGGCGATTTCACCGGCTATGTTCCGGTGAAGCCGGACTTCTACAACGTCATCGTCGAAGCCCGTAAGGCAGCCATCGGCGGCTAACGGCGAAATCGGAAAGGGCGGTGCTCAAAGCGCCGCCCTTTTTGCATCTCCGATCATGACCCTTTCCGTGACAGCCCCCTCTTTGACAGCCTCTTCCGGCGCCCCCCACCCGATGGCCGATGCCTGGCGACGCCAGACGTCGCTGCGCCGGCTCTATACCGTGCTCGGCGTCGGCCTGCTGCTGGCCGCGATGCTCGCCAGCATGTGGTTCGCCGACGAAGCCAATGCCGGGCACTTCTTCGACCGGCTGCCGCATATTCTGGATTTCCTGAGCTGGTTGGTCCCCAAGGATTGGAACGATGTCTGGCGGGCACTGTTCGACATTGCCTCGCCGCATGACACCGGTACCCAGGAATACAACTTTCCGCTTGGCCGCGTTTATGTCTGGGGCGGTTTCTACATCCCCGAATATTTCGAGCTGATGCTGACCACGGTGAACGTGGCGCTGGTCTCGACCTTCATCGGCTTCATCTTCGCCGTGCCGTTTTCCTTCATCGCCGCGCGCAACCTGACGCCTCATCCGGCGCTCAGGCTCATCGTCAAGCGCCTCATGGAACTGCTGCGCGCCTTTCCCGAAATCGTCATTGCCGGCCTGTTCGCGGCCATCGTCTCCATCGGCCCGATCGCCGCCATCATCGCCATCGGCCTGCATTCGATCGGCGCGCTCGGCAAGCTGTTCTACGAGATCAACGAGAACATCGACATGCGGGCCGAGGAAGGCCTGCGTGCTGTCGGAGCCAACTGGTTCGAGCGCGTGCGCTTCGCCGACTTGCCCCAGGTGCTGCCGAATTTCATGTCCTACACGCTGCTGCGCGTCGAGATCAATGTCCGCGCCTCGACCATCATCGGCGCCGTAGGCGGCGGTGGCATCGGCGAGGAGTTGAAGCTGTCCATCTCGCGCGGCTTCGGCGCCAAGACGCTGGCGCTGGTGCTGCTCCTGTTCACGACCATCTTCATCATCGACCAGTTCTCCGCCTGGCTGCGCCGCAAGCTGGTCGGCGAGCAGGCCTTTGTGATGGGGGCGTGAACCATGGCGACCATGACCGCCGAGGAGATACTGTCGATCGAGGAGCGCTATCCGCAAGTGTTCCGGCGGCCGCTGTACAAGCGCTTCGCCTCGCTCCTCCTGTTCGTCGGCATCCTGACTTACCTCCTCTATGTCCTGTGGTTCTTCAGCCTGCCGCAGGTGCTGCGGGAATCGCACTGGGAGCGCCTGCCGCTGTTCCTGACACAGTGGATCAGCTACGACCTGCAGCCGGAATTCCGCCTCGACCAGCCTGAGATCACGCCAAAATACCCGCGCTTTTCCGCTCTTGGCGAGAACCCCAACCCCGACTGGGTGATCAGGAACCCGGACGGCACCTTCACCGTGCTGATCGATGGTCCGGCGAAATCCGTCACCTTCGACAAGGCGCAGGCAACGATTGTGGCCAACGGCCAAACCGTGCCGGTTTCGCTGACCAGCGGCAAGCCGGTGATCACGGGGCCGGTGCCGGACTGGATCACCGCGCACGATGACGAGGTGGTCGCCAAGATGGGCTTCGTCGGCGAGGTGCGCGTTACCGTCGACCGCGTCAAGGTGCGCAAGCGCTTCCTCGGCTGGGCGAATTTCGTCTTCGACACACGCTCGCCCTTCTTCGGCAAACCAGCGGGAGAAGTGGTCTCGCTGATCGTGTCCGGGCCTGAGTTGAAGCCGGGCACGTCGAACCTGGCGCTGGCAGGCGACAACATCTGGAACAACGCCCAGTGGCAGCACGGCGACGTCTGGACGAAGCTGCTGCAGACCATCGTCATGGCGTTCCTGGGCACGCTGCTCGGCGGCATCGTCGCCTTCCCGCTTGCCTTCTTCGCCGCCCGCAACATCACGCCGAGCGGCGTGCTCAGCCAGGTCCTGAAACGCTTCTTCGACTTCATGCGCTCGGTCGACATGCTGATCTGGGCGCTGTTCTTCACCCGCGCCTTCGGCCCTGGTCCGCTTGCGGGCAGTGCGGCGATCTTCTTCACCGAGATCGGCACGCTCGGCAAAACCTATTCCGAGGCGCTGGAGAACATTGACGACAAACCGCGCGAAGGCGTGCTGTCGACCGGCGCCAACGGCCTCCTGGTGCAGCGCTACGGCGTAATGCCGGAAGTCATCCCGGTCTTCATCAGCCAGACGCTCTACCAGTGGGAATCCAACGCACGCGGGGCCACCATCATCGGCGCCGTCGGCGCCGGCGGCATCGGCCTGAAACTATGGGAAGCGATGCGTACCAACTCCAACTGGGCCAATGTCTTCTACATGGTGCTGCTGATCCTGATGGTCGTCTTCATCTTCGACAACATCTCGAACTTTCTGCGCCGCCGGCTGAGCCGCACCATCCATGACTACAACAGGATCCAGGCCGAGCAGGGGTGATGCGCTCGGCTCCAGGATCGACAGCGGCTTGACGCGCCTTTGTCATCCGCGGGCGGAGCCCGTGGATGACAAATGACGAAGAGATAGGCCTAGGCCGCCTTCTTCCATCCATTTTTGATATGCTTGTAGCCCTCGCGATAAACCGCTTCCGGCGTTTCGGAAAAATCGCGCCACACCTTGGTCGCCGCCGCCAGATCCTTCAGCGAACGGCCGAACGCCTCGATCGTCAGCCAGTCGTCATAACCGCTCTTGCGGATCGCCGCGAACGTCTCTTTCCACGGGATGTTGCCGCGCCCCGGCACGCCGCGATCGTTCTCCGATATGTGGATGTGCACGATATTCCGGCGATGCTTCGTATAGGCGCCGATCGGATCGGCCTCCTCGATATTGGCATGGAAGGTGTCGTACATGGCCTTGATATGCGGCCGGCCGACGGCGTCGATGTGCTCCGACAGGTCCGCCATCGTATTGAAAAGATAACATTCGAAGCGGTTCAGCGCCTCCAGCCCGATGGTGACGTTCCGCGTGCCGGCATGGTCGCCGATGGCGCGCTGCGAAGCGACGGAACGGTTCTTCTCGGCGGGTGTCGGCCCGCTGCCGGAAAAGGCGCCGAGCGTCGAATGCAGCGGTCCGCTGAGCGTCCTGGCGCCAAGCGCATCGGCGCAATCAACAGCCCATTTCATGTAGGCGATACCGGCCTTGCGCGTTGCCGCATCGGGCGAGATCAGGTTCATCGAGGGATCGCCCATCGCCGAAACCGCTGTCCGCTCCAGCCCGATGCGATCGAGCAGGTCGCCCAGTTTCTTATAGTCGTCCGGCGTGCCGGCGAAGATCGGTATCTCGACACCGTCGAAGCCCGTCGCCTTGATGTCGCGAAGCAGCGGCTCGTGTTTTTTCGAGACGCTGGTCGTCCACAAGAACATGCACATGCCGATTTTCATCGACAGCCCTCCCCCCGTTTGATCCCCCCGGATCATTTTTGTTTTAGAGCTTCGTCCACGCCCCATTCTTCTTCGACGATTTCACGCAGGCTTCGATGAAGGCCATGCCTTCGACGCCGTCCTGGATGGTCGGGAAGACAACGTCCTTGGCCGGCTTGCCACCCTTCTTGCGCGCCGCGCGGATTGCGCGCGCCGCCTCCTGATAGATGTTGGCGAAGCCTTCGAGATAGCCCTCGGGATGGCCTGACGGCACGCGGCTGACACGGCCCGCCACCGGCAGCGCACCGGCGCCGTTGCGGGTGATCAACTGCTTGGGCTGGCCGAAGGGCGTGTACCAGAGATAGTTGGGGTCGGCCTGCACCCATTCCAGCCCGCCCTTCGAGCCATAGATGCGCAGCTTCAGTCCGTTTTCATGGCCCGGCGCCACCTGGCTGGCCCAGATCATGCCCTTGGCCGGATGCGTCTTGCCGGTGGGCTTGAAGCGCAGCATGACGTTGACATTGTCGTCGAGCAGCCGCCCCGGCACGAAGGCATCGAGATCCGCCGAGAGCGAATCCAGCTCCAGCCCGGAGACGAAGCGGGCGAGATTGTAGGCATGAGTGCCGATGTCGCCCAGCGCGCCGCCGGCGCCCGCCTGCTTGGGATCGCCGCGCCATGAGGCCTGCTTCTGGCCGGTGGCGGCGAGATCCTCGGTCAGCCAGTCCTGCGGATACTCCGACTGCACGATTCGGATGTCGCCGAGCACGCCCTTGGCCACCATTTCGCGTGCTTGCCGCACCATCGGATAGGCGGTGTAATTGTGGGTGAGCACGAACACCTTGCCGGTCTTCTCGACGATCGCGGCGAGCTTTTTCGCCTCGGCCAGTGTCGTTGCCAGCGGCTTGTCGCAGATCACGTGGATGCCAGCCTCGAGGAAGGCCTTGGCAGCCGGTACGTGCACATTGTTGGGCGTGACGATGGCCACCGCCTCGATGCCGTCGGGGCGCTTGGCCTCGGCCTTGGCCATCTCGGCATAGGAGGCGTAGCTGCGGTCCGGATCGAGCCCGAGTTCGGCGGCCGAAGCCTTGGCGCGCTCGGGGTTCGCCGATAGCGCACCGGCCACCAGCACGAACTCGTTGTCCAGGCGCGCCGCGATGCGGTGCACCGCGCCGATGAAGGCGCCTTGCCCGCCGCCGACCATGCCATAGCGGATCGGGCCGCCTCCCGTTTCCGATTTCGATGCGCCGACCATGTTTTCTCCCTCGTGTCTTGGATGCTCCTCCCCTCGCGGGGGAGGGAAAGCCGTGTCAGATTCCCATCATCGCGCGCAGCACTTTCTTGTCCGTCGCACCGCCGGCGAAGTCGTCGAATGCCTTCTCCGTCACGCGGATGATGTGGTGCTGGATGAAAGGCGCCCCTTCGGCCGCTCCATCCTCGGGGTGCTTCAGGCAGCACTCCCATTCAAGCACCGCCCAGGAATCATAATTGTACTGCGTCAGCTTGGAGAAGATGCCGCCGAAATCCACCTGTCCGTCGCCGAGCGAGCGGAAGCGTCCCGCGCGGTTGGTCCAGCTCTGATAGCCTGAATAGACGCCTTGCCGGCCGGTCGGGTTGAACTCGGCATCCTTGACATGGAAGGCCTTGATGCGTTCGTGGTAGATGTCGATGAATGCGAGATAGTCGAGCTGCTGCAGCAAGAAGTGCGACGGATCGTAGTTGATGTTGCAGCGCTTGTGGCCGCCGACCGCGTCGAGGAACATTTCGAAGGTGGCACCGTCGAACACGTCCTCGCCGGGATGGATTTCGTAACCGATATCGACGCCATTGTCCTCATAGACGTCGAGAATCGGCTTCCAGCGCTTGCCGAGTTCGGCGAAGGCCTCTTCGATCAGACCGGCCGGCCGCTGCGGCCAGGGGTAGAGGTAGGGGAAGGCCAGCGCACCGGAGAAGGAGACCGAAGCCTTGAGGCCGAGATTCTTCGAGGCCTTGGCGGCGGACTTCATCTGCTCGACCGCCCATGCCTGCCGCGCCTTGGGATTGTTGTGGACAGAGGCCGGCGCGAAGCCGTCGAACTGCGCGTCATAGGCTGGATGCACCGCCACCAACTGCCCCTGCAGATGCGTCGACAATTCGGTGATCTCGACGCCGGCATCGGCGCAAATGCCTTTCACCTCGTCGCAATAGGCCTTGGAGGACGCCGCCTTCTCGAGGTCGAACAGGCGCGCGTCCCAGGTCGGGATCTGCACGCCCTTATAGCCGAGACCAGCGGCCCATTTGGTGATCGCGGCCAGCGAATTGAACGGCGCCGCGTCACCCGCGAACTGCGCCAGAAACAGTCCAGGGCCTTTCATTGTCGTCGGCATCGGCATCCTCCCTCATTGTGTCGCGACCAGCATAGCGCCGATTGGAAGCAGGGCCAGCCATTTTGGTCTTTTCGCATCGGGCGCTTTGCAGGCACTGCCATTCTGGTATTACCAAATAGGGGAATTTGGTCAAGCCTGACAATGCATCGGGCAAGCCCTCCCAATGCCCGAAGTTTCGGCATATATCACAATATAATCAACGGAATAATTCACGCGACAAGTTGCGCCTCCGCACTTCTTGCCGTTCCAGGCAATTTGCTGTAGACCTCACTTCAGGCCCAATTGGTCGAACCAGTTTGCAGAAAAAAAGGCTGGGGATGCCTTGGGGAGGAACCTTTGCGCCGTCTTTCGGCGACGCATGTCGAAGGCAAACGATACGGACGAATTTGGGAAGGACAGACCATGCATCTTTCGACGCACAACTGGATGCGGGCGGAACCGTTGGAGACGACGCTCAAGCGCATCAAGAAGTTCGGCTATGAGTCGATCGAGATTTCTGGCGAGCCCGAGCAGTACAAGACCAAGGAGACGCGGGCGCTGTTGAAGGAGCATGGCATTCGCTGCTGGGGCGCGGTGACCTTGATGCTGGGCGAACGCAACCTTGCCGCCAAGAACCAGGGCCAGCGCGAGCGCTCCGTGCAGTACGTCAAGGACGTGCTGACCATGGTCAGCGAGCTCGATGGTGAGATCATCACGCTCGTCCCCGCGACGGTCGGCAAGGTGGTGCCGGACGGTACCGAGGAAGAGGAATGGAAATGGGTCGTCGACGCGACCCGCGAATGCTTCACCCATGCCAAGAAGGTCGGCGTCAAGATCGCCGTCGAGCCGCTCAACCGCTTCGAGACCTATCTGTTCAATCGCGGCGCCCAGGCGCTGGCGCTGGCCGACGCGGTCAGCCCCGAATGCGGCGTCTGCCTCGACGCCTACCACATCCATATGGAGGAATTTAACGTCTACGACGCCATCCGTAAGGTCGGAAAGCGCCTGTTCGACTTCCACGTCGCCGACAACAACCGCTTCGCCGCCGGCCTTGGCCAGATCGACTGGCCAAAGATCGTCGCCACCTTGAAGGAAGTCGGCTACGACGGCGCGCTGACCAATGAATTCGTCGCCCCGGTCGACCGCACGCCGGCGGCACCCTATCCCGAAATGGTCGAGCGCCACCCGGTCGATATCTCGCCTGAGCAGCTGAAATTCATCCAGGATCACGGCTCCAGCGTGCTGACCGAGAAATTCTACACCGACCAGATGCGCATCACCGCCGAAACGCTGCTGCCGCTGATCAAGTAGTCGACGACTGTTGAGGAATTTGCCCTTTCGCCCTGACCGGCGGCAGGGCTGGGGAAAGACATGCGCATCAAGACCGTCCAAGCCTGGTGGGTCCGCATCCCGATCGAAGCCGCTCGGCAGCACCGCAGCGACTTCGGCCAGGTGACGACCTTCGACGCCGCCATCCTGCGCATCGAAACCGATGACGGGCTGGTCGGCTGGGGCGAAGGCAAGAACGCGGCCGGCAGCGCCGGCAGCTACGGCGCCCTCGTTCACATGCTGAACCAGGAGGTCGGGCCGCAGCTGATCGGCCGCGATCCGGCCGACATCGGCATCATCTGGGAAATGCTCTACAATGGCGTGCGCCACGACACCGCCGCCCGCGCCGGCCACGCCATGCCGCAACTGGCGCGGCGCGGCATGAGCATCGCCGCCATCAGCGCCGTCGACATCGCGCTTTGGGATATCCTGGGCAAGTCGCTCGGCCAGCCGGTCTGGCGGTTGCTCGGCGGCCGCAAGATCGACCGCATGCAGGCCTATGCCTCGGGCGGCTGGGCGTCTGCCGATGCAATCGGCGAGCAGTTGAAATCGTACATCGCCCGGGGCGGCTTCAAGGCGCTGAAGATGCGGGTCGGCGCCATGGATGGCGCCGCGCATATCTCCGCTGCCCGCGTGCGCGCGGCGCGCCAGGCCCTCGGTCCCGATGTCGAGTTGATGGTCGACGCTCACGGCACCTATACGGTGGCGGAAGCCAAGCGCTTCATCCATCTCGTCAACGACCTCGATCTGGCCTGGTTCGAGGAACCGGTGATCGCCGATGACAAGCCGGGCATGGCGGAAGTGCGCGCCTCCGGCGCCGTGCCGATCGCCACCGGCGAAAGCGAGGCGACGCGCTATGCCTTCCGCGACCTTGCCGTGCTCAAGGCCGCCGATATCTTCCAGCCCGATCCCGCCTTTTGCGGCGGCATCAGCGAGGCGATGAAGATCGGCACCATTGCCAGCGCCTTCAATCTGCGCTTTGCGCCGCATCTGTGGGCCGGCGCGCCCTGCTTCTTCGCCGGGCTGCATGTCTGCGCCGCCTCGCCGTCGAGTTTCACCGTCGAATATTCGCTCGGCGCCAACCCGATGATCCACGATCTGATCGAAGAGACTGTCGAAGCACAGGACGGTATGATAGCGATCCCGGAAAAGCCCGGATTGGGATTCACCGTTTCTGAGCGATTCCTGGAGGCGCACGCGCAACGCAATTGACGATGAAAGAAAAGAACCTTCTCGCGGAACTCGCAGCCTATCTGTTCTCCCACTCGGACAAGGAGAGCGGCCGCACCCCATCCGAACGTGAGCTGGCGGAGCATTTCGCCGTCAGCCGCGGCCAGATCCGCGAGGCGCTGGCCATCCTGGAAGCCATGCGCATCGTCGAGCGGCGCGCCAAATCCGGCATCTACATCGACACCAAGCAGGCGAGCGTCGAGGCGCTGGCGCTGTTCGCGCGTGCCGGCCTGCCGCTCGATCCCTTGCAGATCTACGAGACGGTCGAATTGCGCAAGATCCACGAGATCAAGGCCGCTGAACTCGCCTGTTCGCGCGCCACCGAGGAGAATTTCGAGCGGCTGCGCGAGATCCTCAAGGCTTCCGAGGAACGCATCGCCGCGGGCGAAGGTCTGGCCAAGGAGGACCGCGAGTTTCACCTGGAGATCGTGCGCGCCACCAAGAACAGCGTCTTCCACAACATCTGCAGCGTCTACTATCTGATGGGCGAACAGCGCCTGCCGATCTACTTCAACGATCCCGAACGCAGCGTGCGTTCGCATGCCGAGCATGTGCAGATCTACGAGGCGCTGCTGCGCCGCGACGGCAATCTCGCCCAGGCGCTGATGAGCGCCCACCTGCAAGGGGCGGAGAGCTACTGGAAGGGCCTGATCGAAGGCGGCAAGGCAGCTGCGCCCGCGAGCCCGGCGCTCGAAAAGGCCTGACCGTGGCCCAGACCGTGCCGAAGATCCTGTCGACCCATCCGCTGCACCCGCGCGCCTCGGCCAAGCTCGCCGGCGCCGGCCAGCTCGTCATCGCATCGGCGCTCGATCCCGCCACCTTGACCCGGGAGGCCAAGGACGCCGACATCGTCATCGTGCGCGCGCCGCTGCCGCCGGCGCTGTTCGAGGGCGCCTGGAAGCTGCGAGCCGCCATCCGCCATGGCGCCGGGCTCGACATGATCCCGATGGAGGCCGCGACTGCCGCCGGCGTGCTGGTGGCCAACGTGCCGGCGGTCAATGCCCGTTCGGTTGCGGAACACGTCATGTTCGCCGCGCTTGCGCTGCTGCGGCAGTTCCGCAGGGTCGACCGCGACCTGCGCGCCAAAGGCTGGCTCGCCGGACGCGAGCACGCCAACGCCAACATCGAACTTGCCGGCAAGACCATCGGCATTGTCGGCCTTGGCGCCGTCGGCCAGGCCGTCGGCCATATCGCGGCGCACGGCTTCGACCTGAAGGTGGTGGCAACGACGCGCAGCATGCAGCCGGCGCCCGAAAAAGTCGGCTTCCTGTCGATCGACGCGCTGGTCGAGCAGAGCGACATCATCGTGCTGTGCTGTCCGCTGACGCCGGAGACGCGTGGCCTGATCAGCCGCGAGCGCATAGCCCGCATGAAACCCAATGCGCTTTTGATCAACGTTTCGCGCGGGCCGGTCGTCGATGACGATGCCCTGATCGAGGCCTTGCGCGAGCGCCGCATCGGCGGCGCGGCGCTCGACGTGTTTTCGACGCAGCCGCTGCCCTCAAATCATCCCTATTTCGGTTTCGACAACGTCATCATCACCCCGCATATGGCAGGCATTACCGAGGAATCGATGATGCGCATGGGCATTGGCGCGGCGGGCGAAGCCTTGCTGGTGCTGGCCGGCAAGCTGCCGGTCAATCTGCGCAATCCGGAAGCGGTCGATCACTATCGGCGGCGGTTTCCGCTCGACCTATAGCAAATCGCGGTTTCGCCCCAATTCTCCGCGACGGTGCGGCCATGTCCGGTCCTCGCTTCGCATTCCTGATTGCCGCAGCCTCTTCCATCTGCGCCCTGCCGGCATTCGCCGCGGCTCAGAGCAGCTATGTCTATTGCGACAATGGGCTACGCTGCTTCAAGGCGCCCTGCCCGTCGAACAGCGCGCTCGATCTTGCCACCGGCAAGATCATCAAGGGTGTGTCGATCGACGCCAGCGGATTGCCGCAGGCCGACAAGGCGATAACGGATCAGTCCGACGTGCTTTACAGCGGGAAGATCGTCGTCAGGGGCTCGATCGAGCAGCGTACCCAGACCATCACCGGTAAGGACTACAGCCTGCCATGGCTGGTCGCGACCCGCATCGTGCGCACCGCCAGGGACAGCGAACGCAAGCACTGTTCATCGCCCTGATCCGCCATTGCGATCGACGAACGGTCAGCCGCCAAGCAGCCTCTCCACTTCAGCGGCAATCCGCAGCAGACGCCGGTCATGGCCGTTGCGCGCGACCAGCATCAGTCCAGCCGGTAACGCCATACCAGGCATCGGCAGGGAGATCGCGCAGAGATCGAACTGATTGGCGACCTGTGTGTTGCGCAGCAGCAGGCCTTCGACGCGGTCGCGCAGTTCGGCGTCCTCGGCCATGGAAACGATGGTCGGCGCCATCACCGGCGTGGTCGGCAGGGCCAGCACATCGACCGATGCCAACCGCTCGTCCATGGCGGCAACGAGCGCGCCACGGCGGCGCAGGACCCTGATATAGACCGGTGCCGGCAGCATCGCCGCCCGCGACAACGGCCCGCTGACATGCGGATCGACCGGCACCGATGCCCCGGTCGCCAGCCAGTCGGCATGCACTTCGGCCCCTTCCATGGCAGCGATCGAACCGCGCTTGGTGGCGGTCCTGAGCTCCGCGATCATGTCGTCGATCACCAGATCGGCCATGTGCGCGCCGGCCTGTTCGATCTTGCCGAGACAATGCTCGAACGCCGCGGTAACTTCACCTTCCGTCTCGTCAAAAAGAACGCCGCGCGGCACACCTACTCGAAGTCCCGCGAGCGATATGGCGGCCAGGTCAATCGGCACCTCACCGGCCATCACCGCGTCTGTGGCGGCACATTGCGCGACTGTTCGGGCAAGCGGCCCGATCGAGTCCAAGGTGCCAGACAGCGGAAAGGCGCCGGTCAGCGGCACGCGCCGCGACGTCGGCTTGAAACCAACGACACCATTGAGCGCCGCCGGAATGCGGATCGACCCGCCGGTGTCGGATCCGATGGAGATATCGCTCGTCCCCTCACCGACGGAAACGCCGGCGCCCGAGGACGAACCACCGGGAATGCGGCTGGCATCGACCGCATTGCCGGGCGTGCCGTAATGCATGTTGTCGCCGATCGCCGTGAACGCGAATTCGGTCATGTTGGTCTTGCCGATGATGACCGCGCCGGCTTGCCGAAGCCGGCTGACGACGGCCGCGTCGCGCACAGCCGGTGCCGAGGTCGTGCGCATCAGCGAGCCGGCTGTGGTTGGTTCGCCTGCAACATCGAACAGATCCTTGATCGAGACGATTGCGCCGTCGAGCGGCCCGAGCGTCACGCCGGCCCGGCCGCGGGCGTCGCTGGCATCGGCCGCGGCCCGCGCGACCTCGACATAGAGCTTGGTGAGGACCTTTTCGTCGGCCGCACGATTGGCAAGACGTGACAGGATGATTTCGAGGCGGTCGCGGATGGATTGCATGTCGATGTCGGACTCCGCCAGGATGCAATGTCTTTTGGGCAAGCGCGGTCGATTGGGCTTGCGGAAGGGATAACCCGGCCAGCGTGCCTTTGCACCTGCCAGCCATAGGAAGATACTGATGCTGTACAAAGGCAGCTGCCACTGCGGCAAGGTCGCCTTCCAATTCAAGGCGGAACTGACGGGCGCCGTGCGGTGCAATTGTTCGATCTGTTCGCGCAAGGGCGCGCTCTTGTGTGCCATCCCGCATGAGAGCCTGACGGTCCTGGCCTGGGGCGATGATCTGGGCACCTATACGTTCGGCAACCACGCCATGGCGCACCGCTTCTGCCGCACCTGCGGCATCCACCCTTTCGCGGAGGACGTCCGTGAAGGTGGTGAACGCAGCGCCTATGTCAACCTCAACTGCGTCGCCGATGTCGACCCATCCACCTTGTCGATCTTCGACTTCGACGGACGCTCGGCGTGAAGCGGTTCCGGGTTGGCTTACCGGTAACCCGTTGCATCGGCGGGTTTGCCGGCGTCCTGAACCTCCGGCACATAGCGCCACGCATCGGGCCGCGAACCGTCGAGATCGGTAAAGCCGTAGACCTGCGCCAACCCGCCGCTGGACAGCGACTGCCCGTTCCAGCGCGAACGGTCCGTGTCCGCCGCCAAGGCGGCAACGGCGCGCCCAACGAAACGCGGCGTCTCCGAAATAATGAAGTGCGGCACCTTCTCCGTGGCATCGCGCCAATTCTCCTCGCGCACCCCAAAGGCCTCCAGCATCATCTCCGACCGCAGCCAGCCGGGCGTCAGAGAGACTGAGGTGGCGCCGTGTTTTGCAAGGTCCTTGGCGTGAGCCCATGCCATCCGGTTCACCGCGACCTTGGCAAGGTCGTAGAAGGGCGACAGGCGGTAATGCTCGGCATTGTATTCGGCCGTGCCGTCGGTGACTTCCACCAGCAGTCCGCCCGGCTCCTCGATCATCAGGGGCAGCGCATGGTGGGCGGTGATCAGATGGGTGTCGATGGCCAGGCGCAGCATGCGCAAGCCATTGTCGAGATTGTGCTCCCAGACCGGCTTGTCCCATTCGAACAGCTTTTCACCGCCCCAGATATCGTTGACCAGTATGTCGAGGCGGCCCTGTTCCTTGCGGATGCGCTCGACCAGCCTGCGCACATCGTCAGCCACGAGGTGATCGACCTGGACGGCGATGCCCTTGCCGCCGTTCGCCGTGACCAGTTCCGCCGTCTCCTCGATTGTTTCGGGCCGGGCGTATTCGGATTGCCGGGCACGCGTGCTCCGCCCGGTGACATAGACCGTGGCGCCGGCGGCACCGAGCTCGACCGCTATGCCGCGCCCGGCACCCCGTGTGCCGCCGGCGACCAGGGCAACTTTTCCTTGCAACATCATTGAACTCTCCCAAGAACGGCATCATCGATGAAATCCGAGCTGGCTTGTGCCGCTCGCATCATATATAAATGATCATTCGGTTATATCAGGATGTCAAGGTGACCCGACCCAAAACACAGCCCGACGAGCAGGTGCTGGAAGCCGCATTGCGATTGATCCACGAGCACGGCCCGGAAGCGCTCACCTTCGAACGCCTGGCAAAAGCTTGCGGTCTCTCGGGCGCGACCCTGGTGCAGCGCTTTGGGAACAAGGCGCGGTTGAAGCAACGCACCTTGCTGCATGCCTGGGATGGTCTTGACGACAAGACCAGGACGCTGGCGGCCGCCGTTCCAAGAACGCCAGCCGGCGCGATCGAATTGCTGGTGGCGCTCTCGCAAGGCTATGGCGGCATCGAATCCTATGCCGAGGGCCTGCTCGTCCTGCGCGAGGATCTGCGTGACCCCCTGCTCAGGACACGCGGTGCGGCCTGGAAGACAGCCCTGTGCAACGCACTCGCGGCTTGCTTTGCCGGAACGCCCAGCCCACCGCAGGACATCGGCCTGCTGATGGCCTCGCATTGGCAGGGATCGTTGCTGTGGTGGAGTTTCGATCCGACGATCGAAGTCGCCGCCTATGTCGAGGACAGTCTCAACCGCTTCGTTGCCGCCATCACGACGGCAGCGGCCCGAAAACCGTGATGGTTCCCGGGCCGCTGGATGGGTCGGAGATGAGAGCCTATTCGGCCTGCTTCGGGCCGCGCAGGAACACAACGATGGCCGCCAGCAGCGTTGCGACGCCGCAATAGGCGAAGGCGCTGGCCACGCCGGCATGGTCGACCAGCAGGCCGCCGAAGACGGCGCCCAGCGCAATCGCCACCTGGAAGGTCGCCACCATCAGGCCGCCGGCGCTTTCGGCCTGGTCGGGCGCTGCCCGCACCAGCCAGCTCTGCAGCCCGACCGGCACCGCGCCGAAGGCAAAGCCCCAGGCAGCAACGGCAGCCGCGGCGATCGTCGGCGAAGCGCCAAGGATCAGCATCGAGCCGGCCGCCAGGGCGATCAGCAGGGGCGCCAGCGCCACGGCTATCTTGAGGTTGCGCTCGGCCAGGAAGCCGCCGGCGATATTGCCGAAGAAACCGCCAATGCCGTAGGCCAGCAGCACCAGCGAGATCGTCTCGATGTCGAGCACCGGCACCTTTTCGAGGAACGGGCGCACATAGGTGAAGCCAGCAAAGTGCCCCGACGCGACCAGCAGCACGACCAGCAGGGCCACCCGGATCGACGGCCGCTCCAGCACGTCGAGCAAGGTGCGGAAGCTCGCGACACCCATCGGCGGCAGCTTCGGAATGGTGGCCAATTGCACCAGCAGCGCGAGGGCACCGACAATGGTCGCGATCATGAACGCCGTGCGCCAGCCCCAGATGTCGCCGACATAGGCGCCAACCGGCGCGGCGGTGACCGTGGCCAGTGAAACGCCGGTCAGGATGATCGACATGGCGCGCGGCATCAGCCGCATCGGCACCAGCCGCAGCGCCATGGCCGCCGACATTGCCCAGAAGCCGCCGAGCGCCACCCCGAGCACGACGCGGGCCAACAGAAGCATGGGCAGTGAAGCGGCAAAGGTGGCGAGAAGGTTGGACAGGATGAGGAACGAGGTCAGCATCCACATCACCAGCCGTCGGTCCATACGCCTTGTGATGATCGCCATGGTGGGCGCGGCAATGGCACCGACGATGGCGGTTGCCGTCACCGCCTGGCCCGCGACACCTTCGGTGACGCCGAGATCGCGCGCCATCGGCGTCAGCAGGCTGGCGGGTAGGAATTCGGCGGTGACGAGACCGAAAACGCCAAGTGCCAGCGAAACCACGGCGCCCCAGGCCGGCTCGGTTCGTTCATCGGCGTCTGCGGGGTTCAGAAGCGCGGCGTCGATGACATCAGTTGCGGGTTCGGCCATGGTCAGTCTCCGATCTGCTTGCAGCGCTACATAGGGAATGACCGCCCGGGGATTCCACCCGTTCCATGCCTTGCCGTCACGGCTTGGCTATGGGGCCGGTCCGCTATTTGTTTGCGGCGCAACATTTGGCTGCAATGCAACATAGGGAGTGACGCCCTGGAGTTTCCATGCTAAAAACCCCATTATGCTTGACCATTCGTCCAAAATTCCAGTCACCGGCGACCCGCTGACGGATATATTGCGCGGCCTGCGCCTCGATGGTGTCGAGTATGGCCGTTGCGAGATGAAAGAGCCTTGGGGTATCCAGTTTCCGGCTCAGCCAGGCGCGCGGTTTCACTTCATCGGCCGCAAGGGCTGCTGGCTGAAGCAGCCCTCCGGCGAATGGGTTGAGCTCAATGCCGGTGACGCGGTGCTGCTGCCGCGCGGCGAGGCCCATGTGCTGGCCAGCGAACCCGGGGCGAAGGCCTGGCCGATCCATGGCTACGAGCTTGAGGAAGTCTGCAAGGACGTCTATTGCACGTCGAACGCGGAGATGTGCGACAAGAATTGCCAGCCGGGAACGCTGCTGTTCTGCGCCGCCATGTACTTCAACCTCGATGGCCTGCATCCGCTGCTCGGCATGATGCCGGACGTGATGCGTTCGCATGAGCTGGAAGCCTATGAGCCGGGCATTCCGCACCTGCTGGAGTCCATGGCGCGCGAAGTGACGATGGAGCGTGTCGGCTCCGGCGGCATCCTGGCGCGGCTGGCCGATGTGCTTGCCGCCACTGTCATCCGCTCATGGGTCGAACGCGGCTGCGGCGACTCCTCCGGCTGGATCGCGGCCGTCAGGGACCGCGACATCGGCCGCGTGCTGGCCGCCATCCATCTTGAACCCGACCATGACTGGACGGTCGAGTCCCTGGCCCGGATGATGGGTGCTTCGCGCTCGGGCTTTGCCGAGCGTTTCGCCACCATCGTCGGCGAGACGCCGGCAAAATATGTCACCCAGGTCAGGATGCATCAGGCGCGGCAGTGGCTGGTCCGCGACCGGATGAAGATATCCGTCGTTGCCGCACGCCTCGGCTATGAATCGGACGCCGCCTTCAGCCGTGCCTTCAAGCGTGTCATCGGTTCGGCGCCCAGCCATCTGCGCGCCGAGGAACAGGCCGACATCCGCCAGGGGTGACGCATCTCGACCGTGACGGGCGGGCGATTCCACGCTAGAACCCTGGCATGGATTTCACGTCGTCCGAGGGTGTATCGCCGGCTTCAGGCGGTCCGCTGACCGATATGCTGCGAGGATTGCGGCTTGATGGCGTCGATTACGGCCGCTGCGAACTTGGCGAGCCTTGGGCGGTGTTCTTTCCAGCCCAGGAGGCGGCACGTTTCCACTTCATTGGCCGGCACGGATGCTGGCTGTTTTCGCCGTCCCGGCAATGGTTGGAGCTGAAAGCCGGCGACGCGCTGCTGTTGCCGCGCGGCGCCGAGCACATCCTTGCCAGCGCGCCGGGCGTCCAAGCCGTGCCGATCGAAAGCTACAGCGTCGAACCCTTGCAGGACAATGTCTACGCCGTCTCGAACGGCGGCCATGGCGCGAAAACCCTGCTGTTCTGCGGCAGCATGCACTTCAATCTGGGCGGATCGCATCCTGTGCTCGCCATGATGCCGGACGTAATGCGCGCCCGCGACTTGATGGCGGACGAGCCGGGCATTCCGCACCTTCTGGAAGCCATGGCCAGCGAAGTGACCGGCAATCGCGCCGGCTCGGGCGGTATGCTGGCGCGGCTGGCCGACGTATTGGCCGCAAGCATTATCCGTTCATGGGTGGAGAACAGCGGCGACGGCGCGACCGGTTGGATCGCGGCGATCAGGGATCGTGACATCGGCCGCGTGCTGGCGGCCATTCATCGCCAGCCCGACCGGAACTGGACCGTCGCAGCCCTCGCCCGCGAAATGGGTGCCTCACGTTCGGCCTTCGCCGAACGGTTCACGGCTATCGTCGGCGAAACACCGGCGAGATATGTCGCCCAGATGCGCATGCACCAGGCGCGACGGTGGCTGATCGAAGACAGGATGCGGGTATCCGTGGTGGCCGCCAGACTGGGCTACGAGTCCGAGGCTTCGTTCAGCCGGGCGTTCAAGCGGATCGTCGGCACGGCGCCCAGCCATTTGCGCACCGTCAACGGTGTCTCCGAGGAACGCTGAGGCCGCACGCACCTTGCCGTGTTGGATTGCTGGATGAATTGCCAAGTCTTCCGGACGCAGTGTCATTGCCGAGCCGGCTGCATGCAATAGCTTGCCGTTGCCAGCAGTGAGCGGGTCGATCCAAGGAGAAAATCCATGCGAAATCATCTGAAGTTCCTGACGCTCGCCACCATGCTGGTCGTCTCAGGCCAGGCATTCGCCCTTGAGGACAGCTATCTTCCGGCCAACAAGATCCCCTATGTCGTCGAGGCGCCGGACCAGCCGCAGCGCCTCGGACCGCTGTGGGGCGAAAGGGCAAAGGGCCCCGCGGGAACGCTGCTGAAAGTGCCAGGCAACTGGCGCGCTCCGGTTCATGCGCACACCGCCGACTATCGCGCGGTGGTCATAAAGGGGCTGTGGGCGCATTGGCAGATGCAAGGCGGCGAGGCGACCAAGGTCGAACTGCCTCCGGGTTCCTACTGGACCCAGAAGGCCAATGAGATGCATGACGACGCTTGCCTGTCCGACACGGAGTGCGTGATCTTGCTGATCAACGACACTCCTTACGAGACTTACTTGGCGAAGTAGCCAGACGCTCTATCCGGCGTGCCGCAAGCTGACACCGCTGCCCTTGTCGAACAGCACTACCTTGTCCGGGTTCCAGGCAAAGCGCACCGGCTGCTCGATGGCGACATCGGTCCTTGCCGGCACCGTGGCGCGCAGTGTCGTGTCGCCGACGCGCAGCGTCAGGATCTTTTCGACGCCATGGTTCTCGACATCATGGACGCGCGCTTCGACCGGCGCGCCGCTCTCGAGATAGACGTCTTCCGGACGGATGCCGAAGACGAGCGGGCGACCGTCGGTCGCCGCGCCCGTCTTTAGCCCCCCAAAAGTCTTGGCTCCCTCTGAAAAGGGCAGTTCGAAATTCAGCGGCGCCATCACCGCGCGGCCGTTCACCAGCTTGCCGTCGATGAGGTTCATCGGCGGCGAGCCGACGAAACTCGCCACATAGGTGTCGCGCGGATTGTTGTAGATCTCGTGCGGCGTGCCGGTCTGCACGATGCGACCGTGGTTAAGAACCCCCACCTTGTCGCCCATCGACATCGCCTCGATCTGGTCGTGCGTGACGAACAGGAAGGTGGCGCCGAGCTGTATCTGCAGGTTCTTGAGTTCCGTGCGCAGCGCCTCGCGCAGCTTGGCATCGAGCGCCGACAGCGGCTCGTCCATCAGGAACACGCGCGGCTTGCGCACGATGGCGCGGCCGATCGAGACGCGCTGCATCTCGCCGCCTGAGAGCCGGTCGGTCTTGCGGTCGAGCAGATGCTCGATGCGCAGCGTACGGGCCGCGCGGTCGACGCGGTCCTTGATCTCGGCATCGGGCAGCCTGCGGATTTTCGGCTTCAGCGGAAACTCGAGATTCTCGCGCACCGTGTAGCGCGGATAGAGCGAGTATTGCTGCAGCACCAGCGCCACGTCGCGCTCGGCCGCACCCCAGTCGGCGACGTCGACGCCGTCGATCAGGACCTGGCCTTCGCTGGGCTTCTCGAGGCCTGCGATCAGCCGCAGCGTCGTCGTCTTGCCGGCGCCCGTTTCGCCCAGCAGCACGAAGAACTCGCCATCGGCGATGTCGAGATCGAGCCCGGTCAACGCCGTATGGTTGCCGAAACTCTTGGAGATGTTCTTGAGCTGGATATGGGCCATCAGAGCCTCACCTCAAGCGACTTGCCGCTTGCCTTGTCGAAGAAATGCGCCTGCGTCGGGTCGATCCGGGCAAAGACCTTCTCACCGGGACCCGAGATGAAGCCGCTCTTGGTGCGGGCCCGCAGCATGTTGGAGCCGACCTTCAGGTCGACGATGTCGAAGGAGCCGAGCGGTTCGACGATCTGCGTCTCGACGGCCATGAAGCCGTCGGCCGCCTCACGGCGAATGAGCACGCCTTCCGGCCGGATTCCGAGCGCCAGCTGACCGCCGGCATGACCGTTGAGCTTCGACAGCAGCGCGCGGGGAAACTCGAAGCTGGTGGTCGCGTCGCCGACCGTCACCGATGCGGACGCGGCATTCTCGGCCACCGCCGCGTCGGCGACATTCATCACAGGGCTGCCGACGAATTGCGCCACGAACAGATTGGCCGGGCGCGAATAGACCTCGTCCGGTGAACCGACCTGCTGCAGCACGCCTTCATGCATGATGACGATGCGGTCGGCGAGGCTCATCGCCTCGATCTGGTCGTGCGTGACATAGATGGTGGTCGAACCCTGCTTGATGTGCAGCCGCTTGATCTCGGCCCGCATCTCCTCGCGCAGCTTGGCATCGAGCGCGCCGATCGGCTCGTCCATCAGCATCGCCTTCGGCCGCCGCACCAGCGCCCGGCCGATGGCGACGCGCTGCATGTCGCCGCCTGACAGCGCCGACGGCTTCTTGCCAAGCAGATCCGTTATCTGCAGCGTCTTGGCGACCGAGCGCACCTCGCTGTCGATCTCCGCCTTGCTCTTGCGCGTGGCGCGCAAGGGGAAGGCGATGTTCTCGTAGACGCTCATATGCGGGTAGAGCGAGAACGACTGGAACACCATGGCGATGTCGCGGTCGGCCGCCTTCAGATGCTGCACCGGCTTGCCGTCGATGAGGATGTCGCCCTCGTCGATCGTTTCCAGCCCGGCGATCGCGCGCAGTGTCGTCGTCTTGCCGCAGCCCGATTGGCCGAGCAGCACAATGAACTCATTGTCTGATATTTTGAGGTTGAGGTCCTTGATGACCTGGACGGCGCCGAAGAATTTCTGGACGCCGCGAAGCTCGATCTGGGTCAATGCTGTGCTCCCGGATTTCGCGCGGCATGACCGGTGCCGGCCTCCTCCTCGGGCGCGATCTTCGAAGTGATGTTGAAGCCGATCAGCCCGATCAGGATGATGGTCAAGCCGTATGTGTGCAGCGCCATGTTCCAGGGCTGGCAGAGTGCCACGATGCCGAGCACCATAAGCACCTGCGAACCGGGCTCCAGATATTTCTGATTGATGGCACGAAAGCTCATTTGCGGATCGCTCCGAAGGACATGCCGCGCAACAGATGATTGCGGAGCAGGAAGGTGAAGATCGCGACCGGCAGCAGGAACAGGAAGGTTCCGGCGGCAATCACCGTCCAGTCGGGCAGGCCGGAGCCCACCTGGCTGGGGATGAAGGGCGGCGCCGTCTGGGCGCGGCGATTGGTCATGATCAGCGCGAAGGCATACTCGTTCCACGCCGTGATGAAGCAGAAAACGGCGGTGGCGGCGATGCCGGTGGCGGCCTCCGGAAGCACGATCTTGAAGAAGGCTTCCATGCGCGTATAGCCGTCGACGAGCGCCGCTTCTTCATATTCCTTCGGGATTTCGTCCATGAAACCCTTCATCAGCCACACCGAGAAGGACAGGTTGAAGGCGGTGTAGAGGATGATCAGGCCGACATGGGTGTCGTTGAGGCCGACCGCCCGGTACATCAGGAACATCGGGATCGCCACCACCACCGGCGGCAGCATGCGCGTCGACAGGATGAAGAAGAGAAGATCCGCCTCTCCCTTCACCTTGAAGCGCGAGAAGCCATAGGCGGTGAATGTGCCCATGCCCACCGCCAGCACCGTGGAGGTGATGGCGATGATCAGCGAGTTCAGGAAGCGGCTCGGATAGCCCGACCACTGCACCTGGCCTTTGCCGTCGCGCACGATCTTCTCGCCGCCATCGAAAACGACGCGCTCCCACCACGGCGCCGCCGCGTATTCTTCCGGCGTCGGCGGGCTGCGCAATTGCGAGCGCTTGGTGAACAGCTTCACAAAAGGCGAAATTTCCGGCTGGAAGACGACCGTCGGCGGGATGGTGGTGGCCAGGTTGCGCGGCTTGAACGCCGTCGAGGCGATCCAGTAGATCGGCGCGAGGAAGATGATCGTCACCAACAGCACGGCGACGATGGCGACGCGGTTGAAGCCTATTTCGGAAGAAGTGCGGACGGCCGCCATCTCAGCGCTCCTTCACCTTGTTGAGGTATTTGACGTAGATGTTGGTGATGGCCAGCACCATGATCAACACGATGTAGGCCATCGCGCAGGACCGCCCGGTCTGCCATTCCTGGAACGCCATCTTGTAGAGCCGGATCGAGATCAGTTCGGCCGTCGGCTGGCTGGTCAGGATGTAGGCGAGGTCGAAGGTCTTGAACGCTTCCATCGTGCGGAAAATGACCGCGATCATCAGGATCGGCGCCACCAGCGGCAGCGTGATGCGGAAGAAGGTATAGAACGGTCCGGCGCGGTCGATCGCGGCGGCCTCGTAAAGATGTTTCGGCACAGCCGAGAGGCCGGCCAGCGACAGCAGCATGACGAAGGGCGACCACATCCAGATGTCGGTAAGCGCCACGGCGTAGAGCGCCATCTTGGGGTCGGCCAGCCACTCGAAATTGCCGAGCCCGAGCGCATAGTTGATGACGCCCCATGACGGGTCGTAGAGCAACTTCCAGAACAGGCCGACAACAGCCATCGACAGCATCATCGGCAGCAGCAGCAGCGTGGTGATAAGGCCCTTGAGCGGGATATCCCTGTTGAGCAGCATCGCCACGCCGAAACCGACAAGCAACTGGCCGGCGACCGAGATGATGACGTATTTCGCGGTGATGGCGAAATTGGACCAGACATAGGGATCGTTGAGCAGGTCGCGATAGTTCTGCAGCCCGACGAAATTCGCCGGCGCGTTGGTCGACGCGCGGAAGTCGGTGAAGGAATAACCAAGCGAGTAGATCAGCGGAAAGATGTTGAAGACGATCAGGAACAGGACCGTCGGAATAATGAAGAGGTTGCGGATCGACATGTCGCTCAGGCCGCGCGCGGCCGCTCGCGAGGACCTCTCCAGTGTTGTGATCATCGTGGTCGCCAAGACCCCTGCTCCCGTTTGCAGAAAAAGAAACGGAGGAGGCACCAACGCCCCCTCCGTGATGCATGGTTGTTACTGAACGCGGCCGTACTTCTTGAACGTCGCGTTCCAGTCGGCGGCCAAGGCGTCCAGCGTTTGCTTGGCGGTGCCTTCGCCGCCGATCATGTAGGGATAGACGCGCTGGTTGAGCTGCTGCAGCAGTTCGGCGTATTCCGGCACGGCCCAGAAATCCTTCACCTTGAACATGGTCTCGTAGAAGGCCTTGTTGTAAGGCGTGGCGCTCTGGAATTCCGGCGACTTGAGCACCGCCGCGCTGCAGGTATAGCCACCAAGTGCCGCCCACTTCTTCTGGGTCTCGTCCTTGATGAACCATTCAAGGAACTTCATCGCCTCTTCCTGCTTCTTCGAGTAGGAAATGACGGAAATGCCCTGACCGCCGAGTGCGGCGAACTGGTCGCCATTCGGTCCCGGCGGGTTGGCGAAGAAGCCGGTGTTCTTGGCGTTCGGGTTCGACGCCTCGTTGATCAGCGAGGGGAAGAACGCGAAGAAGTTCATGCTCATCGCCGCCAGGTTCTCGGTGATCGCCTGGTTGTCTTCGACGAAGAACGATTTGGCCCAGCCGGGAGGCGTGAACTTGTAGAGTTCCTTGTAGGCGTCGAGCGCGGCGACAGCCTTGTCGGAATTGATGTGGCCATCGACCTTGTAGGTCGAATAGTCACCCAACTCGCCGCCATAGGAGAACAGCGCGTTCTCGAAGCCCATCGCCATCGCATCATAGGAATTGTCGGTGTAGATGGCGATGCCGTAGCGCTTCTGGTCGGGCCGATAGAAGAATTCGGCGATGTCGCGCAGCGCCTTGAAATCCTTCGGCACGTCGAGGTCGTAGCCATATTTGGCCTTGAAGGCTTCCTTCTCCTTGGGATCCTCGAACCAGTCCTTGCGGTAGGACCAGCCGACCGCGTCGCCTTCGAGCGGTATGGCCCAGTACTTGCCGCTGTTGCCGGGATACTCGGCGTAGTATTTCACCGTCGCCGGCGCCATGACATTGCCGAGGTCGTGCTTCTTGAAGAAGTCCGTCAGGTCGACATAGTGGCCACCGGTCGAGCCGGCGCCCAGCCACTGCGAGTCGCCAACGACCAGGTCATAGGCGTCGCCATGGGCGTTGAACTCGGTGAAGGCCTTCGTCTGGAAGTCGGACCAGGGTGTGGTCTCGACCGTGATCTTGACGCCGGTCTCCTTCTCGTACTCGTTGCCGAGTTCCTGCAGATAGTTGGCCGGATCCCACTCCGCCCAGAAGATGGTGAGCGACTTTTCCTGCGCGTAAACGGACGTTCCGCAGGCAAGCGTTAAGCCGATACCAGCAAGCACGCTGGTCACTAACTTGCGCATAATGATTTCCTCCCTTGTGCGCATTCTACCCTGTCATGCGAGCCGGCAACGGGGCCGGCTCCGGTAGTTCCTCCCGTGATCGCACCTTTCCGGTTTCGGGCCTCCTCGCCCTGCCGGAAAATGGATCGCAACCCTCACTTTTGACCCACTTTTCTTTTCTAATCTGGTATTACCAATTTTGCATCGACGTCAAGCCCTTTCTTAGGAGACGAGCCCGGCCATTCCGGCGGAATTCAAGCTTTATCTGCCTGTTTTCCAATGTTTTTCCTACTCAATGATACGCTGAGGCGTTGCACCGACCCCCGCGTCCGGGATAATATTGGTAGTCGGCATGCAAATCTGGTCGAACCAGATAGGCCCTACTCCACGGCCAGCCTTGAACAGTCGTCGCCTCCTTCATCGACCGATTCCGCCACCGCCGCGCGCACCAGGGCGCCCGCCGCCCATTGCGCGACAGACCGCGTCCCGCGGCTGTCCAGGCCCCATATATCCTTGAGCACGATCAGCACCTCGACACCGAAGATCAGCGACAGCGCCTGCGCCAGGCGCTTGAAGTCGCGCGGCGGCAAATGGCCCTTGAGCGGCGCGATCGCCTGCTGCAGCAAATCGACGCGATGACCGCGCGTGAAGGCCGGCTCACCGCCCAGCGTGCCGGCCTGTCGGCGCGCCCATTGATCGAGCGACAGCTTCAGCGCCGCCTTGAAGGTCGCCTCAAAAGCCTCGATGCGCGGCATGGCCGTGTCGAACAGATCCGCGACCCGGCGCTCGGCGTCCGCCGAGGTCGGTTGCCAGGTCAGGATCGGACCAAGCCCCTCGTCGACGACAGCCTGCACCAATGCCGCCTGGCTCGGGAAATAGCGATAGGCCGTGGCGCGCGAAACTTCGGCCGCCTCCGCCACCTCGCTGACCGACGGCGTGACGCCCGCCTGCATCAGCCGTGTCGCCGTCTCCAGCATCAGCCGTTTCGTGCGCGCCCGGGGTCCACGCTCGGCGGCCTGGGCGCTTCCCCGCTCGGTGTCGCCGCTTGCAGTGGATCGTTGACGTGAGACATCCATGTCAATATGATACGCCCGTCTCAAAAATTTGCAATAACCTTGGAAGGCGCCAATGAAGCGCATCTATGTGGTCGGCACCGCGGACACCAAGGGTGAGGAGTTCGCCTTCCTGGCCGATGCGATTGCCGCGACGGGCGCCAATGTCTGCCGCGTCGATGTCGGAACGCGCGACGCAACGGTCGCGGTCGATATTGCGGCGAAGGAAATTGCCGGCCACCATCCGCGCGGCCACTCAGCCGTGCTCGGCGGCGATGACCGTGGCGCCGCGGTCGCCGGCATGGGCGTCGCCTTCACCCGCTTCATTCAGTCGCGAAACGACATATCAGCTGTGATCGGCATTGGCGGCGGCGGCGGCACGTCGATCATCACATCGGGCATGCGCGCTTTGCCGCTCGGCCTGCCGAAAATCATGGTCTCGACGCTCGCCTCGGGCGACACGGCTCCCTATGTCGATGTCTCCGACATCATCATGATGCCGTCGGTGACCGACATGGCCGGGCTGAACCGGCTCTCCCGCGTCGTGCTGCACAATGCCGCGCAGGCGATAGCGGGCATGGCGGCAAGCCCGGCGCCGCCGCCCGACGGCAAGCCGTCGATCGGGTTGACCATGTTCGGCGTCACCACGCCTTGCGTCACAGCCATCGCCGACCAGCTTCGCACCGCGTATGACTGCATGGTCTTTCACGCCACCGGCACCGGCGGCCGTAGCATGGAAAAGCTGGCGGACAGCGGCCTGCTGTCCGGCGTCATCGACATCACCACGACAGAGGTCTGCGACATGTTGTTCGGCGGCGTGCTGCCGGCAACGGAAGATCGCTTCGGCGCGATCGCCCGCGGCAAGCTGCCCTATGTCGGCTCGGTCGGCGCGCTCGACATGGTCAATTTCTGGGCGCCTTCGACCATTCCGGAGCGCTATCGCGGACGGCTGTTCTACGAGCACAATCCCAATGTCACGCTGATGCGTACGACGGCGCAGGAATGCCGCGCGATTGGCGAATGGATCGGCGCCAAGCTCGCCCTTTGCGACGGGCCGGTGCATTTTCTCATTCCGGAAAAGGGCGTCTCGGCGCTCGACATGGAGGGTGGCGCCTTCTTCGATCCGCAGGCCGACGCCGTCCTGTTCGAAGCCATCGAGCGCACCATCAGGCCGAATGCCAATCGTCGTGTCACGCGCCTGCCGCTGCACATCAACGACCCTGAATTCGCCAAGGCCGCGGTTGCGGCTTTTCTCGACATCGCCAGGCTCTGAGGTCCAAAAACATGCCCGCTATACCGCGCAAGGACATACTGAAGAAATTCAGGGGAATGATCGACAAGGGTGTGCCGATCGTCGGCGGTGGCGCCGGCACCGGCCTGTCGGCCAAGGCCGAGGAGGCCGGCGGCATCGATCTGATCATCATCTACAATTCCGGCCGCTATCGCATGGCCGGGCGCGGCTCGGCCGCCGGCCTGCTCGCCTATGGCAATGCCAACGAGATCGTCAAGGAAATGGCCTATGAGGTGCTGCCTGTGGTCAGGCACACGCCGGTGCTTGCCGGCGTCAACGGCACCGACCCCTTCGTCATCATGCCGCTGCTTCTGGCCGAGCTGAAGACGATGGGCTTTTCCGGCGTGCAGAATTTTCCCACCATCGGCCTGTTCGACGGCAGCATGCGACAGAGTTTCGAGGAAACCGGCATGGGCTTCGGGCTCGAGGTCGACATGATCGCCGAAGCGCACAAGCTCGACCTGCTCACGACGCCCTATGTCTTCAACCCCGACGAAGCCCGCGCCATGACCAAAGCCGGCGCCGACATCGTCGTCGCCCATATGGGCGTGACGACAGGCGGCTCGATCGGCGCCACCTCGGCCAAGTCGCTCGACGACTGCGCTGTCGAGATCGACGCCATAGCCAACGCCGCCCGCTCGGTGCGCAAGGACGTCATCCTGCTGTGCCATGGCGGGCCGATCTCGATGCCGGACGACGCCCGTTACATTCTCGACCGCTGTAAAGGGCTGCACGGTTTCTATGGCGCGAGCTCCATGGAGCGGCTGCCGGCGGAAGCGGCGATCGCCAGGCAGACGGCCGATTTCAAGGCGGTGACGCTCGGTGGTGAGAAGACCAAGCCAAAGAAAAAGAAGGGATGAGACCATGACCGACAAGAGCAAGGTGTTTGTCTATCCGAAGGACGTAAGCGCCTTCGGTTTCGATTGGGGCAGACTGGCTCTGACAGTCGCGCCTGAAGTGAATGGCGCCGAGCGCTTTTCCGGCGGCGTCGTCGATCTCCCCTCCGGCCAGGGCCACACCCGCCACAACCATCCGGGCGCCGAGGAAATCATCTTCGTCATCTCCGGTCATGGCGAACAGATGGTCGAGGACGAGCAAGGCAATCCGGTGGTCGCGAAGGTCGGCCCCGGCTGCACCATCTATGTGCCGGAGAGCCGCTTCCATTCAACGCTCAATACGGGCGATGGGCCGATGCAGCTTTTCGTTGTCTATTCGCCAGCTGGGCCTGAACTGGTGTTGCGTGAACTGCCGGATTTCAGGCTGATTCCGGCGGGCGGGAAATAGTTTTTCTCGGGCAGCCGCCCCTCATTGTCCTGCCGGACATTTCTCCCCGTAGAACGGGGAGAAGGTGCCGGCGGGCGGATGAGGGGCGGCGCCGGCTTTGGCCCTTATAAGGTCCCGCCCCTGTTCCACCCGCGCCCGCGATCGCCGAACATCACATAGCCGCTCTCCGTCACCGCAAGCGTGTCCTCCAGCTTGATGAACCCGCGCGTCGGGTGGAGCATGGTCGTCTCGACCGACAACACCATGTTCTTTTCCAGCGGTTTCGCCGCATAGGTGCCTTCATAGGCGACCGGATGGTTGGTCATCAGGAACGGCGCCTCATGCGTGATCAGGCCCATGCCATGCGCGAAGAAATCCGTATAGGGCGCCACCTTGGATTTCTTTAGAACGCCTTCGGCGTAAGAAATCATGTCGCCGCCCAGCGTGCCCGCCGTGACCTTTGAGAACGCCGCCTGCTGCACCGTTTCGACCTCGGCCAGCAGATCCTCAAGTTCGGCGTCGGGCTCACCCAGAATGCCCATCCGGCAGAGGTCGCCGATATAGCCGTGATAGTTGCCGCCGGAATCGATCGACAGCACCTCGCCCTTCTTCCACGCTTGCGGCGAGGCGGCGCGGTTGTGGCTGGAGCCCAGCGTCAGCAGGCAATATTCGAAATGCGCGCCACGATTGGTCTCCTCGCGCCGCAGCTGCTCGATTATCTCCGCCTTGGTCGTGCCTTCGCGCGCCCAGGCGATGGTTGCCAGCATGGAATCGGTGATCAGCTCGGAGGCGATGCGCAGCTTCTCCAGCTCCGCGTCGGTCTTGATGGCGCGCATGCGCTCCAGCATATCGGTCGCGTCGATCAGTTTCGCTTCCGGCAATGCCTTGCGGATCAGCGTGTAGGCGTCCGACGGCAGGAAGCCCGGTTCGATGCCGATGCGCGCGCCCGCTCTGCCGATCTTTTGCAGATGTTCGACGGCAAGGTTGGCGGCATCGAGCGTGCCCCAGCAGGCGGCATGCAGCGTCGGCGTCCAGAACGGGTTGTTCTGGTGCTCGCCGCCTTCCATGCGGTTGCCGATATAGGCCGCGTGGTCCGGTCCACCTTTCTCGTAGACGACGATCGGCAGGTAGCGGCTGTGGCCGATCGCATCCATGGCGGCGAAGAAGATGAATTTGTAGCCGCCCAGCAGATACTGCGTGTTGTGCTTGGAGGTCGCGAGCAGCACATCGATGCCGGCCTCCTCCATCAGTTGGTCGACCCTTGCCTGGTCGAACGGAATATTGCTGACGGCATTCTTGCCCGGCGCAATGTTCATCTCTCTCTCTCCCTGATTTTGCCTGGGATCGACGCTGTTCCGCTCCCGATCCCCTGGCTGTGGATCAAATCTGCACCATTTTGCCCGTTCTGGTCTAGCCAGAAATATGCCAGCGGCGCAGCCAAACGGTCACCAAGTCGTCATCTGTCGCATATCCGCCAAATCTGGTCCTACCAGATAGATCAAATTGAACCCGTTCTCTTGAACTGGTCCAGCGGACGAAAATTTCAAAGCCAAGCAAGGATGCGCCAATTCCGTCTCTGGCGAAACCCATGACAAGGCCCATAATCGCTCTCGCAAGGATGCCGATGCCGGCATCCGAGGGGTGTTGTCGCGCCGATCGGGTCGCGCAGAGGACGGAGTTCGATCATGCCAGGTTTCACGATTTCGAGACGCAAGATGCTTGCCGGCTCGGCGATGCTGCTGGCCTCCACGGCCATGCCGGCATTGGGCTGGGCGCAGGCGCCTAAGAAGGGCGGCCGGCTGGTGCTCGCCGCCGACTCCGAGCCACGCAACCTCAACCCGGCGATCGTCGCCTCCAACGGCGTCTTCTTCATCTCCAGCAAGATCGTCGAGACGCTGGCCGAAGCCTCCTTCGACGGCAAGGACGGGCTTGCGCCACGCCTGGCACTGAGCTGGGAAGGTGCCGCCGACGGCTTGTCGGCGACGTTCAAGCTGCGCGACGGCGTCAAATGGCATGACGGCAAGCCGTTCACCTCTGCCGATGTCGCCTTCTCGGCGCTGCAGATATGGAAGCCGCTGCAAAATCTCGGCCGCACCGTGTTCAAGGATCTGGCCAGCGTCGAGACGCCCGACGATCTCACCGCAGTATTCAAATTCGCCAAGCCGACGCCGTTCCAGCTGATCCGCAACGCGCTGCCGGCGCTGTCGAGCGTGGTGCCGAAGCACGTCTACGAGGTCGGCAAGATCGAGGACAACCCGGCCAACACCGCGCCGATCGGCACCGGCCCATTCAAGTTCGGCGAGTACAAGGCCGGCCAGTATTACCGGCTGACCAGGAACACCGACTATTGGGGCAAGGACGAACCCTATCTCGACGAGATCATCTACCAGGTGCTGCCCGACCGCACGTCCGCGGCAAGCGCGCTGGAAGCCGAGGAAATTCAGCTCGCCGCCTTCTCCGCCGTGCCGCTGGCCGACCTCGACCGCATCTCCAAGGTGCCGGGCCTGAAGGTGATCACCAAGGGCTATGAGGGGCTGACCTATCAGCTCGTCGTCGAGATCAACCATCGCCGCAAGGAACTGGCCGATGTGAAAGTGCGCCAGGCGATCGCGCACGCCATCGACAAGGACTTCGTCGTCAAGACGGTGTTCCTCGGCTATGCCGCGACGGCCACCGGACCGGTGCCGAAGAACGACCCGCAATTCTACACCGGCGATGTCCCGACCTATGCCTTCGACGTCGCCAAGGCCAACGCGCTGCTCGACGAGGCCGGCTACAAGAAGGGCGCTGACGGCAACCGCTTTTCGCTCAAACTCTTGCCGGCGCCCTATTTCAACGAGACCAAGCAGTTCGGCGACTATCTGCGCCAGGCGCTCGCGGCCATTGGCATCGACGCGCAACTCGTCAACAACGACTCGGCCGCGCATATCAAGGCCGTCTACACCGACCACGCCTTCGACCTCGCCGTCGGCCCGCCGGTGTTCCGCGGCGACCCGGCGATCTCGACCACCATCCTGGTGCAGAGCGGCATTCCCGACGGCGTGCCGTTCTCCAACCAGGGCGGCTACAAGAACGACGCGCTCGATGCGCTGATCGCCAAGGCCTCCGAGACGCTCGACACGACGGCCCGCACCGATCTCTACAAGGAGTTCCAGAAAGAGGTGGCCGCCGACCTGCCGCTGATCAACGTCGCCGAATGGAGTTTCATCAGCGTCGCCCGTGACACCGTGGGCAATATCGCCAACAATCCGCGTTGGGCGGTCTCGAACTGGGCGGACACGTATCTGGCAGGTTGACCTCCAGACTTGCGCATCGCGAATCCGGGTGCTCAGCTTCGAGAATGAGAGTTCCCTTGCGCCTCCCTCGGTCGTGTTGGACAACGCCCGCCTCACCCTCCCCTTTGTGGGGAGGGTGAGGCGGCCATGACCCGCGCCCTCATCCTTCTCCGCCGCCGTCTCGTCGGCAGCGTCTTCGTGCTGCTGATCGTCGTCATCGGCACCTTCCTGTTGCTCGAAGCCGCACCCGGCGATGCCGTCGATGCCTATATCGTCTCGACCGGCGGCGACGCCGGCATGATCGAGTTGCTGCGCCATCGCTGGGGCCTCGACCAGTCGGAGCTGACGCGGCTCGCCAACTACCTCTGGGCGCTGCTGCATCTCGATCTCGGCCAGTCGGTGACCTTCTCCAGGCCGATCCGCGACGTGATCCTCGAACGGCTGCCCAACACACTGCTGCTGATGGTCAGCGCCACCGCGCTGTCCTTCGGGCTGGGCTCCGCGCTCGGCATCTATGCCGGCGCGAGGCCCGGCAGCGCCCGCGACCGCTTCCTGTCGATCGGCTCGCTGGCGCTCTATGCCGTGCCGGGTTTCTGGCTCGGCCTGGTGCTGATCGTCATCTTCGCCGTAGACCTGCGCTGGCTGCCGATCGGCGGCATCGAGACGCTCGCCTCGGACAAGACCGGCCTCGACCGCGCCGCCGACATCGCTATCCATCTCATCCTGCCGGTGGCCGCACTCGGATTCATCTACCTCGCACTCTATCTGCGCATGATGCGGGCCGGCATGGCCGAAGCCTGGCGGCAGGATTTTGTCCTCGCCGCGCGCGCCAGGGGGCTGTCGCGCCGCCGCGTCGTGCTCGCCCATGTCGCCCGCAATGCGCTGCTGCCGCTCATCACCATGCTCGGCCTGCAGTCGGCGCAGATGCTGGGCGGCAGCGTCGTCATCGAGAGCGTGTTTTCCGTGCCGGGCCTCGGCCGGCTGGCGCAGGAAGCGGTGGCTGCGCGCGATACGCCCCTGCTGCTCGGCATCATCCTCACCAGCGCCGTCCTGGTCGTCGTCATCAACCTGCTCGTCGATATCGCCTATGCCTTCCTCGATCCGCGCGTCGGCGCCGGCGAGGCCGGCGCATGAACCCGCTCCGCCGTTTCCTGCGCACGCCCGAGGCGGTCGCCGGCGCCATCCTGCTGGCCGCACTGATTGCGATGGCGCTCATCGCACCGCTGCTGTTTCCCGGCGATCCGCAAGCCATCGCCGGCCCGGCGCTGCTGCCGCCCTTCCAGGACTGGTCATTGCCGCTCGGCACCGATCGCCTCGGCCGTGACGTTCAGGCCGAACTCTTTCACGGCGCCCGCACCTCGCTGGCTGTCGGCCTTGCGGCGGCTGCGGCGGCACTTGCCATCGGCTCGGTGGTCGGCACGCTTGCCGGCTTTGCCGGCGGCCTCGTCGACGAGATGCTGATGCGCGTCACCGATGCCTTCCAGACCGTGCCGAGTTTCCTGCTGGCACTGGCCTTCGTCAGCGTCGTCGGCCCATCGCTCGGCATCGTTGTCGCGGCAATAGTGCTCGGCACCTGGACCGGGCCTGCCCGTATCGCCCGCGCGGAAGTCCTCTCCATTCGCGAACGCGACTATGTCGCCAGTGCGCGTGCCATCGGCATGCATCCGCTCGAAATAGCCTTTCGCGAAGTGCTGCCCAACGCCTTGCCACCGGTGCTGGCGATGTCCTCGGTGATCGTCGCCGCTGCGGTCCTCACTGAAGCGGCGCTGTCCTTCCTTGGCCTCGGCGACCCCAACCGCGTCACCTGGGGCGGGATGATCGCCGAGGGCCGTGCCGTCCTGCGCACCGCGCCCTTCCTGTCGATCGTGCCAGGTATTGCGCTGGTGCTGACCGTGCTCGGCGTCTATCTCGCCGGTGAAGGCATTGTCGAGACGACAGCGGTCAGGAGAGGCCTGTCGTGAGCGCGCTCGCTTCGATCCACGATCTGACGGTGACCTATCGCCGCGACGGCAACGCGGTGGCGGCGCTGAGGAACATCAGCCTCGACATCGTGGCTGGCGAGCGTCTGGCCGTCATCGGCGAAAGCGGATCCGGCAAGAGCACGCTGGCGCTGGCGATTGCCGGATTGCTGCCGGCTTCATCAGCGGTTGATGGTAGAATTGAATGGCCCGGCCCTGGCCAACCACCGTTGCTCGGCCGCGATATCGGCTTCGTCTTCCAGGACCCATCCGTCAGCCTCGATCCCGTGATGACCGTCGGCAAACAGATCGCCGAAGTCGCCCGCACCCATCTCGGCCTCACCTGGTCCCAGGCCTACGCCAAGGCCAAGACCCTGCTCGAACGCGTCCGCCTGCCCGACCCGGACTCGGCCCTTCATGCCTTCCCGCATCAGCTCTCCGGCGGTCAGAAGCAGCGCGTGGCGATCGCCGCGGCAATCGCGGCCGGACCAAAACTGCTGATCGCCGACGAGGCGACCAGCGCGCTCGACACCATCGTGCAGGCAGAAATCGTCGCCTTGATCCGGCGGCTGGTGGCCGAGGACGGCATGACGCTGCTGTTCATCAGCCATGACATCGCGCTGGCGACCGAACTCGCCGAGCGTATCGCCGTGTTCCGCCATGGCCAGCTCGTCGAACTTGGCACGACCGCGCGGATTGTCGGCGCCCCAGCTCAAGCCTACACCCGCACCTTGCTCGACGCCCATATCGGCCTCGACGCCGCCCCGCTGTTGAACCGAAGCGGGCTCCACGCATGAGCCTGCTCACCGTGTCCAACCTCACCAAACGCTATCGTCGCGGCGGCAAGGTCGTCACAGCCGTCGACGACGTCTCTTTTCACATCGAGCCCGGCGAAACACTGGCGCTCGCCGGCCCCTCAGGGAGCGGCAAGTCGACGATCGCCGGGCTGGTGCTGCGCCTGATCGAGCCGGACGCCGGCCGCATCGAATTCGAGGGCGATGATTTCCTGGCCTTGCGCGGTGCAAAGCTCAGAGCGCGCCGCGCGCGCCTGCAAATGGTCTTCCAGGATCCGTTGGCCGCCTTCAACCCGCGCGCCACCGTGGCGCGCGTCCTCGACGATCCTTTGCGCATCCACGGCATCGCCTCCCGCGCAGAGCGGCCGCGCCGCATCGCCGCCTTGCTCGAGCGTGTCGGGCTGGCGGCCGACCTTGCGCCCCGCGCCATCCACGAAATCTCCGGCGGCCAGCGGCAGCGCGTCGCCATCGCCCGCGCCATCGCCACAGGACCATCGCTGATCGTGCTCGACGAGGCAGTCTCGGCACTCGACGTCTCGGTGCGCGGACAGATCCTCGACCTTTTGCTCGACCTGCAAAGCCAGGAACGGATCGCCTATCTCTTCATTTCGCATGATCTCGGCGTCGTGCGCGCGCTCGCCCGCCGCGTCATCCTTCTCGATGCCGGCCGGATCGCCGAGAGCGGCGATGCCCGCGCCGTCATCGACGCCCCGCAGTCAGCCATCGGCAGGGCGTTGGTGGCGGCAGCACCAAGGCTCAAAAGAACCACACAGGACGCCTCATGACCGACCCCGAAGCCAGAGCCGAAAAGCTGTCGCGTGAACTCGATTCCGCCTTCCGCAACCGCGCCGATCTCTACCGCTTGTTCCTCGAAGAGCTGACCGGAGAGCTGGGTTCAGACAAGGCGGAGGCGATCATGATCCGCGCCATCGAGCAACGCGGCAAGGAAGTGGCGGCGGCCGCCTTCGCCAGCTTCGGCGCCAACGATGCACGCGCCATCGGCGAAGCCTTCCTGGCGGTCAGCCCGGATGGCGGCCTTATGTATCCGACCGATGTCGAGCGCGGCGACGACCGCATCGCCTTCAAGGTCAAGCGCTGCCCGCTGAAAGACGCCTGGGTCGAGGCCGGCGTTGGCGACGAAAAGCTCGCCACGCTCTGCCGCATCGCTGGCGCCTTCGACCGCGGCCTGTTCGAGGCGACCGGCGTGCGCTTCGACAACGTCACCTGGACGCCCGGCCACGGCTCCGGCTGCTGCCACATCGCGCTGACCAACCGCGATGCCGGCTAATCAGTTCTAAGGTGTGTTGAGATTCAGGTCAGGCCACGTCGTTTGCAGGCCGGCTGAATATCGGCACAGCTTAGCCGCCGACCCTCAGCTTGACGACCTCGTCATGGTTGGTCTCGGAGATCTTGCGCTCACCGGCCTGGACGCCGCGCCTCAGCACGACAATGCGGTCAGACACCGCGAAAATGTCCTGCAGGTTATGCGAGATGAAGATCACGCCGCGTCCTTGCGCCTTGAGCTGGTGGATCAGCGAGATCACCTTGCGCTGCTCCGGCACGCCAAGTGCGGCGGTCGGCTCGTCCATGATCAGGATCTGCGCATCCCAATAGACGGCGCGGCCGATGGCGACGGCCTGACGCTGGCCGCCGGAGAAATTGCTGACCGGAGCCTCGAGCCGGCTGACATGGAAGTCCAGCCGCCCCATCGTTGCCTTGGCCGCTTCGGCCATCGCCTTGCGGTCGAGCACCGGCAGGAATCCGAACGCCTTGCGCATCGGTTCGCGGCCAAGAAAGATGTTGGCGCCGATCGACAGATTGTCGGCGAGCGCGAGGTCCTGATAAATCGTCTCGATGCCCTTTTCGCGCGCCTCCTGCGGCGTCGCGAACGTCACCGGCTGACCTCGCAGCAGGATCTCGCCACCCGTCGGCTGGAACACGCCCGATATCGCCTTGATCAGCGTCGTCTTGCCGGCGCCGTTGTCACCGGCCAGCGCCACCACTTCGCCCGGCCGCACGGCCATGGAGAAGTCGTTGAGCGCACGCACGGCGCCGAAATGCTTGGAGAGATTCCGGACTTCCAGCAGGGGCGTGTTCTGGTTGGTGCTATTCATCCTGACGGGCTCCACTGAACCGGCGCTGCGCCTGGTCGATAAGAACGGAAATGATGATGACGACGCCGACGGCGATGAACTGCCAGAACGGCTCGACATTGACGAAGACCAGCCCGTACTGGATGACCGCGATCACCAGCGCGCCGGCTACCGTGCCGAAGATGGTGCCGGAGCCGCCGAACAGGCTGGCGCCGCCGATCACCACCGCCGCGACGCTGTCGAGCAGCAGGGGCTCGCCGGCTTGCGCGGCGCCCGCCGTGAAGCGGGCGGCATAGAGCGCGCCGCCGAGGCCGGCGCACATCGCCGACAACACATAGAGCCGCAATATGTGGCCCCTGATGTCGATGCCTGCCCGCCGCGCCGCCTGCACATTGGCGCCGATGGCATAATTGTGCTGGCCGAACCGGGTCTGGCTGAGCAGATAGTGCATGACGATGACGAAGACCGCGGTGATCAGCACCAGATAGGGCACGCCATAGAACTTGCCGTTGCCGAGCAGCGCGAACCAGGAATTCTGCACCGGCACGGTGGTGCCGCCGGCAAGCAGGAAGGCAGCACCGCGCGCGACGCCGAACATGCCGAGCGTGCCGATGAAAGGCGGCACCTTGAGGCGCGAGATCAGCAGGCCGTTGATGATGCCCGGCACGCCGGCAACGATCACCGAGGCGAGGATGCCGGCCAGCATGGCCAGCGGCAGCGGAATGGCGGCGCCCGCCATGTTGGTGGCGTGCGCGGCGATGACGGCGGCCAGGCCCATGATGAAGCCGAGCGACAGGTCGATGCCGCCTGAAATGATGACGAAGGTCTGGCCGGTCGCCAGCAGCAGCGGCGCCACGGCGAAGATGGCGATGGACTGCAGGTTGAACGGATTGAGCACGAAGGTCGCGCCGAAGGCGAGCCGCGACCAGATCTCGAAACAGATGAGCAGTCCGGCCAGGAACAGCCAGGCGCGGCCTTCGGCGATGCGTGCGACCAGGCTCCTGGCCGGATCGCCATGATCGGCCTGAGGGGCGACATGCTTCTCGGCAGGCTGGGCTGGTGATGTCGAGGTCATGGATACTCCGCGGCGCCTTCAACAGGTCTCGATTGGCGAGGACCTAATGCACGCTCCTCCCGGCGGACCGGGAGGAGCCAGACTGTGCTGGACTTACTCGGAGTAGAGATACTTCGAGATGTTCGGGTCCGCGATGTTGGACTTGTCCATGATCGTGAAGCCGGTGCCGATGGTGACCGGGATCGAATGGCCGGTCAGGTGGGCATAGGCCGAGACGACGCCGTAATAGCCGATCTCGGCGGGATGCTGGGCGATGGCCACGTCGACCAGGCCGGTGTTGATGTTGTCGACGATGCTGGTCGGAGCGTCGAAGGCGACGACCTTGACCGTACCCGTCTGTCCGGCCTGCTTGACGCCGTTGGCGGCACCCAGCGCCGAGAACAGGTTGGCGCCGAACACGCCGACCAGGTCGGGATTGCGCGCGAACACCGCCTGCAGCTGCGAGGCCGCCTTGTTGGCGTCATCGTCATTGAACTGAGTCTCCAGCACGGTGATGCCCGGGTGCTTGGCCATCTCTTTCTTGAAGCCTTCCTCGCGCTGGTCCGTGGTCGAGATGCCGGGCTTGACGTTCGAGACGTAGACCTTGCCCTTGTCGCCGATGGACGTGGCCAGAGCCCGCGCCGCGATCTCGCCGCCGAGCACGTTATCGGAAGCGATATAGGCCAGCGGGAAGTCGGCATCGCCGGCGCCGGTTTGGTAGACGCCGCTGCCGATGAAAGTGTCGACGGTGATGACTGGAATGCCGGCGTCATTGGCCTTGCGCAGCGGCTCGACCAGTTGGACCTTGTCGGTCGGCGCGATCAGGATGGCATCCGGCTTCTTGGCGATGACCGCGTCGAGCACCGGCACCTGGGTGACCGGGTTGAAGTCCGGCGCGCCCTGGAAAACCAGGTTGACGCCAAGCGCGTCGGCCGCCGCTTGCGCGCCCTTGCGCATGGTGATGTAGAAGCCGTCGGTGGTCAGGCCCGGAATGAGCGCAATCGTATATTTCTTGTCCTGCGCCTGCGCGGGCGCGATCAGCACCGTGGCACTGACGGCGAGCGCCGCGAGCGCGGCAACGATCTTCTTCATGACATCCTCCTCATTGTTGGCAGATCTGCCGTTGCAAGTGACATTGGAATGGCCGTCATCCATTCGGATGCCGACGGCCGGGAACGCCTGTTTGCTTTTTGCGGGCAGCTCCTCCCAAGCGCCCTCCAGTCGATATGTCGGCGGTCAGTCGCCGGCGCACCTGGCCACAGCCCCGTTCCCTAGCCTCCGCGAGGTCCGGCAAACTGTGTCCCACGCCTCGCCTTGCCGGTGGGCGCTCGAACTTGTAACACTTTGCAGAAATAAATTGCAACTCGGTTTTTCCGAGCTGGCAGCGCCGGGCTTTTCACACCGTACGACATCCGACTGCTCCGCAGAGCCCCGGTCAAATATCACCCGGGGCTTTTGGCGGCACAACTTGTTTTCGCGACAGCGTCCTGCCTGGCCTAATCGTTACGCGAGCGCGGCGAGGATGGCCTGCGCCGTTTTGGTATCCGTCACCAACGTGTTGATGAGACCCGCGCGAACGGCGGCAATAATTGCCGTCGCCTTTTCCGGCGACGCGGCCAGCCCGATGACCAGCGGCACCGCGCGCAACTGTGCCGGCGACATGGCGATCATCCGGCTCTCCCCTTCCCAGGCAATCAGCGTGCCTTCGGCATCGAAGTAATGGCGAAGCACGTCGCCGGCGGCATGAACCAGCGCCTGCTCGCTCGGCGTGGCGGCACTCGCCTCGGGGGCATTGATGGCATGCGGCAGGCCGATACCGACGATCGCGACATCGGTCCTCTCCCACAAAGCGACAGCATCACGGATGGCGGTGTCGCGCAGGAAGACTTCTCGCAATTCGCTGGACGGCAGATAGGGCGCGTGGATGAAATGCGGGGTGCCGCCGAACTCCTCGGCTGCAAGCCGCACGAATTCGTTGACCTGAAAATGCGCCGCCTGCTGCTGCATGCCACCGGTGGCAGCCACGGTCAGCACGCCCGGCATGCGCGGCAGGCCGGCCCGGATGACCTCGCGCACGGCGCGCCCCCAGCCGATGGCGACGACGGAGCCCGCCACCAGTTGCGCTTGCCTGAGCAGCCCGCCAAGGGGCGCCGCGAGCGCCGCCAGCGTGCCCGCCGCCGGCGTCTCGACCACTGCGGCATCGCGCAATTTCAAGCCGTCGATCAGTTGTCTGGTGATATCCTCCGGCGTTGCCAGGTCGAGAACCTCGATGCGGACAATGCCCTCGGCCCGCGCCCGCTGCAGCAGGCGCGAAATCGTCGCGGTGGAGACTCCGAGCCGGCGAGCGATATCGACCTGCGACATCTCCTCCACATAATGCAGCTTGGCCACGGTGTGCAGCATCGTCCGCGATGCGGTCGCATCCTGGATGGGAGGGATAGACAGCTTGCAATTCCTTTCAGCAACGTGTTACACACACATAGGCCGACGGGAGTTATCGCGCAAATCCAGCCAACTCGCAACGTGCGCCGGCTTCCGGGCCGCGAGCCCGGCGAGGCGCTTTCTACGGAGGCGATGGCGCGTCACGGGGTCCTGCCGGCAGGCAGAACTGAACATCGTTGTTTTCCACGGGATCCGCGCTCTTCGTCCAGAGAGCGCCAACATCGGATTGAGACCATGACCAAGATGACCACCGCGGAACTGCGCGGCTACCAGCAGATATGCGGCAAGGACGGGGCCATGGTGGCCATCGCCTGCGACCAGCGCGGCGGCATGCGGACCTTGCTGGCATCGGACCCTGCGGAACAAGCCAAGATCACCAACGACATGCTCGGCGACACCAAGGCCGACATCACGCGCTACCTCGCCAGTGCGGCGTCCTGCGTGTTGCTCGACCCGCTCTGCGCGGTGCCTCGCATTGTCGACGAGGGCGTCTTGAATCGCGACACGGCGCTGCTCATCGGCCTCGATGCTTCCGGTTTCGACGTCTCGCCCGAGGGCTACCGCCTGTCTCGCCTGGTTCCCGGCATAGACGCGCGCCGCGTCCGCGCGCTCGGCGGCACCGGCGGCAAGATCATGGTGTATCTGCGGGCCGACAAGCCTGAGGCGAACGAACACAACATCGCCATCCTGCGCCAGTGCATCGCCGATTTCGGGCAGGAAGACCTGTTGCTGGTCGTCGAGTTCCTGACCTACCAGCTCGATGGGGAAAGCCCCGAGGACTATGCGGCCAAGACGCCATGGCTTGTCGAAGAAGGCACCAGGATTTCGCTGGAGTGCGGCGCCAAGGTGCTGAAGCTTCCCTACCCCGGAACGCCGGAAGCCTGCGCCAACATCACCAAAATGGCCGGTGACGTGCCGTGGGCGGTGCTTTCGGCCGGCGTCAACCACGCGACCTTCCTTGGCCAGGTCGAGATCGCAATGCAGAATGGCGCCTCGGGCGTCATCGCCGGCCGTTCGCTGTGGAAGGACTGCATCTCGCTCGACCGTGACATCCAGCGCGAAAGGCTTAAGACCATCGCAGTGCCGCGATTGCGTGAAATCCAGGCCGTGATCGGCCACTACCGGCAGAAAGCCGCTGCCTGACAGTTGCGTTGGACGAGAGCTATTCCAGCGAAAGAGTGAAGCGGCTTTGCGTCCGGAATCGCGTGAAAACAAGTGCAGGACGCCATGCCTCTCAGCATAGGAATAGACATCGGAGGCACCAATCTGCGTGCCGCCCGCATTTCCGGCACCGGTGAAATCCTCAAGCGCGTTTCCGAAAGGAGCGCGCCCGACCCGGAACTGGTGCTCGGCCGCATCGCCGACATGGTGCGCCTTCTCGACACGCCTGACGTGAAGGCGATCGGCGTCGGCGTTCCCGGCCGCGTCGATGCGCGGCGCGGCGCGGTGCTGTCGGGCGGCTATGTCAACCTCGCCTCGGTTGCGCTGGCCCAGCGCCTGGAAGACATGACAGGCAAGCCTGTCGTCATCGACAATGACTGCAACATGGCGCTGGCCGCCGAGATGGCACTCGGCGCCGGGCGCGGTCATGGCAACATCGTCATGTTCACCATCGGCACCGGCATTGGCGGCGCCGTCGCTCAAGATCGGCGGATCACGCGTGGCTCGGCAACGGCAGGCCAGCTCGGCCACATCACAGTGGACATCAATGGCGAGGTCTGCGCCTGCGGCCGGCGCGGCTGCGTCGAGACCACCAGTTCGGGCACGGCGCTCGGCCGTCACATTGCGCGCGCCGGGCTCGGCGCCGACATTTCGGTCGATCAGCTCTTTGCCCGCGACGCGGCCGGCGATATCCAGGCGCGCGGCGTACTGGACGCCTGGGCGAAACCGCTGCGCGCCGCCATCGACACCGCCGTCGCCGTGCTCGCTCCTGAGCTGGTGCTGCTTGGTGGCGGCCTCGGCCGGGCGGCACATGCAGCGCTGGGCCGCGCGCCGGCGCTGGCGCCCTGGTATCAGTGCCAGGTCGAACCCGCGCAACTCGGTGACGACGCCGGCGTGATCGGCGCCGGCCTCCAGGCCCTGGCGGCGGAACCGCACTTTTCGTCCTCGACCCAGCCCAGCCGCCCGCGGCGCGCCGTGCTCGTCAACGGCATCCCCGCCAGCGGCAAGAGCACCGTCTCGCGCGGCATCGCCGATCGCATGGGCTGGCCGCTGCTGGCGCTCGACACGATCAAAAATCCCTTTCTCGAAGTGCTCGGCGGCGGCGACCGCCTGTTCAACCGGACCCTCGGCCGCGCCAGCTACCAGGCGATCTGGTCGGTCGTCGGCGAATCCCCGGCAGGGACCACGGTGATCGTCGATGCCTGGTTCGGCTTCCAGCCGCGCGAGGTTCTCGAGGACCATCTGCGGAAGGCTGGCGTCGATCAGACTTTCGAGATCTGGTGCCACGCGCCCGGCGAGGTGCTCGCCGAGCGCTATGGCGCCCGGCTCGACCAGCGCCCCGCCGGCCATCCCGGTGCGGCCTACATTCCTGAACTGATCGAACTCGCCAAGCGCGCCGAACCGCTGCGGCGCGGACCGCTCTTCGACGTCGACACGACGAAACCGATCGACTTCGAAGCCATCACAGCCTGGCTGCGAGCGACGACAGCCAGCAGCGCACAGACGGTCGAAAGGCCGGTTCAGTCGCCGCTGCAGACGTGAAGTTCCGTTCCGGCCGCTTCGATGACCGCGCGCAGCGCCGGTTGCGGTTCGCGATCCGTGACGATATCGGAAAGCGCGCCGAGCGCGCAGATGCTTTCGAGGCTGTTGCGGCCGAACTTGTCGTTGGTCACCACAAGAACTGTAGACAGCGCAAGGGAGATCATCGTCCGCTTGACCGCCGCCGCCCCCGAGATCATGTCACTGGGCCCGTCCGCGGACAGGCTCGAGGCGCCGATGATGGCGATGTCGGCATTGTAGCGCCTGACGAATTCCACTGTATCCTCGCCGAGCACGCTGGCTTCGCGGCTGTCATAGGTGCCGGGGCACAGGATAACCCGAAAGCTCGGATTGGCGCCGGCCACCGAGGCCACGCCGATGGAATTGGTGATGATCGTCAGCTCCCGCTTCAGCTGTGAGAGACTGCGCGCCACCTCATAGGTCGTCGAGCCGCCATCGATCATCACGATCTGGCCTTTCTCGACCAGTCCGGCCGCACCACGCCCGATCAGCGCCCGCTCCTCGATCATGGTCTGGCTACGCTCGGCGATCACCGGTTCGGATGTCACCAGTGAGATCGTCGCGCCGCCGTAGGTTCGGTTGAGCAACCCCGCATCGCCAAGTTCGATAAGGTCGCGCCGGATCGTTTCGCCGGCGACACCCAGGCGCAAGGCGAGCCTGGAGACACGGATCGAAGCCGACCGGCGCACTTCCGACAGGATGAGCTCGTGCCGCTCCTTCTTCGACAGCCGGCTCTGCTCCATGATGTGTCCTCCGAGAAGTCTGGAACATTAGCGACACCGACGTTGATGGGGAAGGCGTCTTGCAACGCAAGCAGGGCTGCCTTCATTCGAACGGTTCAGGCCGGAAGCCGGCTGACAAGCGCAAGCGCTGCTGATCTGATGACGTTCCGGCGAATCGGCTCAAGACGATGGAAACCGCAATGCATGTCGTGACATTGCTGAAGGCTGACATGTTCGACGTCGAGATTGACGGCAAGCCCGCCTCGATCGCGCAGGCCTTGCCGGACTGGAACCCGCATGACCGCTTCGGCCTGGTGATCGACGATGCGCTTGGCGGCATCGGCGCCACCCATCTGCTGCAGATCGCCATCACCTCCTTCTATGACATCAAGCCGAGCCGCCGCACGGAGCTGACGGTCTATCCCGAAATCTATGCCTTCCACATCGGCAAGGGCTACGGCGCGCATGCGCCCTATGATTTCTGGCCGGCCCGGCGCGAGGTCATCACTTCGCTCGACCATCGCGAGGTGCTCGACGCCATCAACGATCGCGGCATCACAAGGCTGGCCGTTCCGGATCGCGCGCCGCGCGAGGTCGTGCATCGGCCGAAGGAGGTCGATGCCGCACTCGACCGCATCGCCTCGGCCTTCGTCTACAGCCCGTCGGGCCGGGTCGCGGATCCCGACCTTGTCATTTCAGGCAACGACAAGCGAACCGAATACAATCCCAACAGTGCCTTGCGGCCGCGCTACACCGACAGCCGGCCGGCTTCGGTTTCGACCGCCGCCAAACCGGTCAAGGAACTCGATTCGTCCTACCAGGACTGGCTGCGCAAGCGCGAGCACGATTTGACCGCCGAGGAACGCGCCTTCGTCGAGCGCCGCCGCCAGGAACTGAGACAGGACGGCCTCGTCACCGAAACCTATCGGCGCGTCGGTATCCGCGAAGCCCTGATGCGGCTGGCATCGGCCGGCCTCGATCGAGACACGGCCGCGGCCGGTTGATCAATAGCCGACGGTAAAACGCTGCCTGATGTGGGACGGCTTTTCGATCTCGTCGACCATGACGATGGCGTAGTCCTCGAAGGAGATGCTGCTGCCCTTGTCCGAGGCCAGCAGCGTGTCCTTGCCGAGGCGGAATTTGCCGGTGCGCTCGCCCGGGACGAACATGGCGGAGGGCGACAGGAACGTCCAATCGAGATCCTCGACCGTCTTCAGCTTGTCGAGGAAGTCAGCGCCCTTCTGTGCCTCGGGCTTGTAGATTGCAGGGAATTCGGGCGTGTCGACCAGCCTTTTGCCGGGCGCGACTTCAAGACTGCCGGCGCCGCCAACAATGAGATAGCGCTTCACGCCGGAAGCACGCACCGCGGCGATCAGCATGTCGGGGTCGCTGTCCACGAAATGCACGGCGCTGATCACCACATCATGGCCACGGATCAGCTTGGCGAGACCTTCCTTATCGAAGACATCACCCTTCCTTGCCGTCACGCCAGGCAGCGCGGCGATCTTTTCGGGGTTGCGGGCGATGCCGGTGACCGTGTGGCCACGATCGGAGAGTTCCTTGAGCAGGCGCGAACCGACGGCGCCTGATGCGCCGATGAGAGCGACTTTTGCCATGTCCTTTTCCAGTCCTTGTTGGAGGTCAGTTGGGAGGATCACGCCGCCGCGATATGGGCGACGAGATTGTCGAAGCTGCCGAATAGCGCGTTCGAACCGATGAGCCGCGGCGCATCGTTGCGGATGACTGCCAGCGAAGGCACGCCGTTGGCATGCAGGCGCTGGAACAGCGCTCGGCCCCGGCCGACCAGCTCGCGATGCGCGGTTAGCAAGGTTTCGGTCGGCTTCTTCAGCATTGCTGCGGCGTCGGCCATGCCGGCATCGGCAAGCACGGCGGCCACACCATCGACAGTTACGATATCGCGGCCATCGACATAGCGCGCATGCTGGATCGCCTTCAGTGCTGTGAGCCGTCGGCTGGGACCTTCCAGTCCGGCAGCACTGATGCCGAGCGTGGCGGCATGCGAGTCGAGCAAGGTGCCACGGATATTGAGGACATTGTTTCGGTAGGCCTGCGTGAACGCTTGCCCGGTCAGACGCTCGATGCGCTGGTCATTCGACCAGGCATGGGCGGCAAAGCCTTCATCCATCGGCCTCGCACCGGCGCCGGAGAACAGGCCGGTCGGCAGCAGCTCGATGCCCACGCCGCTGGCCGAGAGCCTGTCTAGCATCGGCGTGGCGCCGTAGCACCAGCCGCAGAGCGGATCGAAAAGGTAAGTCACGTCTGAGTTGCTCACGATCGCTGCCATCCTTGGTCCGGACTGTCGGCTGACGCGCCGCCAAAAATCCTTGGTCGTATGTGGCAGTGGGAGGCCTTGCGATAAATGGTGCCCAATAATACAAACTGTCTGATCAGATCAGACAAAAGCAATCATCTTGGCCGACCTTCTGAACCTCAATCGGCTCGTTTACTTCACCACCGTGATGGAAACCGGCTCGTTCACGTCAGCCGCGGACCGGCTTGGCGTCGCCAAGGCCGTGGTCAGCCATCAGGTCGGCAGGCTCGAAGAGGAACTGGGCGCGACGTTGCTGCAGCGCACGACGCGGCGCGTCACCCCGACCGAGGAAGGTCGGCTCTTTTATGATCGCGCGATGATCATCCTGCGCGAGGCGGAGTCGGCCTACGGTGAAATCTCGCACGCAGCGGTCGAGCCGAGCGGAACGCTGAAGCTGACCGCGCCGCTCGACTACGGCACCAGAGTGGTGGCGCCGGTCATGGCGGCGTATCTGAAGGCCTATCCGCAGATGCGGGTAGAAGCGATCTTCGACGATACGGTGAGCAGTCTGGTCGACGAACAGATCGATCTCGGCATTCGTGTCGGCTGGCTTACCGATTCCTCCAACCAGGCGCGGCGACTGGGCACGATTCAACAGATCGTCGTTGCCAGTCCGGCCTTCACCGCAAGCCTGCCCGCGGATGCGCGCCCGAACCAGGCGCGATCGCTGGCCTGGGTCGGCAATGCCCAGTTGCGCGGCGTCGGCCAATGGCTGTTCTCCAGGGACGGCGAGACGGTGCTGACCGAACTCAATCCCGTCGTCGTCTGCGACAAAAGCCCGGCGGCCTATGCGTGCGTGCTCGCCGGCATCGGTCTGGGCATATTTCCCGACTATGCGGTCGATGCGGATATCGCCGCAGGGCGGCTTGTGCGGATATTCGACGGATGGACCTTGCCGACCGGCGGCATCCACGCGGTGTTCCCGCCGGCCCGCTTCCGGCCCGCCAAGGTGCGCGCCTTCGTCGAACTGCTCGTCGCCGCCGAGAAAAAACGAGCACGCGGCGCCGCCAAGACGTAACGCGGCACACAGCACGTAATGTCAGTGGAAACTTACATCGGAACGCCTTGGGGAGTGGTCGTGTTTCAATCGGGCCCCGAACGCAAAACCGGCGCGCCGGGGTTTTGAGCCTGGCGGGCGGTTATGACGTTTGGTTTTGGGAGAGGCTTTGCGTTTTTGTCCGGAGATTCGGCTTTGTCTGCGTGCGGGCGGCTGAGCGGGAGCCGCTCGACGGCTAGCATAGCCGCAAAACGCAAAACGGCCCGCGGGCGGGAAGCCAGGCGGGCCGTTTTGCGAAGTTGGTTGCGGGGACAGGATTTGAACCTGTGACCTTCAGGTTATGAGCCTGACGAGCTA
>NZ_BSNY01000056.1 GCF_030160235.1 Mesorhizobium huakuii
CGCGCGCCTAACATGCTGACTTAATGACATATTCTCACAGGCGGTGTTTAAGTCGGGTTTGAGAACTCGGTTCGCTTCGGTATGGATCATTTTGGTTTGTGGTTTAGACGGCGTAGTGGGCATCACCCTGGCTGAATTCGCCAGCATCACAGCTTCTCGGCCCGGTGGCATCGCGTCTCTGCGAGTTGATCGCGCCCCAAGGACCATGTATCGCGTTTTCGGAAACGAATCGCCGCTTCAGTTTGCCAAATCAAATGGCGTAAGCGCGTTGCTATCCGAACTGTCTGCAACGTCCGATCATGAGAGCGCGGCAAAGTGAATAAAACTATCCATCCTTTCCCCGCCAGAATGGCTCCGGAACTGGCTCTAGCCAGCCTTCAAACTTTAGAACCCAATAGTATCGTGTTGGATCCAATGGCCGGCTCGGGCACCGTCCTTCGGCAAGCCACTGATCTTGGGTTGCAGGCGATAGGATTCGATGTTGACCCATTGGCGGTTCTGATAGCCGGCGTTTGGACAACCCCCGTTGATCTCGTCAAGTTGGACAGCCTTTTCGAACGAACGCTTCGCGAAGCGAAGGCGCTTGTGCCTGAAGAGATTGTGTTGCCTTGGATTGACCTGGACCCTGAGACTGCGCGGTTTACGGAATACTGGTTTGATATCAGGCAGCGGAAGGCGCTTAGGGCGATCGCATACGTCTTTCAATCGATTGACACGGAACAGAGTGACGCAGGTAGTTGTGCCGAGTTGAACGTTCTTCGTGTAAGCCTGAGCAGAATAATAATAACAAAGGAAATGTGCGCTTCACTTGCCAGAGATACATCACATAGCCGACCGCACAAAGTATCTGAAAATTCTGACTATGATGTTTTTGTAGGTTTTGAGCGATCGTACCGTATACTTAGGAAGAAGCTGCAGGACTTTCCTCCGCCAGGAAATGCCACTGTCCATTTAGGCGATGCACGAAGTCTCACAGATATCGATGATTCTTCCGTTGATGCGGTGCTTACTTCCCCTCCCTATTTGAACGCTATCGACTACCTACGCGGCCATCGCCTTGCTCTAGTTTGGTTTGGACTGACATGCTCGGAGATACGAACCATCCGAGCGGAAAGTATTGGCACAGAGCGTGGTCTTAAAATTCCCTTGGAAGATCGCGCGTTCGTGGAAATCAAAAAGGCAGCTGGAGACGTGGGAGCGCTTCCATCAAGTTATGATCGCATGATTGACCGCTACGTCGTCGATCTAATCGGTATGACGGCCGAGACCACGAGGGTTCTTCGACCGGGTTCGATGGCGACGTTTGTCGTCGGCAATTCGTGCCTAAAGGGCGTCTTCATTAGCAACGCCAATAGCGTCGCGTGCGCAGCAACTTATTCGGGTCTAAGAGAGCTGGAGCGGTTCGATCGAGAGCTTCCCGCTCGAAATCGTTATCTCCCCCTATCTAATGGTGCTCTTTCTAAACGCATGAGAACGGAGACCATCCTGAGTTTCATCAAGGAATAGGAATCAATCGCCCATCTTCAGCGCCTGGATAAACGCCTCCTGCGGGATATCCACCTTGCCGAACTGCCGCATCCGCTTCTTGCCTTCTTTCTGCTTGTCCAGCAGCTTGCGTTTGCGCGAGACGTCGCCGCCATAGCACTTCGCGGTCACGTCCTTGCGCAGGGCGGAGATGGTTTCGCGGGCGATGACCTTGCCGCCTATTGCCGCCTGGATCGGGATCTTGAACAGGTGGTGCGGGATCAGCTCCTTCAGCTTCTCGCACATCTGCCGGCCGCGCTTTTCCGCCGCCGTGCGGTGGACCAGCATGGAGAGCGCGTCGACCGGCTCTTCATTGACCAGGATCGACATCTTCACCAGGTCGCCCTCGCGATAGTCGGTCAGGTGATAGTCGAACGAGGCATAGCCCTTGGAGATCGACTTCAGCCGGTCATAGAAGTCGAAGACGACTTCGTTGAGCGGCAAATCGTAGGTCAGCATGGCGCGCTTGCCGACATAGGACAGGTCGGCCTGGATGCCGCGCCGGTCCTGGCAGAGCTTCAGGATGCCGCCGAGATAGTCGTCGGGGGTGAGGATGGTGGCGCGGATCCACGGCTCCTCGATGGCGGATATCTTCACCACGTCGGGCATGTCGGCCGGGTTGTGCAGTTCCTTCACCGAACCGTCATTGAGCAGCAGCCGGTAGACGACGGATGGCGCGGTGGCGATCAGGTCGAGGTTGAACTCGCGCTCCAGCCGCTCCTGGATGATTTCCAGATGCAGCAGGCCAAGGAAGCCGCAGCGATAGCCGAAGCCGAGCGCGGCGGAGGTTTCCATTTCATAGGAAAAGGACGCATCGTTGAGCCGCAATTTGCCGACGGCGGCGCGCAGGTCCTCGAAATCGGCGGCGTCGACCGGGAACAGGCCGCAGAACACCACCGGCTGCGCCGGCTTGAAGCCGGGCAGGGCCTGCGCGGTGGGGCGCTTGTCCTCGGTGATGGTGTCGCCGACGCGGGTGTCGGCCACTTCCTTGATCGAGCCGGTGAAGAAGCCGAACTCGCCGGGGCCAAGCTCATCGACATTGATGCGGGCGGGCGTGAACACGCCGGTGCGCTCGACCAGGTATTTGGCGCCGGTGCCCATCATGCGGATGGTCTGGCCCTTCTTCAGCACGCCGTCGATGATGCGCACCAGCACGATGACGCCGAGATAGGCGTCGTACCAGCTGTCGACCAGCATGGCCTTCAAGGGTGCGGTCGCATCGCCCTCGCGCGGCGGCGGCAATTGGTGGACGATGGCTTCCAGCACGTCGGGAATGCCAAGGCCGGTCTTGGCCGAGATCAGCACGGCGCCGGAAGCGTCGATGCCGATCACCTCCTCGACCTGCTCGCGGATGCGCTCGGGCTCGGCGGCCGGCAGGTCGACCTTGTTGAGCACCACGACGATCTCGTGGTTGTTGTCGATGGCCTGGTAGACATTGGCGAGCGTCTGCGCCTCGACGCCCTGGGAGGCGTCGACCACCAGCAGCGAGCCCTCGCAGGCGGCCAGCGAACGCGACACTTCATAGGCGAAGTCGACATGTCCGGGCGTGTCGATGAGGTTGAGGATATAGTCCTCGCCATTGTTGGCGCGGTATTTCAGCCGCACCGTCTGCGCCTTGATGGTGATGCCGCGCTCGCGCTCGATGTCCATCGAGTCCAGCACCTGCTCCTTCATGTCGCGCAGCTCCAGCCCGCCGGTGGACTGGATCAGGCGGTCGGCGAGCGTGGACTTGCCATGGTCGATATGGGCGACGATGGAGAAATTGCGGATGTGGTCGAGGGGCGTGCTCATGTCGCGCGCTTTAGCAGGGGTGGCCTGCGGCGGCAAGGCTTGCGGCGCAAGGGCGGCGCCTTCGATCACAAAGCGGTGAGCCGCGCCAAATACCGGCGCGGCGGCCGTGGATGCTTAAATTTTTATCGATCGCATTAGACCTTGGTTTGCAGGCTGCGTGGTATCTGCGTGGTCACTAATGTCCGCGGGGGTAGAAAAATGCTGAAAGTTGCAGGCGGGTTCGCCCGTTCGCGCAGCGGCTCGATGATGCCGCTGTTTTTCCTGAGCCTGGTGCCCTTGATCACCGCCGTCGGCTTCTCGGTCGACTACACCGATGCCGTCCAGACCCGCTCCAACATGCAGGAAGCGCTGGATGCCGCGACGCTGGCCATCACCACGCTGCCGCCGGCCACGACGCTGTCGGCCCGCCAGCAGGCGCTGCAGGACAATTTCACCGCCAACAATGGCGAGGGCACCACGACGCTGGTGAACTACAATGTCGCCGCCGACGGCAGCGTCACCGCGCAGACCTCGGCGAGCTATGCCATGCCGACCGATTTCATGACCATCGCCCGGATCAACACCGTGCCGGTCGCGGTCACCTCGGGCGTCCACAAGGCGCCGGGCCTGGTGCAGGCGACGTTCAAGGTCAGCGGGGTCTCGGGCTGGTGGAGCAAGACGATGACGCTCTACGGGACGCAATTCGGCGCCACGGTGGCCAAGCCGCTGATGACGATCGCCTATACCTATGGCAACACCAAGGATCCCAAGGGCTACGGCACCACCATCGTCAACGCCATCACCACCAATTCAAGCGGCCAGACCGTCACCACGATGGTCCAGAAACAGGTCTGCTCCGTCGGCAACAACCCGCCCAACGGGGTGACGCTCCAGCAGGATTCGTTTGGCACGAACTATTACTGCGTCGATACGATGTATCCGGCCAACAGCGCCGGCGCGGCGATCGACGTCAGCCAGATGGGCGGTCTGTATCTGCAAATGAACGTGCCGTCGGGCAACCCGCAAAACCTCTATTCGAACGACCCGGCCACCTCCAACCGGCTCTACAGCGGAGCAGCCGCCAACAAACTGGTCGAGACCACCACCGGCCAGACCGTCGACATCTTCTCCATCGTGCCATGCGGCCAGACGAGCTATCAGGCATGGGAAGACGGCGGAACCACGGTGCCGGCGGCGCCCTCCAATGCCGACTTCTTCTACAACGTCACCGGCAAGTGCGACTTCAACCAGCGTCCGTCGCTGACGGCGCTGACGCAGTAGGGAGGCGCCGCCTTTCCTTCCCCCTTGTGGGCCAGAAGGATCGGCGCGTAGCGGCGAGACGGGGTGCTGGATGGAGCGCTGTGTCCGGCTAATCTGGCGCCATGCCGCATCAAGCCGTCACCCAAGCCAAGCGTAAGTTTGCCCGTTCGCTCCGGCGCGAGATGACGGAATTGGAAGGCAAGCTCTGGCAGGAGCTGCGCGACCGCAGGCTCGACGGATAAAATTCCGGCGCCAGGCGCCTATCGGAAAATACGTCGCCGATTTCGTCTGCCCCGAAGCTCGGCTGATCATCGAGATCGACGGCAGCCAGCATGCAAGGCCGAGCTGGAGGCCAAGGGCTTTCGGGTTCTGCGTTTCTGGAATGACGATGTCCTGAGAGACATGAACGCCGTCTGCGACACCATCATCGCCTATGTGCGGGACACCAGTCTGCAGCCCTGGCGATAGGAGCGCTCTTCCTTCCCCCCTTGTGGGGGAAGGTGGCCTCGCGAAGCGAGGTCGGATGAGGGGTGCTCCAGGGAACGCCGACGCCGCACTCCGCTGGAACACCCCTCATCCGTCTCGCCGCTTCGCGGCGATCCACCTTCTCCCGCAAGGGGAGAAGGAAGGCACCCTCGACGCGCACTCAATCTTGATCGGGCACGGTATTGGCGGCCCGGGTCGGCGTGGCCTAGCTTGGGGTACGTCAACTCCCGGAGAAGAAGCCGATGCCTGATTCCGTGCTGCGCGTGTCCATCCTGCGCTGCGATGCAGAGAAATTTGCCTCGTTGCGAGAGATGATGGTGGACGTCGAGGCGGAGCTTCGGCCGGGCATAGAGGCGCTGCCAGGGCTGCTCGTCTTCGACGCCGGCGCCGACGAGGCGACATCGTCGCTGATCAACACCAGTGTGTGGGACACGCTGGAGCACGCCAGGCAACTCGATACCTTCCAGCCCATGCTGGATGCGGGAAAGCGATTTGTCGCCGCGGGCGCGAGGTTCGAGCGGCCGATTATGCACTACACCTCGCTGTGGCGGTTCGGGCCACTCGCCTAGGCGGTAGTAGCTCCATCTTCCCTTCTCCCCTTGCGGGAGAAGGTGTCGCCGAAGGCGACGGATGAGGGGTGTTCCAGGGAACGCCAACGCCTCACTCCGCTGGAGCACCCCTCATCCGTCTCGGCGCTAACGCGCCGATCCACCTTCTCCCGCAAGGGGAGAAGGAAGACCCGCGCCATGATCACAAACCGGTGAGCGCTGTAACGAAGCGGCAGATGGCGGCGAAGTGGGGGAATGACCGGCGCGTCTCAGCGCCGCCCCCAACGGAGCCCGCCCATGCCGAGATCACCCGCCAGAAAGTTGCTTGCCGTGTCCAGCCTGGGGGCGCTGGCGTTCGCCGCCTCGCTTGGCGCCGCCGCCGCGCAGCCGCTCAGCGTGGTCGAGCTGTTCACCAGCCAGGGCTGCTCGTCCTGCCCGCCGGCCAATGCCAATCTGATCAAGGTCAAGGACCGGCCCGGCGTGCTGGCGCTGTCCTTCAACGTCACCTACTGGGATTATCTCGGCTGGAAGGACACGTTCGGCAAACAGGAATTCACCCAGCGCCAGGTTTCCTACGAGCCGCCGCTCGGCCATGACGGGCCGTTTACGCCGCAAGTGGTGATCAACGGCCATGCCGATGTCGTCGGCGCCGCGCCGGGCGAGATCGAACGGCTGATTTCAGCAACCGGCAAGACCGGCGGGCCCTCGCTGTCGCTCGAGGGCGGCAAGGTCGCCGTCGGCGCAGGTGCCGCGCCGGGCGGCAAGGCCGATGTCTGGCTGGTGCGCTACACCAAGGGCGTCGTGCAGGTGCCGGTGGCGCGCGGCGAAAACACCGGCCGCACGCTGCCGCATGCCAATGTCGTGCACGCGCTGGAAAAACTCGGCAACTGGACCGGCAACGCCACTTCCTATGCGCTGCCCGCCGCCCCGGGCGGCCTGAGCACCGCCGTGCTGGTGCAATCACCCGGCGGCGGGCCGATCCTGGCCGCCGCCACCAACTGATTTTTCTTTCTTTTCGCGCGGCCGCATGCAGCGGCAACGCATCATCCGGCCCGCTTGCGCGCGCCAAAACCCAAGGAGACTCCTAGTGACCAAGTACCTGACCCTGCCGGCGCTCGCCTTCGCGCTTTCGGCCGCCGTTTTCGTCGCCGGCGCCCGTGCCGACGACGCGACCAACGCCATGAAGCCCGCCAATGCGATGGCCACCGACGCCATGAAGCCGGCGACGGATGCGATGAAGCCGGCGGATGCCATGAAGCCCGCGACCGACGCGATGAAGCCCGCCGACCCGATGGCCACCAATGCGATGAAGCCCGCAGCGGATGCGATGAAGCCTGCCGCCGACGCCATGAAACCGGCGACGGATGCGATGAAGCCGGCGCAGTAAGCGAGCTCGGCTGCCCCTCATCCAGCCTCAGCTTCGCTCGGCTGACAATTCCGGGCGAGCCGCTTGTCTCGCTCCGGCACAGGCGGCCCGAAGGGCCGGATGAGGGAGAGTGCCGGCGGCGGGAGCCGCCCGCACGGCAAATTGAGAACTGCTTCTCGGCTGGCGTCGTATATATTGGAACAACAACAGGAGATCAGAACATGACCGGTATCGAAAAGACACGGCCGTTCTTTACCCGCGGCGCGATGGCCGTGCTCGGCTTCGCCGCGGTGGCGGCCGCCGCCTTCTGGCAGACCCCGGCGCGCTCGGCCGAGGACGCGGTGGTGATCCCGCCGCCGGCAATGGACGAAAAGGCCGCCCCCGGCAGCGAGACGGCGATCTTCGCCGGCGGCTGCTTCTGGGGCGTGCAGGGCGTGTTCCAGCACGTCAAGGGCGTCAGCAAGGCCGTTTCCGGCTATACAGGCGGCGCCAAGGATGACGCGGTCTACGAGACCGTCGGCACCGGCCGCACCGGCCATGCCGAATCCGTCGAGATCACCTATGACCCCTCGAAAGTGACCTACGGCCAGCTGCTGCAGGTCTATTTCTCCGTCGCCCACAATCCGACGCAGCTGAACTACCAGGGACCGGATTCCGGCACCCAGTACCGCTCGACGATCTTCGCCGAGAACGACACGCAGAAGAAGATCGCGCAGAGCTATATCGACCAGCTCGACAAGGCCAAGCTCTATCCGGCGCCGATCGTCACCACGATCGAGACCGGCAAGACCTTCTACCCGGCCGAGAACTACCACCAGGATTTCCTGACGCTGAACCCGACCTATCCCTACATCGTCTACAACGACCTGCCCAAGGTGGCGAACCTGAAGCAGCTGTTCCCGGCGCTGTACAGCGAGAAGCCGGTGCTGGTGCTGTCGGCGAGCAATTGATCCATACATCCAATGGCTTGCAGCGTTTTCGGGCACAGCATGGAACCAGGGGAAAATGCGCGGAGAGCCAAGGCTCCCCGCGCCGCTGGAACCAACCGGCATGCCATCCGCCCCAGCCCGTGATCCGGGGTGGGTGCTCGGGATCGCCGCACTCCGCGGATGAAGCAATGCGAGGAAAGAGCGTTGTGCCGGCACGCTCCGGTCAGTCGCCCATCTTCATCGCTTCGCACGACACGTCGGGGTTCATGTCGGCGAAGGTGCCTGTCGGGTTTTTCTTCCAGGCCCAGACATGCAGCTCATAGAAGGGCCCCAGTCCATACCGGTTGGGCGCGCTGTTGAAGTTGAACAGCTGTCCCTCCAGCGAAGCCGGCCCTTTCGAGGTGATATACTCGACCGCCACCAGCTTTTGCGTGCCGTCCGCCATCGGCTCGTACATGACGGCTTCCGGCCTCGCGAGATCGACCCGATCGTCCTTCAGATAGGCCGCGTTCACATAGTGAATGCCCATGGCGCCGCCGGTGATGCCACTGGCGCAAGGGATGGGTGCATAGCCTTCGGCGGTGGCCATCGCCACATTCTCGAAGCGGCTGTCGGCTACCCGCACCTTCTCCTCCAGCGTGCCGGTGCCATTGGCATTCGCCGTCGTTGCCGCGATCGACAGGATCGACAGGTTGATGAGGTGCCTGGTCCACACATGAATGTTCATATTCTCTCCTGGTTTGTTGAGTGCGCGCGGGGGACAGCCGCCCCCGCCGCGAAGTCGGGGCTGGGCTTGGCGCGTTATCTGTCCGACCGGGTGAAATCCCAGTACTGCGGCAGCTCCACGAGCTCCGGCAAGCCGATGTCGCGTCTCAGATAATCGTCCTGCGGTGGCAATCCGCGCCGACTCGAGCGCAATGGTGCGAACAGCAAGGTGGCAAGCCGCCGGACAAGCCGGCCCAGTAAAGGGCCTCGTCCGACTGGTCCCGAAGCCGCCGACACCTCGCTGGACGCGTTGTCAGGCAAGCCGCTATCGCCGCGAAGGGCAGTTGGATGCGCATTGCCGCGATCAACGATAAAAGTAAGGGTCAAGAACCCGCACCTCCGTGATCTTGTCGACCGGGAGCGCGTTTTTCTGGGCGGTGCTGCGGATCGCTTCCGGCGAGGGCGCATCATAAATGCAGAAGCTCTGCTTCTTGTCCGGCGAGACGAAGGACTGCACCCAGGTCACGCCCTTCTCGGCGTTGCGCATGATGACGCCGCCAAGCGCGTCGGCGCCGACATCGTTCATCGGCACGCTGAGGCCATTGGGAAATGTGCGTTCAACCACATAGCGAGGCATATTGGTTTTCCCTTTTCCATGGTTTCACGCTCGATTTGAGCGCGCCGGACATTGACCACGCTCGCCATGGACGCGCATCGGAGCCTTTCCCCATGTTTTGTGGGAAGATTCCCTATAATGGCGACGTTATGTGTGAGGTCGCACCGAAATGTGTGGAGGATCACATTGTCGGTCATGGTCCCGGACGCTGGCGGGCGTCAGGGGAAACCGCCGAAACATGATCCTTTCTGGGCCTATGACGATGCTTCTGGAACGGCAGACACAGCTGGAGCAGCTGGACGGACTTCTCGCAGAGGCGGCGAATGGCCGCGGCCGCGTGGTGGCGCTGTCCGGCGAGGCAGGCGCCGGCAAGTCGGCGCTTGTCGAGGCTTTCGTTGGCAGCGTTGCCGATGGCACGCGCATCTTCCGCGGCGCCTGCGAGGATTTGTCGATCCCCGATCCGCTCGGGCCGCTCTACGATCTCGCCCGCGAGGCACAATGGGCGATGCCGCGGGCGATCGACGCCCGGCAGGGGCAGAGGCTGCCCCTGTTTTCCGACGCGCTGGGAGTCTTCGAGGCAAGGACCCAGCCGACGCTCCTGGTGATCGAGGACCTGCACTGGGCCGACGACGCGACACTGGATTTCGTTCGCTTCCTCGGGCGCCGCATCGCCAATACCCACATCCTGCTCGCCCTGACGGCGCGCACCGACCGCAGTGAGGGGCAGATGCGCGTGCGCCGTGCGCTCGGCGAAATTCCCGCCGGCAACGTCACGCGCATCGATGTGCCCCTGCTGAGCGAGGCGGCGGTGCTGTTGCTTGCCAATGCCGCCGGCCGCGATGGCGATGCCATCTACCGCGCGACGGCGGGCAATGCCTTCTTCGTTACCGAGCTCTTGTGCGCGGACAATGAGATGACGCCACCCGCCAGCGTGCGCGATGCCGTCGTCGCACGGGCCGAACGGCTGTCGGCCGGCGCCCGCTCGATGCTCGATGCGGTTTCGGTCTTTCCCAGGCGCGCCGACGCGTGGGCCTTGCAGGGCCTGTGCGGCGTCGAAGCTGCCGGCCAGCTCGCGGAATGCGTGTCGAACGGCCTGCTCGACGATCTCGGTGACGGCTACGCCTTCCGGCACGAAATCGCGCGCCGCGCCATCGAGATGATGCTGACGACGAGTTCCAGGAGATTGTTCAATCAGCGTGCGCTGTCGGCGCTTCTGGAGAATGGTGGTGTCGCCACCGCGCGCCTCGTCCACCATGCGGTCGAGGCGCACAATCTGGAGGCGGTGCGCGAGTTCGCACCGATCGCGGCTCGGGAGGCGTCGCGTGTCGGCGCCCATCGCGACGCCGCCGGCTACTACGAGGTTGCCCTGCGTCAGGCCGATAGCTTGCCTCAAGATGAGCGCGCCGGCCTCTACGAACAATATGCGTTCGAGTGCCATTTGATCGCTCGCATAGACGAGGCCATCAAGGCGCAGGAACAGGCACGTGTGTTGCAACAGGCGCTTGGCAACAGGCTGAAGGAAGGCGACAGCCTCCGATGGCTATCGCGCCTGGCCTATCTTCTGGGGGACCGACAGGCCGCCGACATGTACGGCGCACAGGCGGTCGCGCTGCTGGAAACCGTTCCGGCCAGCGCCGAACTCGCCATGGCCTATTCGAACCTTTCGCAGCTCGCGATGCTGGCCGAAAGGCTGGACGAGACGTTGTCGCTCGGCGCCAGGGCGATCGAACTCGCCGAACGGTTGAACAGGCCGGAAGTCGTTTGCCATGCTCTCAACAATGTCGGTGCCGCCGAACAGTGGCTGGACCTGAGCAGCAGCAGGCTGCATCTTGCCCGCAGCCTCGAGATCGCGCTGGAGCAGAATTTTCAGGAACATGCCGCGCGCGCCTTCACCAACTGCGCTTGTGGCGAGATGAACCAGTTGGGCTACAGCCAGGCCCAATCCTTCCTCGATCGCGGCATCGACTATTGCGTCGAGAACGATCTGGCGACCTGGCGCGATTACATGCGCGGCGTGCGGGCCCAGTTGTTGGTGCGCAACGGACGCTGGGATGACGCGGCCGCCGAGGCGCTGGATGTGATTGCCAACGACCGGGCGACGGCGCTGGTGCGCTATCCCGCCCTCGTAGCGCTGGCGCGGCTGAGGGTCCGCCGCGGCGACCCCTTGGCAGAGCCGCTCCTGGCGGAGATGAAGCGGTTTCTGGAGAAGGGCGCCGAACTGCAGCGGCTGTTGCCTTACGCGGCCGTGATGGCCGAACTGGCCTGGCTTGGGGAGGCGGACAAGGACGAGGCGCTGCGGCTGATCGGCCTTGCCGAGGGCATGTCGCCGACCCGGGCGGTCTTCGCCGAACTGGCCGGCTGGCGGCAGATGCTGGCACCCAGTGCGGATCCGGGCGACACATCAGGCATGGCCGCGCCCTACCGGATGCTGCTGGCCGGCGACTGGCGGGCAGCGGCCACGGCGTGGGCCGAACTCGACGCGCCCTACGAACGCGCCCTGGCGCTCGCGCAGGGCGATGAGGCGGCACAGCGGGCGGCGCTGGAGATCCTTGAGCAGCTCGGCGCCCGGCCGGTCGCGAGCCATGTGCGCGACATCATGCGGCGAAACGGCGTCATCCGCATCGCGCGTGGACCGCGCCGCGCCACGCGCGCCAACAGCGCCGGCCTGACCGAGCGCCAGATGGAAGTGCTGCAGCTGATCGAGCGCGGTCTCTCCAACAAGCGCATAGCCGAGCATCTCGCCATTTCACCCAAGACGGTCGATCACCACGTCTCGGCGGTGCTCGGCAAGCTGGATGCCGTCTCACGCGGCGAGGCCTCCGCTGCCGCGCGCGCCAGCGGGCTGATCTGAAGGCAGCAGGCCAGTTTGAACGGCCGGCATATCAGTCGTAGGTCAGATCCGTCGCCTTGCCGCCGAACACCCGGTAGGCATAGAAGGAATAGAAGATGATGATCGGCAGCACCACCACCGTGCCGGCCAGGATGATGGCCAGGCTTTCGGTCGCGGACGCTGCCTGCCAGATGGTCAATTTATCGGGCACGACGAACGGGTAGAACGACCAGGCAAGGCCGGCAAAGCCGAGCGCGAAGATGGCGGCCAGCGTCAGGAACGGCGTCAGCGCATGGCGGTCGTCGGGCTTGGGCAGATGGAAGGTCTGCCGCCACAGCCACAGGAACAACAGCGCCGACAGGATCGGCAGCGGCGAGAGATACAGCATCTGCGGCCAGACGAACCATTTGTCGAAGATGCGCGGGCTGGCGAAAGGCGTGGCCAGCGACACCGCGGCCATGCCGAGCGCGGTCAGCACCAGCGCGGTGCGCAGCCAGCGCACCGCCTTCTTCTGCAGCTCGCCCTCGGTCTTGTAGATCACCCAGGCGGCCCCCATCGCCGCGTAGGCGGCGGCCAGGCAGAACGCCACCAGCACGCCGAACGCCATGCCGCCCAGGCCGACATCGAGGCCGAGCACATAGACGCCCAGCATATAGCCCTGCGCCAGCGAGGCGATGACGGAGCCAAGGAAGAAGATGCGGTTCCAGCGATGCTTCTTGCCGCTCGGCACCTTGGCGCGAAAATCGAAGGCGACGCCGCGCAGGATCAGCCCGACCAGCAGCACGAAGACGGGAATGTAGAGCGCGGTGAGGATGACGCCATGCGCCAGGGGAAAGGCGACCAGCAACAGGCCGACGGCGAGCACCAGCCAGGTCTCGTTGGCGTCCCAGAACGGACCGATCGCCGCGATCATCGTGTCCTGTTCCGCGTCCTCGGCCGCGGCGAACAGGATGCCGATGCCGAGGTCGAAGCCGTCGAGGATGACATAGATCAGGATGGCGAGGCCCATCAGGCCGGCGAAGATGAGGGGGAGAGCGGTAGGCCAGTCGAAGGTCATTTTTCTTACTCCCCAGCCGCCGGCTGCGACATGGCTGTTTTCATGACGCCCGGCAGCGGTGATGAATCGCCATCCTTCGCCGCCTTCAGCGCCAGATGCACCAGCACGCCGAGATAGGCGATCAGCAGCAGCACGTAGAGGGTGAGGTAGACGGCGAGCGTCAGCGCGACATGGCTGCCCGCCACCGGGCCGACGGCATCGGCGGTCTTCAGCACGCCGGTGACCAGCCAGGGCTGGCGGCCGATCTCGGTGGTGTACCAGCCGGCCAGCGTCGCCAGCCAGCCCGACAGTGCCATCGGCACCATCAGCATGGCGAGCGGCTTCGGCAGGCTGTGGCGGCGCTTGAGGAAGAAGGCGGCCGACCACGAGACGGCGAGCATCAACAGGCCGGTGCCGACCATGATGCGGAAACTCCAGAACAGCGGAAAGACCGGCGGATGGTTGCCGGGGTAGTCGTTCAGGCCGGGCACCACGCCGCTGGTCGAGTGCCGCAGCACCAGGCTGGCGCCGTCGGGAATGGCGACCTCGAACCGGTTTTCCTTGGCCGCCTCGTCGGGCAGCGCGAACAGCACCAGCGGCACGTTGGGGCCGGTGTTCCAGTTGGCCTCCATAGCGGCGATCTTCTGCGGCTGGTGCTCCAGCGTGTTCAGCCCGTGCTGGTCGCCGGCAAAGATCTGGATGGGGATCAGGACCGCCGCGGTGAAGACGCCGGTGCGCAGCGCCTTCCACATCGATTCCGAGCGGTCGCCGTTGAGATAGCGCAGCGCCGACAGGCCGGCGACGAGGAACGATACCGTCAGACCGGAGGCGAGCAGCATGTGGACCAGCCGGTAAGGCATGGACGGGTTGAAGACGATGGCCCACCAGTCGACGGCATGCGCCTTGCCGTCGATCATCTCGAAGCCGGCCGGCGTCTGCATCCAGGAATTCAGCGCTATGATCCAGAAGGCGGACAGCGTGGTGCCGCCGGCGACCAGCACCGTCGCCAGCGTGTGGACGCGGTTGGAGACGCGGCGGAAGCCGAACAGCATGATGCCGAGGAAGGCCGCCTCGAGGAAGAAGGCCGTGAGGATCTCATAGGCCAGCAGCGGCCCGGCGATGTTGCCGACATGCTCCATATAGCCCGGCCAGTTGGTGCCGAACTGGAAGCTCATGGTGACGCCCGACACCACGCCCATGGCGAAGGAGAGCGCGAACACCTTCACCCAGGTGAAATAGGCGCGCATCCAGGCGGAATCGTTGGTCGCGTTGTAGCGCAGCTTGAAGAACAGCAGCACCCAGCCAAGGGCAATGGTGATGGTCGGAAACAGAATATGAAACGAAATATTCGCGCCGAACTGGATGCGCGACAGTATGAGCGGGTCCATGGCGGGCTCCGGCTGCTGGAAGTACTGGCAAAGGATAGGCCCGAAGCCGGTTCAGGTCAAAGCGGCGTCCTGCCGCGAGGCTGAACGCCACAGGACAATTTTACCGGTTCATGCGCCACATCTCCAGCCATTCCCGGCACTGGCTGTCCAGAACTGTCAGCAGCGCCATTGACTTGCGGTTGCACGCGACGGCATTCGGCCTATATCAGGGGACCTCTTTCAGGCAGTCGTTTTCCAGCCATGCCCTCCATTCTGTCCATTTCCGGGGTCTCCAAGACCTACGCCACCGGCTTCACCGCGCTCAAGGAAGTCAATCTCGACATCCAGCGCGGCGAGATCTTCGCGCTGCTCGGCCCCAACGGCGCCGGCAAGACGACGCTGATCTCGATCGTCTGCGGCATCGTCAACCGCTCGACCGGCACCGTCACCGTGGACGGTCACGACATCAGCAAGGACTACCGCGCCGCGCGCAGCCTGATCGGCCTGGTGCCGCAGGAACTGACCATCGACGCTTTCGAGAGCGTCTGGGCGACGGTCAACTACAGCCGCGGCCTGTTCGGCAAGCCGGCCAATCACGGCTTCGTCGAGAAGGTGCTGCGCGACCTGTCGCTGTGGGACAAGAAGGACGCCAAGGCGATCACGCTGTCGGGCGGCATGAAGCGCAGGCTGATGATCGCCAAGGCGCTGTCGCACGAGCCGCGCATCCTGTTCCTCGACGAGCCGACCGCCGGCGTCGATGTCGAGCTGCGCCAGGACATGTGGGAGATGGTGCGCCGGCTGCGCGAGGATGGCGTGACCATCATCCTCACCACCCACTATATCGAGGAAGCCGAAGCGATGGCCGACCGCGTCGGCGTCATCAACCGCGGCGAGATCATCCTGGTCGAGAACAAGGCCGAGCTGATGCGCAAGCTCGGCCGCAAGCGGCTGGTGCTGGAGCTGCGCAATCCGCTGACCGCTATTCCGGAGTCCTTCTCGCGCTATGCGCTGGAGCTGTCGCCGGATGGCGGGCAATTGACCTACACCTATGACAACCAGGCCGAGCGGCCGGGCGTCGCCTCGCTGATCCGCGACCTCGAGGCATCAGGCATCCAGTTCCGCGACATCGACACGCAAAACAGCTCGCTCGAGGAGATCTTCGTCAACCTGGTGAGGAGAGAGCCATGAACCTGCGCGCAGTCTGGGCGATCTACCGGGTCGAGATGGCGCGTGCCTTCCGCACCGTGCTGCAGAGCATCATCTCGCCGGTCATCTCGACATCGCTCTACTTCGTCGTCTTCGGCTCGGCCATCGGCTCGCGCATCACCGAGATCGACGGCATCAGCTACGGCGCCTTCATCGTGCCGGGGTTGATCATGCTGTCGCTCTTGACGCAGTCGATCTCCAACGCCTCCTTCGCCATCTATTTCCCGAAATTCGTCGGCTCGATCTATGAGCTTCTGTCGGCGCCGGTCTCCTATCTGGAGATCGTCATCGCCTATGTCGGCGGCGCGGCGACCAAGTCGATCATCCTCGGCCTGATCATCCTCGCCACCGCCTCGCTGTTCGTGCCGCTTCACATCGAACATCCGTTCTGGATGATCGGCTTCCTGGTGCTGACGGCGGTGACATTCAGCCTGTTCGGCTTCATCATCGGCATCTGGGCGAAAAGCTTCGAGCAGCTGCAGCTGGTGCCGCTGCTGATCGTCACGCCGCTCACCTTTCTCGGCGGCAGCTTCTATTCGATCCACATGCTGCCCGGCATCTGGAAGACGATCACGCTGTTCAATCCGGTCGTGTATCTGATCAGCGGCTTCCGCTGGAGTTTCTACGGCAAGGCCGACGTCTCGGTCGGCGTCAGCCTGGGCATGACGCTGGTCTTCCTGGCCGTCTGCATCGCCATCGTCGCCTGGATCTTCAAGACCGGCTACCGGCTGCGGAACTGACGCAGTGCTAAAGTCGTCGTCCTAGGGCGATACAGGAGCGAAGCTCCTTCGACCTCACTGCGACCAATATTGCCAGGCCCAGTAGAAGCTTTCGTCGCGCGGCGGCAGGCGGTCGCGGCCAGCTGGGAATTGGACCGGCGCCGGCGAACGCTCCTGCCTCGCCGCCCTTTCGTCGGGGGCAAGGCCGAGCAGCCAGGCGCCGAAATGGGCGAACAGCACGGCGGTGGAATGGGTCGTCATCGTCATTCTCCTGCGCTTGCGGTTGATCATTCCCGTCCCGCCCACGGGACGAGCGCGCGCTCGATCCGGCGGATGGTGAATTCGAGCACGAAGGCGATGGCGGCGATCACCAGAATGCCCATGATCACCACGTCGGTGACCAGGAACTGCGCCGCCGACTGGATCATGAAGCCAAGCCCGCGCGTCGCCGCCACCAGTTCAGCCGCGACCAGTGTCGACCAGCCGGCACCAAGCGCGATGCGCAGCCCGGTCAGGATCGCGGGCAGCGCGCTGGGCAGGATGACGTGGCGGACCACCTGGCGCTTCGTCGCGCCGAGCGAGCGCGCCGCGTTGATGCGCTCCTGCGAAACGCCGCGAACGCCCGATGCGGTCGACAGCGCCACCGGCGCCAGCATGGCGATGGCGATCACCAGGATCTTCGACGGCTCGCCGATGCCGAACCAGATGATGACCAGCGGCAGATAGGCGAGCGGCGGGATCGGCCGCAGGAATTCCAGCAGCGGATCGAAGATGCCGCGGCCGATGGTGCTGATGCCGATGGCAAGACCTACCGGCACCCCGACGAGCATGGCCGCGACCAGCGCGGCGAACACCCGGCCCAGGCTTGCGACGGTGTGCTGCAGCAGCGTCGCGTCGACGAAGCCATCGCTGACGACGACGATGAATTTGTTCCACACGGCGACGGGCGAGGGCAGGAAGACCGGAGAAACCAGTTGCAGGCGGGCCGACAGCGCCCACGCCGCCAGCACCAGCAGGATGGTGGCCGCGCTGATCATGCGCGCCGAGACACCCCGGCGTTTCGGGCTCGGCCGCGACCACGGCACCGACAGGCCGGCGGCCTCTTCAGTCCTGGGGCCGGCGCGCTCGGTGTAGGAGAAGATGGTCATGCCGTTTCTCCCTCGACGATGGCATCGGTCAGTTCGCCGCGCGCCTTGGCGAAGGCCGGGTCGGCCTTGACCGCGCGGATGGTCTCGCCCGCGGCGTAGCGCCTGGCGAAACCCGGCTCGAAGGTGCGCACGACCCGGCCGGGGCCTGGCGCCAGCACGACGATGCGGGTGGCGAGCACCAGCGCTTCCTCGATGCCGTGGGTGACCATCAGCACGCCGGCATGGCTTGCCTTCCAGAGATCGAGCAGGGTCGTCTGCATGCGCTCGCGCGTCAGCGCATCGAGCGCGCCGAGCGGCTCGTCGAGCAGCAGGAATTGCGGTTCGGCGGCGAGCGCGCGGGCAAGGCCGACGCGCTGGCGCATGCCGCCGGAAAGCTCCCAGATGCGCTTGTCGCCGGCATCGCCGAGCTTGACCAGCGCCAGAAGCTCGTCGGCACGGCGCGCCCGCTCAGCCGGGCGGACACCGCGCAGGCGCAGCGCGAAGGCGACGTTTTCGCGCGCGGTCAGCCAGGGAAACAACGCATCGTTCTGGAACACCACGGCGCGATCCGAGCCAGGCTCCGTGATCGGCCGGCCGTCGATCGTGGCGCTGCCGCGCGCCGGCGTGACCAGGCCGGCGGCGACATTGAGCAGCGAGGTCTTGCCGCAGCCGGAACGGCCGACAAGGACGACGAAATCATCCCCGGCGACGTCGATCGACACACGCTCGACGGCGGGGTAGCCGTCATAGTGGATCGAGATCTTGTCGAGCACGAGATGCGGCATGGGGCCTCTCAAGGACGTTCATCGAAACTCGCCTGCCCCGAAACCGCGCCTCGTCAGCGGTTCGGGGGCAGGCACGCGCGGCGTCAGGGAAGGGCGCGCGAGCCATTTGAGCGCCGCCGCATTGCCGTCAGGACATGCGGGGACGCTTCAGCACTGGGCTCAGTTCGAGGCCAGCGCCTCGGTGACGTATTTCGACGTCACATATTTTGAATAGTCCGGCAGCACGGCGTCGACCTTGCCCTGCTCCTTGAGGAAGGCGGAGGCCGCCGCGACCGCCTTGACCGTGCCGCCGCCGAGAAATTTTTCCGAGGCCTGCTCTTCCAGGGTCGGGAAGACATAGCCCTTCAGCAGCTCCGGCACCTCCTCTAGCTTGGCGCCAGTGAGCTTGGCGATCTTGCCGGCCTGCGGCGAGGAGACCGACCAGGCGTCGGGCTTGGCGAGGTACTCGGCATAGGCGGCGCCCGTCACCTTGACGAAGTCGCGCACGGCTTCCGGGTTCTTCTGCGCAAAATCGGTGCGCACGATCCATGCGTCGAAGGTCGGCGCGCCCCAGGCGGCGACCTGCGAGGAATCCAGGACGACCTTGCCTGATGTCTTGATCTGGCCGAGCGCCGGGTCCCAGACATAGGCCGCATCGATGTCGCCGCGGGAGAAGGCGGCGGCGATTTCCGGTGGCCGCAGATTGAGGATCTGGACCGACTTCGGATCGACATTCTCGTGCTTCAGCGCCGCAAGCAGGCTGTAATGCGTGGTCGAGACGAAGGGCACGGCGACCTTCTTGCCGGCGAGGTCGGCGACCTTCTCGATGCCGGCGCCATTGCGGGCGACCAGCGCTTCGGACGGTCCGATCAGGCCGACGACGAAGATGGTCTGGATCGGCAATTCGCGGCTCGCCGCCGCCGCCAGCGGGCTCGAACCGACATAGCCGATATCGACCGAGCCGGAGGCGACCGCGGCGATGATATCGGCGCCGGAATCGAATTTGCGCCAGTCGATCGTGGCCTTGGTGGCCTTCTCATAGGCGCCGTCGGCCTGCGGCACCTTGGAGGGTTCGACCACCGTCTGGTAGCCGATGGTGATCTTCAGGTCCTCGGCCAAGGCCGGGCTGAGGAAGGCGGCGCCAGCGAGGGCGGCGGACGACAGAAGGAGGATGCGTCGCGAAATGGTGGACATCAAAGGGCTCCATGAAAACAGAGAAAACCGGATTGCCCCATGATAGTCCGCTAATTCTATCGTTCTTGTAGAGTTAAATCCTTCCAAGGAAGGCGGGTTTGTTGAAAAAAAGCGGTCGATGACTTGCCGCCAAGGCGGACGGGGCGGCTGTGGCGCGGTCACCGCCTCCGATGGTAGCCTCCGCATGAACGGGAAAGGTGCTCCGCGACCCTCCAACTTCGTCATCCTGGGGCGAAGCAAGCAGTGCAGCGACGCGCAGACCCTAGGATCCATTCCGTGACTTCGAAGCGTTGCCACGGTCCTGGTTATGCTCCGTTGCGCCCGCTAGCACGGTCCCGGCATGGATCCTCGGGTCTTCGCGACGGAGCTTCGCTCCTGCTCCGCCCGTGGATGACGAAGTCGGGAAGGCCCAGGCCGCTCGACAACCGTCGACACCGTTACTCACGAAACGACGGTTTTCGCTTTCGCGATCGACACGCGAATCCATGCCTCGAACAGCCACGGAATTGACAAGCCGTTCCGCGTGTTCGAGGGTAAGTATAGTATCCTTATCGACATGAGTGAATTGGAGGCGACGATGAGCGGGCATCCCACCACCATGATCGCCCACGGCATGCGCCGGCTGAGGGCCCCACATGTCGACGCGCGGCACGGCGGGCCTACAGGAACCATTTGCCGCCTTGTCGCCATCGAGATGCATTTCTGTGCTCTTATTGGCACAAAGGCCTGACAAAATGGCTATTGCGGCTTGAAAACGAAGCAAATTCAACGTTCCTCGGCTTGTACATCATGTCACTAGAATTTATGTGTCATGGATGCTTGGACGCGGCGGGGAGGCTCGCCAGGCGTTTCGCAACGGATGGCCTCGCGCCATCGCATGACAGAGAAACGTTCGGTCAATGCTCACCAAAAAAGGCAAGTACGGCCTCAAGGCGCTTATCCACCTCGCGCACATGCCGGCCGGGCAACTGGCTTTCGTCAACGACATCGCGACCGGCAACAACATCCCAAAGAAATTTCTCGACGCCATACTGGGCGAGCTGCGCAATGCCGGTTTCGTCCAGAGCCGCAAGGGCAAGGATGGCGGCTACCGATTGGCGCGGCCGGCCGACGAGATCAAGGTCGGCCATGTCGTGCGCGTCCTCGACGGGCCGCTCGCCCCAATTCCCTGCGCCAGCCGCACACAATATCAGCGCTGTGAAGACTGCAACGAGGCGACATGCCAAGTCCGACATCTGATGCTCGAGGTCCGGCAGGCGATCGCCGAGGTGCTCGACCAGCGCAGCCTGGCCGAGATGCGCGATATCGGTCTCGACGACCTCGCGAGGGACATCGACGACCGTCCCTTGGCCGTGAAGGTCCAGGCCTGACGCCTCGCATTCCACAGGTGCGCGCATGAGCGGGCGCGCCAATTCGATCATCCCCAGCTCGATCATCATCGTCGGCGGCGGCGCCTCGGGCGTCGTGATGGCCGCGCATCTGCTGAAATCGGCCAATCCGGATCTGCGCGTCACGCTGATCGAAAAGCGCCCGCATTTCGGCCAGGGCATTGCCTATTCGACGCTGCTGTCCGCGCACGTCTTGAATGTCAGCGCGGCCGGCATGAGCGCCTATGCCGATGATCCCGGCAATTTCTGGCGCTGGCTGCAGGGGCGTGGCCTGGTCGACCCGGAGCAGACGCCGCAGACACCCTTCTACGCGCCGCGCAGCCTCTATGCCCGCTATCTCGGCGAACTGCTCGACGACCTCGAAGCACGGGAGCAGCCGACCGGGCGGCTGCGCCTGATCCACGAAGAGAGCCTGGCGATCACGCCGACCGCGTCCGGCGTCGAGGTGGCGCTCGCCAACGGCACCAGCGTCGTCGCCCATCTGGCCATATTGGCCACCGGCCATGACGAACAGCCGGCGCAAGGCCATGCGATCCGCATGGGGTCGGAAGCCGACACCGCGCTCGACCCGGAAAGCCGCGTCATGGTGCTGGGCACCGGCCTCAGCATGGTCGACGCGTTCCTGGCGCTGGAACAGCGCGGCCATACGGGCGAGATCGTCGCCGTGTCGCGGCGCGGCCTGCTGCCGTCGCCGCACCGCAAGGGCAATCCGATCAAGCTCGACGTCGCCGATATCCCGCTCGGCACCCAGCTTTCCTATTTCGTCGGCTGGTTCCGCGACCTGATCCGCGAGAACCAGAAGGCCGGCATCGACTGGCGCGACGTAGTCGATGGTCTCAGGCCGTTCAACCAGAAGATCTGGCAGAACTGGCCGGCCTCCGCCAAGCGCCGCTTCGTGGAACACACCAAGGCGTGGTGGGACATCCACCGCCATCGCATGGCGCCTGAGGTCTACGCCAAGGTGACGCAAGCCGTGCAGTCCGGCCGCATCCGGCTTGTCGCCGGGCGCGTCGTCGGCATCACGCCAGGCGAGGCTTTCAGCGTCGACATCCAGTCGCGCCACAGCCAGCTTGTCGAGACTTTCGACGTCGCCCGTATCTATGATTGCTCAGGCATCGTGCGGGACATTTCGACCTCGTCGAACAGCGTGGTGCGCTCCCTGGTCGACCGCGGGCTCGCGCGGCCGGATCCGATGCGCATCGGCCTCGACGTGTCGGCCAATTGCGAGATCATCGCCGGCGACGGCACGGTCTCGCGAAAGATCCTCGCCGTCGGTCCGCTGACGCGCGGCACCTTCTTCGAGATCGACGCCATCCCCGACATACGCGTCCAGTGCGCGCGGCTGAGCAAGCAGTTGCTGGGCTAGCCGCCCAGCGCCTCGCACACCAGGCGCGCGGTCTCGGCGCCGGAAAAATTCTGCTGGCCGGTGATCAGATTGCCGTCGCGCACGGCAAAGCCGCGCCACAGCCCGGCCTGGACATAGTTGGCGCCGATGGCCTTCAACTCGTCCTCGATGCGCCAGGGCATCAGATGCTTGCCGCGCTCGAGCGCGCCCATCTCCCAGGTCGCCCTGTCGGCGAAATCCTCCTCGGCATTGGCAAAACCGGTCACCGTCTTGCCGGCGGCGAGCAGCGATCCGTCGGCGCGCCTGGCGTAACGCAGGATGGCGGTGCCGTGGCAGAGCGCGGCGGCCACCTTGCCGGCCTCATGGAAGGCGACGAAGGTCCGTTGCAGGTCGGTCGCGCCCTCGTAGCTGAACATCGGCGCCTGGCCACCGGCAACGACAATCGCATCAAAGCTGTCGACATCGATCTCCGCCGCCGGCCGCGTGGTCTCGACCAGGGCCGCCAGTTTGGGGCTCGACAGGAAGCCGAGCGAGATGAGATCCGTCTCGGAATAACCCGAGGGGTCACGCGGGTCGCTCAGCGCGTCGGCCTCGCATCTGCCACCCTCGGGCGAGAAGATTTCAACCGCATAGCCGCGCTCGGTGAAGGCAAACCACGGATGCGTCAGCTCGCTCCACCAGAAGCCGACCGGCCATCCTGTCGTGGTCGATACGGCCGGATTCGCGATGACGATGGCCACACGCTTTGGCTTGCGTGCATTGACCGGATTGGCATCCCTGACGCTCATCTTGGCTCTCCCTTATGAAACTGTCGCCGACAAAGCCCGGCCCGGCAATCTGGCCACATGGCGGGGCAAAATCCGCTTCCGTCGTGGCGGCGCCCTGCCTAGGATCGGTGCATGACACAACGCGGTAGACTCTATGGCTGCCCTGTCGAGTTCGCGCTCGACGCGCTCGGCGGCAAATGGAAAACGGTGATCATCGCGCGCATCAAGCAAGGGCCGCTGCGCTATTCCGAGCTGCGCCGGCTGATCCCGTCGCTGTCCGACAAGATGCTGACGCAGCGGCTCGCCGACCTCGTCGAGATCGGCTTCGTAGTGCTCGAGACGTCGCACGACGGCAAGGGGCGCTACGCCTTGACCGAGCGCGGCCAGGATCTCGCCGCAGCACTCCAGGCGCTTTACGACTGGGGCAGCGTGCATGGGCGCGCCGAGGGCGTGCGCTTCCGCAGTGATATCGAGGCGGCGGCCTAGCAACGCTCACGCCGCATCGGCAAGCGCCCCGCAAAAGCCTGCGACATCGGTGATGACGGCCTCGCCGAGGAAACGCAACGTCGCCATGGAGCGGTGGCGCGCTTCGCGGTTACCGAAGCCGCAGGCATCCTCGATCACGACGGCCGTAAAACCATTGTCGGTCGCCTGGCGCACGGTCGGCTCGATGCCGATCTCCATGGCGATGCCGGCAAGGGCGATGGCGCGCACGCCGCAATCGCCGAGCGCAAAGCCAAGCGCCGTGGAATCGAAGGCTGACATGGTCAGCTTGTCGAACACGGCTTCGTCGGCGCGGGGCGCCAGTTCGGGGACGATTTGCGCCGCTTCGGCATCGCGCAAGAACCACGGCTCGACCGCGTCGGGACTGTCGCGCCGCTGCCAGGCCATGGCGGTGCGCAGCTGGGTGGCGCCCATCCATTTGCGCGGCAAGGAGAGATGGCGCGTGAACGCCACCCGCATGCCGGCCGAGCGGGCGGCTTCAAGCACGATGCCGGTGCGCTCGACGATTTCGGCAGCGCCGGCGACCTGGCGGCAGATGCCGACCTGCATGTCGTAGACCACCAGCGCCATGCGACGCGGATCGCACCATTCGGCCAGGTTGGTTGGAACCTCTATGCCTTCGCTCGACCGGATCATGCCGCCGTCCGGTCCCAGGGCTTGGCGATGTCGACGCCGGGGTCGAACAGATATTCGAGCGGCAGCGGCGCCGGATCGAAGGCGAGGAAATGCCATTCGAGCAGCCCCGCCTTCGACAGCGGGAAGTCGTCCGTATAGCGCCTGGCCTCCTCGACGCTCTCGAGCTCGAAGACGATGATGACGCCGCCGACATCGGCGCGCGCATAGTTTTCGCGCACGATGCCTGCCTTCCACAGCCGCCAGACATTCGAGACCTCGTCGCGCAGATAGGGTTTCAAATCGTCGAGGGTGACGCCGGGCTTGAAGTTGTCATAGGCAATGATCTTCATCGGCGGTCTCCTCTTGGCATGTCAGCATCGCGCGGCCGCCTTGTTTGGGCCCGGGTCACGTTCGGCTAGCATGTCGAAAATGGCGGCTTCAACGAACGAGATGGTTCGTTGAACGAACCGGCCGGTTGGCCTTTCGTGGCGCGCGGCATCCAGCGGAGAGGAGACGGAATGGTCATCGAACGGCTGAACCCGAAGGGCATGCACAGCAACCCGGCCTATTCGCAAGGCGTGGCGCTGCCCGCATCGGCGCGCATCGTGCTGATCGGCGGCCAGAACGGCATCGATGCCGATGGCCGGATCGTCGGCAAGGGCGACATCGCGGCGCAAACCGCGCAGGCGCTCGCCAATCTGGCGATGGTGCTCGAAGCCGGCGGCGCCAGGCCCGAAGACCTCGTCCGCCTGTCGATCTACATTGTCGGCGACGCCGATATCAGGCCGGCCTTCGGCGCCTGGATGGCGTTCTGGGCGGATCGCGGACCGCCGCCGGTGGTGACCGGCATACGCGTGCTCGGCCTCGCCAATCCGGATTTCCTGATCGAGATCGAGGGCCAGGCGGCGATCGTGTAGAAGCCTTGCTTTTGATGCCGTGGCGCGTGAGCACCAGCCGGTTGGAATTTCATTCCTCGTCTGGCCGTCTGATTGGCACGTTCTATCTTCTTTCCCGCGACAAACGGCTGGAAAAGAGGCTACGCTGCCGCTCTGCCGGCTCAATCAAAGAAATAGAGCATGATGCCGTCCGAAAACCGCTTCACATTTTTCGGCATCATGCTCTGGGCGGTTGCCTGATCAGGGAGCTTCGATATGAGCGAGCACGGAAAAGCTGCGCCAGGCAGCGACCCCTCGGATGGCCAATCCTCGCGCCTGCGGCCGCCCTACAAGTCGGTTCTCGACCTGATCGGCCAGACGCCGGTGGTCGAGCTGACCAAGTTCGACACCGGCAAATGCCGGCTGTTCATCAAGCTCGAAAGCCAGAATCCCGGCGGCTCGATCAAGGACCGCATCGCGCTGTCGATGATCGCGGCGGCCGAGAGAGAGGGCAAGCTCAAGCGTGGCGGCACCATCGTCGAGGCGACGGCCGGCAATACCGGCCTTGGCCTTGCCCAGGTCGGCATCCCCAAGGGCTACCGCATCGTGCTGGTCGTGCCCGACAAGATGTCGCGCGAAAAGATCCAGCACCTGCGGGCGCTGGGCGCGGAAGTGCGCATGACGCGCTCCGATGTCGGCAAGGGGCACCCGGAATATTACCAGGACATGGCCGAGAAGATCGCGGCTGAGGTACCCGGCGCCTTCTATGCCAACCAGTTCGCCAATCCGGCCAACCCGCTGGCGCACGAGACGACCACCGGTCCCGAGATCTTTTCGCAGCTCGACGGCAATGTCGACGCGGTGGTCGTCGGCGTCGGCTCGGGCGGCACGCTGACCGGGCTTGGCCGCTATTTTTCGAAAGTCTCGCCCAAGACCGAAATGGTGCTGGCCGATCCGGTCGGCTCGGTGCTGGCGCCCTTGATCAAGACCGGCAAGATGGAAGAGGCCGGCAGCTGGACGGTGGAAGGCATCGGCGAGGATTTCGTGCCGCCCAATGCCGATCTGTCGCTGGTCAGGAAGGCCTATTCGATCACGGACAAGCAGAGCATGCTGGCGGTGCGCGATCTCCTGTCGCGCGAAGGCATCCTGGCCGGCTCGTCCTCGGGCACGCTTTTGTCGGCCGCCTTGCGCTATTGCCGCGAGCAGACGGCGCCGAAACGCGTCGTCACCTTCGTCTGCGACAGCGGCAACAAATACCTGTCGAAGGTGTTCGACGATTTCTGGCTGGCCGAACAGGGCCTGGCCGAACACGAGCAGCATGGCGACCTGCGCGACCTCGTCATGCGCTCGCACCGCACCGGCGACACCGTCTATGTCGGCCCCGACGAAAGCCTGCTCAACGCCTATGGCCGCATGCGCCGTTCCGATGTCTCGCAGCTGCCGGTTCTGGAAGATGGCAAGCTCATCGGCATCGTCGACGAGAGCGATATCCTCGCCAAGGTCGACGGCCCCTATGACGGGCGCTGGGAGCGTTTCAACGGGCCGGTGCGCACGGCGATGACCTCCAATCTGCACACGCTACAGGCCAGCCAGACGCTGGATGCGCTGCTGCCGGTGTTCGACCGCAACGAGGTCGCCATCATCTTCGACGGCGACGAGTTCGTCGGCCTGATCACCCGCATCGACCTGATCAACCATTTGAGGCGCGCACGATGACCAGCCACACACCACCACCATCGGGCAAGAACCGCCTGGCCTTCTCGACGCGCACCATCCATGGCGGCCAGAGCCACGATCCGCTGACCGGCGCGGTGATGGTGCCGATCTATGCCACCTCGACCTACGGCCAGCAGTCGCCGGGCGTGCACAAGGGGTTCGAGTACGCCCGCAGCCAGAACCCGACGCGCTTCGCCTTCGAGCGCGCGGTGGCCGACCTCGAAAGCGGCACGGCCGCGTTTGCTTTCGCCTCCGGCCTGGCGGCGATCTCGACGGTGCTGGAGCTGCTCGAGTCCGGCGCGCATATCGTCGCCACCGACGACATCTATGGCGGGTCCTTCCGGCTGATGGAGCGGGTGCGCAAGCGCTCGGCGGGTCTCAAGGTCTCGTTCGTCGACTTCACCGACCTTGCCGCCGTGGAGGCGGCGATCCGCCCGGAGACGAAGCTGCTCTGGGTCGAGACGCCGACCAACCCGCTGCTGCGCATCGTCGACCTCGAAGGCGTCGCCGCGCTGGCCAAGCGCAAGGGCGTCCTCACCGTCGCCGACAACACGTTCTGCAGCCCCTATATCCAGCGGCCGCTGGAACTCGGCATCGATATCGTCGTGCACTCGACAACCAAATATCTCAACGGCCATTCCGACATGGTCGGCGGGGTGGCTGTCGTCGGCGACAACAAGGAATTGGCCGCCCAGCTGAAATTCCTGCAGAACGCCATCGGCGCCATATCGGGCCCGTTCGACAGTTTTCTGGCACTGCGCGGCCTGAAGACGCTGGCGCTCCGGATGGAGCGGCATTCCGACAACGGGCTGAAGATCGCGCAGTGGCTGGAAGCGCGAAAAGATGTGCGCCGCGTGATCTATCCAGGCCTCGCCAGCCACCCGCAGCATTCCATCGCCGTCCAGCAGATGCACGCCTTCGGCGGCATGATAACGGTTGTGCTCGACCGCGATCTCGCCGGCACAAAACGCTTCCTCGAACGCACGCAATTGTTCACGCTGGCCGAAAGCCTCGGCGGGGTGGAGAGCCTGATCGAGCATCCGGCGCTGATGACGCATGGGTCCATTCCCGCCGAGAAGCGGGCGGAGATCGGCATTTCGGATTCGCTGGTGCGACTCTCCGCCGGCATCGAGGATGGCGATGACCTGATCGCGGATCTGGAGCAGGCGCTGGGGGGATAGCGCCAGCGGTTGACGCCAAGCGCCATTCGCCCGAGATGTAGCGTCCATGGCAACGCGCGAACCCCTAAAGCTCACCGAACCCCTGACCTTCGCGGTGCTGGTGTTCCCCGGCTTTCCGATGATGGCGTTCAGTTCCGTCATCGAGCCGCTGCGGGCCGCCAACATTCTGGCGAAGCGGCAGTGCTACCGCTGGATCATCGTCGGCGGCACGAAAGGCGCGGTCGAGGCCTCGAACGGCGTCGTCATCCAGCCAGGGTTCTATGCCGAGGATGCACCGAAGGTCGACCGCATCGTCGTCTGCTCGGGCGGTGATGCCGATCATCTCGTCGCCGAGGACGCGGCGAGCTGGATCCGCCGCAGCCTGCGCAATGGCGCTCATATCGGCGCGGTGGCGGATGCGGCGTTCTTCCTGGCGCGGGCCGGCCTGCTCGACGGCCATGCCTGCACCTTGCACTGGACCAGCCAGGCCGCCTTCACCGAGGCCTTTCCCAACATCGAACTGCGGCGCGATCTCTACGTCATCGACCGCAAGCGCTTCACCTCGGCCGGCGGCGTCGGCAGCCTCGACATGATGCTGGAGATCATCAGCCGCGATTACGGCGCCGAGCTAGCCGCGGGCGTCGCCGAATGGTTCGTGCACAGCCAGCTGCGCTCCAGCGTCGATCGCAAGCTGATGCCGCTCAGGCTGCGCACCGGCGTGCAGAACGAGCTGGTGCTGTCGGCCATCGCCATCATGGAAGACGCGGTCGAGGAGCGGCTCGGCATGGCCGAGCTGACCGCACGGCTCGGCGTGTCCGCCGACAAGCTCGAACGCAGTTTCAGGTCCGAACTCGCCATCTCGCCCAATGGCTACTACCGGCGGCTGCGGCTCAAGCGCGCCGCCGACCTTTTGGCGCATTCGACGCTCGCCGTGCGCGACGTGGCGCTGGCCTGCGGCTTTGCCTCGATGTCGAGCTTTGCCCGCGCTTTTCGCGAGGAGCATGGCCATCCACCGAAACTGGCGCGGAGGCATTAGGGTCGGCGTGCCAGGGTACGCGACGTCGAGTTCCGTCCCACCCTCCAGCGCCCGGCACTACCTGCCAGCGGCATCCCGCATAACCCCTGCGGTTTTCCGCACAATGCCTCCGCCGCTGCTGCGCCATGGTCGGACCTTGCAACCGACCCAAGGCCGAACCCCATGAGCATCGTCGTATTCGACCCCGACAGCACCGAGGACGTCGACTTCAAGGACCGCATGCGCCACCCGGCGGCGGCCGATCCTGCGGGCGGCATGTGGCTGTCGGACACCGAGCCGTCCTTCATCGATGCCGACGCGCTGCGCAAGGGCCGGCTGGCAAAACTGCGCGGCTGGATGCGCGACGCCGGTTATGGCGGGGTCGTCTTGTTCGACCCATACAACCAGCGCTACGCCACCGGCTCGCGCAACATGTTCGGCTATTTCCTGCGCAACTCGACCCGCTATTTCTTCATCCCGACCGAAGGGCCGATCGTGCTGTTCGAATACCCGCAGAGCTACCATGTCTCGATGGTGCTCGACACGATCGACGAGGCGCGTCCTTCCAAGCTCGTCTGGTCGTCGGTTTCCGGCCGTGACGACGAAACCGCCGGGCCCTTCGCCGACGAGATCGCCGAGCTCCTGAAGCAGCATGGCGGCGGCTCGATGAAGCTCGGGCTCGACCGCTGCAGTCATCTGCAGGCGCTCGCCCTGGAAAAGCGCGGCTGCGAGGTCAAGGATTGCCAGGGCGAAATCCTGGCTGTGCGCGCGGTGAAGACGCGGGAGGAGGTGAAATGCCTGCAGGTGTCGATGGCCGGCGCCGAGGCCGCCGTCTATGCGGTGCGCGAGGCGATCAAGCCCGGCGTTTCCGAAAACGACCTGTTCGCCATCATGTATGGCGAGGTGATCCGCCAAGGCGGCGAATTCATCGAGACGCGGCTCTTGACCTCAGGCCAGCGCACCAATCCGTGGTTCAACGAGGCGAGCGGCCGCAAGATCCGGCCGGGCGAGCTTCTGGCGCTCGATACCGACACGATCGGCTGCTACGGCTATTATTCCGATTTCTCCCGCACCTTCCGCTGCGGACCCGGCAAGCCGACCGATTACCAGAAGTCGCTCTACCGCATGGCGCATGACCAGGTTCAGCACAACATTTCGATCGTGAAGCCCGGCATGGCTTTTCGCGAGATCGCCGAAAAGGCGTGGAAGATCCCCGACCGCTTCGTCGACCACCGCTATACCTCGGTGATGCACGGCGTCGGCATGCATGGCGAGACGCCGTTCATCGCGCATGCCATGGATTACGAGACCTATGGCCGCGACGGCCATATCGTGCCAGGCATGGTGGTGAGCGTGGAAAGCTATATTGGCGAAAAGGGCGGCCGCGAGGGCGTCAAGCTGGAGGACGAGATCCTGATCACCGAGACGGGTACGGAGCTTCTGTCGCGCTTTCCCTATGAGGACGAGTTTCTGGCGTGAAGGCACCCATCTCCATCAGCAGAGGCACGGTGGCCGCAATCTTCATCGACCTGCAGGAAGAGCACCGGCAGGACAAGCGCTATCTGGTCGAGGGCTTTGCCGGCATCCTGGCCAACGTCCAGCGCCTGCAGGCGGCGGCGCGGCAAAACCACGTGCCGCTGTATCATTGGGCCTACATCGTCGATCTCGACAAGCAGGACCGGCCCTTTCATCCCGTTGGCGCCGACGGCAAGTCGGCCTTCTCAGACAAGAGCGATCCGCTGACCGAGATCTGCCATGAGGTGGCGCCGGCCGGGGACGAAGCGCTGCTGATCAAGGCCGAGGCCAGCGCCTTCCGCAGCGGGCCGGCGGCCGACCGGCTGAAGGCGTCCGGCATCGAATGGCTCGTGGTTGCCGGCGTCTGGACCGAGGCCTGCATCGACGCCACGGTCAAGGACGCCGTGACAAGGGGATTTCGCGTGCTCCTGGTCAAGGATGCCTGCGGCAGCGGCAGCGCCGCCATGCACCAGACCGGCATCCTCAACCTCGCCAACCGGCTCTATGGCGGCGCGGTCACCGATACGGACGGCGCCTGCCGGCTGCTGGCCGGCGAGACCGTCACCGCCTGGCAGGTCGAGGGGTCGGTGCCGCTGCGCTTCACCTTCGACAATGCGGCGGCGCTCTACGCCGACCTTTGACAGCAGACCGACATGACCGGCCGCGGCAGATATGAAACACGGCTCGACCCGGCGCTGTGGGCCTATATCGACAGCGTCAACGCCTGGTACCCGCCCGAGATCACCGGCCTGCCGATCGACAAGCAGCGCGCGGTCTATGACAGGATGTGCCGGGCTTTCCATCAGGGCCGCCCGCCGGGGGTCAAGGCCAGCGACGGCCTGGTCACCGCCACGGCCCACGGCATACCGATCCGCCACTACCAACCCGCCGGCAAGGCCGCGCGGGCCATGGTGCTCTATTTCCACGGCGGCGGCTTCATTCTGGGTAACCTCGACAGCCATGACGACATCTGCGCCGAGATCTGCGCCGGCACCGGCTTCGACGTGGTGTCGGTCGACTACCGGCTGGCGCCCGAGCATGTCCACCCAGCCGCCTTCGACGATGCGATGGCCGCCTTCGCAAGGGCGGCGGCGTCAGGCCTGCCGCTCATCTTGAGCGGCGAGAGCGCCGGCGGCAATCTCGCCGCGGCCGTGGCGCAGGCTACGCGCAAGCACGCCCACGCTGCGATCGGCCAGGTGCTGATCTATCCCGGCCTCGGCGGCGACGAGGCCGCCGGCTCCTATGTCGAACATGCCGAGGCGCCGCTGCTGTCCGTCGGCGACATCGCCTTCTACCGCAACGTCCGCTCGGCCAAGCGGCAATCGCCTGATGACCCGACCTTTTCACCGCTGCGCGACCGCGACTTTTCCGGCCTGCCGCCGACGGTGATCATCACGGCCGAGTGCGACCCGCTCTCGTCGGATGGCGAGGCCTATCGCGACCGCATTGTCGCGGCCGGCGGCAAGGCGTGGTGGCATGAGGAGAAGCGCCTGGTGCACAGTTTCCTGCGCGCCCGCGCCACAGTGCCGGCCGTGGCGGAAGCGTTCGCGCGCATCATCGCGGCGATTGCTGCATTGGGGCGGGGCGAGTGGCCATATTGAGGACTACGCCGGGGCCGGGTCGTCCTCTCTTTTCGCCGCAATTCCGGACGGAAAACCGCTTCACAATTTTCCTGGAATTGCTCTACGAGGACGCTGCGACGCTCATTTCGGATGAATTGGCCTTAAGCCAGAGCGCCTTTTCGCCGAGCGTGGCGACCATGGCGGCATGCGCCGCGCGCTCGGCTTCGGTCAGGCGCGGCAACAGCGGCCTCGGGCGCTCGGCGACGATGATCTCGATGTGGCGGACATTCTCGCCCTGCGCCGGCGCGGTGGCGCTGTCGAGGATCAGCGCCGCCTGCTTGCCGGCGATCAGTTCGATATAGACCTCGGCCAGCAATTCGGAATCGAGCAGCGCGCCGTGCTTGGTGCGCTTCGTGTTGTCGATGCCGTAGCGCCGGCAGAGCGCATCGAGGGAATTTGGCCCCATCGGGTGCTTGCGGCGCGCCAGCGCCAGCGTGTCGACGACGCGGCCGGGATCGACGACGGGATGACCGAGCCGGCCGAATTCGACATTGAGGAAGCCGATGTCGAAAGTGGCGTTGTGCGCGACCAGCTTGGCGCCCTCGGTGAAGGTCAGCCATTCCTCGGCGATTTCGGCAAAGGTCGGCTTGCCCGCGAGATCCGCCGCGCTGATGCCGTGCACCGCCTGCGCCTCCTCATGGATCGCTCGGCCTTGCGGGTTGATGTAGTGGTGGAACGTCCTGCCGGTCGGGAAACGATTGACTAGCTCGACGCCGCCCAACTCGATCACGCGGTCGTCGCGCGAATCAAGGCCGGTGGTTTCCGTATCGAAGATGATCTCGCGCATCGAATCAGTTTGCTCCTGGAGGAGCAGAATCACGAGACCGGAACAAAATGGCAATGGGCAATGCTGACAGCCCGCCGTCAGGAACCCCTTTGTCCCCGGAGTTCGGCGACAATGGCGGCAACGGCGGCACGCGCGGCATCCAGCCCCTGGCCGGTGTCGATGACGAAATCCGCCAGCCTGCGCTTCTCCTCGTCCGGCACCTGCTTGGCCAGGATCGCCGCCAGTTTTTCTTCCGTCATTCCAGGCCGGGCCAGCACGCGCTGGCGCTGGACTTCGGGGGGCGCGGTGACGACGACGACCTTGTCGACGCGGCCACGCCCGCCGGTTTCGAAGAGCAGCGGGATGTCGAGCACGGCGATCGATTCGCCAGCGTTACGATGCTTGACCAGGAAGGCGTCGGCGTCGGCGCGCACCAGCGGATGGATGATCGCTTCCAGGCGCTTCAGCGCGGCGGCATCGCCAATCACATGCGCGCCAAGTTTTATGCGGTCGACCACACCATCAACAGTGGTGCCGGGAAAGGCGGCTTCAACCAGAGGGGCCGCCTTGCCCGCATAGAGGCGATGCACCGTTTCGTCGGAATCGTGGACCGGCACGCCCGCCTCGGCGAACATTTTTGCCGTCGTCGACTTGCCCATGCCGATCGAGCCGGTGAGACCGAGCACGATCATGGTTTCGGCACCAGATCGGCAACGATGATCTCACGCAGCTCCGGCGTGACCCGCGGCCTGACGCCAAACCAGTGTTCGAAGCCGGGCACGGCCTGGTTGAGCAGCATGCCGAGACCATCGACCGTCTTCAGCCCCCTGGCGCGCGCGGCAGCGAGCAGCGAGGTTTCGAGCGGCACATAGACAAGGTCGGTGACGATGGCATGGTCCGGCAGCAAGGCCGGATCGGCGGCGAGGCCTTCATTGCCAACCATGCCAAGTGCCGTGGTGTTGACCAGCAGCCCGGCGTCGGCCAGCAACTCGTTGGTCGCCGCCGTGCCATGCGCCGAAACGCCGGCGCCGAAACGATCGCGCAATTCCTGCGCCCGAGCCAGCGTGCGATTGACGATGCGGATGTCGGTGAAACCGCGTTGCTTCAGCGCCTGGATGACGGCGCGGGACGCGCCGCCGGCGCCGAGCACGACCGCGGGGCCCATGTTCGCCCAGCCCGGGGCGTAATCATCAAGGTTGGCGGCAAAGCCGTGACCGTCGGTGTTGCCGCCGCACAGCACGCCGTCCTCGAACCACAGCGTGTTGACGGCGCCGATCTCTTCGGCCGCCTGGTCGCGGCGCTGGACAAGAGCGAAGGCGGCTTCCTTGTGCGGAATGGTGACATTGCCGCCGCGAAACCCGTTTGCCTGCAACGTCGCGATGAATTCGGCGAAATCCTGCGGCGCCACGTCGATCGCCTCGTAGCTGCCGTCGATGCCGTGCTGGGCCAGCCAGTGGCCGTGGATCTTCGGCGAGCGCGAATGCTTGATCGGGTGGCCGGTGACAAAAGCCTTTTTCGTTGCCTCAGCCATCGATGGCTCCCAGCGTGCGCAGTTCCGCCAGCAGGGGCAAAAGCGGCAGGCCGACAATGGTGAAATGGTCGCCCTCGATCTTCTCGAACAGCTGGATGCCTTCGCCTTCGATCTGGTAGGCGCCGACGCTGGTCAGCGCCTTGGCGCCGACACGGGCGAGATGGCGGCCGATGAAGCCGGGGTCGAGCTTGCGCATGGTCATGCCGGCGATGCCGACATGGCGCCACAGTACCTGGCCGTCGCGCACCAGCACGGCGGCGCTGTTGAGATGATGGGTCTTGCCCGACAGCGCCAGGAGATGGCGCCGCGCGCCCTCCATGTCGGCCGGCTTGTGGAAGACCTCGTCACCGAGCGAGAGTGTCTGGTCGCAGCCGAGCACCAGCGCGCCGGGCCTGCGTTCGCTGACCTCGGTTGCCTTGGCTTCGGCCAGCACCAGCGCGACATCCTCGGGCGAAACGCCGCTGTCCTGCAACGGCGCCTCGAGCGCGCGCTCGTCGACCTTGGCCGGCACCGCCTCGACGTCGATGCCGGCGTTGAGAAGCATCGCCTTGCGGAACGGACTGCCGGAGGCGAGGATGATTTTTTCGGTCATGGTTGTTCACCGGGGTTGGCGTTTGCCCTAGCGCGTCTTCCCCCTCAGGGCAACGATCGCCGCCGCCGTTTCCTCGATCGAGCGGCGGCTGACGTCGATCATCGGCCAGCCGTGGCGCGTGCAGATCTGGCGGGCGTAGGCGAGCTCCTCGTTGATGGCGGCGCGGTCGACATAGTCGGTCGGCACATAGGAGCTGCTGTTGCCGAGGATGCGGTTCTGGCGGACATGCGAAATGCGTTCGGCGGTGGCGATCAGCCCGACGATCAGCGGCTTCGAGGCGCTGACCAGGCTTTCCGGCACCGGCACGCCGAGCACGATCGGGATGTTGGCGGTCTTGATGCCGCGGTTGGCGAGATAGATGCTGGTCGGCGTCTTCGACGTTCGCGAAATGCCGATCAGCACGACATCGGCATCGTCCATATTCGCGGGCAACTGGCCGTCATCATGGTCCATGGTGAAGTTCAGCGCATCGATGCGGCGGAAATATTCGGCGTCGAGGACGTGCTGGGCGCCGACGCGGCGGCCGGCCGGCGTGCCGAGATACGACTGGAAGACGGTGAGCACCGGTTCCAGTACCGACACGCAGGGCAGGCCCATTGTGGCGCAGCGCTCGTCGATGCCGCGCGCCAGCTTCTGGTCGACGACCGTATAAAGGATGATGCCCGGCTCCTCCTCTATGTCCTCGAACACCTTGGCCACCTGCTTTTCGGTGCGGATGAGCGGGTAGATGTGCTCGATCGCCCGCGCGTCCTTATATTGCGCCGAAGCCGCCCGGCCGGCGGCAAGCAGCGTTTCGCCGGTCGCGTCGGAAATCAGGTGCAGGTGAAAGAAGCTCTGGGGTTTGTTCACAGGGATCACCTGGGGCTGTGGGCGGGTGTGGATAAAGCGGGACAGAAAGAGGCGCCGGTTGGAGGCGACTGTATCAGATGGCAGTTTGTCCACAATTCGGTCCTCTGTCAGCTTCGCCGGACGGCTGGGGACAAATCTGGGGACCGTCTCTTTTGCCTTTCAGCCATCCACAGGGCGGGATTTTTCCCTGGCGTGCTAACGCCTTGTTCCCGATCACGGATTCTGGACTATCCCCAGAACCGTGCAGCCGGGAGAACGAAGCGCGCGACAATATGCTTGCTGGCTTTTTGGCTGACGAAGCGGGACAGGTGACAACCACCACAACCAACAGACTCTTAGAATCAGAAGAATCTTAGATATAAGAATCTTTGATTATAGGAAGGCTGGGAGAGGCGAGTGCTCAATGCCTAGAAGCCGGATCATGCTGGACGTCCTGAAGGGCGAGGCTCATTTTCCGCCTCCGCTCTGGATGATGCGCCAGGCAGGTCGCTATCTGCCGGAGTATCGTGAAACACGCCGGCGCGCCGGTTCGTTCCTCGACCTCTGCTACGATCCCGACCTTGCGGTGGAAGTGACCTTGCAGCCGATCGAGCGCTTTGGCTTCGACGCCTCGATCCTGTTCTCGGACATCCTTGTCGTTCCGCATGCGCTCGGCCGTGACGTGCGCTTCGAAGAGGGGCGAGGACCATTGCTGACGCCGATCTCCGTGGCCGAGATCATGGCTCTGGAAAGCGATGTGTTTCACGTGAATCTCGAACCGGTCTACGAGACGGTTCGCCGGGTGCGGGCAAAACTGCCTGACGAGACCACGCTGATCGGTTTCTGCGGCGCGCCCTGGACGGTGGCGACCTATATGATCGCCGGCCATGGCACGCCCGACCAGGCGCCGGCGCGGCTGTTCGGCTATCGCGAGCCGGCGGCGTTCCAACATCTCCTGAAGGTGCTTGCCGATCATTCGGCGGCCTATCTGATCCGGCAGATCGAGGCCGGTGCCGATGTGGTGCAGATTTTCGATTCCTGGTCCGGCGTGCTCGACGATGCGACGTTCGACCAGTTCTGCGTTTGGCCGGTGGCGGAGATCGTCAGGCAGGTAAGAGCCGTCCATCCCGATGTGCCGATCATCGGTTTTCCCAAGGGCGCCGGCGCGCGCTACCGCACCTATCGCCAGAAGACCGGCGTGACGGGGCTGGGGATCGACTGGACGGTGCCGCTGGCGGCGGCGAAGGACTTGCAGCGTTCGGGTGCGGTCCAGGGCAATCTCGATCCCTTGCGCCTCGTGGCTGGCGGCAAGGCACTGTCGGACGGCGTCGAGGCGATCCTGAACGCGCTGGGAGAGGGGCCGCTGATCTTCAATCTCGGCCACGGCATCACGCCGGAGACGCCGATCGCGCATGTCGAGGCGATGGTGAAGCAGGTGAGGAGCGCGACACGCTGATGGCTGGGATGAACAACACCAACGGCACCGGGCAGGCGATGATGCGCATGGTCATCAGCATCGGCGTGCTGATCGTGGCGACGGCGCTTCTGTTTCTCGTCGCGCCCGAAAGTTTCTATCCCTGGGCAAAGGCGATCCATATCCTTGCCGTCATTTCCTGGATGGCCGGCATGCTCTATCTGCCGCGGCTGTTCGTCTACCACGTCGATGCCGAGAAGGGCTCGGTGCAGTCGGAGACCTTCAAGGTGATGGAGCGGCGCCTGCTGCGCGGCATCATCAATCCGGCGATGATCGTCACCTGGGTGTTCGGCTTGTGGCTTGCCTGGAAAGTCTTTGGATTCCAGGGCGGCTGGCTGCACGCCAAGATCGGCCTGGTGCTTTTGTTGTCCGCCGTTCACGGCTATCTGGCCGGCGCGGTGCGCAAATTCGCCGAAGATCGCAACGAAAAACCGGCGAGGCACTGGCGGATCGTCAACGAGATCCCCACATTGTTGATGATCGCCATCGTGATCCTGGTTGTCGTCAAGCCGTTCTGAGGCCGATCAAGCCTCTTAAAACGCGGCTTGCTCTTTCACCCGACCGACGATAAAAGACGGGTCTTCCTTCCCGTCATGCGCCGCCCTTCATTGTTTTTGGCCGCGCCCGGCATTTGTCGCATCCCGCCGATATTTTTCCCAAAGCTCACCCAGAGTCCGTCTATGCAAGAAATGAAACTTACCGAATTCAAGAACAAGAAGCCGCCAGAGTTGATCGCTTATGCCGAATCGCTCGAGGTCGAGAACGCCAGCGTCATGCGCAAGCAGGAGCTGATGTTCGCGATCCTGAAGAAGCTGGCCGCCCAGGACGTCGAGATCATCGGCGACGGCGTGGTCGAAGTGCTCCAGGACGGGTTCGGCTTCCTGCGTTCGGCCAACGCCAACTATCTGCCAGGCCCCGACGACATCTACATTTCGCCGTCGCAGATCCGGCGCTTTTCGCTGAAGACCGGCGATACGGTCGAAGGGCCGATCCGCAGCCCGAAAGAGGGCGAGCGCTATTTCGCGCTGCTCAAGGTCAACACCATCAATTTCGACGATCCCGAAAAGATCCGTCACAAGATCCATTTCGACAATCTGACGCCGCTCTACCCGACCTCGCGGCTGAAGATGGAAATGGAGGTTCCGACCTCCAAGGATATCTCGCCGCGCGTCATCGATCTGGTGGCGCCGCTCGGCAAGGGCCAGCGCGCCTTGATCGTCGCGCAGCCGCGCACCGGTAAGACGGTGCTGCTGCAGAACATCGCCCACTCCATCACCACCAACCATCCCGAATGCTATCTGATCGTGCTGCTGATCGACGAGCGGCCGGAAGAAGTGACCGACATGCAGCGCTCGGTGAAGGGCGAGGTCGTTTCCTCGACCTTCGACGAACCGGCGGTGCGCCACGTCCAGGTCGCCGAAATGGTCATCGAAAAGGCCAAGCGCCTGGTCGAACATGGCCGCGACGTCGTCATCCTGCTCGATTCCATCACCCGCCTCGGCCGCGCCTACAACACCGTCGTGCCGTCATCCGGCAAGGTGCTGACCGGCGGTGTCGACGCCAACGCGCTGCAGCGCCCGAAGCGCTTCTTCGGCGCCGCGCGCAACATCGAGGAAGGCGGTTCGCTGACCATCATCGCCACCGCGCTGATCGATACCGGCAGCCGCATGGACGAAGTCATCTTCGAAGAGTTCAAGGGCACCGGCAATTCGGAAATCGTGCTCGACCGCAAGGTCGCCGACAAGCGCATCTACCCGGCCATGGACATCCTCAAATCCGGTACCCGCAAGGAAGACCTGCTGGTGCCGCGTCAGGACCTGCAGAAGATCTTCGTGCTGCGCCGCATCCTGGCGCCGATGGGAACGACCGACGCGATCGAGTTCCTCATCGACAAGCTCAAGCAGACCAAGACCAATGCGGATTTCTTCGATTCGATGAATACCTAAGGTCTAGCCGCCTTTCCAAACCTGTAATGTCGAAACCCCATTCCGGAAGGCCGGGATGGGGTTTTTATTGCCTGGGGTTAGTCCGCGGGTTTGGCGGCAAGTCGCGACGTGTGAAGTTGTCCCTATCGACGCCGCAACAACCGCTCCAACTCCCCGGCATCCGTCACCACCGGCAAACATACCTGCCCGGTACAAAGCCAGGCGCCCGGCCTGTCGGTCGGCGGCAGAATCCCGCCGGGCAGCAAGGGTCGATTCGTTTCCGAACCAATCGCGGCCATGATGTCGACGCGGCGCGGGTCGGGGCATCGATTCGCAACCGGAACGAGCTTTGGACCTTCCAGATCATCGACGATGACCAGTTTCAAAGGCTCGACGGCAATCGCGCAGGCATTGACGATGCCGGCCTGGCCGTAAGCCTGGTGCGTTGCGCGGCCGGCGGCGTGCTCGGCGATCTTCCAGGCCTTTTCCCCGAGATCGAGATCGCCGGTAACGGATGCGAGCCGCACCAACGCTTGGATGATCTGGCTGGTGGCCGAGGAAATGGCCTCGTCGACATCCCCCCTGATGCGGATCGGGACGTCGGTGCTGTCCGAAGCGGTCAGATAGTAACCTGTGCCGGCGGCGTCGATGTGCCAATGGTCGAGCTGCTCGATGAACTGCTTGGCCTGGTCGATATAGCTCCAATCGCCCGACGCCTCGAACAGCGAGATCGCGGCGTTGGCCATGGCGGCGTAGTCGCTGGACAGAGCGGGAAACAGTTTCCTGGCGCCAAGCATGGAATGCGGCAAGCGGCCGTCGCGGCTGGAACCGGAGATATGGGCAAAGGCCGTGGCCGCGGCCTCGATCCAGTCGGGCCGGGCCAGCGACCGACCAGCCTCGGCGAGTGCCGCAATCATCAGGCCGTTCCAGTCGGTCAGGGTTTTTGCATCGAGGCCTGGCCTGACGCGCTCCTCCCGGACCGCGAGAAGCCTGGCCTTGAGCGGAATGAGTCTTTCGCGGTCGGCGACGCTTTGGGTTTGCTGGGCGCGGGTTTGGTGGACAACCGGCTTGCCTTCCCAGCCATGTGGACTGGATAGCGTGAAGTAATTGAAAAACAAGGCTGAATCGTCGCCAAGGACGGCTTCGATCTCTTGCCTGCTCCAGGTGTAGAAAAGCCCTTCCTCGCCATCGCTGTCGGCGTCGAGACTGGCGGCGAAGGCGCCGCCGGCGACGCGCATTTCGCGCAGCAGCCAGTCGACGGTCTCTTCGATTCGTATCCGGAACAAATCCTTGCCGCTGGCCGAAAAGGCCCAGTTGCAGAAGCGGATCAGCTCGGCATTGTCGTAGAGCATCTTCTCGAAATGCGGCACCAGCCATTCTGCATCGGTGGAGTAGCGGCTGAGCCCGCCGCCAACATGGTCGTAGATGCCGCCGCCCAGCATCCGTTCGAGGCTGACCAGCACGTCGTCGCGATGCGCGGCGTTGCCATCGCGCAGCCAGGACAGCCAGAGCGTCAGCATGAATGGCGCGTTGGGGAATTTCGGCGCGCCGCTTAAGCCGCCGAGGTCGCGGTCGATCATGCGGTCGATGCGGCCGGCGAGGTCGGTGAGCGTGCCGCGGTCGAGGCTCTGCCTGGCGTGCGTGCCGGCGAGCCGCGCCTCGACATGGGAGGTCAGCCCGTCGGCGCTCTGGTGCAGGCTGTCGCGCTTCTCACGCCAGGCCTTGTCGACCGCTTCCATCACCTGGATGAAGCCCGGGCGGCCATAGCGCGCCTCGCGCGGAAAATAGGTGCCGCCCCAGAACGGCTTGCCGTCGGGCGTCAGGAACATGGTCAGCGGCCAGCCGCCTTGCTCGCCCATCGACGACAGCGCGGCCATGTAGATCTGGTCGATGTCGGGACGCTCCTCGCGGTCGACCTTGATATTGACGAACAGACGGTTCATGACGGCGGCGACGCCGTCATTCTCGAAGCTTTCGTGCGCCATGACATGGCACCAATGGCAGGCGGCATAGCCGACGGAAAGCAGGATCGGGCGATCGAGCGTCCTTGCTTCCTCGAGCGATGCCGGCGACCAGGCCCGCCAATGGACGGGATTGCCGCTGTGCTGCTGCAGATAGGGGCTGGCCTCTTCGGCAAGCAGGTTTTGCGCGGGCAATCTCACGATGGGCAACTCGGCTTGTTTGAAGGCGCGAGGCTAGGGCGGTTCAACAGAGCGGGCAAATGATTTCAAGCGATTCGATCGTTGCGCTGTCGAGCGGCCGGCTTCCGGCCGGTGTCGCCGTGCTGCGTATTTCCGGTCCGCAGACTCGATTCGTGGTCGAAACGATCGCCGGCGGCATGGTTAAGGCCCGTGCGGCCGCCTTGCGCAAGTTCAGGGCGCCGGATGGGACCGTGCTCGACAGCGGCCTGGTCATCTTCTTTCCCGGTCCGGCGAGCTTCACCGGCGAGGATGTCGCCGAATTCCATGTCCATGGCGGACGTGCCGTGGTGGCCCGGATGCTGGAGACGATCTCCGGTTTCGACGGCGTGCGGCATGCTGAACCGGGCGAATTCACGCGTCGCGCCTTTCTCAACGGCAAGGTCGATCTGGTCGAGACGGAAGCACTTGCCGATCTGGTCAATGCCGAGACCGAGGCGCAGCGGCGGTTTGCCGTCCAGAACGCCGAGGGTGTCCAAAGCGAGCTTTATCTAAGCTGGCGCCGCAGGTTGATCCATGCGCGGGCCATGATCGAGGCGGAGATCGACTTCGCCGATGAAGACGATGTGCCTGGATCCGTTTCGGATACGGTCTGGTCGGATGTCCGGGCAATGATCGGCGAAATCGATCGCCACATCGCCGGATTTCATGCGGCCGAGATCATCCGCGACGGCTTCGAGGTGGTGATTCTCGGCGCACCGAATGCCGGCAAGTCGAGTCTGTTCAACGCGTTGGCGCGGCGCGATGCAGCTATTGTAACGGATGAGCCCGGCACGACCCGAGATCTGCTCGAGGTGACGCTGGATCTCGGCGGCCTGCGCGTCAGGCTGACGGATACGGCCGGCCTGCGCGACGCGCCCGGTAAGGTCGAGGCGATCGGCATCGAAAAGGCGCGGGCGAAGGCCGATCGCGCCGATCTGTTGTTGCTGCTGGAAGACATTCTGTCGCCCGGTGGCGTCGGTCCGGTTCAGACGGCGGCGCCCCTGTTGCGCATCGGCACGAAGCTCGACCTGTTGAGTGAACAGGCGGCGGATGATGCGGCCGGCAGATATGATTTCGTCATTTCGACGATGAACGGAAGCGGCGTGGAAGCGCTGCTGGCGGAGATCGGCCGTCGCGCGGCGGGCGCGGCCGGCAATGTCGGCGACGTTCTGCCGTCGCGCCTGCGACACGTCGAACTGCTCGGCGAGGCGAATCGCCATCTGCGTCGCGCCCTCGACGACCACGCGGCGGGCCAGGAACTGCGCGCCGAGGAGTTGCGGCTGGCGGCGGACAGGCTGGGCCGAATTGTGGGCGCGATCGATGTCGAAGATATGCTGGACGTGATCTTTTCGCAGTTCTGTATCGGGAAATGATTCACGTGAAACAACCACTTGGGCGAAGACCAGCCCGGCTGTTCGGTGATGATGATTGAGGGGATATGCAACGCGCCGCAACGGTTCAGAATTCTGCTCCGCTGCGCCCTACACCTAAAGTCACGGAATGGATCCTCGGGTCTCCGCGACGCCACTTCGTGGCTGCTCGGCCCGTGGATGACGAAGTTGGAGACGCTTCGGCAATCCCCAGCGGTGACTCACGTGAAACATAGGCGCCAGGCCCTACCTCCCCTTTTGTGGGGAGGTAGGACCGTAAGGACCGTAAATCCGGGTGGGGGTCTGCGCCGCACCCCACCCCGCTTGCTTCGCAGCGACCCTCCCCACAAGGGGGATGGCAAGGCATTGCCCTGTTTCACGTGAAACTTGCCGCGAAGTTTTCTTGACAGCTTGGCCCCGCGGGGACATGTGTCCCTCAATCTCTTTTTTGAGTCCAGGATTTGAAAATGACCGATCACTATGATGTGGTTGTGGTGGGCGGCGGCCATGCGGGATGCGAGGCGGCCAGTGCTGCCGCGCGCGCCGGCGCCAAGACCGCGTTGGTGACGCTGCGCTTCGATACGATCGGCGTGATGTCGTGCAATCCCGCCATCGGCGGGCTCGGCAAGGGCCATCTGGTCCGCGAGATCGACGCCATGGACGGCCTGATGGGCCGGGTGGCGGATACCGCGGGCATCCAGTTCCGTTTGCTCAACCGCCGCAAGGGGCCGGCGGTGCGCGGCCCGCGCACGCAGGCCGACCGAAAGCTCTATCGCCTGGCCATGCAGGAAGCGATTCGGCAGCAGAACGATCTCGACGTGGTCGAGGGCGAGGTCCTGGATTTCGAGATCGACCAAGGACGGATCGCCGCTGTCCTCCTGGCCGACGGCCGCAGGCTCGCCTGCGGCGCTGTTGTCCTGACCACCGGTACTTTCCTGCGCGGCCTCATTCATATTGGCGAGAAGAAGATCGTCGCCGGCCGGATGAACGAGCAGGCGAGTCTTGGCCTGTCGGCGACGATGGACCGTGCAGGCTTCAAGCTCGGCCGACTGAAGACCGGCACGCCGCCACGGCTGGACGGAAAGACCATCGACTGGGCGTCGCTGGAAAGCCAGGCGGCGGATGAGGATCCGGTGCCGTTCTCGCTGATGACCGACCGCATCACTACACCGCAGATCGAGTGCGGCATTACCCGCACGACAACAGCCACGCATGAGTTGATCCGCGCCAATCTCGGCCGCTCCGCCATGTATTCCGGCTCGATCGAAGGCGTCGGGCCGCGCTATTGCCCGTCGATCGAGGACAAGATCGTCAAGTTCGGCGACCGCGACGGCCACCAGATCTTTCTGGAGCCGGAAGGGCTCGACGACGACACCGTCTATCCCAATGGGATTTCGACCTCGCTGCCGCAGGACGTGCAGCTCGAGATCCTCAAGACCATTCCCGGGCTCGAGCGTGCGACCATGCTGCAGCCTGGCTATGCCATCGAATATGATCACGTCGATCCGCGCGAACTGCAGCAGACGCTGGAGACCAAGCGTGTTGTCGGCCTGTTCCTTGCCGGGCAAATCAACGGCACGACCGGGTATGAGGAAGCCGCGGGCCAGGGCCTGCTCGCAGGGCTCAACGCGGCGCGTCGGGCCGCGGGCGGCGAACTGATCGTGCTCAGCCGCACCGAGGCCTATATCGGCGTGATGGTCGACGATTTGACCAGCCGCGGCATCACCGAACCCTATCGCATGTTCACCTCGCGCGCCGAATTCCGGCTGTCGTTGCGCGCCGACAATGCCGATGAGCGGCTGACACCGCTCGCCGCGAAGCTGGGCATCGCATCGGCGCAACGCATGCAGCGCTACGGCGATGTCATGCAGCGGCTCGATGCGGCGCGCGAACTGGCCAGATCGGTGGCGATGACGCCGAATGAGGCGGCGCGGCATGGGTTGGAGATCAACAGGGATGGCGTTCGCCGCTCGGCTTACGAACTGCTGGCCTATCCCGACGTCGATGTCGCCTGGCTGGCCGGGGTCGAGCCGGGATTCGCGGCGATCGACGCCAAGACCGCCGAGCGTCTCGAAACGGAAGCGAAATATTCGGTCTATCTTGACCGGCAGAAGAGCGATGTCGCGCAGATCCGCCACGAAGAGAGCCGTCTGATCCCCGAGACGGTTGATTTCGCCGGTGTGCCTGGCCTGTCCAACGAGTTGAAGCAGAAGATGCAGGCGCGGCGGCCGCGTTCTATTGCCGACGCGCAGCGCATGGAGGGCATGACGCCGGCGGCGCTGGCGATCATTGTCGCGCATGTCCGCCACTACGAGAGTGCGCAGAGAGACGTTGCGTGAGCTCTTTCTCCCTAGAGAGCCTGCAGGATGCGGCAGGCCCGGTTTCACGTGAAACATTCGATCGCCTTGTGGCGTTCGAATCCATGTTCCAGAAATGGAATCGCAGCATCAATCTGGTGGCGCAGTCTACAGCGGGCGATGTCTGGCACCGCCACATCCTCGACAGCGCACAGCTGGCGCGCATTGAGCCCGATGCCTCGCATTGGGTCGACATCGGTTCAGGCGGCGGATTTCCCGGCCTGGTCATGGCCTTCCTGCTTGCCGAGCGCGACGGCGCCAGCATCGATCTGGTGGAGAGCAACCGCAAGAAGGCTTCGTTCTTGCAGACCGTCATCGGCCAGTTCAACCTGCCGGCGCGGGTCGTGGCGCGGCGGATCGAGGACAGCCATGCGCTTGTTTCGCAACCGCAAATCGTCACGGCGCGGGCCCTGGCCTCGCTTTCGGTCCTGCTCGACCTGTCGGCGCCGTGGCTCACGTCAGGCGCGCGCGGCCTGTTCCACAAAGGCCGGGATTATCGCGCCGAAGTGCAAGAAAGCGTTAACCGATGGGCCTTCGATCTGGTAGAACATCCCAGTGTGACGGACTCCCAAGGCGTCATCCTTGAACTGTCTAACCTGCGACCTGTCTGATCTTCGACTCGTCGGCTATTTGGCGACCCAAGAACATGAATTTCTGGCATAAACCCATGAAGAACGGCCCCCGAATCATCACCGTAGCCAACCAGAAGGGCGGTGTCGGCAAGACCACCACCGCCATCAATCTGGCCACCGCTCTGGCCGCGATCGGCGAAAAAGTGCTGATCGTCGACCTCGACCCGCAAGGCAATGCCAGCACCGGCCTCGGTATCGACCGCAAAGACCGCACCGTCTCGTCCTACGACGTGTTGACGGGCGAGCTGGAGCTGGAAGCCGCGGCCATTCCGACCGCCGTGCCCGGCCTGTCGATCGTGCCGTCGACGCTCGACCTGCTCGGCATCGAAATGGAGATCGCCTCGGCGCCGGACCGGGTGCTGAAGCTGCGCAATGCGTTGCGCGCCGCGACCGAGCGCGGGGCGCCTTTCGGTTACGTGCTGATCGATTGCCCGCCTTCGCTTAACCTTTTGACTCTGAATTCAATGGCCGCCGCCGATTCCGTCCTTGTGCCGTTACAATGCGAATTCTTCGCGCTGGAAGGCTTGAGCCAATTGCTGGAGACCGTCGAGCAGGTGCGCCGCTCCATCAATCCGGATCTCATTATCCAGGGCATCGTGCTGACCATGTATGACGGCCGCAACAATCTCGCCAACCAGGTGGTGCAGGATGTGCGGGCGCATATGGGTGACAAGGTCTACGAGACGATCATTCCGCGCAATGTGCGGGTGTCGGAGGCACCGTCCTATGGCAAGCCGGCGATCCTTTACGATTTGAAGTGCTCGGGCAGCCAGGCCTATCTGCAGCTGGCCTCGGAAGTGATCCGCCGCGAGCGCAAATTGCGCGCCGCTTGATAAGATCGGACGCAGAATTGACAGCCGATTCGATACCGAAACGATCCAATATCCAAAATAGACTCGGAATAGACATGAGCGAAGACCTTTCGAGGAAAAGACTGGGCCGTGGCCTGGCGGCACTGATCGGCGAGATCGATCGCCCGGCGGCGCCGGAAAAGCCCGGCATGAGTGCCGACGGCAAGGTGCCGATCGAGTTTCTCAGCCCCAACCCGAAAAACCCGCGCCGGCACTTCGGCGACGCCGAACTGACCGACCTCGCCCAATCGATCCGCGAACATGGCGTGGTGCAGCCGGTGGTGGCGCGGCCGTCGCCGACGCAGGCGGGCCGCTACGAGATCATCGCCGGCGAACGGCGCTGGCGCGCGGCGCAGCGCGCCGGGCTGACCGAGATCCCGGTCATCATCCGCGAGGTCAACGACCGCACCGCGCTCGAGCTGGCGATCATCGAGAACGTCCAGCGCACCGACCTCAATGCCGTCGAGGAAGCGCTGGGCTATCAGCAGCTGATCGACGAACACGGCTACACCCAGGCCGATCTCGGCAATGTCATCGGCAAGAGCCGCAGCCATGTCGCCAACACGCTGAGGCTGCTGAAGCTGCCGGACGTGATCCGCGACATGCTGGTCGACGGCGCGCTGTCGGCCGGCCACGCCCGCACACTGGTGACGGCGGAGGATCCGGCCGGCCTTGCCAAGCGCATCGTCGAGGAAGGGCTTTCCGTGCGCCAGGCCGAAGCGCTGGCGCAGATGCCGGCCGGCCCCACGCCGGCCAAGCCGAAGCAGCCGCAAGCCGCGCCGGAAAAGGATACCGACACGATGGCGCTGGAAAAGCTGATGACCGACACGCTGGGCATGATCGTGGCGATTGATCACAAGGGCAAGGGCGGCGAGCTGCGGGTGTCCTATCGGTCGCTGGAGCAGCTGGACGAGCTGTGCCGGAGATTGAAGCAGGAGCGGTAATTAGCCGGCAAATTGCATCAGGCAGACGCTCGATTTGATGTAGGGAAAAAGGGGGGCTGGCTGTTGGGTCAGCCCTTTCTTTTTGCAGCGCTGATTGGCGAAATCGGCGAAACTGCCAATCTCTCCCCTTCGGGGGGGGACGCCTGGCAGGGCAGAGGGGGGCGCCTTAGGGCGCTGGCTCGGCCATCTGCGGCTGGCCGACAACTCAGCCGAAGCCGTATCGCGACTGATCGAGAGGTCGGCGGGCCAGCGCCCCCTCTGGCTTGCCAGCCATCTCCCCCTCGTGGGGGAGATCGGCCAATCGCCCACCGCAGCCCCAGCCCTCGCGGCTTGACAGTGCCGGGCAACGGCGTAACTTATATTAGATATGGCTTAAATTAATTGCCCTGGCGTGCCGGTCGGTCGCGGCGAGGGCCATTTGCCATTCCTGCCTGGTCGTGAAATGGCACCGCCTCGCCAAACCGATATGCCGACGCGCCTGACGCGAGTGGGAGGTGCAAATGGCAGTCCGTTGGCAATTGTCCGGAAGCTACTTCGAAAATTGCAGCTGCGATGTCGTGTGTCCTTGCCTGCTGTCCACCGAGGCGCAGCTGACATCGAGACCGACGAAAGGCGTTTGCGACGTCGGTCTGGTCTTTCATATCGATACGGGCAATTACGGCGACGTTCGATTGGACGGGCTCAGTGTCGCGATGGTTGCTCACACGCCGGGTCCGATGGCAGACGGCAATTGGACGGCCGCCGCCTACATAGACGAACGGGCCGATGACAGGCAGACAGAGGCGCTGGGTGCCATCTTTACTGGCGCCGCGGGCGGCCCCATGGCCGTGTTGGCACCCTTGATCGGCACGAACCTCGGGGCCAGGAAGGTGCCGATTGACTACCGGATAGACGGCAAGAAGCGGTCGGCGAAGATTGCCGGCGTCATGCAGATGGCTGTCGAGCCGCTGCCGACGATGCGCGAGGACGGGCAGATGTGGGCGGCCACCGGCCATCCCGTCAATCCCGACTGGCTCGCCATGGCGATGGGGGCGGAAGGCAGCACATTCAGCGACCATGGCATGAGCTGGGACAATTCCGGCCAGAACGGACATTACGCCCCGATCAATTGGTCAGGCGAGTAGCCGTTGGCTGCATGGTACGGGAGGATCGCTCGCCTAACGCTGCCCCAGCCTCGCGCTCTCCACCGCAATGCCGAGCAGCGCCTGCCGTGCCAGCGCGACCGAAAGATCAGGCCGCCGCCGCGTCTGCAGCACGGCGGTCTGCAACCGGGTCAATGCGCGGCTCAGCGCATCGCTGCTCCAGCGCTCCAGCGCCTTCTCCACCAGCTTGCGCCTGGAGAAGAAAACCGGCGGGCGCGCGCCGGCGACGACCGACGCGGCATTGCGCCCCCCAGAGTCCATCTGGCCGCGCATGACCTGGATCTGCTGCAACTGGCGCATCGCCGAGGACAGCACCAGGAAGGGCGGGCCGCCGGACTGGCAGTGGCGGGTGAAGGCGGTGTCGAAGTCGCCGATCTTGCCCTCTAGCAGCGCGTCGACGGCATCGTCGAAGGAAGCCCCGGACACGTCGCCTGACATCGCCCTGATATCCTCCAGGCCGATCTCCTTCTGGCCGTGGGCGTAGAGGATGAGCTTCTCGATCTCGCCGCGCGAAGCCAGCCGGTCGCCGCCGAGATTGCGGCGCAGCGCCTGTCTCGCCTCGAGCGTCATCGACATGCCGGCCTTGCGCAGTTCGTCGTCGATGACCGTGTCGATGTCGCGGGCCTCGTCGGCGTAGCAAGGCAGCGCCATGGCGTTGTCGGCGCCCTCGACCACGGCGCGCAGGCCGACACCCTTCTTGAGGTCACCGGCCTCGATGAGGATGATGGCATCGGGCGCCGGTTCCGCCGTCAGCGCCTTGACGTCCTCGGCCAGCGCCTTCTGGCCGGTGGCATTGCGCACCCAGAGCAGGCGGCGGTCGGAAAACATCGGCACGGTGCGGGCTTCGTCCAGCAGCCGGCCCTCGTCGCGGTCGACCTCCGAACCCTCCAGCCGGACCACGGAAAAGGGATCGTCGAGCGGCAGGCCGGTCTTTTCGGCAAAGGCCTTTGCCCGCTCGGAGACGAGGCCGCGATCGGGGCCGTAGAGCAGGACGATGGAGATGCGCTGATCAGGCCGCGCGAGCCAGGAATCGACCTCGAAAGCTTTCTTCTGTGCCATGGGGGGTGGTTAGCATGATGTTGGGGCGGCGTGAACGGCGATCGGCGCCGACGCTCTCTTCCTTCTACCCTTGTGGGAGAAGGAAGACCGCGCGAGGTCTGCCGCCCAATCGCCTTATCTGGCGGAAACCCTCGTCCAAGCTTGCGCCAAATTGCGCGCCGCCGCGAAACATCGACAAGAAATTTCGCGGACATATCTTCATCTTGGCGCAGGGAGGCTGGATCGGCCGGCATGGCCGGTCCGACGACCTTCGGCGAATTCGCACTGGACGCGCGGATGTGCAAATATCGGCGCCAGGCAACATTGGAGGACGAAGGTCATGGCCGATGCTGGGATGTTGCGTTTCCACGTTCCGGAGCCGGAAGTGCGGCCGGGCGGCACGCCTGATTTCTCCAACGTGACCATTGCCGCGGCCGGCTCGGTGCCGCGCCCCGACATCGATGTCGATCCGCGCACCATCCGCGACATGGCCTTCTCCATCATCCGCGTGCTGAACCGCGATGGCGAGGCCGTCGGGCCATGGGCGGGGCTGCTCTCCAGCGAGGAGCTGCTTGAAGGCCTGCGCCACATGATGACGCTCAGGACCTTCGACGCGCGCATGCAGATGGCGCAGCGCCAGGGCAAGACCTCCTTCTACATGCAGCATCTCGGCGAGGAGGCGGTGAGCTGCGCCTTCCGCAAGGCGCTCGAGCCGGGCGACATGAATTTCCCGACCTACCGGCAGGCCGGCCTGCTCATCGCCGACGGCTATCCGATGGTCACGATGATGAACCAGATCTATTCCAACGAGGCCGACCCGCTGAAGGGCCGGCAACTGCCGATCATGTATTCGTCGAAGGAGCACGGTTTCTTCTCGATCTCCGGCAATCTGGCGACGCAGTACATCCAGGCGGTCGGCTGGGCGATGGCCTCGGCGATCTCGAACGATTCCAAGATCGCGGCAGCCTGGATCGGTGACGGCTCGACGGCGGAATCCGACTTTCATTCCGCGCTGGTGTTCGCCTCCACCTACAAGGCGCCGGTCGTGCTCAATGTGGTCAACAACCAGTGGGCGATCTCGACCTTCCAAGGCATTGCGCGCGGCGGTTCCGGCACCTTCGCGGCGCGGGGCCTCGGCTTCGGCATCCCGTCGCTGCGTGTCGACGGCAATGACTATCTCGCCGTGCATGCGGTCGCCAAATGGGCGGCCGAGCGGGCGCGCAAGAATCTCGGACCGACGCTGGTCGAATATGTCACCTACCGCGCCGGCGCCCATTCGAGCTCGGACGATCCGTCAGCCTACCGGCCGAAGACCGAATCCGACGCCTGGCCGCTCGGCGATCCGATCGTGCGGCTGAAGAACCATCTGATCGGGCTCGGCGTCTGGTCGGACGAGCGGCACGCGCAGGCCGAGGCCGAAATCCTCGACACGGTGATCGCGGCGCAAAAGGAGGCCGAGAGCCACGGCACGCTGCACGCCGGCGGCAAGCCGTCGACCCGAGACATGTTCGAGGGCCTCTATGCCGAGATGCCGCCGCATCTCAGGCGCCAGCGCCAGCAGGCGGGAGTCTGAGCCATGCCGAGACGGACCATGATCGAGGCCATTCGCGACGCCATGGACGTGTCGATGGGGCGTGACGAGAAAGTCGTCGTGTTCGGCGAGGATGTCGGCTTCTTCGGCGGCGTGTTCCGGTGCACGCAAGGCCTGCAGGCCAAATATGGCAAGACCCGCTGCTTCGACGCGCCGATCAACGAATCCGGCATTGTCGGCTCGGCCATCGGCATGGCCGCCTACGGGCTGAAGCCCTGCGTGGAAATTCAGTTTGCCGACTACATGTATCCGGCCTACGACCAGCTGACCCAGGAAGCGGCTAGACTGCGCTACCGATCGAACGGCGATTTCACTTGCCCGATCGTGGTCCGCATGCCGACCGGCGGCGGCATTTTCGGCGGCCAGACGCACAGCCAGTCCCCGGAAGCCTTGTTCACCCACGTCTCCGGGCTGAAGACGGTGGTGCCGTCAAACCCGCATGACGCCAAGGGGCTGCTGATCGCCGCGATCGAGGATCCCGATCCGGTGATCTTCCTCGAGCCGAAGCGCCTCTACAACGGCCCCTTCGACGGCCATCACGACCGGCCGGTCACGCCCTGGTCGAAGCATGAGCTCGGCGAAGTCGCCGACGGTCACTACACCGTGCCGCTCGGCAAGGCGGCGATCCGCAGGGCCGGCTCTGATGTCACCGTACTCGCCTACGGCACCATGGTCTATGTCGCGCAGGCCGCGGCCGAAGAGACCGGCATCGATGCCGAGATCATCGATCTGAGGACGCTTCTGCCGCTCGACCTCGACGCCATCGTCGCCTCGGTGAAGAAGACCGGGCGCTGCGTCATCGTGCATGAGGCGACGCTGACCTCCGGCTTCGGCGCCGAGCTGTCGGCGCTGGTCCAGGAAAACTGCTTCTACCACCTGGAGGCGCCGGTGGCGCGGGTCGCCGGCTGGGACACGCCCTATCCGCATGCGCAGGAATGGGACTATTTCCCCGGTCCCGCCCGGGTCAGCCGCGCGCTCATAGAAACCATGGAGGCCTGACATGGGCGAGCACATCATCAAGCTGCCCGATGTCGGCGAAGGCGTCGCCGAGGCCGAGCTCGTCGAGTGGCACGTCAAGGTCGGCGACATGGTGCGCGAGGACACCGTGCTCGCCGCCGTCATGACCGACAAGGCGACGGTCGAGATTCCTTCGCCCGTCGATGGCGAGATCCTGTGGCTGGGCGCCGAGATCGGCGACACGGTGGCGATCGGCTCGCCCATCGTGCGGCTGAAAGTGGCGGGCGAGGGCAATGTAAAGCCGCAGGGCGATGCCAAGGCCGAGGCGGTGGCCGCCGAGCCGCCGGCGAAGCTGCCGACGCCGAAGCCCGAAACGGCCGCGCCGACCGCGAAGGCCTCGCCAAAGGCCGGCGACCAGGAGGCGAAACCCGCTCCGGCGGTTGCGAAAAGCGCCGGGCAGAGGTCGGTTTCCGGCGCGCCGCGCCCGGAGGGTGAGAAGCCGCTGGCGTCGCCGGCCGTGCGGCTGCGCGCGAAGGAGGCCGGCATCGATCTCAGGCAGGTCGCGGGAAGCGGCCCGGCCGGGCGCATCGGCCATGAGGACATCGAGGCGTTCCTGGCGCGCGGGCCGCAGGTCGCCAAGGCATCCGGCCTGGCGCGCAACGATGCCATCGAGGATATCAAGGTGGTGGGGTTGCGGCGCAAGATCGCCGAGAAGATGACGCTTTCCAAATCGCGCATCCCGCACATCACCTATGTCGAGGAGATCGACGTCACGGCACTCGAGGAGTTGCGCGCCGCGCTGAACAAGGAGAAGCGCGCGGACAGGCCGAAGCTGACGCTGCTGCCGTTCCTGATGCGGGCGATGGTCAAGGCGATCGCGGACCAGCCCCAGCTCAATTCGCTGTTCGACGACGAGGCCGGCATCATCCACCAGCATGGCGGCATCCATATCGGCATTGCCGCGCAGACGCCGTCCGGGCTGGTGGTGCCTGTCGTCAAGCATGCCGAGGCGCGCGACATCTGGGATTGCGGCGCCGAGGTCGTCAGGCTGGCCGAGGCGGCCAAGTCCGGAACGGCGACCCGCGACGAACTCTCCGGCTCGACCATCACCATCACCTCGCTCGGCGCCATGGGCGGCATCGCGACGACGCCGGTCATCAACCATCCCGAAGTGGCCATCATCGGCGTCAACAAGATGATGGTGCGGCCGATGTGGGACGGCACCCAGTTCATCCCGCGCAAGATGATGAACCTGTCGTCCAGCTTCGACCATCGGGTGATCGACGGCTGGGTCGCGGCGGTGTTCGTGCAGCGCATCAAGGCGCTGCTGGAAACGCCGGCGCTGATCTTTGTGGATTGAGGCGATGAGGTTGATCTCGAAGCGCGATAGGGATCGTCGGGAGGTGCCGGCGTCGGGATCCCGGCTCCCCCTTCTCCCCCTGTGGGGTCCGAAGGACGGGGCGAGACAAGTGGCTCGCCCCCGGGCGGTGTCGCCGAAGGCGACGGACGAGGGGTGCTCCAGGGAACGCCGACGCCTCACTCCGCTGGAGCACCCCTCATCCGTCTCGGCGCTGACGCGCCGATCCACCTTCCCCCACAAGGGGGGAAGGAAGGGGCGCGTCGCGGCTCTCGCCGAAAGGAAGCAGTCGACATGAAAGAAATCTCCTGCAAGCTGCTCGTCATCGGCGCCGGTCCGGGCGGTTATGTCTGCGCCATCCGTGCCGGCCAGCTCGGCGTCGACACGGTCATCGTCGAGGCGGGCAAGCCGGGCGGCACCTGCCTCAATGTCGGCTGCATCCCGTCCAAGGCGCTGATCCATGCGGCGGAGGAGTTCGAGAAGGTCTCGCATATGGCCGGCGGCAAGAGCCCGCTCGGCATTTCGCTATCGGCACCCGTGCTCGATCTCGGCAAAACCGTCGCCTGGAAGGACGGCATCGTCAGCCGGCTCAACAGCGGCGTCGCCGGCCTGCTGAAGAAGGCCGGCGTGAAGACCGTGCATGGCTGGGCGACGTTCCGTGACGGCAAGACCGTCGAGGTCGAGACCGAGACGGGAAGCCAGGTGATCCGGGCCGAGGCGATCGTCATCGCCACCGGCTCGGCGCCGGTCGAACTGCCGTTTCTTCCCTTTGGCGGACCTGTGATTTCGTCGACGGACGCGCTTACCTTGGGTGCGGTGCCGAAGAAGCTTGCGGTGGTCGGCGGGGGCTATATCGGGCTTGAGCTTGGCATGGCCTTCGCCAAAATGGGCGCCGAGGTGACCGTGGTCGAGGCCTTGCCGCGCGTGCTGGCGCAGTACGATGCCGAACTGACCCGGCCTGTCGTCAAGCGGCTCGCGGCGCTTGGCATCGAAGTGATGCTGGGCGCCAAGGCCAAGGGCCTGTCGACCAAGGGCGACGCGCTGCTCGTCGAGACAGCCGACGGCAAGAACGTCAAGGTCGCCGCCGACAGGATCCTGGTGACGGTCGGCCGCAAGCCGGTGACCGAAGGCTGGGGCCTCGACCAGATCGACCTCGATAGGACAGGCAAATTCATCCGGATCGACGACCAGTGCCGCACTTCGATGCGCGGCATCTTCGCCATCGGCGACGTCACCGGCGAGCCGATGCTGGCGCACAGGGCGATGGCGCAAGGCGAAATGGTCGCGGAAATCGTCGCCGGCCACAAGCGCAGCTGGGACAAGCGCTCAATCCCGGCCGTCTGCTTCACTGATCCCGAGCTGGTGACATCAGGGTTGTCGCCCGAGGAAGCCAAGGCTCAGGGCGAGATCAAGATCGGCCTGTTCCCGTTTGCCGCCAATGGACGGGCGATGACGAAGCTCGGCGAGGATGGATTCGTCCGTGTCGTCGCCCGCGCCGACAACCATCTGGTGCTCGGCATCCAGGCGGTCGGGCAGGGCGTTTCGGAGCTGGCGGCGGCGTTCGGCCTGGCGCTGGAGATGGGAGCGCGGCTGGAGGATATCGCCGGCACCATCCATGCGCACCCGACACAAGGCGAGGGGTTCCAGGAAGCGGCGCTGAAGGCGCTCGGGCACGCGCTGCATATTTAGAGGGCTCTTCCCTTCTCCCCTTGTGGGAGAAGGTGTCGCCGAAGGCGACGGATGAGGGGTGCTCCAGCGGAGTGAGGCGTTGGAGTTCCCTGGAACACCCCTCATCCGTCTCGGCGCTGTGCGCCGATCCACCTTCTCCCACAAGGGGAGAAGGAAGAGTAGCGGCTGCTCAGCTCGCCAGCCGGCTCACCATCTCGTGCTGCGCATAGGCCCGCCCAAAACGGTTGGCCAGGAATGCGTCGAGCGCGATGTCTTCCTGCTTGACGAAGCCGGTCGCCGGCAGGCTGCCGTCGGCCAGCATGTCGAGCACGGCGCAGATGCCCGATGCCGTGGTGATCTGGATGGCGCTGCGCACCTGGTTGCCGACGCGCTGCGAATAGATCTTGTTGGCGTAGGTTTCCTGCAGCAGGCGGCCGTTGCGGCGGCCGGAGACGGTGACGAAGACGATGACCACGTCCTGCAGCGTCGCCGGGAGCGCGCTCTCGAAAATGTCCTTCAGCACGTCGCGGCGGTGGCGCAGGCCGAGGTCGTTGAGCAGCGCCTTCATGATGGCGGCGTGGCCGGGATAGCGGATGGTGCGGTAGTTCAGCGTGCGCACCTTGCCCTTCAGCGTCTCGGCCAAGGTGCCGAGCCCGCCCGATGTGTTGAACGCCTCGTAGGTGACGCCGTCGAGCGAGAATTCCTCGCGCTCCTCCAGCGGCGGCACTTCGATCAGCTCGCCCTCGACGATCGCCTCGCAGGGCTCGCAATATTCGTTGATGACGCCGTCGGTGCTCCAGGTGAGGTTGTAGTTCAGCGCATTGGACGGATATTGCGGCAGCGCGCCGACGCGCATGCGCACGCTTTCCAGCGTGTCGAAACGGCTGGCCAGATCATTGGCGACGATCGAGATGAAGCCCGGCGCCAGCCCGCACTGCGGAATGAAGGCGCTCTTGCCCGAGCGCGCCAGTTCCTTGACGCGGCGGGTCGAGACGACGTCCTCGGTCAGGTCGAGATAGTGGACGCCGGCATTTGCCGCCGCCTCGGCGATGCGCGTGGTGAGATGGAAGGGAGCGGCGCTCAGCACCGCGAACTTGCCGGCGAGCGCTGCCTCAAGGGTGCCGTCCGCCGCTATGTCGAGCTCGAGCGTCTCGACGCCGGCCGGCACTTCGGCCGCCGCGAGCTGTGCGGCCGAGCGGTCGACGAGGGTGACGCGGTAGTCGCCGGTCGCGGCGAGCATTCCGGCGATGGTCGAGCCGATCTTGCCGGCGCCGACGATAACGATGTTGTTCATGGTCAAATACCCCTGCCAGTTTTCGAGTTGGCCGGAATCATCGCAGCTTGCCTGTCGAAAGGAAGCGTGAAATCTGGCAGAGTGAACCCTATTTCTAGTCAATCCGCCGAAAGGATTCGTCAAAATGCTCAGTGAAGCCGAACAGGCCCTGCTTTCCCTGCTGCGCGCCAACGCCCGCGCCTCGACGGCCGAACTGGCGCGGCGGCTCGGCGTCTCGCGCACGACGGTGCAAAGCCGGATCGAGCGGCTGGAACAGCGCGGCATCATATCAGGCTACGGCGTCAAGCTCTCGCCGGACTATGAGCAGGGATTGGTGCGGGCGCATGTGCTGCTCACCGTCACGCCCAAGCTCGCCGACAAGGTGGTGCGGGCCCTGCAGGCGCTGCCGCCGGTCAGGACGCTGCATTCGGTCAGCGGCAGTTTCGACATGATCGTCATCGTCGACGCGCCGTCGATCCGCGACCTCGACGCGCTGCTCGACCAGATCGGCGCCATGGACGGGGTCGAGCGGACCTCGTCGTCGATCATCCTGTCGACGCGGATTGATCGATGAGTGTTCTCGATTCGTCGGCTAATCCGCCGCCAGCGGAAAGCTCACCAACACACCGAGGCCGGGCTCACAATCCTCAAGCGCAATCGATGCCCCGTGCAGGTCGGCGATGGCCCTGACCAGGCTCAGCCCGAGGCCGCTGCCCGGCGTCGAGCGGCTGTGGTCCAGCCGGTAGAGCCGCTGAAACACCTTTTCGCGTTCGTCCGGGGGAATGCCGGGTCCATTGTCGGCGACTCCGGCAAGGACATGGTCGCCGTGGCGCGCCACCGACAGTTTGATCGTCGTGCCGGGCGGGCAATGGCGCAGCGCGTTCTCGACCAGATTGGCGAACATCTGCGTCAACAGTTCCGGATCGCCATGGATGTGGCCGGCGGCCTGATGCAGCTCGACCGATGACAGCGACTTGCCGTCATCCTCGGCCACGTCGGTGTAGATCTCGGCGATGGTTTGCAGGATCTCGCCGAGATCGACATCGGTGAAGCGCGCCTTGCGCGCGCCGGCCTCGATCTGGGCGATGCGCAGCAGCGCGTCGAACGTTTCGTTGATCTGCAGGCTCTCTGCATGCGCCTCCGCCAGTTCACTGCCGACTTTCTGGCCCGACAGGTTCTTTTCCGACGCGCTGTCGAGGATCATCTGCAGCCGGTTGAGCGGCGTCTTCAGATCATGCGCGATGTTGGCGCTGACCTGCTTCATGCCGTCCACCAGGCCCGACAGCCGATCGAGCGCCGCGTTGACCTGGCTGGAGACGATGTCGATGTCGTCGCCCTTGCCGGTCAGCGGAATGCGTGCGTCGAGCCGGCCATGCGAGACATCGACCATGGTGGCGGCAATGCCGTCGAGACGGAGCTGGACACGCGAGGCAAGCAACGCGCCGCCGGCGACCGCCAGGCCGGTGATGATCAGGGTTGCCCAGCCGAAGCTCATCATCGCCACCGTTTCCAGCTCCTCCGTTTCGGAAAGGCTGAAGGCGACCGTCAGATTGTTGCCGCCGACCGAGCCGGAAAAGGCGCGATACTCCGTATCCGGAGGCACGCCCGGCAACACGGCGTCGAACGCCGAGAACCCATCGGGAAGCCCGGCGGCGGTGAAGTTGCCGGCCAGGTGGTTTCCGGCCGGGTCGGTCAGCGAAAACAGCTGTTCTTTCTTCGGGCTGAGTTTTGCGTGACTTTCGATCGTGGCGACAAGGTCCTCCAGATCGTTCGCGGAATAGGTGGCGGCGACGACCGAATAGGTTTCCTTGATGCTCTCGTCGAGCCGTTCGGCAAGATCGGCGCTCATCATCTGGTAGACGATGGCGCCCGACAGCAAGAAGGCCAGCATGAACAGGAAGCCGAATGTCAGGGCGAGCCGGAACGGCGTGCTGCGCAGCAGGCGAGACCAGGTTCCGGTCATGGCGCCAGCGGTGCGTGCAGGCTGTAGCCGGTGTTGCGGATGGTATGGATGAGCTGGGCCTCGAACGGCTTGTCGACCTTGGCCCGCAGCCGACTGATATGGGTCTCGACGACACTGGTCTTGGGATCGAAATGAAAGTCCCAGACGCGCTCCAGAAGCATGGTGCGGGTGATGACGCGGCCCTCGCCGCGCATCAGCACCTCCAGCAGGCTGAATTCGCGCGGCTGCAGGTCGATCGACTGGCCCTGGCGCGTGACGCGCCGCATGATGAGGTCCATTTCGAGGTCGGCGACCCGCAGCATCGTCTTCTGCTCCTGCGCCGCCGGCCTACGGCCGAGCGCATTGATGCGGGCAAGCAGCTCGGAAAAAGCGAAGGGCTTGACCAGATAGTCGTCGCCGCCGGCCTCCAGGCCCTCGACGCGGTCGTCGATGCCGCCGATGGAGGTGAGGAAGATCGCCGGCGTGCGCACGCCGGCCGCGCGCGCCGCCTTGATCATCGACAGGCCGTCGAGACCCGGGATCATCCGGTCGGCGACGATCACGTCATAGCTGCCGCTGGTTGCGGCGAAAAGCGCGTCATGGCCGTTGCGCAGCAGGTCGCAGACATGGCCGGCCTCGGTCAGTCCCCTGACGATATAGTCCGCCGTCTTGTGGTCGTCCTCGACAAGAAGAAGTCGCATCGCTGTTCCGGTTGATCGCCAATATCGGGCACAGGCTATCACCGGCATGGCCCCGTTCCTAGGATGGCACAGACCGCCAAACGCTGAAGCCTAATCCGATTCCAGCAGGATTTCGTCGGCATCGTCGGCGGTTTTCTTCAGCGTCATGTAGAGAACGAGTGCAGCGATGCAGCCCAGGAAGATCAGGCTGGTGAAGGTGGTGCCGAAGCCAAGGCCGCCATATTCGGCCGGCTGCGACAGAAGATCGCCGAAGGAGGCGCCGAGCGGGCGCGTCAGGATATAGGCCAGCCAGAAGGCCAGGATGGCGTCGAGATGGATGAGATAATAGGCAAGCGCGATCAGCGCTATGACGCCGCCGAACATCAGGCCCGAGGTGAGATAGCCCATGTCGAAACTCTCGGCGACGAGATCGCCGGCGGCGGTGCCGAGCGAGAAGGTGAACAGGATCGCCAGCCAGTAGAAGATCTCGCGCCTCGTCGTGAAGATGGTGTGGATCGAGAGCGTCCGCTCGCTGGCGTACCAGACCGCGAAGGTCGCCACGAGCGCCACCGAGAAGGCAATCGTCGTCGTCTGCAGGCGCACGCCGAAATTATCGACGAGATTGTCCGTGATCAGCGTGCCGACGACGCTGATCAGCACCACCGCCAGCCAGTAAGCCCAGGGTATGTAGCGCTTCTGCGCGAACTGCAGGACAAGGGCGACGATCAGCACGCCGGTCATGATCAGCGAGGTGACGGTCAGCCCGAGCCCGAGATTGACGGCGAGATAGTCGGCCGCCGTCTCGCCCATGGTGACCGCCATCAGCTTGATCAGCCAGAAGTCGAGCGTGACCTCCGGAACCCTGTTGTGGTTCGGCCCGGCGGTTTTCTGCATGTTGGGGGAGAGCATGGCGGCCGTCCTCATGGTTGCCGGATTACTTGCCCATGACCTTCATGGCCTGGGCGAAGAAGTCGTCGGCGCGTGTGTCGTCGTCGGCGTTGCAGCGTTCGATGCCCTTGGCCTCCAGATCCGAGACCTTGGCCTTGTCGGCGACGCTGAGCGTGGCCGTGGCTTCCGCCGCGCGAAGGGTTTTCAGCGTCTCCTCGCAAGGCGCGGTGGCCGCCAAAACGGAGGAGATCGAAGCGCAGACGGCGAGGGCGCCGCCTGCGACAGCACGTGCAAATCTTGTCATGGAAAATTCCCTATCTGATGCCGGTGATCTGGCCGCGGCAATTGAAGCCGGCCCAAAATTGGCGGGCCGGCATCTCCACGATAGGCAAGCGACTTCACTCCAGCCTGTCCCGCGGCATACAAATTCGTAAGGATGGCCGTGATTGGCGCAAAAAGCCTTTACGAAGGCCGCGCGCTGCGCTGATAGAAAGTCACGGCCTTGTATCCGCCATCAATGGCGCGCCCCAGTGGCTGAACCCGTAATCCGTGCCCCAGGAAAACACGAATGACCTACGCGTCCCTCAAGCCGGTTTCACAGGCCTTCGTGCAGCGCAAGCGGCTGATCTTCGTGCGCGTGGCGGCGGTGCTGGCGGTGCTGCTGCTGTTCCTCACCAAGCCGGCGCTGAGCGAGGGCTCGAACGGTCACGAGATGCTCGAATTCCTGGGCTTCTGCCTGGTGCTCGCCTGCGTTGCCGGGCGGCTGTGGAGCATCCTCTATGTCGGCGGCAAGAAGAACGAGGAGCTGGTCTCGACGGGGCCGTTCTCGATGAGCCAGAACCCGCTCTATTTCTTCTCGACCGTGGGCGCGGTCGGCATCGGTCTGCTCTACGGCTCGCTGGTGGCGGCAGCCGTGCTTGGTGTCGCCAGCTTTCTCATCTTCCGCGTCACGGCGCGCAAGGAAGCTGAATATCTGCTGGGCAAGTTCGGCCCGGCCTATACCGCCTATATCAAGACGACGCCGCGCTTCTGGCCGAACCCGCTGCTCTACCGCGACGACGACCAGCTGCAGTTCTCGACGCGCGCGCTCAAGCGCACCTTCCACGACGGGCTCTATTTCCTCGCCATCTTCCCTGCCATCGAGCTGATCGAGTATTTGCGGGAAACGGGCCTGATGTTCCCGGCCTTCGTCACACTGTACTGATCGGCCATTGTCCGGCTAATTTGCCGGTCATGCAGCACTTCGAGGAGCCTGTGGTCTTGGCTGAAGGCGAAGCGGCCAGTGTGACTGTCTTCACGGCCGAACACGCGGCCGTCTGGGCCGACCTGATTGCGGCGGTGCCGGCCGAGACCGGCGATCGCCTGACGGCGCTGCGCAAGATCGCCGGGGTCACCGGCGTGGCGCACTGCAGCGAGGGCCGCCCGGAGGCGATCATGGTCGGCCAGCGCCGGCCGGCGGCCGCGATGATGCGCATCGCCTTGTTCTGGTCTGCTGCGAACCTCGGCGTGGGTGACGGCCAGCGCCTGCTCGCGGCGCTGGAGAAGGAGGCGCTCGCGCAGGACGTGCTCTGCCTGCGCGCCGGCGAGGACGCGGTGCGGCACATTGGCGGCCAGTGGCAGCGCCGCGACGGCTTCCTGCAACGCTGGATCGGCAGAGAACCGGCCCGCCGGCAGGGCCAGGTTGCGCCATCCTGGCCGCAGACGGCGGGTTTTACCTGCGGGCCGTCGGCGCTGGCCATGGCGATGGCCGGGATCGATCCGACCTTGCGGCCGGACCGGGCGCTGGAGGTCGAACTTTGGCGCGAGGCCACCACCATCATCGGCCCGAGCGGTCCGGGCGGCTGCGACCCCTACGGTCTGGCGCTGGTGGCGCACCGGCGCGGACTGCGGGTCGAAATATTGATGAGCAGCGCCGAACCGATCTTCCTCGACCGGGCCAGCTCGGAGGAAAGGCGCGGGCTGATGAGCTTCGTGCAGGAAGGTTTCAAGCGCGAGGCCGAAGCCGCGTCCTTGCCGATCGAGGCGCGCGCCTTTGCCGTCGAAGAAATCGGCCAGGCGCTCGATCGCGGCTTGTCGGCGCTGGTGCTCATCGACCAGGCGCCGATGATGGGCCACACCTGCCCGCACTGGGTGCTCGTCCATGGCCATGGCGACGGCGTCTATTTCCTCAACGATCCCTGGATCGAGCCCGACCGGCTCGAACAGCCCATGGACGCCGTCGACCTCCCGGTCAGGGCGGCAGAGCTCGACCGGATGGCCTGGTACGGCAATCCGGCCTATCGCGCCGCGGTGCTGGTCGGGCGCTAATTTCTGGGGACCTAATCCCGAACGTCTATGATAAGCCGACGAACGAATGGCCCGCCACTAGAGCCTTCAACCCGCCCGCTACGGCGTACTTAGGCACCCAGCGGATACGGCATGTAGCCGACGAAGCCGGCGATCTTCCAGCTGCCTCCGACCTTGCGGCAGAAATACAGCGTCTGCCATTTCAGCCGGTCGACGCTGCCATCCGCCTTGGCGACGGAGCCGTCGAACTTCTTGTGCAGCACGGCGCGGTCGCCGTCGACGTCGATGTCGCGCAGATTGGTGACGCGAAACAGCGCTTCGCGCAGCGGCTCGGCGAATTTGGTCGCCGCCGTCTCCTTGGCCTGGCGCAGCCACTCGTCGCGATAGATCTCCAGCCTCGGAAACTGCAGCCGCCAGGCATCGGCATTGGCAAGGAAATGCGCATGCATGCCGAAGAAGCTCTCGGCGATGAAATCGTGCTCGACCATGGACCAGTCCTGGCCGATGAAGGCGTCGATGTCGCGCCGCACCAGCATCTCCCACAACGCATGGCGGTCGGCATCGCCTGAAGGAAACGGGTTCTTGTCGAAGGTCATTCTCGGTTTCTCCGGTCTCGCACAGGCATGTGTCCGTCGCGGTTTGCAAACCGTCCGGCCGGTGCGCACGATGCAAGCGCTTCTGTAATAAAGCAACACGGATTTCAAAGAATGTTGCTTTCCAACAAGGGCCCTATCGGGACCGTCCCGATCGCGCTAAATCTGCGTGGAAGTGGCGCCGCCCCGGTGCCCTGCCGCGCGATCAGAGGAGGCGATCCCTTGCCCAAGCAGACTTTTGGAACATCCCATGTGCCGCTGTCGCCCGCCGTGCGGGCCGGCGACTTCGTCTATGTCTCGGGCCAGGTTCCGGTCGGCAGCGACGGCATCGTGGTCAAGGGCGGCATCACGGAACAGACCGAGCAGGTGCTCGCCAACGTGAAAGCGGCGCTGGCCCTGGCCGGCTGCACCCTGGACGACGTGGTGAAAACCACCGTCTGGCTGGAAGACGCGCGCGATTTCGGCGCCTTCAACGCGGTCTACGCCAGGCACTTCCCGAAGAACCCGCCGGCCCGCACCACGGTCGAATCGCGTCTGATGATCGACATCAAGATCGAGGTCGAGGCCGTCGCCTATCGACCAGTTTGAGGCCAGGCAACGAAGCGGAGGTTCCCCTCATGCAATTTGACCTCCTGCTGAAGGGCGGACGGCTGATAGATCCGGCGTCCGGCATCGACGCACCGCGCGATGTCGCCATCGCCAATGGCCGCGTCGCGGCGGTCGACGCCGATATCCCGGCGGATCGCGCCAATCAGGTCGTCGACGCGACGGGCCGCATCGTCGCGCCCGGGCTGGTCGACCTGCACAGCCACGTCTATTGGGGCGGCACCTCGCTCGGCGTCGATGCCGACCGGCTGGCCGCCAAGAGCGGCACCACCACCTTCATCGATGCCGGAAGCGCTGGCGCCGGCAATTTCCTCGGCTTCCGCCGGCATGTCATGGAGCGGTCCAGGGCGCGCATCCTGGCCTATGTCAACATTTCCTTCGCCGGCATTTTCGGCTTCTCGCAGTCGGTGTCGGTCGGCGAGTGCAGCGATCTGCGGCTCTGCGAACCGCGCGAGGTGGTCGCCGCCGCACGCGAACACGCCGATGTCGTCGTCGGCGTGAAAGTCCGCTCCGGCAAGCATGCCGGCGGCAACAGCGGCATCGCGCCGGTCGATCTGGCGCTGGAGGCCGCCGACAAGGCCGGCCTGCCGCTGATGGCGCATATTGACGAGCCGCCGCCCGGCCGCTCGGAAGTGCTGCCGCGCCTGCGCCGCGGCGATATCCTCACCCATTGCTTCCGGCCATTCCCCAACGCGCCGGTCTTCGCTTCCGGCGCGGTGCGGCCCGACATGCGGCTGGCGCGCGAGCGCGGCGTCATCTTCGACCTCGGCCATGGCATGGGATCGTTCGATTTCGACGTGGCGCGCGCCATGCTGGCCGAGGGGCTGGCGCCGGACGTCATCTCCAGCGACGTGCATCTCTACTGCGTCGACGGGCCGGCCTTCGACATATTGGTCTGCATGTCGAAGCTGATGGCGCTCGGCATGCCGCTGGTCGAAGTGCTGCGCGCCGCGACGCAAGCGCCGGCGCGGGCGATCGCAAGGCCGGATCTCGGCACGCTGGCGGTCGGCACCGTCGGCGACGTCACCGTGCTTCGCCAGCGATCGGGCCGTTTCACCTTCGTCGATGCGGTCGGGGCCTCGCTGGTCGCCGACCAGCGGCTGGTGTCGGAAGGCATCGTCATCGGCGGCACCTGGTGGCCGAACGAGGCGGTGAATGATTTGGATGAGACGGAACGCTTCGAGGCGCATGTGGCGCATACGCATGTCGATATCGCGGCCAGGCACTTCGGGCATCGGCACAGTTGAGCCGGGGCCCGCGAGGCTGGGCTGATCGGTGAGCAAGTCAGATATTCAGCAGGCGGTCACGCCACATCCAGCGTGTTCAAGAAACTCTCGGCGTCGACCGTCGTCAAAAGCGCAACGCGTTCGCGGATCAGATCGTCGCTCCAGTTCCACCATTGCGACGACTGCAGGCGCTCGATGACCTCGGGTGAGAATCTGTACCGGATGACGCGCGCGGGATTGCCGACCGCGATGGCGTAAGGCGGAATGTCCCTGGTAACGACGCTGCCGGCACCGACCACCGCTCCGTTGCCAATCGTGACACCGCTAAGGACAATACAGCGGGCACCAAACCATACGTCATGGCCGACCGTGGTCGGCCCCTTGCCAAAGGTTTCAGCCCCATTGCGAATCTCTGTAGCCACAATTCGAAGCGGATAGGTGGTTGCCGTGTCGACGCGGTGTTCGCCCGCGCAGACAAAGAGCACATCCGGGCCAACCGAGCAGAACGAGCCTATTCGTACGGGTGATTTCTCGTGCGAAGCCCAAAACGAGTTTCTCGTCAGGCCGTAGGTATGACGGCCAATTTCGACGCCCGGCAATGGCGGCGACGGCTTCTTCTTCTTCAGCCCCAGCTTTATGCGAAGCCCTCTTAGCAGCCCCATCAGTTCCCTCCCAGGATTCCCGGGCAGTATAGCGGAATCCTCCCGGGCTGTGCCAGCAACGCTCCCGTTGCTCGATGTGCGACGCCGAGGGCGTCAAACCCGATGCGGCGAGGAACCAGACGCATCGTTGCCGGAGTTGCTCGGCGCCCCATAGACCGGCGTCGCAATCCCTTCCATCCGCGCCTTGATCTGCAGCGCGACATATTTCGAATAGAACCGCGACAGCGCCAGGTTGCCGCCGTGGAACCACAGCGCTTCCTGCGCCGTCGGCTTCCACATGTTGCGCAATTCGCCTTGCCAGGGGCCGGGGTCGCCCTTGACGCCGGAACCGAGGCCCCAGCAGGGGCCGACCTTGTCGGCGACTTCGCGCGAGACCAGCGCGGCGACGTTCTCGTTCATCGACTGGTAGCCGGTGCAGGCGATGATGGCGTCGGCCTCGAGCTCGCTGCCGTCCTCGAACAGGATGCCTGTCGCCGTCAGCGCCTTGATGGCGACGCCGCTGCGGATGCCGATCTTGCCGTCGATGATCAGGTCGGAAGCGCCGACATCGATGTAGTAGCCGGAGCCGGTGCGGTAGGCCTTCATCAAGAGCCCTGTCTCGTCGGCGCCGAAGTCGATGGCGAAGCCGGAGGCGCGCAAGCGGTCGTAGAAGGCGGCGTCGCGCGCCTTGATCACCTCGTAGAGCGCGCGCTGGCCCTTGGGCACCAGCGCGAAGGGCGTCGAGGCGACGATCATGTCGGCCTTCTCGGTGGTGATGCCGCGCGCCAGCGCGCTTTCCGAGAAGATCTCGAAGCCGACTTCCATCAGCGTGTCCGACTTGACCACGGTGGTGGGCGAGCGCTGGATCATGGTGACGTCGGCGCCGCTTTCCCAGAGGTCGACGCAGACATCGTGCCCCGAACTTGCCGCGCCGATGACGGCGACTTTCTTGCCGCGGAATTTGTCGCCGCTCGCATACTGGCTGGAATGCAGCAATTCGCCCTTGAACGCAGCGGCGCCGGCCAAATCGATCTTTCGCGGCGGCCCATAGGCGCCGGTGGCGAAGACGACATGTTTCGGCTTCAGTGTGATCTGCCGGCCGACGCGGTCGACCACGACGGTCCACTCCTTCCGCGCCTCGTCATAGGAAGCGCTGAGGCATCTGGTGGCGACCCAGTAATTGAGCTCCATGACGCGCGTGTACATTTCCAGCCAGTCGCCCATCTTGTCCTTGGGCGTGAAGACCGGCCAGTTCTCCGGGAACGGAATGTAGGGCAGATGGTCGTACCAGACCGGGTCGTGCAGCACGAGCGTGCGGTAGCGGTTGCGCCAGGAATCGCCGGGCCTTGCATTCTTCTCGATGACGATGGTCGGCACGCCGAGCTGCCGCAGCCGCGCGCCCAGCATGATGCCGCCCTGCCCGCCTCCGATGACCAGGCAATAGGGCTGCTCGGTGGCGCCGAGATCGCGCGTCTCGCGCGCCCGCGCTTCCGACCAGGTCTCGCGCTCGGGATCGGCCTTGTGGCGCACGCCGAGCGGCCGCGCCAAACCCTTGCGCTCCTCGAACCCCTTGAGGTCGGTCATCGCCGTGAACAAGGTGCGGCAGCGGCCGTCGCGCAGGCGCAGGATGCCCTGCCCCGACGCCACAGCGGTCTCGAAGGTGAACCAGGCTTCGATCGTGCCATCGTCCGAGGTCGCCTCGCCGGTGATCTGCCATGCCGTTGGCTTGGTCGTCGCCAGCGTTGCCTCGAGCATGTCGGCGATGGCCTCGCGGCCTTCCATGGTCGCGACGTTCCAGGTGAAGGTCAGGAGATCGCGCCAGTAGCAGTCGTCGGCGAACAAATTGCTAGCCGCCGTTGCATCACCGGCCGCGAGCGCCTGCCCCAGGGATTCCAGCCATGCGGCTGCCTGTTTCGTCGGTGCCATTTCGAGCATGTCTTCCCTCTTCCTGCAGTGGACTAATCCCCGAGCGGCTCCATCTCCTTGCCGGTGCGGTGGATCTGGGCGTTGTATTTGATGCGGCGCACCGTCTCGCGCGCCGAGCCATCGAGCTTGTAGGCGGAGGCCACGGCCAAGAGGTCGATCGCCGCCAGGAAGGCGAAGCGCGAAGCGGTCGGCTTCAGCGTGTCGGGATATTCGGGCACCGCCACCGTCAGCCCGACGTCGCAGGCACGGGCGAGATCGGTGTCGGGCGCCGTCACGGCGATGGCGTTGGCGCGGTAGTGTTTGGCGAGCTCCACGGCCTCGATCACCTCGCGCGTGCGCCCGGTCGCCGAAATGGCGATCACCAGGTCGCCCGGCTTCAGCGTCGAGGCGGTCATGCGCATCAGATAGGGATCGCACTGGGCGCTGACCGTGATGCCGTAGCGAAACAGCCGGTACTGCGTCTCCTGAGCCAGCGCCGAGGAACTGCCGCCGAGCCCGAAGACGGTGACCTGGCGGGCCTTGGCGATGAGTTCCGCAGCCTTCTGCAGTTCGCCCGGATCGAGCTGGCGTTCGGCCTCCTGCAGCGCGCGGCGCGCCTCGCCGAACACGGCGTTCCACAACGGCATGCCATTGTCGTTGCTGACCGCCGGCGGCTTGGCCAGATAGAGCGCGCCGACGACGAGGCTCTGCGCCAGCTTCAGCTTGAAATCGCGCACGCCCTCGCAGCCGATGGCGCGGCAGAAGCGGGTCACCGTCGGCTCGCTGACGCCGGCGCGTTCGGCAATCGCCGCATTGGAGGCGTCGACGGCGTATTTGACATCGTCGAGCACGACATCGGCGACGCGGCGCTCCGCCGGGCTCAACTCACTGTAGGAATCCTTGACCAGCGAGATGATGTCGGGGATGCGCCTGATGTCGCGTCCCTCCGGCTCGTGGCTTGCAACGGGTTCTTGCTGGCTGTCAGCTTCGGTCATGAGGTCGGTCTTCCCTGCCTTTTCGACCTGACCTCTTACCATGTTTGCACGCCATCGTTCCATGCGCCCGGCCGCGCTGCAACCATTGCGCGCTTCGGGACAAACTCGCGTTTCCTTTTGGAGTATGTAGGAAAGCAACACGCTTTTCAAGGCCGGTATAACTCTATGAAAACAATGTACTAAGCAACAGTTGGGATTTTGATGATACGGTTACCACCGCGAGCGCTTGACAGCAAAGTAGGATAGTTACAGACTGATTTTTGGCAGGGATGACCTACCGGATCATCACGCAATCTCCGAGGGGCGGATGAACGCGGGCGAGACAACAACGCCGAAGCTTGGCGTGCAGGCAGCGACCAAGATCTATCACACGGCGTCAGGCGACCTCTTGGCGCTGGACCGCTGCAGCCTCGATGTCAGGGCCAATGAAATCGTCTCGATCGTCGGCCCGTCCGGCTGCGGCAAGACCACGCTCTTGTGGTCGATGTCGGGCCTGCACGGCCTGACCAGCGGCGAGATCCGGCTCGACGGCGCCAGGATCACCGGTCCGCATCCCGATATCGGCATCGTCTTCCAGGAAGCCAACCTTTTGCCCTGGCGCAATCTCGACGCCAACATCCGCTTTCCCTTCGAGATCAAGGGCGAAAAGCCGGATCGCGCCTGGATCGCGCATCTCCTGAACCGCGTCGGCCTCGACGGCTTCGGCGGCAAGTTCCCGCGTGAGCTTTCGGGCGGCATGCAGCAGCGCGCGGCGATCGTGCGGGCGCTGGCGCTGAAGCCCTCGGTGCTGTTGATGGACGAGCCGTTCGGCGCGCTCGACAGCTTCACCCGCGAGGAGATGAACCGGCTGGTCGAGGAGATCTGGCTCGACACCAAGACCACCATCGTCTTCATCACCCACTCGATCGAGGAAGCGATCTTTCTGTCGGACCGCGTGGTGGTGCTGAGCGCCCGGCCGGGCAAGGTTGCCAGGGAGTATCGCGTGCCGTTCGCGCGGCCGCGCTCGCTGGAGATCATGGCGACCAAGGAGGTCTTCGACCTCACCAACCGGATCAAGATGGACATTGTCGGCGAGCGCGCCAGGCCGAAGGCGCCGGAACAGGAGCGCGCCAGCGCCGAGATCGTGAGGATCAGGCCGTGAGCGACGCCATCCCGGAATTCTCCAAATCCAAATCGGGCGATGGTCAGGAGGTCAGCCTGACCAATCTGTCGGCCTTCGCCAGCGGTCCCGGCATCAAGTCGGGCAAGGAAGTGGCGGCCATCATCGCCGTTGCCGTGGTCATCATCGGCGGCATCGAACTGGCGCTGCGGCTGTTCCATGTGCCGCTCTACATCATGCCGCCGCCGAGCTCGATCGCCTATGCGCTGTTCGACGAGTTCCCGCTGATCGCGCCGCATCTCGGCTACACGCTGGTCGAGCTGGTCTCCGGCTTTGCCATCGGCGCGGTCGTCGGCCTGGTGCTGGCCGCCGTCATCACCCAGTTCCCTTTCGCCGAAAAGATCGTCGCGCCCTACATATTGCTGCTGGTCACCACGCCGATGCTGGCGCTGGTGCCGCTGCTCATCCTGCGCTTCGGCTTCGGCTACACGCCGCGCATCATCGCTGTGGCGCTGGCCGCCGGGCCGATGGTGATGATCAACGCCGCCACAGGCTTTCGCCGCGTCGACAGCGCCAAGATCGCGCTGGCGCGGTCCTACGGCGCCAGCACCTTGCAGATCTTCTGGAAGATCCGCGCGCCGATGGCGCTGCCGATGATCCTGGTCGGGCTGATGATCGGCGCCATCTTCGGCCTGCTCACCGCCGTCGGCGCCGAGATGGTCGGCGGCGGCTTCGGCCTCGGCAACCGGCTGACCACCTATTCGTCGATGATCCAGATGCCGCAATTCTTCGCCGTGGTGCTGATCCTGTCGACGCTCGGCATCCTGATCTACGTGCTGTTCTTCCTGATCGGCAAGAAATGGGCGAGCTGGGAGGCTTGAAAACAAGGATCTGAGGCAAGACGCCCGGGAGGCGGGCGGTAGGGCAAGACTGACAAATCAACAAAAAGGGGAGTGCCATGACCAAAGACAATTTCACCCAACAGGCAGGAATGAGCCGCCGATACTTTCTGCAAGTGACCGGCGCCGGCCTGGTGACGGCAACCGCGCTCGGCGCCTCCGGCCTCAAGGCCAGGGCCGAGGCCTATGGCAAGTTCACCTGGATCTCGCCGCGCGGCACGCTCGAAGTGCTCGACGACTATCCCTATTGGGCGGCCAAGAAAGCCGGCTATTTCGACGGGCTCGACACCGACATGCAGCCTGGACCGTCGGACGGCACGGCGACGGTGAAGTTCGTCGATGTCGGCCAGGCCGATATGGGCTTTCCCTCGCCCGGGGTGTTCTCCTTCGCCATCCAGAACGGCATGAAGCTGAAGTCGGTGTTCCACATGGGCGCGCGCGACACGTTCAGCATCGCCTTCCGCAAGGGCGAAGGATCGAACGACCTGAAGAAGCTCGAAGGCAAGACCATCCTGCTCGGCTCCGCTGCCTGGCAGTCGATCACCGATCCGCTGCTCGCCGCGCAGGGCGTCGACATCAAGAAAGTAAAGTATGTCGAGGCCGGCTGGCCGACCTGGGGCACCGCACTGGCCGGCGGCCAGGGAGATGCTGCCCTGTCGTGGGAGGGGCTGCGCGCCGAATGGATCGCCAAGGGCCTCGACTTCGAATACTGGCTCGGCGTGAAGAACTCCAAGCTCCCGGCCAACACCTTCGTCGTGCGCGCCGCCGATCTCGAGGATGCCGACAAGAAGGCGTTCCTGGAAAAATACCTGCGCGGCTGGGCGATGGGCCTCGAATTCGGCTACCAGAACCCGCGCGCCGCCGTCGAAGCGGTGTTCGAGCAGTTCCCGACGCTGGCCAAGAATCTCGGGCCGGAGCTCGGCACCACCTCGATCCTGCAGCAGATCAACGTCTTCCGCGGCGACATGGACAAGCGCGGCGGCTGGGGTTCGCATGACATGGCGAGCTGGCAGGGCTTCTTCGACGAGATCCACAAGATCGGCCAGATCACCAATCCGGTGAAGGCCGAGGATGTCTGCACCAACGACCTGATCCCGGCGGCCAACGATTTCGACAAGGCCAAGGTCAAGGCCGATGCCGACGGCGCCAAATTGTCGGAAGGCTTTGCCGGGCTCGATGTCGAGAAGATCAAGGCACATCTGTTCGATTCGGCGGTCAAGTAAGGACTGCCGGCGGCAGAACCGGGCGGCGACAAGGTTGCCGCCCGCAATCCTTTGAAGAAAAGCGTGGGAGGCTGACATGGCCGACAGAGTAAAAGTGCTGGTGGTGGGTCTCGGCAATATGGGGGCGTCGCATGCCAGCGCCTATCATCGCTCCGAGGGTTTTGAGATCGTCGGCATCATGAGCCGCTCGATCAAGAGCAACAGCAAAATCCCTGCGGAATTAGCCGGCTATCCGCTCTACGACGATTTCGACCTGGCGCTGAAGGAGACGAAGCCTGATGCCGTCTCGATCAACAGCTGGCCGAACACCCATGCCGAATACGCGCTGAAGGCGATCGCGGCCAATTGCCATGTGTTCATGGAAAAGCCGCTCGCCACCAACATCGAGGATGCCGAGAAGGTCGTGGCGGCGGCGCGCGCCAAGAACCGCAAGCTGGTGCTCGGCTACATCCTGCGCGTACACCCCTCCTGGATCAAGTTCATCGAGGTCGGCAAGACGCTAGGCAAGCCGCTGGTGATGCGCCTCAACCTCAACCAGCAGAGCAGCGGCAGCGCCTGGCACTGGCACAAGAACCTGATCAATTCGCTGATCCCGATCGTCGATTGCGGCGTGCACTATGTCGACGTCATGTGCCAGCTGACCGGCGCCAGGCCGGTGCGCGTGCACGGCATCGGCGCCAAATTGTGGGCCGAGGCCGACAAGCAGAATTACGGCCATCTGCACGTCACCTTCGATGACGGCTCGGTCGGCTGGTACGAGGCCGGCTGGGGCCCGATGATGAGCGAGACGGCCTATTTCGTGAAGGACGTGGTAGGCCCGAAGGGCGCTGTGTCGATCGTCGCCGGCCAGGCTGCCAGCACCGCCCCGGACGCCGAGGTTTCCAATTCGGCCGACATCGACCGCCACACCAAGACCGACGCGCTGAAGATCCATTATGCCGCGGTCGACGGCGACAAGAACTTTTCCAAACCCGACGAGATCGTCAGCATGGAGGACGAGCCCGGCCACCAGGAGCTGTGCGACCGCGAGCAGGCCTTCTTCCTGCGCGCCATCCGCGAGGACCTCGACCTGACCGAGCAGATGGACGCGGCGGTCAACAGCCTGCGCATCGTGCTCGCCGCCGAACAGAGCATCGCGCTGGGGCGGACGGTGGAGCTGGCCTGACGCAATCCGGCCGCTGCCGCTGGAGGCGGCTCCGGTGCCACCACAGCATGGTCCGAAAAATTCCGCGATGGCCGGATGCCTGCCCGGCGACCTTGCGGGAGCATGGCAAGGGAGAGAGATATGGCCGCCGTCACCGACAGTCTGTTGAAAACCTATGCCGAGTCCGATGCGCTCGATCTGGCCGGGTTGGTGCGCGGCGGCCAGGTCTCGCCGGGCGAACTGGTCGAGGCGGCGATCACGCTGGTCGAGCGGCTCAATCCGGCGCTGAACGCGGTCATCCATCGCCTCTACGACATGGCGCGGGCGCAGGCGCAAACGGTCGACAGATCGGCGCCCTTCGCCGGCGTGCCGTTCCTGCTCAAGGAACTGGCCTCGTCCTGGGCCGGCGCGCCGAACACCAATTCCTGCTTCTACCTCAGGGATGTCGTCGCCGACTCCGACACCGAAGTGGTTCGCCGCATGAAGGCCGCGGGACTTGTGCTGGTCGGCAAGTCGAACGCGCCCGAGAACGGCTGGTCGATCACAACCGAGCCGAAACTCTACGGCGTGACCAAGAACCCGTGGAAGGAAGGCATCACGCCTGGCGGTTCGAGCGGTGGTGCGGCCGCGGCAACCGCCTCGCGCATGGTGCCGATCGCCGAAGCCAGCGATGGCGCCGGTTCGATCCGCATTCCGGCCTCGTGCTGCGGCATTGTCGGGCTGAAACCGTCGCGCGGCCGCGTCAGCCTCGCGCCGTTCGGCGACTATTGGTATGGCGGCGCCTATTTTCTCTGCTGCTCGCGCACGGTGCGCGACACCGCGGCCTATCTCGATGCGGTGGCGGGTGCGCTGCCGGGCGATCCCTATACGCCGCCGGTTCCCGATGCCCCGTGGCTCAGCCTGTCGGCGCGGGCGCCGAAAAGGTTGCGCATCGGCTTCACCGTCACGCCGCCCAACGGCACCGCCATCGACCCCGAGGTGAAGGCGGCGGTGCTGGCGACGGTGGCAACGCTCGAACGGCTGGGACATCATGTCGAGGAGCATGACATGCCGCTCGACGCCAACGGCGTCTGGGCGACCTACACCAACATGACCTGCGTGCAGACGGCGGCGACCTTCGACTATCTTGAAACGGTGATCGGCCGGCCGGTGACGCCGGCCGATGTCGAGGCGGTGACCTGGGCGATCATCGCGCGCGGCCGCGCCACCAGCGGCGTCAGGCACATCTGCGATGTCGAGCAGCTCAGGCAGGTCGGCCGCGACATTGTCGGCGACCTCAACGCCTACGACCTCTTCATCACGCCGACGCTGACGCAGCTGCCGCGTCCGTTCGGCTATTACGACATGTCGGAGACGGACATCGACCGCTACAACGCCAAATGGACGGACGCGGTCTTCGCTTTCCCCTTCAACATTTCAGGCCAGCCGGCGATTTCGCTGCCGCTTGGCTGGTCGAAAGGCGGCGTGCCGATCGGCGTGCAGCTGGTCGGCCGCTATGGCGACGAGGCGACCGTGCTGGCGGCGTCGGCGCAGCTCGAGCAGGAGATTCCGTGGAAGGATCGGCGGCCGCAAGTGAGCGCTTAGGACGTGTCGATAATTTATCGCGCTAATTTTTGGGATTGCGGCTTGATTGTA
>NZ_BSNY01000057.1 GCF_030160235.1 Mesorhizobium huakuii
CGCCACGCCGCCGCCCGCTCCGGCGGGCGCCACGCCCGCGGCACCGGCGGCTGCCCCGGCGACGCAGACGTCGGTACCGGTCGGCCAGAAGGCGATCTTCTATGAGGAACGCACCAGCACCGCGCAGGGCTCGGCCGAGCCCGGCAGCATCGTCTGGTCGCTGGTGCAGGAATCGCCCGGCGGCGACCTGCCGCCCGAGCCGGCGATCCGCGCCGAGGCGACCATCCCAGGCAAGGATATCCAGTTGCGCATGACCATCCGCCGCAACACCGACCAGACGCTGCCGGCCAGCCATATCATCGAGATGATCTTCCTGACGCCCGACGGTTTCGAGGGTGGTGGTGTCGACAACATCCTGCGCGTGGCCATGAAAAGCTCGGAGCAGGACGCCGGCAGCCCGCTGATCGGCATTCCGGCCAAGATCGCCGACGGGTTCTTCCTCGTCGCGCTCAACGACACCAAGGCCGACGAGGACGCCAACATGACCTTGCTGCGCGGCCAGGACTGGATCGACGTGCCGGTCGTCTACAAGACCGGACGGCGGGCGCTGCTGACGATGGAAAAAGGCATCCCCGGCGAGAAGGTGTTCGACGAGGCGATCAAGGCTTGGCAGGCGAAGACGGCGGGCTGACGACGGGCGTTGCGCTCGGCTGTCGCCGTGTTCAGAAGCCCCGGAACAGCATGTCCAGCGCGGCGACGATGTCGTCATGGTGCCTGGAAAGGTTGCCTTCTGGGTTCTGCAATTCAGAGGCACTGAAGGCAGACAAAAACTGTGTGACCATTACATGATCTTTGCCGTTTATAGCGAAAGTCGGGTTCAGCCGCCGGCCGGGAACCGGCGCTATGTTGGGCGGCATCAAAGGAATGACGACCCTCGTGCTCAGCCCTTCAAGAAGGTCTGACTGCACATCCAGCAGATAACCATCGCCCTCACCATTCCGATAGAAGTCGTAACGCGCCATCAGAATGGCCGGTGTTTGGCCAATGGCAGTCCGTTGCGCCTGACATATTCATTGGAGCTTTCGATGGCTTCCTTGTTTTCTTCCTGCCATCGACGCGTTTTTTCCGCCGCTATGGCTTTCGCGATACCTGCCTCGGCAGCGCGGGAGATGTTGATGCCCAACGCCTTGGCGTCTTTGATCAATTGGGAGTCAATGGACGTGTTGACGGATGTCCTCAGAGGTTTTGGCGTCGATTCAAGCATAGAAATGCCCTTCTTTCATGCGCATAATATACGCGCATGAAAGACCGCATGCAATCGTTCACCCTTCCATCTCCTCGCGCAGCATCTCCAGTTCCAGCCACTCCTCCTCGAGCGCGGCCAGCGTTGCGCGCTCCTTGTCGAGGGCGGCGATGGTCTTCTGGAACGAGGCCGGATCGCGCTCGTAATAGGCCGGGTCGGCGATGTTGTTCTCCAGCCGCGAGATCGACGCGGTCACCGCCTCGATTTTCTTGGGGAGCGATTCCAGGGCGAATTTCTGCTTGAACGACAGTTTCTTCGCCGGGCCTTTCGGGGCCGCCGGCTCGCTCTTGCCTGGCGACTGGGCATCGGCGGCTTCGGCCTTGGCGCGCGCCTTGCGGTCGTCGAGCCTGGTGCCGCCGCGCTGCGCCAGCATGTCGGAATAGCCACCGGCATATTCGATCCAGCGCCCATCGCCATCCGGCGCGATCAGGCTGGTGACTGTGCGGTCGAGGAAATCGCGGTCGTGGCTGACCAGGATGACGGTGCCGGCGAAGCCGGCGACCAGTTCCTGCAGCAGTTCCAGCGTCTCCATGTCGAGATCGTTGGTCGGCTCATCGAGCACCAGGAGGTTCGCCGGCCGCGCCAGCACGCGCGCCAGGATCAGCCGCGCCCGCTCGCCGCCGGACAGTTCGCGCACCGGCGTGCGCGCTTGCTCCGGCTTGAACAGGAAATCCTTCATGTAGGAGACGACATGGCGCTGCTCGCCATTGATGACGAGGTTCTCGCCGCGCCCATCGGTAAGGTATTGCGCCAGCGTCTCCTGCGGGTCGACCGCCTCGCGCTTCTGGTCGAGCGTGGCGATTTCCAGATTGGTGCCGAGCCGCACCGAGCCGGCATCCGGTGCCAGTTCGCCGGTCAGCATCTTCAGAAGCGTCGTCTTGCCGGCGCCGTTCGGTCCGACGAGGCCGACGCGGTCACCGCGTTGGATGCGCGTCGAGAAGCCCTTGACCACGGTGAGGTCGCCAAAGCTCTTCTCGATGTTCTTGGCTTCGATCACCAGCTTGCCGGACTCGGCGGCGTCGCTCGCCACCATGGTCGCGGTGCCTTCGGCTCCCCTATGACCGCGAAAGCGCTGGCGCATGGTCTGCAACTCGCCCAACCGGCGCATGTTGCGCTTGCGCCGCGCCGTCACGCCATAGCGCAGCCAATGCTCCTCGCGCACGATCTGGCGGCCGAGCTTGTGCTGCTCGCGCTCTTCCTCTTCCAGCACCAGGTCGCGCCATTCCTCGAAATGGCCGAAACCCTTGTCCAGCCTGCGGGTCTGGCCACGGTCGAGCCAGACGGTCGCGCGCGACACGCGCTCGAGGAAGCGGCGGTCGTGCGAGATGACGATGAGCGCCGAGGAGGTGCGCACGAGCTCTTCCTCCAGCCATTCGATGACGGACAGGTCAAGATGGTTGGTCGGCTCATCAAGCAACAGAATGTCAGGCTCCGGCGCCATGACGCGGGCCAGGGCTGCCCGCCTGGCCTCGCCGCCCGAGAGATCGCCCGGCCGCTCCTCGCCCGTGAGACCAAGATGCTCCATCAGATAGGAGGCGCGGTAGGGATCGTCGGCTGGCCCGAGCCCTGCCTCGACATAGGCACGCACAGTGGCGAAACCGTCCATGTCGGGCATCTGCGGCAGATAGCGGACGGTTGCCGAAGGCTGGCGGAAGACCTCGCCATCCTGCGGCTCGATCAGGCCGGCGGCTATCTTGAGCAGCGTCGACTTGCCGGACCCGTTGCGGCCGACCAGCGCGATCTTGTCGCCGGCCGACGCGGTCAAGGCGGCGCCGTCGAGCAGCGGCGTGCCGCCGAAGGTCAGTTTTATCCCGTCGAGGTTGAGAAGGGGCGGGGCCATGTCAGCTTTCAGGTAGTGGATAAGGATGCGCGAGCAGCAGCGCGCGGCCGTGGCCGAGCGCGATCTCGAGGCGACCCCCGTTCTTGTCGAACTTGACCTCGTTGGAAATGGTCAATGACGAGCCGAAGGCCACCTCGACCTGGTTCAGCGGCCATTTGGCACCGGTGACGGTCAGGCCCGCAAGTTCGGAAAAGCCGAGGATCGAAAACAGCGTGCCGTCGGCATAGTCGAAACCGGCCGTTCCCAACGGCAGCGGGACACCTTCCTGGGCGCCGCTGGTCAGCAGCACCTCCGTCCCGGCCTCGGCCAGCCGCAGGGCGAGCGCCAGATGCAGGAAAGCGTGGTCGGCGCGCTTGCCGCCGAACGCGCCTGCCAGCACCAGGCGGGTCGCGCCGCGCTCGAGGGCCGCGGCGATCGCGAGTTCGCCGTCGGTCTTGTCCTTTTCCGCCGGGAAAGTCCGGCGGGGCACCGCGGCAAGGTCGGCGGGCAGATCGGCCGGCACGGAATCGAAATCGCCTACCCACAGTTCCGGCACAAGGCCCAGCAGCCGGGCGTGGCCGATGCCGGCGTCGGCGGCGATGACGCGCGAGCCTTCGACCTGACGGTCAAGCCGGGGCGTGCGGACGAGATCGCCGCCAAGCAGGATGGTGAATGTGCTCATATCCGGTGGCCTGTACCAGCCCGGCAGCGGAAACGGAAGGCCGGCAAACTGCCACTTGCGCCGTTCCTCGGCCCGGCCTATGTGTCGAAGCGCTCTAACGGGGTGCCGGACGCGATCTTCGCGGACCGGCTGAGAGGCAGTCTCGCCAACCCGCTGAACCTGATCCGGTTTGTACCGGCGGAGGGATTAGACGTTTCGGACAGTCCGACGCCTCAATTCCTTTCAATTCGAACGAAGGAGGCGCCGATGCGCACGCTTTTATACGCTCTTGTCTCGACCATGGTCGTGGCACTGTCCGGGCCGGCCTTGGCCAAGGACAAGCTCACTGTCTACACCTATGAGAGCTTCACCGCCGACTGGGGTCCGGGCCCGGTGGTGAAGAAGGAATTCGAAGCCGAATGCGGCTGCGATGTCGAGTTCGTCTCGGTCGCCGATGGCGTCGCCCTGCTCAACCGCGTCAAGCTCGAAGGCGCGTCGACCAAGGCCGATATCGTGCTCGGCCTCGACACCAATCTTACCGCCGATGCCAAGGCCAGCGGGTTGTTCGCCCCGCATGGCGCGGTCTCCGATGTCAACGTGCCCGGTGGCTGGAGCGACGACACTTTTGTTCCCTTCGACTACGGCTACTTCGCCGTCGTCTACGACACTGAAAAGCTGAAGAGCCCGCCCAAGAGCCTGAAGGAACTGGTCGAAGGCAGTGCCAACGACAAGATCGTCATCCAGGATCCACGCACCTCGACGCCGGGTCTCGGCCTGCTGTTGTGGGTGAAGTCGGTCTATGGCGACAAGGCGCCGGAAGCCTGGGCCAAGCTCAAGGCCAAGGTGCTGACCGTGACGCCGGGCTGGAGCGAGGCCTATGGCCTGTTCACCAAGGGCGAGGCGCCGATGGTGCTGTCCTATACGACCTCGCCGGCCTACCACATGGTCGCCGAGAACACGCAGCGCTACCAGGCCGCTTCCTTCGAGGAGGGCGAGTATCTGCAGATCGAGGTCGCCGGCATCACCACGACCGGCGCCAAGAATCCGCTGGCGGCAAAGTTCATCGCCTTCATGACCGGGCCGAAATTCCAGGACGCGATCCCCGAGACCAACTGGATGTTCCCGGCAGGGAAGACCGACAAGCCGCTCAATCCGGCCTTCGACAAACTGGTCAAGCCGACCAAGACCCTGCTGTTCAGCCCCGAAGAGGTCGCGGCAAACCGCAAGGCCTGGGTGGATGAATGGCTGGCGGTGATGAGCAAATAGGCAGGGTGGTGACGCCGGCGCAAACCATGGATTCACGCGTTAGCGCCGGCATCATTGCGCTCGCCGCGATCACGTTGCTGATCGGCGGCGCGTTTGCGGGTCTGCTTGTCGAAGGCGCCCATGATTTCTCCGGCGCCTGGGGGGCCTTTGATCCCTACCTGCTGCGCGTCGTGCGCTTCACACTCTGGCAGGCCATCCTCTCGACCCTGCTTTCTGTTGTGCCGGCGCTGTTCGTGGCACGTGCCCTGTCGCGGCATCCACGTTTTTTCGGCCGCGCTTTCATCCTGCAGCTGTTCGCGGTGCCGCTGGCGCTGCCGGCGATCGTCGCGGCGCTCGGCATATTGGCGCTCTATGGTCGCGCCGGTTATTTCGCCGGGCTGTTCAGCGCCGTCGGCGGCCAGGATTGGCCAGGCATCTATGGCCTGTCCGGCATTCTCGTCGCCCATGTCTTCTTCAACCTGCCACTGGCGACGCGGCTATTCCTCGAGGCGCTGCAGACCATTCCCGCCGACCAGTGGCGGCTGGCAAGCCAGCTCGGCATGGCGGCGCGGCCGGCTTTCCGGCTGATCGAATGGCCGACGCTACGCGCCGCTCTGCCCGGCGTTGCCGGGCTGGTCTTCATGCTCTGCATCACCTCCTTCACAATCGTCTTGACGCTTGGCGGCGGCCCGGCGGCGACAACGCTGGAGGTCGGGATCTACCAGGCACTGCGCTTCGATTTCGATCCGGCGCGGGCGGTCGCGCTGACGTTGCTGCAGATCGGCTTGACCTTCATCGTGGTGCTGGCGCTGACCCGGCTTGGTGCCAATGTCGTCGGCGACACCAACCTGCCGGTCGCGCCGCGCCGCTATCTCTCCGTCAACGGGACCGAAACCACACTGAACGCCGCGCTCATCGTGCTGGCGCTGCTGTTCGTTGTCGGACCGATGGCGGCCACGGTGCTCGCCGGGTTGGGCGCCGATCTCGGCCGGCTCGCCGGCGAGGCCACTGTCCGGCAGGCGACGCTGACCAGTGCTGTGCTCGCGTTCCTGTCGGCGCTGCTTTCGGTGATGCTGTCGCTGGCGCTGACCATGGCGCGACGGGCACTCGCGCTGAACCGCCGCGCCGGTCCGAGAACACTGCTCGAACATGCCACGGATACCGGCGCCGGTTTTGTGCTGGTCGTGCCGCCGATCGTGATCGGCGCCGGCTGGTTCCTGCTGCTGCGCCATGCCGGCGATGTCTTCGCCATCGCCCCGGTCATGGTCGTCACCGTCAATTCCGTCATGGCGATGCCTTTCGCGCTGCGCGCCATCCGTCCCGCTTATGACGCGGCGAGCGAGCGCCACGAACGGCTCTGCGCGCAGCTTGGCATTTCCGGCTGGGCGAGGCTGCGGCTGGTCGACTGGCCGTCATTGCGGCGCCCGCTCGCTACAGCCTTCGCCTTCGCCATGGCGCTGTCGCTCGGCGATCTCGGCGTCATCGCATTGTTCGGCAGTGATTCCGTGCAGACCTTGCCCTACCTTCTCCTGGCGCGCATGGGCAGCTACCGCACGCAGGACGCCGCCGGCCTGGCGCTGTTGCTCGGCCTCGTCTGCCTCGCCCTGGTGCTGGCGGCGGACTGGCTGGGAAGACACAAGGTCCGAAATGTCTGAATGGGCGATGAGAGGGAAGGGCGTTCCGGTGCGGCTGGAAAAGGTCTCGTTCAGCTATGGCGAGGCGCCGCTCACCTTCGATGTCGCCTTCGCGGCGGCGGAAATCACCGCCATCATGGGGCCGAGCGGTTCGGGCAAGTCGACGCTGCTCAACCTTGTCGCCGGCTTCGAGACACCGCAGTCGGGCCGCGTGCTGATCGGCGGGGCCGATGTCGGCGCCGATCCTCCGTCCGCGCGGCCGGTGTCGATGGTGTTTCAGGAAAACAACCTTTTTGGCCATCTCTCCGTCGAGCAGAATGTCGGTCTCGGCCGCTCAGCGTCGCTGCGGCTGACCGAAGCCGATCGAATCGCCATCGCCGAGGCGTTGGAACGCACAGGGCTCAGCGGCAAGGAAAGACGCTTGCCGCGCGAGCTCTCCGGCGGCGAACGGCAGCGTGTCGCGTTGGCGCGCGTGCTGGTGCGCGATCGCCCGGTGCTGCTGCTCGACGAGCCCTTCGCTTCGCTCGGGCCCGCCTTGCGCGATGATATGCTCGACCTGGTTGCCGGTGTGCATGCGGAGCGCGGCATGACGGTGCTGTTCGTCACGCACCAGCCGGAGGATGCCCGCCGTATCGGCCAGAATCTGGTGTTTCTGAACAATGGCACCGTGGCGGCCACCGGCAGCGCGGACGATTTCTTCGCCGGGGCTGGTCCCGAAGCTTTCCGGCGCTATATCGGTGCAAGTGCCGGCAATGCCGTATCACGAGATATTGCCCGGAAGCGGACATAATTTACGGTCAAACCGGCATCAGGCAACGGGGCGCTTGCTTGCCATGGCAGAAGTAGTGTGGCTAGGTCCGCCCTATTGGTCCGGCACAAGCCGTGATTTGCCTACGGTACCCGTCACACGCCCCGAGGGACGTGTGACGGGTACCGTAGAAATTTGTTTTTTGCGCATGACAGGTTCCGGAGATCGCCCCCGATCTTCGTGGTCATGCGCCGGGACCTGAAAGGAAGCCGTCCTGGCGATCGGCGTCGACAAGCTACGAATGAATCCGCTGGCGCGCTTTCTGGCGCTGGCCGGCTTTGCCGTGGCGCTCGCAAGCTGCCAGATGTTCACGCCTCCGGAGGTCCAGGAATCCGGTTTCCAGCCCTCCGACAGGCCGATCACGGTCGACAATGTCGGCGCCAACAACAAGCTCGCCGAACTCGCCAAGGCGCAGCATCCGCGCATCCTGGCGACCTATGGCGGCGAATATTCCGATCCCAAGCTCGAGCGCATGGTCGCCAAGGTGGTCGGCAATCTGACCGTCGTGTCGGCGAATCCTACCCAGACCTACCGCATCACCATCCTCAATTCGCCCAACGTCAACGCATTCGCGCTGCCGGGTGGCTATCTCTACATCACGCGCGGCCTGCTGGCGCTGGCCAATGATTCGTCCGAGCTCGCCGCCGTCATTGCGCATGAGATGGGCCACGTCACCGCCAACCATGGTCTGCAGCGCCAGCAGCTGGAGGCCGAGGAAGGCTTGGCGACCAAGGTGGTTTCGGACGTGCTCGGCGACAGCCCGACCGCCAAGGCGGCTTTGATCCGCGGCAAGCTTCGGCTGGCGCAGTTCTCGCGCAATCAGGAGCTCGAGGCCGACGCCATCGGCATCAAGTCGATCGGCGAAGCCGGCTACGATCCTTATGCCGCCGGCCGCTTCCTGCAGTCGATGTCGGCCTATACCGATTTCCGTTCGATCAGCGGCGCCACCGACGCCAGTCTCGACTTCCTGGCGACGCACCCCAACACGCCGCAGCGCATCGATCTGGCGCAGCGTCATGCCCGCCAGTTCGGCGCGCCCGGCGTCGGCACGCGCGACCGCGATTCCTTCCTCGCCGGTGTAGACGGCCTGCTCTATGGCGACACGCCGGAGGAAGGCTATGTGCGCGGCGAGACGTTCCTGCATCCGGGCCTCGGCGTGTCGTTCACGGTGCCGGACGGCTTCATCATCGACAATTCGGCGGCGGCGGTGACGGCGACCGGGCCGGGCGACATAGCGATCCGCTTCGACGGCGTTTCGATCGACAAGAACCGCGCCCTGACCGACTACATCAGAAGCGGCTGGGTGGCTGGTCTCGACGATAGCAGCGTCAAGCAGGAAACCATCAACGGCAACGAGGCGGCGACCGCGCATGCCGGCGCCGAAGGCTGGCAGTTCGACATTGCGGTAATCCGTGCCGGCGGCCAGGTCTACCGGCTGCTGACCGCCGCGCCCTCGGCCAGCACCTCGCTGGAAACAGTGGCGCGCTCGGTCAGCGGGTCGTTCCGCATCCTGAGTGCTGCTGAAAAGGCGGCCCTGAAGCCGCTGCATATCCGGGTGCTCACCGTGCAGCCGGGCCAGACCATGGGCTCGCTCGCCGCGCAGATGGTCGGCGTCGATCGTAAGCTCGACCTGTTCCGGGTGCTCAACGCGCTGTCGCCGGGTGCCGCGGTTTCGGCCGGCGACAAGGTCAAGATCGTCACCGACAAATAAGACTCGGTTTGCGCGAATTCAGGCGGCTGTCGCCAGAAATTCCGGGTTCTGCTTCACCAGCGCCAACTTCAGCTTTTCCATGGCGCGGGCCTCGATCTGGCGGACACGTTCCTTGGAAATGCCGAGCGTCTCGCCGAGCGCCTCGAGCGTGGCGCCCTCGTCGTTCAGCCGGCGTTCCTCGATGATCCTGAGTTCGCGGGCGTTCAGCGCATGAAGCGCCTCCCGCAGCCAAAGCGAACGGCGCGCGATATCGATCTTGTCGCCGACAATCTCGTCGGGCAGCGGATCGTCTGAAACCAGGAAGTCCATCCGCTCGGTCGCCCCCGCATCGTCGGCCAGCGGCATGTTGAGCGAGGAGTCGGGCGCCGACAGCCGTGAATCCATCATCGCCACGTCGGCCTCGGAGACGCCAAGCGCCACCGACACTTCGCGGTAGAGGGTCGCGTTGGAAAGCGGCTCCGCGCCATTCGCCAGCCGGGCGCGCAGGCGGCGCAGGTTGAAGAACAGGGCTTTTTGCGCAGAGCTGGTGCCGCCGCGCACGATCGACCAGTTGCGCAGGATGTAGTCCTGCATCGAGGCGCGGATCCACCACGTCGCATAGGTCGAAAACCGCACTTCGCGTTCGGGCTCGAAGCGGGCGGCGGCCTCGAGCAGGCCGACATGGCCTTCCTGGATCAGGTCGCCGAGCGGCAGGCCGTAATGGCGGAATTTCGAGGCCATGGAAATGACCAGCCGCATATGGGCGACGGTGATGCTGTGCAGGGCGTTCTGGTCGTTGTCCTCCTTCCAGAGCAAGGCCAGCCGATGCTCCTCGTCGCGTTCGAGATAGGGAGCCTTCATTGCCGCACGGACCATGATCCGTCCTGCCGTGTCTTCCATCATGAGGCGCTCCCTGGCTGAGCCGATATAACCGACGTTACGAACTTTGGCAGGGCACCGGTTGAAATCGCGGCGTCGCGCCCTAGAACAGCCAAAACTGCCACGCGCGAGAAAGGTTCCGCTGGCGCGGGCGGGCGGGGGATGCTGTCCGGGCGATTTCGACGTGGTTGCCGGGCGCGTTCAGACCCTGCAAGGACGCGCATTTAGAGAATTTGGTTTCAGAATTTCTTCGTTTTTGAAATCTGGTTCCTTATTCTTTCGACCCGCATCTGTCATTTTCCAGCCCTCACAACAGGCCAGATATCAGGCCAAGGACGGGATCACAAAAATATGAAATGGCTCAAGTCGCTTATCGTCGCCGGAACGCTGCAGGCCCTGGCGGTCACCGCTGGTCACGCCGGCGCCAATCTCGATCAGATCAAGCAGGCCGGCGTCATTAAGGTCGGCACGGAAGGCACCTACGCGCCCTTCACCTACCATGACGCGTCCGGCGCGCTGGTCGGCTTCGACGTCGAGATCGCCAAGGCGATCGCCGACAAGCTCGGCGTCAAGGTCGAGTTCCTCGAGGGCAAGTGGGACGGGCTGATCGCCGGCCTCGACGTCAAGCGCTACGACGCCGTCATCAACGAGGTCGGCATCACCGACGCGCGCAAGGCCAAGTATGATTTCTCCGATCCCTACATCGCCTCCAAGGCGGTGCTGATCGTGCGCGGCGACAACACCGACATCAAGACCTTCGCCGATCTCAAGGGCAAGAAGTCGGCGCAGTCGCTGACCTCGAACTTCGGCAAGCTGGCCGAGGCGAACGGCGCCGAACTGGTCGGCACCGACGGCTTCGACCAGTCGATCCAGCTGCTTTTGACCGGCCGCGCCGACGCCACCATCAATGACAGCCTGTCCTTCCTCGACTTCAAGAAGCACAAGCCCGACGCCAATGTGAAGATCGCCGCGCAAGAGGAAAACGCCGACTATTCCGGCGTCATCGTGCGCAAGGGCGATCCGGAACTGGTTGCCGCCATCAACAAGGCGCTGGCCGACATCAAGGCCGACGGCACCTACAAGAAGATCGCCGACACCTATTTCGGCCAGGACGTTTCGAAGTAACTTTGACTGGGGGCAAGTTGTCGCCCCTGCGATGCATCCAGCGGCGGGCCGTCTTTGACGGCTCGCCGCTTTTGTCGTGATATGGCTGGCGCATTCGCGTTTCGATGAAGCCATCTCGACCATTCTGGAGGGTCTTTCGTGCCGCACTGGCTGCAACTGATGCTGGAGTCGCTGCCTTCGCTGCTCTGGGCCGCCCTGATCTTTACCGTGCCGTTGACGCTGTTGTCCTTCGTGCTGGGCCTGACCGTTGGCCTGGGCGCAGCACTCGGCCGGCTGTTCGGACCGAAGCCGCTGGTCATGCTCGTGCGCTTCTATGTCTGGATCTTCCGCGGCACGCCGTTGCTGGTGCAGCTGTTCCTGATCTTCTACGGCCTGCCGTCCGTCGGCATCCTGCTTGACGCTTTTACCGCTGCGCTGATCGGCTTCACGCTGAACATCGGCGCCTACACGTCGGAAATCATCCGCGCGGCCATCGGCTCGGTGCCCAAGGGCCAGTGGGAAGCCGCCTATTCGATCGGCATGACCTGGGGCCAGGCGATGCGGCGCACCATCCTGCCGCAGGCCGGCCGGGTCGCGGTGCCGCCGCTCTCCAACACCTTCATCTCGCTGGTCAAGGACACCTCGCTGGCCGCCGCCATCACCGTGCCGGAAATGTTCCAGGCGGCGCAGCGCATCGTCGCCACCACCTATGAGCCGCTGATCCTCTATGTCGAGGCGGCGATCCTCTACCTGGCGATGAGTTCGGTGCTGTCGGCCCTGCAGACGCGGCTGGAGGAGCGGCTCAACCGCTATGGCGGCTTCCTGGAGGCACGCTCATGATCGGCCTCACCAATATCGAAAAGCGCTTCGGCGACAATCTCGTGCTCGAGGGCGTGACGGTCGCGATCGCCGAAGGCAGTGTCACGGCCCTTGTCGGTCCTTCGGGCGGGGGAAAAAGCACGCTCCTGCGCTGCATCAACCTCCTGGAGATTCCGACCTCCGGCACGGTGCGCATCGGCGACGAGACGCTGGCGTTTCGCCCGGGCATCAAGGTGCCGGCCGCAGACATCAGGCGGCTGCGCCTGCAGACCGGCATGGTGTTCCAGAACTTCCAGCTGTTCCCGCATCGCACCGCCATCGAGAACGTGATGGAAGGGCTGGTGACCGTGCTGAAATGGTCGCCTGAAAGGGCCCGCGAGCGGGCGCTCGCCCTGCTGGAAAAGGTCGGGATGGTGCACAAGGCCGATGCCTGGCCGGCGACGCTGTCAGGCGGCCAGCAGCAGCGCGTGGCGATCGCCCGGGCGCTCGCGCCGTCGCCGAAGGTGCTGCTGTGCGACGAGCCGACTTCGGCGCTCGATCCGGAACTGGCACAAGAGGTGGTCGACGTGCTCGGCAAGCTCGCCAGCGAAGGCACGACCATGGTGATGGCGACGCATGATCTGCGGCTTGCCTCCAAGATCGCCCAGGAAGCGGTGTTCCTCGATGCCGGCGTCATCGTCGAGCAGGGGCCGTCGGCCAGTTTGTTCGGCAATCCCGAGCGCGAACGGACCAAGCGCTTCATCGCGACGCTGAAGCAGGAAGCGGAGAAGGAAGGCGGCGGTCAGGCATGAACGCGACATCCGCGGCCGATCTCCCCAAAAAACAAAAAACCCGGCGCGAGGCCGGGTTTTTCGTGGAACTTAAAGGCTCAAGCGCTCAGGCAGCTTCTTCCTGCTCGGCTTCCTCATTGTCGGCCTTGGCGCCGCGCTTAGGGCCCTTGTTGAGGTTGACCTCGATCAGGCGCACGGCTTCGGTTTCCGACATGCGGTTGACGGCCGCGATCTCGCGGGCCATGCGGTCGAGTGCCGCCTCGTAAAGCTGGCGCTCGGAATAGGACTGCTCCGGCTGGTTGTCGGCGCGGTAGAGGTCGCGCACGACTTCCGAGATCGAGATCAGGTCGCCGGAATTGATCTTGGCATCATATTCCTGGGCGCGGCGCGACCACATGGTGCGCTTGACGCGGGCGCGGCCCTGCACGACCTTCAACGCGCGCTCGACATAATCCTCTTCCGACAGCTTGCGCATGCCGATGGAGGTCGCCTTGGCGACCGGCACCTTCAGGCGCATCTTGTCCTTCTGGAAGTCGATGACGAACAGTTCCAGCTTATGGCCGGCCACTTCCTGCTCGTCGATCGACACGATCTGGCCGACGCCATGCGCCGGATAGACGATGTATTCGCCGGTCTTGAAACCGTGACGCGCACCAGTGGACTTCTTCTGCGGGGTGATCGTTGCCATTACGCCCTGAACTCCTTGTTGTGGGCCGGCGGCGGTGCCGGCTGAACTCGTGCGACCGGGGAAACCGATCGTTAGCCGCACAACAGATGAACCCACCGGAAAGGTCGGGACCGGCAAACCGCACGAACTGCGACCGCCTGACCCAGATCGCTCTGGTCCGGAATGGGATTTTCACCTTTCAGTGATTTGGGGCGTCTGCGCCATAAATCGACGTTGTGTCACCGGCATGTTTCGCTGATGTAGCACAAAAAGTCGGAAGAATCAAGGTTTTGCTGCGTAAGCGAAGGCCACAACCAATCGCCGCCTGTCAAGGCGGTTAATCCGATGTGCCTGTTACGCTGCGTCATACAAGCCTTTACGGCCGTATTGTCAATCACCTTCGCCGGGCTCGGCGGAGAAGTATTTCTCGAACTTGCCGGCCTCGCCGTCGAAGGTCTTGGCGTCTGCCGGTGGCTCCTTCTTGGCGGTGATGTTGGGCCATTTCTCGGCATATTCGGTGTTGATCTGCAGCCATTTGTCGAGGCCGGGCTCGGTGTCGGGCTTGATCGCGTCGGCCGGGCATTCAGGTTCGCAGACGCCGCAGTCGATGCACTCGTCGGGATGGATGACGAGCATGTTCTCGCCTTCATAGAAACAGTCGACCGGACAGACCTCGATGCAGTCCATATATTTGCATTTGATGCAATTGTCGGTCACGACATAGGTCATCGGTCGGCTCCGGGACGTCCCAGCTTAATGGGCCAGTTTTCTTGGGCTTTTTCCGTGAGGTAACGCCTTTGTCCCTCGCTTGCAAGGGTTGCCATGCGCGGCCGCTTCGGCGTTGGCGGAATGGAATTCCAGGCGGCAGGCGCGACGAGGGCGGCTGATGTCCCGGGGAGCGTCTTGTTTGCCGGGTTCTGTTCTGTCCTGCGCCCGCCATTGCCCTGGGATCGTGCCCCGCGACCTGGCCGGCAAACCTCAATCTTCGCCAAGCAAGCGGTCGGTCTGGCGGCGTTCTCTTTTGGTCGGGCGGCCGCTGCCGGCCTCGCGCAGCGCCGGAATGGCGTCGGGAAGCGCCTCGCCCTTCGGGGTGGGCGGCGGCGACATGTCCTCATAGAGGGTGCGGGCTTCCTCCGCCGGGCCGCGCCGGACACCCGCGCCAAGCACCTTCCAGACGAAGATGCGCCGGTCGAGCGTAATGGTCAGCACGTCGCCCGGCTTGACCAGATCGGAGGCCTGCGCTGCTTTGTCGCGATTGATGCGCACGCGCCCGGCGACGACGAGCTTCGCCGCCAGCGAGCGCGATTTTACCGCGCGCGAGAAGAACAGCCATTTGTCGATGCGCTGGCGGCCTTCGGCAACCATCGAACCGAATCCGGCCTACTTCTTCAGCTGGTCGCGCAAGGCGGCGAGCTTGGCGAAGGGCGAATCCGGATCGAAGCGCACCGGACGTTCCTCGCGCGGCTTCGATTGGAAGGCGGGCTTTGCGCCGCCCTTGCCGCGATCGGGACCACCCTTGGCCTCGGGCCGGCCACCCTTCCAGTCGGGCCGGCCTTCGCGGCGCTCGGGACGCTCGCCCTGCGGGCGGCCGTCACGGCGCTGTTCGCCTTCGCCCTGCGGCTTGGGCTTGAACTTCGAACGGTCGAACCGCGGCTTGCCGGCGCCCTCGCGCCGCCCCTCATGGGCGGGACGTTCTCCGGGCGCGGCCGAGGTCGGTGCGCCGCCGGCATCGGCGGGCGCATTGTTTCGGCCGCGCGCTTGCCCGTTGCGCTGGCGGTTGTTGCGGCCTTCGTGATGACGGGGGCGCTGTTCGAAACGGCCCTGGCGCCACAGCAGGATCGGCTTGGGCGCTTCGGCTTCGGCGGCGGGCTCGCCGGCCGCCGCTTCGGCCTCCATGGCAGGCTCGTCCGAAACCGCTTCCGTCGCCGGCGCAGCTTCCGAAACTGGCTCCGCTGGCGTGGCTTCGACCGCTTCGGCTTCGGCAGCAGTTTCCGCTGCCGCTTCGACAACAGCCTCCGCAGCAGGTTCTTCCACCGCTTCGGCTGGAGCTTCCGGTTGCGCTTCCGCGATCGGCTCTGCTGTCGTTTCCGCTATGACCTCGGCAGGAGTTTCGAGCGCGGCCTCAGCAGCCGGCTCCGAACCCTCGACCGCTGCCTCCGCGGCCGCATCTGCAGCGGCGGCTTCGGCTGCCTTGGCCTGCTCGGCGCGCGCGGCTTCTTCCGCCGCAAGCTTGGCCGCGGCGGCTTCACTCGCGGCGGTGTCCTGCGCCTCCAGCCGTGCCTTGACCTCCGCCGCCGGCTTCGGCTCGGCGCGGTAGCCCAGACCCTTGAGGATCTCTTCCATGTCGTCGGCGGTGGCGCCGAGGATCGACATCATCGGCGGGGTCACCATGAAGGAATGGCCGTCATAGGCGCCGTCCGGACGCTGGCCAAGGCCGGGCTTCCAATTGGTCGCCGGACGGATGAGGTCCGCCAGCCGTTCCAGAATGTCGATGCGCACGGCGCGGCGACCGAGATTGCGGTAGCCGGCAAGCTTGTAAAAGGCCTTGTCGAAGGCCGGATCGATGACCACGGAGGTGCGGCCCGACGCCAGTGCATGGACGACGTCGCCGAAACCCGGCTTGTCCTTGCCGTCGTTCCCCAGCGCCCACAGCAAGGTCACCAGTCCGGCGGGGGCCGGCTTGATCAGTGCCGGCACGAAGACATGGTAGGCACCGAAGCGCACACCGAGTCGGCGCAGGGCGGCGCGGCCCTCCTGGTCGAGCGACTTCATCTCCTCTGCGATATCGCGGCGGTTGATGAGGCCGAAATTCTCGACCAGCTGGAAGGCGATGCCGCGGCCGATGCCGGAAATCTGCTCGGCGTTCTTCAAATCGACCAGCGGCTTCAGCAGCGTTTCGATCTGGAAATTGACGAAGCGTTCGGCGCGCGCGGCGACTTTGTCGCGCGCCGGGCCGGTCAGCTGTTCGTCGGCCAGAAGCACTAGGCGCGGCTTCAGCGCGTCTTCGCCGGAAACCAGCGTGCCGATCGGCGCACCGATCCAGCGCAATGTGCCGTCCGAGCCAAGCGCCAGGTCGCCATTGGCGCAGGCGCCGAAGCGTTCGGCGCGCGCCTCGAATTCGGCGGCCAGCGCCTTTTGCGCGGCCGTGCGCACGGCCTTGGCGTCTTCGCCGCCGGCGGTCTGGTCGGCGGTGAAGCGGAACCCTTGCAACTCGCCGACATGGTGGCCTTCGACAAGGACGGTTCCGGTAGGACTAATTTCGGCTTCAGGCATGGTATTTTCTCTAAGGCGCCGCATGAGGACGGAAGTCCTGCGGTCTACGAAGCGTTTCGTCAACCGCTCATGCAGCGCATCGGACAATCTGTCTTCGATTTCGCGCGTCTTTTCCTGCCAGTGTGCCTGATCGGCCAGCCAGCCGGGCCGGTTCGACACGAATGTCCAGGTGCGGATCTGGGCAATACGGTGCGACAGCGTGTCGATATCGCCCTCTGTGGTGTCGGCGCGGCGCACCTGCTCGGCCATGTAGTTCTCGTCGACATGGCCGTGACGGGCGAGGTCCATGTAGATGGAGGCGATCAGGTCGGCGTGCTGGGCAGGCGCGATCTTCCTGTAGTCGGGCAGCGCGCAGGCTTCCCACAGCAGCGCCACGCGCCTGGCATCGGTGGCGAGCGCGCGGATGTCCTCGTCGCGGGAGAGATATTCGAGCGCCTGTGCGTCGACGGCTGGCAATGCGCGCGTCAGGCCCTCGACCGGGGCGTTGGTCTCGATCGAGCGCTTGAGCGCATCGAGGCTGGCGAAATCGAAATGCGCGGTGCGCCACTGCAGCACCTTCACCGGATCGAAGTCGTGGCCCTCGATCTTCTTGACGAGGTCTTCGTCGAGCGGGTCGACCTGGCCGGTGACGCCGAAGGTGCCGTCGCGCAGATGCCGGCCGGCGCGGCCGGCGATCTGGCCAAGCTCGGCCGCCGTCAGGTTGCGGTACTGGTAGCCGTCGAATTTGCGGTTCTGGGCGAAGGCGACATGGTCGAGATCGAGGTTGAGACCCATGCCGATGGCGTCGGTGGCGACGAGATAGTCGACATCGCCCGACTGGAACAGAGCCACCTGGGCGTTGCGGGTACGCGGCGAGAGCGCGCCGAGCACGACGGCGGCACCGCCCTGCTGGCGGCGGATCAGCTCGGCGATGGCGTAGACCTCGTCGGCGGAGAAGGCCACGATCGCGGTGCGGCGCGGCAAGCGGGTCAGTTTCTTCGAACCGGCATAGGCCAGATGCGACAGCCGCGGCCGCGTCACCACCGAGACGCCCTTCAGCAGGCGCTGCAGGATGCCGTGCATAGTAGCGGCGCCCAGCAGCAGCGTTTCCTGGCGGCCGCGCAGATGCAGGATGCGGTCGGTGAAGATGTGGCCGCGCTCGAGGTCGCCGGCGAGCTGCACCTCGTCGATGGCGACGAAGGCGGCGTCCGTCTCGCGCGGCATGGCTTCGACGGTGCAGACCGAATATTTGGCGCCGGGTGGCTGGATCTTCTCCTCGCCAGTGATCAGCGCCACCTTGTGGGCGCCGACCTTTTCGCAGACGCGCGTATAGACTTCCCGGGCCAGCAGCCTGAGCGGCAGGCCGATGACGCCGGTTTCGTGCGCCACCATGCGCTCGATGGCGAGGTGGGTCTTGCCGGTGTTGGTCGGCCCAAGCACGGCGGTCACGTCGCGGCCCGACAGGATCAGCGGCTCAGTGTGTTTCGGCTGGATGTTCATCGACCTGGAAATAAGGCTTTCTGGCCTCTGGTTGTCGGGAGCGTGCCTCAACTGGCGCGTATGACAGCCGACACATAGGGATTTCGGGCGCGAAGCGAAAGCGGAATGTTCCACCGGCGGCTCGAAGGCAACTCTGTCTGGCGCTAAATTGGCTGCTGCTTAACTGATGGAACGAGTCTGGAACGAATCAGCGACGAATCGGCGACTCGCTCAGATTCAGCTTTTGTTCACGGCTACATATGGATTTTGTGACCGTGAGTCTCACCACATGCTGAATCGTCGAACTGGCCCGTTTTATGCTGGGTGAGCCTTGTCCTTAACTTTTGCCGGCAAATGAAAGAGGCAGCTCGACGGCTATCGCTCAAGATTATGAAATTGTTAATCTTTCTGATTTTTCCGTTAAGGCGCTGCAGGTGAATCCAGGCTATTAACGTTAACTTCCGCTCAAAGCCGGAACGAATCGGCGACAAATCAGCGCCGACGGTGTTTTCCCGTTTTGTTCCCTCAATATCTTGTGTTGTGAACAGCTTATCCACCGAGGATTCACAGGCTTGCCCACAGGGTTCGCACAGGCGGCGGCGCCGCCGTTAACCTTTGCGTGCCGGATTGGGGCATTGCGCCGCGGCGGGGCGTCCTGGGCTCCAGGCCTCAACTGAAAACGGACCGGTTTCCCGGTCCGTTCGTCGCGGGATATGAGCCGCCGTCAGACGTCTCAGACGAAGTACTGGCCGCCATTGGCCGTGATGGTCGAGCCGGTGATGAAGCCGGCATCGTCGGAAGCGAGGAAGACGACGCAGCGCGCGATCTCTTCCGGCTCGCCGAGGCGGCCGACCGGGATCTGCGGCAGGATGCGCTCGTTGAGCACCTTCTCGTCGATGGCCTTGACCATCTCGGTGGCGATGTAGCCGGGGCAGATGACGTTGACGGTGATGCCCGCGCGAGCCCCCTCTTGAGCGAGCGCCTTCGAGAAGCCGATGTCGCCGGCCTTGGCGGCGGAATAATTGACCTGGCCGGCCTGGCCCTTCTGGCCGTTGATCGAGGAGATGGTGATGACGCGGCCGAACTTGCGGTCACGCATGCCGTTCCACAGCGGATGCGTCATGTTGAAGACCCCGGACAGATTGGTGTCGATGACCTCTTTCCACTGGTCACGGGTGATCTTGTGGAACATAGCATCGCGGGTGATGCCGGCATTGTTGACCAGCACCGAGACCGGGCCGAGGTCTGCCTCGACCTGTCTGATGCCGGCGGCGCAAGCGTCATAGTCGGCGACCGACCATTTGTAGACCGGAATGCCGGTCTCGGCCTTGAACTTCGCCGCCGCCTCGTCGTTGCCGGCGTAGTTCGCGGCAACCGAATAGCCGGCGGTCTTCAAAGCGATCGAGATCGCCGCGCCGATGCCGCGCGATCCGCCCGTGACGATTGCAACCTTGGTCATGTGTCCTCCCTTTGGTCGGAAGAGCGAGTAGGGAGTAGCCAATAGTGAGTAGGGATTTGATCTCCCGCCACGCTGAAGCCATTCTTCCCTATTCGCTACTCCCTATTCACTATTCACTTCTTTTTCAGAGCGCTTCCACGCACATGGCGACGCCCATGCCGCCGCCGATGCACAGCGTGGCGAGGCCCTTCTTGGCGCCGCGACGGCGCATCTCGAAGACCAGCGTGTTGAAGACACGGGCGCCCGAGGCGCCGATCGGATGGCCGATGGCGATGGCGCCGCCATTGACGTTGACGATCGAGGGATCCCAGCCCATGCCCTTGTTGACGGCGCAGGCCTGCGCGGCGAAAGCCTCGTTGGCCTCGACAAGATCGAGATCGCCGACCGACCAGCCGGCCCTTTCCAGCGCTCGCTTCGAGGCCGGGATCGGGCCGGTGCCCATGATCGCCGGGTCGACGCCGGCGGTTGCCCAGGACGCGATGCGCGCCAGCGGGGTGATGCCACGCCTTGCGGCCTCCGCTTCGCTCATCAGCAGTGCGCCGGCCGCACCGTCGTTGATGCCGGAGGCGTTGGCGGCGGTCACAGTGCCGTCCTTGTCGAAGGCCGGCTTCAGCTTGGTCATGGCGTCGAGCGTGGCGCCATGACGGATGTATTCGTCCTGGTCGACGACCGTGTCGCCCTTCTTGCCCTTGATGGTGAAGGCGACGATTTCGTCCTTGAACTTGCCGGCCTTCTGCGCGGCCTCGGCCTTGTTCTGCGAGGCCAGCGCGAACTGGTCCTGGTCGTCACGGGTGATCTGGAACTGGCGGGCGACGTTTTCGGCGGTGTTGCCCATGTGGTAGCCGTTGAAGGCGTCCCACAGGCCGTCCTTGATCATGGTGTCGATCATCTTGTAGTCGCCCATCCTGACGCCGGCGCGCAGGTGCTCGGCGTGTGGCGACAGCGACATCGATTCCTGTCCCCCGGCAATGATCACCTTGGCGTCGCCGGTGGCGATCTGCTGCATGCCGAGCGCGATGGCGCGCAGGCCCGAGCCGCAAACCTGGTTGAGGCCCCAGGCGGTGGTCTCCTTGGGCAGGCCGGCGATGATCGAGGCCTGGCGGGCCGGGTTCTGTCCCTGGGCCGCGGTCAGCACCTGGCCGAGGATGACCTCGTCGACCTCGGCTGCCTCGACACCCGTGCGCGACAAGAGTTCCCTGATGACGACAGCACCGAGCTCATGCGCCGGCGTGGCCGCGAAGGCGCCGTTGAAGGAGCCGACGGCCGTGCGCGCGGCACTGGCGACAACGATGGAATTGGCAGAGGACATTTTCTTCTCCAGACTTCGAGCTGTCATGTTTTTAGGCATTGTTGGCGACTTTTCTTGCCCTTTCCATGACCCAAGTCAAACCGGAAATCGGCATGGCGCCCATGCACGCCAAGCAGGTCGCGCGCCGCCGTGCCGACGGGCCGGCCGCTGCTGCGCAGCATATTTCGCCTGCTATGCAGCATTATATGATCCCGCACTGCACAAACTGCTTGGAATTATGAGGCTTTTGCGCATATCCTCAAAAAGGGCGCAATCGTTACCGGCTGCTTACTCAGGCGCGCCGGTGTCCGGGGAGGATGCAGATGGCCGCAAAAGACGACCCGATCATTATCAAGAAATACGCCAATCGCCGCCTCTATAATACGGGGACGAGCACCTATGTGACGCTCGAGGACCTGGCCGAGATGGTCAAGAAGGGCGAGGAGTTCACCGTCCAGGACGCCAAGACCGGCGACGACATCACGCATCCGGTGCTGACCCAGATCATTTTCGAACTGGAGAACAAGGATGGGCAGAACATGCTGCCGATCCCGTTCCTGCGCCAGTTGATCGCCTTTTACGGCGACCAGATGCAGATGATCGTGCCGAGCTTCCTCGAACAGTCGATGATCGCCTTCTCCAAGGAGCAGGAGCGCTTTCGCGAGCAGATGAAGGGCGCCATCGGCAAGTCGCCGCTCGATGTGATGAAGATGGCGACGCCGATCAAGGCGCTGGAAGAGCAGACCCGCCGCAACATGGAAATGTTCCAGAACGCGATGCGGCTGTTCACGCCTTTCCCGCCCGCGGGCTCGGCGCCGGCCGCTGCCCCCGCTGAACCGGCCAGGAAGGACGCGCCGCCGGAGAAGTCCGACGATCTGCAGCAGCTGAAGGACCAGATCGCGGCCATGCAGCGCAAGCTCGACACGATGTCGTGAGCCGGCCAGCCGGCAAGGCCAAATCATGCTTGTAGAACACCAGGCTCCTTGCCCGAGGCGAAAGGAAGCTCTTCGTCCTGCCAGCCTGAAATGCCGCCGATCATGATCTTGACCGGCAGGCCGAAGCCGGCCAGTTTGAAGGCCGCACGGTCGGCGCCATTGCAATGCGGCCCGGCGCAATAGACAACGAACAGCGTGCCTGCCGGCCATTGCGCCATCCGCTCGGCCGATATCTCGCGGTGCGGCAGGTGCAACGCGCCCGGCACATGGCGGCGCTCATAGGCATCAGGCGAACCGACCACATGCAGAAGCACGAAGTCCGGCTCTCCGCCGCGCAGTGCTGCTGCAACGTCCGAACAGTCGGTCTCGACGGAAAGCCGGCGCAGGAAATGGTCGCGGGCAATCTCCGGCGCTGCCGCTGGAATGTCTGTCACATAGCTCATCAAGGGTCTCCATCACTGATGGAGCTGGCCTCCATCATTTTCGGATGGAGCTGGTCTCCATCGCTGATGGAGTTGAGGTAGCGCACCGCGCCGGCCGATTGCAGCTGGCAGCTTTGCCATATATCGTCAAGATCATGCCAAATATGCCTCTTGCCAACCCATTGGTCGTTGCAGTCGCCTATGACGGGCTGTGCACGTTCGAGTTTGGCGTGGCGGCCGAGATGTTCGCCTTGCCCAGACCTGAGATGGGTGCGGATTGGTACCGTTTTGCCGTCGCCGGCATCGATGCCGGCGAAATGCGTGCGATGGGCGGCGTGCGCATCGTCGTCGATGGCGGACCCGATCTGATCGGCGAGGCCGGCACGGTGATCGTGCCGGGATGGCGCGGTGTGGACTGTCCGGTGCCGCCATTGCTGATCGAGGCGCTTCAGATGGCCAATGAGCGGGGCGCACGCATCCTGTCCATCTGCTCTGGCGTCTTCGTGCTTGCCGCGGCCGGCCTGCTGTCAGGCAAGAAGGCAACCACGCATTGGCGCTACAGCAATAGGCTGAGGGAGATGTATCCCGACATCACCGTGGTCCCTGACGTTTTGTACATCGATGAGGGGAATGTGCTGACATCGGCCGGCAGCGCGGCGGGCATAGACCTGTGCCTGCATCTGGTGCGGCGCGACTTCGGCACCAAGGCGGCCAATATGGTGGCGCGCCGGCTGGTCGTGCCGCCTCACCGAGACGGCGGCCAGGCGCAGTATGTCGAAAGTTCCGTTCCCGAACCGCACGAACGCAGCCGGCTGGGGCCGTTGATCGACAGAATGCGCGCGGATATTGCCGCCGACTATCCCGTTGCCGCCCTTGCCGATCTGGCCGGAATGAGCGAGCGGACATTTCTGCGCCGGTTCGCGGCGGCAACCGGGGTCACGCCGGCGCGATGGCTGCTTTCGGAGCGGCTTTCGCGGGCGCGCACTCTGCTGGAAGACACGAGCATGCCGATCGAGCGGATTGCCGAGACCGCCGGCTTTGGCACGGCGGCGACGCTGCGGCATCACTTCCGCAAGCAATTCGTCACGACGCCCGCCGCCTACCGGGCGCGGTTCGGGACCAATGCCAATTCCGGCTGACGACTTCGCACGCCGTCAGGGCAACAGTCCCTCATAGCGGCCGCGCGGCCGGATGATGCTGCCGCTGACGATCTGTTCGACCATATGCGCGGCCCAGCCGATGCTGCGTCCAAGCGCGAACAGCTGGAACGGCGCGTCGCGCGGCAAGCCGAGGCTGCGCGTCAGCACGGCCAGGGCAAAATCGATATTCGGTTGGGCCCCGGTCGCGGCAATGGCGGCGGTTTCCAACGACCGCAAGGTCTCGTCGGTATTGCCGATGGCCGACAGAAGCGCCGTGGCCCGGGGATCTCCCTCGGGATAGAGTTGGTGGCCGAACCCCGGCAGCGGCCGGTCATGGCCGAGCCAGCGCCGGATCGCGGCCTCGGCGCCATGCCGCGCCGCATCTTCAGCAAGCTGCATCACCGCTTCCCCGGCACCGCCATGGCGCGGACCGGACAGTGTCGCCAGGCCGGCCAGCAGGCAAGCAGCGGGTGAGGCGCCGGTGGAAGCCGCGACGCGGGCCGCGAAGGTCGATGCATTCAGCTCGTGATCGGCGAGCAGCACCAGAGCGCGCCGGATCGCATCGGCGCCGCCCTCATCGACCGACCAGCCCCGCGCCAATCGCCGATGCACCGGATCCGGCCCTGCCTCGGCACCGAGGGCGCCGGCCAGCACGCCGATCGCGCGCGCGGCGTCGGCACATAGCGAGGCGGCGCTGCGGCCAAGCGAAGGCCGAGCCTGGCCGGCAAGCAAGGCAAGCTGCGCGAAGGCCGGGGCTCGGCCGGACTGGCGCGGCGCATCCGGCAGCGGCGTTTCGAAACGGACAGGTTCAGACACGCCCCAAAGCACGGCGGCAGTCTCTTCAAGCGTGGCATTGTCGGACAGCACGGCGGCGTCCCGGCCCCGATAGATGAGGTGACCGTGCCAGACGGTCGAAATCGCCGTTGCGATCGACGGCTCGCCCCAGGCAATCGCGCTTTCGGCGATGGCCGAGGGGCTGCGTCCGCGCGCCCGGCGTGTTGCCAGCGCCGCGATGTCGTCGGCGCGATACTGGCTTCGGCGTGGATCGGCGCGGTCGGGGCGCATGCCGATGCGCCCGCGGCTGACATAGGCGTAGAGCGTCTGCGGCCGCACGTTGAGCCTTTCCAATGCCTCTTCCCGCGACAGCCATTCCGACATCTTCGACTCTGATATTGATTGTATTGATCAAGATTGATGGCAGCGTTGTCCAGCCTTATCTCCGATCCGGAAAAGCTTCAAGGAGACAAGGCTATGGCGAATGGACTCGATGAAGTGGTGGCGGCCGAAACCGTTCTGTCCGACGTGGACGGTCTGGGCGGCCGCCTGACGATCCGTGGTCATTCGCTGGCGGAACTGGCCGGACGATGGAGCTTTCCGCAGGTCGTCCGGCTGTTGCTCGACGGTTTCTTCGAGGATCTGCCTGGCGATACCGAACTGGCGGCGCAACTGGGTGAGGCGCGTGTCGAGGTGTTCGAGCGGACCCTGCCTTCGCTGTCGCTGCTGGCGCCACACGAAATCTACAGCGCCATGCGCGCCGGCATGGCTCTGCTGCCAGACGGCGAAACGCTGGCGGACGCGCTGCGGCTGATCGCGGCGCCCGCCGTGCTGACGCCTGCCTTGCTGCGCCTGCGGCGCGGCGAGCAGCCAGTCGCGCCGGATGGCAAGGCCGACCATGCCACCGACATGTTGCGCATGCTCCGGGGCTCCGTTCCGTCGCCGGCATTGGCAAAAGCGCTCGACACCTATCTGGTGACCGTCTGTGACCACGGCCTCAACGCCTCGACCTTCGCCACGCGCGTCGTCGCTTCGACATTGGCCGGCCTGACCTCGTCGGTGCTGGCCGGGCTGGGCGCGCTCAAGGGGCCGCTGCATGGCGGCGCGCCCGGCCCGGTGATCGAGATGCTTGACGCGATCGAGGCGCATGGCGATGCGGCCGGGTGGCTGCGCAACGAGATCGCGCAAGGCAGGCGGATCATGGGGTTCGGCCACCGCATCTACCGCGTGCGCGATCCGCGCGCCGATGTGCTGAAAGCAGTCGTGCGGCAGCTTGGCGGCGAGGGCGAGACCGGCCGCCGGCTGGTTTTCGCCGAGGAGGTCGAAAAGACGGCGCTCGAGGTGCTGCGGATCGCCAAGCCGCAGCGCTCGCTGCAGACCAATGTCGAATTCTACACCGCGCTGGTGCTGGAGGCGGCGGGCTTCCCGCCACAGGCCTTCAGCAATGTCTTTGCCGCCGGACGCGTTGCCGGCTGGATCGCGCATGCGCGCGAGCAGCAGACGACCGGGCGGCTGATCCGTCCGCAATCGCGCTATGTCGGCCCGGTGCCCGATCTGGTTGCCTAGCCTCCCATCTGTTCCAAAGGAGACAGCCTCTCCGCTTCAAGCGGAGGGGCTTTCTTCATGGCCGAAATTTCATGTGATCACGCGACCGTGTTCGTGTTCTTGCCTTGGTCCGTCCTTATATGCTGCACTGCAACATAGGCCGTCGATAACTGCTTCCTTCAATGACGTTGGGGCAGGTCGGCGCATCAGGACGACAGGAACGCCATGACGAAGAACGGCAAGGCGGAGGAAAGCAAGAAGATCAACATCGCGCTTCAGGGCGGCGGCTCGCATGGCGCCTTTTCCTGGGGCGTGCTCGACAGGCTGCTGGAGGACGGCAGGCTGGAGATATCGGCGGTTTCCGGCACCAGCGCCGGCGCCATGAACGCCGTGGCGCTGGCCGATGGATTTGTGCGTGGCGGGGTCGACGGCGCGCGGCAAAAACTCGACGATTTCTGGCGCGCGGTGGCGGCAAAAGGCCGATTCAGCCCGGTGCAGCGCATGCCGTGGGACGTCGCCTGGGGCAACTGGTCGATCGAGAACACGCCTGGCTATGTGTTCTTCGACACCATGTCGCGGGTGTTCTCGCCCTATGTCGCCAACCCTCTCGGCCTCAATCCGCTGCGCGACGTCGTGGCGCAGGAGATCGATTTCAGCAATGTACGCGCCTGCAAGTCGATGGAGCTGTTCATTTCCGCCACCAATGTCGAGACCGGGCAGTTGCGGGTGTTTTCCGATGGCGAGATCGACCTCGACACGGTGATGGCCTCGGCCTGCCTGCCGCAGCTGTTCCGCGCCGTCGAGATCAAGGGCGTGCCCTATTGGGATGGCGGCTATGGCGGCAACCCGGCGCTCTATCCGTTCTTCAAGACGGCGGCGACCGAGGATGTGCTGCTGGTGCAGATCAATCCGGTGGTGCGCGAGGGGACGCCCAGGAGTGCAAACGAGATCCAGAACCGGATCGACGAGATCACTTTCAATGCCGGGCTGCTGCGCGAATTCCGCTCGATCGCCTTCGTCAAGGAACTGATCGCCGCCGGCCGGCTGCCGCATGGCGAGTACCGCGACATCCGCATGCACCGCATCGATGCCGACGAGGCGTTCAAGGACCTGTCGGCCTCATCCAAGGTCAATGCCGAATGGGCCTTCCTGAGCTATCTCAGAGATCTTGGCCGCACAGCCGCCAGCGACTGGCTGGAAGAAAACTACGACGCCGTCGGCCTGCGGCCGACGCTCGATCTCTCCGGCGAACTCGATGACGGTTTCAAGCCTGTGCACGGCCCCGCGCCCGGCCGGCGGGTCAAGGAATTCCTCGCGGTACGCAAGAACCCGGAAGCCGAGCGCCGCCGGGCCTGAGCGGAACCCCGACACAGCCCGGCTTCATCCGGCTTTCAGCGCCAGGTCGATCACCTTGATCAGCGCGGCGGCCGCCTGCCGCTGCGCCTCGGGATCGCTGATCCGCGCCTTCATGCCTTCCAGCCCATCGAGCAGCATGTCGGCAAGCAACTGCGTCGACAGGCCCCTGGCAGCCAGATCGACGCCGTTCCTCGCCGCTTCGCCATGGATCGCGGCGGCGATATGTGCGACAAGGGCGCCGCGCCAGCATCCGACCAGATCGCCGAGGCTCGATTTCATGTCCAGCAATTCGGCGCCATGAGGCGAGGCAACGACGGCGCGCATCATCGAGATGAAGGCCTCGTCGATGGCTAGCGTCATGCGCTCGGTGAAAGCCCCTTCGCCGGCCAGGGCCATTTTTGCCGCCGCGACCGAGCGCGACAGCACCATCATGGCGATGGCGCGGAAAATGTCGGTCTTGTTCTTGAACTGAAGATAAAGCGCCGGACGCGACATGTCGGCGGCGCGGGCGATGTCGTCCATGGTGGTGCGCGAAAAGCCATAGGCCAAAAACACCTTCATCGCGCCATCCAGGATACGGACGCGTTTGGGGTCGATGGAGGCGATGTCTTCGTTCTGATTCATGGAGTGACATTATCCTGCAAAATCTCAATTGACAAAATGACGGAATTTGTCAATCTGTTTGAAGGTGAAGCGACCCAAGGGGACGTTTCGCCCTCGGGCTGTGGACGACAACAAAGGGTATCCCATGCGCCTCACCGTCGACGGGCAGTCATTCGACATCGACGCCGATCCGGACATGCCGTTGCTGTGGGCGCTGCGCGATCTGATCGGCAAGACCGGACCGAAGTTCGGCTGCGGCATCGCCGCATGCGGCGCTTGCACCGTGCATGTCGATGGTCAGCCGGTACGCTCCTGCTCGCTTCCGGTCGGCCAGGTCAGTGGCGCTGTCACCACCATCGAGGGCATCGGCACGGCGGACAGGCTGCATCCTGTGCAGCAGGCATGGCTGGAGGAACAGGTCGCGCAATGCGGCTACTGCCAGGCCGGCCAGATCATGAGCGCGGTGGCGCTGCTCGACGAGGTCGCCGACCCGAGCGACGCCGATATCGACAACGCCATGGGCGGCAATCTCTGCCGCTGCGGCACCTACCCGAAGATCCGCGCGGCCATCAGGAAGGCCGCGGCGCTCAAGACGGCGGGGCTCTGAACATGGCCAGTGTCGGAAAGATCGCCCGCCGCACGTTCCTGATCGGCGCGGCCGCCGTCGCGGGCGGCGTTGCCGTCGGCTACTACTCTTATCGCAAACCGTTTCCGAACCCGCTCGAGACCGATCTCGGCAAGGGCGAGGCGACCTTCAACCCCTATGTGAAGATCGGCGCCGACAACACCATCACCATCGTCGCGCCGCGCGCCGAGATGGGGCAAGGCATCTCGACGACGCTCGCCGTCATGGTCGCCGAAGAACTCGATGTCGGCCTAGAACAGGTCAAGGTCGAGCATGGCCCGGCCTCCTATGCCTATTACAACGCGGCGATCCTCGAAGAAGGCGGTCCATTCGCCTTCTTCGACGAGAGCATGACCGCGCAGGCGGTGCGCTCGGGTCTCGGTGTGGTCGGCAAGTTCCTTGCTCTCCAGGTCACCGGCGGCTCGGCTTCGGCGCGCGACGGTTTCGACAAGATGCGCCAGGCGGGCGCCGCAGCACGGCATCTGCTGATCGCGGCGGCGGCGCAGAAACTCGGCGTTGCCGCCGCCGATCTGGAAACGGCCAATGGCTCGATTGTCCACAAAGCGTCGGGCAAGTCGCTGACCTATGGGGCGGTTGCGGCGGCTGCCGCGGCAATCGCGCCGCCGGCCGAAGTCAGGCTCAGGGACCGAGCCGACTGGAAACTGCTGGGAAAGCCGCAGAAGCGCATCGACATGCTGGCCAAGGTCACCGGGGCGCCGATCTTCGGCATCGATGTCAGGCTGCCGGACATGCTCTACGGCACGGTGAAGATGAGCCCGCGCTTCTGGGCCAGGCCAGTCAAGGCGGATCTCGCCAAAGCCGAGAAAATGCCCGGCGTGGTCAAGATCGTGCCGCTCGAGACGAATTACGGCCACGGCTTCGGCATCATCGCGCAAAACACCTGGGCGGCCTTCAAGGCGGCCGATGCCATCGACGTCCAGTGGGCGGATCCCGAATATCCGCTCGGCAGCGCCGCCATATCGGAGGTGCTGAAGCAGGCGCTCGGCACAAAGGGCTCGGTGATGCGCAACAATGGCGATGTCGATACCGCCTTCGCCGACGCGCCGCGCGAAAGGGTGATCGAGGCGGACTATGCGGTGCCCTATCTGGCGCATGCAACGATGGAGCCGATGAACGCCACGGCGCGGTTCAGCGATGGCGCGCTCGACATCTGGTGCGGCAACCAGGCGCCGACCCTGGTGCGGCAGCTTTGCGCCAACGCGGTCGGCATCGGGCACGACAAGGTCACCGTGCACACCACCTTCATGGGCGGCGGTTTCGGTCGCCGCGTCGAGATGGACTACGCGCTGTTCGCCGCGCTGATGGCGAAGGAGACAGGTGGGCGTCCGGTCAAGGTGACCTGGACGCGCGAGGAAGACATGCGCCACGATGCCTACCGGCCGGCCGCGGTCGGCAAGTTCCAGGCGCGGCTCGGCGACGACGGCATGCCGGTCGCCGTCGACATGAGGATCGCCTCGCCATCGATGATAGCCAGCACCTTGCGCCGGCTGTTCCCCTCGATATCGCCGATTGGACCCGACAAAAGCATCGTCGACGGCGCCTATGACCAGCCCTACACCATCCCTGACTATCGGGTGAGCGGTGTCGCCGCCCCTGTCTCGATTCCCGCCGGCGCCTGGCGCTCGGTCGGCAGTTCGATCAACGGCTTCTTCCACGAGGGCTTCATGGACGAGATTGCCGCCGCCGGGAAAGTCGATCCGATCGAGATGCGCAAGAAATTGATGGCCGCCTATCCCCCGGCGGTGAAAGTCGTCGAGAAGGTCGCCGCGATGGCGAAATGGGGCGAGGCACTGCCCGCCGGCAAGGCCAAGGGCATGGCCTTCACGCTGTCTTTCGGCAGTTGGGTCGGCGAGATCGTCCAGGTGGCGGACACGCCGGCCGGCATCCGCGTCGAGAAGGTGTGGATCGCCGCCGATGTCGGCACAGCGCTCGATCCGGGCATCATCGAGGCACAGCTGATTTCCGGCGCCATCTATGGCCTGTCGGCGGCAATGGGACAGCAGATCACCTTCGCCGACGGCATGGTCGAGCAGTCGAACTTCCACGATTTCGACGCCATGCGGATCTTTCAGTGCCCGGTCTTCGAAGTCGCCATCCTGGAGAATTTCCACAAGATGGGCGGCGTCGGCGAGGTTGGCACTCCGCCGGCGGCACCGGCGCTGGCCAATGCCATCTTCGCGCTTACCGGCAAGCGCATCCGCACGCTGCCGCTGTCGACGACGGTGGCCTTCGCATGAAGAAGCTCCTCATCATGCTGACGCCTGCTGCCATCATGTTTTCGGCGGCGCCTTCCGCAATCGCACAGGAGAGCAAGACATCGCCAAGCCCGACGGTCGACATGGCCAAGGGCCTGTCCGAATGGGACAAGATCTATGCGGTGTTCTCACATCCGCGCTGCGCCGATTGTCATGTCGCGGACGACTGGCCGCGCTGGTCGGGTGCGCATTATGGCGGTACGCGTGTGCACGCCTTCAACGTCCAGCGCGGCACCGACGGATCGGGCTTCGGCAATCCGGGCCTGCGCTGCACGACATGCCATTTCTCCAGCAATTCCAATGCATTGCATGGACCGCCCGGCACCGAGGGCTGGCATCTGGCGCCGGCCGAGATGGCCTGGTTCGGCAAATCCTCGGCCGAAATCTGCGCCCAGATCAAGGATCCGGCGCGCAATGGCGACCGCAAATTGGCTGATGTCGCGCTGCATGTCCGCGACGATAAACTTGTCGCCTGGGGCTGGGCGCCGGGCTCGGATCGTGAGCCGGCTCCGGGCTCGGCCGAAGCGACCTATCAAGCGATCGAAAACTGGATGTCGGCGGGCTCACCTTGCCCGATGCCGTAATGGTCTTGCAACTTTAAGGCTATATTGCAGTGCAACTTTGATGTAGAAGCGCGCTCGCCTATCACGGCAATTTGAACACGGTCAGGCGCGCACCCATATCGGCGACGCGCCCGCGTCATGAAGGCGCGGTGCTGGCCGAACCCGCAGTGGAAAAATGACGATGCCTAAAATCAGGTTTCACAAGCTTGCAGCCATTGTTGTGCTCATCGGTTTCACGGCGTGGATGGCGACAGGCGAATTCTCATCGGTCGGCAGCGTAGCGGCCAACAAGGCCAAGGCAGCCGAAGTCGAGCAAGGCAAGGCGCCGGACGCGAGCAAACCGAAGCCGGCAGAAGCCGAACCGAAGGCTCCGTTGCGCACCGTTGCCGTGGTGACACCGCCGCGCAAGACCTATGCGCGCGCCATCCGCATTTCCGGCCTGACCGAGGCCGACAAGCGCGCGGTTCTTGCAACCCGCGTTGCCGGCGTCATCGACAAGCTGCCGGTCAAGCAAGGCGATCACGTCAAGACCGGTGACCTGGTGCTGATGCTGGCGGCGGAAGAAAAGATCTCGAATGTCGACAATGCCAAGCAGTTGCTGGTGCAGCGCAAGGCCGAGCTCGATGCCGCCGAACGGCTCGCCAGGACCGGCAACCTGCCCAAGCTGCAGCTCGACACCGCACGCTCCAACCTGACCCAGGCGCAATCCCTGCTGGATACAGCGCAGGCCGAGCTCGACCGCAACGAAGTCAAGGCGCCGTTCGACGGCGTGATCGACCGCGTGCCGGTGGAACTCGGCAGCTCCGTCATGCAGGGCGGCGAGGTGGCCACCATCCTCAAGCTCGATCCGGTGATCGCCCGCGGCGAGATCAGCGAGCGCGACCTCGGCTATCTCAAGATCGGCGACAAGGCCAGCGTCCGGCTGGTCAGCGGCCAGACCGTCGAAGGCACGGTACGCTATATCAGCCGCGACGCGTCGTCGGCGACCCGCACCTTCCGCGTCGAGGTCGCCATTCCCAATGCCGACGGCTCGGTGCCGGCCGGCATGACGGCGGAAATCCGGCTCAGCGCGCTGCCGACCGACGCGGTCCTGCTGCCGCGCTCCGTGGTGACGCTGGGCGACAAGGGCGATCTCGGCATCCGCGCCGTCGGCAAGGACAACAGAGTGGCGTTCTTCCCGATCGATCTGGTCGACGACACGCCGACTGGCCTCGTGCTTGGCGGCATCCCGGCCGATGCCCGCATCATCGTCGCCGGCCAGGAGCTGGTGAAGGAAGGCGATGAGGTCAAGCCGGTCGAGGCCGACCAGGCGACCATCAACAAGCTGATCGGCGAAGCCACCGCCGGGACGCAGTAGCGCAGCGACGCCGGCGCCGGGCCTTGCCCGGCGACGTCCGTCCGTTCGCCACTCCCGAAAGCAACAGGCACAGTCATGGATATCGTCAGACTCGCAATCAACAATGCCCGCCTGACCATCTCGGTCCTGGTCTTCCTGCTTATTGCAGGCTGGGTCGCCTATCAGTCGACGCCGAAGGAAGCGGAACCCGACGTTCCGATTCCGATGATGTATGTCAGCCTGATCTATCAAGGCATCTCGCCGGAGGATTCCGAGCGCCTTCTGCTGCGGCCGATGGAAAGCAAGCTGAAGAGCCTGAAGGGCCTCAAGGAAATGCGCTCGGCCGCCTTCCAGGGCGGCGGCTATGTGCTGGTCGAGTTCCAGCCGCAGACCAATCTGGCGACGGCGCTGCAGGATACGCGCTCCAAGGTGCAGGACGGCAAGGCCGACCTGCCGCAGGCGGCAGAGGAGCCTGTCGTCACCGAGGTCAACATTTCTGAATTCCCGGTGCTCGTCGTCACACTGTCGGGCGAATTGCCCGAACGCGTGCTGGCCGCCGCCGCGCGCGAACTGCGTGACCGCATCGAGGAGGTGCCCGGCGTTCTCGAAGGCTCGCTACAGGGCTCCCGCGACGATCTCGTCGAAGTCGTCATCGATCCGATGAAACTGTCTTCCTACGGATTGCAGCTCGACCAGCTGATCGGCGCCGTCGGCGCTTCCAACAGCCTGGTCGCCGCCGGCAATATCGAGGGCTCGCAAGGCAAATACGCCGTCAAGGTGCCGTCGCTGATCGAGACGCCCGAGGATGTGGCGGCGCTGCCAGTGGTTGCCGGCCCCAATGCCGTGGTGCAGGCCAAGGACATCGCGACGATCCGCTCGACCTTCGCGGACGCCACGACGATCACGCGCCTCAACGGCAAGCCGGCCATCGCCATCGAGGTCAAGAAGCGCATCGGCGCCAATCTGATCGACACGCTCACCAAGGTGCGGGCAGTGTCCGATGCCTTCGTCAAGACCATGCCCGAGGGGATGCACGTCACCTACACGCAGGACAAGTCGGTCTTCGTCAACCAGCTGCTGGGTGACCTGCAGAACCACGTGATGATCGCCGTCATCCTGGTCTTCATCGTCATCCTCTACGCGCTGTCCGGCCGTGCCTCGCTGCTCATCGGCCTGGCCATTCCGTCATCCTTCCTGATCGGCATCCTGCTCCTGGCGATGATGGGCTACACGATCAACATGATCGTGCTGTTCAGCCTCATACTGGCGGTCGGCATGCTGGTCGACGACGCCATCATCGTCACCGAGTTCGCCGAACGGCGCATGAGCGAGGGCATGCCGAAGCAGGAAGCCTTCGCGCTTGCCGCCAAGCGCATGGCAGGCCCGGTCATCGCGGCGACGATGACGCGTATCGCCGCCTTCTCGCCGCTGCTGTTCTGGCCGGGCATCATCGGCGACTTCATGAAGTACATGCCGATCACGTTGATCGTCACGCTCTCGGCGTCGATGCTCTATGCGCTGGTCTTCGCACCGACGCTTGGCGCGATCTTCGCCAAGGCGCCTCAGCATCATGAGGATGGCAATCGCGACGGCTGGTACATGGCTGTCGTCAAGCAGGCGGTGCGCTTCCCCATCACCGTGATGGTGCTGACCGTCATGTTGCTGGTGGGCATCTTCGTTGGTTATTCGAAGTATGGCGCCGGCGTCGAGTTCTTCCCGAGCGTGGAGCCCGACTACGGCCTGCTCTATGTGCATGCCCGCGGCAATCTTTCGCTGGCGGAAATGGACACGGCGACAAAGATCGCCGAAAACCGGCTGCTCGGCTGGCCGGGCCTCAAGTCGGTCTACACCCGCGTCGGCAAGTCCCAGGGCGGCGGCCAGGACGTGCCCGAGGATGTCGTCGGCGTCATTCAGTACGAATTCATCGACTGGCGCGAGCGCAAATCGGCGAACCAGATCCTGAACGATCTGCGCGGCGTCATGGCTGGTATTCCCGGCGTCGACGTCGAGGTGCGCGTGCCGGAAGCCGGCCCGCCGACCGGCAAGCCGATCCAGATCAGGCTTTCGGCCGTTGACCCCAAGGGATTGGACGAGAAGGCGCGTGCGGTCGCGGCGCGCATCGCCAAGGTGCCCGGCGTCATCGACATTTCCGACGGCTTGCCGCCGCCCGGCGTCGACTGGGCGCTCGAGGTCGATCGCGCCAAGGCAGCGCAATACGGCATCAGCCCGACTTCGGTCGGGACAGTGGTGCAGCTCGTCACCAACGGCCTGAAGCTGTCGGAATACCGGCCCGCCGGCGCCGACAAGGCGGTCGACATCCGGCTGCGCCTGCCGGAGGACCGGCGTACGCTGTCGACGCTCGACGAGCTCAGGGTGCAGACCTCGCAGGGTTCGGTGCCGATTTCGAACTTCGTCGTCCGCAAGGCCAAGCCAAGCGTCGGCATCCTCAACCGCATCGATGGCGCCCGCACCGTTGTGGTGCAGGCCAATGTCACCGCCGGCACGCAGGTCGCCGCCGTTCAGCAGGAGGTCACCCAGGCCGTCGCCGACATGAATCTCGGCAGCGGCATCCGCTGGAAGCTGGCCGGCTCGAACGAGGACAGCGCCGAAGCCAGCGCCTTCCTCAGCAAGGCTTTCGGTGCGGCGATCTTCCTGATCTTCCTGGTGCTTTTGGCGCAGTTCAACAAGTTCACCAGCGTCTGGCTGGTGCTTTCCTGCGTGGTCATGGCGACGATCGGCGTGTTCCTCGGGCTGCTGATAACAGGCGAGACGTTCGGCATCGTCATGTCGGGCATCGGCGTCATCGCGCTGGCCGGCGTAGTGGTGAACAACAACATCGTGCTGATCGACACCTATGACCGGCTGCGCGAAGAGGGCTGGGACAAGATGGATGCGGTGCTGCAGACCTGCCGCGAGCGTGCGCGACCGGTGGTGCTGACGGCGGTGTCTGCCATCCTCGGCGTGCTGCCGATCGCCTTCGGCCTCGGGCTGGAAATCTTCCATCACGAGACGACGATCAACGCGCCGTCGACGCAATGGTGGATTTCGCTGTCCTCGGCGATCGTCTTCGGCCTGTCCTTCGCCACGGTGCTGACGCTGGTGGTGACGCCATCGATGCTGATGGTGTTCACCCGCGCCAAGGTCAAGCCCGGCGCACGGCGCGGCTTGATCAGCCGGCTGTTCCGGCGCGGCAAGGGCGAGATCTCGTCGGACGCGCCGACGACGGATGCCGGCGCGGAACCCGCGATCGCCTTTCCAAAAGCCGCCGAGTAGGCAGGCTCTCCCATCTGAACGGCAAAGGCCGCCCGGAACAACCGGGCGGCCTTTTGCATTGTGCCCCTGTGGGGGATGCGAAGCATCGTCCTTGAACAGACTCAATGCGGGGAAATTCTCATGCCGATCACCACCCTTGTCATCGTCGTCCTGATCCTTGTCCTGATTGGCGCGGTGCCGGCCTGGCCGCATTCGCGCTCCTGGGGTTATGGACCCTCGGGCATTGTCGGTGTGGTGCTGGTGGTGGTTCTGGTGCTGCTGCTGATGGGGCGGCTCTGAGCCGCCTTTTCGGCTCGTGGCGGGCATGTCCCGCCTGCTCAACTCAGGCGGCTTTCGTGGCCTTCACAGGGGCGATGCCGATGTCCGCGAGGGATTGGGCGACCGCCTGATCGAGCGGCGTGTGCGGGATTTCACCGATGATGCCCTCCAGCCGCGTCGAGGCCAGCCGGTGCGGCTCAAAGCGCAGGTAGGACATCGATACGATCTCGCGCCACATCGCCACGAACGGGCCGCCGGCGCGCAGCACCCACCAGGGCATCGAGGTCATCTTGAGCGGCCGGCCAAGCGCCTTCTCGGCAGCGGCCTTGATCTCAAGGTCGGTGACGGCATGGCCTGGAAAGTTCAGCGCCTCATAGGAGCCGAGCTTGTCGAGATTCCTGGCCAGTGCGACGAAGCCCACGGCGAAGTCCGGCAGATAGGCCCATTCATGCACGAGGTCGGCCGGACCTGGCGCGGTGTAGACGCCCTTGCCGATCTTGGCGGCGACGACCAGGTCGAACCACGAGCCGCTGCCGGTGCCGCCGAAGAAGTCGCCGGCGCGCAGCAGAATGGTGCGGACGCGGCCAGCATCGGCCTCGCGGTGGAACAGCTCCTCCATGGCGCAGCGGATGCGGCCCTTTTCGGTGGTCGGATGGAACGGCGTGTCTTCCGTGATCACCGCCGGCATCGGCGAGCCGTAATTGTAGACGGTACCGGGGAACAGATGCAGCGCGTTGTTGGCATGGCAGGCGGCCATGACGTTTTCAGCCATCGGCAGGCATTTGCCCCAGTCGGTGTAGATCGGGTTGAGGCCGTTGAAGATGATATCGACGCCCTCGGTGGCACGGACCAGCGATTGACGGTCCAGCGCATCGCCGGCAACCGCCGTGGCGCCTTCGAGTTCGGCCGGCACCTTGCCGGTGCGGGTGACGGCGCGAACGTCGAAGCCGGCGTCGATGAAGGCCTTGCCAACCACGCGGCCGAGCCGGCCATTGGCGCCGAGAATTGCGATCTTGGTCATTGTTCGTCTCCTTGTTCAATTTGAAGCGACTGGGGTTTGAGGCGGCGGGACGAGCCCGCCGCTTCCGGGATTTTCCTGGGGGCCGCCGTTCAGCGGCTGCCGAAGAGGTCGCGGTTGCTGCCCTGGGGCTTCTGATCGGTGATCTCGGATTTCTCGATCGACGTGGTGGTCGTGCTGTCGGTGGTGGCGACGGCCGGCTGGCTGGCGCCGTTCGAGCCGAACTTGTCGCTGCCGGCGAAAGCGGTGCTAGCGGCGATGAGGAGAGCGGCGGCGGTGAGAGCGATCTTGGTCATTTTGAATTCTCCTTGGTTGGTGGTTGCAGTCCGTATCGGTGTTTGCAGGGCGAATATGATTGCCTCAAAGATGAATTGAAATTGACCATGAATGCAGTTCTGCTATTCATTCTTGAATGGCTGACATCGACTGGAACCTGATCAAGAGCTTCGTCACGGTCGCGGAAACCGGCAGTTTGTCGGCCGCCGCGCGAAAACTGTCGGCCAGCCAGCCGACGCTTGGCCGTCACATCAGCGAACTGGAGCAGGTGCTCGGCGTCACGCTGTTCAGGCGGGGACGGAGCGGCTATGCGCTGACGGAAGCCGGCGCCACACTGTTCGAACGCGGCAGGGCGGTCAGCGAGCAGGCGAGTGCGTTTTCACGCCTGGCGCTGGGTTCGGTCGAGGCAATCGAGGGCACGGTGCGCATCGCCGCCAGCGAAGTGGTGGCGGCCTATGTGCTGCCCGACATGACGGCGCGGCTCGGCATCGAGGAACCCGGCATCGAGGTCGAGATCGTTGCCTCGAACCAGGTCGAGAACCTGCTGCGCCGGGATGCCGACATCGCCATCCGCATGGTCAATCCGGCGCAGAACGAACTGGTGGCGCGCAAGGTCTGCGACATCCCGCTCTGCGCCTGCGCGGCCATTTCCTATCTCGACCGGCGCGGCCGCCCGCTCGGGCCGGCCGACCTCGCCGACCATCCCTTGATCGGCTTCGATCGCAGCGACGAGATGATCCGGGGCTTTACGCAATTCGGGATTCCGGTGACCCGAAGCAGTTTCCGCTTCAGGGCCGACAACCAGATGGTCCTGTGGGAGGCGGTGCGGGCCGGAAACGGCATCGGGCTTGGCCAGGAGCCGCTGGCCGATCGTGACCCGCTGGTGGAGAAGGTGCTGCCCGGCCTGCCGCTGCCAAGCCTGCCGATATGGCTGGCGATGCATCGCGACGTGCGCAGCAGCGTGCGCATCCGCCGCGTGGCGGATTTTCTACACGAGGAGTTGAAGCGCTATTCGGCGGCCAGGGGGGCGAATTCGGCGCGGTGAGCCAGGCCCGCCATCAGCAAGACGACGATCAGCAGCATCGACATGGCAATGAAGATCGGCCCGAAGCTGGAATGCTCGGCAACGAAGCCGATCGCCGACGGCGCCACCAGAATACCGGAATAACCCATGGTGGTGACGACGCTCATGCCGGTGCCCGATGACATGCCTTCCTGGTTGCCGCCGGCCGAAAAGATGATCGGCACCATATTGGCGATGCCGAAGCCGCACAGCGCAAAGGCCGCGATGGCGAGCCAGGGCGAGGGCGACAGGCCGGCGACCAGCATGCCGGCGGCGGCGACGACAGCCGAGCCGCGCAGCGTCGTCACCGCGCCGAAGCGGTTGCGCACGCCATCGCCGAAGAAACGCATGATCGCCATGACGCCGGAAAAGGCGGCATAGGCAAGACCGGCGACGGCAAGGTCGGCGCCGAGTTCCTGCCGCAGATACAGCGCCGCCCAATCGAGCACCGCGCCCTCGGAGATCATCGTCAGCAGGGCCATCAGGCCGATCAGATAGACCAGCGGGTTTGCCGGCAGGGTGAATTTATGATGCTCGACCGCCTGTGGCCTGTCCTCGGCGACGAGATAACCGACCGCCGTCGCGATCGCTGCGAAGGCGAGCACGGTCACGACCGCGGCATGGGCGAGGTGGCCATAGTGCTGGATGGCAAAGCCGCCGAGGCCGCCGCCGGCGAAACCGCCGAGACTCCAGAAGCCGTGCGAGGACGACATGATGGCGCGGGACATCTTTCGCTCCACCACCACCGCATTGGCGTTCATGGCAACATCCATGCCGCCGATGGAGCCGCCGAAAATGAACATGGCGACGGCCGCCAGCGGCACGTTGGGCGCCAGCGCCACGACCAGCAGGCCGAGGCTGCCGCACAGGCCGAACCAGCGCAGCACGGTGCGCGAGCCATGTTTCGAGATCAGGTGGCCGCACCAGGTCATGGCGGTGACCGCGCCGGCGCCGAACAAAAGGATCAGCAGACCGAGGGTGAATTTCGAAATGTCGAGCCGGGTCAGGAACACCGGAATCTGCGGCGCCCAACTGCCGGTCAGGAAGCCATTGGCAAGGAAAATGGCCGCCACGGCCCATCGCCCGCGAATGGCAGTCTGCATGGCGTTAGACACGATCATAGGCGAATCCGGTCAGAAAATGGCGTTGCGCGGCAAATTAGATCGATTCAATTTGCAGTCAAGCGCTGTGGATGGGGAATTGCTTGGACCAAAGGGCGAAACGGAGCCGGCATCGCTGATGGCGAGCTGCCTACCTCGGAGATTGGCCGGAACGCCCTCCCGTCGTCATCCACGGGCGAAGCAAGGAGCGAAGCGACGCGGCGCAGACCCGAGGATCCATTCCGTGCCGTCTGTGCGATGCTACGGCGCAGAACTGGCTCCGGTGAGCGCGACCTTCATTCCGAACCGCTGCGGCCCTCGCGAGCGTCACGGAATGGATTCTAGGGTCTCCGCGACGTCGCTTCGCGACTGCTTCGCCCTAGAATGACGAAGTCATCGGGTGGCCGTGTGAGGCACCCCGCCTAAAGATCCCTCGGCCGCCTCGCCTCGAACTCCGCCTTCTTGGCGTCCGACGCTTCGGTCTGGTTGAGGGCCTGCCACTCGGCATAGGGCATGCCGTAGACGATCTCGCGCGACTGATCCTTTGAGAGTTCGACGCCCTCGGCATTGGCCGCCTCGCGATACCAGTTCGACAGGCAGTTGCGGCAGAAGCCGGCGAGGTTCATCAGGTCGATGTTCTGGACGTCGCTGCGTTCCCTGAGGTGATCGACCAGCCGGCGAAAGGCGGCGGCTTCGAAATCACGCTTCTGCTCGTCGCTGAGTTCGGTCATCGAAACCTCCGTCATAGCGGCCCGGTGCGCGAGCCGAATTTTTTTACCGCATGTATATCGGGACGGCGGTCTATCGCGTCAACGATCGGCGCCAGGCGCTCGGCCCAGGCAAGCGCGCCTTTCTGGTCGGATATCAGGTCCTGGCGGATCTCGATCAGCGCGTGGGCATAGCCGTTGACGATGGCATGCCTGAACATGGTGTCGCCGCGCAGCGCGCCGTCATAGGGCTCGTTGTCGCCGACGATGAGGTTCTCGTCCTGCGCCAACATATCGATCAGCGGCCGCGCCACCCGGTCGTCCAGATCCCACAGGATGCCGACATGCCACGGGCGCTGCCTGCCTTGCATGACCGGCGTGAAGGAATGCACGGAGAAGATGAAGGGCGCCCGGCCGGAAGCCTGCGCGACCGAGGCGATCATGGCGCCGACGGCGTCGTGGTAGGGCCGGTAGAAGCGGTCGAGCCGCCTTTCGCGCTCTTCCGGCGCGATGGGATAGTTTCCCGGCACGACGGTACCGTCATAGAGCTGGCGGATGAGCGTCGGATCGTCCTCGCCGCGATTGGGATCGATCAACAGCCGCGAAAAATTGGCGATCACCGCCGGCACGTCGAGCAAGCCGGCGAGTTCGCGCGTCACCGCCTCGACGCCGATGTCATAGGCGATGTGCCGGTCGAATTCCGCCGCCGGCAGGCCGAGGCTGCCATAGTCGTCGGGCAGGTCGCGGCGGGCGTGATCGGCCAGAAGCACGATGCCCCGCTTGCGGTCGCCCTCGACAATGTCGAAAGGCGCGAAAACTGTGGATCGGGTCATTGGCGGGAAATGGTCTGTTCGCTGGCTTCCGGGGAGGATGCTATCGTCATTCCACGAAGACGACGCGTGCGCAATGCCGTTGTTTGGCCAAGGTTTATCGGGAAATCTGGCGGAGGGCGACGGATAGTGCGCCGGGAGCCTTCCTAAATCGATTGGAATTGATCAAAACGGCGCGTTGACATGCGCCCGGACTTTTCCGAAAAGGGGCGCAGAGAGATGCAGATGTGGTTCTTGAGGGGTTTTCGGATGGGTTCCGCTGGCAGGCAGCGCATGCGCTCTGCCTTTGCCATGCCGTTCCTGACCGTGGCCGTTGGCCTGTCGGCGATGGTCATGGCCTCGCCGGCGCGCGCCGATTTCCGCGTCTGCAACGCCACGCAGAACCTGGTCGGCGTCGGCATCGGCTATCGTGCCAAGGCCGGCTGGATCACCGAGGGCTGGTGGCACATCGAAGGATCGAGCTGCAAGACGTTGATCGAAGGGCCGCTGTCATCAAGGTTTTACTATCTTTATGCAGAAGACGCCGAGCGCGGTGGACGCTGGGACGGCCCGATCAACATGTGCGTGGCTGAAAAAGAGTTCAAGATCGCCGGCGTAAACGACTGCGTCGCCCGGGGCTTCCAGCGCGCCGGATTCCAGGAATATGACACGGGCGAACAGGCAAGCTGGATGGTCCAGCTGACCGATGAGCCCGCAACGGGAGGCGCACCAGCCGCCCCGGGAACAAACAGTCAATGAGACGCAGCCGCAAGGTCAAGATCCTAGCCACAATCGGTCCGGCCTCCTCCTCCGAGGAGATGCTGCAGAAATTGTTCGAAGCGGGCGCCGATGTGTTCCGCATCAACATGAGCCATACCGATCACGAACTGATGCGCACGCTGGTTGGCCGCATCCGTGCCGTCGAGGAAAAGGTTGGCCGGCCGATCGGCATCCTCGCCGACCTGCAAGGCCCCAAGCTGCGCGTCGGCAAGTTCGCCAATGGCAAGGAAGTGCTGACGCCAGGCCAGACCTTCACGCTTGACGACAATCCCGAGCCCGGCACGTCGACCAGGGTCTATCTGCCGCATCCGGAGATCCTGAGCTCGGTCGAGCCCGGTCACCGTCTTTTGATCGACGACGGCAAGCTCGAGCTGAAGGCGGTGAAGAGCGACGGCAAGTCGATCGTCTGCACGGTCGTAGCCGGCACCACGATTTCCGACAAGAAGGGCGTCAGTCTGCCCGATACCGACCTGCCGGTCGGCGCGCTGACCGAGAAGGACCGCAAGGACCTCGACGCGGTGCTCGCCACGGGCGTCGACTGGATCGCGCTGTCCTTCGTGCAGCGCCCCGAGGATCTGGCCGAAGCGCGCAAGATCGCGCGTGGCCGCGCGCTGATCATGGCCAAGATCGAAAAGCCGCAGGCCGTCGCCCGGCTGGCCGAGATCATCGAACTCTCCGACGCGCTGATGGTCGCCCGCGGCGATCTCGGCGTCGAGATGCCGCTGGAAGCCGTGCCCGGCATCCAGAAACAGATCACGCGCGCCGCGCGCCGTGCCGGCAAGCCGGTGGTGGTCGCCACGCAGATGCTGGAATCGATGATCACGGCACCGGTGCCGACCCGCGCCGAAGTCTCCGACGTTTCGATCGCCGTCTTCGAGGGCGCCGACGCCATCATGCTGTCGGCGGAATCGGCGGCGGGTGCCTATCCGGTCGAAGCCGTGGCAATGATGAACCGCATCGCCACCAAGGTCGAAACCGACCCGACCTATGCCGGCATCATCAACGCCCAGCGCTCCGAGCCGGAAGCGACCGGTGCCGACGCTATTTCACTGGCTGCCCGCGAGATCGCCGAGACGCTGAAACTGTCGGCGATCATCACCTACACCGCATCCGGCACCACCGGCCTGCGCGCGGCGCGCGAACGGCCGCAGGTGCCGATCATCGCGCTGTCGCCGATCCTGAACACCGCCCGGCGGCTGTCGCTCTTGTGGGGCACGCATTGCGTCGTCTCGCCCGACGCCACCGATCTCGACGACATGGTCAACCGCGCCTGCCGCATTGCGCTGGAAGAAGAGTTCGGCAAGCCGGGCGACCGCGTCATCATCACGGCCGGCGTGCCGCTGAGGACGCCCGGCTCGACCAACATGCTGCGCATCGCCTATGTCGGGTCGGAAACGCAGGGCAGCCGGTAGGGATTTCTTCTTCTTGGCGGAAGCGTGTCGCGCGGTTTCGTGCGGCTCGCTGTGGCCGTATTGCAACAAAGGCCCGGACAATGATCCCGGCCTTTGTGTCGACACGGGGTCGCCCTGATCGCCTCTAATAGGAAGAGAGGCGGCACCGATGGTCGCCTGTCCCCGTCGGCAATTCCCATCATTTGAAAGCAGTATTGAATGTCATTTCTTGTGTCGCGGCGGTCGCTTTTGACCGGACTGTCGCTTGCTGGGGTCTCGGTGATCTCGGCCTGTGCCCAGATGCCCAGACAATCGATCGGCCTGGCCGCTTCTCTTGCTCCGCCGCCGCTTGAACCGGCACCGGAAAAGGCTCCGGTCGAAGATGCCGCGCCTGCAGCCCCGGCGTCGCCCGACTACGCCAGCATGTACAGCGCGGTCGAAGACGGCGGCCATGCGCTGCCAGCGATCCCCTTCAGCAAGGTCGACGAGCGGTTCCTGCGGCAGATCGTCGACGATCCGACAGGCGAAAAACCCGGCACGATCGTGGTCAACACGACCGACAAACACCTTTACTGGGTGCTCGAGGGCGGCAAGGCCATGCGCTATGGCGTTGGTCTCGGCCGCCAGGGCTATTCCTGGAAGGGCCGAGCGATCGTCCAGTGGAAACGCAAATGGCCGACCTGGACGCCGCCTTCGGCAATGATCCGCAGGGACCCGAAGCTGGAGAAATGGCGACAGGGCATGCAGCCAGGCATCAGCAATCCGCTCGGGTCGCGCGCCCTGTACATCTTCAAGGACGGCGTCGACACGCTTTACCGGATTCACGGATCGCCGGACTGGAAGTCCATCGGCAAATCCGCGTCATCGGGCTGCGTGCGCATGTTCAACCAGGACGTCATGGATCTCTACAATCGCGTTCCCGGCAAGACGCCGCTTCTGGTTATCTAGAGCGGTTCGCCGTTTCATGGAAACGGCGAACCGCTCCAACTCTTTGTTTTAACGCAATTTCCAAGGGAAAGCGCTACGCGCTTTCCCGGGAAAACCGCTCACACTTTTTCCGGAATTGCTCTAAAGCAATTCGTCCTTTACGCAGTTCTTGAGCGCTTGCGGTACCATCGATTCGGGCACCTCGACGGTGCTCGTCGCGTTGGCGGTTCGCTTGGTGATGCGATAGACAAATTCGTCCGGGTTCGGAGCAGATTTGACTTTTTGTGCAAGAAGATCCTCGACCGAGGACCGGTCCTTCGCGCTCAGGTCGGACATCGCGCACACACCCCGACTGCGGATGCGTGCGCTCGGTCCGCCGAATCCCGCAAAACCTCCCAGCCGCTCAACGTCCAGTTTGTCCATTTTTCACCCAGGGAAGCCCTGATCAGAGGCCAACCTTCTTCCAGGCTTGGTCCACGGCGTTGATCACGGCCGCATTCCCGGCATAGAGCTGCCCAGCCACCTTGCGCGTACGGTCGGCGAAGGCCCCCATCTTGAGATTTGGGGACGGCCCGTATCCGGTCATCGCCTTATACCATATCTGGCCGGCCTTTGCCCAACTATTACCGCCAATCGCCATCGCGGCGCTATAGAATGCCAAGTTCGGAATGCCGCTGCTATAGTGGGGATCCATGCCGGGTTGATACTGCGTGTAATGTGTGGGTTGGGGTGCCAGGCAGTGCGGTGCCGCCGGGTTTGCCATGTCACGAAGACAGATATACCCCTTCGCGGTGGCGGCCGGGCCCATAATGTCCTTACCGATGAGCCAGTCCGCCTGATTGACCGCCTGCGACGCCTGCCACTGCCGGAACATCGAGCCGAATACGTCCGAAAGGCTTTCGTTGAGGCCGCCGGGTTCGTTGGCGTATACCAGTTGCAAGGTATACTGGGTCACGCCGTGCGTGTTCTCATGCCCAACCACATCGTTACCCCTGGTGAAGTCGACGAAAATCTGTCCGTCGCCATCCCCGTAGGTCATCTGCGTGCCGTTCCAGAAGGCGTTGTTGTACTTGGAGCCGTAGTGGATTGACGAGATCAACGTCATCCCGGCGCCGTCAATGGAATTACGATTGAATATCTGAGAATAGAAACGCACCAGATCAGTCGTCACCGTAAACGCGGCTTTGGCCGTGGGATCGCCAGAACTCCCGGGATTCACGACGGGAGCACCAGGCAGCGTCTGGGTGTGATGGCAGTCATAGACGACGACGTTCGGCGGGCCGGGCAACTGGGCGGCTAGGCCAATTGGAGCGTTGCTCAGCCCAACACGTGTCACCTTGCGGGCCTGTTCGCGAAGCTTTCGGATCTCCGAGTCGAGAGCGGCGGTCTTTTCCAAGCCCTGGCGAACGCCGGCACTAAAGCTATGATCCTTGGACAGGCGGACCAATACGTCGTGAGGCACGATCGTGCAATACTTACACATTTAAGTAACCCTCCCAAGTTGCCGATCTAATATCTAGCATACCAATTATATTTACTCCAGCTAAATTTTAGATACCTGATATTCTGGCGGAAAATAGCCCTATTGTAAGGAAAACGTGTTAGGTTACAGAGACTTATCAAGTAGATATAACTTCCTCCCGGAGTTTCCGGAATCGCATTCACTGAAGAAATGCTGCATGCGAAGCCGACGAGGCGGCACTTGGGGTTCGAGATCGCACCCGCCTTTGGCGTTCGACCTGCCCGAGACGGGCTGTTGCCGGTGATCCGCAAGTGCTGCCAGTCGATAGCTGGTCCTAAGGCGCATCGCGTTGAAACGGGTTCACTTGAAGCGCTTCAAGTCTTCGTTCTCCAAAACCGTTGCGTGCCTTTGGGCGACACGGGTCAGCGATCTTGCCGCGGCCTCCGCGTGGTCTATGCGCTGAAGAAACCGGCGCGCACGCGGAACGGGGTCGTATAGGTACTGGTCCGGACCAAGCATCTTTCGCTGGTTGAGTTCGGTCGTATCGAGCAGATCGAAGTCGACTTTCACGATCGTGCAGTGCCACCCGGCGTTGCGCGAAGCCCAGCCTCTTTCATGGTGTTCGAGCAACCGCTCACGGACGGAATAGCCATGGTAGTCGAAAGCGATCACGCCGTTCGTCACATAGATATGGTTTCCCGAAAAACCCTCGGCCGGGATGATCCGCTCCGCATGAAATCCTCCAAGCGGGGGATGCTCGAGGAAGGTGCCGGCGAGAATGGCGCATGCGCCGTAGCCAAAGAAGATGCGATCCGGCAGCGCCCATCGCTTTTCCGGATTTTTCTTGATGCCGTGCTTGAGGACATACATGTCAGGTCGGCGCGAGTTCGGCCTGGGCCTCCTTGATGTCAGCGCATTTGTCGGCCCCATAGGCATCGCCGGCAATCCGCGCTTCCACCGTTCTGGCCATCGCTTCCAGATCGATATTCTTGCCGGCTACCTTCCCGATGGCGCCGACGACGAGGTCCGGGGCGATCCAGTCCGGCTTGTGGCCGAGATTGTGCACCCAGACGAGCTCGGCGCCCGGGATGTCGCGCGCCAGGCCGACGGAGTGGATATGGGCGTAGACGACTTTGTCGCGGTCGCCCGAAATGGCCACGGTCGGCGCGGTAATCTCTTTGTAGCGCGGGGCGGCGCCAAGCGCGTAGCGGTAGAGCCCGGCGACGTCGGTGGCGTTGGCGCGAAAGGCCGACGGCCGCAACACCAGCGGGATCGCGGCCGCGCCGAGATAGTCGTCCGGCACCTTGTTGGGCGAGAACACGCAGGTCGTTGCATCGGCCATTTGAAACGTGCCGGCAGGATAGGTGAGTGTTTCCGAGAAGAGCCGGCCGATCACCGGAACGGTGGTCAGATCGTAGTACCAGGACGTCGCGCCGCCCGGCCAGGGATGGGTCGCCGGGGCCAGGAAGACGAGACCAAGGGTCCTGTCGGCATGCTCGCGGCCGAAAGCCGCCGTCACCACGCCGCCGAAGGAATGGCCGACGATGATTGCCTTCCTGATGCCGAGGCGGTCCATCAGGGCCGCGAGAGTATTGGCCTGCGCCGACGGATCCTCATTGTTGCCAGGCCCGCGCCCTGACCAGCCGTGCCCCGGCCGGTCGAAGAACAGCAATTCGGCGCGACCTTCGAGCAGCGGCCTGAGCGGCAGCATCTGATCCCCGAGATTGGCGCTGGCGCCATGGATGAAGACGATCGGCGGCAGGTCCGCATTGGTGGGGGCGGGAATGTGGACATAGTGGATGCGGGCGCCGCCGATATCGGCGAATTCGCCAATGGGCGGATTGCGGCGCTCGATCAGCCACGAGCCGACGCGGGTGACGCCGACCAGGGCAAAGACGAGTGCGAGGAGAAAGGCGAACGCGGCGGAGATCAGGTTCATGCGGGGATATACGGGGGTGGGACGGGATAAGTTTGGTGGGGAATAGGCAGTAGGCAGTAGGCAGTAGGCAGTAGGTTTGTAATCTCCACCCTACTGCCTACGCCCTATTCCCTACTGCCTGTACTAAATTCCTTCGCCGGCAAGCTCTTCCGAAAGCGTGGCGACCTGGTCCTGGGCGCTGCGCATCATCGGATAGATAGCGAGCACCTTCTGCCAGGCCTCGAGCGCCGACTGCTTGTGGCCGGTCAGAGCCATGATCTGCGCCAGGCCCGACAGTGCGCCGAAATGGCGCGGCTCGAGCTGCAGCGTGTGGTCGATGTCGGACATCGACTTGCCGTAGTTCTTCATCATGAAATGCACCGTGGCACGCCGGTTCCAGCCTTCGGCATAGGTCGGCTGCAAGGTCACCACCTGGTCGAGGAAATCGAGCGCGACGTCGAATTTCTGGTTGTCCATCGCCTTTTGCGACCACAGCATCATCAGGTCGATCGAAGCGCTGCCGGACTGGAACCATTCGCTCCAGATGTTGCCGGCGATGCGTTCGGCCGCCTTTTCGTTGCGTTCGCGCTTGAGATCGGAAAACAGCTTGTCGAGCCGGGCCTGTTTCGTCATCGGCGCGGCCGGAGCCTCAGGGGTAGCCGGCGCTGCCGGCTGATCGTCCGCGGCCCTGGCCGGCATGCTTGTGGCGCCGGAAACAAGCAGAGCTGTCAAAAATGCAAAAAGAATCCGCATCGCCCGATCCTAGTCCCGGGCGGCGGGACAGCAAAGTGATTTTAGCGTGAGAAGGTCGGCAGGCCGACAAACATCAAGGGCGGAGGCGAAAAGCCTCCGGCCGAAAGCTCAGCCCTGGCGCGCCTTGTAGCGCGGGGCGGTCTTGTTGATGATGTAAACGCGGCCCTTGCGGCGAACCAGCTGGTTGTCGCGGTGACGCGCCTTCAGCGCCTTGAGCGAATTCTTGATCTTCATGGTCTTGCCTGTCGGTGTGGACCCGGTTCCGGGTCGAAATTTTAAGGCGCGCCAGAAGACGCGCCTTTTGAACGGTGGGTGGCTCATAAACGAGGAGCCTTGCCCATGTCAACCGCAAGCATGCTCCGCACCCGCATATCATCAAATATCCGCCATGTCGGCCTTGCGGCATTGCGCGACCATGGGCCGGCTGGGATGATGCGGTGTATTTCAAGTGATTTGGGGACGATCATGCGCCGAATATTGCTGTCCGCCTGCCTTCTCGTCCTGGCGGGAACGTCCATCGTGCGTGCACAGGAATGCGACCGCTCCGACGACAGCCAGCAAATGATGAACATCTGTGCCGGCGAGGACTACCAGGCCGCCGACGCCAGGCTCAACCAGGCCTATCAGGACCTGATCAGTTCCGATGATGCCGACAGCAAGAGATTGCTGCAGGCGGCGCAGCGCGCCTGGATCACCTTCCGTGATGCCGAATGCGCGCATAGTACAGCCGCCAGCGCAGGCGGCTCCATCCACGCGATGGAGGTTTCGCAATGCCTGACCAGGCTGACCAATGACCGCATCAACCAGCTCGCCGCCTCGGCCAATTGCGCGGAAGGCGATGCGAGCTGCGCCAGTCCCGACCAGAACAGCGACGAGGTTCAATAGCTCGTCTTGAGCTAAGTACGGCGGCTGATGCGGGTGAAATGGCCCATCTTGCGGCCGGGCCGCGCCTCGGCCTTGCCATAGAGGTGCAGCATCAGATCGGGCTCGGCGAGCAGGGCGGGGACGCGCAGCACGTCGTCGCCGATCAAATTTTCCATCACGCAGTCGGAGTGACGCTCCGGGCTGCCGAGCGGCAGGCCGGCAACGGCGCGGATATGCTGCTCGAACTGCGAAACGACGCAAGCGGCCTCGGTCCAATGGCCTGAATTGTGGACGCGCGGCGCGATCTCGTTGGCCAGCAGCGAACCGTCGGCCAGCACGAAGAACTCGACACCGATGACGCCGACATAGTCGAGCGCCGACAGGATTTTTGCCGCAGCCGCTCGCGCCGCTTCAGCCGTTTCAAGTTTGAGGCTGGCTGGCAGGGTCGAGGTGTGGAGAATGCCGTGGCGGTGGACATTCTCGGCGGGGTCGTAGGCAGCCACGGCGCCGTCCAGGCCACGCGCCGCGATCACCGAAATCTCGCGCTCGAAAGGCACGAAGCTTTCCAGGATCAGCGGCACACTGCCCATCGCCTCGCAGGTGCCGGCGAAGCCGCCCGCTTCCATGTTGCGGAAGACGCGCTGGCCCTTGCCGTCATAGCCCATGCGCCGCGTCTTCAATATGCCGCTGCCGCTGAACGCCTTCAGCGCCGCCGTCAGTTCCTCGTCGGTGTCGACCGGACGAAAATCGGCGGTGGCGATGCCGATGCCGTTCAGGAATGTCTTTTCGCTCACCCGGTCCTGCGCCACGTCGAGCGCACGCGCCGGTGGGTAAACCGGCACCTTGGCGGCAAGCGCTTCCGCTGCAGCCACGGGGACGTTCTCGAATTCGTAGGTCACGACGGCACTTGCAGCCGCCAACACGGCAAGGGCGGCAGGGTCGTCATAGGCTGATGTAATCTGCCGGTTGGCAACTTGTGCCGCCGGGCAATCCGGCTGCGGTTCCAGGACGATGGTGCGGTAGCCGAGGCGGGCGGCGGCCATCGCCAGCATGCGGCCGAGCTGGCCGCCGCCGATGATGCCGATGGTCGATCCGGCGGGCAGGCTCACGGCGTGTCCGTCGGTTCGTCGGCGACCTTGGCGGTCTGCGAGGCGCGCCAGGCATCGAGGCGCTGGGCAAGCTTGTCGTCGTAGAGCGCCAGCACGGCGGCTGCCAACAGGGCCGCATTGGCCGCACCGGCCTTGCCGATGGCCAGTGTGCCCACCGGAATGCCGGCCGGCATCTGGACTATGGAGAGCAAAGAATCCTGCCCCGACAGCGCCTTCGATTCCACCGGCACGCCGAACACCGGCAGCGGTGTCATCGCCGCCGTCATGCCGGGCAGGTGCGCGGCACCGCCGGCGCCGGCGATGATGACCTTGTAGCCGGCGGCCTTGGCGCCCTTGGCGAATTCATAGAGCCGGTCGGGCGTGCGATGCGCGGAGATGATCAGGCGCTTGTGCGGGACGCCAAGCGCCTCCAGCGTTTCGGCCGCCTGGCGCATCGTCGCCCAGTCGGACTGGCTGCCCATGATGATGGCGACGTCGGCGCGTTGATCGTTCAAGCCTGTTGCTCCCCGGCGACAAAGGCGCGCCTTAGCGGAATTCGCGCGGGGCCGCAAGGATATCAGGCCATCGGCGGGAGCCGACGGCCACAATCCAGCCTAAACCGCCGCCTTGCGGAAGCGGGCGACGAAGTCGTCGAGCTCGGGGCGTTCCATGTCGGAGATCGCCCAGTAGGAGAAGGCGCCGTCGCTCCAGTGCACCATCGAGAAGCCGCCGGACGAAAGGTCGTCGGGCTGGGCGGTCTTGCCGCCCTGCTGCGGTTCGGCGACCAGCGTGATCAGGTGCTCGCGGTGGCGGTAGACCAGGGCGGGCACCGGCCGGCCGGATATCACCTCGACCCGGCCGCCGATCAGCGCGTAGCCGTCCTGGGCAAGGTCGGGCGCCGGCGGCGAGACGCCGATGCGAGCGTCGAGCCAGGGCTTGACGGTGTGGCGGTCGGACGAGACGATGTCGATCGGGCTCGCGGCAAGCAGGCTGCGGCGATGGCCGCTGGCGACCGCGGCGGCAAAGCCGTCATCCACGCCGCTCTGCATCACCCATTGCGTCGCCCCGCTGGCCAGCACCGCGCTGATCATGATCGACGCGGCCATGGCGCGCCAGTCGAACGAGCCGAAGCGGCCCGCTCTCGGCGATGGCCGCGCCTGGGAAGGACGTGTCCCGGCTTCCCGTCTCTGGCCGCCGCCAGCGCCCGCAACCAATCCCGGCAGCGCCAAGGTCGAGCCCCCCTGCGGCTCGGCGGCCTCGGCTGGCGCCTGCTGTTCGGCGCCTGCCATGCCGATCGCCGCGATGCGCGCCCGAAAGGCATCGCTGACATCCGGCCGCGGCAAGCGGCTGACCGCGCCTTGCAAGGCGACAATGCGGGCATGCTCGGCGGCAAGCCTGGGGTCGGCGGCGATGCGACGCTCCACGGCAAGAGCGGCCGCCGCATCAAGTTCACCATCGACAAGTGCATGGATCATCAGTCTGAACCCTTCAGGATCATTGGGCAGTCCGTCGTCATGGTTGCTCATGGCGCTCTCCCCAATTCAGACGCCAGCAGGCCGCGGGCGCGGGCCAGCCTGGACATCACCGTGCCGATCGGCACGGCAAGCATGGCCGATATCTCGCGATAGCTGAGGCCGTTGATATCACGCAGCACCAGCGTCTCGCGAAATGGCTGCGGCAAGGCAGCGATCGCCGCATCGAGTGCGGCCGTATCGGCTTTGGCGATCAGGCTCGCCTCCGGGCCGTCCTCGTCCGGCATGCTGGTGCCGTGTGCCGCCGCCATGTCGTCGAGATCGCCGAGGTCGCCGACGGCCATCATGGCGCGCGGCCGATTTCGCGCCATCCAGGTGTAGGAGGTGTTGCGCACGATGGTCAGGACCCATGCACGGGCGTTGCCGCCGGCATAGTTTGACATGCCGGCATGCGCCTTGATGCAGGCGTCCTGCACCACATCCTCGGCATCAGCGGCATTGCCGGTCAGCCAGCGAGCCAGCGCCAGGGCGTCGCCGAGATGCGGTAGCACCACTTCGTTGAAGCGTTGCGCCAGGGCCCTCTCGTTCAAAGCGGCACCATGATCCGATACTCCAGGCCGTGCCGCCTCAAGATGCGACGGCGACTTTGCCCTGCTCGCAGGGGCAAAGCCCCCGGAAGCAGGCAGAGCCGCCTGCCTTGCCGAAACTGAATTCATCTGCGTCACCGGTGTCAAGCGCCATGGAGAAGAGACTGATGACGGTTATGCGCGGCAGCGCATGGTCACGGTCAGTGCCGCGACCAATGTCGCTGTCCTTGCAATGATGGCACATGCCGATCTCCTCAACGCCAATGGTGGCGTATGCCGAGAAGACCTGGTCGGGTGCCGGTTTATTCCCACCGGATGCCAATCAGGCTGATCACAGTCGCGTGATCGTGTCTTGGGCGTGGCGTCCGAGCTGAGATCTTAGCGTCAATGTCTGTGGTACACATTCTTGAAAGTAGGAGGGGCAATTGGATACGACTCTTAGGCTTGCTGATCTTGCGATCGTCTTTGCGACGCTACTCGGTCCGGTTTTAGCTGTTCAGGCTCAAAAATGGGTTGAAGGCTCGCGAGAGCATGCAGCTCGAAAGGTCTCAATATTTCGGACGTTGATGGCGACCCGTGCAACGTCGCTATCATCATCTCACGTGGAAGCGCTTAATGCTATTCCGATTGAGTTTTATGGACAGCGCGATGTAGTTGACGCTTGGAAGGCATATCTTAACTATCCATCGCAAGATGGAATCGAACCCGCAGTTTGGGCTCAAAAGAGATTCGATTTGTTTATCGACCTATTATGGCATCTTGGAATTTCTCTTGGTTACAAGTTTACGAAGGTGGAATTGCAGCGGGATGTTTACTCACCGAAAGCGCACGCGACCTACGAAGCCGAGCAAAACGTTATCCGACAGGGGCTGTTTCGCCTCTTTAGCGGTGAAACCGCGCTGCCTTTGGATATCAAGTCGTTCCCGGTCGACTCAGAGCTGGCCAAGAGGCAACGCGAATTGCAAGAGCAACTCTCAGGCATTCTCTCGGGGGATCGCAGCGTCAAAGTTGAGCTTCAACCGCGGGTCAACGAGTAAATACAGCGTCACCGCAATCCCCTCTCTATCGGCAGGCGTTTAATCCGGCCAGCGCAAGACGCCTGACGAATCTTTGCGCGGGGCTTTCATCGCGTCGGCCGGGCGGTCTTTCGCGGTCAATATCGCACGCAACCGTTCGGCGACGATTTCGGCCTCGCCGGGATGCAGATTGCAGGGGTCGAGGAAGAAATGGCCGCGCTCGACTTCGTGGTTGCGCACGATGATGGGCGGCGAGCCGGCCGCCAGCGTCGAGGCGAGGCCGGCGGCGCTGAAGCGGCTCTCGGGCGATACGAAGACCTGCAGCCGGTCGAGCGGATTGGCTGTCGGGTCGGGAATGATTTTGGCCAAAATACCCGGCAGGCCCTGCAAGGTGTCCTTCCAAAGGTTGAGCGCCGCCTCCTCGCGCTGGCGAATGCCGGCGTGATCGCGCTTCTCCCAGGCTTCCAGTGCGGCCATGGTGCCGGCGATGCTTTCCTTGCCGACCTTCATGGCCCGCGCCACGCCGCGGTTCTGCAGATAGGCTGACCGCACCAGATCCTTGCGGCCGGTGACGATGCCGCTGGTCGGCCCGCTCAGGAATTTGTGGCCGCTGTAGATGACGACGTCGGCGCCGCGCGCGAGAAAACCGCGCAGATCATATTCGGACGCCGCATCGACGATCACCGGCACGCCTTTGGCGTGGCAGATCTCGCAGAATTCCTCCAGCGACAGCATGCCGTACTGCACCGTGTGGTGGGCGACGACAAAGAGGCCTGCCGCGGTGCGCTCATTTATCGCTTCGCGCACATGGTAGTCCTGGGTGACGCTGACCGTGCCGGCGGGCACCACTTTGGCGCCGGCGACGCGGATCGACTGGTCGATCGGGGCGCCGTAGTTGACGATGTGGCCAAGCTGGATGACGACCTCCGATTTGAGGTCACCTGTGTCGTCGGGCAGGCGCTCGATGGCGAGCAGGCTGGTTCCCGTCATCGCGCCGGCGATCGCCATGGTGATGCCGCTGGCGCAGCAAGCGGTGATGAAGCCGGCCTCTCCGCCGGTCAGGCGCGCCACCACCGTGCTCGCGGCACGCTGCAGATCATCCATCTCCACCCATTGCGAGGCCATTTCGGCCATGGCGCTGATCGCTTCCGGGACGATGATCGAGGCGCCGAGCGCGGTCATGGTGCCGGAGACATTGATGATCGGGCGAAGGCCGAGCCGTTCGCGGATGGTGGTGTTGGAGCCGGCGGCGGAAGTGGTTTTCATGTGAGTGGATCCCGTGAGTGGCAGGTCAGGCGGCGATCTCGACGACCGCTTCGATTTCGACGGTGATGTTTCCAGGCAGCGAGCCGACACCGATCGCCGAACGGGCATGGCCGCCGATCTTGTCGAAGACATTGGCGAACAGGTCCGAACAGCCATTGACCACTTTCGGGTGGTCGCTGAAGGTCGGCGTCGCGTTGACGAAGCCGAGCAGCTTGACGACGCGCACAATGCGGCCGAGATCGCCGGCCGCCGCATGCATGACGGCCAGCAGATTGAGCCCAGTCAGGCGCGCATGCTCATAGGCCTGCTCAACCGTCACGTCCTCGCCAACCTTGCCGGTGCACAGCGTGCCGTCGGCGCGCAGCGGCCCCTGGCCTGACAGGAAGATCAGCCGCCCGCTCTCGGCATGGGTGACGAAGTTGGCGATGGGCGTCGGCGGCTCGGGCAGCGTCAGGCCGAGTTCGGCGAGCCGGATGTAAGGCGTCATGGAAGCAGGCTCCTTGGGACGGTGTTGGCCGTCAGAAATGCGAGGCGCGGAAGCGCGCCAGGAAAGTGCGGAGGCGCTCATTGGTGGTTTCCTCCGCCAGGATCTCCTTGGGCGGGCCGACAGCGCTGACGCCGCCATCGGCCATGAAGACGATGCGGCTCGAGGCGTCGCGGGCGAAGGCCATTTCATGCGTCACCATCAGCATGGTCATGCCGTCCTCGGCGAGGCTGCGCACCACGGCCAGCACCTCGCCCACCAGTTCGGGGTCGAGCGCCGAGGTGATCTCGTCGAGCAGAAGGATTTTCGGCTCCATCGCCACGGCGCGCGCAATGCCGACGCGCTGCTGCTGGCCGCCGGAAAGCTCGGCCGGCAGGCTGTCGGCCTTGTGGGCGAGGCCGACGCGGCCGAGCCAGTGTTCGGCGATCTGTCGCGCCTCCGCCTGGCTCTTTCCCCGCACCTTGGTGAGCCCAAGCATGATGTTGCCGGCGGCGGTGAGGTGCGGAAACAGGTTGAAGCTTTGGAACACCATGCCGGTCTCGGCGCGCATCGCGGCCAAGTCGCGTTCGCTGCGGCGCTGGCGCGTTCCAGCCTCGCGATAACCGACCTCCTTGCCGTCGATGCGGATCGAGCCTGAGTCGTAGCTTTCGAGGAAGTTGACGCAGCGCAGCAGCGTGGTCTTGCCGCTGCCGGAAGGGCCGATGACGGTGACCACCTCGCCGCGCTTCACCTGAAGGCTGACGGACCGCAGCACCTCCACGGCGCCGAAGGCCTTGGAGACATCGCGCACGTCGAGCAGAGCCGGACCGGCATTTGAGGCTTCAGACATCGTGCTATTCCCGAATGAAGGCAAAGCGTCGCTCGAGCCGCCGGCTGGCGAGCGAGAGCGCATAGTTGACAGCGAAATAGATGAGCGCGCCGAGGATATAGAGCGGCATCGCCTCATAGGTGCGGCCGATGACCTGGTTTATGGCCTGCATCAGATCGGTGATGCCGAGCAGCGAGACCAGTGCGCTGCCCTTGACCGCGTCGGTGACGCCGTTGATCCAGGGCGGCAGGAAGCGCCTGAAGGCCTGCGGAAAGATGACGGAGGTGAGCCGCTGGCGGAAGGTCAGCCCGATCGCCATCGCCGCCTCGGACTGGCCTTTCGGGATCGAGGCGACCGCGCCCCTGAGATACTCGATGACCTGCGCCGTCTTGAACAGGGTGAGCGCCAGCACGGCGGCCCAGAAGGACGGCAGATGCAGCCCGATCGCGGGCAGGCCGTAATAGACGAAGAACATCAGCACCAGGATCGGAATGCCGCGGATGGTGTCGGAGAAGATGCGCACCGCCCAGCGCAATGGGGCGGGGCCATAGATCAGGCCGACGCCAAGCAGGACGCCGGCGACGAGCGACAGGGTGACGACCAGGAGCGACACCCAAAGGGTCACGGCGAAGCCTTTGGCGAGGAAGGGCAGGGCGTAGAGGATCTGGCTCGCCATGTCAGCGCGCCGCCCTGAACCGACGCTCGACGAGCCTGAGCCCGAAAAGCAGGATGTAGCCGGTCAACAGATACATCGCCGTCGTCACCAGATAGACCTCGACGATGCGGAAGGTGTTGAAGTTGATCCACTGGGCGCCGAAGGTGAGTTCCGGCACCGAGATGACCGAGGCGATCGAGGTGTCCTTGAACAGCGAGATGAAGGTGTTGGACAGCGCCGGCAGCGTGATGCGCAGCATGGTCGGCAGGCGCACATGGATCAGCCTTTGCCACGGCGTCAGGCCGATCGCCTTGCCGGCATCGAGCTGGCCGCGCGGGACGGCCTCGAGGCCCGAGCGAAACACCTCGACCAGATAGGCGCCGCTATAGACCGACAGCGTCAGGACGAACGAGGTCGGCGCGCTGTAGGCCAGGTCGACCACGGTCGGCACGCCGTAGAAGACGAGATAGACGAGCAGGATCAGCGGCACGTTGCGGATGAATTCGACATAGGCGGCGATGATCGCGCGCACGACGCGTCCGGCCGAGACGTACCAGACCGCGAGCACCAGGCCGATGACCGTGCCGATGGCGATCGAGATCACCGCAAGCTCGAGGCTGAGCAGCAGACCGCCCCACAGCTTGTCGAAATGCCGCCAGATCAGGTTGAAATTGAGGGCATAGCCCATGCGTCCGCCTCGGTGTGAGGGCCGTCGAATGGATCGCGGAAGGGCTGGAATGCCCTTCCGCGATCCGGGATCAGATGACCGGGAAGCCGGGGTGGCGTGCCGGCGGCTCCTGGCCGAAATAATCCTTGAAGGCGGCGTCGTAGAGCGCCGATTCATGGCCGAACATGGCGATGGTGAAGGTCTGGTTGACGAAGGTCAGCCAGTCGAGATCGCCTTGCCGTAGTGCCGCGCCGTAGAGCATCGAATACCAGCTCTTGCCGGCGTCGAAATATTTGTCCGGATTGCGCGAGGCGAGCCAGCGCACGGTGGACAGATCGACCGCGGCAGCGTCGGCGCGCTTTGATTCCAGCGCCTGCAGCACGTTGGCCTGGGTGTCGATCTGCAGCACCTGCGCCTGCGGCAACGCATAATGGACGGAGCTTTCGGCATCGACATTCTGCAGGATGGAGATGCGCGTCGCCGAACCGCCGGCAAGCAGCTTGTCGAAGGTCTTGTTCTCGGCGGTGGGCAGCGTCAGCAGCGCAACGCCCTCGACATAGTACGGCCGGCTGAAGTTGATCAACTGCGAGCGCTGCGCCGTCATCGTCATGAACTGGATGGTGATGTCGACCTTGTTGGTGGTGACGTTGGGAATGCGCTGCGCCGGATCCTGCATGACGAACTCGACCTTGGTCGGATCGTCGAAAAGTCCCTTGGCCAGGATGCGCCCCATGGTGATGTCCATGCCGACCAGTTCGCCGGCATCGTTCTCGAAATGCCAGGGCGCGTTGGTGCTGCCGGTGCCGACGATCAGCTTGCCGCGGTCGAGCACGGTGCGCAGCAGGCTGTCGGATGCGGCCTGGGCGGCCGCCTTCTGCGCATCGACTGACGCCAGCACGCCGGCCGTCGCCAGTCCCGCCATTCCCAATTTCAGAAAATCACGTCTTCCGGATGTGTCGTTCACGGCGACCTCCTTTCGTGTTGTGTTCCCCATGCACAGGAAAGACATACGTCGGTGATTTCAAAGCGATTGTCTCTTACAAGAGACGCATGTATCCTGTACAAGACAGATACTAACACCAGGAATCGACAATGCAAGATGGCAATGCCTTGGCCGTTTCGGCCGACGAAAAGACGACAGCCTCCCGCGAGAAAGGCCTCAACCGGGTGCTCGAGATCCTGGATTTTCTGCACCAGACGCAACGGGCGATCGGCATTGGCGATCTTGCCAAGGGGGTGAACGCACCCCGCTCGACGACCTACACGCTGGTACGGTCGCTGGTCGACGCCGGCTTGCTGGAAATGGCGGGCGACGGCAATCGCGTCTATTTCGGCAAGAAACTCTATCTCTATGGAATGGATTATGTGCGCGGCAACGACCTGCTGCGGCGCGGGCGCCAGGAGGTCGACCATCTGTCGCGCGAGACCGGCGAGACCTCGGAACTGTGCATGCTGCAGAGCGGTCGATATACGATCGTCCACTCCAGCCCGGGCACCCGGCCGTTCCGCATCAGCTCCGCCACCGGCCTGCAGATACCGCTGCCCTGGACCGCGTCCGGCCGGCTGCTTCTGGCGGGGCTGGAGCGGGCCGAGGTCGAAGCCATGGTGTCGGAAGACGATCTCGTGCTGCCCGACGGCCGCAAGCTGCGGCTCGACGATTTCATCGACGACATCGCCAAGGCTAGGGTGACTGGTTACTGCGTCACCTCGGGGCTGGTCGATGCCTATACGAAGTGTCTTGCCGTGCCGGTCTTTTCAGCGCCGGGCAAGGTCGAGGCGACGATGTGCCTGGTGGTTCCCATCGACACGTCCGAGGAGCGGACCGGCAGTCTCATCGGCCTGCTGCGTGATCGCGCCGGCAGGCTTTCGATCGGCGGATAGGGGGAAGCGTTCAGGCGATGATGTCTGGAATGATCTTGTCTTCCAGCTTCATCAGCCGGTCCTTGAGCGCCAGCTTTTTCTTTTTCATGCGCTGGATCTGCAGCGGGTCGCAATTGGTGGCGATCATCGCGTTGATCGCCGCATCGAAATCGGCGTGTTCCTGCTTCAGCCGGGAAAATTCGAGGCGAATATCGGCCTGTTCCTGATCGGACATTCTCTACCGTCTGCACGTCTGAGTGGCCCAAAGACTGGGCCTGATTGGGCGGGGGTGGCAATTTCTGCCACCGGCGCGCAGCCCATATCACATTTCACATTGTCGTGGAATGCTACCACGCAGCATTCGACATCACAGTCGGAAGGTGGCAAAGTGTCATTGTGCCGTCACAGAACGACCTGCGGTGGACGCGCGGTGACGGCTGCAATCGAGGAAACCATGAAAGGGAGAACCAATCATGTCTCTTGCATCCCATCTTGATGAGTTGCAGCGGAAACACGGCGACATCGAACGCGAAATCGATGACGCGATGAACCACCCGTCGGTGGACGACCTCGAAATCGTGAATCTCAAGCGACGCAAGCTGGCACTCAAGGATGCGATTGAGAAACTGAAAGCGCAACCGACCACGCATTGATGCCCGACTGACATAGCCGCCACTATGCGGTCCTCGTTGCCGGCGGCAGCCGCCGCCGGTGCAGGTGGTTTGATTTTCAGCCCCATGTCATAAGCCTTAGCTAATATCCTTTCCGATCCCCCTTTTTGCGCCTCGGCATAGCCGCGTCGTGTCCTGTTTCAGGCCGCCGGCTGGGATCAATTGCTGCCAGTGGCGACCTGTCGCCATTGACAAGCCATCTTTGCTCCTCCACCTCATGCCCGGACTTCAGCGCATCGGCCCCGGGGAGTGCTTGCGCGTCCAAGTGGACGCGCCAGGCCCCAGAGACAAAAGGCTGCCGGCATGACCGGATATTTTTCCTTTCCCTTCCCCCGCCGCACTTCGGTTGGCGTCGATGTCGGCGGCGTGGTCGTCGGCGGCCGTGCGCCTGTCGTGGTGCAATCGATGACCAACACCGACACGGCCGACATCGACCAGACCGTCGCGCAGGTTGCCGCACTGCACCGCGCCGGCTCCGAGATCGTGCGCATCACCGTCGACCGTGACGAGAGCGCCGCAGCCGTGCCACGCATTCACGAGCGCTTGCTGCGCCTCGGGATCAATGTGCCGCTGGTCGGCGACTTCCACTATATCGGCCACAAGCTTCTGGCTGATCATCCGGCCTGCGCCGAGGCACTGGCCAAATACCGCATCAATCCGGGCAATGTCGGCTTCAAGGACAAGAAGGACCGGCAGTTCACCGATATCGTCGAAATGGCGATCAAGCACGACAAGCCGGTGCGCATCGGGGTCAACTGGGGTTCGCTCGACCAGGAGCTTCTGACCCGGCTGATGGACGACAACCAGGACAAGGGTTTTCCGCTGACGGCGCAGGAAGTGATGCGCGAGGCGATCGTGCAGTCGGCGATCCTGTCGGCCGAGATGGCCGAAGAGATCGGCCTTGGCCGCGACAAGATCATCCTGTCGGCCAAGGTCAGCGGCGTGCAGGACCTGATTGCCGTCTACACCGAACTTGCCACGCGCTCCGACCATGCGCTGCATCTCGGCCTCACCGAGGCCGGCATGGGCTCGAAAGGCATCGTCGCCTCGTCCGCAGCCATGGGCATCCTCTTGCAGCAAGGCATCGGCGACACCATCCGCATCTCGCTGACGCCGGAGCCGAACGGCGACCGCACGCGCGAGGTGCAGGTGGCGCAGGAACTGCTGCAGACCATGGGTTTCAGGCAGTTCGTGCCGATCGTCGCCGCCTGCCCAGGCTGCGGCCGCACCACCTCCACCGTGTTCCAGGAACTTGCCCAGAACATCCAGGCCGACCTGCGCAAGAACATGCCGGTGTGGCGCGAAAAATATCCCGGCGTCGAGAACCTCAAGGTCGCGGTGATGGGCTGCATCGTCAACGGCCCCGGCGAATCCAAGCATGCCGATATCGGCATTTCGCTGCCCGGCACCGGCGAGACGCCAACGGCGCCCGTCTTCGTCGACGGCAAGAAGGCGGCGACGTTGCGCGGGCCGTCGATCGCGGCGGATTTCGAGAAAATGGTCACCGACTATATCGAGCAGAGGTTTGGGCGTGGCGGCAAAGCCGCGGCAGAATGAGCCCATGCCGAAACTCTACTCCGGCGGCCACCTGAAGGCGCCTTCTGCGCTTCCGGTGCTCACGGACCAAATGTCCGCTGCGCTCCGGTTCTCGAAGCCACCATCAGCTGGCGCGCCGGCGCGACTTTCGACACGGGCTCAGCGGTCAATACGGCGCTTCCTCCGGGCGGCGCTGGTTTTCCTGTTCGGCATGGCCTGGTCGACGCTTGCCCAGGCCGATCCGCCGCAATCGGCCAAGCAGCGGCTGATCGACAAGGTCTGCAACCTGATCCAGGCCCATGCCGACCAGAACGGCCTGCCACGCGATTTCTTCGCCAGGCTGATCTGGAAGGAAAGCCGTTTCGATCCCAATGCCGTCAGCCCCGTCGGCGCCGAGGGCATCGCCCAGTTCATGCCGGGCACCGCCAAGATGCGCGGGCTCGAAAACTCCTTCGACATCAACCAGGCGATCCCGGCCTCAGCGAAATATCTCGCCGAAATGAAAACCAGCTACGGCAATCTCGGCCTGGCGGCGGCCGCCTACAATGCCGGCGAAAGCCGGGTATCGCGCTGGCTGGGCTCGGGCGGCTTCCTGCCGATGGAAACCGAGAGCTATGTCTTCGACGTCATGGGCGAGCCGGTCGACAAGTTCACCGACCCCGCCTATGCCGGAAAAATCGAGCCGCTCGATGCCAAGACGGATTTTGCCGTCGCCTGCCGAAAACTGCCTGTCATCATGTCGCAGACCGTTGCGATGGCCTCGATCAACGTCAAACCATGGGGCGTCCAGGTGGCGGGCAATTTCCGCCGCAGTGCCGCTGTCAGCCAGTGGCTGCGGGTCAGGAGCCGGTTTCCGGCGCTGCTTGCCGGCCATGATCCGGTGGTGAGCCGGGTGCGCACGCCGATCGGCCGGCGCGGCATCTACGCGGTCAGGATCGGGATCGACGATCGTGCCGCCGCCAATGTCATCTGCCAGAAATTGCAAAGCGTCGGCGGGGCGTGCGTGGTGGTGCGCAACCGATAGGCCTGAAGCCGGCTTGGTGTTCCGGTCCGAGAGAGGCGTTTGACGATGACAGCCAGGATCGTTCTGCTCAATGGCGTCGGCAGTGCCGGCAAAAGCTCGATCGCCAGGGCGTTGCAGACGATAACCGCTGCGCCTTTCCTGCATGTCCAGATGGACAGTTTCCTCGAGATGCTGCCCGATGCCCTGCAGAACCATGCCGACGGCTTCTCCTACGAAACCGTCCGACAGGACGGCAAGCCCGCGGTCATGATCCGGGCCGGACCCGTGGGCGAAAGAAGCCTGCGCGGGATGCGCCACGCCATCGCCGCCATGGCCGGGCAAGGCAACGACCTGATCGTCGACGATGTGCTGTGCAATGGCGAACTGTCGGACTATGTCGCGCTGCTGTCGGCCTTCGATCTCCATCTGGTCGGCGTCATGGCGCCGCTGGAGGTTCTGGAAGCCCGCGAGGCCCGGCGCGCGGACAGGTTGCCGGGGCTGGCGCGCTGGCAATGTGGACGCGTGCACGCTGGGATGAGCTACGACCTCGAAGTCGACACCAGCCTGCTCACGCCGTTGGAGTGCGCCCGTCGCATTCAGCAACGATTTCAATTATAGGCGGCATTGGATTGGCTGGGGTTGCCCCTGCCTGCGATGGACGACGGGGCAACGTGATGTTCGACGCCTACATTATCTGCGGCACGCCGAGAACCGGGAGCACTTTGCTGTGCAAGCTTCTGGCATCCACCGGGACGTCAGGCGATCCTCACTCCTTCTATCGGCGGCAGGACGTGTCGGAGTGGGCCGACGAGTGGAAACTGCCAGCCCGCGACACGATGGGCGAGCTTGAATTCGACGTTGCCTATCTCGATGCGGCAATCACCGCCGGCAAGGGCGGGACAGGCATCTTCGGCCTGCGCCTGATGCGCGAAAACCTGGATGAACTTTCGGTCATCCTCGACCGGATTTTCCCGGGGCTGGCGTCGGACGCAGCGCGTTTCGGAAAGGCCTTTGGCCGCACCCTCTACATCCACCTGTCGCGCGAGAACAAGCTCGCGCAGGCGATCTCGCTGATCAAGGCACAGCAGACCGGTCTTTGGCACATCGCGCCGGACGGCACCGAGATCGAAAGGGTCGCACCGGCGCAAGAACCCCAATATGATTTCGAGCGGATCAAAGGCGAGCTTGCCAAACTCGAAGCCTATGACACGGCGTGGAACATCTGGTTCGCGGCGCAAGGCATAACGCCGCTGCGGGTTGGCTACGATCGTCTCTCCGCCGATCCGGTGGCGGCATTGCTGGGCATCTGCGAGGCTCTCGGCGCTCCGCCGCCGAATGCCGGCGACATCCGGCCGGGCGTCGCAAAGCTCGCCGACGAGACGAGCCTCGACTGGATGCGCCGCTATCGTCTGGAGGCGTCCGGCTGAGTATGGGGCAGAGCAAGGCCGCAACGTCATCGGCGGCGTGGATTATGCCTGTCGGGCGTGGCAAGCATTTGGGCTATAGGCGGCGACATGACCGATTTGATCTACAATGATCCCGACTTCGTTCAGTTCTACGACATCGAGAATCAGGATGGCCGCGCCGATTTCGACTATTGCATCCGTCTTGCCCGGGATGGCGGCTCGGTCCTCGATCTTGGTTGCGGCACTGGTCAACTGGCTGCCGAAATGGCCCAGAGGTGCAACGTCACCGGTGTCGATCCCGCATCGGCCATGCTCGACGTCGCGCGACGCAGGAGCGGCGGTGACAAGGTCGACTGGGTTGTTGCCGACGCGCGAACGGTGCGGCTCGAAAAACGGTTCGATCTGGTGCTGCTGACCGGTCACGCGTTCCAGGTTTTCCTGACCGAAGAGGATCAGCGGGCGGTGCTGCGTACCATCGCCGAACATCTCAGGCCCGGTGGGCGCTTCATCTTCGACACGCGAAATCCCGTCGCGGAGGCATGGCAGGAATGGACGCCGCAACGCTCCGAAAGGATGGTGGAGCATCCCAGCCTTGGTATCGTCAGGGCCTGGTATGAGGCCGACTGGGATGCCGTCAGTGCGGTGGTCACCTATTCGACATTCTATGAGATTCCCGGCGGCGGACCGGTTCTGGGCGCTGAATCGAAAATCGGGTTTCCGAAAAGGGAAGATATCGCCGGGATGCTGGATGACGCCGGCCTGCTGGTGGAGCAATGGTTCGGCGACTGGCAGGGCGAATCCTACGCTGACACCTCTGCGGAAATCATCCCGATCGGTCGGCTGCGCTGATCTGGCAGCCTGACGGGACTATAACTCACGCCGTCTTGGCCACCACCGTTTCGCTGAGCCAGGTGCCGATTTTCGTCCCCAGGCGGTCGGGCGAAACCGGCTTCGGCAGATAGTCGTCCATGCCGGCCTCGATGCACTTGTCGCGATCGCCCTTCAGCGCGTGCGCGGTGACGCCGACGATCGGGATGTGACCGCCCGACGAGGTTTCGATCGCCCGGATGGCGCGGGTCGCCTCGTAGCCGTTCATCTCGGGCATCGAGACATCCATCAGGATCAGTTTCGGATGCAGCGACCGGTACATCTCGACCGCCGTGCGGCCGTTGCCGGCGATGCGGTAACTCAGACCGAGCCCGTTGAGGATCTGGCCGAACACCAGCTGGTTCACCTCATTGTCCTCGGCGATGAGGATGTCGATCGGGCCGTTCGGCGTGGCGGTCGATTCCGGCGCTGCCATGACCGGCATGGCGGGGCCACGGATGACCGTGAAGGCGGGTGGTGCCGCCTGCGGCACCGGCTTCGGCTGGACCGGTTCGCGGATGAACTGTGCCTTGCCGACCTGCGAGCGGGCCTTCTGGATGACCGAGATGACCGTGCCGAGCAGGACCGCCGAACGCGCCGGCTTGGTCAGATGCGCCGATATGCCGAAATCGATGATCATCTTGCCGAAATCGACCTGGTCGACCGAGGTCAGGATGACGATCGGGATGGCCGACAGCCGGCTGTCGGCGGCGATGGCCCGGGCGACATCGGCGCCGTTCATGCCGGGCATCTGGTAGTCGAGGATGATGCAGTCCACGCTGGCGCCCAGCTGGCAGGCGCGATCGAGGAAGGCCAGCCCCACCGCGCCGCTTTCGGCGGCGGCGCAGTCGAAGCTCCAGCTTCTGAGCTGCTCGAGCAGGATTTCGCGGTTGACCGGATTGTCGTCGATCACCAGCACGCGCGCGCCGGTGACGTCGACCGGCACGATCGCGTCGCGAGCCTCGGCATGATGCACGGGCAGCGGCACCGCGAACCAGAAGACGGAGCCGCGCCCGATCTCGCTCTCGACGCCGATCTTGCCGGCCATCAGGTCGATGAGGCGGGCGGCGATGGCAAGGCCAAGGCCGGTGCCTTCGTGACGGCGGGTCGAGGAGCCGTCGACCTGGGCGAATTTCTCGAAGACGTTCTGCAGTTTCTCGGCCGGGATGCCGATACCGGTGTCCTCGACGCGCAGCCTGAGCTGCACGACATCGTTGACGGTTTCGCCGCCGACATCGATCAGCACATGGCCCTTCTCGGTGAACTTCACCGCATTGCCGACCAGGTTGGTGACGATCTGCCGGAAGCGGCCGGCGTCGCCGACGACATGGGCCGGCAGGCGCGGATCGACACGCACGATCAGTTCGAGGTTCTTTTCGGCAACGCGTGCCGAGACCAGTGTCGCCACATCCTCGACCGCTTCGGTAAGACGGAAAGGGGCAGGGTCCAGGGTGAGCTGTCCGGCATTGATCTTGGAGAAATCGAGGATGTCGTTGATGATGGTGAGCAGCGCATTGCCGGATTTGACGATGACGTCGGTGAACGTCTTCTGGCGCGGTGTCAGTTCGGTCTTGGCAAGGAGTTCGGCCATGCCGAGCACGCCGTTCATCGGCGTGCGGATCTCGTGGCTCATATTGGCCAGGAATTCCGATTTGGCGCGATCGGCGGCCTCGGCCTTGAACAGGGATTCGGCCGATTGGGCAAAGGCGCGGCGGATCGCCTGCTCCATCGGCCGGAAGATCCAGAAGGCGACGATGGCCAGGACGCCGAACAACAGGCCGCTCGCCCACAACAGCAACCGGTCGCTGGACGCGTCGGCCAGATGGCGCTCTTCATCCATCGCGGTGCGGACGCGGACCAGCATCGGCTGAACGAACAGGTCGTTCTGGTTGCGGATTTCGCGATAGCTCCATTCATCGGCCTTCTGCGCCATCGACATCAGGTTGAAGTTGCGCACCATGTCGTGCGCCGACCAGAACAGGTCGCCGTTGACCGAGGCGGTTTCGAGCTCATTGATGGTCTTGGCCGACAGACGCGAGCGCAGCGCGGCGAACTGGGCGGTCAGCGTGTCGATCTCGCTGGTCAGGCGTGCGGAATGGTCGCGGGCCGAGGCAGTGAGTGCATCGCGCGTTTCGTTGCGCCAGGCGGAACCGGTGGTCTCGGCGAAGCTGGTCGCATTGCGCAGGTCGCGGGTGAAGACGACGAGGTTGCTGCTCAGCGCGTCGACCTCATGACGGAAGGAATTGACACGGTTGAGCGCAACCATGATGGCCGTGGAAGCCAGCGCGAAAATCAGCAATCCTGAAAGATAGCGAATCCGGACAAACCGGATGAAGGAAGAATATTCCGGCATGCGCAACCCCGACACATACGCATTATTTTAACGACCGGGATTACGCTTCATTTACATTAAGATTTCGTTCGCGCGACCAGCGCCATTGCTCGTCCGTACGGCGGCGCGGAAGATCAGATCGATGCGGTGATGCCGCCGTCGACATAGAGGATATGGCCGTTGACGAAGGACGAGGCGTCGGAGGCCAGGAATACGCAGGCCCCGACCAGTTCCTCCACCTTGCCCCAGCGGCCGGCCGGGGTGCGCTTTTCGAGCCAGCCGGTGAAAGCCGGGTCGGCGACGAGGGCTGCATTGAGCGGCGTGTCGAAGTAGCCGGGGGCGATGGCGTTGCATTGCAGGCCGTGTTTGGCCCAGTCCGTCGCCATGCCCTTGGTCAGGTTGCCGACCGCGCCTTTCGTCGCCGTGTAGGGGGCGATGCCGGGGCGGGCAAGTGCGGTCTGCACGGAGGCGATGTTGATGATCTTGCCGCGGCCGCGCTTGATCATGTGGCGCGCGACCGCCTGGCCGACATGGAAGACGCTGGCGACATTGGTCTGCAGCAGGCGCTCGAACGCTTCGGCGGGAAAATCCTCTAGCGGCGTGCGGAATTGCATGCCGGCATTGTTGACCAATATGTCGATCGGCCCGCCGGACAGCTCGAAATTGTCGATCGCGGCGCGGACCGCGTCATGATCGGTCGCGTCGAAGGCAAGCGTTTGCGCTTCGGGGATCTGCGCCGCCGCGACGCCAAGCTTTGCCGCGTCGCGACCGTTGAGGACCACGCTTGCGCCAGCTTGTGCCAGGCCCTTGGCCAGAGCGAGCCCGATGCCTTGCGACGAGCCGGTTACCAGTGCCCGGCGCCCAGTGAGATCGAACAGATTGGCCGACATCGAGGTGGATCTCCCATTTGTGTCAACCCGCACCGACATTGGGGGGGCCGCACTCAACTGTTGCGCGTCGCGATGAAGGTCGCAGCCTCCTTCAGCAGCGCCGCCTGGTCGCCATAGGGGTCGAGCAGCGCGTGGGCCTGCCCGACAAGGCCGTGCAGCTGGCTGCGTGCCCAATTCGCGCCATGCAGCGCCACCAGCGTCCCCTTGCCGGCGGCAGCGTCCTTGCCGGTCGCCTTGCCCATCTGGCTGGCATCGGCGGTCAGGTCGAGCAGGTCGTCGGCAAGCTGGAAGGCAAGGCCGATCGCCGAGCCGAACTCAGCCAGTCTTTCGCGGTCCTCGGCCGCAGCACCGGCGATGATTGCGCCGGCCTCGCAGGCGAAGCGGATCAGGGCGCCGGTCTTCATCGCCTGTAGCGTTATGATGCCGGCCTCGTCGGGCGGTGTCTGCTCGGCTTCGAGGTCGAGCTTTTGGCCGCCGACCATGCCGCCGGCACCGGCCGCACGGGCAAGCGCCAGCACCAAGGCCGCTCGCCGCTCCGCCGGCAGGACAGTCGCCTCGCAGGCAACGATGTCGAAGGCCAGCGTCAGCAAGGCGTCGCCGGCCAGGATCGCGGTCGCCTCGTCGAAGGCCTTGTGCACGGTTGGCTGGCCGCGGCGCAGATCATCGTCGTCCATCGCCGGCAAATCATCATGAATCAGCGAATAGCAATGCACGCATTCGAGTGCCGCCGCGACACGCAGTGCTGCTTCGCCATCGACGGAAAACAGCGCCGCACTTTCCATGACCAGGAATGGGCGCAGGCGCTTGCCACCGTTCAGCACGCCATGGCGCATCGCCGCCATCAGGCGATCGGGCCGCGCGATCTCGCCCGAAAGCGGGCGATCGTCGAGCAAGCGCCGCAGCAGCACCTCGACGGCCGCCGCCCGCCTGATGAGCGCCATTTCGAACGCCATTTCGTCGTCATTCGTCATGATCGGGACCGGTAGCCGACACTCAGACGTTGCGCAAGAAGGCAAGCGCCATTATGCCGGAGCAAGGAGAAGCACGGGTTGGGCGGCTTGGCGGAACCGATCGTCGATCATGAAACCGAAAAGCTGGACATGGCGACGAGACCGCGCGGCGTGAACCGCCGCGGTCTCAGGCGCTGGGTCCGGCGCGGCCTTGTCGTGGCCGCCGTACTGGCGCTCATCCCGACAGTGCTGACCTTCCTCTACCTGCCGTTCTTCGTGCATCCGGTGTCGACGCTGATGCTGAAGGACCTGGCGACCTTCTCCGGCTATGACCGGCGCTGGGTGTCGATCGACGATGTCGCGCCGGTGTTGGCCCATTCCGTCATCATGTCGGAGGACGGGCAGTTCTGCTTCCACCGCGGCGTCGATCTTGGCGAATTGCGCGGTGTCGTCGACGATGCGCTGGCCGGCGAGGCGACACGCGGCGCCTCGACCATCACCATGCAGACGGTGAAGAACCTCTTTCTCTGGTCGCGCCCGCTGGGCTCGGTGCGCAAGGTCGTCGAACTGCCGCTGGCCATCTATTTCGACGCGGTGATGTCGAAACGCCGCATCATGGAAATCTATCTCAACATCGCCGAATGGGGCCCGGGCATCTACGGTATCGAGGCGGCGGCGCAGCACCATTTCGGCATTTCGGCGAAACAGCTGTCGCGAAGGCAGGCCGCACTTCTCGCCGTCACCTTGCCCAACCCGATCGCCCGAAATCCGGCAAAACCCGGGCCGGGCTTGAGAAGGCTGGCCAATCTGATCGAGCGGCGTGCCGGCCGGTCAGGCGCCTATGTCGGCTGTCTCGAGTAGGGCATGTCGACGTTCAGGTGATGCCGGCCTGCAAACGGCGAATACCTGCGCCTCCGGTGCTCACGTACTTCAAGTGCGCTCCGCTCCGGTTCTCGGTATCCGTCGTTTTCGGCTCGGCCCGACCTGAACCTCAACACGCCCCAACCTAGCCGACTCAAAAAAATTCACCGCAGTGCTGGCCAAAACGGTGTCAGGCGTGTATAGGCACCCGACTTTCTCAGATTTAGGCCCCGACATGGCCCTTTCACGAGGGCGGGCGGGGCGTTTGACCATGTAATGGAGCATATCCATGGCCGTTCCGAAACGCAAAACCTCTCCGTCCAAGCGCGGCATGCGCCGCTCGGCCGACGCCCTCAAGGCCCCGACCTATGTCGAGGACAAGAATTCCGGCGAAATGCGCCGCCCGCACCACATCGACCTGAAGACCGGCATGTATCGCGGTCGCCAGGTGCTGACCCCCAAGGAAAGCTGAGACCAGCTTTCTTGAAGGGTTGAGTTACAAAGGACCGGCCTCTGGCCGGTCCTTTGCGTTTGGCGAACCCAATGGCCGCGGCCCAGGCTCAGCCTGCCATCTCACTGGCGTGCAGCGCGCGCCGGCTCCTTCAAGCGCTGACCTCTGTCTCAGGCTTGCTCCATGTCGGCTGACACGGTTGTTGCATCCGGTCTTCGACCGTGTTTGCGGCTTTTTACGAAAAATCTTGACGGCGTGGCTGTGGCGCATTCTACAGAAGGTGCCCCATATGGAGACGCCAGATGTTCGGTGCCGTCCCGCTTTTGATCGTGCCTTTCATTCTCTACAATCTCGGCCTGCTCGGAATTTTCGGCGGCGGTGACGACCCGTGGGCGAGCGAGATCTTTTCGTTCCGCATGATGTCGGGCGGGGTGTTCTCGATGACGCTCGGCGACCTGATGATACTGATCGGGCTGATCTTCCTGTTCCTCGAAATGGTGAAGTCGGCGCGCACGACCAGCGCCTCGATCATGGACCATCTGCTGTCGACGCTGGTCTTCGTCGCCTTCCTGGTCGAATTCCTGCTGGTCAAGGGCGCGGCGCATTCGATCTTCTTCACGCTGATGATCATCGCGCTGTTCGATGTGATGGCCGGTTTCGCGGTGTCGATGCGGTCGGCGAGCCGGGACATCAACCTCAACTAAATACTCAGCCCGGATCGGCGGTGAAGCCGGCAGCCTCGATGCCGGCGATGGCCGCGGCTTCGTCATTGTCCGACGTGTCGCCTGAAATGCCGACGGCGCCGACAATGGTGCCGGCCTTGTCGCGGATCAACACGCCGCCGACGACCGGCAGCACGCGTCCGCCCGACACGTCGGAGATGCCGGCGACCAGATGCGGGCGCTCCTTGGCGAAGGCCTCGACCTTGCGCGAACCCATGCCGATGGCCAGCGCGCCATAGGCCTTGCCCGCCGACATTTGCGGGCGCAGGAACGAGGCGCCGTCCTGGCGCTCGAAGGCGACCAGATGGCCGCCGGCGTCAAGCACGGAAACGCCGAGCGGCTTGAGCTTGAGATCGGCGCCCTTGGCGAAGGCGGCATCGATGATTTGCCTGGCTTTTTCGAGCGGCAGCGCGGTCATGGCAATCTCCTGTTGGTAAGGGATATCATCGGCGGCCAGCCGGCCGAAGCAATCCCGGTTTCGGTTGAAATTGCTTCTTGTGAAGCGGCGGGATGAAGGGCCGCTGCCCAGGACGACGCCGGCGAGCGGCTGGATCGACAGGCGAACAGTGCCGGCCGGCCAGGTCGGGTTGCCGAAGGGCCGTGCGGCTATTTCTTCTTGGCGCGGGCAGGCTTCTTGGCGGGCGCCGCCGGTGCGTTGGCGAGGTCTTCGGCCTCCTTAGCCAGCCGCAGAGCCCGCAACTTGTCGGTCTTGGCCTTGCGGGCGTCGCTTTCCGCCGCATATTCGGCCATTGCTTTTTGGCGAACCGTCGCCGCCTCTTCCTGCTTCTTGAAGCGCAGATCGGCGCGCGCGCGGGCGGCATCCCGAGAGTTCTCAACCAAGACCTTATCCAATCCCGTGAATTGTGGTTTCCGCTTCTTCTAGCAGAGCCGGCCTCTCAACGGGGGAAAATAGTTGGTTACGCGGCCGGGCTGGCGCCGGGAGCCTTGCCGGCCACCACGGCTTGATAGGCGGCCTGCAGGGTCGCGCGGACAGAAGGACCGGATGCCGTGTCGAGCGGCATGCCCAGATGCTCATGGCGCAACTCGTCCATGAATTTCTCCCACATTGGCGGTCCGCCCTTTTCCAGCAACTCGGCGCGGATCGAGAGTTCCTCGCTGGTCGGCAGCCAGACGCGGCCCCAGGCGCCGAGATGAGCCAGGATCGGCACCAGCGTGATGGCCATCTCGGTCAGGCTGTAGATCGCCTTCTGCTTGTGACTGGGATCGTCGGCCTTGGTCAGCATTCCCAATTCCATCAGCCGCTTCAGCCGGTCGGCAAGGATGTTGGAGGCAATGCCTTCAATCGATCCGTTGAGCAGTTCGCGGAAATGCCGCCGGCCGCCAAAAATCATGTCGCGAAGGATGATCAGGCTCCAGCGGTCGCCGAACACTTCCAGCGACAGGTTGATCGGGCAGCCGGACCGGCGATCGAGGCTCATTCGATTCTCTCCACGCAAAACCAGTTGCATTATCGTATCAGTTTTATTATGGTGCAACCGATTGCAAAATGCAATCAGATTAGGAGAATGAGTGATGACGACGATCAATCGCCCCGTGATCAAATCCGAAGCCTTCGGCGATCCTGAAAATCCCCCGCTGCTTTTGATCATGGGCGCGATGGCTTCGATGCTGTGGTGGCCAGAGGCGTTTTGCCGGGAGCTGGCTGATACCGGCCTGTATGTCATCCGCTACGACAATCGCGATACCGGCCGTTCGACCAAATATCCACCGGGCAAGCCGCCTTACACATTCGACGACATGGCGGACGATGCGATTGGTGTGCTCGACAGCCATGGCATCGGCAAGGCCCATGTCGCCGGTATGTCGATGGGCGGCATGATCGCGCAACTCGTGGCGCTCAAGCATCCCTCCCGCGTCGCGTCGTTGACGGTGATCAGCAGTTCGCCGGTGGGAATGGACACCTCGCATCTGCCGCAGACAACCGACGCCTATATCGAGCATTCGGCCGCGGGCGCCGATGTCGACTGGTCGGACCGCCGCCAGGTGGTCGATTTCGTGGTCAAGGATGCGCAGGCGATCGCCAGCACGACACATCCGTTCGACGAGGTCCGGATGAGAGCCTTCATCGAGCAGGATTACGACCGGTCCCGCGGGTTCCTCAGCGCGACCAATCATTTTTCACTCAAGGGTGGCGATGCATGGAAGGGCCGGCTGCCGGAGATGGCGGCGCCACTGCTGGTCATCCATGGCACATCGGATCCGATCTTTCCGGTCGAACATGGCGAGGCGCTGGCCAAAACGGTCGCCGGCGCGAAACTCCTTCGCGTCGCGGGCGGTGGTCATGAACTGCATCCGCAAGACTGGCCCGAGATGGAAGCCGCCATCGTCGCGCATATCCAGTCCAATTGAGACCTCGCGGGCGGTCTTGACGAACGAGGCATGTCACAATAGTTAAGCAAATGCTTCAGTGTTGATCTCCCGCCGATCGACGAACCCCGAAACGGAAGAGCAAAGAATGTCCCTGACGCTGCATTTCCACCCGCTGGCCTCTTTCTGCTGGAAGCCGCTGATCGCGCTCTACGAGAACGCCACCGCCTTCAACCCGGCCATCGTCGATCTCGGCGACGAGCACTCGCGAGCGGCCTTCCTGAAGATCTCGCCGAACGGCAAGATGCCGGCGCTGCGCGACGATGCGCGCGACCGCACGGTGCTGGAATCGACCATCGTCGTGGAATATCTGGCCGCGCATTATCCGGGGCCGGTCGACCTCGTTCCCGCCGACATCGACCTGGCGCTGGCGGTCCGCCAGGCCGACCGCTTCTATGATTTCTATGTGCAGGAGCCGATGCAGAAGATCGTCGGCGACCGGTTGCGGCCGCAGGACAAAACCGATCCGTTCGGCGTCGAGCAGGCACGCGGCCAGTTGCGCAATTCCTACGCCATCGTCGAGCAGGAGATGCAATCGAGGACCTGGGCGGTGGGCGAGACTTTCACCCTGGCTGATTGCGCGGCGTCTCCGGCGCTCTTCTATGCCAACAAGGTCGAGCCGTTCGGCGACAAATATCCCGCCGTGAAGCGCTACCACGACCGCCTGCTGCAGCGCCCCGCCTTTGCCAGGGTGATCGAGGAGGCGCAGCCCTACTTCAAGTTCTTCCCCTACAATAACGGCTGACCGCGATGCTGCACGATCCCGCCCAGCTCGACCTGATGTTCCAGGCGCTTGCCGATCCGGCGCGGCGGCAGATGGTCGACCGGCTGTCGCGCGGACCGGCCTCGGTCAGCCAGTTGGCCGAGCCGCTGGCGATGTCGCTGTCGGCTGTTGTCCAGCATCTGAACCTCCTGGAGGCGAGCGGCCTGGTGCGCACGCAAAAGATTGGGCGGGTGCGTACCTGCCAGATCGAGCCCAAGGCGCTGAGGGCGGCGGAACACTGGATCAACGAGCGGCGCCTCTCCTGGGAACGCCGGCTGGATCGGCTCGGCGATTTTCTGGCGCAAACCAAAGACGAAAACTGAAGGAGACACCTATGACCGAACGATCCGTCGTCCATTCCACCTTCATCATCGAGCGTCTCTATCCGGCGCCGCCATCGAAAGTCTTCTTCGCGCTCGGCAACGCGGACGCCAAGCGGCGCTGGTTCACCGATCCCGACAATCCGATGCCCGGCCGTTTTGAAATGGACTTTCGCGTCGGCGGCAAGGAGATCAATGCCGGCGGGCCGAAAGACGGTCCGATCCATGTCTATACCGCCACCTATCAGGACATCGTGCCGGACCAGCGTATCGTCTACAGCTATGACATGCTGTTCGGTGAAACCCGCCTCTCCGTGTCGCTGGCCACGATCGAGCTTTTTGCCGAGGGCAAGGGCACGCGGCTGGTGCTGACCGAGCAGGGCGCTTTCCTCGACGGCCATGACACGCCGTCGACGCGCGAGCACGGGACGGGGGTATTGCTCGATTTGCTCGGCGCCTTTCTGGACAAAAGGACCTGAAAGGAATTGCTCAGCGGCGACCAGAACCGGTCAGGCTTCCCAGAATTGATCGAGCCAGATGTTGAGTCTCAGGAAGCCGGCATTGCTTACCGTGTACACGCGCCGCGTGCCTTCAGCCTTGGCGTTGACCAGCCCGGCATCGAGCAAGACTTTCAGATGCTGTGATACGGCCGGGCGTGAGACTGGCAACCCAGCCGCCAACTCGTTGACGGTCTTCGGACCGCGTCGAAGTTCTTCCAGAAGGTGGCGCCGATTGGGGTCGGCGATCGCCATGAAGGCGTCGGAAAACATCATGCCTCATTTGTGAGGCAAAGTTTTTCGAATCTCAACTGTCTGCTTCTGCTTTTCTTCTTGGATCAAGCCGCAATGCTTCCGGCGTCACCGAGCGGTCGGCCGGCTGCGTCTTGAAGGCGTCGCGATCGCCGATCGGGACCGGAGCGCGGCGGCTGATGCGCAGCAGCGTGTAGCCTGCCAGCGACAGATGCGCGAAGGCGGTCGCCAGGAACAGGCCCTCCGGGCGCATCCAGCCCATCAGCGCTGCCGCCAGCAAGGGCCCGATCATGGTGCCGAAGCCGTAAAGCAGCAGCAGTCCGCCCGACACCTTGACGAAGTCCTCGGCCCGGGCGTGGTCGTTGGCATGCGCCACGGCGATCGAATAGAGCGTGTAGGCGAAAGCGCCGTAGGCAGCGGTGAAGACGATGACAAAGATGCCAGACCGCGGCTCGAACAGGAAGATCAGGAGCGCGAACAGCGCCGCGCCGAAAGCGGCGCCGGCCAGCACGAAACGCCGGTCGGTCTTGTCGGAGAGACGCCCGGCCGGCAACTGCATGGCAGCACCCGCGACGACGACAAGGCTCATCATCAAGGCGATCTCTGCGGTGGAAATGCCGATGCGGGCGCCGTAGACGGCACCAAGCGTGCCCCAGGCGCCGTTGGCGATGCCGATCAAGACGCAGGCGATCGCCGATACAGGAGAGTTGGCGTAGAGCCCCTTGACGTCGAGCTTGACGTCCTGCAGCGGCTTGGGGTGCGACGCCGTCGAAACCGCGGTCGGGATCAGCGACAGGCAGAACAGGATGCCGGTGATCATGAACAGCGACGCCGATTTCACGTCGCCGCCGGCGACGATCATCTGGCCGCCCATGATCGAGGCATAGGTGACCATCATATAGAGGCCGAAGACGGTGCCGCGATTCTCGTTGGTGGCCTTCTCGTTCAGCCAGCTTTCGATGACCATGAAGGCGCCGGCCATGGTGAAGCCGGTGAAGGCGCGCAGCAGGATCCAGACATATTCGTCGATGACCAGGCCAGTGAGCAGGGCCACGATGGCGCCGGACGCGGCAAAGGCGCCGAAGGCGCGCACATGCCCGGCGCGGCGCACGATTCGCGGGGCAAAGAAGCAGCCGGTGACGAAGCCGCCGGCCCAGGCCGTGCCCATCAAGCCAAGCGATGCCGTCGAGAACCCTTCCACCTGGCCGCGCAGGGGCAGCAGCAGCCCATGCAGACCCGATGCCGCCAGCAGAAAGGCAGTGCCGCGAAGCAGGGAGAGGATCGGTCGGTAGGATGCGAGCATTTTTTGATCCGGCTGAACTCTGGGAGGGGCGCAGGTCTGAAGACAGTCGCATTCGGGCTTTTCGGCGGCAGGCTGTTCCGCGCGTCTGCCTATCCGCGGCGGAACAGTGCCTCGGCGGCCGATTTGGTGTTGTCCTTGGCCTTGAGCTCCGCTTCCAGCCTGGCGATTTCGTCGCGGAGGATGCCGATGCGCTCCGACAGTTCACCGACGGAAAGCAGCGACAGATCCTGCCCGATCTCGTGCGGGCGTGCCTTCTTCTTGGGTTCGTCGTCGAAGATCGCCATCGCTGCTCCTCCTCCGCCACACCAGATTGGCCATTTGCCTGATTTGGCAATCAGCATACATAGGGCAAGGGCGTCGATGCAAACAGCCGGTAAGAATGCGGCGAGGAAAGACGGGAAACTTCATGGCGAGCGGACAGAAAATTCCGGCGAGGATGACGGCAATCGCGATCTCGGAACCGGGTGGCCCACGGGTGCTGAAACCGGAGACACGCGACGTCCCCTTGCCCGGCCCAGGCGAGATCCTGATCAAGGTTCATGCCGCCGGCGTCAACCGGCCCGACGTGCAGCAGCGCAAGGGCGCCTATCCGCCGCCGCCCGGTGCGTCGGACCTGCCGGGCCTCGAAGTGTCGGGCGAGGTGGCTGCCCTTGGCGACGAGATATCGCGCTGGCGCATCGGCGACCGGGTGTGCGCGCTCACCCCCGGCGGCGGCTATGCCGAATATGCCAAGGTTCACTCCGGCAGCGTGCTGCCGCTGCCCGCCGGTTTCACCCACACGGAAGCAGCGGCGGTGCCGGAAAACTATTTCACCGTCTGGCACAATGTGTTCGAACGCGGCGCCCTAAAGAAGGGCGAGACACTGCTGGTGCATGGCGGCTCGTCCGGCATCGGCACGACGGCGATCCAGCTGGCTTCGGCCTTCGGCGCCTATGTCATCACCACCGCCGGATCCAGGGAAAAATGCGACGCCTGCCTGAAGCTCGGTGCCGACCGCGCGATCAACTATCGCGAGGAGGATTTCGTCACGGCGGTCAAGGAGGCTACGGAAGGCAAGGGCGCCAATGTCATCCTCGACATGGTCGGCGGCGACTATGTCCAGCGAAACTACGAGGCGGCCGCCGTCGAGGGCCGCATCGTCCAGATCGCCGTGCAGGCCGGCGCTGTCGCCAGCGCCGATTTTTCCAAGATCATGGTCAAGCGGCTGACCCATACGGGGTCGACGCTCCGGCCGCGCACCGTCGAGTTCAAGGCGGCGATCGCGGCGGCTCTGGAGGCACAGGTGTGGCCGCTGCTCGGCACGCGCAAGGTCGCACCCGTGATGGACATGATCTACCCGCTCACCGATGCCTGGCGTGCGCATGAGCGGATGGAGGAGGGCGAGCATATCGGCAAGATCGTGCTCGACGTCGGCTAGGACGTATCGATATTCTGGTGAGGCCGGCCTGCAAATGGCCTGCGCTTCCCCGTTATACTGCGCCGCAGTAGAACTGAGCTCGCGTACGAAAAGTACGCTCCGCTCCGGTTCTCGGTATCAACCATTTTGGTCGCTTCGCGCCCGTCTTCGACTCCGACTCGGCCTGACCGGAATCTCGACACGACCTGGGACAGCGCCCTTCGCCCCTGCCTACAAGATGAACAGAGGCTTAATGGTGCAATGCAGCATTTGCATCATTGCTATGCAAAATCGGCCGTTCAAGTCCTCATCGATGATCACTATCTGTGCAGCATCGAAACGAACACCCCATTCAGGAGGACTATCATGAACCCGATCCGCGCTTTCCGTAACTGGCGCATGTACAACGAGACCGTGCGCGAACTGAACCGTCTCAACGCACGTCAGCTCAGCGATCTCGGCATCAACCGCGCCGACATCGAACGGATCGCCCGCCAGGCGATCTAATCGCGAGCATGACCCGGCCGCATGGCCGGGCTCATGTTGAGAAGTAGAGCCGTCGCAGACGTTCCCCGTTTCCGGTTCCGAGCCCGCTGGACCTTGTCCAGCGGGTTTTGTCTTTTTGGCATTCAGGCAACTGCCATGCTTCGTCCAGGAGCGCACGCTTCGCCTCTGCGTCCTGCTCGAAAGTACCCGTCCCTTTGACTGCGGCCCAGTCATGCGAACGTGCTTGCCGGTTCCCGGACCCATCGGGGCGGCCGCGCTTCCAAAAACATTGCGAAACGGCAAGGGAACGGTTATACAGGCCGCGAATTTCCCATTTTGGTGGCTCTAAACCACCGCCCGCGCGGGAACGCGGGCGAACGAGAAGGATTTTTCTAATGGCCAATACGCTGTTGATGCCCAAGGCGACCGCCGTCTGGCTGGTCGACAACACCGCGCTCTCCTTTGAGCAGATCGCGCAGTTCTGCGGGCTGCATCCGCTCGAGGTCAAGGCGATCGCCGACGGCGAATCGGCGCAAGGCATCAAGGGCATGGACCCGATCATGACCGGGCAGCTGACCCGCGACGAGATCGCGCGCGCCGAGAAGGACCCGAACCAGCGCCTGAAGCTTTCCGACCCCAAGGTGCGGGTGCCGGAATCCAAGCGCAAGGGCCCGCGCTACACGCCGCTGTCGAAGCGCCAGGACCGGCCGAACGCGATCCTGTGGCTGGTGCGCAACCATCCCGAACTCAAGGACGCGCAGATTTCGCGTCTCGTCGGCACCACCAAGTCGACGATCGAGCAGATCCGTGAACGCAAGCACTGGAATTCGGCCAATCTGCAGCCGATGGATCCGGTGACGCTGGGTCTCGCCTCGCAGATCGACCTCGACATGGAAGTCAACCGCGCCTCGCGCGGCCGCGAACAGGCGCAGCCGGTCGGTGACACGCTGCTGCCGGCGGCCCTGACCGAGCGGCTGGTGCCGGCTCCAGAAAAGCCGAAGGACGAGGATGCCGAACTCGACGCGAACGCCGTGTTCGCCAAGCTCTCGGCGCTGAAGTCGAAGAACGAAGACGCTGACGACGAGTAAGGTCTGCGACAGTCCATGAAAAAAGCCCGCTTCGAGCGGGCTTTTTTATTCCATATGCAATCTCAGCTTCGCGCCACCCGGTCCGGCGCCATGCCGTAATCCTCGCTGCGCTCCACGGCCCGGTAGAAGTCGGCAAGCTGCTTGCCGCGCTCCGGCTTGAAGATGCGGCCGGCGATCACCACCGAGGCGATGCGGTCGATGCGGAAGGCGCGGAAGTCGTCGCGCATCTCGCACCAGGCAACCAGCGTCCACACCTTGCCCCAGAACCATAGGCCGAGCGGCCTGATGTCGCGCGCGGTGCCGCGCCCGGCCTCGTCGCAATAGTCGATGGTCAGCACCTGGCGCTTTTCGACCGCACGCTCGATCAGATCGATCGCCTCGCGGGCGGCATCGCTGACCACCCACATCGGCGTGTGGATCTCGGTGCGGGCGATGCGGTCCTTCTCGGCATCGGGCAGCACCGCGCCGATCTTGACCAACGCCTCGTCGGCGGCGCGTGCCATGGCGGCGCCGCCAAAGGCGCGCACCATGCGCGCGCCGGCCACCAGCGCAACGATCTCGTCACGCGTGAACATCAGCGGCGGAAGGTCGAAGCCCTCCCTCATCATGTAGCCGACGCCAGCCTCGCCGTCGATCGGCACGCCGGTCGACTGCAGGTCGGCTATGTCGCGATAGATCGTTCGCTCGGAAACCTCGAGCCACGTGCCGAGCTTCTGGGCGGTGACCAGACGGCCACCCCGCAAATGCTGCACGATCTGAAAGAGCCTGTCGGCGCGGCGCATCGTTTGCTTCCCCAGTGTTGTTGCTGGGGCGGTTCATCGTCTCATGGAAACGGTGAACCACCCTGTCTCGTTGCTTTGGCGCAATTCCGGACGGAAAACCGCTGCGCACTTTTCCCGGAATTGCTCCATGCATGCCGTGGTCCCGGAACCGGGCCTGCTTTCAAGACGACATGCATTACGGTTTCAGTCCTTCGCGCTTGCGCTGGGCGGCGACGAACTCCGCGCCAAAGGACAGTCTCTTCGTTGTCGGCGCCTTCGCATCGAGCACGCGCCAGAAGGGCGCGACGTCGTTCAGTGTCATGCCGCGCTCAAGGTCTTCCCTGGCGGCTTCGGCAACCGTGCGCAGATGATAGCCGATGGTCACCGGACATGTCACTTCGGCACCGTGTTCGATGGCAAGGGCCGTGCGCAGCGCGCGGATATCCATCTCGACGCCCTTGGGAATCGAGCGGATGAAATCGTCGACCTGGCGAGCCGTCGGCACCAGCATCGGCTGGCCCTCGACCACATCACCGACCGTGCGCGGCGTCGGTTTCACGCCGTTGATGCCAGGCGTGTTCAGCCTGTCGTTCCAGCTTTTCATCGGTCGTTCTCTCGGCCGGCCATGCGCATTATCTCATCATCGCACGTCACTCCTGACAGCATACTGTCAGGAGGCTTCAGCATATTCCCTGGCAAACAGCGTCCGCATCTGCGCGAGATCGCCGCTTCTTTCGGGATAGAGCGTCTTCAGAAAGGCAAGGGCAAAGGTCCCGGGCGCCGAACCGGGCGCGGACACGATCTTTCCGTCGGCGACGGCATGCGGCACGTCCTGATAGTTGCCGTCGCCGGCATAGCCGGCTTCGTGCCCATTGATCCAGTCGCGGCCATTGCTGGTATGTTTGGCTTGTTCGAACATGCCGGCCCGGGCCAGCGCCAGCGTGCCGGCGCAGATGCCGCCGACGACACCGCCGCGCGCTGCAACGGCATCGAGCAGTTCGGCGACATCCGGCGGCGCCTTGCCCGCCCACTGGTCGGAACCGATGACGGCGACTGCGTCGAGGTCGGCGTTCTCGTCGACGCCGGCCGATCGGTCGGGCGTCAGCCGAAAGCCGCTGATCCCGGTCACCGGCTTGCCTCCAGGGCTCAATGACACCGCGCGGGCGCCGAACCACTCAACCGCCGAGGCGGCCAGCAAGCCATATTCCCAGTCGGCAAAACCTTCGATGAAGACGAAGCCGATTGTCTTCTGATCAGCCATAAGCTCGCTCCGTCCCCCAGCGCGCCGCAGCTATATCTGGGCATTGGCGCGCCCATGTCCAATATCAATGTCGAAAAATTCGCCTCAATTGCTGCGGGAGCGACGTTCCGCGTACATATCGGGCCAGCCGATATCCTTTCGGATGTCCGCTGGCAGAGCGTTCATGAAACGCTGCGTGCGAATTTCGTTGCGCATGGTGCGAACCTTGCCGACATAGTGGCGCATGCCGCGCAGGATGGTGGAACCGTTCATGGCTATTCTCCTCTCTCTAACTGGAGGCAGTATCGCACACCCCTCCTGACAGCAGTCTGTCAGGAGGGTGGCAGGGCGCGCGACGATCGTTCCCGTTGGTGGAAATTGCCCTCGGCCGCGATCGTCGACCAGCTTGCGGATCGAGGATTGTTCACCTTAAGGCTGCCTATGTGGGCTTCATTGTTCAATTGGAGGCGACGAACTGTCGGGATAGGCGGCCTTCAGCGGAGTGACCACAGTTCTGATATGGAAGGAGAAAATTCTTCCCCAAAACCAGGGAGACGACCATGAGCCTGCAACTGACGGGAATCCACCATCTGACCGCCATCACCGCCAACGCACCGGGCAATCTTCATTTCTATACGAAGGTGCTGGGCTTGCGGCTGGTCAAGAAGACGGTGAACCAGGACGACACGTCGGCCTATCACCTTTTCTATGCCGACGGCGAAGCGACGCCGGGCACCGACCTCACCTTCTTCGACTGGCCCGTTGGCCGCGAACGGCGCGGCACCCACAGCATCGCGCGAACCAGCCTCAGGGTCGGCAGCCCGGAAAGCCTGACCTGGTGGAAACAGCACCTGGCCGGCGAAAACATCGTGACAGGCGAGATCACCGACATCGGCGGCTACCCGTCGTTCGATTTCGAGGATCCTGAAGGCCAGCGCCTGCGGCTCGTCAGCGATGGCGGCAAGGGCGGCAGCCATCCCTGGGCGCAAAGCCCGGTGCCGGCCGAGCATCAGATCCGCGGGCTCGGGCCGATCGTCATCAGTGTTCCCGACATCACCAATACCGAGGCGGTGCTGACCAGGGTGATGAACATGCGCAAGGGCCGCGACTATGCTTCGCCGGATGGCGAAGGCCAGGTCCATGTCTTCGAAATGGGCGCTGGCGGGCCGGCGGCGGAGCTTCATGTCGCCGTGCAGCCCGGGCTGGCTCCCGCAAGGCAAGGCGCCGGTGCGGTTCACCATGTTGCCTTCCGGGTGCCGGACCAGGAGACGCTGCATCAATGGACCGCCCGTCTGGCCGAATTCCGCCTGCCGTCGAGCGGCGAGGTCGAGCGCTACTACTTCCGCTCGCTCTATTTCCGTGAGCCCAACGGCATCCTGTTCGAGATCGCCACGGACGGGCCGGGCTTCACCGCCGACGAGCCGCTGGAGACGCTGGGCGAAAGCCTGGCCCTGCCGCCGTTCCTGGAACCGAAACGCGCCTCGATCGAGGCCGGCCTCAAGCCGCTGAAGTAGGTCGCCCCCGCAAAACCGGCGGGCACCGCGGTCCAGTTCGGGAACGTGGCGCCCGTTCTTTCTCGGCTTTGACAGCGGGCCGCGTTGCTGGTCAAAGGCGGCATGACGAAACTCCTCGCCCTTGTCATCATCGGCTTCATGGTCATCCAGTTGATCAAACCGATCGGCTGGCCAGGGCTCAAGCGCCGCGGCGATTTCTGGAAGCTGGCGCTGCTGGCCATGGCCGCGATCTCGCTGGCGGCCGTGCTCGGGCATTTGACATAGGCCTGCGTCGGCCGTCGGTGTTCAGCTGGCGAGCACCAGACCGACGAGATGCTCGGCCCAGGCGCGGTAGCCCGCTTCCGAGGCGTGGAAGCCGTCCGAGGCGAAACCCTGTTCGGGATTGGTGATCGGCAGGCGCGGGGCCGGCACCGCGCCGCGCTCCAGGCAGAGCCGTTCGCCCATCCGGTTCATTGCGGTGGCGCGGATCTCGAGGATCTTGCCGAGCAGCGGCGGCATGGCCGGCGCCCGCGTGAATTCCAGCACTGGCGACCAAACCACGCGTGCCTCCGGCCATTTGGCGCGCAGGCCGTAGAGCAGGCCGCCGAACTCCTTCTTGAAGCGCGGCACCGAATGAAAATTCTTGGTGTCGTTGGTGCCGATGGCAAGCACGATGTGCGTCCACGGGTCAGCCGACAGATTGGGCAGGACATGGTCGCGGATCTGGCCCGACGTCGCCGAATTGAAGCCGGCGGCGCGCCAGCGCACGGCGCGGCCGGTGCGCTGCGCAATCAGCACGGCGAGCTGCGCGGCAAGCCCGTCCTCGGAATTGCCGATGCCGACCGAGGCGGCCGAGGAATCGCCCAGCACCAGCAACGCGATATCAGGCGCCTCGCCTGGTATCTCGTGCATGACCGGTCCCTGCGCCGGCAGCATGCGCGTGGTGCGGCGGCGCACGCCGAGCCCCTGCCAGACATAGACGGGGAAGGCGAGCCAGGTGAGAAAGGCCGGGAAGCGCATGGCAGAACCGTGGAATGATCTGCGGCAGGCTTAGCGCATGTTTGGGCCGAGGTGAACGGATCCTTGCATCGCCGGCCGGTGCCCTAAGGGTATACGTCGTCCTGTCGCGATCGGTTTCCATATTCATCGTGCAGCCGCACCCAGTCCATGAAGGTGCCGTAGGGACCGGTCTCGTCGCGGCCTTTCGGAGCGATGTCGAGATACTGATAGGCGCCGATAAACTGCTCGCTGCCGCGGGCGCGTGACATGAAGGTCAGGAAGATGTCACCGGTCTCGCCCCTGTAGAAGACAGTGGTGCCGGGCAGGTCCTTCGATGTCAGCACCGGTGTTTCGAAATTGTAGACCGCGTCGCCGGATGCGATCTGCTTGTCGGTGAACGACACCTGCATATCGAAGTTGAAGTCCGACGCGTAGGAAGACACCCAGTCGAACGTCCAGCCCATGCGATGCTTGTAGGGCAGCAGCTCGGCGAGCGGCGCCCGTGATATTGTGACAAGCGACACGTCATGATGCCTGAGATGGCGGTTGGCGCCGTCCATATGGTCAGCGACGAAGGCACAGCTTTCGCAGTGATGGGTGGAACCTGGCGCGAACACGAAGTGATAGACGATCAGCTGGCTGCGGTTGGCGAAAAGCTCGGCCAGTTTCTTCGGCCCTTGCTCCGTCTCAAAGACGTAGTCCTTCCTTACTTTCAGCCAGGGCAGTTCCCGCCGCTCGGCCGCAACACGCTCGCGCAATCGCGTCAGTTCCTTCTCACGCGCCAGATGCGCCTTGTGCGCCTGGAACCAGTCTTCGCGTGAAACGACCTTGTTGCGATGCATGAACTTCTCCCTGTCTCTCATCCCCAGGACGTTCGGGACGAGCGCAAACCGACATTGCCGGCAGCGCCCAGAGGAAATAGGGATGAGGAGGTCTTCCCCCAAATCGCGGGCAACAAAAACCCGGGCGCATTGGCCCGGGTTTGAACGGAGACGGAAAAGCTGGCTCAGGCGGCCTGTTCGAGGCTGGCCTTCCATTTTCCGAGCGCGGCCAGATAGTTCATGTGGGCGCGATGGGTGAAGGCGGCCTGGCCGGCGGCGACGTTCGACGCCTTGCCGCTCCATGCCTTCTGCGGGGCGGCCTGCAGCGCGCGGCCATAGGAGAAGGTCAGTTTCCACGGATGCGGCCCGATGGCGTTGATGGCGTTGAGGTTGGCGGTCGCCTCCTCGTCCTCCTGACCGCCGGAGAGGAAGGCGATCCCCGGGACGGCCGCCGGCACCGTCTCACGGAACAGTTTTATGGTCATCTCGGCGACCTTTTCAGGACTGTCCACCGTGCCCGACTTCTTGCCCGACAGGACCATGTTGGGCTTCAGGATCGTGCCTTCCAGCACGACGCGCGCCGCATGGAGTTCATCGTAAAGCTTGATCAGCGTCGCCTTCGAGACCTCGTAGCAGGTGCCGATGTCGTGGGCGCCGTCCATCAGCACTTCCGGCTCGACGATCGGCACGATGCCGGCCTCCTGGCAAAGGGCGGCATAGCGGGCGAGCGCATGGGTGTTCGCGCTGATCGAATTGGCAGAAGGCACCCCCTTGCCGGTATCGATGTCGATCACCGCGCGCCATTTGGCGAAGCGGGCGCCGAGCTTGTAATAGTCGGCAAGGCGCTCGCGCAGGCCGTCGAGGCCTTCGGTGACGGTGTCGCCGGGAAAGCCGGCCAGCGGCTTGGCGCCGGCATCGACCTTGATGCCGGGGATGGCGCCCGATGCCTTGATGATGTCGACCAGCGGCGTGCCGTCGGCGGCCTTCTGGCGGATCGTCTCGTCATAGAGGATGACGCCGGAAATGTACTTGGTCATCGCGTCCTTGGCGCGGAACATCATCTCGCGATAGTCGCGACGGCTGTCGGCGGTCGATTCGACGCCGATGACATCGAAACGCTTCTTGATGGTGCCGGAACTTTCGTCGGCGGCCAGCAGGCCCTTGCCGTTGGCCACGATCGCGGCGGCTATGTCTTCGAGACGTTCGCTCATTGTGCTTCTCCTGAAAGGGGTCCGTTCCGCGCTTAACGGAAGTCTACCGCCAAAGGAATGGCATCGGAAAGCTCGAATCGATTGAAAGTCGAGAGTGCCGCTGAGCACTCTCTTTGGGTTGATTGCCTTGCCTGTTCCAGCTGCATTTATGCGACGTCAGGCGGTTCCGCCTGGCTGCGAGATGCGCGTGAGTCTCGAGGCAATTCCCAAGGGAAAAGCGTTGCGGGCTTTTCCCGGAACTGCTTACCGCTTCAGCACGTCCACGCCGGGCAGCGGCTTGCCTTCCATCCATTCCAGGAAGGCACCGCCGGCGGTCGAGACATAGGTGAAGTCGTCGGCGACGCCGGCGTGGTTGAGCGCCGCCACCGTATCGCCGCCACCGGCGACGGAGACCAGCTTGCCGGCCTTGGTGCGCGCGGCCGCGTGTTTTGCCGCTGCCACCGTGGCGTGATCGAACGGCTCGATCTCGAAGGCGCCGAGCGGGCCGTTCCACACCAGCGTCGCGGCGCGGTCGATCCATTCGCCGATCGTCTTCACGGTCTTTTCGCCGACATCGAGGATCATGCCGTCGGGCGGCACGTCGGAGATGGCGACGGTCTCGCAGGCGGCGCCTGCCTTGAATTCCCTGGCGACGACGCCGTCGACCGGCAGGATGATGGCGCAGCCTGCCTCGGCCGCCTCGATCATGATCTGCTTGGCGGTGGGGGCAAGGTCATGCTCGCACAGCGACTTGCCGACATCGGTGCCGCGCGCGGCGAGGAAGGTGTTGGCCATGCCGCCGCCGATCACCAGCGCGTCGACCTTCTTCACCAGGTTCATCAAAAGGTCGATCTTGGTCGAGACCTTGGCGCCGCCGACGATGGCGACGACCGGGCGGACCGGATTGCCCAGGCCCTTCTCCAGCGCTTCGAGCTCGGCCTGCATGGTGCGGCCGGCAAAGGAAGGCAACAGGTGCGCCAGCCCTTCTGTGGAAGAGTGGGCGCGATGCGCGGCGGAAAAGGCGTCGTTGACGAAAATGTCGCCATTGGCGGCGAGCTTTTCGCTGAAGGCCGGGTCGTTCTTTTCCTCGGCCTTGTAGAAACGGGTGTTCTCGAAGAGCAGCACGTCGCCCTTGTTCATGGCCGCGACGGCACTTCCCGCTGTGTCGCCGACGCAATCCGAGGCAAAGCCGACGGGACGGCCGAGCACCTGCGCCGTCGCCCTGGCGATCGGCTCCAGCGAGAATTCCGGCGAGGGTCCATCCTTGGGGCGGCCGAAATGAGCGAGCAGGATGACCTTGGCGCCCTTGCCGGACAGTTCGGCGATGGTCGGCGCGATGCGTTCGATGCGGGTGGCGTCGGTGACCTTGCCGTCGGCGACGGGAACGTTGAGGTCGACGCGCACCAGCACGCGCTTGCCGCTGATGTTGCCGATATCGTCCAGGGTCTTGAAGGCGGCCATGCGGGTTCCTTTCCTCGGGAAAATCGCCGGGACCATACCCCGCATCGGTGCCGATGCAAGGCTTTGACCGCGCTGTGGCGCGAAATTTTGAGGCGGGCGGGAACATAGTCCGTGAAGATCGCCCGGTGATGACGGGGCAGGGCCAGCGATAGCTTGTTTCAGCTCCCGGTCGTGGCTTTTTCAACCGGCGGCTTGGGGGCGTCTTCGGCCTGTGCTGCCGCTTCCTGCGTCTCGGTGGGCTTGCGCCAATTGCGGATGAAGGCGCCGAGGCGGTCGCCCATCTCGCCGGCACTCAGGAACACCGGCACCCGCGCCACCGGCGCGGTCGGCTCGAAGGAAAGACCGAGACCCATGATCCTGCCCTTGTCGTCGACATCCCTGACGATCAGCTCGATCGAGCCGATCAGTACGCGATCGGCATATTCGGCATGGCCGCCAAGCCGCGCCGTGACCAGAGCGCCGACGGTGAGCTTCTGCTCCGCCTCGGTCAGACCGGGCGCATAAGCGGCTTCCAGTTCGGCGCCGGAGCGTGCCGGGTCGACCGCGAAGGCACCGAAGAAATCGGCATCTTCCGGGTCGACCACCGCGCGGCTGGCGAACAGCTTGTCGAGCAGGCGCGGATAGCGGTCCGGCACGAAGATGTAGACCTGGTCGCCGGCGGCGAGCCGCCCCATGTCCTGGAAGCGCATGGATCGTCCGTCACGCAGCACCAGTGAGGGCCGCGCCCAGCGCGGAATGCGCTCGCCGCGCGCCACCGGACTGCCATGCGCCACGCGATAGGCGAGGAGCTCGTGATGGGCGGAGCCCGGCAATTCCAACTCGACCTTGTCCAGCGGCCCAAGGCGTGCCGGCACGATGAGGCCGAGGCGACGCGCCAGCGGACCGACCGTCCAACCCTGGATGACCAGCGACACCAGCACGATGATGAAGGCGGCGTTGAAGATGGTGCGGCCGTTCTCCAGCCCGCCGAGCAACGGGGTGATGGCGAGCAGGATCGAGACGGCGCCGCGCAGGCCGACCCAGGAGACGAACGCGACTTCGGGGCGCGGCAGGCGGAACGGGATCAGGCAGAGCCAGACAGCGATCGGGCGGGCGACGAACATCAGAAAAAGGCCAAGCGCTATCGCCGGCACCATGATCGCGGGAAATTGCGAGGGGGTGGCGAACAGGCCGAGGATCAGGAACATGATGATCTGCGCCAGCCACGACATGCCGTCCTGGAAACGCTTGAGGATGGTGACGGCGCGGATGTCGGAATTGCCGGCAATGAGGCCGGCGATATAGACCGCCAAGAAACCGGAGCCGCCGATGGCGCCGGCGGCGGCGAAGACCATCAGCGACAGGGTCAGCACGAAGATCGGCAGCAGTCCGTGGTCGAGATTGAGCCGGTCGACGAGGCGCACGATGGCGAGGCCGCCGAGTGCGCCGACGACGGCGCCAAGGCCCATATTGACGAGAAAGCCAAGGATCAGGTTGGTGACCAGGACGTTGGTTTCGGGGTTGGCGTGGGCGGCGATGACCTCGACCAGGGTGATGGTCAGGAAGATGGCGATCGGGTCATTGGTGCCGGATTCCACTTCGAGCGTCGAGCGCACGCGCTCACGCAGATTGATCTCGCCGGCGCGCAGCAGGAAGAACACCGCCGCGGCGTCGGTCGAAGCGACGGCGGCGCCAAGCAGGAAGGATTCCAGCCAGCTGAGATCAAGCAGATAGTAGGCTGCCGCTCCGAACAGGCCCGTGGTGAGAAGCACGCCGAAGGTCGCCAGCGAGAGCGCCGGGCCCGCCGCCTGCCGCAAGGCGTTGAGCGGTGTGCCGAAGCCGGAATCGAACAGGATGACCGCCAACGCCAGTGAGCCGGCAAAATAGGCGATGCGGGCATTGTCGAATTCGATGCCGAGGCCGTCGGTTCCCGTGGCGAGCCCGATGCAGAGAAAGAGCAGCAGGAGAGGGGCGCCGAAGCGGAAGGCGATCAGGCTCGAAAACGCGGCGGCGACAACGAGCGCCGTGCCGACCAGCGTGACGAGATAGATCGCATGCTCCATCCGTGATTTGCCCCTCGAATTCCTCTTTCTATCGATTTACGGGAGAGTGGGGCGAAGGCATGGCCAGTGCAAGGCGCGGGGGTGGTTTTTTGGGGCGAGCCGTTGATTTTCCGATGGTTCGGCGTTGCTGCTCCGGCAAATGAAAAACGCCCGGACGAAGCCGGGCGTTTCAGGTGTCGAGAAGACGGGTCCGCGATCAGGCGATGGTCTTGCCGAAGGCGACAGCGGTGTCGCCCATGCGGTTCGAGAAACCCCACTCATTGTCGTACCAGGACAGCACCGAAACGAAGTTGCCGTCCATAACCTTGGTCTGGTCGAGCGCCATGATCGAGGAGCGCGGATCATGGTTGAAGTCGATCGAGACATTCGGGTGATGGGTGACGCCGAGAATGCCCTTCAGCTTGCCGTTGGAAGCGGCGATGACCGCTTCGTTGATTTCCTGCACGGTGGTGGCGCGCTTGGCGATGAACTTGAAGTCGACGACCGAGACGTTCGGGGTCGGCACGCGGATCGAGATGCCGTCGAGCTTGCCCTTGAGGTCGGGGAGAACGAGGCCGATCGCCTTTGCGGCACCGGTCGAGGTCGGGATCTGCGACAGGGCCGCTGCACGGGCGCGGTAGAGATCCTTGTGCATGGTGTCCAGCGTCGGCTGGTCGCCGGTGTAGGAGTGGATCGTCGTCATCATGCCCTTTTCGATGCCGACCGTCTCATGCAGCACGGCGGCCAGCGGCGCCAGGCAGTTGGTGGTGCACGACGCGTTCGAGATGACGATATGGTCCTTGGTCAGCTTGTCGTGGTTGATGCCGTAGACAACGGTCAGGTCGGCGCCGTCGGCGGGTGCCGAGACCAGCACGCGCTTGGCGCCGGCGGTCAGGTGCGCGGCGGCCTTGTCGCGGGCGGTGAAGATGCCGGTGCATTCGAGCGCGATGTCGACGCCGAGCTCCTTCCATGGCAGCTGCGTCGGGTCCTTGATGGCGGTGACCTTGAACTTTTCCTTGCCGACGGTGATCTGGTCGCCGGACACCGACACTTCATGCGGGAAGCGGCCATGCACGCTGTCGTAGCGCAGCAGGTGGGCGTTGGTCTCGACCGGGCCGAGATCGTTGACGGCGACGACGTCGATGTCGTTGCGGCCGGATTCATGGATGGCGCGCAGGATGTTGCGGCCGATGCGGCCGAATCCGTTGATGGCAACTCTGACGGTCATTTTTCTCTCCCTGGGAGCTGGAAGGCTGACGATGGGTCCGCAGCTTCATAGCGGCGGACGGACAAAGAATCCAGCCAAAGCGATACAGATTTAAATCGATTAGCTTGGGCCAGTCCGGCGAAATCGCTTTGCGCGGTTCCGCCGGGGCATCATTGTTTTGTGCATCCCGTTATCCCAAAACGCGACACGCTTTTGGGCGGCATGCATAGCCTTACTTGGCGTGCAGGCGGGCTTCCGCCGCCTTGGCCGCTGCCTCGGCGGTGATGCCGAAATGCGGGTAGAGCTGTTCGATCGTGCCCGAGGCGCCGAAGCCGGTCATGCCGACGAAGATGCCGTCCGAGCCGATGAGGTGATCCCAGCCCTGACGGATGCCTGCCTCGATCGCCATCTTGATCGGCGCGTTGCCGATCGTCTTCTTGCGATAGTCGTCGCTCTGCTTGTCGAAAAGCTCGAAGCAAGGCACCGACACGACGCGGGTCGGGTGGCCGTGCTTCTCGAGCAGGTCGCGGGCGCCGAGCGCGATCTCGACCTCGGAGCCGGTGGCGAAGATCGTCACCGCCGCCTCGCCGCTGGCCGCGGCCAGTTCGTAGGCGCCCTGGCTGCTCAGGTTCCTGGCCGAGTGCTCGGTGCGTACCGTCGGCAGGTTCTGGCGGGTCAGCGCCAGCGTCGACGGTGTCTTTTCGGATTCGAGCGCGATCTGCCAGCATTCCGCGGTTTCCACAGCGTCGGCCGGGCGGAAGACATTGTGGTTGGGAATGGCGCGCAGGGCCGCCAGGTGCTCGACCGGCTGGTGGGTCGGGCCGTCTTCGCCCAGACCGATGGAATCATGGGTCATGACGAAGATCGAGCGGATGCCCATCAGCGAGGAAAGCCGCATCGACGGGCGGGCATAGTCGGAGAAGCACATGAAGGTGCCGCCATAGGCGATGAGGCCGCCATGCAGCGTCAGGCCGTTGATGGCCGCGGCCATGCCGTGCTCGCGGATGCCATAGTGGACATAGCGCTGGCCGTAATCGTCCGGCGTGATGTTCTTGGTCTGGCTGGTCTTGGTGTTGTTGGAGCCGGTGAGGTCGGCCGAGCCGCCGATGGTTTCGGGCACGGCGCCGTTGATGACCTCAAGCGCCATTTCCGACGACTTGCGGGTGGCGACCTTCGGCTTGTCGGCCGAGAGCTTCTTCTTGTAATCGGCGATGACGGCGTCGAAATTGGACGGCAGCTTGCCGGCCAGGCGGCGCTCGAACTCGGCCTTCAGCTTCGGCTCGGCCTTGGCGAGACGGCCTTCCCAGTCGGCGCGCGGCTTGGCGCCGGCCTTGCCGGCGGCGCGCCAGGCATCGAGGATGTCGGCCGGGATCTCGAAGGGCGGCGACTCCCAGTTGAAGAACTTGCGCGCACCGGCGATTTCCTCGGCGCCGAGCGGCGAGCCGTGCGCCTTGTTGGTGCCGGCCTTGGTCGGAGCGCCGAAGCCGATGGTCGTCTTGCAGGCGATCATCGTCGGCTTGTCGGAATGGCGGGCGGCCTCGATGGCATAGGCGATGGCTTCCGGATCGGTGCCGTCGATATGGCTGGCATTCCAGCCTGAGGCCTGGAAGCGGGCAACCTGGTCGGTGTTGTCGGCGAGCGAGACCGGGCCGTCGATCGAGATGTTGTTGTTGTCCCAGAAGACGATCAGCTTGTTGAGCTTGAGATGCCCGGCCAGCGCGATGGCTTCCTGGGAAACACCTTCCATCAAGCAGCCGTCACCGGCCAGCACATAGGTATAGTGGCTGACGAGGTCGTTGCCGAAGGCGGCGTTCATGATGCGCTCGCCGAGCGCGAAGCCGACCGAATTGGCGAGGCCCTGGCCGAGCGGGCCGGTCGTCGTCTCGATGCCGTCCGCATGGCCGTATTCGGGATGGCCGGCCGTCTTGGAGCCGAGCTGGCGGAAATTCTTGATCTGGTCGAGGGTCATGTCCTCGTAGCCGGTCAGATAGAGCAGCGAGTAGAGCAGCATCGAACCATGGCCGGCCGACAGGATGAAGCGGTCACGGTCGGCCCAGTGCGGCGCCTTGGCGTCAAATTTCAGGAAGCGGGTGAACAGCACCGTTGCAATGTCGGCGCAGCCCATGGGCAGGCCGGGATGGCCGGAATTGGCCTTCTCGACGGCATCCATGGAGAGAAAGCGGATCGCATTGGCCATCCGGTCATGTTGTTCACGCGACGTCATGGTTCCTCCAAAGGTGGGGGTTTGGGGGCTTGGGAGCGCCCTTGAAAAGGTGCGCGACACATAGCAGGCGCGGGCTTTTAGTCAACAAATCGGGCGCAGATTTGCCGGCCTTGTGATGCTGGCGGCGGGCCTACATTAGCGTTAGCGGGGGACAGTCGCGAGAGCTTTGTTGACGTTGCCTTCACCCGGTGCCTAATGTTTCAGGGATAACGCGTTCTGAACGCGAACGATTCGGTGATGGGCAGGGCACAGGACGAAGGCCATGACCGGGGAAACCACGCTCAAGGAAGTCATCGCCAGGCTGGGTAAGGCCATCGAGGGGCTGGAAAATGCCGTCGCGGCCAAGCTCGAGCATGAACGCGACTACTCGGAAGCCGAGGCCGAGGTGCAGCGGATGAATGCCGACCGCTCCCGGCTGGCGCAGGAACTCGACAATTCCGAAGCGCGCGCCGAACGGCTGGAGGACGCCAACAAGGAAGTATCACGACGGCTGGTGACCGCCATGGAAACCATCCGCGCCGTGTTGGACAGATAGGAGCTGGCCCATGGCACAGGTCACGGTTTCAATCGACGGCAAACAGTATCGGATGGCCTGCGACGAAGGCCAGGAAGAGCATCTGATCGACCTCGCCGAACGCTTCGACCGTTACGTCTCGCATCTGAAGGATTCTTTCGGCGAGATCGGCGACCAGCGGCTGACCGTGATGGCCGGCATCATGGTGATGGACGAACTCTCGGAACTGCAGAAGCGCGTCAAGGGCATGGAAAGCGAAGTGCTGACCTTGCGCAAGACGCGCGACGAGGCGCTGACCAAGGCCGACAAGAGCGACAGCGTGCTGACCAACGCGCTTGGCGCGCTGGCGCAGCGGATGGAAGATCTCGCCACGTCGCTGGCCGTGAAATCCTAGACTTTAGCGACGCCGACAGCGAAATTCCTATATTCCTCAAGAAATGGCGAAAATTTTTCGCGGCCTGCATCACTGCCGGCGACCTCACCGTTTTGAACGTCGCCGATGGAGTGATAAAAGGGTGGCAGACCGCCAACGGGCGGCATTCACAGGGGTAGGAACCATGAGCCTTCGTATCAACGACATCGCGCCGGATTTCACCGCCGAGACCACGCAGGGGACGATCAGCTTTCACGACTGGATCGGCGACGGCTGGGCGATCCTCTTCAGCCACCCGAAGAATTTCACACCTGTCTGCACGACCGAACTCGGCACGATGGCCGGTCTGGAAGGCGAGTTCAAGAAACGCAACGTCAAGATCATCGGCATCTCCGTCGATCCGGTTGCGAGCCATGACAAATGGCAGGCCGACATCAAGACGGCGACCGGCCAGACGGTGCACTATCCGCTGATCGGCGACAAGGACCTCAAGGTCGCCAAGCTCTACGACATGCTGCCCGCCGGCGCCGGCGAGACCTCGGAAGGCCGCACGCCGGCCGACAACGCCACCGTGCGCTCGGTCTATGTCATCGGGCCGGACAAGAAGATCAAGCTGGTGCTGACCTATCCGATGACCACGGGCCGCAACTTCGACGAGATCCTGCGCGCGGTCGATTCCATGCAGCTCACCGCCAAGCATCAGGTGGCGACGCCGGCAAACTGGAAGCAGGGTGAGGACGTCATCATCACCGCCGCCGTTTCCAACGAAGATGCGATCAAGCGTTTTGGCGCCTTTGAGACCATCCTGCCTTATCTCAGGAAGACCAAACAGCCGTCCGCCTGAAACGGGCATCGGAACGGTTTTTGTCTTTTCCACCCAAGCGGGCCAAGTCATGCTTGACTGGCCTGCCTGGGTGGACAACCATGCTCTTGTTGGAGCTTGGCGGAGAAAATCGTTCCTGCCGGCTGGGTTGGGGAGTTCGGTTTGGACTTGGCCTTGGCAAGACCTGAGGTCAGGGGCTTTTACGACAAGCCGACCGGAGCCATTCAGTATGTCGTCGCCGATCCGGCGACAAAGCGATGCGCCATCATCGATCCGATCCTCGACTTCGATGAGAAATCCGGTGCAACGGGAACGAAGAGCGCTGACGCCCTGCTCGATTTCGTCGGAGACAACGGGCTGGAGATCGAGTGGATCCTCGACACCCACCCGCATGCCGACCATTTCTCGGCCGCGCACTATTTGAAACAGAAGACCAGGGCGCAGACGGCGATCGGCGCCAGGGTCGTCGACGTCCAGGCCCTGTGGAAGACGATCTACAACTGGCCGTATTTTCCCGCCGACGGCTCGCAGTGGGACAGGCTGTTCAGGGAAGGCGAGATGTTTGCGATCGGCAGCCTTCCGGTCAAGGTGCTGTTCTCGCCGGGACATACGCTGGCCTCGATCACCTATGTGATCGGCGACGCCGCCTTCGTGCACGACACGCTGTTCATGCCCGACAGCGGCACGGCACGGGCGGATTTCCCCGGCGGCAGCGCCGCGCGGCTGTGGCGCTCGATCCAGGAGATACTGGCACTGCCCGATGAGACGCGCGTCTTCGTCGGCCATGACTATCAGGCCGGCGGCCGCGAGCCCTTGTGGGAAAGCACGGTTGGCCTCCAGAAGGCCAAAAATATCCATCTCGTTGCCGCGCGCAGCGAGGCCGAATTCGTGGCGCTGCGCGAGGCTCGCGACAAGACATTGCCAATGCCGCGGCTCATCCTGCATGCGCTGCAGGTCAACATGAATGGCGGCCGGCTACCGGAACCGGAAGCCAATGGAAGGCGGTACCTGAAATTTCCGCTGGATGCGCTTTGAGCCGATAGCTGCGACGCCCGGCCGCGCGTACGAAAAAGGCGGCGCCAGTTTCCTGACGCCGCCTTGATGTTTTGTCGCCGAAGCCGGGTTAAGCCGCCGGCTGTGCCTCGATGGTGCGCAGCGCCTGGGTCTGGCGCTTTGCGGCGGCCTTGACCGCGTCCTGCACCTTCTCGAAGGCGCGCACCTCGATCTGGCGCACGCGCTCGCGGCTGATGTCGAACTCGGCCGACAGCTCTTCCAGCGTCAGCGGCTCCTCGGCGAGGCGACGGGCCTCGAAGATGCGCCGCTCGCGCTCGTTGAGCACGGCAAGAGCGCCTGACAGCATGCCGCGCCGGTTCTCCAGCTCGTCCTGCTCGATCAGCATCTCTTCCTGGCTTTCGTGGTCGTCGACCAGCCAGTCCTGCCATTCGCCGGACTCACCTTCCGTCGCCCGGATCGGCGCGTTGAGCGAAGCATCGCCGGACAGGCGGCGGTTCATCGACACCACCTCTGCCTCGGTAACGTTCAGCCGCGTGGCGATCTCGGCGATCTGGTCGGGCTTGAGGTCGCCGTCGTCCAGCGCCTGGATCTTGCCCTTCACCTTGCGCAGGTTGAAGAACAGACGCTTCTGGTTGGCGGTCGTGCCCATCTTGACCAGGCTCCACGAGCGCAGGATGTATTCCTGGATCGAGGCCTTGATCCACCACATGGCGTAGGTCGCGAGGCGGAAGCCGCGCTCTGGTTCGAATTTCTTGACGGCCTGCATCAGGCCGACATTGCCTTCCGAGATCACCTCGCCGATCGGCAGGCCGTAGCCGCGATAGCCCATGGCGATCTTGGCGACGAGCCGCAAATGGCTGGTGACGAGCTTGTGCGCGGCGGACGTGTCTTCATGCTCGGCATAACGCTTTGCGAGCATGTACTCTTCCTGCGGCTGAAGCATGGGAAAGCGGCGGATTTCTTCCAGGTAGCGGCTGAGGCCGCCTTCGCCGGAAACAATACTAGGTAGTGACTGGGCCATGATAGCGCCCCCTCTCTATTGGAGTGATGCCCCCGAAACGCGGCGGGCATGTGACGCGAACACCAAAAGGCTCGCTCGCGACATAAGGTCTTATATAGGAACAAAACCAGAAAAGACAGGCATTTGTTCAACACGAAACAGTGTGTCACGCTGAAGTGAACAACGCCAGTCAGGTTTTTTGATGGTCGGTTTCGAGCTTGTTGATGGCAGGTTCAGAAATTGCGAAAGCCGCCGACGAGTTCCTCCATATCCCTCGGTATCGGCGCCTCGAACCTCATCGTTAGATGGGTATCGGGATGGCGAAATGCAAGGAGCCAGGCGTGCAAAGCTTGCCGGGAAAATGCCTTGACCTGACTTTTCAGGGGCTCCGGCAGCCGGTTTGCCTTGGTGCGGAACGCCTGGCCGTAGTCGGGGTCGCCGATGACCGGGTGGCCGATATGCGCCATGTGGACACGGATCTGGTGGGTGCGCCCGGTTTCCAGCCGGCATTCGACCAGGCTGGCGGTGGCGAATTCCTGCTGTTTTTCGCCAAAACGCTCCTGAACGGCAAAGTGGGTGACGGCATGGCGGGCATCGTCGCGGCCTTCCGGCACCACGGCGCGGCGCACCCGGTCGGCGGCGCGGCCAAGCGGTGCATCGACCGTCCCGGTCGGCCTCTGCGGTATGCCCCAGACCAACGCCAGATAGGCGCGTTCGAGATCGCCGGTCCGGCCGTGATCGGCGAAGGCTTCCGACAGTGCCTTATGGGCGCGGTCGGTCTTGGCCACCACCATGACGCCGCTGGTCTCCTTGTCGAGGCGGTGGACAATGCCCGGCCGGCGTACCCCGCCAATGCCCGACAGGCTGTCGCCGCAATGATGGATCAACGCGTTGACCAGCGTGCCGGTCCAGTTGCCGGCACCAGGATGCACGACAAGTCCCGCCGGCTTGTTGATCACGATCAGCGCGTCGTCCTCATAGAGCACATCGAGCGCGATGGCCTCGCCCTGCGGCGCGGCCGGCTCCGGTTCCGGCATGGCGACCGAGACGCTTTCACCTGCGATCATCTTGCGCTTGGTCTCGTCGGCCGGCTTGCCGTCGATGCTCACGGCGCCTTGCCTGATCAGCATCTGCACGCGGCTGCGCGACATCTCGGGGCCGAGGCTGGCCGCCAGCCACTGGTCGAGGCGCTGGCCGGCCGCATCCGCGCCCACCACCAGCACCGTCGGCTCGGCCGCCATGAATCGGTCCTCTATCAATTCGGGGGCCTCTTCGTTATGAGCGCTCATCGAAAACCGTTCCGGAATATTTGCCATGGCCCGGCCCGATGCCGACGAAGATCAGGAAAAGCCGCTCGACCCCGAGGTCGAAAAGATGCGTGGCAAGCTCGTCCGCTTCATGGCCATCAATCTCGGCCTGCTGTTGCTGGCTCTTATGGTGGTGATCGCGGCGATTGTCTACAAAGCCCGCAAGGCGCCGCCGGCAACCCCGCCGCTGGCCGGCGACATCCAGGTGCCGGCCGGCGAGCCGCTGAGCGGCGACATCGTCCTTCCGGTCGGGGCGAAAGTGGTCAACCAGTCGCTGTCCGGCAATCGCATCTCGATCGATGCCGAGCTTGCCGACGGCAGCCGTGCGATATTCGTCTATGATATCGCCGAGCGCCGCCTGATCGGTCAGTTCGCAATCCGCAACAAATGACCGGCAGCAATGCAACAAACAAGTTTGTCGCAGAAATGAACAGGCTTCAGGCATGACAGGCTTCGCCGGACATCGTCGTGTCGCGACCGTAGCGCTGGTCGTCGCGGACTATGACGAGGCGATCGCCTGGTATGTCGGACGGCTGGGTTTCCTGCTCCTCGAGGACGTCGATCTCGGCGGCGGCAAGCGCTGGGTTACGGTCGCGCCGGCCAACGGGCAGGGTGCCAGGCTGCTGCTGGCTGAGGCGTCCGACGAGGCGCAGAGGCAAAGCATCGGCAACCAGACGGGCGGCCGGGTCTTCCTGTTCCTCGAAACCGACGACTTTGTCCGCGACCATGCGGCGATGCTGGAAAAGGGTGTCGAATTCCGCGAGGCGCCGCGTTTCGAGCCTTATGGCACGGTCGCGGTTTTCGCCGATCTGCACGGCAATCTCTGGGACCTGATCGAACCCAGGCGGTAACGTCCGGGCGGCTTTTTGTTCAATGCGGTAAAGCCGCCGAACCCCAGTTGCTTTTTCCCAGCCGTCAGCCTATATCGCCGGTTCTTGAGCGCGCCCATCGTCTAGCGGTCAGGACACCGCCCTCTCACGGCGGGAACAGGGGTTCGATTCCCCTTGGGCGTACCAACGAAATCAAGCACTTAGCAGAAGTCCGCCGGTTTCGTTGCTGGAATCGTTGACCTTCGATGCGTCGGACTTATCGATCACGTTTCCGTGATCGAAATCCTTGCCGGTTGAGAGAAACCGTTGCTGCGGCACGCCGCGCCCCGTCAAGCCACTGAACCGCTAAGCCGCGCACGGCAAGGAGAAGCAACGGAATCGTATGTCGAGTTGAAACGACATACATTTTCAATGTTGTATGTCGAAATACCCGATTTTGCGCGTATCTTGCCTCGCCCGTGTCCATCTTATATTGTAAGTAAACAATAAAGGAGACATAGATGGCGTCCTCAAAAGCGAATACGACTAGCGTTGTGTCTGGAGCGCTTACAATCGACGAAACAGCGGATTATCTTCGGGTGTGTCGAAGCACGCTTTACAAGCTATTGCGCAGCGGCGATCTCAAACACGCAAAAGTCGCAGGCCGAACCGTTATCCGCCGGGTCGATGCCGAAACCTTTCTTGAAAAGTGTCTCGTTGCGTGATGGGCGCTTCAATGTCGCGTGCCGAACGTCGCCGGGCAATGCGTACCGGCCATATGACCGTGCTGGACCGGCCACCAGTTTTCTGCGATCTGCGGCCACTCAGTGTGGCCGAATTACTCCCAGGCGAGACGATGACCCCCGGCATGGTGATGTTCACGGCGCGGGGCTCTGGTGAGGATGGCTTGCCCGGGGAGATGTTCTTCGAACTGGCGCTCGCGCTCCCTGCGCACGAGCGCGCCAACACCGGGCCGAACGTCCGCCGAGTGATTGAAAAGCTACGGCAGGCGTCGGAGTTCCGAAATCTGATGGCCAAATACTATTGGTACTTGCCGACTGCAGGCGAACCGGCGTTCGGGGTAGCCACGCAGTCCATCTGACGACCAATCGACCTCCAACGAAAAATGAAACGCCGGCTGCCCCTGCAAGGGCGAACCGGCGAGAAGGTCAGATATGGGTACTGGTAACATAATACCACATGACGATGTTGACAAGTTCCACCAGTATTTGGCGACCGCAAGATCCGTCGAAACGGCGAAGGTTGTGGAGCTTTTTCCTGGGACGGCGACCGCGCCCGAAACGCGTGAAATATCTTTCTCAGTTTTGGAAAGCGCGGGGGCGCTCACCAAATCCTTCACCATCGACGCCATGGGCAAACCGGCAAGCTCCCGCAGCCCTGGTATGGCAGCCGGAACGGCGCGCCGCGTTCGTCTGGCCGGCACCGCACCGGAGATGGCCGCAGCTCTTTCAAAGGCCCTGACGTCGCTGAAATCAAGCGAGGCCCTCGTTCTGGTCCCGCCTCCCGAAGGCAAAGAATCGGCGACCATCGTCACCGAAGCAATGCTGCAGGGTGCTCCAGATGCGATCAGCCGCGGGAAGGCGTTCTTCGCACATCAGGCGGCGCCGTCGGTGCTCGGGCTCGACTTCGACGTAAAAGACTGGCCGGACGATATCGAACAACGCGTGCGCGGCGCGCCAGGCGAAATAAGTGGCGTTCTAGCCAGCGTGTTTCCTGCTTTCGCCAATGCCTGCATGGTGTTGCGGCCGTCGTCCTCTACCGGTGTTCGCAACACCGTCAGCGGCCAGTCCACGGGTGCCAATTCAGGGCAGCACCGCTATGCGTTTGTGTTGGATGGTTCCGACATTGCGGCCTTTGCCGATAGGCTCTTCGATCGCCTTATCTTGGCTGGGTATGGCTTTCCTTTCATCACCAAGAGCGGTGCGGTGTCAGTGCGGACGCTCATCGACAAGATCGCTACCAAAGGCCCGGAACGGCTGTGGTATGAAGCCGACGCCATCCTGGATGATGCGCGGCTAGCGTACTCGTCGGGTGCGCGAGAACCGCGGATCATCAACCCCACCGGGGGCTTCTGCGATACTCGCGAACTCGCGCCGCTCTCCGACCTCGAGCGCGAGCAGTTGGCGGGCCGTATCGAAGCTATCAAGCTTTCATGCGCCGACAGGGCCGCCGCGATCTCCGCTGCATATCGGCATACAGAGGTTGCGAAGCATACCGCGAAGGGACGGAGCCACGCCGACGCCGAAGACATCGTGGCGGCTGCAGTCGAGCGGGGCGAATTGAAAGGCGGGTTTGAAATCCGGCTCGACGATGGCCGCTGGGTTACTGTTGACGAGATCCTGGCAGACAAGGCGGCGTTTCATCGCAAGACGTGCGCTGACCCGATCGAACCCGAATACGGCGGCGGCCGAAACAAAGCGATCATCTACACCGACGGTGCGTACCCCCACATCGCCAGCCAGGCACACGGCGGCGCGGACTATCGACTGATCGAAGACTTTGCCGCGAAGTATCACGAGCCGATCGTGTCGACCGGGCTACAGATCGTCACCGGCCTTATAAATCCGAAGTCTCTTCCCGTCCGCGAAATGCTCATTGAGCCCCGATTGCCGATCGGTGACGTCACTCAATGCGTGGGTGAACCCGGCATCAGCAAGTCGACTTTCGCAATCCGCGATGCTCTGATCATCGCGACCGGCCGGCGCGAGTTGCTGCGCGGCGCCAACGGGCACGGTTTCGAAGAGCTTCACCGGACCGGACCCGTCATCATCTACAATGCCGAGGACAAGCTTGACGAAATGCAGCGGCGCCTCGCCGCGTACCAGCAATATCTTCGGCTTGAACCGCAGGACATGAAGCACGCAATCATCCTGTGGTCCGGGGTCGATGACGAAACGCTCACGATCATGCATCGGCCGGACTCGCGGAAGCCGCTGGTTCGCGCCCCGGGCGCAAAACTTCTGGAAAGCCGCATTCAACAATACCGGCCGGTTTTGGTCGTCCTGGACCCGCAAATCAGTCTGATGGCCGGCGGCGTCGAAAACAGCAACGACGACATGAACGCTCTTCTCCAGGAGATCGCCAACATCGCTGCGCGCAACAAGGTGGCAATCGAGATCATCCACCACACGTCGAAGGCCAGCCGAGATCAGCGCGGCGACATGGGCGCCGGCCGCGGCGCGTTCGCAACCGTGGGCAAGGTCCGCAGCGCGTTCACGCTCTGCAACGTCACCGGAACCGACGATGAAAAGGATTGGGGCGTCTCGCCGGCCGACCATATGCTGCGGCTCGACTATGCGAAGGTCAGCCATAGCCGCAAGCCGACGACGCCGATCGTCATGCAGCGCATCGCCGTGCCGGTGAACAACGGCAGCGGGCTCCCGCGTGGCGTTGCCAGCGCTCTGTTCGATAAGGATCCGGCAGAACGGCTGAAAGCTGAAGGGGACTTCGCGCCTGTGCTCGAGCTTGTCGACATTCAGAGCAGGATGAAGACTGCAACGGCACGAGAGGTGGACACAGCGAAGGCCGCCCACATCGCCAGGATTGTTGATATCGCGATGGGCGATTTTGACGAGTGCGAACTGCCCGGCCTGCTGGATCCGGTCGGAGAGAAGCTCCGGCAGGACAATCTGACAACCGCCAAACACCGCCCGGCTATCACCGGCTTGGTGTCGGCAGCCCTGCTTGGCGCCGGTGTTGCGTTTGAGCGCGGCGGACAAACTGTCCGCGTAAGGGCGTTCAAAAAAGGCGACTACGCAACAGCTCCGTGGATGTTGAGGCGAGAATTCGACTTGTCGGTCGGTGGGGGCGAAAATGCTTGACGGTCTTGTCGGTCAGCTTGTCGGCGACAAGCATAAAACGATACAATATCAACGACTTGCATCGTATGTCGGCCGAGCTTGTCGGCTTGTCGGTCGGAAACAAGCGACAAGCTCGAAAAAAACTCAATGTTTTCAATGCTTGTCGGCTTGTCGGTCTTGTCGCTACTACGTAGGGGCTGTCGGACCGACAAGCCCGACCCCCAACGTAGACGGCCGGGTTAGATCGATACCTCACGAACGCCTATTCGGGAAACGGCCGTGAGAGGCGCCGGCTCGCACAAGGTGCCCGGTGGTTGGCGCGGTAGCGCGGCGCAGATTGCCATCGGCCGCGCCGCGATAATCAAATGGAACCGCACCCGCCACCTTCAGCCGAAATGCGGCGCGGCTCGCAAAAGCGACTATGAGCCCTGCCAAAACCTCGCGATGGCCAACGGTCGCTGCCACAAGCACGGCGGCAAAACGCCGAAGGGCGACGGGTGGCACAAGCCCTCATGGCCTCATCGCGACGCACCGGGCGCCAACGTAAAGCTCAATCGAAAACTGAACGATCTGCAACGAACCGCGGCCAAGCGGGAGAAGCGGCTCAAACGCATGACCCCAGAAGAGCGCGCCGCACACGAGCAGTGGCAACGCGACCACAAGCCAGGCAGCGCTGTTGAACGCGAGCGCCAGCGCGAATACCGCCGGCAGGGCAGGGCCACACGCTTGCTGCTGTCGACCGAGCCGCCGCCAGCTTCACCAGAAGCCCAGGCCCTTCAGGCGGAAATCGACGAATTGAAAGCCGAGCTGTTCGAGCTGGAATTCAGGAGAGGTGTTTTCGCATGAGCAAAAAAGATGAGGAGCGCGAAGCCTTCGCGCGGGTAAGCCACAAGCTGAAGACGATCGGTATCGAGGTCGCAGTCGATTCATTGATCTCTGTGGCGGCCGATGCGAAGGCGCCGCCCCCTGCCAGGGCGACGGCGGGGACCTCGTTGCTACGTGCCGCCGGCATGATCTCGACGAGCAGCAAGGATGCCGCTCGAGCCGAAAAGTCGCCGGCTGAGATGTCGCCGGAAGAGCTGACAGAAGCACTCGAGGGACTTCGTCGGGATCTCGCGGGCCGTCGGGCCGGCGACGAAGCCGACGGTGTTTTCGAGTAAACATCACTTCGGCTTTTTGGGGTCGTTCGATATCAAATTCACCGCTTCCCGCAGGTCTTCGGGCTGGTGCTTTGCGTACACGCGCTCAATCATCCGCGGCGAATTGCCGAGTATCTTTGCGATCTTGAATATAGGTGCGCCGTGCCGTGCCATGATGGTCGCCGCGGTGTGTCGAAAAACATTCGCGGATACGCCGGTGGCCTTTGGGTTCCGACGCTTCTTTGATCTGTTGCTCTCATCCACCAGTGCGGCGTCGATAGCAACGCGCTGGAGGCCCGGCCAGATGGCGCCATTGTTGTCGAGTACAAGGTCGCAGATACGCTCTGCATACGCCCTCTCCAAAACCGGTAACAGCGCGTCCGAGATCGGCACGGTTGCACGCCCTTTCTTGGTTTTGCGCCGCCCGGGCACGTCAAGCTCGATCGTCCCGATTTCGAAGTCGACCCGCTCCCACGTGAGGTCAAGGAGCGCTTGCTGTCGCGCTCCGGTCTCTAGGGCGAGAGCGATAAAGCGTTCAACGCGAGAAAGCCGGTGCGCGCGGTGCCCGCCTTTCTGTTTTCGGCGCGCCCTGGCGGCCTCTTTGAGTCGGGCAATTTCGTCGTCCCGTAACCAGCGTTGGCGAGGTTCTCCGGGTTCGGGCAATTGCAATTTGCGTACATATTTTGCCGAGACGAAACCCCGATCGGCGCAGAACCGCAACGCGGCGCGTAAATAGACCAGCTCGCGTAAGACAGTTGGCGGTGCAACTTTCCGGCCTAGCCGCCCGCTGGTCCGCTTTGTGACGTATTCGTCAACGGCATCTTGGTTCAGATCGGACACCCGCAGCGAGGCGAAATAAGGCCTGAGCTGTTTCCAGGAGAGATGCGCGGACTGCGGCGTGGCCATTTTAACGTCGACGTGCTTTTCGCAGTAGATCGCCCAAATCTTCGACAGCCTGGGAGATGCTATCGGTCCGCCTTCAAGGAGGTAAGCGCCCAAAATCTTCCGCGCGTTTGCTATGTCGTATTCGCGCGTGGTCACGCGTTTGCCAATCCGGTCTTCGGTCCAATGCACGTACCAAATCCCGTTGTCGGCGCGCTTAAGGTAGGGTGTTGACTTGGCCATAAGTGATATCGCGTTTAATAGCGTAGCTTAGCTTGCTACAACGGCGGATTTCTATCAATGTTAACTCAAATATCCGAGTACTAGTAAAGAATGACAAACGACGTCTACTGACCTATGATGGCGAATAATTTCTACTTACACGCTTGATTTCTTGCGCAAAGCCTGTAATGTGTTCTGACGGTTTGAAACACCGCTTTACAGCTATCTCCAAAAGATAGTCATAGTCCGGGGGTCACGCGCGCATGTCCAAGGCGCGAGCCCAAAGGTGCGTGAAGGCCGAGCTGTCGGTCGTTTCACCCCCGGACGCAGACGCCAGTTGAAACCTGGCAGAAGGACAGCACATGACTCAAGAATTTAGGTTGCTGGAGGCTAAGGCCTTCTGGATCGCCAGCTCGAAACTTCGCCAGGCAATAAGGGAGGGGAGTGCGGGCATCGAGGCGCTGACTCAGACGATTGAGAACCATGCCAGGTACGGAATGCAGCCGGCAGTCAAGGCACGGGCCAAGGCGCTTCTTGGTGAAAGAAGATTGCGTAGCCAAGTCGGCTAAAGCGCAAAACAGGAGAAGACCAAGGGGCGCTCCGAGCGCCCCTTTTTCGCGTCTGGACGGCCTTTTTTGGCCGATTTTGGCGCTATGCTACCCAACCGCTACCAAGGACCAAGCCTAAGAGGCTGAAATTATTGCTGAGCGCACAGTGTAAGTAACACAGTTGGCGCCGGTTTTGGGTCACGCCGGCACCGCGGACGCGCGCCCCTTAGACCGGAGCGTGGTTGGAAGCATCAGGTTAGGTGGTCGCGTCCAGATCGGTCGCAGCCCCCGCCAAACTTGGGCCGGCCCACCCCTGCCGACACTTCAATTCGCTTGGCCGGGATCTCGGCGGACGTCGCTAGGAATTTGCCGGAGCGTGGAACTTTTAGCAAAACAAGGCAAGTCATGCTCGATTGGGCACAGTCGTTCCGTTTCGCAGGTATCTATGACATTGTTTGAGCGCAACCCAGCCATCTTGCCGGGGTGCTATAGGCCGGGGAAGACAAAGCGATGGTGCGTTGGCCGCATGTATGGGAACCTCTCGCTTTGACCGTTTGCGTCGTGATCGGCGTCGGAAACGCTCACGCCGGCAACATCCTCGGCGTTGGTATAGTTCAGTGTTCTGAGTTAGTAGCTAAGCCGGACGATATTACGTATAAAGAGAGTATTATTGCTTGGGTTGGTGGCTATGTATCAGGAATCAATAATTCGCTCATTACTCGTGAAAAGAAGTTTATTGATGTTGCCAACCTAAACGCAGACGTCATTTATGGAACGGTGTTATATAATTGCACGCAGGGTCCATCGTCTCCTATCGTGCACGCCGTGAACGAGTTTATCGACAAACTGCCGGTGCGGCCTTGGCCACCAGATCCGAATTGAGCAATGATCTTTTCCTAGCTCCGCGCAGCCTTTTTCGCTAAAGTACATTCACCGGAAAAATCGCGGAACTCGGGTAGCCGCTCCACTGCCGAGTCTTAGCTTGGCCCCTCTCAACGAACCTCTGTTTCGCGCCTGCATGGCGCTGTGGTTCTTGAAGCCTGGAGCGCCCCCATGCCAGCCGACGCGAAACAAGATCGCCTGCCCGCTGCCGGACCCTGGACGAAGTATCAGTCGACCGACATTCCGCCCGGCTTTCGGGTCGCACAGCAGCCGGTGGCGAACGTTTTCGATCAGTTCGATCCGCCCGCGACGGTGCCCACACCGCCGGCCGCCGCCGGCAAAGACCCATGGGCCGGATTTCCTGACGCCCCCGCTGCATTGCCGGCCGACAAGTGGTCAGCTTTTCCCGACGCATCGCCGGCTGCCGCGCCGACTATGACCCGACTTAAACACCGCCTGTGAGAATATGTCATTAAGTCAGCATGTTAGGCGCG
>NZ_BSNY01000058.1 GCF_030160235.1 Mesorhizobium huakuii
ATTGAAGCCGCAGAGCGCCGCTTGATCAGCCTCGTCACCCAAATTCCAGCATAGCTCGCTGACAGACGCTGATGTGCGTAGGGGAGCAGCCACGCTCAGACGGCTCCTTGTCGACCGCGGCCAAGGTGCCATCATGGCAGCGTGGCGGCATCTCGGGTTTGAAGGGCAGCCAATTGTTCAGGCTCCGGACCTTCTTGGCTTGATGGGTCAAATGCAGCAGCCGATAACACACGCAGCGGCAGTAGTTGCTGGAGGAGCGCCAGTCAGTGGCATGTCAGTGGTTGCTTTAGGCGGCCATCGCGTGCAGCACCCGGAAACTGGCGTGCCTGCCCTCGCGGATGAGGGGTTTGCAGTTGTGGTGTCATCGATCGCTAGATCGGTTCTTACCTACGACCCACTCCCTCCGGGGCCGTTCAGCGCCATGATCCACCGCGGCTGGCGGCTTCTTGACTACGTGGAGTCCGCAGGAGCGATACGCCGGGGACAGGTGATCAGTCGCAGAACAGTCATCCAATACGTCGCAAACCAGGTTGGAGGAGTGCATGCCGACAATCTATTCCCGAATGTCAAAAAGAAGCGCGACGATGCTGAAGAACTTGCTGCTGAACTCTACAACAAGATCAGCGCCGATTGGCGGAACGGTTTGATGTATGAGCTTTTGTCTATTGGCGTCTATCTGGGACGTTCTGAAGATTTGAAAAAATTGGCTGCTGCGATCCAGAAAGCTTCTTACTCTTTTCAGGGCCGTCGTCCCTTGGTTTGAATTCGCTCGCCCGCCCCCACGATCTTCTATGTGGACCCGAAGGTGGCTAACCGAGATGTGGATCCTATTAGCGATTAAATGACTGCATCTTCGTCATTGACGTTGCGCTCTACCAACTGCCCCTCCACATCGCTTCGAAAACCGCAATACCATGACACAGGAACGGATGCTTGAGCTTCCATCGTTCGCAACTCGCGATGGGCAGTTCAGCGCCGCCTCGTCTGCGAACTAAGTAACTGCGATCCATTCGACAAAGACGGCTAGTGGCGCTCAGAAGCCCGCCGAGCCACAATGTCAGCTGGCTCGTCAGCCCGTGGATTTCTGCTTTTGACGGCGGGTTCAACCGATCGCTGCAACACACTCAGCGAACTTCTCCGCTTGGGTCTTATAGAGCAAGGTCTTTTGAGGCTGTCCCGAAAGCTGCGGCAGGGGATGGGGCGTACTGTGCGCGAGCGGTGACCTTGGTTACGCAAAGAGGCTGCATTGGCATCGGAAACCATGGGATTTAGGTGTAATCCAGCCCCAGGCTCCTATAGATTCTATAGGAAGCAAAAACTAATTACAGAAAATCCTTCGCGGCCTTTTCGCATTCGACGGATTGCTGGCTTGAGGTCGGCATGAGCGACTCCTCGACAATGGATGATCCGATGTTGTATCCCGTGCCGTTGACCTCGGTACGCGCGAAAGGTGGCGGTGCGTACAACCGCTTTCGCGACGTAGAGGAAGAGATCACGCAGATCCTCCGGTCGGGAGATCCCGCGACACTGCTTCTGGGTGGTTCGCTTAGCACCTGCAAATCGCAGACGCTGGTCTACTTTGCCCGCCACTCTGGCACAGACCGTCATCTGGTCGGCCAACTCGTCCATGAGATCATGAGTCGCGCCGCTGCAATCGTTGCCAAGAACAGTCGCGGGTTCAGCGATACCGACGTTGAGATCATTGCCGGTGGAGTCCGGGTACACTTGGTGACCTTGCTGTTCGCCGATCCGTCGACGCGCATGTCCGAGAACCTTGAAGTAGACTTCCACGGAGCAGTCCGGCAGCAGACGATCAAGGAACAGCGCCCTTTCAAGGATGTTCCTACGGCCAATAAGTTCGACACCGCCTCTACGACAGCCGACGGTTCGGATCCCCTCGATGACATCCCAGAAAAGGCAGCGAGCACCGCTCTCGACGAGTTGATCCGCAAGACCAGCCCGCCCCAGGTTCGGCAGTTGCTCAAGGCGATCAAGGATCCCAAGCACCGCAAGGCTTTCATTTTGCGCAAACTGCGCGATTGGCCGATGACCAGTGCCGATCCATCGATGCCCACCGTAACCAAATATTTTGGCCTTCGCCCCGAGCAAGCAAGGACCGTCCAGTACTGGATCGACCGTGCAATCAAGGAGATGCGTGAGGCGTTCGGAGAACCGTCATGACCCGCTTTAGCCAGACTTTCGATGACATCCTCGCAATTATGGTTGAGGAAGGAGACGTCGTTCCCAACCACGAGGTTCTCGTCGCCTGGATCGCCCGATACCCTGCATTCACCGATGAACTTACGGACTATTTTGCCGCTTTGGCTTTCCAGCTGGAGGAGGATTCGGACATCCCTCACCTCGACGCCGAACATTTCGCGAACCTGGCGGTGAGCGAAGCGATGAACCTCTTGCATGCCCGCGATTCTGTTCAGAAGGTGGAACAACCCGTTCGGTTGTCCAGGCTCGTGGAGCGGGCCGGCCTCAGCGAAGAGGACGTCGCCCACAAAGTCGGCATCACTCTGGACATCTTTCTTAAGCTGGATCGCTGCCGCATCGATCCAATAGGTGGAATTCCACGACTGCTTGTTGAAACTCTCGCTGCGACAGTGCAAGGAAGTATTCGTCAAGTATGGGCAGCGCTTTCATTGCCCAGGGTGGCCAGCTCAAGATCAGGGCTGCTCAGAAGTCACAAACGAGCTGAGGTTCGGGCAGAGACCTGGGAGGAGGCTGTCCAGGGCTCGTCTTTATCTGAGCAAGAAAAGGCTCGGTGGCTTCGAGCTACCAGGGAGGGAACCGGTCCACCATGAGCAGCTGGCTCGAAATCCGTTTGCTGGCCACCCACTGGCACAGCCACCTTGTGCCTGAGACGACCGAGCTTCTTCCCGCCGCCACCCTGCTCCAGCGAGCTCTGGGCGATGCCGAGCTGAAGCTTCTGATCCTTCCCGCCGACAGTATCTTGCTAGATGGGGCTCAAGCGCTCTTTGACCAGGATACGAATCGCATCCTGTGTTCGGAGGCGCTTGCCGAAGACGAGAAGCATTTCGTCCTTGCCCACGAACTTGCACATGCGCGGCTACATCGCGACGCCGAACCCTGCCACGAGGACGATGTCGATCCGTGGACGCCTGCGGAACCTGAAGAGTCCGCACTTGGCGAGTCCGATGCCTACAGTCCCAAGCAGAGGCGAGAGGCGCAGGCCAACGTGTATGCCCGAGAACTACTCCTGCCGCGACTGAAGCTCAGGGATAGATTTCTCAAAGGGGATATCACCGCGAGCGCAATAGCGGTCGAACTGGAGGTTCCCGAGAACCTGGTCCTGCAGCAACTTGCGGACGCAATCCTGCTCCCCGACGATGCATTGCCAAAGGCGCGGCCGCCGGAACCGGACCCGGATCCCTCGCAGCTCAAAGCGGTCACCGCACCTATGGGACCACATCAGGTCCGGGCCGGACCCGGCACGGGCAAGACGCGCACCTTGGTCAGCCGTATCAAGCATCTGATCGAGCACGACGAGCCGGCGAGTTCGATACTGGCACTGACCTATTCGAACGGGTCTGCTCAGGATCTGGCAGTTCGCATACGGGCAAGCCTTGGAGAGGCGAGCACGGGCGTATGGACCGGCACGTTCCATGCCTTTGGCCTGGAGCTGCAACGCCTCTACTGGAATGGGCCGAACGACGCACCTTACATGGCGAGCCGCTCAGACCAGTTGTTCCTGCTCGAGGAGTTGCTGCCGAAGCTCTCGTTGAACCATTACCTCGACCTCTACGAACCCCTGCGTTCGCTCAAGGCGGTGCTCGGAGCAATCAGTCGTGCCAAGGACGAACTCTGCTCGCCTGAACAGTACGAAGTCTACGCTGCGCGGACTGCCCAGCGCGATCCTGATGCTGGCGCCAAAGCCTCCGAAGTTGCTCGCGTCTACGCGATCTACCAGGCCGAGATGCGCGACCGAGGCTGGCTCGACTTCGGCGACCTGATAGCCGGTTCGGTGGAGTTGCTTTCATCGAACCAGGAGGCGCTCGGCTGGGTCCAATCGAAATACCAGAATGTCTTGGTCGATGAGTACCAGGACACCAATCACGCCAGCAGCGTGTTCCTGGACAAGCTGGCACCGGCGGGTCGTGGACCGTGGGTCGTCGGCGACGTCAGGCAGTCGATCTACCGCTTTCGCGGCGCTTCTCCATTGAATATGGCCAAGTTCCGCCAGCAGTTCGTTGGCGCCGATCGAACCGATCTCGAGATTAACTACCGTTCCGGTGGGCGGATCGTCTCGATCTTCGAAACCTTCGGGAGCTCGATGAACCTGCCGTCCGAAGACGGGCCGGCACCGAGGCTTATTCCACATCGCGGAACGGACACCGGCGCCGTTGCCTACAATGTTGCGACCACGCGAGAGGCTGAGTTCGAGGGTATTGCCGGGCGGATCAGGGCTAGGACTGGTGAAGGCGACGCTTACCGCAGCCACGCGGTTTTGGCCCGGTCGCACACCACCTTGTCGCGGCTTGCCGACCACTTCGAGAAGAATGGCATTCCGGCTCTTTATTTCGGCGACTTCTTCGAGCGATCTGAAGTCCGCGACATGCTGAGCTTGCTTTCGGTGGTTGCCGAAGGGGACGGCATCGGACTGTTTCGTGTCGGTCAGTGGCCGCGATACGCGGTACCGCCCCAAGACCTGCAGACGCACTTGCACTGGGTGCGGGAAAACAAGACCACGGTCCTGAAGTCCCTCCGCGAGGTGGACCTTGTTCCCGGCCTGAGCGATTCGGGCCGGAACGGCTTGCAGCGCCTGATCGATGACGTGGGTGGCGTCCAGTTCATGACCTCGCCGCATGCATTTCTCGCGGGCTATCTGTTCAACCGCGGCGGCGTCGTCGCGGACATTTTCAGAGGCGATGCCGTTGACGCCCAGCAAAGGCGCCTTGCTCTCTACCAGCTGCTCCAAATTACCTACGAGCATCGACATCGATCCAAGGTCGATCCAAAACGAGCATTCTTGGAGCATGTCCGCCGGCTCGAAATCCTCGATGAGGAAAAGGAGTTCCGCCGGCTGCCCGCCGTGGCATCAGGTATCGATGCGGTCAAGTTGATGACAGTTCATGCCAGCAAGGGGCTGGAGTTCGACAACGTCCACATCCCGTCGTTAAGCCCCAGCATGTTCCCGCCCAATGCCCAGCCACAGCTCTGCCCACTACCCGACGGTATGATCGAACCCGATCCCCTGCTCTCATCGGATATGGAGGAGAAGAGCTTGTTCTTCGTCGCGCTCTCGCGGGCCAAAGACCGCCTGGGGCTTTCGAGGGCGAACAAATATGGCGGGTGGTCGAGGCCCAATCCATCGTCGTTGTTGACGCCGTTGCAGGCGACGTTTGGGGGAACAAGCCAACCGGACTGGCTCGACGGCACCTCAGCCGAGGTCCCCTACCTGCTGCTGGCTGGCGGCGTCGACCTGTCCGCAGGCATCGCCGTGGAGGCAATCGAGCGCTATGAAAAATGCCCGAGGAAGTTCTACTACCAGGACGTTCTGGCACTGCGGTCGCGTTCGGAACAGGCTCCGTACCTGCGCTTCCTTTCGGTCATCCGCTCGATGTTGAAGTGGATGAATGGCACCGTCGAGTCCGATCGAGCCGTTGCGATGTCAGAGACGTTCGAGCAGAACTGGGCCGAGTTCGGACCCGTCGAGCACCCGCACAACGCCGTTTACCAGGATACGGCTCGCCAGATGCTTTCGGTAGCGTCGAGGGAAATGTCCGGCGCCGTGCTAGGTCTCGGCCGCGAGGCGCTGATTGGTACGCGACGCGTGATTTTGCAGGCGGACAACATCCGCGAGGAACCGCACCAGATCGTGGTCCAGCGGCTCAAAGCCGGCCGACTCGCGAAAAAGGAAACCAGGCGCACGCGCGACAAACTCCTCCACGATGCGGTCGCGCGGGACCACTCCAAGCCGGTGGTATTCGAGCATGTTTCCCTGCTGACCGGCGACCGAACGGCGCAGAGCGCCACGACCGATACGGGCCTGGCGGCTGAGGTGGCGGCAGTTTTCGACGACATCGAAGCTGGTCGGTTTGCGCCCAAGCCCGGCGGCCGCGAATGCCCGACCTGCCCCTACTCTTTCATCTGTCCATCGAGCGGAGTGGAGCGGCACTAAGCACCGGAAATTTCTGGCCGGCCTTTTCGGACTCGGGGTTTTCCAGGCTTGAGGTGGGTAAGCGGCACTGATGCCGCGCTCAACCTCAAGAGGTAAAACTATGACTTCCTTCTCCATTTTCCTTCAGGCCGAAGGCTCGAACAAGATCGAGATTTTCGAGATCGACGAGGCTGCGCCGGTCGAGACGCTCGTCAACGCGGCCAAGGAGCGCGGCCTTCTCGAAGGCGACCAGTCCGAGTTTCTGATCTTCCTCGAGGATCAGGAAGAGCCTCTGGTCCAGACCAAGCCATTTGGTGAGCAGGGCGGCAAGGCAAAGGATCGGGTGATCCTGCATCGCTGCCGCCGCATCGAGGTTTCTGTCGCCTTCAATGCTCACAAGGACGAGCGCCGCTTCAGCCCAGCGGCGACGGTGGCGCGGGTGAAGCGGTGGTTCGTCAAGGAGATCGGCATGTCGCCGGTGGATGCAAGCGAGCACGTTCTGCAGCTCGCCGGCACCACGGAACGGCCGGACCCGGACACTCATATCGGCACCCTGGTCCGCAAGGGCACGTGCTCGGTGAGCTTCACCCTGGTTCCCCGCAAGCGCGTGGAGGGCTAAGCGATGAACGCTCCGCTGCGCCTCCCCGACGAAAGCGCCCTAGGGAGTGAACTCGAAAGTGGCGCCTTCCAGCTCGGCGTGCACAACGGCCGCTGGCGCCCGCACAGCATCAGCTGGCCGCATGTCATCATCGAGGTCGCCGCGGCGCCGCGGACACGTTCTCCCGACTGGGTAGCCCTGCGCTTCGATTGCTCAGGCTACCCCCAAAATCCGCCCACGGCGCAGCCGTGGGACATCGCAGCCAACACTCCCCTCGCGTTCGCCAAGTGGCCGGGTGGCAAGTCTCGCGTGCCGGCGGTATTCCGTCCGGATTGGAAGAACGGTACGTGCCTTTATGTGCCTTGCGACCGCGAAAGCATCACCGGTCACGACAACTGGCGGCAGGAACATCCGGATCTGATCTGGCAGCCGGCACGCGGTCTTGTTCAATACCTCGTTGCGTATTCCGACGAAGCCGGCCATCGATTCCGATTTGAAGCCGGCCAGTCATTCCGA
>NZ_BSNY01000059.1 GCF_030160235.1 Mesorhizobium huakuii
ATTGAAGCCGCAGAGCGCCGCTTGATCAGCCTCGTCACCCAAATTCCAGCATAGCTCGTGCCGGGATCGTCAGGGATGCAAGTGAAGCCGTTCGTGCCCTTTCTGAGCGTCTTCATCTCCCAGTTCACAACAGCGGCGTTTTTGCCGACTGCCTCAGGTGCTGCCGAAATCGCATTCTCAATCAGCTGCTCATCGGTTTTGTCAGCTGCCACAGCGGCAGATACCCAAGCGACGGCAATAGATGCCAAAAATACACGGCTTGAATGGATGCGCATTGCTTACTCCCCTCGCGAGCGTCAGGGTGATCTGCGCGTCACAACGGTCAGCTCCCGCTCTTTGGAGTTGGCTGCTGCCCCATGCCTAGTGCGCGCCAATGAAGACCCTACTCCTATTCATGCGCGAAACCTAATATGGCAAACGCGAACGCATTTGCGGGTAAGCTGATGGAGGAGATACCCTTGAGCTATTCCGCCATGGCCGACCGTTGCGATCCGCTTGAACCAGCCGTCATCCTCGACACCTTTGTCCAAGGTGTTGGCCGCGCCGAGGAGGTCTCGCCAAGCCTGTTCAGGGTATCTTACTTCGCCTCCCAGCGCGGCCATGACTGCCAAGAGCAGGTGTGCGTGGCGAAGTTCATCGTCACTGCCGACACGACGGTGGCGATGGCGAACGCGACAAGAGCACGGGAAGCCTCGCGTCGGCTGCTTGGGGAATCGCACTCGCCGATGAATTGATCACCATCCTCGAGCACTTGGCCCGCTGCTTCGGTAGCGGGCCTTTTCATACTTCCGGGGAATAGTCTTCGGGACGCATCAACTTCGGGGATGAGAACCACAGATCCTTGAACGCCAGCATTGGCGGCGTCCACGGCTCCCATTTGTCCATTGCCCTCAGGATGAACAGGCCAGCTTCAAAGGCGACCAAGGCCCTGGTTTGCCCAGGTCTGTCATGCTTGAGCCAGTCGCGCGTCTCGTTGAGCCGGGACGGGTTATCGCGGAGGCTGGCCCAAAGACCGCCCTCCTTGCCGGGACTCATGTCTTCCGCAGCGCCGGCCAGGGTTATGGCCAGAGCGAGCTGGCCGGCGTGGAAAGCAGCGATGGCCGCCTCGATCTGCTGAGTTGCAGCCTCATACTTGGTGACGGTGAAGACGCGATAGAACGGCCGCGTCTCTCTCATGATTGCAATTCAAAGGTCCAGCTACTTCAGTTTCTGAGCCGCTTCGTTCGCCTTCTGTCGGTTACCCTTGGTATCCTTGATGATCTTTTCCGCCTGCTCTTTCGTAATGTCGTGCTTTCGCTTGAAGTAGTTCACTTCGTAGGGCTCGTTCAGCGCTATCTTCGCCCGATCCTGCTTGCCTCTAAGTTTCTTGTTGTCAGCCATTGTCCTCTCCCTGGGTAAGTTGCTTTCACGTCGCGCGGACTTACCAATAGTCGCAGGAATGATTTGCCACCGCAATTGGCACGGGACAGGTAGGGGAGTGTCAGCAATTGGAGTATGGCGCAGGTTATGGCACGTGCGATGCGCAAGTATTAACGTTTATTTTATTGCCATTGCGGCGGATGGAGTGAGATTCGAACCCACGGTGAACTTGCCCCACGCCGGTTTTCAAGACCGGTGCCTTAAACCGCTCGGCCGTCCCTCCAAGGCTTGAATTCATTAGCCGCAAGCTTGGCGATAGGCTGGATCCGCGCGCCCTCAAGATCGTGACCGGGTCGGCGCGGGAGTGGAACCGCGACTGCAAGCCGACGTTTGAAGCGTCAAGCGAGAGACCTAAGCGCCAGCGGCTGGGATTGCTGGGACTGGGCAGCGGTGGCCGTCGGCCGACAGGGGCTTCCTTGGGGCAGCCGGCTATTGCTTTCGTCGGCCCACGCTCGTCGTCAGGGGCGGCGTCGGCTCCGCAGGGGAGTTGGGTGCTGATCGGCTGTGTTGCCTGACATCACGTTTTAAACCCTGCGCAGCCTTGATCACGGCCTTGCGGCTGTTACCGTGTTTTAGGATCAACTCCCAGACCAGGTCCGCAGTCAAACCGTTCTCCGAAGCGAAACATTCGACCTGATGGTCGTGAATAGCATCATGCCAGGCCTTATAGCCGCCCATTTGGGCCTCCGCTCTAGGCGCCGCATGGCAAGATATGCGCTCGTGCCAATATAGGCGAAACGTGCGAACGAAGGACGTAAGGCTCTGACGAGTCTTGATAAGTCCGTCACAACCTACATTGTAAGCGTCTTCGGCAAGGCACTGGAGCACAATCCTGACAGCGAAGGATGAAGGCGAGGCCCAGGTGCTGGAGCAGGCGATGCGTCAGGATGGCGTAAAGGCGCGGGTCGGTCGAGGAGATCACGCCGAGGGCGAAGAAGCCCTGAAGCGCGGCACAATAGGTCTCTGACGTTTGTGGCGGAGGGAGTGGGATTCGAACCCACGGTGAACTTGCGCCCACGCCGGTTTTCAAGACCGGTGCCTTAAACCGCTCGGCCATCCCTCCAGTGACATCAGTCACATTCGACTGCTCTAGTGTGCCCGGCAAAGGCCTGTCAACCGGCATGCGTGGCCGCGCATCTTCCTTCAGCAGCCCGCGCGGAAGGGCGGCGCCACAATCTTGCCCGGTTCCGGCCACAATCGATTAATACCGTGATAAACAATTCCTGTGCACAAAGGATCGGGGTTCAGGGTGCCGTTGGTATTGTCGAGCGAGTGCTTTGGCTCCTCTGCTGTTCAAATGACGGCGTCTTGATTGAGACTGTAGGGGATTTCAGGACAATGCAGGCTACGACGCATCAGCGTCTTCGTCGCGCTTCCACGCTTACGCTGTTGGCTGCGTCGGCTGCTCTGCTGGCGGCTTGCGCATCGCAGCCTGAGCCGAAGGCGATGGTCAATCCCAAGCATCGCTCGAAGGAATATTTCGCCGAAACCGAATATGGCGTGAAGGCGAGCCCGCGCGTCAATTTCATGCGGCGCGGCGGCGGTCGCGACCAGCTCGGCAAACCCTACCAGGTGCGCGGCAAGTGGTACTATCCCAAGGAAGATCGGCACTACGCCAAGGTCGGCCTGGCCTCCTGGTATGGCGACGCCTTCCATGGCCGGCTGACCGCCAATGGCGAAGTGTATGACACGGCGCAACTGACCGCCGCGCATCCGACCATGCCGCTGCCGAGTTACGCCCGTGTCACCAACCTCGAAACCGGCAGTTCGGTCATCGTGCGCGTCAACGACCGTGGGCCGTATCATGAGGGCCGCATCATCGATGTCTCGGAGCGCGCGGCACAGATGCTCGACTACGACAAGGTCGGCACCGCGAAGGTCAAGGTCGAATATGTCGGTCGTGCACCGCTCGATGGCAACGACGACCAGTATCTGATGGGCTCGTACCACCCGGGCAACAGGATCCCGGATCCGTCGGACGGCCTGCCGACCGGCGTCATGGTGGCCATGAACGGACCGTCGCCAAGCGTGCCGGTGGGCGCGGCCGCCGTGCCGTTCCCCGGTCAGCTGACGGATTCTGGCCAGGCCGCGCAGCCGTCTTTGTCGGCGCAGGCGCCGGCTTTCGACGACCTGCCACTGCCTGACTTCGGGCCGATCGTGCCGGAGCGTCCGGAAATCGGCCTGCCGCCGCAGTCGCCGTTCGCGGTGGCCTCGCTGTCCTATGCGGATGAACGCGTGCAGCGCGCCGATGTCTTTGCCGCGCTTGACGACAGCGGCATGTCGCCCGCCGATATCCTGCGATCGTGGAAGAAGTCCAATTCGCAAGCGACGCCGTCCAATGCCGACTATGTCGCCGCCGGCACGTTCGACGACGCCGCCGAAGCCAAGCGCGTGGCAACGGCACTTCAGCCCTTCGGCCGAACGGAAATCCAGCGGTCCGATCTCGACGGCAATGACTGGTATGCGGTCAATCTCTATCCCAATGGCCATGGCGGCCTGGACGAATTGCTGCAGGCAGCATGGTCGCACGGCGCACCCGATGCGCTGGCTGTGCGTAACTGATCTATTTTACCCGGGCGATTGATCCCGCGGAAAAAACCCTGATAGCTTGGCTGTGCCAAAACCGGCAAACGGGTCGAGATTTCATGCAGTTGCGCGCCTTTCCGCCATTTGCCGGCTTTCTGGGACTGGCTTTGCTGCTGCTTTGCCTCGCACCGGCCCAAGCGCAGCTTTTCGAGACCAAGGCCACACAAGCCTTCATGATCGATGCCGACACCGGCACGGTGCTGTTCTCGAAAGACGCCGACAAGCCGATCCCGCCGGCCTCGATGGCCAAGCTGATGACCATGGAGGTGGTTTTCAACGCCATCAAGTCGGGGCGCCTCAAGCTCGACGACACGTTCGTGGTCAGCGAAAACGCCTGGCGCAAGGGCGGCGCGCCATCGGGCACATCGACGATGTTTGCCAAGCTCAAATCGGCGATCCGGCTCGAGGACCTGATCCAGGGCGTGACCGTGCAGGCGGCCAATGACGGCTGCATCGTCATCGCCGAAGGCATGGCCGGATCCGAGGACAATTTTGCGGCGCAGATGACCGAGCGCGCCCGCCAGATCGGCCTGAAAACATCGACCTTCGTCAATTCGACCGGCCTGCCGGCCGACGGCCAGCGGACGACGGTGCGCGAGCTGGCGCTGCTGGCGCTACATTTGTGGCGCGATTATCCGGATTTCTATCGCTACTACGGGCTGAAGGATTTCACCTGGAACAAGATCTCGCAGAAGAACCGCAACCCGCTGCTGGCCATGGACATCGGCGCCGACGGTCTGGCTGTCGGCGCGAGCGAGGCATCAGGCTTCGGCATTGTCGCTTCGGTCAGTCACAACGGCACGCGTGTGATCATGGCGATGAGCGGGTTGGCCAACGACAAGGAGCGTGCCGAGGAGGCGCGAAAGCTGCTCGACTGGGGCGCGCGCTCCTTCGAGAAGACCGAGATCTTCGCCAGGGACGAGGTGGTCGGCGAGGCCCAGGTTTTTGGCGGTGCGAAATCCGGCGTGACGCTGAAGGCAAAGGGGCCGATCGACATCTTCCTGCCGATCACCAACCGCGACAAGCTGACGGCCAGGATCGTCTACACCGGCCCGGTTGCGGCGCCCGTGGAGGAGGGCCAGCCGGTGGGTGCGCTGCGCGTCTGGATCGGCGACACGCTGAGCCAGGAGACGCCGCTTTTCGCTGCCGAATCGATCGGTGTCGGCACATTGCCGCAGCGCGCGCTCGATGCCGTCAAGGAACTGGCGATCGGCTGGCTGCGATAGCACCGACGGCATGGACGTTTTCCCGAACGCGGACTATCTAGAGCGCAACAATCCACCTGGACAAAGGCCCTTTCGATTGGCGCGCGGATTTTTCATCACCTTCGAAGGCGGCGAGGGCGCAGGCAAGTCGACGCAGATCGAACGGCTGGCGAGGAAGATGCGCGCCAAGAAGTATGATGTCCTGCTGACGCGCGAACCCGGCGGCTCGCCAGGCGCCGAAGCGGTCCGGCATGTGCTGCTTTCGGGTGCCGCCGAGCCATTCGGACCGAAGATGGAAGCGCTGCTCTTTGCCGCCGCGCGGTCCGACCATGTCGAGCAGGTCATTCGGCCGGCTGTCGAGCGCGGCTCGATCGTGCTGTGCGACCGTTTTCTGGATTCCTCGCGCGTCTACCAGGGCGTCACCGGCGGCATCGACCCGGCGTTCATGGCCACGCTGGAACAGGTCGCCATCAACGGCATGATGCCCGATATGACGCTGATCTTCGACATCGATCCGGCCGAGGGCCTCAAGCGCGCGACGCTGCGACGCGGCAGCGAGGCCGGCGCCGATCGCTTCGAAAAGGAGACACTGGCCATTCATCAGGCCCGGCGCGAGGCTTTTCTGGCGATTGCCGCGGCCGAACCTGAACGCTGCATCGTCGTCGACGCCTCCGCCGATCCCAACACGGTGGAGGACGTCGTCACCGCGGCCGTCTTCGCGGCGCTGGAGGCGAGGGCGCCCGCGCGCAACAGGCAGGCCGCACCGGTATGATCTTCGAACGCATCGCGCCGGAACAGCATGATACGCTGGACGGCGTGCCCGAACCGTCCGAAACACCCCGTCTGGTCGGGCACAGGCAGGCGGCCGAGATGCTCGCCGCCGCCTATCGATCGGGAAAGCTGCCGCATGCACTGATCTTCGCTGGGCCGGTCGGCATCGGCAAGGCAACGCTGGCCTTCCACCTGGCGCATCACCTCCTGAAGCACCCGGCCTTCGAGCAGGCGCCGGAAAGCCTGGCCAGTCCCGACCCGGCCTCATCGCTGTTTCGCCAGATCGCGACCGGGGCACATCCTGGCGTGCTGCATCTGACCCGGCCGATGAACGACAAGACCAAGAGCTTCAAGACGGTCGTCACCGTCGACGAGATCCGCCGGGTCAGCCGCTTCCTGTCGATGACCTCGCATGACGGCAGCTACCGGGTGGTCATCGTCGATCCGGCCGACGACATGAATGCCAATGCTGCCAATGCCTTGCTGAAGAATCTTGAGGAGCCACCGGCGCGAACGCTTTTCATTCTCATCGTCCATGCGCCGGGCAGCCTGCTGCCGACGATCCGCTCACGCTGCCAGATGATACGCCTGACACCGCTCGACGCCGATGAGTTGCTGGCGGTGCTGGAGACCGCCGAACCGCCGCCGCCGGACGACCCGGCCGCGCGGGCGGCGTTGGTCGAGCGGGCAGGGGGCAGCGCCCGCAACGCGATCCTTTTGACGCAGTATGGCGGACTGGAGATCGCCGAGACGCTCGACGCGCTGGTGGCGAAGGGCAGGAGCGACATCGGCGGAGCCTATCGGCTCGCCGAAGCAGTCGCCGGCCGCGACCAGGCGATCCAGTTCGACATCTTCAACCGCCGGGCACTCGACCTTTTGTCGGACGCCGCAAGCCAGGCCGCGCTCGCCGGCGACCTCGCAAGGGCGAAAACATTGTCGGACACTTGGCATGAGGCGCTGGAGGCTATATCTGAGACCGACACTTACAATCTCGACAAGAAGCAGCACGCCTTGACCATGATCGACCGGCTGAATTCTGCGATGCGAATGTGACGGCCTTTTTTTGATGCATGCCCTTGCTCCGAAACCGGGGGCATTTTTGGGCGGCATGCGTCGGGCTCGGGATGGCAATCGCCATTCCGATGCGATATCCACCGCCACGGCTTCCATTCAGACATTCATGACGGTTCATTCATGTCACGCGAAAAATACTATCTGACGACACCGATTTTCTATCCGAACGGCAAGCCGCATATCGGCCACGCCTATACGGTCATTGCAACCGATGCGCTGGCCCGCTTCCAGCGCCTCGACGGCAAGGACGTGTTCTTCCTCACCGGCACCGACGAACACGGTCTCAAGATGCAGCAGACGGCTGAGAAGGAAGGCATCACGCCACAGGCGCTTGCCGACCGTAATTCAGCGATCTTCCGGTCGATGACCGAGGCGGTGGGCGGCTCGAACGACGAATACATCCGCACGACGGAACCGCGCCACTACGCGTCCTGCCAGGCGATCTGGAAGGCGATGGCCGCCAATGGCGACATCTACCTCGACCGCTATAGCGGCTGGTATTCGGTCCGCCAGGAAGCCTATTTCGACGAGAGCGAAACCACGCTCGGCGAGGATGGCGTGCGCCGCGAACCGCTTGGCTCGCCGGTTGAATGGAACGAGGAAGAAAGTTATTTCTTCAGGCTCTCCGCCTATCAGGACAAACTGCTGGCGCTGTATGAAAGCCAACCCGACTTTGTCGGGCCGGCCGAGCGCCGCAACGAGGTGATGAGTTTCGTCAAATCCGGGCTGAAGGACCTGTCGATCTCGCGCACGACCTTCAAATGGGGCGTACCGGTGCCTGGCGACGACAAGCATGTGATGTATGTCTGGGTCGATGCCTTGACCAACTACATCACCGCCGCCGGCTATCCGGACACGAAGTCCGAGGAGTGGGAGTACTGGCCGGCCACGCACATCATTGGCAAGGATATCGTGCGCTTCCACGCGGTCTACTGGCCGGCTTTCCTGATGTCAGCCGGCATCGAACTGCCGAAGCGTGTCTTCGCCCACGGCTTCCTGTTCAACCGCGGCGAGAAGATGTCGAAGTCGGTCGGCAATGTCGTCGATCCGTTCGCCATGATCGAGCATTATGGTCTCGACCAGGTGCGTTACTTCTTCCTGCGCGAGGTGCCGTTCGGCCAGGACGGCAGCTACAGCCATGACGCGATCGTCAACCGCACCAACGCCGATCTCGCCAATGGCCTCGGCAACCTGGCGCAGCGCTCGCTGTCGATGATCGCCAAGAACTGCGGCGGCGTGGTGCCGAAGCGCGGCGAGCTGACGGATGCCGATAGCGCGATCCTGGATCAAGCGGTGGCGGCCCTGGCCACCGCGCGCAGGGCGATGGCCGAGCAAGGCATCCATCTGGCGCTGGCGGCGATCTTCGCCGTGGTGGCGGAAGCCGATCGCTACTTCGCCGGGCAGGAGCCCTGGGCGCTGAAGAAGACCAATCCGGAGCGCATGGAAACGGTGCTGTGGACGACCGCCGAACTGGTGCGGCGCGTGGCGGTACTGTGCCAGCCCTTCATTCCGGGGTCGGCGGCGAAGCTGCTCGACCTGCTGGCGGTGCCCGCGGACAAGCGTGAGTTCGTGCATGTCCACGCCGACCAGGCGCTGCTATCGGGGACTGCCTTGCCGGTGCCGGAAGGCGTGTTTCCGCGTTATGTCGAACAGCCGGGCGCGAACGCCTGATGCTCGTCGACAGCCACTGCCATCTGGACTTCCCAGATTTCGCCGAGGAGCGGGCGGCCATTGTCGCCCGCGCCAAAGCGGCCGGAATCGGCCGCATGGTGACAATCTCGACGCGCGTGAAGCGCTTTCCACAAATACTTGAAATCGCAGAAACTTTCGACGAAGTCTACTGCTCGGTCGGCACCCATCCGCACAATGCGGCGGAGGAGTTGGACGTGACGTCGGCGGACCTGATCCGGCTGTCGGCCCATCCGAAGGTGGTGGCAATCGGCGAAGCCGGGTTGGACTATTTCTACGACAAGGCGCCGCGCGACGCGCAGGCGCAGGGCTTTCGCAATCACATTGCCGCCGCTCGCGAGACCGGCCTGCCGCTCGTCATCCATTCGCGCGATGCCGATGACGACATGGCAGCCATTCTCGATGACGAAACAGGGAAGGGCGCCTTCCCCTTCATCCTGCATTGTTTCTCCTCGGGACGCCGGCTGGCCGAGGTGGGCGTCTCGCTCGGTGGCTATGTGTCGTTCTCGGGGATCCTGACCTTCAAGAACTCGGCCGAATTGCGCGCCATCGCCGCCGACGTGCCGCATGACCGGCTGCTCGTCGAAACCGACGCACCTTATCTGGCGCCGATCCCGTTTCGCGGCAAGCGCAACGAGCCGGCTTATGTCGCGCACACGGCACGTGTGCTGGCGGAGACGGTTGGTGTCGGCGAAGCCGAAATCGCCGATCTGACGACAAGCAATTTCTTCCGGCTGTTCGGCAAGATGCCGCGGCCCGCCGAATTGCGCGCCTGAACGATGACCGACCGGCTGCGCCTCACCATTCTCGGCTGTGGCTCGTCGCCGGGTACGCCGCGCATCACTGGCGACTGGGGCAATTGCGACCCGGCCAATCCGAGGAACCGGCGCATGCGCACGGCAGCGCTGGTCGAGCGGATCGCCGCCGATGGCGGCCGCACCACCGTGGTCATCGACACCGGGCCGGATTTCCGCGAACAGATGCTGCTTGCTTCGGTCAAACGTATCGACGCGGTCGTCTACACTCACCCCCATGCCGACCATATCCACGGCATCGACGATCTTCGCGGTTATGTGCTCGAACAGCGCCACCTGATCGACATCCATGCCGACCAGCCGACGATGCAGCGCCTGCGGCAGGCGTTCGGCTATTGCTTCGAGACACCGCCGGGCAGTTCTTATCCGCCGATCGTGCGGGCACATATCATCGACCACGCAAAGCCTGTCGTGATCGAAGGCGAGGGGGGTGCCCTCGCCCTCGATCCGCTGCCGCAGATCCATGGCGACATCATCTCGCTCGGCTTCCGCATTGGCGGCCTGGCCTACTGCCCTGATATCAGCGACTTTCCCGACGCCACCGCCGAGCGGCTGCGCGGCCTGGAAATGCTGGTCATCGACGCGCTGCAGTATAATCCCCATCCCAGCCATCTGTCGCTCGGCCAAGCGCTCGGCTGGATCGACAAGCTGACACCGAGGAATGCCGTGCTGACCCACATGCACGTTCCGCTCGATTATGCCAAGGTCAAGGGCGAAGTACCGGCCAACGTAACCCCGGCCCATGACGGCATGGTGATCGAAATTCCTTATGAATCAGCGTGATACGGACGGATTTTAATAAAGGCGTTCTGATCACAGCCCATGCGGGCTAAAGCAGCGCTCCGGCGTGCGTCGCGCGACGTCAATGGCCAGTTCGATCTCACGTTTTGCTGTCGTCATTTACGCGGCGTAGCGTTGGCCATCAGCCCAAGGCAACACGCCTCGATCGAGCCAAGCCTATGAAAATCAGCGGCAATTCCCAGATGTTGGCCGACACATAAGTTCCAAAAGGTGCGGTTTCGGCACTGAAGCTGAGCGAGTGAGTGAACGCGGAGAGCCTGCAGTTGCGGCAAAACTGGCCCGCGTTGTCATCATCAGTTGGTGGTTTACCGTTGCAATTGGAAACGGGTACCGTTTGTTGCTGATGGAGCGTACCGATTGCAACACGCATGAACTTTGTTGCAAGTGGCTAAGACGAAGTTGTTGCTTTTGAGTTAGACGTACGTCTTCGCACCGGCCCCCAAGCGCGTGCCGGCTGTTTGCGGGAAGGGTGTGGCGCGACAATTCTGATGAGAAGCGCGCGACAATCTGGATGAGAATCTGGTG
>NZ_BSNY01000060.1 GCF_030160235.1 Mesorhizobium huakuii
CGGCGCGGCGGCTCGGCGGGACGTGCCGCCGGCGCTTGCGGCGCCGGGCGCAGATTGCGTGGCTCCGAGGCGTCGCCGCCGCCGCGGCCGGACTTCGCGACGATGTCCGAAAGCTCCTTCAGGGCGTTGATCTGCTCGGAAACGGCGCGGCGGATGGCAGAGGTCGATTCCTTTGCCTCTTCCGGCATCTCGATGACGCCTTTCTTGAGCTCGGCGCGGGTGAGGTCGAGTTCGCTCTTGATCGAACCCGCGGTGCGCCGCATCTCCTCGGTCGCGTCGGCGAAGCGCTTGGTCGCCGAATCGACCACGTCGGTGATGGCGTTGCGGATCTTGTCGGCCGATTCCATCGTCTTGCCTTCGGCGTTCTGCAGCGTCTGGCCGACGAGGTTTTCGAACGAGCGCATGACCCTTTCGAGATCCTCCGACTTCTTGACCAGGCCGACGGCGAGGTCTTCGAGCGACGACTGCCTTTCCAGCGTGTGCTCGAGGTTGCTCTGGGCCGAGCTCAACAGGTCCGAGGCGCTGGCCAGCAGGCGGCTATGTTCATCGAACTTGGTGGCGATCGAGGCCACTTCGCGCAAGGTCGACGATGACAGTTCCGTCAGCCTTGTGGTGTTCGAATCGACCAGACGCGCCGAGCTGGCGAAGGTCTGCGCCGCCTTTTCGGTTGTGGCCGCGAAGCTCTGCGTGCTGCCGGTCAGGCGTTCGTCGACCTGGCCGAGATTGACCGCGGCCTGCTCGATCAGCTGGCCGAGCTGCGAGCTGGATGTGGTCATGCGGCCGATGAGATCGGCAACGCTGTCGGACAGCGACGAGCGGGCGCCTTCGACCGCCGACAAGGTCTCGGCGGTGCGGCTGGCGAGTGCGTTGACCAGGGCAGCATTTTCGCTGCGCAGCTTCTCGGTGGCGCGCTCGGTGACCTCTTCCATGCTCTTTTGCAGTTCCGAACCGCCCTGGGCGAAGCGCTCGACCAAAGGGCGCGCGGTTTCGTCGAGGATCTTCGACATCTCGGCCGACCGGGCCGCGAGCATGGTGTTGAGTTCGCGGGTGTTGGCGCCGATCGTCTTGGCGGCATCGTTGGTGCTCTGGCCGATATGCTGGCCAACAGCGGTGAAGGTCTCGGCGATCACATTGGCGCGCGAGACGAGTTGCGCCTCGGCGCTCGACACCTGCTCGTTGAGCCTCTGGCCCATTGTTTCGGTGGTGTAGGCGAGGCGGTTCTCGACGCTGGCGATCTGCTCCTCGACGCGGGCGGCCGCGGCCGCCGCGCTCGACGCAAGACGCTCGTCCGCGCCGGCAAGTGCCTGCTCGATTTCGCGGGCGTGCACGGCCAGTTCCTGGCCGGTCTGGCGCGCACGGTCGGCGACCCTCTGCTCGGTGCTGGCGAAAGCCCCGACGATGGTCTGCGCATGCTCGCCGATCGTCGAAGAGCTGTCGGCGATGCGCGAGACCAGACGCTGGTCGGCCTCGTCGAAGATGCGGCCGATTTCGGACGCGCGGTTGGACAGCGCGTCCGAACCTTCGGCGATGCGCGAGACCAGTTGCTGGTCGGCGGCATCGAAGATGCGGCCAAGGTCCGACGCGCGGGCGGCCAGCGCCTCGGCGGATTCGCCGATGCGCATGCCGAGCCGCTGGTCGGCGCTTTCGAAGTTGCGCAGGATGTCGCCGGCGCGGGCGGCCAGCGACTGCGCCGTCTCGATGGCGCGGGCGACCAGTTTCTGGTCGGCCGCGTCGAACGTGCCGGCAATCTCGCTTGCACGGGCCGCCAGATGATCCGCGGTATCCTGAGCCCGGGCAGCCAGCTGATCGGCGGTTTCCTGGGCGCGGGCGGCGAGCTTCTGGTCCGCGAGCTCGAAGGTGCCGGCGATCTCGCCGGCGCGGGCGGCCAGCTGATCGGCGGTTTCGTGGGCACGCGCCAGCAGCGAACTGGAGGTGTCGTCCGCACGGGCCAGCAAGGCGTTGGACGTATCTTCGGCACGGGCGTGGAGGCGACGATCGGCTTCCTCGAAGGTGCGGGCGATGTCTTCGGCTCGTGCCAAAAGCGCGGCGGAGGTCTGTTCGGCGCGCTCAGCGATCTTGCGGTCGGCGTCGCTGAAGGCCGCACCGGCCTGCTCATGCAGGGTGCTGGTGACTTCCAGGACCTTTTCGCGCAAGGCGCCGGCGACGAAGACCGCGCTCTTTTCGAGCACGCTGCGGACATTGTCGACGCCGGTCGAGAGCGCGCGCTCCATGGTTCCTGCGCGTTCCTCGATGATGCCTGTCTGACGGCTGAACGCCTGCTCGATCTTCTCCACGTCGGCGGCGATCGCGGCCGAAATGTCGGTGCTCCTGGCGGCGATCTGGTCGATGTGGCCGGCCAGCGAGCGGTCGACTTCCTTGCGGGTCTCGGCGAGCTTGCCGAGATCGTCTTCCAGCGCGCGGCTCAGCATGTTGCGGCCTTCGGCCAGCTTGCCGACATGACCGGCGATGACGCCGTCGATATCGCCACGGCTTTCGCTCAGCTTCTGCAGGTCGGCCTCGAGGGCGCGCTTGAGAATATCGCGACCTTCGGCGAGCTTCTCCACCTGGCCGGCGACCAGACCGTCGATGCTCGAACGGCTCTCGGCCAGCTTGGCGAGATCGGCTTCGAGGGCGCGTTTGAGAACGTCGCGGCCTTCGGCCAGTTTCTCCACCTGGCCGGCGACCAGGCCGTCGATGCTGGAGCGGCTTTCGGCGAGCTTGGCAAGATCGTCCTCGAGCGCCCTGGACAGGGTCGAGCGCTCCTGGACAAGCCTGTCGGCGTGGCTGCTGACCAGGCCGCTGACGCTTTCGAGGTCGGCCTCGAGGGCTCGCGCGAACTGTGCGCGGTCATCGACAAGCTTCTGCGACTGGTCGGCGACTGCGCCTTTGATTGTGTTGAGGTCGGTTTCCAAAGCCCTCTTGAGGATATCTCGGCCCTCGGCGAGCTTCTCGACCTGGCCGGAAACCAGCCCGTCGATGCTCGACCGGCTCTCGGCGAGCTTGGCAAGATCGTCTTCCAGCGCCCTGGACAGCGTCGAGCGATCCTGCGCCAGCTTTTCGCCATGGCTGTTGACGAGGCTGTTGACGCTTTCGAGATCGGCTTCCAGCGCCCTGGCGAACTGGGCGCGGTCGTCGACCAGCTTCTGCGACTGGTCGGCAACGGTGCTCCTGATGGTATTGAGGTCGGCTTCGAGCGCGCGCTTGAGAATGTCGCGGCCCTCGGCCAGCTTCTCGACCTGACCAGCGACCAGCCCGTCGATGCTGGAGCGGCTGTCGGCCAGCTTGGCGAGGTCGTCCTCAAGAGCCTTCGACAAGGTCGAACGATCCTGAACGAGCCTGTTCATGTGGTCGGCGATGACGCTGTTGACATTCTGCAGGTCGGCTTCAAGGACCCGCGAAAGCTGCCCGCGATCCTCCGCCAGCTTTTCCGACTGGCTCGATATGACACCCTTGATGGTGTTGAGGTCCGATTCCAGCGCGCGCTTGAGGATGTCGCGGCCTTCGGCCAGCTTCTCGACCTGACCGGCGACGAGGCCGTCGATGCTCGAGCGGCTTTCGGCCAGCTTGGCAAGGTCGGCTTCGAGCGTCTGCGACAGCAGGCTGCGGTCGTTGGCGAGCTTGACCGAATGATCGTCAAGCAAGCCCCTGATGCCCGAGAGGTCCGTCTCGAGCGAACGGCCGAGTTGGCTGCGGTCTTCCACCAGCTTTGCCGAATGCGCCTCGATCAGGGCCTTGATGCCGGCTATATCGGTTTCCAGGGCCTTGGCGAGCACCGCGCGGCCCTCGGCGATCTTCTCGACCTGACCGGCGACCAGCCCGTCAATGCTGGCGCGGCTGTCGGACAGTTTGCCGAGGTCGGCTTCCAGGGCGCGCGACAGGATGTTGCGGCCCTCGGCGAGTTTTCCAACATGGCCGGCGACCATTTCATCAATGATCGTACGGGCTTGCACGAGTTTTCCAGAGTCTTCGTTGAGAGCCAGCGCAAGCCGGTTGCGGCCTTCTTCCAGCCTTTCGAGATGGCTGCCGAGCGACGCGTCGATGGCCGCACGCGATTCGTTGACCTTGCGCAGATCCTCTTCGAGGGCGCGCGCGATCAGGCTGCGGCCTTCGGCCAGCTTCTGCACCTGGCTGGTCACCGCGGCGTCGATGCCGGCGCGGCCTTCGGCGAATTTCTCCAGGTCTGCGTGCATGGCGGCCGCCATGCGCTCGCGGCTTTCGGACAGCTTGCGGCTGTGGTTTTCGACGGCTTCCTCGATGCCGAGGCGGGCGTCGGCAAGCCGCTGGATATCGCTGTCGAAGGAGCGCGAGACGACATGACGCGCCGCTTCCATGCGACCGGCAAAGTCGCTGGCGCGGGCCTCCAGCATGCTCGATGTCGAGGTGACGATGTCGGCCATGTCGGCGCCGATCTGCGTCTTGCCCTGATCGATCATCGCGGCCAGCGTGTCCTTGCTCTCGGCGAAGGTGTGGGCGATTTCGCGGGCGCGCTCGACCAGCGTCTCGTTGATCTGGCGGGCACGGGCCTCGAGCGCGGCGTTGAGCTTCTGCGTGCCGGTGTCGAGCGCTTCGGCGCGGGTCTGGAATTCGCTGATCAGGGCCTGGCCGCGTTCGGCCAGCGTGCGCTCGATGCCGTTGAGGCTGGCTTCGAATTCCGAATTGAGGGTGCGCGCGGCGCCGCCGAGCAGCGAAACCATGCCGGTCGTGCGATCGTCGAGCAGATCGGTCAGCGACCGCGTCAGTCCGTCCGTCGTATCCGTCAGCTTGGCAATGCGCGTGTCGAGCAGGCTGGCGAAGGCCTCGCCGGAGGTCGACAGCCTGTCGGTGATGGTGTCGAGCCGGCCTTCGACTGAATCGAAGATCGACATCGAGCTTTCATTGATGCGGTCGATGAGCGTGTCGCCGGAATTGGTGATCGTCATCGACAGCTTGGTCGAGGCATTGAGGATCGAGTCGCGGATGATGTCGCTGGCGGCACCGATCTCATCCCTGAGCGTCTCATGCGCACCAGCGATCGAGGCGCGGACGCGCTCGGCATGGGTGACGACCGCCTCGCGCTCGCTGCCGAGCCCGTCGACGAGCGAACGGATGCGGGTTTCGTTTTCCGAATAGGAGCGCTCGATCTGGTTGACTTCGCTGTGGACCAGCGTTTCCAGCTCCACGGCGCGGGCCAGCGTGCGTTCGATGCCTTCGCCCATGGCCGCCACCTCGCGGCGAACGGCCTGGCCGATCATCATGACGCGATCCTGTGCCATGTTTTCCGGCTCGGTCAGGCGGAAGGCCACTTCCGTCATCGACTGGGCGGCGATGCGCATGTCCTGGGCGCGGCGAATCATGGCCGCGAAGGCCCAGAACAGAATGATCGGCACGATCGCCGCGACGGCGAGGCCAATCAGCTCGGGACGGGCGAGGAACTGGTCGAGCGTGCGGATCCTCCAGATGCTCGGTCCGAACAGCAGGTTGGCGAGCCCGCCGGCGCCCGCGATCCAGGCGAGCGAGACAAAGGCAACGATCCAGTAGACGGTGTTGGACGCGCGCCTGTTCAAGCTGTGCAGGAGGGTCTTGTAATCCTTCTGGCGATCGTCATTGGCCGGCGCAAAGCCCGAGGGCTGCGTGCCATTGCCACTGCGTGTCTCCACGGGGCGCAGTTCGGCGGGCTTGGCCTTCGGCGCGGAATTCGCGGCCTGATTGGCAATGGGGGCTGCTTGATTGGCGGCGGGTGCCGGCTTCTGGTTGCGTCCCTCGCGTGCCAGCTCGTCGGCGGCCTGGGATATCTGCGCTTCCAGATCTTCCATCGAAGCCGCGATGTCGAGATCGCCGCTGCCGATATCGCCGCTGAGGTCGAGATCGAGCGCTTTTTCCAGTTCCCTGGCCACGTCGCTGTCGAGATTTCTCGTCGTCGTCGTTGGTTTCTTTGCCATGCCTTCGCTACCCTGTACTAGCTGCCGCGGGCTTATAATTGTCGTTATCGTACCCCCGCGCAGGAGGCTGAAAATGGACCCTCGTATCGTAATGACACAGGGGGGTAAAGAAAACATGCATTCCGCCGGATACGTAAAACTTTAAATATAAGGTTAACGGAACCGTGATCCGGGCGCCGTTTTCGCAACATTTTTCCGGGTCACTCATTAACCCGTTGTCCATTGGATTCGCCTAGCTTTTCAGGCGGCCGAAGAAACGGAGTTCGAGTTCATGCGTGGCGAAAGCGGCATTGCCTTCTCAATGCCCGGAGGCGACGTCTCGGGAACCAGGCAGTCCCGACCGGTCGATTTGGCACACCTGGCCCGGCAGACGATGGGCGACCGCGCCCTCGAGCAAGAGGTGCTGGCGCTGTTTGTACAGCAGGCGCTGTCGGTACGCGACAAAATAGTCGATGCCGACCTCAAGGATCGGCTTCTGCTGGCGCATGGATTGAAGGGGTCTGCTCGCGGCGTCGGCGCCTTTGCCATTGCCGATTGTGCCACAGAGATCGAGCGGCGACCGGAAGACGGCCAGACCCTCAAGCGGCTCGGCAAACTAATCGACGAAGTGCGCGATTTCATCGCCGCCATCAATCGCTGACCCGGTTTGTGGAAATACGTCACGGAGCGGCGCTTTCGCGCGGCAGTTGACTTGTCTGCCGGAGTGATTATCTCGGGCGAAACTCCCTTCAGGTGACAAATGACCAAGCTGACCTTCATCGCCCATGACGGCACACAATTCGACGTGGACGCCGAAAACGGCTCGACGGTCATGGAAAACGCCATCCGCAACGCTGTGCCGGGGATCGAGGCGGAGTGCGGTGGCGCTTGCGCGTGTGCCACCTGCCATGTCTATGTCGACGAGGCCTGGACGGCGGAAGTCGGCGAGCCGGAAGCGATGGAAGAAGACATGCTGGACTTCGCCTACGACGTCCAGCCGAACTCGCGGCTGTCCTGCCAGATCAAGGTGCGCGACGCGCTCGACGGCCTGGTGGTGCGGGTGCCGGAGCGCCAGGGCTGAAAAGCCGATTTTTCCCGCTGGCGCTTGGCAGCGGGCCAGCGGTCATGCAGTCTCACGCCAATCCAGCAACGAGGCAGGGCGCATGACCGGGATCATCAGCACGGACGTTCTCATTGTCGGGGCAGGGCCTGTCGGTCTTTTCGCCGTGTTCGAGCTCGGCCTGTTCGACATGAAATGCCACCTGATCGATATCCTCGACAAACCCGGCGGCCAATGCGCGGAGCTCTATCCGGAAAAGCCGATCTACGACATTCCCGGCTGGCCCTCGATTTCGGCGCAAGGGCTGGTCGACAAGCTGCTCGAGCAGATCCATCCGTTCAAGCCTGACTTCACCTACAACCGCATGGTCTCCAGCCTCGAAAAGCTGGAGGACGGCAGCTTTCGCGTCACCACCGACGAGAACGAGGTGTTCGAAGCCAAGGTGGTGGTGATCGCCGCCGGCGGCGGCTCGTTCCAGCCCAAACGCCCGCCGATCCCGGGCATCGAGCCCTATGAGGGCAAGAGCGTCTTCTATTCGGTGCGCCGGATGGAGGATTTTCGCGGCCACGACCTTGTCATCGTCGGCGGCGGCGACTCGGCGCTCGACTGGACGCTCAATCTGCAACCGGTGGCAAAAAGCGTGACGCTTGTTCATCGGCGCCCCGAGTTCCGCGCGGCGCCCGACAGCGTCAACAAGATGTATGCCATGCAGGAGATGAAGCAGCTGGCATTCAAGGTCGGCCAGGTGACCGGGCTGACCGGCGCCGACGGCCAGCTGTCATCGGCCACCATCAAGGGCGGTCCGGAAGGCGATATCGAAGTGCCATGCACACGCATGCTGCCCTTCTTCGGCCTGACGATGAAGCTCGGTCCGATCGCGGAATGGGGGCTCAATCTCCACGAGAACCTGATCCCGGTCGACACCGAGAAGTTCCAGACCTCGGTGCCCGGCATTTTCGCGGTCGGCGACATCAACTGGTATCCTGGCAAGCTGAAGCTGATCCTGTCGGGCTTCCATGAAGTCGCGCTGATGGCGCAGGCGGCCAAGCGCATCATCAGCCCCGGTGAACGGATCGTGTTCCAGTACACGACCTCGTCGACAAGCCTGCAGAAGAAGCTCGGCGTGGTGGAGTAAAGAGCGCTTCTATTCCGCGACAACGGGCGCGGCCGCCTCGTCGCGGCCACGCAGCGCCTTTTCCGGCATGAGCATCATCGCGACAAGCGCCAGCACCAGGGTGATGCCGGCGGTGATGAAGATCATCACGAACGGCAACGCCGATGTCAGCTGGATGTGCGTCTGCGAGCCCTCGGCGGAGAGCGGCAGGCCATAGCCGAGCGCGACCGCGCCGAGCAAGGCGACGCCCAGCGCGCCGCCCAGCGTGCGCAGGAAGGTCAGCACGCCGGTCGCAACCCCGAGATGGGTTCGATCGACGGCGTTCTGGATAGAGACGGTCGCGACCGGGAATGTCGTTCCGCTGCCCAGGCCGATCAGGGTGGTCAGGATCTCGACCTCGAGCAGCGAGGCGTGTCCGGCAATGGCACTGAGCACGCCGATGCTGACAATGGCCAAAGCGATGCCGATCATGGCGATGCGCTTGTAGTGCACGAAGCGGGGGATCAGGCGGCCGCTGGAGGCGGCGCCGGCGACCGTGCCGAGCAGAAGGCCGAGCATGGCCATTCCCGATTCGCTGACGGAAAGCCCGATGACGGTTTGCAGATAGACCGGCAGGTAGACCGAGGCGCCGATATTGGCCGCCTGCAGCAGGAACATCGACAGCGCCCCGGCGAGCACGATCGGGTTGCCCAGCACTTCAAGCGAGATCAACGGTTCGGCGGCCCTCAGCAGCCTCAGCGCGAACAGGGTCCAGAACACGGCCGAACCAGCCACCAGACCGAGGATTTCAGGCGAAAACCACGGATAGGTGCTGCCGCCCCAGTTGAGGGCCAGAAGCAAAAGTGCCGTGGCGACAACCAGAAGCACGGCGCCCGCCCCGTCGATGCGGTGATGTTTGGCCGCGATCGGCAGCTTCTTCAGCGGCTTGTTGATGATCGCCATGGCCAGGAGCCCAAGCGGAATGTTGATCCAGAAGATCAGCGACCAGTGCAAATGCTCTGCGAAGGTGCCGCCCAGCAGTGGCCCGGCGATGCTGGCGACGGCCCAGGTGCCCGAGATCCAGGCCGCGTAGCGCGCGCGCTCGCGCGGCGGCACGAGGTCGCCGATCACGGTTTGCGCCAGCGCAAACAGGCCGCCGCCGCCGGCACCCTGGATCGCGCGCCCTATCACCAGCACGAACATGTTGGGGGCCATGGCGCTGACTAGCGATCCGGCGAGGAAGATGAGGATCGCCGCGTAAACGGTCGGGCGGCGGCCATAAACGTCGGAGATCTTGCCGTAGAGCGGTGCCACGGCGGTGGCGGTCAGGAGATAGCCGGTGACCATCCAGGGCAGATACTCGGCGTGGCCGAGCGCTCGCGCGATGGTCGGCATGGCGGGTGCGATGATGGTCTGGTCAAGCGCTGCCAGCAGCATGGACAGGAGAACGCCGCCGATGATGGCGTTTTTCTCGCTTTCGGTCAGCGGCGTGGCGGCAGCCGCCATGGTCTGCTTGTCGACAGCCTGGTCCATGGTCTTGTCCATATGCTTTGCGCGATCCGGGTCGACGATTGGGCTTGCCTCGTGCGTTCGCCGCGCGATCGGTCGTGGTGCTCGTGCCTTGAGGGTTGTGCTTTGCCAACCCGTGATATGTCGTTCCGTTTAGGCCGATTTCGACTGCCGTTCGAAATTTTTCCGACGCTGGCACTATGCTTCGGCCCGGTTGGCTTGCATCGGCGCCATTGAGTGCGCCGACGAAATTCAGGCCGGCGGCGGCAGCTGGCCGCTCTCGATGCGCTGGATGCGATAGCGCATGAGCCGCAGGATACGGCTTTCGAAATTGACGCTCTCGACGCGATCGAACTGCACCTGGGCGCGGTCGTGCCTGGCGAGAATGGCGGCGGTGATCTCGGCCGCCTTGGCCTTGGCCGTACCGCAATCCGCTCGCGGATAGGTCGCCTTCAGCGCGTTTTCCAGCTCGCGGCCATAGTTCTTGGCGATCTCGACATGGCGTTCTTCATGGCGCTTGATGTCGGCCGACAGCGTGTCCCAGAACAGCTTCACGTCGGGATCCGCCTTGCGCGGGCGGCGCCATTCCGGAAGGATGACCTTGACCTTGACTGTCACGGCGGCGTCGGCGATCCGGCAGGAGCCAGCCTGCCTGGCGTAGCTGATACGGGTGGTGAAGGCCATCTGGGTGGCGCCAGGGTGGCGCGAGCCCGTGCTTTTGACCTGCGGCCCATGTTTGGAGAGCTGCTTCTCGATGTCTTCGAGCGTGCTGCCGCCAATGGAAAAATAGCTGTATGTCTTGACAAGATTGGCCGCGCCCGCCGGAACGGCGGTGACGGCAAGCAGCAGTGCGCAAAGCAGGGATCGTTTCATCATATTGCCTCTTTACCCACCTTGCTTTACGGCCGTTGCCGGCGCAACGGAATTGATCCTTTGCGGATCACACATCGTTGATGTGCCCCTGGTTGATGAGCCCCATGGTTGATGAACAATGACGGCGAGGCGATGGCAGCTGGCGCATGGACGTCATCTCGACCTTGGCGGCAAGGCGGTGGTCGTCGGCATCCTCAACGTCACCCCTGACAGCTTTTCCGACGGCGGCCTGTTCGATGCGCCCGGAGCGGCGCTGGCCCAGGCGCGCCGGATGATCGAGGAAGGAGCAGGGATCATCGACGTCGGCGGAGAATCGACCCGGCCTGGTGCCGCCGCCATCTCGGCAAGCGAGGAACAGGCGCGCGTCCTGCCGGTGATCGAGGCGCTGGCGCGCTCCGGTGACGTGCTGATTTCGGTCGACACCTATCGTGCGGACACCGCGCGGCTGGCCGTGGCGGCCGGCGCGCATATCGTCAACGATGTCTGGGGGCTGCAGCGCGAGCCCGACATTGCGCGGGTCGCTGCCGAAACCGGAGCCGGGCTTATCATCATGCATACCGGGCGGGATCGAAAGAAGCTGCCCGACGTGATCGCCGACCAGTTTGCGTTCCTGGAAAAATCGCTGGAGATCGCCCATCGCAACGGCATTGCGGACGATCGTATCGTGCTTGATCCCGGTTTCGGCTTCGCCAAGGAGACGGCTGAGGAAAATCTCGACCTGATGGCGCGGTTTTCCGAGCTTCATGCGCTTGGCTTTCCACTGATGGCGGGCACCTCGCGAAAACGCTTCATCGGCACCGTCACCGGCCGCGATGCGGCAGACCGGGCTGCCGGAACGGCGGCGACCAGCGTTATTCTCAGGCTCAAGGGCGCGCATCTGTTTCGCGTCCACGATGTCGCAATCAACGTGGACGCGCTGGCCATGGCGGATGCTATGCTGGCGCTTGAAAACGCCACATCGGCCCGAAAATCGGAATCGATTTTCGGAAAGCACGATGCGTAGATTCAAAAGTGTTAGAGCGTACTTTGTGCGTCCAAGTGGACGCACAAAGTACGCTCTAGATCGGGACGCTGAGCCATGTATGTCATCCGCCTGAAGAACTGCGCCTTCTTTGCACGGCATGGCGTGCTCGACGAGGAGGAGGCGCTCGGCCAGCGTTTCTATGTCGACGCGGTGCTGTCGGTCGAACCCGGGCGCGCGCTTGTCGACGACGCCATCGAGGAAACCGTCAATTACGGCATTGCCTTCGCGGTGATCGAGAAGATCATCACCGGCGAGCGGCGCTTCCTGATCGAGGCCCTGGCCATGGAAGTGGCAAAGGCGCTGACGGAGCGGTTTCCGCAGATCAGGAGGGCCGAAATCACAGTGCGCAAGCCGAATGCGCCGGTGCCTGGCGTGCTCGATTATGTCGAGGTGACCGTTGTCTGGCCCGAGTAACACCATTTACCTCAGCCTCGGCGGCAATCTGGGCGATCCGGCGGCGTCGATGGCGGCGGCGCTGCGCATTCTCGACGCCGATGCGGACACGCGCGTCACCGCCGTCTCCTCGCTCTACCGCACGCCGCCCTGGGGCAAGCTCGACCAGCCGGATTTCCTCAACGCCGCCGCCGAACTGTCGACCCGTCTCTCGCCGCGGGCGCTGCTCGACCTCTGCCTCGATGCCGAGCGGAAGCTGAAGCGGGTGCGCGAGGAGCGCTGGGGGCCGCGCCTGATCGATATCGACATTCTGGTGTTCGGTGACCGCGTCATCCATGAGACCGGTCTGGAAGTCCCGCATCCGCGCATGCTGGAACGCGCTTTCGTGCTGGCGCCGCTGGCCGAGATCGCGCCGGCTCTTGCCGTCGGCGGGCGAAGCGTGTCGGAACGGCTCGGCGCTGTCGACGCCGCCGGAATCGAGCGGTTGCCGTCCGGCCGGGATTGGTGGCTGGCGTAATGATCAGCCGGAGAATCCGCCTTCGTCGAGAAACGCCTGCTCCTGCGGTGTCGTCTCGCGGCCGAGCATCTTGTTGCGGTGCGGAAACCTGCCGAAGCGCTGGATGATGTCGCGATGTTCCAGCGCGTATTTCAGGTTGAACTCGGCCCTGGCGGTGTGCAGTTCGACCGAAATGTCCTGGTCGGCCAGATTTTCCGCGTGTTCGAACGGCAGATACAGGAACACGCGGACTTCCGGTTCCAGCGCCAGGTCATGCCCGGCAGCGACCGCTTTTTCAGCGAAATGCTTCGCCAGCGGGTCGGTGGCATACATGTGGCCGGTGCCGCGGAAGCAATTGCGCGGAAACTGGTCGAGCAGGATCATCAGCGCCAGCGAACCTTCCGCATGGTCCGACCAGGCGTCGCATTCACGCCGCGCCGCGGCATAGTGCAGGTCGAGAAAGCGGTCGCGGAAATCGGTATCGAAGGCGTCGTTCTTCTCAAACCATGCATCCTCGCCGGCGTCGCGCCAGAATTTGGTGACCGACAGGGCTCTGCTGTCCAATTCCATGCCTGATTCCTCGGTTCAATCGGCTGTTTCGGATTTGTGCAGAACGCCGGCCGTCTCCTCGTTGAGGGCCTGACCGGGGCGGCGCGGCGTGGAGAGCGGTGTCGGAATCGGCGTGCCGATATTGCCCCGCAGGAAGCGCTGGCCGGCGCGAATTCCTTCGGCGAGCTGGGTTTCGAAACGGTCGGTGTCGCGCCGCCTGACGTCCTCGATCGTTTCAGCCACGTCTTCGGGATCAACGCCAAGCGATTCCAGGGCAGAGCCGCCGAAAACCAGTGCCGATTCGAAGGTCTCGCGCAGCTGATAGTCGACGCCGGCGCGAATGAGCTGCAGCGCCGTGCCGCGGTCGAAAGCCCGGGCAAGCACGGTGAGGAGCGGAAATTCGGCCTTGATCAACTGGGCGATGCGAACGGCCGCATCGGCCTTGTCGACGCAGATCAGCACGGCGCGCGCCCGGCCCGCGCCGGCCGCGTGCAGGATATCCAGCCGTGTGCCGTCGCCATAATAGACCTTGAAGCCGAAATCGGCGGCCGCCTGGATCATCTCGACATCATTGTCGATGATCGACACATCGATGCCGCGCAGCAGCAGCGGCTGGCTGGCGATCTGGCCGAAGCGGCCGAAACCGATGATCAGCACGCTGCCGGTCAGGCCGTCGGCGACATCGACCCCGTCGAGCGACTGCTCGTCGCGCGGCGTGACATAGCGCAAGGCGATGATCGCCAGCGGCGTCAGCACCATGGAAATGATGACGATCGCCGTCAGCGTCGCGTTGGCCTGGTTGTCGATAATGCCGACGGCGGCGGCGGCGGAGTAGAGGACGAAGGCGAATTCGCCGCCTTGCGCCATGAAGACCGCGCGTTCTAACGCTTCGCGATGGCCGGTCTTGAGGATGCGGGCGACGATGTAGATGCCAAGCGCCTTCATGACCATGTAGGCGACGACATAGATGGCGATCAGCCTCCAGTTCGCGGCCACCACATGCAGGTCGAGCGACATGCCGACCGCCAGGAAGAACAGACCGAGCAAGATGCCACGGAACGGCTCGATGTCGGCTTCCAGCTGATGGCGAAAGGTCGATTCGGACAAAAGCACGCCGGCCAGGAATGCGCCCATCGCCATCGACAGGCCGCTGAGCTGCATGGCGAGCGCCGATCCAAGCACGACCAGCAGTGCCGCAGCCGTCATCACCTCGCGGGCACGGGCGTCCGCCAGGATGCGGAAGAAGGGGTTGAGCAGATAGCGCCCCGCCAGCACCAGTCCGACGATCGCGGCAAGGCCGATGCCGACCTCGGTCAGCCGCTCCGACAGGCTGGTGTCGGCGCCGCCCGGCGCCAGGAACGCGATCAGGGCCAGCAGCGGCACGATGGCCAGATCCTCCAGCAGCAGGATGGAGACGATGCGCTGGCCTTTCGGCGAAGCGATTTCGCCGCGTTCCTCGAGAAGCTGCATGACGATCGCCGTCGAGGTCAGCACGAAGCCGGCTCCAGCGACGAAGGATTGCGAGACCGGAAAACCGCCGGCCATTCCCACACCGGTTAACAGGACCGCGCAGACGCCGACCTGCAGCGCGCCGAGCCCGAAGATTTCGCGGCGCAGGCCCCAAAGCCGCGACGGCTGCATTTCCAGCCCGATGATGAACAGGAACATGACGACGCCGAGTTCGGCGACGTGGAGGATGGCGCCCGATTCGGAAAAGATGCGAAGACCAAACGGGCCGATCACCACGCCGGCCGCCAGATAGCCAAGGATCGAGCCGAGGCCCATGCGTTTGAAGATGGGGACGGCGACGACGCCCGCGGCAAGCAGCGCCACCACCTGAATGAGATCGCTGCCTGACGTTTCCGCTGCCATGCCTCTTGTCCCTGTGTCCGACAGCACTCCTTGCATGCAGTTGGAGCGGGAGGCAAGGGCGAGGAGCCTGCCAGGACGGGTAGGTGACGTTGAAGCTTTTCCCCTGGTGGAACAACGGTTCTCGCTTGCCCGCCGGACGATTAGTATCTACATCGGTAGGATGACTGACCATTCGTCCCGGCCGTCTCCGCCGCCACATATTCCGATGGATGCGCTCAGCGAAGTCCTACAAGACTTTCGCTTGAGTGGCGTCAACTATGGCCGCTGCGAACTCCGACATCCTTGGAGCATAGAATTTCCGCAACAATCGCTGCTTCGTTTTCACTTTGTCGGTCTGGGGCCATGCTGGATCCACACCGAGGCGCAGGGATGGCAGGAGTTGCGCGATGGCGACCTGGTGCTGCTGCCGCAAGGCATCGCCCATCGGCTGGCCAGCGCGCCGGACGTTGCAGGCGGCTCGCTCGATGATTGCCGGGTGACCAAGGTGGGGAGCAACGTCTGCGAAGTCGTCCGGGAAGGCAAGGGCGCGACAAGCACCCTTTTCTGCGGCTCAATGGCCTTGGGCGCCTGTGCGTTAAACCCGTTGATCACGCTAATGCCACCTATCATCAAGGGGTGCGACGTGGCCGGCAATGACCCGGTCGTTGGTCCTTTGCTGGCGGCCATGACCGCGGAGGCCGCGCAACCGCAGATGGGCAGCGCCACCATCTTGTCGCGTATGGCGGACTTGCTGACAGCCCGGCTCATTCGCTGCTGGGTCAATTGCACTGGGGCTTCGACCACCGGTTGGCTCGCCGCCATCCGCGACCCCCATATTGGCCGCGTTCTGGCAGCCATGCACAGAGACCCCGGCCATAACTGGACGCTCGAAAGCCTTGCCAGCCTGGCAGGCCAATCGCGCTCGATTTTCGCCGAGCGCTTCAGCGCTGTGTTGGGAGAGGGCGCGGCACGCTATCTCGCCCGTCTGCGCATGCAGCTTGCCCGCGAGTTGTTGGGACAAAACGGCTTGTCGGTGGCCGAGGTCGCCACCCGCCTGGGCTATGATTCCGAGGCATCCTTCGCTCGCGCCTTCAAGCGCATCACCAATGTCTCGCCGGGCGTTGTGCGCCGCACAATTCCCGGACGAATAGACATGGATTTCGGATTTTGAGATACATATCATCCGACAGGACTCGTTTATGAAGATCTCCAAACTTTGGAGATCTTTCCGTGACTGACACAACATTACAACTTGAAGACGCGGCGGTAGACGTTGATGCCGCTGGGCCGGCCGCGTGGAGCGCAACCACCTGGTTCGCGGTCATTTCATTGGCCGCCACCAGCTTTGCCTTGGTGTCGGCCGAATTCCTGCCGGCAGGTCTGCTGACGCCAATGGCGCGCGATCTCGGCATCAGCGAAGGAACGGCCGGACAGGTCGTCACCGCCACAGCTTCTGTCGGCGCCGTAACGGCCATGTTGAGCAATGTTCTCATCGGCCGACTGAACCGCAAGACGGTGCTGGTTGGCCTCATGGCCCTGGCGGTCGCTTCCAATATTCTTGCGGCGCTGGCGCCCAATTTCTGGCTGTTGTTGCTAGGCCGGGCCGGGCTGGGAATCGCTCTCAGCGCTTTCTGGGCACTTTCGGTCGCCGTAGTGGCGAGGCTGGTTGGCGCCAATGCGACTGGGCGGGGCATGGCTATCGTCACCCTCGGCGTCTCGCTCGCAACCATTGCCGCACCGTCGATGGGCGCGTTGATCAGCGACTGGCTGGGTTGGCGCAGCGCCATGGCCATGACAGCGGGATTGGCCTTGCTTGCCATGTTGCTGCAGTTGCTTAGCCTGCCGTCTTTGCCTGCAACGGCAAGCAATAGTCTTGCAGACGTCCTTCGGCTGACACGGCGGCGTGGCATTCAACTTGGTATGCTTGCTATCCTTTTGTTGATGACGGGGCATTTTGCCGGCTCGGTCTATGTGCGCCCCTTTCTCGAACATGTGACGCTCCTCGGAACCGGGCCAATTGCCCTGGCGTTGCTCGGATTTGGCATCGCCGCGGTGATCGGTAATATTGCCGGCGGCCGCATGGCCGACGCCAATATCCGGGTGGCTCTCGTGGCTACCGCCGCATTGATGGCCTTCGCGGCGCTGGCATTGGTGCTTTGGGGCGTGCACATTGGCGTCGCCTTTGGCTTCGCTACGCTGTGGGGCTTCGCCTTCGGCATGGCGCCGGTGGTGCTGCCGACAAATTTGTCTCGCGCGGCGCCGGACGCACTGGAAGCAGCGGGCAGCCTGATGGTCGCCTCTTTTCAGGTCGCCATCACCATCGGCGCGGTTGTCGGCGGCTATGTCGTGGACACCTATGGCCCTACAGCGCCTTTGACCGTGACTGCTATTCTTGCAGCATCGACAGCCGTCTTGGCGCTGCTACAGCCGCGCAGCTGAACTTTGCCGCCGCTCCCACGGTAGCCCGAATCCGGCCCCTGCAATATTGCAGACGCGTTACACAAGTTTACGGCATGCGCGCGTTGCTTGTTGCCACAATCGAAGGCTAAGGACGCTCGGCTTCGGCCATTGGAGGGTGAGCGACGATCAAGTCGCGCCCTTTTGAGGAGATGACTGACATGAAGAAGTTTTTGCTTGTTGCCGTCGGCCTGGCGGTGCTTGCCGGTTCGGCCTGCTCGAAGGCGCCGGAATGCACGGCCGAGATCGCGACCAAGAAGGCGCAGGATATGGCCGCCGCGCTGCAGGAAGCGATCACCAAGGATCCGTCCAAGGCGGCTGACCTGACCGCCAAGGTCCAGGCAGTGACAACCAAGTACCAGGGCACCACGACACTCGCCGACGCCTGCAAGGCGTATGACGAGGTGACGGCTGCCATCAAGGGCTAAGCGCCTGATTCGACTGGTTCAAGGAGGCGGTGGCGATGGGCTGCCGCCTCTTTGCTTTTTGGGGATAGCAGGCAGGCGCGATAATGCGCTCAGTTTGGCGCGATGGAGCCGACTTCCACGGCATCGACGCGCTTCAGGCTCATGCCGATGACCGGCACCAACTGGTCCTGGACGCGTACGGCAACCGTCACGGTCATCGAATTGTCGTCGGGAATGCGGGCCTGCATGACGCCACGCAGCTGATTGCGGTTGATGGTGAAGACCACCTTGCGGGCATCGACGACGTTGCCGCCGATGATGTCGAGGCCTGCACCGGCCGAGCCACCCATGAAGGAGCCCTTGTAGTCGCGGCCCTTGCGCTCGATCTTGGCCGACATCGGCTGGGTGAACATGCCGACCCGGCAGCCGCCATCCAGCGTCATGCCCATTGTGCCGTCCGGCGTGGAGCCGGTGAAGCTGCAGTTGAATTTCGTGCCCTTGTACTTGCCGGCGACGATTTCGCCCGGGCCGACCCATTTGCCTTCGGCCGACTGGAAGAACTGCTTGTCCGGCTCTGCAGCGGAAGCCTCCGAGGCGAGACCGACGACTGCTGTGATCGCAACGGCCAGGGGCAGGACGCTGGACAGAATAACGCTTTTCATCGACGACACCCGGCAACAAAGAGGCTGTTTGGAACCGGTTCGACCATGAAGAAGATTGGTTAATGCTTCGTCACCGCGGGGCCTCGAAACGGCAATGCGCCCATCGCCAGAAAGAACAGGGCGCTATTTGCCGGAGCCTGTGGTTTCGGTGTCCTTCTTGGCGGCAAACGATGTCAATGCCGAGAGGAAATCGCCCAGTCCCGGGCGTTTGGCGGCGCTGAAGGGCAGGGGGCGCGCGGTTTCCATCGCCGCGATGCCGATCCGCGCCGTCATCATGCCGTTGACGACGCCCTCGCCAAGCTTGGCCGAAAGTCGTGCCGCCAGGCCGTGGCCGACGATCTGCTGGACGAAGCTGTCGCCAACGGCGATCGAGCCGGTGACCGCCAGATGGGCCAGCACGCTGCGCGCCAGGCGGAAGAACCCCAGCGTTCCCGGGCGTCCGCCATAGAGTTCCGAGAGACGGCGAATCAGGCGTCCGGCCTCGAATACAACGTAGGCGACATCGACGAGCGCGCGTGGGCTGACCGCCGTCACCAGCGAGACGCGTTTGGCGGCTTCGAGAATCATCACCTTGGCCCTGGCATCGAGGGGACCGAGGATTTCCGCTTCAGCCAGGCGCACCAGATTGCCGCCGTCGATGATTTCGCCACGCAGTTCGGCCAGGGCGCGCCGGCCGGCCGCGGTCTCGGGCTTGGCCGCTACGAAAGCCGAAAGCTCGTCGACCACCGATCGTGCGGCCTTGGGGTCGTCGCGCGCGATGGCATCGAGCGCGCGTTTTTGCAGTTTTTCGACTTCGGCAAGGCGGGCGATCGCCAGGAATTCGCGAATCAGGATCACCACGAGCGCCAATACGGCGATCGCCGCCATGCCGGCGGCCAGCCAGCCCAGCCATTCGGCGCGGGCGAAGAGATCGCGGATCAGCTGGTCGGTCCACAGGCCGACAGCCAGCGAAACCAGCACGCTGATCGCGCCGAAGAAGATGCTGCCGAACAACGAGCGTCTCCTGGGAGCGACCGCCGGCGGCGGTTCGGCGGCCACGATGTCGGGTTCGTCGAAGACGTCGACCTCGGCCGGTATGACCAGCGCGACATCGGCCTTCATCACACGAGGCTTGCGCGAGAGCTCGGCCTGGCGCGCCTTTGGCGTGTCTTGCGTTGGCGCGGCTTCCGGCTCGATGCGGAAGGCCGCCGGCTTGCGGGGCGCGGTCATGCCAGATGGTCTCCGATCAGGAACTGCAGGGCGCGGTCGAGCCTGATATGCGGCAAAGACAGCGTGACGCCTTCGGCCGTGCGTTCGAGTTTAGGCGGGCGGAATCGGACAAAGCGGATTGCCGGGTCCGTTGAATCCTGCCTGTGATCAGGCCCGGAGACGTCGAACACCGCATCAATCTTCTCCGGTAAGTCACCGGGAAATATGGCAGTTTCGGTCTTTCCATCGAACGTTTCGCCGTTGATCCTCTCGCCGGCGATCGGCGTGCCGATGATGACAGGCAACGTCTCGCGGCCTTGCTTGACCGTGCCTTCGCGGGTCGCGCGCACCGCCGCCATGGCGACCACGTCGACGTCGGCGCCGGTAAAGTTCGCCCTTGCCACGGCACGGTCGGCCAGTCGCCGCACGATCGCCTGCAATCGGTCATGGCTTTCGTGGTGCAGGTGATCGGCCTTGGTCGCTGCGACCAGGATGCGATCGATGCGTCGTGAAAAGAGGTCGGTCAGGAAGCTGCCCCGGCCGGGTCGGAAACAGCTGAGGATCTCGGTCACCGCACGCTCGAGGTCGGCCATGGCGCCTTGGCCGGCGTTCAGCGCCTGCATGGCGTCGATCAGCACGATCTGGCGGTCCAGGCGCGTGATGTGTTCTCGGAAGAACGGTTTCACGACATGCGTCTTGTAGGCCTCGTAGCGCCTCTCCATCATGGCGTGCAGCGATCCCGGGCGCGGACGCCTGTCGAGGCCGGCCAGCGGCGCGAAGGTCAGCGCGGGCGAGCCTTCGAGGTCGCCAGGCATCAGGAAACGGCCGGGCGGCAGCGTCGAAAGTGCGCGCTCGTCGAGCTTGCAGGCCTTGAGATAGGCGGCGAAGCTTTCCGCGAGGCGGCGGGCCGTCATCTCGTCGGCGTCGCCGTTCGGGTCGATTTCCGCCGAGATCGCCCGCCAGGCCCGCGAAAGATCCTCGCGCACCGGCAAAGTGGCCATCTCCATGGCCTCATGTGAAAAATCGACGAAGGATTTGCCGAGCAGCGGCAGGTCAAGCAGCCATTCGCCGGGATAATCGACGATGTCGACCGACAATTTGCCTGAAGAGAACATACGGCTCCAGCCGGAGGCCGATTCGTATTCGATGGTCAGCCGCAGTTCCGAAATGGCGCGGGTGGAATCGGGCCAGACACGGTCGTTGACCAGTGCGGCGATATGATCCTCGTACTGGAAGCGCGGCACGGCGTCGTCAGGCTGCTCTTCCAGGAAGGCGCGCGCGATACGCCCGGATTTCTGGGCCTCGAACAGCGGCAGGCGGCCGCCATGGACCAGATTATGGACCAGCGCGGAGATGAACACCGTCTTGCCGGCGCGCGAAAGGCCCGTAACACCCAGCCGCAGTGACGGAGAAAAAAGCCCGGTGGCGCGTCCCGACAGCGTATCGAGGGCAATTCTTGCCTCGTCGGTGAAGGTGGTCAGCGATGATGCCAAAATGTGATCTCTCGGGCTTGGGTCCGTCCGATATAGGCGTTGGAACCCGGCTTTGAAATGGCGCCGGAAATCGATGCCGAAGCAATTCCAGGAAAAGTGCGGATCGGTTTTCCGGGAAAAGCGCATAGCGCTTTCCCTTGGAAATCGCGCCAAAACAGAGGTTTAGAGATCGGCCGGTGTCAGGAACGCTTCGAGATAGCCCGTTTCCTGGGCCGCCTTCGTCAGGTCGTCGAGGAAACGTACGACCGCCAGGCCCGAGGTCGGGAACCCATGGTTGAGCATGGCCCGCGCGGTCTCATCGCCATCGCCTGACACGGCCATGGCAAGATCCTCCGTCATCGGATTGTGGCCTATGACCAGCAGTGACCCCGCCCCGCCATGTTCCCGGATGAGGTGGAGATAGCCGGCCGCGTCTTCGCTGTAGAGCGTGTCGAAAAACAGCACCTTGCCGGTGTCGGTCTGGCCGGCCAGCCCTTCGAGCGTTTCCCTGGCTCGCCGGGCGTTGGAGCACAATGTCAGGTCGGGGACGTAGCCACGGGAGCGCATGGCAGCGCCCATCGCCTCGGCATCGGCGCGGCCGGATGCGTCAAGCGGTCGATCGAAATCGCGCATGCCGGGCAGCGCCCAGCCTGCCTTGGCGTGCCGCAACAGATAGAGCCTGCTCACCAAACCTCCGATGATGCCGAAGCCGCGGCACGATTAGCCACAAGAAAGGCGCCGCGCACAATGGCCCCTTGTTCTTCCGCGCAAAGAATCAGCGGCACTTTCTTCATCGAATCAGCGACATCTCGCTGCAACGGGTGCCGCCGGGGCACTTTAACAATTGCGTGAGTCTGTGGCTGATTGCGCTTGTGCAGGCGTCGGGCGGCGAATATATAAGCGCCAAATTTGGGGCAGTTTGGGTGAGTCGAATGAACGACATCGTTACCGCCGATTACGTACCCTCCGAAGACGAGCCGTTCATGAACGAGCGGCAGAAATCCTACTTCCGCCTGAAGCTCGTCACCTGGAAAAATGACATATTGCGCGAAGCGCGCGAAACTCTCGAAATCCTGCAGCAGGAAAACGCCAACCACCCGGACCTCGCCGACCGCGCCTCTTCTGAAACAGACCGCGCCATCGAGCTCAGGGCACGCGACCGTCAGCGCAAACTCATCGCAAAGATCGATTCGGCGCTGCAGCGCATCGACGAAGGCACTTACGGCTATTGCGAGGAGACCGGCGAGCCGATCGCGCTGAAGCGGCTCGACGCCCGTCCGATAGCCACCTTGTCGATCGAAGCGCAGGAACGGCATGAGCGCCGTGAAAAAGTCTATCGCGACGACTGACGCATTGCTTCTGGACTGCTTCTCAAGGCAGTTTCGGTGAAGTTATCGTAAAAAATGGCCGGGTTTCCGGCCATTTTTGTTGGTTGCATCACAAACCCGTTGCAGCAAGCGAAAGCAAACCTCGACCAGATCGCGGGGCGCCTCAGGCACCAATCATCTCTTCTGGCTTGAAAGCTCGCCCAGAAGCCTGGTCATTTCATCGTCGAGCGATTGCGGCGCCTTGGCCACCGGTTTGCCAATAGGGCCGCCGGAGCGCGGCTGGTCAAGCGAAACCTCCAGGTCCTTCATCAGCTCGTCGTCGATGCTCTCCTGCCTTGGCGGTGGCGGTGGCGCGTGCCTGGCGGCATTGGCGTTAGCGGAGCCGTAGGCTGGCAGCGGCGTGACGTTGGCCGATTGATAGGGTTGCGCAACCGGTTTCGGTGCAGGGGCGGGGGCCGGTGGCGGCGCAGCCGGGCGCGGGCGGGCAGGCGGCGCCGCTGCGG
>NZ_BSNY01000061.1 GCF_030160235.1 Mesorhizobium huakuii
CCGCCAGCATTCTCATCTTGATTGACGCAACGCTCGCACCTTCATTGTCGCGCCGCAGCGGGGCGAGGCCCAACTTCGACATTCACTATACGAAGGTCACGGAAGCGCGCCAGCATGTATTCGGTGTTAGCCCGAAGGTCTGGGCCAATGTTGAAAACATCAACTTCCCAACGCCATATCTGTCGGAAGTCAGCAGCTCTTGATAGAAGATTCCTAAAATTGGGACCGCCGACATGAACGACCGGCGTTTCGACCGTACGTGCGAGCGCCGTGACTGCCTGGTGTGCAATCGCAATCTCGAGGGCCACTGCAGCTCCACGTTGGTCCTGCGCCCGCTGAAGTAGTTCGTCAAAGCCCTCTAAAAGCAGGAGTTCCGTCGTGCCTCGTTGCATCAACGACGTGCAGGCTCTTCTAAGGAACTCCGCAGGGCGAGACAGTGCGTTTACGGCCAAGGCCTTGGACGCCAACACTTCCGGAACGCAGATATCGACCGCAACGGTCTGCGTTCGTTCGATTTCCTTCCTGTCGGTTCCCGCCGGGTACAGCCCTCGTGCAATGATGTCGTCGACAACATGGTTGAGAACATAAGACGCGACAATGGCGCTGCGGCCAGACTGCGGCATGCCAGTCACGGTTGCGCAATGTGGGTCGCCTGATTCCGGAGCGAGTTGGCGTCGCATGTCGTCAAAAACCGAGTGCACCGCGAGCTTGACCGCCCAAGTCGTTCTCCTGATTGGAGCATTGCGGCCGCCGCTCCCCTTCTGACTTTTCTTGGACATGCTCACCTCGCCTACTCGGGATCACCGGCCAATCTTGGTCGTCGGTGCAAGCGTTTGGCCCTCTGACGACCGGCTCCTTTGGGTCGAAGGTTGACCCGGCTCTTCAGGTCAACCAGCGGGAAGAGTGGCCAACATATTATGGCGTGTCAAGAACTATCATGATGATTTTGGCGCACAGTGGTCGAACTAGAAGATTCTATGCGCCGATTGTAAGATTTTTAGTTTCCTTCGTACAGCGTACGGCAGCAGACTTCGATTGAAAACCTAGGCTCTAACTAGATATAGGCCGTAGCAATCCATTCTTGAAAGGATTTACTCGTCTCTAATTGGAAGGATTGAATTCTTTGTCGTTTTCTTCGTGTCGGCGGCGAGCTAGGATTCGCCTTTGCCCCGCCAGGATTCGTTGCCGCGATTCTGAAAAGGCACCGACCGTGCTCAAGTACCGCTACCGAATCCAGCAGTTCTCGGTGCCGGGCGTCGACCATTGGATGTGATCACCCTCGGCGCCGGCGCAGGCGGTGGCGTCCCAATTGGGTTCTCCTGGTCCCGGCGGTATCAACCGGCTTTGTGCATTAGCTCCTGTCCGCCTGCCCTCCAAAGCGCTCTATCACTTTCTTGCCTCCGGCTTCGGCAGCGCTATTACCGGACCGTGGTCCGCAGTAGACGCCAAGAAACCTTACGCCGGCTGCGCCACGGCACGTGCCATCCCGGCTCCCTCGATGACAGCGAAACGCTCGCTTATCAGATCGACCCTACGCCGCGAAATGTCTGCGATCGCCTCTCAATCCGCACATTCGCCAAGTTAGCCAGTTTCTTGCCCCGAACTTGGCTGCTAGTCTCAACCGCTGAGGGAGACTTACGTGTATATTGCAGAAATCAGGATCGAAAACTTCCGGCTGTTCGGATCGGCCGACCGCGCTTTCAACCTCTCCCTTAATCCCGGGCTGACAGCTCTCGTCGGCGAAAATGATGTGGGCAAGACGGCGATCATCGACGCGTTGCGGCTAGTGCTCGGCACCCGCGATCAGGACATTCTGCGGGTCGATCCGGTCGATTTTCACCAGGCGGCGCCCGGCGCCGAACCTGCGGAGCAGATCGTCATCCGACTGACCTTCCGCAGCCTCACCGTCGCCGATCGCGGTGCCTTCGCCGAGTTCCTCACCTTCGAGACGGTCGGCGAGAGGGTCGAAACAGTGCTCTTTGTGACCTGGGTAGCGAAGCGTAACGCCAAGGAAGGCAGCTCGCGGCGAGTGTTGCCGCCCGAATGGCGCACTGGCGCCAAGGGCGACGGACCGCTGATGGACCTCGGTGCGAGGTCGCTGCTGACCGCGACATATCTCCGCCCGCTGCGTGACGCGGAACGCGCGATGAGCGCGGGACGCGGATCGCGACTGTCACAAATCCTCCAGCACACGGCGGAGATTCGGAACACCGGTGTCGGCTTCGACCGCCATGTCGCGCCACCGGTCGACCCGAAGACCTTGAGCGTGCTCGGGCTCGGCGACTACGCGAGCCACCTCTTCAGCGAGAGCGAAGGCATCAAGCAGGCGCGCAAGCGGCTCAACGAGGACTATCTCGCGCCCTTGTCGTTCGCCGACGATCTGTTGCTGGCGCGGATCGACGTTGCCGGGGCACAGGAGGACAGTCTCCGGCTGCGCCAGCTCCTCGAAAAGCTCGACCTCGCCCTGACGGAATCAGCCGACGCCGAGAGCGCGCACAGCCGCGGCCTAGGTTCGAATAATCTCTTGTTCATGGCATGCGAGTTGCTCCTCCTCGCCGCGGAAAGCGATGGCTTCCCGCTGTTGCTGATCGAAGAGCCCGAGGCGCACCTCCATCCGCAGCGCCAGCTTCGCCTGATGTCGTTCCTGCAGGCGCAGGCGAATAAGAAGCGTGCCGACGGCCAGCAAATCCAGATCATCGTCACGACTCACAGCCCGAACCTCGCCTCGGACCTTAAACTGGACAATCTTGCGCTCATCAGGGGCGGCCGCGCCTTCCCGCTGTGCCACGGCAAGACGAAGCTCAGCGCCTCCGACTATCGCTTCCTCGAGCGCTTCCTCGACGTGACCAAGGCGAACCTGTTCTTCGCGCGCGCCGTGATGATCGTCGAAGGCGATGCCGAGACCATCCTGCTCCCGGTTGTCGCCAAGTTGCTCGGCCGCGATTTTCACTCTCATGGCGTGTCGCTTGTGAACGTCGGTGGCGTCGGCCTCGGCCGCTATGCGCGAATCCTCATGCGCGAGGACCCCGAGAAGGACGGGATGATCAACGTTCCTGTCGCCTGCGTCACCGACATAGACGTGATGCCCGACATGGCACCGTGGATCGTCGGCAAGCTCGAACCGGGCCAGCCGGTGCCGGTCCGACCGCCCTCGAGGCGGCAATGGCGGATCAAGGCGGACCTGCCCGGTGACGAACTCGAACAGCGTCGCGCCGAGCGCCGAGCGAAGGCTTCGGGCCAGCGCGTCGAGACCTTCGTCGCGGGCGAGTGGACGCTCGAATATGACCTCGCCTTTCACGGGCTCGGCAAGCAGATGTATTGCGCCGCCTCACTCGCGCTCGCGGATGACCGGCTCAATGCCGGGGCCGCGGTCCGAGCCGATGTCGTCGCCACCGCCGATCTGGTCTACCAAGCGATTGTCGGCGCCGGGCCCGATCAGGAGACGCTCGGCTCGCACGTTTATGCGCTATTCGAGGCCGAGGGCGCGTCAAAGGCTATCGCCGCCCAATATCTGGCCGAGTTGCTCGAAAAAGAGATCGAGGCAGGCACGCTCGACGCCGAGACCCTGCGCGCGCAGTTGCCGCCCTATGTCGTCGCGGCGATCGTGCATGTGACAGCGCCCTTCGTTGCCGCGGCCGGGACGGCGGCAGGCTCGGTCGCGGGCTGAGCACGATGTTCGACGATCTCATCCGAGAGCAGGATGTCGCCTGGGCCGCGGCGCTGATGGGGTTGGGTCCGGAAGGCTTCGCTCCGGTCGACGGCGACGACAGCCGGCTCCAGGCGATGCTCAATCTCGACACGGTCGATTTCGAGGCGTGTCCGGGCAGCGGGAAAACGACCTTGCTGGTCGCCAAGCTAGCGGTGCTGACTACGCGCTGGCCGCATCGCCACCAAGGGATATGCGTACTTTCGCACACCAATGCGGCGCGCAACGAGATTAGCGCCAAGCTCGGCAATTCAGCGGCCGGGATTTCGCTCACACGCTATCCGCATTTTGTCGGGACGATCCATTCGTTCGTAAATGAATATCTGGCGCTGCCCTGGCTGCGCTCGAAGGGCATCGAGGTACGCTGCATCGACACACAGATTGCGCTCGCCAAGCGCTGGGGCATCCTTCCGGGCAATACCCGCTGGACGCTACAGCAACGCGGGCTGAAGGAGAGCTGCCTGATCTACACCCGCTCCAACTATACGGGTGGCAGGACTGGCAATCTCGGACCGAAGACGCCGACCTACCAGGCGCTGGTCAACGCGCGACGCGCGGGCAGCGAGCAGGGCTATTTCTGCTTCGACGAGATGTTCGTCTGGGCTAACGAGCTGCTCGACAAGCGGCCCGAGACCGCCGCCGACTTGCGGCAGCGCTTCCCGCTAGTCTTCGTCGATGAGGCGCAGGACAATAGCGAGGAGCAATCGGCGCTTTTGCACCGGGTCTTTTGCGCCGGCGACGTGCCCTCGCGCCGCCAACGCTTCGGCGATTCCAATCAGGCGATCTATGCGCGGCCCGGGGCCGACGGCGCCGACACCGATCCGTTCCCGGGGGCGGTGGTTCATCCCATGCCGCGCAGCTATCGCTTCGCCCAAGGCATGGCCGATGAGGTGAAGGGGCTCGGCGTCACCCCGCAGGCGCTGATCGGCGCGGGACCGCCACTCCATCATGACGTCGCCCCCCAGGCACCAGCGCTGTTCTTGTTCGATGACGCGACTGTGCAATCAGTGTTGCCCCGCTATGGCGCCTATCTCGTTGCCTCTTTTGACGCGGCAGTGCTGGAGCGCGGCGTGTTCACCGCAGTCGCCGGCGTACACGATCTTGATGCGAATGGGCGGGTGCCGCACGCCATGGGCCATTATGCCCCGGCCTATGATCCGAACTGCGCACGCAAGGAGGCTGCGCCGAGCAGCTTCGCGCAATATCTGGCGCGTGCACGGTTCGCGATGGTCGGCAGCGGAAATACCGACAAGCTGATCAACGCGACGGCGTCGGCGCTGCTGGCGGCAAGCGAGGTAGCCGGCGGCACTCATGGCCGGATGGCGCGCAAGTCCCCACATCGCCGCGTGACCGACCTGCTGTCCGAGACGGAGGCGCATGCCGGCTATCTCGCACTGCTGGAGATCGTCCTGGCGAGCAGGGGTGAGATCAGCGAGGCGGATTGGCAAGCGGAGGCGCTTCCGTGTGTCGAGACGATCGTCAAGCAACTGAGCAACACCGAGGCGATCGGCAATGAAGTCGGCGTGTTCCTCGGCTGGCCGCACGCCGGACCGCCGCCGGAGGGCGAAGCCGCGATCTTGGTCCGAAATGATAATCTGTTCGCCTATCCCGGCAAGGAGCCGCAGGTCCAAATCCGGCTGGGTTCGATCCATTCGGTTAAAGGTGAGACGCACACCGCGACGCTCGTGCTCGACAGCTTCTATTTTGATCATCATCTGAGCGAGCTCAAACCTTGGCTGCTCGGGACAAAGGTGGGTGGCTCAAGGGCCAACGCGCGTGGCAGGACCGAGTTCGAAGGAACGCGCATGCTCGGCCGGTTGAAGCTGCACTATGTCGCTATGACCCGCCCGACCCATCTCCTGTGCCTGGCGATGCGCAAGGACGCATTCGCCGAGGGCGAACTCGACATCCTCACAGGTCGGGGATGGACGATCATCGATTGCTGCGAACAAGCGCACGGTTGAACTGCCACCAAGGCACCTTCAGCGTCAAAACATCACCTCCTCGAAGTCGGTCAGCGTGTCGCAGTTCAGGCAATGGTGCAGGCTGGAGACCTCCTGATAATGGATGCCGCAGCAACAACCGCAGAAAGGGCAACACTCCTCGTACTCGAGATCGCCCCAGTCCCATATGCCGACAAATTCGGTAATGCCGTCGCGATCATAGCCAATAATCTCGAAGGCGTCGGCATTCTTCGCGACAAACCCGCGGATTCCGGCGCGAAGCAGAATCGGCTGGATGTCGGCGGGCTCGATCTCGAACCATTCGCCGCCGCGCCGCTGGTGCTGGAATCGCTGGTGTAGTGCGTGCTCGAAGGCCACCTCATCCTCAGCGACGATCCAGCCGATAATGAGCAGCTCGGCGGGATTACCGGTCTGGAGATTCCGACGGCGCTTCTGGATATCGGTCGCGCGGCCGATCTTGAGCGCCTTGCGAGCATTTCCGCACTCGACGATAAAATAGACTGGCATCTCTGGGCCTTATAATGGATTTCCCGGCGCGGCGAGCTAGGCATCAGACGCCGAAGAACGAGCACTCCATCCCCGGATCAAGGAACGTCAGCGGGTTTTCTGGACCAAGAACATATTCGGGCCAGGCTCGGGCAAGGGCGTTCATCGCGGCCGGGTCAAGCGAGTCGCTTCGCCGCCGCACTTCATTCACCGCCGCGCCGTGGAAGCCCTCAACCAGCGCGATAATGGCGGCGGCGCCGAGCAAGCTCGGCACGGTCAGACGGATAGTTGCCATATCGCTGTCGAGGCAGAGATGGACTAAATGTGGGTGCAGGTGGCGCGTCCGTTCGAGCAGATTACGCATGTCGAAGCCGCGACCGTCCTGCGCGAATAGGTAGAAATCGTAGAGATGGCTGCGGATTCCGACGTGAAGCCGGCCGCCATTCCGATCAAACACCGGCCACCATTC
>NZ_BSNY01000062.1 GCF_030160235.1 Mesorhizobium huakuii
GCCGCGGAAGCGCCTGCCGCACCGGCGCCAGCTCCGGCCGTTGCCGCCGCTCCGGCCGAGACCACGCCGGCAGCGCCCGCCGCGGAGGCTCCGGCCGTTGTCGCTGCCACGCCGCCGAGCGATGTGCCCGAGACGGTGTCGCCCAAGCTCGAACATGCCGACGGCGCGGTCATCATCCGCCGCAACGACACGCTGTGGCGGATTTCGCGGCGCGTCTACGGCCACGGCGTGCGCTATTCCACCATCTACCTCGCCAACCAGGACCAGATCAGGGATCCCAATCGCATCTGGCCGGGCCAGGTGTTCAAGGTTCCGGAAAAGTCCAAGGAAGGCGAAGCAGCCGATCTCAAGGCAATGGGCGAGCAGGCGACGACGGCGCCGCCCAAGAAGCAGTAGAAGCCCGCATCGATCGGTTGGCATCGCCTGCCTGGTTGGAGTGAAGCGCGAAACCGATTGCACCGGGATCGCCCAGCTCAGGGCGGAGATTCATGCTCGGAATGAGATAATCTCCGCCATTTTGCCGACGGTATGGGATGGGCGCCGTCGTCGCCAGCGTCCGCATCCTGTCACGCAGCTGTTCAGCCACGGGCTCGAAGCCGGTCTCGTCGAGACGATCGACCTTGTAGACCACGAACGGCGGAAGCACGTCGTATCCGAGATAATAGAGGATCCCGTGATTGATCGGGAACAGCAGATCGTCGATGGGCCCGTTGATCCCGCGCGGCGTGTAGTGCTCCTCCCAGCCTCCCGCGGTCACGATCAACATCGCGCGTTTCCCGACAAGGGTACCTTCGCCATAGCGATCGCCCCAGCGCCGATCGCTATGCTCACCGACGCCATAGGCAAATCCGTATGCGAACACACGGTCGACCCAGCCCTTGAGGATCGCCGGCATGGCGAACCACCAAAGCGGGAACTGCAGGATCAAGGTGTCGGCCCACAGCAGCTTCTCGATCTCGGCCTTTACATCGCCGGTTAGCGTGTTGGCCTCGAAGCCCTTCTTGGAAGCCGCGACCGGGATGAGCCGTGCATCGGGTTCCAGTGATGGGAAATCGGCGCGGTCGACTTCGGATTTCCAGCCATCGGCATACAGGTCCGATACGCGCACCTCATGCCCTTGAGCCTCGAGTTCCCGTACAGCGACGTCACGAAGGGCGCCGCTCAGCGAGCGTGATTCGGGGTGGGCGAAGACGAGCAGAACTTTCATGGGTCAGATCCAATATTGAGGAAACTGACGGGAAGGTAGCCAATGGCCGTTCAATCCACTATATGCAGGTAATGCATAATATTATGCCGAATAATGGATAAGTCAGACATTACGTTCGAGCGCATGCGCACCTTCATTCGCGTGGCCGAGCGCGGCAGCCTGTCGGCCGTCGCGCGGGAATTTGGTGTCGGGCAGTCAACGATCACGCGGCACGTGCGGGAGCTCGAGGAAGCGGTCGGCGTGCCTTTGCTCAGCCGAACGACCCGGCGGGTCACGATGACCGCCGAAGGCAGCCGCTATTATGCCAATAGCGTTCAGATCCTGCGCCTCGTCGAACAGGCCAGCGACGAGGCCCGGGGCACGCGTGGCGCGCCGGCCGGCACAATCCGGATAAGCTGTACGGCGGCTTTCGGCGTCTTGCACGTCAGCCGCCTGATCTTCGCTTTTCAGGACCGTCATCCCGACATCGGGGTGGACCTCAGCCTCACCGATGAGCGGGTGGACCTCGTCCGCGAGGGGGTCGATATCGCGCTTCGCCTGGGGCCGCTCACGGACAGCTCGTTGAAGCTGCGGGCCCTCGGCCAGTCACGGCGTCTGCTCGTGGCCTCGCCGGACTATCTGGCGGCGCGGGGACGACCCGTCGTCCCTTCGGATCTGTCGCGGCACGAGGGCATCCGGATGTCGAACGTGGCGGGCAGCGAAACGCTTGCTTTGCAGGGCGTCGGTGGCGAACGCCACACGGTGCCTTTCGCGGGGCGACTGCGGATCGACCATGGACTTGCCGCGCGGCAGGCCATGCTCGCCGCTCGCGGGATCGCGCCGGCGCATCGATGGCTTGTGGATGATCTTCTGGCGGCGGGCTTGCTCGAGACGATCCTGGCGGATTATGCGCTGCCGTCCGTCCCGCTGAACATGTTGATCGTCCCGGAGCGCGCGGGCGTCGCAAGGGTCCGTCTGCTGGTCGAGTTTCTGGCTGAACAGATTGCCGCTATCCCGGGGATCGAGAAATCCATCCCGGAGCATTAGCCGCCACCCGATCTGCCCGGAAGAGTAGCTTGCGGCGGTGCCGTTCATCGTCTATCGCCGATGAACGATGACGCAATCCACCCTTGAACCAGACCGCGCTGCCGGCGCTCCACCCAACCGCGGCTCGGACAGCCACGCTGTCGCGGCGCGATTTGCAGCGTTGTCGCATCCGGCCCGCATCGAGATACTGAAGCACCTCTCGGCCAGCAATTCCTGCTGCTGCCGCGAGGTCGTCGACCGTTTCGATCTGGCGCAGTCGACCGTGTCCCAGCATCTGAAAATACTGGTCGAGGCAGGTCTGGTCCGCTTCGAGCCCGACCGCCAGCGCTCGCGCTATGCCGTTGATCGCTCAGCCCTTGCCGATGTATCGGCATCGCTGAACGCGCTCGTCAATTCCTGCTGCTACGGCCGCTGACCCTCTCACCCAAAAGGCAAGAAAAGTGGCCGAAAAAACCGTCTCCGCCGATACCTCGACGCTCACGACATTGCGCAATCTGTGGCCCTATATGTGGCCGGCCGACCGCGCCGATCTCAGGGCGCGCGTCACCTGGGCGACACTGCTACTGGTCGTCGCCAAGCTAACGCTGGTTGCCGGTCCCTATTTCTTCAAATGGGCGACCGATGCATTGGCGGGTGGCTCCAAAACGCCGCCGCCGCTGCCGTCTTTCATGCTTGCCCCGGTGATGCTGGTCGTCGCCTACAATGTGCTGAGGCTGGTCCAGCTTGGCTTCAACCAGTTGCGCGACGCGCTGTTTGCCCGCGTCGGCCAGCATGCGGTGCGCCAGCTTGCGTTCCGCACCTTCGTCCACATGCACCAGCTGTCGCTGCGCTTCCACCTGGAGCGCCGCACCGGCGGCCTGTCGCGCATCATCGAGCGCGGCACCAAGGGCATCGAGACGATCGTGCGCTTCATTATGCTCAACACCGCGCCGACCATCCTCGAATTCGCGCTGACCGCCGGCATATTCGGTTTCACCTATGGTTGGAAATACGTGGCCGTGGTGGCGATCACCGTCTGGCTCTACGTCTGGTTCACGGTCAAGGCGAGCGACTGGCGCATTTCGATCCGCCGCGACATGAACGACAGCGACACCGACGCCAACACCAAGGCGATCGACTCGCTGCTCAATTTCGAGACGGTCAAATACTTCACCAATGAGCGCATGGAAGCCGACCGCTTCGACCGTTCGATGGCGCGCTACGAAGTGGCCGCCACCAAGACCTGGACCTCGCTCGGCTGGCTGAATTTTGGCCAGGGCGTCATCTTCGGCCTCGGCACGGTCGTCGTCATGTGCATGTCGGCGCTGGAGGTGCAGGCGCACACGCAGACCGTCGGCGATTTCGTCTTCATCAACGCCATGCTGGTGCAGCTTTCCGTGCCGCTCAACTTCATCGGCTTCATCTACCGCGAAATTCGCCAGGGCCTTACCGATATCGAGCATATGTTCGACCTGCTCGACGTGCCGCAGGAGATCGTCGACAAGCCGGACGCCAAGCCGCTCACCGTCGGAGCGGGCAAGGTAGAGTTCCGCGACGTGCATTTCTCCTATGATCCGAACCGCAAGATCCTGAAGGGTGTTTCCTTCGAGGTGCCGGCCGGCAAGACGGTCGCCATTGTCGGGCCGTCGGGCGCGGGCAAGTCGACCATCTCGCGGCTGCTGTTCCGCTTCTACGACGTGCAGGCCGGCCAGGTGCTGATCGACGGCCAGGACATCCGGGATGTCACCCAGGACAGCCTGCGCGCGATGCTCGGCATGGTGCCGCAGGACACGGTGCTGTTCAACGACACCATCGCCTACAACATCCGCTACGGCCGGGTCGGCGCAAGCGAGGAGGAAGTCCGCAAGGCCGCCGAACTCGCCCAGATCGGGCCGTTCATCGAAAAGCTGCCAGACGGCTACAAGTCGATGGTTGGCGAGCGCGGGCTGAAGCTGTCCGGTGGCGAGAAGCAGCGCGTGGCGATCGCCCGCACCATTCTGAAGGCGCCGCCGATCCTGATGCTCGACGAAGCCACCTCGGCGCTGGACAGCCACACCGAGCAGGAGATCCAGGCCGCGCTCGACCTCGTCAGCAAGGGCCGCACCACCATCGTCATTGCCCACCGTCTTTCGACGGTGATTTCCGCCGATGAGATCATCGTGCTCAAGGACGGCCAGATCGCCGAACGCGGCACCCATGTCGAGCTGATGCGCAATCACGGCCTCTATGCCTCGATGTGGGACCGCCAGCGCGAGGCGACCGAAGCCGAGGAGCGCCTGCGCCTCGCCCGCGAGGGCGACGAGCTCGGCGTCATCGTTCGCCGGCGGACGTCGGAGGTAAATTGATTTTTATGTTTGACCTCAACTTAAGTTGAGATTGTACGCCGTTCCTGGAGCCCGAAAACACCATCATCCAGGAACAATCGAAATGAACGACATAAATCAGACTGTTAACGGCGGCAGCGTGTTCAGGGTGGACAAGTTCGTCGTCCCGGCCGCCGCCCGCGAGGAGATCCTCGTCAAGGTCAAGACGACGCATGAATTGCTGCGCCAGCAGCAGGGGTTCGTGCAGGATTTCCTGCTCGAGCAATTTTCAGGGCCGGGCGAATTCAATCTGGTGACGATCGTCGAATGGGAGAGCCAGGCGGCCGTCGACAAGATCGCGCCTATCGTCAAGGCCGCGCATGAGCGCATCGCCTTCAACCCGCAGGAGACGATCGCCCGGCTTGGGGTGCGCGCCGACATCGCCAACTATCAGCGGATTCCCGGGCTCTAACCGGGCCAGCCGACGCCAGGTGCCGGCGCCTCGATGCTCAGCACCTGGCCCGTGCGGGCATCGCTGACCATGTGCTCGAAGCCGCGCCACTCGGCGGCGGCGATGAACAGCGTTTGCCTGGCCGCGCCACCGAGCATGCAGGCAAAGCAGCCGCGATCGGCAGTGACGGTCTGCAGCACCTCGCCGCCTTCGCGCACCCGCACGCAGTGCTTGTTGGGAACATCGGCGTACCAGACCGCGCCTTCGGCATCGAGGCAGATGCCGTCGGGATAGCCGTCGAGGTCGGCCCAGACCCGCCGGTTGGACAGGCTGCCGTCGGCGGCGATGTCGAAGGCGGTCAGCCGGTTGCCATGGGATTCGGCAAGGATCAGTGTTGTGTTGTCCGGGGTCACCGCCATGCCGTTGGCAAATGCGATGTCGTCAGCCACTTGCCGGATCGCACCGTCCGGCGTGATCAGCACAATGGTGCCCGGGCCGAAATACTCACCGGCGGCCGGCGCCGGCCCGCCGCCATTGACATAGATGTTGCCGCGCCCGTCGACGACGATCTCGTTCCAAGGACTTTTCGACAGACCGCGCAGATCGGCATGGGTGACGAGCCTGCCGTCGGCTTCCTGCCGAAGCAGCAAGCCTTCGCGGCCAGAGACGACCAGCAGCCGCCCATCCGGCAGCCAGTCGATGGAATAGGGCAGGACGGCCGGCACAGTGAGCATGATTTCGCGATTGCCATGCGCATCGGTCGCGATGATCTCGCCGGTGCCCCAGTTGCAGACCCACAGGCGTCCGTCATGCCAGCGTGGCGATTCCCCGAAGGCGAGGCCCGCGGTAACGAGACGCGCCGGCGTGACCGATTGTATCTGCATGAGGGAAACTCCTTGTTGCGCGTCATCTTGGCTGAAAGGTCCTTCGAAGGACGCTGTCTCACCAAGGACGGGCGAGGGGTCTTCTATCCGACGGCCGCTTTGTTATTTCGTTCAGGAAAAATTGCCGATACCCTATGACGGTGGCTTGTTCGTTGTCGTCGTTATTGACCTGCGGGTCTTGACCGTACCGCCAATATCGCACGTGCCGTCGCGCCCGCCAGCCGCAGCCAATGCGGCGTCGCCGATTGTTGCGTTGCGGCGAAGGAGGCTTTCAGCTATTGAGGCCCGACCTGAAACAGGGACCGCCCCCACCCCATGAGCCTTGTCGACACGGTCAAGAACGCGTTCGTACCGATCCATCGCGAAGGCTATCCCTTTATCGCGGCCTTTGGCGTGGGCACACTTTTCCTTGGCTATTTCTCCTCGGTCCTGTTCTGGATCGGCCTGATCCTGACCGCCTGGTGCGTCTATTTCTTCCGCGATCCCGAGCGCGTCACGCCGGTCGACGACCGCCTGGTCGTCAGCCCCGCCGACGGCATCATCTCGGCGGTCGGACCGGCCGTGCCGCCGCGCGAGCTTGGCCTCGGCAATACCGAGATGACCCGCATCTCGGTGTTCATGAACGTCTTTTCCTGCCATGTGAACCGCTCGCCCGTGCGCGGCCGCATCGCCAAGATCGAGCATCGGCCTGGAAAATTCCTCAACGCCGAACTCGACAAGGCCAGCACCGAGAACGAACGCAATGGCTTGGTCATCGAAAGCCCCAACGGCACGGTGGCGGCCGTCCAGATCGCCGGCCTGGTGGCGCGCCGCATCGTCTGCTGGGCCGAGGCCGGCGGCTCGATCGGCACAGGCGAGCGTTTCGGCCTGATCCGCTTCGGCTCGCGCGTCGACGTCTTCCTGCCTTTGGCCGCGACGCCGCGTGTCGCCGTTGGCCAGACGGCGGTCGGCGGTGAAACCGTGATCGCCGAATTCGGCGGTGTCGCCGGCACTCCTCTCGTCAGGATTTCCTGAACCTTGGGCGCGCCGTTCAAGAAGTTCGAGGCCCATGCCAGCGGTGGTCCGCGCATCCGCGAGATTCCGATGCGCATGGTGCTGCCCAATCTGGTCACCGTGCTTGCCATCTGCGCCGGCCTGTCCGGCATCCGCTTTGCCTTCGAAGACCGCTTCGAGACGGCAGTGGTGATGGTGCTGCTGGCTGCCTTTCTCGATGGCATCGACGGCCGGCTGGCACGCATGCTGAAGGCGACTTCGAAATTCGGCGCGCAGATGGATTCGCTAGCCGACATCGTCAATTTCGGTGTCGCGCCGGCTTTGGTGCTTTATGCCTTCCTGCTCGACCGCGCCGGCTCGCCGGGGTGGATCGCCGCGCTTCTGTTCGCCATCGCCTGCGGGCTCAGGCTCGCCCGCTTCAACGTGCTCGACGACGAGAAGGCCGAGCGTCCGCTGTGGCAGTCGGAATATTTCGTCGGCGTGCCGGCGCCGGCGGGCGCGGTGCTGGTGATGCTGCCGCTTTATCTATTTTTCCTAAGGCTTGGGCTGGAGCCCAGCCGCCCGGCCGCCTTCGTCGCAACCGGATTCACCATCCTGGTCGCCTTCCTTCTGGTCAGCCGGCTGCCGGTCTATTCCGGCAAGAGCATCAAGATTCCAGGCGACAGGGTGTTGCCGGTCATTCTGGCCGTCGTGCTCTACATTCTCTTGCTGATGACCTATCCCTGGTACACGCTGACGGCGTCGGTCGCGGGCTATCTGATCTTCCTGCCGTTTTCCGTGCGCGCCTACTCCAAGCGCGCCAAGCTCGAAGGCGAGAAGGTGCCGCCTTCGGACATAGGTTAGAAGGTTCGCCGAAGTCCTTGATCTGACTCAGGCCGCGACGCCCAGCCCCAGCCTGTCGATCGCCAGCTTCCTGGTCGAGACATAGTCGGTCTTGCCGGAACCGAGCACCGGGATTTCCTCCACCTTGACGATGTCGTTGGGCACCATCAGTTCGGCGGCCCCGGCTTTCTTGCCGAACTGGCGCAGCTCTTCGGGATTGGCATCGTCGGCGGTGGTGACCAGCACGATGCGCTCGCCGCGCCTCTTGTCGGGCACCGCTACCGCCGCATGCCGCTCTTCCGGCCACAGCGACTGCACCAGCATCTCGACCGCGCCCAGCGACACCATCTCGCCGGCGATCTTGGCGAAGCGCTTGGCGCGGCCGCGAATGGTGATGAAGCCTTCGCGGTCGACGGCGACGATGTCGCCGGTGTCGTGCCAGCCGCTCAGCGGCTGCAACTCGCCGGGGCGGTCGGCGGTCATGTAGCCCATCATCAGATTGGGTCCGTTCAGCCACAATTGGCCGGCATCCGCGATGCCCTCGACCGGTTCCAGCTTCATGCGCATGGCCGGCAACAGTCGCCCGACCGTACCGTCGCGCCCATGGATCGCGGTATTGACGGCAACCACCGGTGCGGCCTCGGTCAGCCCGAAGCCTTCGATGATCTCGGCCTGGAAGCGCTCGCGGTAGACGCGGCGGGTTTCCGGCTTCACCGCCTCGGCGCCGGCGACGACGAAGCGCAGGCTGGAGAAGTCGCCGTCCTTGGCAGTACGCGCATAGTTGGCGAGGAAGGTATCGGTTCCGAACATGATCGTCGGCTTCACCTTGCGGGCGATCTCGGGGATGATCTTGTAGTGGAGCGGTGAGGGATAGAGGAACAGCTTTACCCCGGTGACCAGCGGCAGGATGGTGCCGCCCGTCAGGCCGAAGGAATGGAACACCGGCAGCACGTTGAGCAGGATATCGGCCGGCGAGATGGTGATGCGCGCCTCGGCCTGCATGGCATTGGCGAGAAGGTTCTTTTGCGACAGGACGACTGCTTTCGGCGTGCCTTCCGAGCCTGAGGTGAACAGGATCACGCCCGGCTTGGCCGCGTCCTGCCGCTGCAGCGGCAAGCGCCACAGCAAGGCTGCGGCAAGCTTGTCTAGCGCGGTGACGCCTGCTCGCACATCCTCCAGCCAGAGCAGCCTGGCGCCGCCCTTTTCGACCGCGGCGACGATATCGCCGAGATCGGCTTTCTCGACAAAGGCGCGGGAGGAGACGACGGTGCGGATGACGGCCGTGCGCACCGCCGCCGTGACGCTCGCCGGCCCGGCCGTGTAGTTGATCATCGCCGCCACCCGGCCCGCCGAGAGAAGACCCACGAATGACAGCACGACGCCATTGGCGTTTGGCAGCATTATCCCCACCGCCTCGCCCGGCGCCGTCACCGCCTCGAAGCGCTTGCCCAGCACGCGGGCGCCGATGAACGTCTTGCGGTAGCTCAGCGCGCCCGAGATCACGTCCTCGACGATCGGGTGCGCGGCGCCGACCCTGGCTGCCGCATCGCGCATGGCCAGGAACAGGCCGCGATCGAGATCGGTGCCAAAAAGCCGTGCCTCGGCGACGCGGTCGAACAGCGCATTGGTGTTCGAGGCCTGGTCGGGATTGCGTGCCACCAGTTCGGCGATGGTCATCGGCTCCATCACGCTCATCGAGAGCTGCGGAAACCAGTGCCGCGGGGCCTTGGCCGCCGGCGTCAGGGAAACAGGCAGGCTGCGGGCACCGGCCACAAAGATGGGCACGATGCGGGCGTCGGCCTGCATGGCAATGCGGGTGACGGCGCGAAACAGTCGAAATGTCTTGACGTCGGGCTCGACCGCATCCGGCAGATAGACGGCGAGCCGGCCCTTGCCCTTCAGCACACGCACCAGCCGGCGGCTGACGAAAAGATGTTCGGCATTGAAGGCGATCGTGCGGCCGAGCTCACGCCAGGGTTCCAGCCACGGCGAGCGCGCCGAAATCTCGTCGAGAATGTGCAGCGTGTTATCCGGCAGAAGCGACAGCATCAGCGCCGGTTCGAAACGCGACTGGTGCGAGATGACGTAGATGACAGGAGCCTGCGCCTTGCGCGCGATCCTGATGCGGCTGTCGTCGATCCGGTAGGCGAGCTTGAACGGCACGTAGAGCATCGCCTGGCTGAAACGCAGGCCGAGGCGGAATTTTTCCACCACGCCGATGAGCAGCCAGGCCAGGGCAAGACCCGCAAGCAGCGCCAGTGTCAGGATCATGCCGCTTCTCTCCCAACGATTTTTGTCATCGCGGCTCTTCCGCGGCCGCCTCGGCGCAGAGGGTAGCGGAAGTGGGCGCTAGGTCAATGTGGGAAGAGACGGGTGTTCCTTCTCCCTGCGAAGGGAGCAGGAACGACCCTTACGCCGCCTTCAACCGCCCGCTGATGAAGCGGAACTCCTGCGTTTTGCCGCCATAGCCATAGGCGGCTGCCGGCACCTCATGCACGAAGGCATAGCTCTCCTCGTGCACCCCGCCCAGCAGGCGGCCGAAGGCATCGAAGAGAGCCTTGAGATAGGCTTCCAGCTCGAGCTTCGTGTTGGTGCCGTCGACCACCTTGATATCCAGCCAGAACGTGTTGGTGCCGTGTTCGGCCAGCGACTTGCCGCCCGCGAACCAGTGCTGCGGATCGATATAGGATACGGCGACGGCGGTGATCGTCGGATCCTTGCGCAATCGCGTGGCGGTGATCTCCGCTATTTCCCTGGCGATGCTGGCGGACAATGCGGCGTCTGGCTTGCCGGTGACGCTGATATTGATGATGGGCATTTTTCGTCTCCTTGGTTCTAGCGGCGGCTGATCGCCGTTGCAGAGACCATGTCACCTCAATTGAATCAAAAAAATCGAATTGTTTTCAACTAAAGATTCGATAATATCGAACTATGGAAACGCTCGATCCGGATCTGCTCAAAACCTTCCTCGCTTTCGTCGACAGCGGTTCGCTGGCGCAGGCGGCCATCGGCGTTGGCCGTTCGCCTTCGGCGGTGACCGCCCAGATGCAGCGGCTCGAGGAGATCGTCGGCGAGCCACTGCTGGCGCCGCAGGGCAGGGGACGCGGCCTGACGTCGGCCGGGGAAGACCTCGTCGGCCACGCCAGGCGCATCCTTGCCGCGCACCGTGAGGCGTGGCTGGCGCTGAAGGGGGCGCGGGCTGCCGGACGTGTCGCCATCGGCACGACGCAGGATTTCGCCGACAGTGGCCTGCCGGACCTTTTGCGCGCCTTCGCCTCCAGCCATCCGCGCGTCAGGATCGAACTGCGGGTTGGCCGCTCCGCCGAACTGGCGCAGGCGTTGCAGGCCGGCAGTCTCGATCTGGCGATCGTCATGCGCCAGACGGCGGCGGCGGACGAGGTCGGCGTCCTGCGCGAGCCGATGATGTGGCTGTGTTCTGGGAAAGGGCTGGCCTCGCGGCAGGAGGAATTGCCGCTGGCGCTGCTCGATCCCTATTGCGGGTTTCGCGAGGCCGCCCTCGCGGCGCTCGATGCCGCCGGCCGCCGCTACCGCATCGCCGCCGGCAGCGCCAGCCTGGCCGGTCTGCGCACGGCGGTGAATGCCGGCGTCGCGATGACCTTGCGGACCCCGCGCTTTGCCCATTCCGGCATTGTCGAAGCGCCGCGCGAGCTTGGCCTGCCGTCGATTCCGATGGCCGAGTTCGCGATCCGGCTGCGTGCCGGTGCCGATGCTTGCGCGGGCGATCTGGCGGCGCTGCTCAGCGGCAACCTGGCCCTGTCCCAGCCGCCGGGCTGATTTGGCTCCAGCGCAGGAAAAAGCCGACCTTGCGGTCGGGTCTGTTGGCAAAGAAAAAGCCGACCTTGCGGTCGGCTTGGGAGTAGGACGGGCCGAGGGGTTTGGGGGGACTCGGGGGGTGGCCCGTCGCACCAATAATGTCCGAGGCGGATGATGGTTCCGTGACTGTGCCACTTTTTTAAGAAATATTTGACGCTGCCGGTTGAGAGCGGGCCGCCAGCCAGTCGCGGCCGGCATGGGCGAACACCGCGCAGAGCACAATGGCGCCGCCGACCATGCTGGCGACAGGCGGTATCTCGGCGAGGAAAAGGAAGGCAAACAGGATCGCGAACGGCACTTCCGCCGAGCCGAGCAGGCCGGATTCCGGCGCCGGGATAAGCCGCGCGCCTTCCGTCCACAGGATCGACGACAAAGCGAAGGATGCGCCGAAGGTGACGAGCAGAACGGCATCCCTTGCCGAGACCGCCAGGGGGTCGGTGATGAACCAGCCGAGTATGAACAGCAGGAAGGCCGAAACCGCGCCGGCCCATACCACGGGCGTGTCGCGGAAGGCGCGCACCATGATCATGTAGAGCGCGCTGCCGGCGGTCATCAGCAGCGCCAGTCCGTCGCCGAACAGATTGCCGGTACCGAAGCCCGACCAGACCATGATGCCTACGCCGCACAGCGACACGGCCGCCGCGAGCATCGTCTGCAGGCGGAAGGGTTCGCGCACCAGCACCCAGGCCAGCAAGGCGGCGATGAAGGGCGACGTCGCGTAGATGACCGCGACATTGGCGACGAAGGTGAATTTGAACGCCGAGATGAAGGCGATGCTGGCCAGCGCGCCTTCCACCGCCAGCAGCCAGCCGCGCCAGCCAAGTCGCAGCGTGCCGCGGTTGCCCGAGCGATGGCGGCGCCACAGCACATAGAGGCTGATCAGGATCGAGCCGACAAAGCCGCGCCAGCAGGTGATGGTCAGCGGATCGGCATGGATCGACTTGGTCAAGACACCGGTCAGGCCGAACACCGCCGCCGATGACGACACCAATATGATGCCAAGCGTGCGTTCGGTGGCTTCGGGTTTGGCGGCAGCGACGTCAGTCATGCCGGCAGCCTACCCCGTTCGGTCCTGACATCGTAGGGTCAGCAGTGAGTGTCATCCACATCACAGCCGCTTGCGGAAGTGCTCGCCCCCGACGATCAGCAGCCCGGCGGTGATGATCAGGGCGGCACCGAGGAACACTTCACGGCGCGGCACGTCGCCCCAGATCGCGAAGCCGAGCGCGAACGCCCACAGCAGCGAGCTGTATTCGAGAGGCGCGAGGATCGATGCCGGGGTACGCTTCATGCCTTCGAAGAGGAGATATTGCGCCAGGCCGCCGAGTGCGCCGACGCTGGCGAGAAGCAGCAACTGGGCCAGATCAGGCGTATGCCACCACAACAGCGCCGGCACCGTTGAAAACAGCAGGAAATAGAAGTTGTTGAGGAGAAGCTGGATCATCGAGCGCTCGGCAAGCGCCGTTTTGCGCAGGAGCACGATGGCGATGGCCCACAAAAGAGCGGCCGCCAGCACCAGCAGCACCGGCACGGACAGTCCGAGATGGGTCGGGTCGCAAGCGACGAAGACGCCTGCAAAACCGATCAAAACCGCCAGCCAGCGCAGCATCGGCACCTTTTCGCCGAGCAGGAACACCGAAAACACGGTGACGATGATCGGCGCTGCATAGTAGACGGTGGTCAGTTCGGCGAGTTGCAGGCTGCGCGCGGCATTGTAATAACAGAGCCAGGCGGCAAGCGTGAAAGCGCTGCGCACCAGCATGGGCCGCACGATCGGCGAGCGCACCGTGTCGGCAAACAGCCGTCGCCCGCCCATCGCCGCGCAAGCGCCAAGAATGGTGATGCTGCGGAAGAACATGATCTGCCAGACCGTCATTCCGGTCACCAGCAGCTTGATCGAGGCGTCCTGCGTCGAAAACAAGAGATAGGCAGCACCGGTCGGCAGGATTCCGGCGAGAACCCTTTCGCGTGTTTCGAGAATGGCGACATCGGCCATAGGCGCGGACCAGAGGGTGCCAAGAGAACGAACGAGACGCCTGCCCCAATCAGGCCCCTTGTTGCAGGCTATACGGGTGAAAGCTTGAGCGGCGCTACGCCAGCAGCGGGCTTGCATTGGGTCAGAGGCTGGCAGTAGATCGTTGGCAAATTGGGAGGCCGAAATGCAATTTGCGGCGACAATGGGCGGCGCATCGCTATCGCTGCTGACGGCTTGTGTATGCCAAGCTTCGGAGTATCCCTGCGGTCTGGCGAACGCGTACGTCCTTAAGGTGAAATCCTGGACAGCTAAGCTGAAACCCGACGGAGCGATAGAAATCTCCATCACTGTCGGAAAAAATGACATCAAGCCACATCACGACCCCAGCAGCGTAAAAGTGGCAAAGCTGGACGGATTTGCGCGGTTTGAGTTCAACGGCGGCGCCACGGCAGCTTTCGCTTTAGGTGATCCGGCCGAGCCAATCGGGCTTGAGGATAGCTATGTCTATCGCGAGACGATCGATGCGACCTCAAACAACAAACCCATTGTCGAACAATCAAAAAGCGACGTTCGGGCTTTCGCTTGCGTGGCGAACTGGACTCTAACCAACGGCCAGGAATGGATCGCAAACTGAGCGGGCTTCGAAAGCGAAATACGAAAGAAGGCAGAAAAATGGACGCCACCGCACTCAAGGCCATGCAGGCACCTCTCAAGCAGGCCTATCGCGACGATGCCTCGCAGGCACTGATCACGCTGAGGGCGAAGGGCTCCATCGACGACCAGTCGGTGGCCTGCAAGGTCGAGACAGGCAGGGCGATCGCCATCGCCGGCCTGCATCCGGCAACCGGGGGCTCGGGGCTCGAACTCTGCTCCGGCGACATGCTGCTCGAAGCACTCGTGGCCTGTGCCGGGGTGACGTTGAAGGCAGTGGCGACGGCGCTCGAGTTCAAGCTCGGCGCCGCCAAGGTGGAAGCCGAAGGCGATCTCGATTTTCGCGGCACGCTCGGTGTCGCCAAGGACGCGCCGGTTGGTTTTCGTGCCATCCGGCTCAATTTCGCTCTCGACACGGATGAACCGCAGGAGCGCATCGATTCACTGCTGAAGCTGACCGAGCGCTATTGCGTCGTGTTCCAGACCATCAGCCAGAAGCCGGAATTGACGGTGAGCGCACGGCGCTGAAAATAACAAGGCCCGCAGCCAGCTGCCGCGGGCCTTGTTGCGACCAATGCCTACTGCGCAGACGGCTGTTCGGCATCGCCCTCGTCGGTAAAGGGCGAGGCACTTGGCACGCACTGTACGGACCAGCCGGCGGGGGTCGGCTGCTTCTGATATTCGGTGATGGCGGCGGTGCATTGTTCGCGCTTGTCGAAGGTGCTGGGCAGCACCACCATGCCGCCCTGTGGGCCGGCGATGACCAGATACCAGACCAATGCTGCGGTCGTAGCCATGGGAGTTTCCTTCTTCTGCCCAGTTTGGGCTCTCGCTGTTGTGGGAGTCGCTACGATCCTAACAACTCCGGGGAAATGACGAAAGCATGACCGCCGCGCGGCTTTTCCCCCTCAGATCACAGCCGCGTGATGATGTCGCGGATCTCTGAGCAAGGGGTTTGCGACTTACGCTGCTCAGTTGGTTGCAAAGCAGTAAAACAACCCGTCGCCACCGGTGCCCTTCAGTGCTTCCTGGCTGCAGCCGCCGCGTGAGGCATGGGAGGAATTCCATGACTTTGCCGCCGCCGAATCGTCGAGCCCGGTGCGGTCGTGATGACCCATCATCGCCGCCCCTTCGGCGCCGCTCATCGTCCAGTCGCCGCAGGTCTGGTCGGCGATCCTGGTGCCGTCGGGCTTCGACCCGGTCAGCATGTCATGCCGGTTCGGCGTGTCGCCGCGGCCATTCACCACTTCGCCTTTTTCGTTGAGCGCCGTCTGCTTGGTAATGCCGTTGGCGTCGCTGTGCAACGAGGCGACATCATCGGCGATCTTGACGCCCTTGGCGTTGAACCACGGACCCTTGCCGATGCGATCGCGGGCATCGGTATCGCTGGTCGACAGATAGGCATGCCAGCTCTTGCCGGTGACGCCGGCCGCTTCTGCGAGCGAAGCGCAATGCGCGTCGGCGCCCTTCAGGCCGCCGAGATCGGCTCCCTTACCGGAGCCGACGCTGGTGACGAAGAAACTCATCTTGGCATCTTGGGAGACCGCCACACCTGATGTCGCGCCGAGAGCGGCTAAAAAAGCGGTGGCGGCGACGAGAAGAAGTCTGCGCATATCGATCCTCCGGTTTCGAATGTCCTACGTTCGAAGAACGTAGCCGGAGGCGGTTTTAATCCCTGGCAGAGGCACCCAAATGCTGGAGGCGGTACCGGAAGGCTGTCAAAACCAAGCTTTGAATTTATTCGGGCTGCCTGTAGGCGACGAAGCGGTTGTGCTTGGCCTGGAAGATCAGCCCGGTCTCTTTCAGCTCCGGGCTGGCCAGAGGCACGATGCGCTTGGCGATCTCGGAAGGGTGCGGCAGCGTCTCCGGATCCTCGCCGGGCACGGCCTGGGCCCGCATGGCGGTGCGCGTGGCGCCCGGGTCGGCGGCATTGACGCGCAGCGGCAGGCTTTGCGTCTCATGTGCCCAGGAGCGCATCATGGTCTCGACCGCCGCCTTCGATGCGGCGTACGGCGCCCAGAACGCCCGTGCAGAGTGCGCCGCGTTGGAGGAGAGCAAAATGGCCCGGCCGGCATCGGAAAGCCTGAGCAGCGGGTCGACAGAGCGGATCAGCCGCCAGGTCGAGGTGACATTAATGGTCATCACCTTCTCGAAGGTTTTTGCCTCGACATGGCCGATCGGCGAGATGACGCCCAGCACACCGGCATTGGCGACGAGGATGTCGAGCTTACCCCAGCGCTCATGGATTGCGCCGCCCAGCCGGTCGATGCCGGCCATGTCGGCGAGATCGAGTGGCACCAGCGTCGCCTGGCCGCCTGCCGCCTTGATCTGGTCGTCGAGTTCCTCCAGCCCGCCGACCGTGCGCGCAACGGCGATGACATGGGCACCGGCGGCGGCCAATTCCTTGGCGATGAAATAGCCAATGCCGCGCGAGGCGCCGGTGACGACCGCGACGCGGCCGGTAAGGTCGAGGGTCATGCGAGAATTTCCGTAAGGTCTGGCCTACGCCCCACTGTTCGCCAGCAGCGACAGCGTGCGCACATTGTCGTGGCCTTCGAAGTCGAGCAGGCGGGTGGGATACTGGCCGGTGAAGCAGGCGTCGCAGAACTGCGGTTGCTCATCGTTGCGGCTGGCCTCGCCGACGGCGCGGTAGAGGCCATTGATGGAGAGGAAGCCGAGCGAATCGACGCGGATGAATTCGGCCATCTCTTCCACCGACATGCGCGACGCCAGGAGCTTCGACTTCTCCGGCGTGTCGACGCCGTAGAAGCACGACGCGCTGGTCGGCGGCGAGGCGATGCGCATATGCACTTCCTTGGCGCCGGCATCGCGCACCATCTGCACGATCTTCTGGCTGGTGGTGCCGCGCACGATCGAATCGTCGACCAGCACCACGCGCTTGCCCTCGATCATGCGGCGGTTGGCGTTGTGCTTCAGCTTGACGCCCATGTGGCGGATCGAATCGCCGGGCTGGATGAAGGTACGGCCGACATAGTGGTTGCGGATGATGCCGAGTTCGAAGGGAATGCCGGCCGCCTGGCTGAAGCCTATCGCCGCGGGCGTGCCAGAATCCGGCACCGGCACGACGATGTCGGCTTCGACCGGGTTTTCCTGCGCCAGTTCGGCGCCGATGCGCTTGCGCACCTCGTAGACGTTGCGGCCTTCGACCGAGGAATCCGGCCGGGCGAAATAGACATATTCGAAGATGCAGAAGCGGGTCTTCTGCGGCTCGAACGGGAACAGGCTTTCGATGCCCTTGGAGGTGACGACGACCATCTCGCCGGGTTTCAGGTCGCGCACGAAACGCGCGCCGATGATGTCGAGAGCGCAGGTCTCGGAGGCGAGGATCCAGGCGCCGTCGAGGTCGCCCAGCACCAGCGGGCGGATGCCGAGCGGATCGCGGCAGCCGATCATCTTCTTGGCCGTCATCGCCACCAGCGAGAAGGCGCCTTCGACCTGCCGCACCGCGTCGATGAAGCGTGAGTTGAGGTCGCGTTCCTTGCTGGTCGCGACCAGATGCAGGAGCGTCTCGGTGTCGGAGGTCGAGGAGAAGATCGCGCCCTGCTTCTGCAGCGCGCGCTGCACCGTCATGGCGTTGGTCAAATTGCCATTGTGGGCGACGGCGAAGCCACCATCGGCGAGCTCGGCGAAGAAGGGCTGGATGTTGCGCATGCCGGCGCCGCCTGTCGTGGCGTAGCGCGTATGGCCGATGGCGCGGTTGCCTTGCAGGCTGTCGATGACGCGCTGCTTGGTGAAAGTGTCGCCGATCAGGCCGACGTGGCGTTCGACATGGAACTGGCTGCCGTCATAGGAAACGATGCCCGCCGCTTCCTGGCCGCGATGCTGCAGCGCATGCAGACCTAGCGTTACGATTGCCGCTGCGTCCTGCCGGCCGAAAATGCCGAACACACCGCATTCGTCGTGGAAATGGTCGTCGGCCTCGGCGGAAAGCACGTCGTCTGCGTCTGCCATCTTAAGCTCCGCTAAAATCGCCATATAATGCGGGTTCGCGTCGAAAGCAACGCGCGCCGTGCAGTCGTTTACACCATCATCCGCTCAGGCGCCCGTTCCGGGCGTCAGTTTGCCGGGGCTGCCGGGGCTGCCGGGGCTGCTGGTGCTGCGGGGGCTGGTTTGGCTGTGTTGTCCGCAGGGCCAGCGTCATTGTCGTCCGGGGCCGGCGCATTTGCATCGTCACCTGTTGCCGGCACATCCGCCGCTGGCGCATCCGGGGCGGCCGGAGTCTCGCCACCCGCTTTCGGGCTGAGCTTCTTGAGGATTGCGTTTTCTGTGTCGGCGGGCAGCAGGTTCTCGATCTTGGCGCCGATCGATTCCAGCAATGGCCGTGATTTGGCGTCGGTCACCCAGGCCGGGGCCTTGGCGCCGGCCAGCCAGTTGAAGAACAGCAGCGCCACTGCGACGACCAGGATGCCGCGCGCGGCGCCATAGAGAAAGCCGAGCGTGCGGTCGAGTGCGCCTATCCGCGAATCGATGATCCAGTCGGCGAGCTTCATGGTGATGACCGAGACGACGATCAGCGCGATGATGAAGACAACGCCGGCGGAGGCCGCCATGGCGATCTTCTCATTCTCGATATACGGCTTCAGATAGGGCAGGACCGGCTTGTAGAAGAAGAAAGCCGCCGCCGCCGCCGCCGCCCACGAGACAACCGACAGGACCTCGCGCGAGAAGCCGCGAACCATGGCGAGCATCGCCGAGACCAGGGTGAAGCCGACCAGGATTCCGTCAAGCAGCGTAATCGGCATGTCTTTCGCCCCACTCCGATCTCTTGTTCACGGCTCGGCGAGCCGTGTCACTCTTCTTCGTCCACGCGGCTTCGGCGTGAGCCGGCTATTCGTGCCACGAGGTCGGCAAGCTCGGTAGGCTGGAAAGCGCCGGCCCCGATCCCCCCAGCAAGTTCCTCGCTGCCCAAGGGCAGAACCGCGCTACCAAAACCCAGCTTTTCGGCTTCCTTGAGGCGTTGCTGCGCATGCGCAACCGGCCTCACGGCACCCGACAGGCTGATTTCGCCGAAATAGACGCAATCGGCGGGAAGGGCAAGACCGGTGAGCGAGGAAACCAGTGCGGCGGCGACCGCGAGATCGGCCGCCGGCTCGCTGATGCGGTAGCCGCCGGCGACGTTGAGATAGACGTCGTGCTGGCCGAAGCGAACGCCACAATGCGCCTCCAGCACCGCCAGCACCATCGACAGTCGCGCACCGTCCCAGCCGACCACTGCCCGGCGCGGCGTGCCGAGCGAGGATTGCGCCACCAGCGCCTGGATCTCGACCAGAACCGGCCTTGTGCCTTCCATGCCGGCGAAAACGGCGGCGCCCGGCGATTTCGCATGCCGCTCGCCGAGGAACAGTTCCGAGGGGTTGGAGACTTCGCGCAAACCCTTGTCCGACATTTCGAAGACGCCGATCTCGTCGGTCGGCCCGAAGCGGTTCTTCACCGTGCGCAGGATGCGGTAATGATGGCCGCCTTCGCCCTCGAAATAGAGCACGCCGTCGACCATGTGCTCGACCACGCGCGGGCCGGCGATCTGGCCTTCCTTGGTGACATGGCCGACCAGCACGATCGCTGCACCCGTGGATTTCGCATAGCGGATCATCGCCTGGGCGGAGGCGCGCACCTGGGTGACGGTGCCCGGCGCCGAATCGGCAAGGTCGGTCCACAGCGTCTGGATGGAATCGAGAATGACCAGGTCCGGCCGCTTGCCGTCGGCGATCGTGGCGAGGATGTCCTCGACATTGGTCTCGGCCGCCAGTTCCACCGGCGTGTCGGCGACGCCGAGCCGCTGCGCCCTCAGCCTGATCTGGGCGACGGCTTCCTCGCCCGAGACATAGACGATGCGGTGGCCTCGCGACGCCAGCGCGGCGGCAGCCTGGGTGAGCAGCGTCGACTTGCCGATACCGGGATCACCGCCGACCAGAAGAGCCGAGCCACGTACAAACCCGCCGCCGGTGGCGCGGTCGAGCTCGCCGATGCCCGATATGATGCGCGGCGCGTCCTCGATGTCGCCGGAAAGCGTGGTCAGCACCACCGCGCGGCCCTTGCGGGCATTGCGCGTATTGGCCGGCCCCGAGCCGATGCCGCCGGAGGTTCCTTCCTCGACCAGCGTGTTCCACTCGCCGCAGGCATCGCATTTGCCGGCCCAGCGCTGATGCACCGACCCGCAATTCTGGCAGATGAACTGGACGCGCGATTTGGCCATCAGGCGTGGCCTGCTGTCAGATACGCGCACAAGGGTGCTGGAAGGGTCGAGGCCTGTCTCAAAAGGTCACTCAAACCTCTCCGCGATATGATGCTCTTCCGCCAGGTCGGAGAAGCGGGTGAATTCGCCGTGGAAGGCGAGCGTCACCGAGCCCGTCGGGCCGTGGCGCTGCTTGGCGACGATGACCTCGGCCTTGCCGCGCATCTCGTTCATCTCGTTTTCCCACTTGACGTATTCCTCGGTGCCGAGCTTCGGCTCGCGGTTCTTGAGGTAATACTCCTCGCGGTAGACGAACATCACGACGTCGGCGTCCTGCTCGATCGAGCCGGATTCACGCAAGTCGGAGAGCTGCGGGCGTTTGTCTTCGCGGCTTTCGACCTGACGCGACAGCTGCGACAGCGCGATGATCGGCACGGCCAGTTCCTTGGCCAGCGCCTTCAGGCCCGTGGTGATCTCGGTGATTTCCTGCACGCGGTTCTGCGAGGCCCTGGCGGATGAACCCTGCATCAGCTGGATATAGTCGATGACGATCAGGTCGAGGCCGCGCTGGCGCTTCAGGCGACGCGCACGGGCGGACAGCTGCGCAATGGAAATACCGCCGGTCTGGTCGATGAAAAGCGGTATCTTCTGCATGGTCTGCGAACAGGCGACCAGCTTTTCGAAGTCCATTTCGCTGATTTCGCCGCGGCGGATCTTCGACGACGAGATTTCCGTCTGCTCGGAAATGATGCGGGTCGCCAGCTGCTCGGACGACATTTCGAGCGAGAAGAAGCCGACCACGCCGCCATTGGCCGCCTTGAACGATCCGTCCGCCTGTTGCGCCGGCACATAGGCCTCGGCGATGTTGAAGGCGATGTTGGTGGCGAGCGACGTCTTGCCCATGCCCGGACGTCCGGCAAGCACGATCAGATCGGACGATTGCAGGCCGCCCATACGGCGGTCGAGATCGCGCATGCCGGTGGCAAGACCCGACAGATGGCCGTCGCGCATATAGGCCGCGTTGGCCATGTCCACGGCCGTCTTGACCGCGTCGGTGAAGCTCTCGAAGCCGCCATCGTAGCGGCCGGTTTCGGCCAGTTCGAACAGGCGGCGTTCGGCGTCCTCGATCTGCTCGGAAGGCGACATGTCGACCGGCGCGTCATAGGCAATGTTGACCATGTCCTCGCCGACGGTGATCAGCGCGCGACGTGTCGCCAGATCATAGATGGCGCGGCCATAGTCGGTGGCGTTGACGACGGTGACGGCTTCGACCGCCAGCCGCACGATATACTGCGCCACCGTCATGTCGCCGACTTTCTCGTCGGCCGGCAGGAAGGTCTTCAAGGTGATCGGCGTCGCCACCTTGCCCATGCGGATGAGCTCGGCGGCGATCTCGAAAATCCTGCGATGCAGGGGTTCGTAGAAATGGCTCGGCTTCAGGAAGTCGGAGACGCGGTAGAAGGCATCGTTGTTGACGAGGATCGCGCCGAGCAGCGCCTGCTCGGCCTCGATATTGTTCGGTGCCTCGCGATAGAGCGGTTGCTCCGCCACGCCGAATTTCCGCGCTGCCTCTGCCATGATATCCCCGATTTCAAACCCGATCAGTCGCTAGCAGAGGCGATTGATGAGGCCTAAACAAACTTTGACTTATCCTGCTTGTGCACACGATTCACAGCGTCGAAAAAAATGTGTGCTCGCAGGGTACGAAATTCGATTGACGAATCGAGCGTCAACGATACCGGCGCGGAAAGAACAAAACAAGAAAATTCCAAGGCTCGTCCGACCAGAATCGCCGCACTAGACCTGCCCGAGCCGTAAGATGATAAATCGCCGTTCGGCCGGCTGGCGGGCGAGTTCGAGAGCCCGCAGATAGGAGGCCCTTGCTGCCTCGGTCAGGCCAAGCCGCCGCTGCATATCGGCCCGCGCCGCATGTGCCAGATGGTAGCCGTCGAGGCTGCCTTGTGCCATCACGTCTTCGATCGCCACCAGACCGGCTCGCGGCCCGTCGCGCATGCCAAGGGCGGCGGCACGGTTCAGCGTCACCACCGGGGAAGGGGCGACGCGCCCCAGCACATCATAAAGTGCAACGATCTGGCTCCAGTCGGTGTCCGCCGTACTCGCCGCTTCCGCGTGGATTGAGGCTATGGCCGCCTGGAGGATGTAGGGTCCAGCCTGCCGCGAAGCGAGCGCCCGCCCAATGAAGCCGTTGGCTTCGCTGATCAGCCCGCCGTCCCACAGCGACCGGTCCTGATCTTCAAGCAGGACGAGGTCGCCATTCGCATCGACCCGCGTCGCGCGCCTTGCCTCGTGCAGCAACATCAACGCCAGCAGCCCATGTGCTTCGGACTGGTCGAGCAAATCCACCACCAGTCGGCCGAGGCGGATCGCCTCGGCGCACAGACCGGCCCGCATCAGGCTTGGTCCCTGCGTTGCCGCGTAACCCTCGTTGAAGATCAGGTAGATCACCTGCAGCGCACTCTCGAGGCGTGCCGGCAATGCGCTGCGGTCGGGCACCTCGTAGGGAATGGCCTCGTCGCGGATCCTTGCCTTGGCCCGGACGATGCGCTGGGCGATGGTCGGCGCCGGCGTCAGATAGGCGCGGGCGATCTCTTCGGTGGTCAAGCCGGCCACCTCGCGCAGCGTCAAGGCAATGCGTGCGTCCGGCGCCAGCGCCGGATGGCAGCAGACGAAGATGAGCCGCAACTCGTCGTCCGCTATGTCTTCAGGCGCGATCGGTTCCGCTGTCTGTTCGCTCAAAGCCAATAGTTCCGGCAAAGCGCCGGCCAGCCGCGCTTCCCGGCGCCAGCGATCGATGGTCCTGAAGCGGCCGGCCGAAACCAGCCACGAATAGGGATTGGCCGGCAGGCCGTCGCGCGGCCAGCGCTCGGCGGCGGCGGCGAAGGCCTCATGCAAGGCCTCCTCCGCCGCGTCGAACCCGCCGAGCAGGCGGATCAAGGTCGCCAGCACGCGCCGCCCCTCGGTGCGATACACCGTCTCCAGGCAGGCAGGCGTGCCGGCGGCGCTCACAGCACCGGCCGGGGCCGGCTGAAGTCGACGACCGGACGGACTTCGATGTGGCCGATCGTGGCCAATGGATGTCCGCTTGCCACCCGGACGGCCTCGTTGAGGTCGCGGGCCTCGATGACGATGATCCCGCCCAGGACTTCCTTGGTCTCCATGAACGGGCCGTCGACCGCCGACATCTTGCCGTCGCGGACCTGTAGGGTCATCGCTTCTTCCGGCAGCACCAGGGCTTCGGCGGTGACGAAATGGCCACTTGCCTTGAGCACCTCGTCATATCCGGCGCATTCTGCAAGCGCCGCATTGGCCTGCGGACTTCCGCCGAACAGTGTCTGAGGATGGTAGTAGATGAGACAGGCGTAGCGCATGGATGGTTCCCTAAGTCTTGATTTGCGAAGTCAGGCGTCGAGGATCGGCGCGAAGCCGCCATGGACCCTTCGACCATTGTCGTAGGGTGTGATGGAGGCATACATGCGCGGGTCGGCAATCACCTTCTTCCAGCCTTCGTCACGAACCTGTTTCGACGGCCATTCAACCCAGGAATAGACGACGGCTTCCCCGTCCTCCGCTTTCACCGCTGTCCTGTAGTCGGTCACCACGCCATCGGAGATGTCGTCGCCCCAGGCTTCGACGATGCGGGTGGCGCCGAGTTCCCGGATCACGGCGGCGTGCTTTGACGCCACGGCAAGGTAGGCGGCCTTGTTGGCGAGGGGAACCGGCACCAGCGAGCCATCAATATACCCGGGCTTGCCGGAAGCGCCCTCGTCAATGATCGATGCGAAGCCGCCTATCATCATGCGCTGGCCGTCGAAGGGCATGGTCGCGACGATCTTCGCCACACGCGGATCGCTGATCATCGTGCGGTAGGCCGCGTCCGCCGCTGCCTTGTCGGGATATTCGTGCCACGAAAAGACGACGACCTCGTCGGGCGTCGCCTTCACGGCGCGCTTGAAGTCTGTGGTCTTGCCGCCGGGCACGTCGTCACCCCAGGCTTCAACCATCCGGGTCGGGCCGAATTCCTTCAGCACCGATGCCGCCTCGGCGACATGCCTGCGATAGGCTTCCTTGCTGGCGGCGGGCACGGCGGCGACAAATCCTGCGATATAATTCATTGTCTTTCTCCTGTTGGCGTCTCGGAGGGGCCGAGAACGCCAATGGTCGAACGGCCCAGCCTGGATTCGACATGGCTGCGAAATTTTTCTTGGGCGGCGCTGTCTGAGCGTCCTTGCCGCTCTATTCGGACGCCAGCCTGTCGCCCCAGTCCAGCCGCCGGGCCAGCTTGAACTCCGCGCCGTCACGCTTGGTGAACAGTTGCTCCGTCGCCGTGCCGTCTTCCCGGCAAAGCTTGAGCAGAACCTTGCCCGAGCCGGATTTCGGCGGTGCGATGACCCGAGCGGCGTGCGAGGCGGCCGGCTGGCGCGAGGCGGCGACAAAGATGAATTTCTCGTCTTCCCACGGCACATCGGCGTCCTTGGCCAGCCGGTGCAGGCGCGAGCGGGCGACGCGCCGGGAAAAGTGACACCAGTCGGGCGCGGTGAGCGGGCAGGGCGCCTCGTGCGGACAAGGCGCCAGCAGATGAGCCCCGGCAGCGATCAGCTGCGCGCGCACCGCCAGAATGCGCTGCCAGCCCGCCGGCGTGCCCGGCTCGACGATCAGAAGCGTGTCTGTCGTCAGCTGCCACAGCCGGTCGACCATCTTGGGCAGCGATGCCGGCACGATCTCGTCCAGCACATAGGCGCAGGTGACGAGGTCCGCCGGCCGAAGGTCGGCTAGGTCTGTTGTGACGTCGCCGGCCCTCCAGACAGTTCGGGTTGTGATGGCATCGGCTGCAAGCGTCTCGCCGACCTTGCGCACCGCGGCACTTGCTTCCAGCAGCACAGCCTGTTCGAGATCGGGCCAGAGATCGTTGGTGGCCCAAAGCACCGTACCAGGACCGGCGCCGACATCGAGCAGGGTTTGCGGCGCGAAATCCGGCCGGGCCGCGTTCAGCGTGTCGAGGCTGGCGCGGACCGCGGCATAGGTTGCCGGCAGCCGCGTCGCCAGATAGGCCTTGACCGCCATGTCCTGAGCCATGTGCAGGCGGCCGTCGCGCAGTTCGGCGCGGTAGCGGTCCGACAGCGTTTTCGCCGCTTGCTTCAGCTCCGGCAGCGGGATTTTTTCCAGGATGCGATCGACGGCTTGGCGAAGAGGGGCGGGCAGTTCCACGCTAAGCTCCCCGCGGTGCGAGCAGGATGACCGAGGCGCCGGCTATGCAGAGCGCGGCACCAGCAAGATCCCAGCGGTCGGGCCGCACGCCTTCCACCAGCCACAGCCAGGCCAGCGAGGCGACGATGTAGATGCCGCCATAAGCGGCATAGGCGCGGCCCGCGGCATTGGTGTCGACCAGCGCCAGCAGCCAGGCGAACAAAAGCAGCGAAGCGAAGCCCGGCGCCAACCACAACGGCGATCTTTCCAGCCGCCACCAGGCCCATACCGAAAAACAGCCGCCGATCTCGGCGAGCGCCGCGGCGATGTAGAGGAGATAGGTCATGAAAAAGGCCTCGCGACGATCACGAGGCCTTTTTCGGGGCAGGGGCCGGGAATGGCAAGCGCCAATGGCGAAGGGCGTGCCTACTCCGCCACCTTGCGGCGCCGGGCGGGCTTGACGGGCTTGTCGACGGGAGCCGCTTCGCGGCGGCCCAAGTCGCGCATTTCCAAGGCCTTTTCGCATTTGGCCATATAGTCGCGGGTCATCGGCAGCGTGTCGTTCTTCTTGGCGATCTGGAACTGGAAGATGACCAGGTCCTGCCAGCGGAAGGCGGCTTCCGAAGCGGCCAGATAGAATTCCCACATGCGGCAGAAGCGTTCGTCGTAGATGGCCTTGGCCTTGTCGCGGTTGGCGGCGAAGCGCTGGCCCCAGTGCTTCAGCGTGTCGGCATAGTGGAGCCGCAGGATCTCGACGTCGGTGACCACCAGGCCGGACTTCTCGATCGCCGGCAGCACCTCCGACATGGCCGGAATGTAGCCGCCCGGGAAAATGTACTTGCGGATGAACGCGCTGGTCGCCCACGGCACGCCGGAGCGGCCGATCGTGTGCAGCAGCATGACGCCATCGGGCTTCAGCAACGTCGCCGCCTTGTCGAAGAATGTACGGAAATGGTTGACGCCGACATGTTCGAACATGCCGACCGAAACGATGCGGTCGAAGCGTTCGTTGAGTTCGCGATAATCCTTGAGCTCGAAATGGACGTGGTTTTCCAGGCCTTGCGCATGCGCCCGGTCGGTGGCCACGCCATGCTGTTCCGTCGACAGCGTCACGCCCTGCACGTCGACGTCGAACGCCTTGGCCAGATAGAGTCCGAGCCCGCCCCAGCCGGAACCGATGTCGAGCACCGTCTGGCCGGCCTTCAGCCTGAGCTTGGCGGCGATATGGCGCTTCTTGGCGGCCTGCGCCTCGTCCAGCGTCATGTCAGGCTGTTCGAAATAGGCGCAGGAATACTGCATGTCCTCGTCGAGGAAGAGCCGGTAGAGATCGCCCGACAGATCGTAGTGGCGCTGCACGTTGCGGCGCGAACGCGAGGCGGTGTTGATCTGCTGCAGGCGGCGGAAGGCGTGGCGCAAGCCCTCGATGGCTTTCGACCAGGTCGCGTCGATGCCGCCGCTGCCCATGTTCTGGAAGGCGATGCGCATCAGTCCGAGCACGCCGCCTTCGAGAATATCGAGTTCGCCGTCCATGTAGGATTCAGGCACCGCCAGCATCGGATCGAAGGTGATGGCACGTTCGGCATGCCGGGTCTTGATGTGCATGTGCACCGGCTCGCCGCTGCCGTCGCCGAAGATGAATGTCGAGCCTTTTGGCCCGGTTACCTTGAGATTGCCCGTGCGCACCAGGCGGTCGAGAACGCGCTTCAGCAGAATGTTCATAACCAAATGTCCCCTCACGGTCAGACTGGCTGCCTTAATTCTGCAACAATATATAGGGGTTCGAAAAGTTCCTTTTGGCATAAAAATGCCCGGGCGAGAGGCCCGGGCATTGGTCCACAAGGGTGGGATTACGACAAAGTGATCGGAGCGCTGCTCCCTCGCTTGTCTAACGCGATCAGGCGTTGTCTTCGCCGCCGTCGAATTCGGCATTCGGATCGAAGAAGTTTTCCGGACGCGCATTGTCGTTGATGTCGTCGCCATAGATGGCCTCGGCGGTGGTGAGCGTCTCGCCCTTGGCCTGGCGCTCGGCTTCGTCGGCCGTGCGGGCGATGTTGAGCGTGACGGTGACTTCGACTTCCGGATGCAGCGCGATCGCCACATTGGTGAGACCGATGGTCTTGATCGGCTGGTTGAGCAGGATCTGGTTGCGGTTGACCGAAAAACCTTCCGCCGTCAGCAGTTCGGCGATGTCGCGGGTCGACACCGAGCCGTAGAGCTGGCCGGTTTCACCGGCGGAGCGAACGGCGATGAAGCTCGTGCCGTCGAGCTTTTCGGCTACCTGGCTGGCTTCCGACTTGCGCTCGAGGTTGCGGGCTTCGAGCTGGGCGCGCTGGCCTTCGAACTTCTTCTTGTTGGCTTCGTTGGCGCGCAGCGCCTTGCCCTGCGGCAGCAGGAAATTACGGGCGAAGCCGTCCTTGACCTTGACGGTATCGCCCATTTGGCCGAGGCGGGAAACGCGTTCGAGAAGAATGACTTCCATGGTTTTGTTCCTTTTGGTTGGGCACCGTCCATGAAGGCGGGCGCCGAATTCTCTGGAACAGGTCAGGAAGCTTGAGCGCCTTGAGCGCCGGTGTCGCTGTCCTGCCTGTCGCGGCAGTTAGAGGCCTTGACCTCAACTCGGGATTTGATGGCTGAACCGGTCATGCCCGTCATGGCCGGTGAGAGGAACGGGCGGCGAACCGCCCGTTCGGGAGAATTAGCGGACCACGTAGGGCAGCAGGCCGAGGAAGCGGGCGCGCTTGATCGCCTTGGCGAGTTCACGCTGCTTCTTCTGGCTGACGGCGGTGATGCGCGACGGCACGATCTTGCCGCGCTCGGAAATGTAGCGCTGCAGCAGACGCACGTCCTTGTAGTCGATCTTGGGCGCGTTGGCGCCGGAGAACGGGCAGGTCTTGCGGCGACGGTGGAACGGGCGCCGGGTCGGGATCTGGTTGATGTCGACCATTATTCTGCACCCCCTTCAAAGCCTTCGCGCGGACGGCGCGGACCACGATCGCCACCGGCGTCGCCAAACGAACGCGGCGGACGATCGCCACGGTCGCCGCGATCACGGTCGCCGAACGAACGCGGACCACGATCGCCACGGTCGCGGTCGCCGAAGCTGCCGCGCTCGGAGCGCTCTTCGCGCTTCTGCATCATGGCCGACGGACCTTCCTCATGCGCCTCGACCTTGATGGTCAGGAAGCGCAGGACGTCCTCGGACAGACCCATCTGGCGCTCCATTTCGTTGAGCGCTGCCGGCGGGCAGTTGAGGTCCATGAGCGTGTAGTAGGCCTTCCGGTTCTTGTTGACCCGGTAGGTGAGGGACTTCAGTCCCCAGTTCTCGACCCGGCCGACGGACCCGCCATTCGCGGAGATGACACCCTTGTACTGTTCGACAAGCGCATCGACCTGCTGCTGCGAGAGGTCCTGCCGGGCAAGAAACACATGTTCGTAAAGAGCCATTATGTCTTCGTGCCTTTCTTCGTTTCTCTCCCGGTTCCCGGCGGCAAAAGCCTCTGCAACTTCTCTGGCCCGCTGGTCCCGGTTAAAGGGGCGGGGAAGAAAGGAGCATGACGAGACGGTCGAGAGCGGAGACACGGGAGGCGGAAGCACTTCTGGCTTCACACGAAGGCTTTGATAAAACCTCCGGCCCTCCGTTCAGCCCCCAGCTGGGACCGGCAGATTGGCGGCGTCTATACAGCAATCCACTGATAAGGCAAGGGCAGGCGGCGTTTCCGATGTCGCAGGGCGCCGGAAAATCAGGCGGCAGCGCCGGAATGGCCTGGTGATTTCCGGCAACCGGCCCTTAACCACAATGTCAGGTTGTGCAGGTTGAACCCTCGCCGTCAATGGTCGATTCATCATGGAAGGCGCAAAAGCCCGGGCTATCCGCGCAGATGAAGCGGGTAAGCATTTTCGGGGGTAAGGATGCTTCTCAACAGATTCTGGCGCTCGAAGAGCGGGAACTTCGCGCTGCTGATGGGGCTCGGGCTGCCGGCCATTCTGTCGGCCGTGGCCTTCGCGGTCGATGTGTCCACCGTCATGCGGGCCAAGAGCAACCTGCAGAACGCGCTCGACGCCGCCAATCTTGCCTCGTCGCATCTCGGCGACCTCGACATTACGCGCACCGACGCCTTCGATCGCTATTTTCAGGCCAACATCGCCGGGCATGGCGAACTCGCCAACGCGCAGGCGAAGCTGACCGTCGATAGGGGCGTCAACTTCATCAAGACCAAGGCGGTTGCGTCGGCCGACGTCAATTTGAACTTCGGTTTCCTGTTCGGCCAAAACAGACACGTCGCTGTCGATGCCTCGGCGGTCGAATCGAACAACCAGCTCGAAGTCGTGCTGGTGCTGGACAATACCGGCTCGATGGCCGGCGCCCGCATGACGGCGTTGAGGACGGCAACGAAGTCGCTGCTGGACACACTCGAGGCGACGAAATCGCCGACGCGCCAGATTCGCGCCTCCCTCGTTCCGTTCGTCACGGCCGTCAACGTCAATGGCGATGAATTCGACCCGTCCTGGATCGACTTGGACGGCAGGTCTTCCACCAACGGCGTCAATTTTCCCGTCATCGACGGCAAGCGTCCCAATCATATGGCGCTTTTCAAGCAGCTCAAGGACACCGGATGGACCGACGCCGGATGGAACGGCACCGGATGGAAAGGCTGTGTCGAGGCGCGGCCGGGCGCTTACAACATTTCCGATACCCCACCCGACCCGGACAAGCCCGACACGCTGTTCGTTCCGTATTTCGCGCCGGACGATCCGGAAGATGCCCAAAAGCCGTCCAGCTCCTATGGCAATGCGGCCAAATACTACAACAATTCCTACCTCGACGACGTCAGCGACAAGACCAAGACCGCCAAGCTGAAAGGCAACCGTCTCGGTATCGATCTCAGCAGTCTGGCCGACCCTGTGCCACCGGCCGACAAGGGTGCCAGGGAAAAGGTGGCCAAATATGTTGCGCCGACCAAGGAGCTCATCACCGAAACGGGTTCCCCCATCACCGTCGGCCCGAACCGCGCTTGCCCGACACCCGTCGTCCCCCTGACCGACGATTTCGACAAACTGCGCAAGGCAGCAAGCGAGATGACCGAGTGGAACGGTTCGGGCACCAACGTCTCCGAAGGCCTGTCGTGGGGCATGCGGGTGCTGTCGCCCGCCGCGCCCTACACCGATGGAGCGCCGTGGAAAACGCCCGGCGTCAGCAAGATCGTGCTGTTGCTCACCGACGGCGAGAACGTCGTTTATGGCGCCAGCGAACAGCCGACGAAATCCGACTACACATCCTATGGCTATCTGGCGGGTGGCCGTTTCGGATCGGACGACCAGAACGCCGCTGCGCGCAATGTCGACGGCTGGACCAAAAGCGTTTGCACGCAATTGAAGAACCAGGGCGTGCAAATCTACACCATGGTGCTGCAATCGGACACCGCCGCCAACCGCGCGCTTTACAGCGCGTGCGCCTCGGACCCGAGCGGCTACTATGCCGTCAACGATCCGGCCAAGCTGCCGGACGTTTTCCAGCAGATCGCCAACAAGTTCTCAAGGCTGCAATTGACGAATTGAGCGCTCGACCCACGAGGTCAACGCTGTAACCTGATGGGTCGGCCGATCAGCTCATGTGAGCGACGACCTTGTCGACCGTCTCGGGGAAGAAGTCGGGCGCCGCGTGGCGCTTGCCGAACATCATGTCGTACTGGATCAGCTGGAAATCGCGGATCGCCGGGTCGATCTCCTTCTGGCGCGACCAGTCGGGCGTGGCCTCGCCGGCCGGCGTCAGAAGCAGGTTGCGGTCGACGACGCGGTAGCGCTCCCGCATCTCGCCCAGGAAGCCCGTATAGTAGGGATGGGTGATGCCGGCGGCTGACAGGATATGATAGGGCAGGAACGCCGGGCTCACCGTGCCGAGGTCGGTGACCGGACCGGAACGGTTCGACCAGATGATCAGTGGCGTTTCGTGATGGTCAAGGGCGGCTTGCGGTGTCGGCTCCTTGCGCGGCGCGACATTGTCCTTCAGAAAGCCGGTCTCGACATAGACCGGTCCAAGCGGTGGCAGATGGTCGCCGAAGAAGGCGACAATCGTCGGCCGCTCCCGCTTCTTGGCCCATTCGATAAGCCGTTCAAGGCCGCGGTCGGCGTCGGCTGAACCCTCGGCATAGCTCAACAGCGAATCGCGCGCCCACTGGCTGATCGGCGCCTGCACCGCGTGGGTCGGGTTGTCGTAGCGGTTCGGTTCATAGGGGCCATGGTTCTGCAGGCTGACCGCGAAGAAGAAAAACGGGTCGTCGCTGGCGTCGGCTTCGCGGATGATCTCATCCGTCATCGCCGCGTCCGATGCCAGCGGTCCGCGCTTTTCCATGGGCGGCAGCGTCTCTTCCGACTTGAAATCGTTGAAGCCGAAATCGGCGTAGACCGCGCCACGGTTCCAGAACCAGTTGGTGCCGGGATGGATGGCACGCGCCCTGTAGCCCTCGCTCTTCAGGAAGGTCGCCATGGAAGGTGTCGGCGTGCGCACATATTGCTGGTAGGGGATGCTGCCGGCCGGCAGGAAAGCGTTGGAAAAGCCGGTCAGCGCCTCGAATTCGATGTTGGCGGTCATGCCGCCGAATTCAGGCGAGAACATCGAACCGGAACGCAACGCCCGCACGGTGGGAATCGGATCCGGCGTGATGGTGACGCCGGGCAGCCTGGTCGGATCCCAGAAGGATTCGCTCATGACGATAATGATGTCGGGCTTTTCATCGGGCACCGAGGCCGCCATCTGTGGCCGGTCGATCGCCGCGATCGCCTTGTCCGTATAGCCTTGCGGTGCCGAGACATGCGCCATCGGCACGTTGAGCGCGAAGGCGAGCGCAAAGCCGTTGGAGGCGTAGTTTTCCTTCTGGTCCCACATGATCGGGATGATCTGCAGCCGGTCCCTGGTCCAGGAGAAGGTGGCATAGTCCATGATCGAGACGAAGAAGGCGAGCAGCGGCACCGCCAGCGTCAGCCGCGCAAGGCGGCCCTTGTGGCTGAGCGCCGGAACCTTGCGGCGCCACAGCCGCCAGCCGTAGACGAGCAGCGACAGGCCGGCGACGATGGCGACGACCATGGCCAGCGCGGTCATCGGCCGGTCACGCACCAGAAGCGGCAGCAGCGCGAAGATCTGACGGGCGTAGAGAAAGTCAGTCGGGTAGAGCGGATCGCCGAGATAATGCGATTTCTGATGGCCGACAAACGCCAGCGCCAGCGTCAGGGGCGCAACGATCATCAGGCTCTGATGACTGCGGCCCAGCACGGCGTCGAGACCGATGAGGATCAGCGCGAACACGACGATGGTCGTCCAGCCCGGCTTGAGCGGCTGCAGGAAGAAGGAAACTGTGCCGGCAACGTCACCGCGCACGATCAATTCGACGGCAAACACCAGGATGGCGGAGATCGCGAGGCTTATCAGGCCGTAACGGACGACCGGCCATCTCCGGCCCGGCAGATAGCCGGTGGACGGATCGTCTTCCAGGAATTGAGGCGCAGCTTTGCTGGCGCGTTTCGAACTCTTTGGCACTTTAACTTCCCACCCGGCGACAACCCAAGTCACGCGATTGTCATATAATTGTCACGCAAAGCTAGCGCCTGTGACGGAAATAAGAAGAGCCAGCGAACGATTCGTGAGCGGTTTTCATCAGGAGTGATCGCCAAAAAGCCTTTCGGAACAGGCACTCGGCGAACGGTTCGGACTTGGGGCCGGGTTGAACCGGGCTTGACTTGGCGGCCCGCCTTGCGCCACAGGCAGGGAAAATTCGTGTTATCAGGCAAGTAAAACCAGTCTTCGGGAGCCCTCGCATGGCCGTCGCATTCACCTTTCCGGGGCAAGGCAGCCAGGCTGTCGGCATGGGCAAGGACCTCGCCGACACCTTTCCCGAGGCGCGCAGGGTTTTCCAGGAAGTCGACGACGCACTCGGCGAAAACCTGTCGAAACTGATCTGGGAAGGTCCGGAAGAGACCTTGACGCTGACCGCCAACGCGCAGCCGGCGCTGATGGCGGTTTCGCTGGCGGCGATCAGGGCGCTTGAAGCGCGCGGTTTCTCGCTGAAGGACAAGGTCGCTTATGTCGCCGGCCATTCGCTGGGCGAATATTCGGCCCTTGCCGCCGCCGGCTTCGTTTCCGTCGCCGACGCGGCTCGGCTGCTACGCATTCGCGGCAATGCCATGCAGGCGGCAGTGCCGGCCGGTGAAGGCGCCATGGCGGCGATCATCGGACTGGAGCAGCCAGATGTCGAAGCCGCTTGCGCCGAGGCCGCGCAAGGGGCCGGCAAGGTCTGCCAGATCGCCAATGACAATGGCGGCGGCCAGCTGGTCATCTCCGGCGCCAAGGCAGCGGTCGAACTGGCTGCCAAATTGTGCACCGAAAAGGGCGCCAAGCGGGCGCTGATGCTGCAGGTCTCGGCGCCCTTCCATTCGGCGCTGATGGCGCCGGCGGCCAATGTCATGCGCGAGGCGCTCGCCGGCGTGACGAAGCATGCGCCGGCAGTGCCAGTGGTCTCCAACGTCACGGTGACCCCGACCAGCGATCCCGACGAGATCGCCCGGCGCCTGGTCGAGCAGATCACCGGCCGCGTGCGCTGGCGCGAAACAGTCGAATGGTTCGGCGCCAATGGCGTCACCACGCTTTACGAGATCGGCGCCGGCAAGGTGCTGTCGGGCCTGGCACGGCGCATCAACCGCGACATTGCCACGTCAGCCGTCGGCGCGCCGGCCGATGTCGAGGCCGCGCTGGCCGCACTTGCATAATCCACTGGCGATTTGACCCCACCCGTGTGAAGGGTGTTTCCCTCAGATCAGGAGACGAAAATGTTCGAACTGACCGGCCGCAAGGCGCTCGTCACCGGCGCATCGGGAGGCATAGGCGAGGCGATTGCCCGCGTGCTGCATGCGCAAGGCGCCATTGTCGGCCTGCACGGCACCCGCATCGAGAAACTGGAAACCTTGGCGGGCGAACTCGGTGATCGGGTCAAGCTGTTCCCGGCCAACCTGTCGAACCGCGACGAGGTCAAGGCGCTTGGCCAGAAGGCGGAGACCGAACTCGAAGGCGTCGACATCCTGGTCAACAATGCCGGCATCACCAAGGACGGCCTGTTCGTGCGCATGTCGGACGCCGATTGGGACTCTGTGCTCGAGGTCAACCTGACCGCCGTTTTCCGGCTGACGCGCGAACTCACCCATCCGATGATGCGCCGCCGCCATGGCCGCATCATCAACATCACCTCGGTTGTCGGCGTGACCGGCAATCCCGGCCAGACCAATTACTGCGCCTCCAAGGCCGGCATGATCGGCTTCTCCAAATCGCTGGCGCAGGAGATCGCCACCCGCAACATCACAGTCAACTGCGTTGCTCCGGGCTTCATCGAATCGGCCATGACCGACAAGCTCAACGACAAGCAGAAAGAGGCGATCATGGCGGCGATTCCGACGCGCCGCATGGGCACGGGTGCCGAAGTGGCGTCCGCCGTCGCCTACCTCGCCTCCAACGAAGCCGCCTACGTCACCGGCCAGACCATCCATGTCAATGGCGGCATGGCCATGATTTGACGGATGTTGCGGGGCTGTGAAAAGAGACCATTTCGCCTTGGACCTCAGCCATTTTTCGTGTAATGCGGCCCGCAACCCGGCGGTTCGGGCAAAAACCGGTTCGTGGCCGTTGCGTTTTCGGCAGGACCATCTTTCAGCTTGATTAGCGGCATTCTGCCCGCTAACGAAGACAGACAAACAAAAGACGAGGATGCCCAAATGAGTGACACCGCAGAGCGCGTCAAGAAGATCGTCATCGAGCACCTTGGCGTCGATGCCGACAAAGTGACGGAGCAGGCGAGCTTCATCGATGATCTGGGCGCCGACAGCCTCGACACGGTCGAACTCGTCATGGCGTTCGAAGAAGAGTTCGGCGTGGAAATTCCCGACGACGCGGCCGAGACCATCCTGACCGTCGGCGACGCGGTGAAGTACATCGACAAGGCTTCGGCCTGACGCTTTCCGCAGTCATCACTGGGGAGGACCTGCGATGAGGCGTGTCGTCGTCACGGGCCTTGGGTTGTTGTCGCCATTCGGCATGGGCTTCGAGCACAGCTGGAAGGAACTTTTGACCGGCCGCAGCGCGGCCAAGCGCATCACCGAGTTCGAGGTGGAGGATCTTGCCTGCAAGATCGCCCACGTCGTTCCGCGTGGTGACGGCAGCAACGCCACCTTCAATCCCGAGGCCGTGCTCGAGCCGAAGGAATTGCGCAAGATCGGCGACTTCATCCTGTACGGGATTGCCGCCGCCGACGAGGCGCTGAAGGACTCCGGCTGGGAGCCCAAGACCCACGAAGAACAATGCGCCACCGGCGTGCTCATCGGTTCCGGTATTGGCGGAATCGAGGGCATCGCCGAGAACGCGATGATCCTCAAGGAGCGCGGTCCGCGCCGCATCAGCCCGTTCTTCATCCCGGGCCAGATCATCAATCTCGTCTCCGGCCAGGTTTCGATCCGGCACGGGCTGAAAGGCCCGAACCATGCCGTGGTCACGGCATGCTCGACCGGCGCGCACGCCATTGGCGATGCGGCCCGCCTGATCATGTGGGGCGATGCCGACGTCATGGTCGCCGGTGGCGCCGAGGCGCCGGTCACAAGGCTGTCGATCGCCGGCTTCGCCGCCTGCCGGGCGCTGTCGACCGAGCGAAACGACACGCCGCAGACGGCGTCGCGTCCCTATGATCGCGACCGCGACGGCTTCGTCATGGGCGAGGGCGCCGGTGTTGTGGTGCTGGAGGAACTCGAGCACGCCAAGGCGCGAGGCGCCAGGATTTATGCCGAGGTGACCGGCTACGGCCTCACCGGCGACGCCTATCACATCACCGCACCGGCCGAAGACGGCGATGGTGCTTTCCGTTGCATGACCGCGGCATTGAACCGGGCCAAGCTTACGCCCGCCGATATCGACTACATCAACGCGCATGGCACCTCGACCATGGCCGACACGATCGAACTCGGCGCTGTCGAGCGGCTTGTCGGCAATGCCGCGTCGAAAATTTCGATGTCGTCGACCAAGTCGTCGATCGGTCATCTCTTGGGCGCGGCGGGTGCCGCCGAAGCGATCTTTTCGATCCTTGCGATCAGGGACAATGTCGCGCCGGCGACCATCAACCTCGACAATCCAGAGCGCGAAACCGCGATCGACCTGGTGCCGAACAAGCCTCGCTCCCGCCAGATCGACGTGGCGCTCTCCAATTCCTTCGGCTTCGGCGGCACAAACGCGTCGCTTGTGTTCCAGCGCTACAATGGCTGATCGCCCGCGTGCCGGGCGATGCTTCGGCATGTCGTCAATTTTGCCATATTCGCCCCTACTCTGCCGCAGGGGATTCGTTGAGAGATCAAACGGTAGGGCGAGATGAACACAAATCCGGCGGGCAACGGAGAAGTCGGGCAACGCCCGGCGAACAGTACCGGACCGATTGTGCCGAAGACGGCCAGCGAGGCCCTGCGGCCGGAAGCCGGAACGCCGCCGCCGAAGCGCTCGCGCGCTTCGCGCAGCCAGGTCGTCGTGTTCATGAACTTCGTCATCTCCCTGGTGATGCTGATGGTTCTGGCCGCGGGCGCGGCGCTCTACTTCGGCAAGCAGGAGTTCACCGAACCCGGTCCCTCGGCCAATGGCGACACCTTCCTGGTCAAGCCGAACACCGGCGTCCAGGACATCGCCGATCAGCTCGAGCGCCGTGGACTGATCAGCGACGCCCGCGTCTTCCGCCTTGGCGTGCGTGCTTTCGGCAACGATTCCGCGCTCAAGGCCGGCGAATACGAGATCAAGCCGCGAGCATCCATGCGCGACATCATGGAGCTTTTGAAAAGCGGCAAGTCGGTGATGTATTCGCTGACCATTCCCGAAGGGCTGACGGTCGAGCAGGCCCTGCAGCGTATCGCCGACGAACCCGCCTTGAGCGGCGACATGCCGGCGACAACGCCTCCCGAGGGCAGCCTTGCCACAGACACGCTGCGCTTCACGCGTGGCGCGACGCGCCAGCAGATGATCGACAAGCTGGTGGCCGACCAGAAGAAGCTGGTCGACGAGGTCTGGCAGCGGCGCGCCCCGGACCTGCCCCTGGCCAATATCGAGGACTTCGTCACCCTGGCCTCGATCGTCGAGAAGGAAACCGGCAGGGGTGACGAGCGTTCGCGCGTCGCCGCCGTCTTCCTCAACCGCTTGGCCAAGGGCATGCGCCTGCAATCCGATCCCACCATCATCTACGGTCTGTTCGGCGGCAAGGGAAAGCCCGCGGATCGCCCGATCTATCAGTCGGACATCCAGAAGCAGACGCCTTACAATACTTATGTGATCAGCGGCCTGCCGCCGACGCCCATCGCCAATCCGGGCCGTGCCGCGCTTGAGGCGGTGGCCAATCCATCGAAGACCGACGATCTCTATTTCGTCGCCGACGGTACAGGCGGTCACGTCTTTGCCGCGACGCTCGACGAGCACAATGAGAACGTCGCCCGTTATCGTGCGTTGCAGAAGAAGCAGGCCGATGACGCGGCCAAGGCCGCCGCTGCCGGTACAAACGGCAGTGCCGACAAGCCTGCTACCGACAAACCAGCTGCCGACAAGCCTGCAGACGGCAGCACCGGTGGCGACAATGGCGACGCTGGCGGCGATGCCCAGTAGGTAAAGAAAGGCGTTGCCTGGAAGGCGACAGCCTGACATTTGAAGGAACGCCATGCGTCCGATTTCGACGCATCTACGGCGTGGTTATTTTTCAAGCAGCACTTGCCCTGTCCGGAAACTGGTTTCGGGGTGATGCGCCAGGGATGTGCAGGCGACATGAATTTGCAGAGCATGACCGGATTTGCGCGTGCCGTCGCCGAGCATGACGGCACCTCGATCGCCTGGGAGGTCAAGTCCGTCAACGGCAAGAGCGTCGAGGTGCGGCTGCGGCTGCCGCAAGGCTTCGAGCGTCTGGAACCGGCGGTCAGGCAAACGCTGCAGAAGCGTTTCGCCCGCGGCAATTTCCAGGCGACGCTGACCATCGGCCGCGCCGCCGGCGCGCAGGCGCAACCCGTCGTCAACGAGGTGTTTCTGAAGGACCTCGCGGGTCTCGCCAAGCGGCTGCAGGAACAGTTCGGCGTTGCTCCCGCGACCGCTGACGGGTTGCTGTCGCTGCGTGGCGTGCTCGACATTCCCGAAACCGTGGAAACCGAAGAGGCGCGCGCCGCGCTCGACACCGCCATCGTGGCTGCGCTCGACGTGGCGCTGAAAGGGTTGGAGCAGGCACGGCAAAGCGAGGGTGCGGCACTGGCTTTGCTGCTGTCCGGCCACATCGACGCCATCGAGGCATTGACGCTGCGCGCGGAGGCGGATCCGTCCCGCGAGACGGCGGCGATCCGTGAACGCATCGCCGAGCAGGTCAGGCTGCTGATGGACGCGTCCGCCAACCTGGATGCGAGCCGGCTGCACATGGAGGCGGCATTCCTCGCCACCAAGGCTGATATTCGCGAGGAGATCGATCGGCTGAAGACGCATGTGACATCTGGCCGGGCGCTGCTCGAGGGCGGTGGCGCCGTCGGCCGGAAGCTCGATTTTCTGGCACAGGAATTTAACCGCGAATCGAATACGCTGTGTTCGAAGTCGAACGCCGCGGCCGTCACCGCGATCGGGCTGGAGCTGAAGGCGGTGGTCGACCAGTTTCGTGAGCAGGTCCAGAATCTGGAGTAGCCGATGGTCGCCAAGGAACCGATGGTTCCCAGGGATTTGGGATCCCGCATCCGCCGCCGGGGGTTGATGCTCGTCCTGTCGTCGCCATCCGGCGCCGGCAAGTCGACGATCGCGCGCAACCTCCTGGAAAGCGATTCCAGCCTCGAACTGTCGGTCTCGGTCACCACCAGACCGCGCCGCGGCTCGGAGATCGAGGGTGTTCATTATCATTTCCGCACGATGCGCGAGTTCGAACGGTTGCGCGATTCCGACGCCCTGCTCGAGTGGGCGGAGGTGCACGGCAATTGCTATGCGACACCGCGCGAGCCTGCGGAACTGGCGCTGGCGCAAGGCCGCGACATGCTGTTCGACATCGACTGGCAAGGCGCTCAGCAGCTGAAGGAGAAGATGCGCGCCGACATCGTCTCGATCTTCATCCTGCCGCCGTCGATGAAGGAATTGAAGGCCCGCCTGAAGCGCCGCGCCGAGGATCAGGAAGCGGTGATCGAGACACGGCTGAAGAACGCCCGCAACGAGATCGAGCACTGGAAGGAATATGATTTCGTCATCGTCAATGACGATCTCGACCGCGCCTTCGCCGAAGTGCGCGGCATCGTCGTCGCCGAACGATTGCGGCGCGACCGCCGGCCGGGTCTCTTCGATTTCGTCTCCGGGCTGCTGGACGAGAAAACCGTCTAGCAGGCTTCAGGGTACCATGCCGTCGGCCAGGATCAGATGGCGGCTGAGCGCGGCGTCGCGCACATCCAGCGCTGCGGCATACTCAGGGGATGCATACCAGCGCCGTGCCTGCTCAATGTCAGGAAATTCGACAACGATCAGCGGGGTGGGATGCCATTCGCCCTCCAGCGTATCCACCTGGCCGCCGCGTACGAGATAGCGTCCGCCATAATGGGCAATGGAAGCCGCGGCACGCGAGCGGTATGTCTGGAATGCGTCTTGGTCGCGGATGGTGACATCGGAAATGATATAGGCAGGCATTTGGTTTCTCCGGCATGCTCGCCGAACTATCTATTCCCGCATCGTCGCAATTCCAGACCGGCGCTAAACAGAATTGGTCAGCCGGACGAATTCCTCGACGCTGAGCGTTTCGGCGCGGCGGGTCGGATCGATGCCCGCGCGCTCGAGCAAGGCCTCGCCGCCCAGGCTTTTCACACTCTGCCGCAGCATCTTCCGGCGTTGGCCGAAGGCGGCCTCGGTGACACGGCCGAGTTTTCTTACGTCCGCGGGCAGGGGCGTCGCGCGCGGCTCCAGATGCACCACCGAAGAGGTCACCTTGGGCGGCGGCGTGAAGGCCTGGGGAGGCACGTCGAAGGCGATCCTGGCCTTCGTGCGCCAGCCGGCCAGCACGCCAAGCCGGCCATAGGCGTCGCTGCCGGGCTCGGCGACGATGCGCTGGGCAACCTCACGCTGGAACATAAGCGTCATCGAGGCGTAGAAGGGCGGCCAGTCCGCGACCGTCAGCCACCGCACGAGCAGTTCCGTGCCGATGTTGTAGGGCAGGTTGGCCACGATCCGCACCTGGCCGCTGGCTCCGGCGGCCGCGGAGGCGAAGGCGGCGAAGTCGGTTTTCAGCGCATCGCCGGAAACCACCTCCAGCCGGCCGGGATAGTGAGCGGAGACTTCGGCCAATGCCGCCAGGCAGCGCTCGTCGCGTTCGATGGCGACAACCCGGCGCGCGCCATTGGAAAGCAGCGCTCTTGTCAGGCCGCCTGGGCCCGGCCCAACCTCGATCACCACGGTGTTTGTCAGGTCGCCAGCAGCGCGTGCGATCTTGCCGGTCAAATTGAGGTCGAGCAGGAAATTCTGGCCGAGCGCCTTTTTCGCCTGCAGCCCATGGCGCTCGATGACATCGCGCAGCGGCGGCAGCCCGTCGATGCTCATGCGCGCGGACCCCAAACGATAGCGCTCATGCGGCCGCGGCCTTCTTGTCGGTGTCGGCGAGCGTTCTGGCGAGCTTCAATGCGGCGATCAGACTGTCCGGCCGTGCAACGCCCTTGCCGGCAATATCGAAGGCGGTGCCGTGGTCTGGCGACGTGCGGATGAAGGGCAGGCCGAGTGTGACGTTGACCGCATCGTCGAAGGCCAGCGTCTTGGCCGGGATCAACGCCTGGTCGTGATACATGCAAAGTGCTGCATCGTAGCCTGCCCGCGCCCGCACGTGGAACAGCGTGTCGGCCGCCAGGGGGCCGAAAGCATCGATGCCCTCGGCGCGCAGGATGTCGACTGCCGGCCGCACGATATGCTCGTCCTCCAGGCCCATCGAACCGCCTTCGCCGGCATGCGGATTGAGGCCGGCAATGGCCAGCCTCGGCCTAGCGATGCCAAAGCGGCTGGCAAGGTCGGCTGCGGTGATGCGCGCGGTCGCGACGATCAGTTCGGTGGTCAGGGCCTTCGGCACCTCCGCCAGGGCGATGTGGATGGTGACGGGAACCGTGCGCAGGTCTGGCCCCGCCAGCATCATGACCGGCATTGCCTCGACACCGCTGTGCAGGGCTGCCAGATGCGCCAGATATTCGGTGTGGCCGGGAAAGCGGAAACCGGCATCGTAGAGCGGCTTCTTGGCGATCGGGCAGGTGACCACGGCGGCGGCGTCGCCGGCAAGGCAAGCGGCGACAGCTCGGTCGATCGCCTCGACGGTTCCGGCCGCGTTGGCCGGATCCGGCCGGCCGGGACTGTCGATGAACCGAGCCGCCAGGGGAACGATCGGCAAGGTGCTGGCGAAAGCCTGCGCAGCCTGTGCCGGTGTCGTCTCGACGATCGGCAGAGACACGCCCAGCCGGCTTGCCCGTGAGGCGATCAGCGCCGGATCGGCCAAAAGATAAAAGGCGGGCAGGCCGGCTGCCTCACGCGCCAGGAAGGCGGCGATGGCGATTTCGGGGCCGATGCCGGACGGATCGCCGACGCTCAGCGCCAGCGCGGTCATCGCGCTCTTCACGTCAGCGCTTGACGATGCGGGCTTTCGCCTTCAGCTCGTCGACATATTTCTTGCTGAGATCGTCAGCGGCCTTGTCGTTGGAGCCTTCGCTCTGGAACACCATCTGGGCCGTCTTGTCGTCGGACACTTCGCGCGACGAGCAGATGCCGATGAACTCGACGCCGCGCTCGGTCTCGCGCGTGGCGGTGGCGCCCCCGACCTTGGTGGCCTTGATCTGCTCGGCCCAGTCCGGCGGCAATTGCGGCGCCAGCACCCGGCCCAGATCGCGAACGGTGACGTCGATCAGGCCCTTGGCGAACTCGCGCGTCGTGTTGCAGCCGTTGAAGCGCGCGCGCATGGCATCGGCCTCGCGCTTGCGCTTGGCCAGCGTCGCACTGCGTTCAGATGCCGGGACGACGAAGATGACCTGCTGCAGCATGTACTCGGTGGCGCTCGGTTTGGCCCCGCCCTTGTCGAGCATGCGCCTGACCGCATCCTGCTCGGTCACGCTGCCACCTTCACCGGAGCGGTAACGTGCACTCAAAGCCTGGTTCCAGGCCATCTGGGCACGGATGAATTCCTTGAAATGGTCCTTGGTGACGCCGGATTTTTCCATCACGCCGTCAAGCTGGCCGAGCTGCATCTTGTTGTTGGTGGCAAAGCGCTGATAGGCCGCCTCGACCTGAGCGTCGCTGATGCGTATGCCAAGCCGCCTGGCTTCGGCAAGGCGCAGCGTCTGGTCGATCATTTCCTGGGCGGCATCGCCCTTCTTGCGCTGCAGCTTCAAAAAGGCGGCGCGGTGCGCGATATCGCCCGACGTGATTGGCATGTCGTTGACGACGTATTTGATCTCGCTGGCGAAAGCCGGCGGCGTCATGACCGTCATCGACACGGATGTTGCCGCCACAAGCAGCGCGAACCCTGCTGAAAAGAGGTATTTCCTCATCATTAGCATCCCAATTCTATCCCGGGTCCGCCCAATTTCGTCCTCTTCCGGGTGCGCGAATCCGTGCCAGCCCTATGCGGCGAAACGATGTCTCGCCGGCTACTGGATGGTGTCGACTGCACTGGTCGACGAGCCGAACTCGCCGAGGGTGCGGAACGACAGGTTGAAGCCGATGCTCTGCGTCACTTCCCTGGTGTTCAGGTCACGCGACTGCGAGTACGTCATCAGATAGGTGAAGCAGGAATCGTTGTAGGCGAAACCGACCCCATCCTTGACCAGCAGGCTTTGCTGCAGATCGTAGGTTCCCGTCCCGAACACGCGCCAGTTTTCGGCAAGATGCGTGGACGCACCGAGCGTCACCTCATGCCGGTCGGTCGTGAAGCCGTAGAGCGGCTGGGCCTGGATGAAAGCGTATTTGGCGCTGAGCGACACCGGCAGGCCTGAGTAGGCCGCCTTCACCTCGGCGCGGCGAACCTCGAAAGTCTGTTCGTCGAAGCGGCCGCTGACGGAAGCCGCGAATCCGTTCGGGCTGCTGATGCCAAACAGGCCGACATAGTCGGACTTGGTCTCCTGAAGGCCGGAATAGGCGCCGACATTGACCAGGTCCGGCGCGGCGAAGGAGTTCTCGCCGCCAATCTGGTAGGATTGGCCGAAAATGGCATTGGTGCCCCAGCCGTTGATGTAGGAGCCGGAATAGCGGAAGCCGACATTGGCGCGCGAGCCGCCTTCGACACGATCATAACCGGAGAACTTGTCGCGTTCGAACAGGGTGGTCGCGTCGAACACCATGCTCTGGGCGTCTTCGTTCGGAATGGCGAGGCCGCCGACATATTGTTCGTTCGGACGCAGGAACAGCTGTGCCATCGGCTCGATGACATGGCTGGAGCCGCTGGCCATGGAAAACAGCACCGGCCAACGCATTTCGAGCCCGGCTGTTGCCATGTAGCGGGCGAACGACGAACGCATATCTTCGTTGGCATTTATCAGCGGATTGGCCGCCATCTTGTTGACGGCGTCGAGCGAACCCGATGACGCGTTGACGTAGTCGACGTCGCCCTGCAACGCCAGCAGCGGTGTCAGCACCAGCCCGTCGTCGGTAACGAAAGTCCGTTTCCACTCAGTCTCGGCGGTCAGACGGCCGGATTCGCCTTCAATGCCGCGCACGCGCTGCACGGGCGTGCCGTCGTCGTAAGGGGTATTGAAAGTCTGATCGAGCTGGTTGCGGCGCAGGACGCGCGTGTTGACGTTGAGCGACAGCTGGCCGCCGGCCAGTGGCGCGTCGGGAATATAGGCGTAGTCAAGCGACGGCAACACCCAGGGCTGCTGGTTGCTGCGCGCGGCGATATTGCTGTTGAGGGTATTTTCCTGCACGTCGAAGTGCATGGCGCGCACATCGAAGTAATTGCGGCCATTGAGACCCGTCAGGTAGACCGTCGACTGATGGACGCCGCCATTGTACTTGTCGATGTTGTAGGTGCTCGAGAAATTCTTGTCGGTCTGCAGCAGCACGTCCCAGCCGAAATTCCAGCGTTCGTTGATAGCGAACTGCCCTTGCGTGCCCATCATGCCGCGGAGCTTGTTGGGATCGCCCGCCGCGCCCGAATCGACGTTGCGCCCGGCGCCGTCGATGAAGGCGTCCGGAGCCCGCTGCTGAATTCCGGCGATCTTCAGACTGTAGTCACCGTTGTTGAAGCGCTGGCGCCACTCGGCTTCTCCAAGGAAGCCCTGCCTGGTATAGCCGCTTCCCGACACCGTCAGGTCATAGGTCGGTGAAAGGGCGAAATAATAGGGAACCTTGACGCTGTATCCCAGATGGCTGTTGTAGCTGATGCCCGGGATCAGGAAGCCGCTCTTGCGCTTCACTGTCGGGTCGGCGATCTCGAAAGCCGGCAGGTAGGCGAGCGGAAAGCCGAAGAATTCGAAATTCGCATTCTCGAAGCGAACCGTCTTCTTCTCGCCATTCCAGATGATCTTCCTGGCTTTCACCCGCCAGGTCGGCGCCTTGTCGGGCTTGTCCTCGCACGGTTCGCAGGCGGTGTAGACGCCATTGTGGAAGGTGGTCAGCACGCCGCCCATGCGCTCGGCGCTCTCAGCGGCGAAATAGGCTTTGTCGATGGTTTCGACGCGCAGCGCGTTGACGAAACCATCGGCGAAATCGTCGGTGATATCGATATGCTGCGAATTGATCTTGGTGCCGTCGCTGTTGACGATTTCAACATTGCCGGTGGCAACCATCCGCTTGGTGTTGCGGTCGTATATGACCTTCTGGGCGACGAGGCGATTGCCGCCATAGTCGATCTGCACACCACCGACTGCGGTCACCGTCTGGTTGTCGTTGTTGTAGACCAGCGTGTCGGCCGCCAGCAGCATCTGCGAGCCGGACGGAACGTTGGTCGCCATCTTGCCGACTTCCTGTGCGAACGCAGGCAACGGCACGGCGCAGGCAAGCAGGCATGCCAAAGCGCTCGCCGCATAAAGGCGCGCCAAATGGGCCTGCCTGCTGCTGGGCAAAAACGCCTCCCTCACTAGCCGTCTTCCTTGTATAGCAGGAAAGTCACCCCGAAGAACATAGCTACCACGACCGGCACCCATGCGGCTATGGCAGTCGGCACGAATCCCGCCACGCCGAATGCCTTCACCAGCACCGAAACGACATAAAGCAGAAACCCGGCAACGACGCCACCCAGAATCATCGTTGCCGATTGTCCCATCCTCGCAAATCGCATTGAAACTGTTGCCGCAATCAGCGTCATGGCGACGAGGAGGAACGGCAACGCCACCAGCGAATCAAACTGCATGGCAAACGCATTTGCCTTGAGGCCGAAGGAACGGGCAACCTCGATTTTTCCAGGCAGGTCGTAGAACGGAATGGTCTCCGGGCGCGCCAGCCGCTCCTGCACGAATTCCGGCTTCAGGTTGGTCGGCACACGATCGCTTGCAGCGGGCTGTATGATGCCGTTCCTGAAGGTCTTCACATCCTGCAATTCCCAATAACCGTCCCGCAGGTAAGCGCGCGCGGCGTCCTTGCGCTCGACGATGTTGCCTTGCTGGTCGAGCACGAAAAAGACGGCGTCCGACATCTCCAGGCCTTGGTTGAGGATGGCCCGCGCGCCGATGATGGTGTCACCGGCGCTGGTTTTCTGGCGAATCCAGGGGGCGGCGTCGGCCGAAACCGTATTTGATTTGCCGGAGCGCAACTGGGTTTCGATCTGTTCGGACAAGGAGAAGGCATGCGCGGCGAGCGGGTTGATGAGCCCGACCGACACGAGGCCGAACAGCAACGCTCCGATGCAGCATGGCAAAAGGAATTGCCAGGCGGAAACGCCGGCGGACCGCGCGATGACCAGCTCGTAGCGGCGGTTGAGCGAAACCAGTGTCGCCATCGCCGAGAACAGGCCGACAAACGGCACGGTCTGCAGCATGATCATCGGCATGCGAAGGCCTGAAATGGCCACCGCCGTTCCGTAGGTGAAGCCGGGCAGGCCGGTGGTGCGGCCGGACAGCTCGGTGAAATCGATCAGGAACACCAGCGCCAGCAGGCCCAGGAAGAACCAGATCGTGATCGTCACGTAGCGGAAGAAGAAATAGCGGCCCAGCGTCCAGCCCATCAGCCGATCCCCTGACCTGAAGTGCCGCGCCTGGACCAGCGCAGTTTGAGGGCGTTCCAGCCGTCACCGAAGCGGCTGGCCAGATTTGTCATCCAGTCCGCCCAGGCCACCGGCAGTTCCATGGTCCGGTTGGAGACGATGAACCAGATCGCCACCACGGAAGCCACTATGGGCACGCCGTACACCATGTAGGCATATTGCGGCACTTCATCGGCCTTGCTTGCGGCAAAAAAACCCAGCCAGCGCACGAAGAGGGATATGGTGATGGCCGTGATCAAAGGATTGACGCGCGCCTCGCGATGCGAGCGCGCGTCCCCGGCGACCGCGAGCGCGATCAGCGCGAACACCATGGAGTACAGCCATTCCGAAAATCGTTGGTCGACCTCGGCCCGGTATTGCTGGGGGTTTTGCTGATAAAGCTTGTCGTTGACGTTGGGATTGAGCAGGTACTGGGTGGTCTGGTCCTTCGGCAGCAGCGTCACTTCGGAGGCCGCCGCCATGAAGGCCGACATGTCGAACGCATAGGAGGTAAACCGGATGACGCTGAGGTCGCCGGTCAGCGTTTTGCGGTGGATGACGCCGTCATTCATCATCAGCACCTTTTCGCCGCCGCGTTCGACGACGCTGCCGGTCTTGGCATAATAGACGAGATTGACGCCTTCCTCGCGCGAATCGGCGACGAAGATACCGCCCAGCCGATTGTCTGGGAGCCGCTCGCCAATCTGCAGGAACAGCCCATCCTCGATCTTGCGGAATGTGCCCTCCTGGATGATCAGCGACAACAGATCGGCGCGCGATTGCGCTACCAAGGCGCGGTTCTTCTGCCGTGCGTAGGGGTCGATGCCATTGTCGACGGCAAAGGAAAAAACGCTCGCCGCAACGGCCAGAAGCATGATTGGCCGCACGATCGTCCAGCGCGAAGCGCCGGCGGCGTTGACGACGGCGAGTTCGGAATCCGAATTCATGACACTGAGTGTCTGGGCGACCGCCACCACCAGCGCGAAAGGCACGACGATCGGAATGATCGACGGAAGAATGAGCGCGGCCACCTCGAAGAAGGTCAGCGACGACTGGCCGCTGTCGGTGACCAGATCGATCTTGGCCAGAACCTGCGTGGTCCACACGATGGCCAGCGTCCAGACCAGCGCTGCCAGAAAGACCACGAAAGCGCGGCGCATGATGTAGCGTTCAACGACCTTCATGAAGGCTTTACTCGATTTTCTCGAACGGCATCACGCCACCACGACAAGGGTAGCTGTCCCGCGACGCCTGCACAACTGGCTCCGATGGGCTCGATCAGGCAGGCGATCCGGTTCCCGTCCCACGTCGCGTGCCGCATAGGATCGGAGTGTCGGAGGGAATGGATAAGAAAGGGCGAACATCGATGGTTAACAACAGGTTGCGGCATGAAGCGGGGCCGTGCCGCGACGAATCGCCATCGATTCCAACTGTCATATGGGTAGCCATTTTGGCAAAGTCTTGCCAAATGCCGGAAAACGACCAAATGTCGCGGATCGCTTCAAACGCTTCGCGCGCCATCCCCGAAAGCAGGACATGATGAACCCGAGACCATCGATCGCCTTTGCAAAATTCGCCGCGCCTCAGACGGCGGCGAACAGGAAGGGCACGGTCTTCGTGCTGTCGGCGGATGACGGCGGCCTGAGCGATGCGGCCAGGGCTTACGATCCCGGCAAGACGCTGGAACGGGCCTTCCCGGTTGCCGAATTTACCGGCAAGTTCGCCGGCGTCGTCGAGATTCTGGCGCCGGAAGGAGCGTCGCTCGACAGGTTGGTCGCCATCGGCGCGGGCAAGGCGACAGGGCTCGATGAATATGCCTGGCTGAAACTTGGTGGCACCATTGCGGCATCGCTGCGCAAGGCAACCGACGTCGCCGTGGTGCTCGACCTGATCGGCGCTTCGATTGATGGCAAGGACGCCGCCAACCTTGCGGCGGGCATTCTCCTGCGCAGCTATTCCTTCGACAAATACAAGACCAGCAAGGACAAGGATGACGCAAAGGCCGATCCGAAGAAGCCAGCCAAGATAAGCATCCACACAACCGACCCGGCAGGCGCCAAGAAGGCCTTCGCCGATGCCGAGGCGGTGATCGACGGCGTGCTTCTTGCGCGCGACCTTGTCAACGAACCGGCGAATATACTGGGACCGGTCGAGTTCGCGGCCCGCGCCAAGGAACTCGAGACGCTCGGCGTCAAGGTCGAGATCCTGGCCGAGAAGGAGATGAAGAAGCTCGGCATGGGCTCGCTGCTCGGCGTCGCGCAAGGCTCGCCCCGCGGCGCGCGCATGGCCGTTATGCAGTGGAACGGCGGCAAACCCAAGGAGAGCCCGATCGCTTTCGTCGGCAAGGGCGTCACCTTCGACACCGGCGGCAATTCGATGAAGCCGGCTTCGGGCATGGAGGACATGAAGGGCGACATGGGCGGCGCTGCCGCCGTGACCGGCCTCATGCATGCGCTGGCCGCGCGCAAGGCAAAGGCCAATGTCGTCGGCATTATCGGCCTGGTCGAGAACGCCGTCGATGGCCATGCCCAGCGTCCCGGAGACATCGTCACCTCGATGTCGGGCCAGACCATCGAGGTGCTCAACACAGACGCCGAGGGGCGTCTCGTGCTGGCCGACGCGCTGTGGTACTGCAACGACCGCTTCCAGCCGAAATTCATGGTCAATCTGGCGACGCTGACTGGCGCCATCATGGTCGCCCTCGGCCTGCACTATGCAGGCCTGTTCTCCAACAATGACGAATTGGCGGAGCGGCTTGCGGCGGCGGGGCAGGCGACGCAGGAGCGGCTGTGGCGCATGCCGCTCGGCGCCGAATATGACAAGCTGATCGATTCCAAGAACGCCGACATGAAGAACATTGGCGGCCGCTATGGCGGCGCCATCATCGCCGCGCAATTCCTGCAACGTTTCGTCAAGGACACGCCCTGGGCGCATCTCGATATCGCCGGCACCGCGATGGGCTCGCCGTCGAACGAGATCAACCAGTCCTGGGGTTCAGGCTTTGGCGTGCGACTGCTCGACCGGCTGGTGCGTGATCACTACGAAAGCTGACCTCGACCCATGGCCGACGTGCTGTTCTACCATCTGACCGAATCGACCCTGGAGGAGGCGCTGCCGGGACTGCTCGAGCGCAGCGTCGATCGTGGCTGGCGCGCCGTGGTGCAGATCGGCACGGAGGAACGGCGCGATGCGCTCGACCAGCACCTGTGGACCTTCCGCGACGATTCTTTCCTGGCGCACGCGACCGATCGCGAGGCTTATCCCGACGAGCAGCCTATCCTTTTAACCACCGGCGACGGCAATCCCAACGAAGCCAAGATAAGGTTCCTGGTCGACGGCGCGGTACCATCCGACCTTGCCGGCTACGAGCGTGCCGTGTTCCTGTTCGATGGCCATGACGCCGCCCAGGTCGAGGCGGCGAGGGGGCATTGGAAGACGATGAAGGACGCGGGCCATGCCGTGACCTACTGGCAGCAGACATCGGACCGCCGCTGGGAGCGCAAGGCTTGATGCCATGCACGCAACAAAGGCCCAGGCGCGCCGCACAAACCCTCATCGATGCGACGCGCTTCAGCCCGCGACTTGCCGCGGACGACAAGGCTGCTCTCGTGCCTTGATCCGTTTGTGTTTCCAGCTGACGTAGTCGCCGTGTTTCAATTTCATGAACTCGTCCGCCAGGTTGCGATGCGAACTCCTGAAGACGTACCAGTCGCCATCCGGCAATTTGCGCTGGTAGAGCACCTTGCTTTGAGCAGTTCGACGGAACAGAGAGCGCCGTCCATTGCGCGATCGCGTCTGCACGCAACGGCACCTCGGCTCAACCGGTCGTAAATGCCTGAGCCAGGGGATGGTTCGCGCCCGAGCTATGGCGGAAAATGGGTGATGACGGTTTGAGAAGGGCGGCGTATCGAGGCGGGT
>NZ_BSNY01000063.1 GCF_030160235.1 Mesorhizobium huakuii
CCCTGCTCGAACAGCTTCAGCACCTGGTCGTCCGACATCGGCTTCACAGCAGGAGCGGAAGCGGCCGGCGCACCGGGTGGGGCTTTGGCCGCAGGCACCGCCTTGGCGCCGCCAGAAGCAATCGCGGCATCGACATCGGCCTTCACCACACGGCCATGCGGGCCGGTGCCGGTCACATCAGACACATCGATGCCGGCGTCCTTGGCGATACGGCGTGCGAGCGGCGATGCAAAGGTGCGCTCGCCACTGGCATGACCATTGGCGAGGGGAGCCGCCTCTGCCTTCGGAGCGGCAGCAGGTTCAGCCTTTGGTGCCTCAGCCTTTGGTGCCTCAGCCTTGGGAGCGTCCGCTTTCGGCGCCTCGGCTTTCGCTGGTGCAGCACCACCACCGCTTTTCGCGGCGGCGCCCGCATCCTCGCCCTCAGCCGCAAGCACGGCGATCAGTGCGTTGACCTTGACGCCTTCGGTGCCGGCGGGGACCACGAGCTTGGCGACGGTGCCTTCATCGACCGCTTCGACCTCCATCGTCGCCTTGTCGGTCTCGATCTCGGCGATGACGTCTCCGGGTGAAACCTTGTCGCCTTCTTTCACGAGCCACTTGGAAAGATTGCCCTCTTCCATCGTGGGCGAGAGCGCCGGCATGGTGATGTTGATTGGCATTTTTCCTCCTCAGTTCCGCCCGGTCAGCGAACGGTGCTGGATATTGAACTGCTCCGACATTCTGCCACGATAGCCTTCTTCCAATGCCTGAAGCGTCTCGATTTCAGGGATGCCGTCTTGTTCCAGTCTCATCCCGGCTATGTGCATGCCGACATCAGCGAGCACCATGCCCCAGTTGTGAGCGTTTGGTCCAAAGAGGTCTTGCATCGTGACGACCGCGTCCGAACCAATCCAGACGCGGAGTATTTCATCGAATTCGCTATTCTCGACGACCGCTGCGGGAACCTCGAGTTCGCGAGCCATCTGGTTACCCCCGGTACGTGACGGCTTTGACCGCCTCGATGACCTCGCCGACATTCGGCAAAGCCAGCTTTTCGAGGTTGGCCGCATAAGGCATCGGCACATCCTTGCCGGCAATGGTGATGACCGGCGCGTCGAGGAAATCGAAAGCGCGCTGCGACACCTGGTTGGCGATATGGTCGCCGACCGAGCTTTGCGGGAAGCCTTCTTCGACGACGACCAGCCGGTTGGTCTTCTTGACCGAGGCGATGATGGTGTCGAGGTCGAGCGGGCGGATGGTCCTGAGGTCGATGATCTCGGCGTCGATGCCCAGGCCGCGCAGTTCCGCTTCCGCCTTGACCGCATAGGTCATGCCGATGCCGAAGGAGACGATGGTGACGTCCTTGCCTTGCTTGTGGATGCGCGCCTTGCCAATCGGCAGCACGAAATCATCAAGCTTCGGCACGTCGAAGGACTGGCCGTAGAGGATTTCGTTCTCGAGGAAGATGACCGGGTTCGGGTCGCGGATGGCTGCCTTGAGCAGGCCCTTGGCGTCCGCGGCCGTATACGGCATTACCACCTTCAGGCCAGGAATGTGGCTGTACCAGGCGGCGTAGCACTGCGAGTGCTGGGCGGCGACGCGGGCAGCGGCACCGTTGGGGCCGCGGAACACGATCGGCGCGCCCATCTGGCCGCCCGACATATAGAGCGTCTTGGCGGCCGAGTTGATGATCTGGTCGATCGCCTGCATGGCGAAGTTGAAGGTCATGAATTCGACGATCGGCTTCAGCCCGGCCATCGCCGCACCGACGCCGACGCCGGCAAAACCATGCTCGGTGATCGGCGTGTCGACGACGCGACGCGGTCCGAATTCCTGCAGCAGCCCTTGGGTGATCTTGTAGGCGCCCTGGTATTCGGCGACCTCCTCGCCCATGACGAAGACATCGCCGTCGCGGCGCATTTCCTCGGCCATGGCATCGCGCAGCGCTTCGCGCACCGTCGTCGAGACCATCTCGGTGCCTGCGGGGATATCCGGATCGGCGGCGATCTCGGTCTTCGGCGCCGCCGCGACCGGTGCCCCGGCCTCGCTCTTCGCCGCAACCGGCGCCGACGCGGCCGTTTCGGCCTTGGCTGGCTCTTCGCCGATGCCCTCGCCGGCCTTGTCGGTGTCTTCGCCTTCAACCGCAAGCACGGCGATCACCGCGTTGACCTTGACGCCTTCTGTGCCGGCGGGAACCACGATCTTGGCAAGCGTGCCTTCATCGACGGCTTCGACTTCCATCGTCGCCTTGTCGGTCTCGATCTCGGCGATGACGTCGCCGGCGACGATCTTGTCGCCCTCGTTCTTCAACCACTTGGAGAGATTGCCCTCTTCCATGGTCGGCGAGAGAGCGGGCATGAGAATTTCGATCGGCATGTCCTGGCCCTCCCTTACAATACGATATCGGTCCAGAGCTCGGACGGATCCGGCTCCGCATCGTTCTGGGCAAATTCGGCGGCGTCGGCGACGATGTCGCGAACCTCCTTGTCGATGGTCTTGAGCTCGTCCTCGGTCGCCCATTTCTTCTCGGTCAACCGCGCCTTGACCTGTTCGATCGGGTCATGCTCGGAGCGCATCTTCTGCACTTCTTCCTTCGAGCGGTATTTCGCCGGGTCGGACATCGAGTGACCGCGATAGCGGTACGTCTGCATCTCGAGGATGATTGGCCCGTTGCCGGCGCGGCACCATTCGGTCGCCTGATCGCCGGCGGATTTGACCGCGCGCACATCCATGCCGTCGACCTGGATGCCGGGAATCTTGAACGAGGCGCCGCGATGCGAAAAATTGGTTTCGGCCGACGAGCGCGACACCGAGGTACCCATGGCGTAGCGGTTGTTCTCGATGATGTAGATCACCGGCAGCTTCCACAGCGAGGCCATGTTGAAGCTTTCATAGACCTGGCCCTGGTTGGCGGCGCCGTCGCCGAAATAGGTCAGCGAGACGTTGTTGTTGTCGCGATAGCGGTTGGCGAAGGCCAGGCCCGTGCCGAGCGACACCTGCGCGCCGACAATGCCATGGCCGCCGTAGAAATGCTTCTCCTTGGAGAACATGTGCATGGAGCCGCCCTTGCCCCTGGACAGGCCGCCACGGCGTCCGGTCAGTTCGGCCATGACGCCGCGCGGCGAAAGCTCCATGGCCAGCATGTGGCCGTGGTCGCGATAGGCCGTGATCATCTGGTCGCCATCGATCAGCGCCATCTTCATGCCGGTGACGACAGCTTCCTGGCCGATATAGAGATGGCAGAAGCCGCCGATGAAGCCCATGCCGTACAACTGGCCGGCCTTTTCCTCGAAGCGGCGGATGAGCAGCATGTGCCGGTAGGCGGCAAGCTCTTCATCCTTGGTGAATTCAGCAGGCTTGGGCGCGGAAAGCCCTGATTTGCCTTCGGATTTCGATTTGGCAGGCGCTTTTCTGGCTGCGGTGGCCATGCATCACTCCCTGTTGGCGTCTCTTTGCGGACATTAGGGCAGGATGAAATCCGCCCTGGGAAGATCTGCTCTCCCCACCGATTTATGCAAGGCTAACACGCGTTACAGCGTTGCGCCATGACGAATTTGCATAGCTGGCATGCGCCTAAGCGGTTAAAATCATTGAAAATATTGTCGATTAACTGAAATGCAGTTATTTCGACGAGGCCGGCAACATGATGGTGATTTCATCGGCCTGGGACAGATTGAGCGCCCTGCGCGCCTGTTCGTCAAGCATGTCCTTCTCCAGCGTGCCGTCATGCATGAGCCGAACGCGCCGTTCGAGTTCCATCCGGCGCGCCTTGATCGCATCGAGCTGAGCCTGCAGCGCAACCGTCTGGGCTTCCAGCTGATATTTCGAATTGATGCCGAACTCGCCGTGATAGGCATGGAAGCCGAAATAGGCCAGGAACACCACGCAAAGCGAAGGGATGATCAGCCGGCCGGTATTTCTCTGCTTGTGCTGACGCGTCCACATGATCCAGATCCTCGCGGCCGCGAACTCATGCGGCTCGCATCTTTTTCACCCGATTGTGCTTAACGGACGGTTACGGACCATGGGATTTGGCGAGCGGGACATGGCCCGATCCGGCAGGTTGCATCCGGCCGTCGGTTTTTCTTCTCAACCCTTTGCGGTCGCGGCTTGCATGCGGGAAAGCGGTTGACGTTCTGATGAAATGACATATGCATACGCTATGCAATTATTAGACGCCAACAAACTCGGCGCGCTCGGCGCCATGATTCGCGACAGGACGGAAGCCTCGTTGAGGGAGCTTTCTCCAAGTGCTGCGGCGGTGCTGTCGATGCTGCACTTCAAACCAGGGTTGACGACGACCGAACTCGCCGCGGTCGTCGGCGTCAGTCAACCGACGGCCGTGCGTTTGATCGACGGCTTGGAACGGCAGGCGCTGATCGTGCGTGGCAACCCCGAGGGTCGTGTCACTCCGCTGACGCTGACGGATGCTGGCCACGCCCAGGTAAGGGAAATGCAGGCTCTTCGGCTCGCCGCGCTCGACGGGTTGCTGTCTGCGCTGCAGCCGGACAAGCGGCAGCACTTCGTTTCCATGCTGGACGAGATTCTAGCCGGGGCGACGACGTCCCGCGCTTTCGCGAGAACAACGTGCCGCCTCTGCGAGCATGATCTTTGCGCGCATGAGATTTGCCCGATCGGCTGCCGCGCGGCTGAGATCGAGAGAGAGGAGAACGAGCGATGATCGTTTCTTATGCAGGGCATTCGCCTGCGATCGACACCGATGCTTGGGTCGCCCCGGATGCCACAGTATGTGGCGATGTCATCATTGGCGCTGGCAGCCGGGTCATGCACGGTGCCCGCCTTGTGGCGGAGGCAGGCGGCTCGATCCGCATTGGCCGCGACTGTATCGTGTTGGAAAATGCGGTGATCCGGGCCACAGCAAGTCATCCTTGCACCATGGGGAATCATTGCCTTGTAGGCCCCAACAGCCACGTGGTTGGTGCGGAAATCGGCGATGAAGTTTTTATCGCTACGGGTGCGGCGGTGTTCCACGGTACGCACGTAGGCTGCGGATCGGAAGTCCGCATCAACGGCATCGTCCACCTGCGTACCCGCCTCGAACCTGGTACGGTGGTACCGATCGGCTGGATTGCCGTCGGCGATCCGGCCCAGATTCTGCCCCCGGACCAGCATGAGGCGATCTGGTCTCGCCAGAAACCACTCGATTTCCCAGGCTTCGTCTACGGCGTCGACCGAGACTCGCCGGATATAATGCGGAAAATCACTGCAAACCTCTCGGTGGCGCTAGGCGTGCATCGCACGGAAAGCGCTTGAGCGCTTTCCGCCCCGCTGAAGCGTTCCATTTCAAGCTCGGCAGTGCATGTCGCCCAAAGCTTGCTCGAGGGCCACGACCGAGGATGCGGCGCGTCACATGAGGCCGTGTGACGCGCGTTGGCGGTGGGCGAATGACCCGCCCCTGCACATTCCCTGGAAACTTGTCCCGGATCAGCTTTTCATCACCGACTTGCCGGCGTAACGCGCCTGCTTGCCAAGCTCTTCCTCGATGCGGATCAGCTGGTTGTACTTGGCCATGCGATCGGAACGCGAGAGCGAACCGGTCTTGATCTGCCCGCAATTGGTGGCGACGGCGAGATCGGCGATTGTCGAATCCTCGGTTTCACCCGAACGGTGCGACATGACCGCGGTGTAGCCGGCCTTGTGCGCGGTCTCGACGGCATCGAGCGTTTCCGTCAGCGAGCCGATCTGGTTGACCTTGACCAGGATCGAATTGGCAACGCCCATGCGGATGCCGTCGCGCAGGCGCGCCGTGTTGGTGACGAAGAGATCGTCGCCGACCAGCTGCGTCTTCTTGCCGATCAGGTCGGTCAGGTACTTCCAGCCTTCCCAGTCGTCCTCGGCAAGGCCGTCCTCGATCGAGATGATCGGATAGTCGGCCGCGAGCTTGGCGAGGTACTTGGCCTGGGCCTTGGGGTCGCGCGTCTTCTTCTCACCCTCATAGACGTAATTGCCATCCTTGAAGAACTCGGTGGCGGCGCAATCAAGGCCGAGCGCGATTTCCTCGCCCGGCTTGAAGCCGGCCTTTTCGATCGACTCCATGATGAAATCGAGCGCCACCGGCGCGCTCTTCAGGTTCGGCGCAAAGCCGCCTTCGTCGCCGACATTGGTGTTGTGGCCGGCATCCTTCAGCTTCTTGCGCAGCGTGTGGAAGATTTCCGAGCCCCAGCGCACGCCTTCTCGCAAAGTCGGCGCGCCGACCGGCAGGATCATGAATTCCTGGAAGTCGATCGGGTTGTCGGCATGGGCGCCGCCATTGATGATGTTCATCATCGGCACAGGCAGGATATGCGCCTTGGTGCCGCCGACATAGCGATAGAGCGGCAGGCCGGCGGCATCGGCAGCGGCCTTGGCCACCGCCAGCGAAACACCGAGAATGGCATTGGCGCCGAGGCGGCTCTTGTTGGGCGTGCCGTCGAGCTCGATCATGGTCTGGTCGATGTGGATCTGGTTTTCGGCTTCCATACCGCCAATCGCCTCGAACAGCTCGCCATTGACCGCCTCCACGGCCTTGAGCACGCCCTTGCCGAGATAGCGGGCGCCGCCGTCGCGCAGCTCGACGGCCTCGTGGGCGCCGGTCGAGGCGCCCGACGGCACCGCCGCGCGGCCCATCGAACCGTCTTCGAGTACGACATCGACCTCGACGGTCGGGTTTCCACGGCTGTCCAGGATTTCACGTCCGACAATGTCGATGATGGCGGTCATTGCGATGTCCCCGATTGATCTGACGAAAGGTCGCGCCCGTCTTAGCCAAAGCGACGCAAAAGGCAATCCGGCCATGGCGGAATAGTGCCGCCGGCCCGATTCACGAAGCGCAAATTTCTGTCATCATAAGTCATGCGCCCGGACATCCATTTCGGGTTATGGCTGGTGTCGCGCGGGGCGAAACAGGAGGAGTTTCGCCATGTCCGAGTTGAGCGGTATTGTGAGTCTGTTCTTGATCGCGGCGGCGTTCCTGACGTCGTGCGACACACAGCAATCGCCACCAAAGGCTCTTGCGCCTTTGCCGGCGTTGCACTTCAGCAAATAGCGTTGCCTTTAAGTAAAAAGGGGACCCCGTCGAAACGGGGTCCCCTTTTATTGCGGTTGCGTCAATGCCAGTAGGGCGTGACCTTGTAGTACTCATAGGATGCGTCGCGCGCGCTTTCGCCGTCCGCGCCGGCCAGTTCGTTGATCGAATAGGCAGGTGCGGCCTTCAGCTGCTCCTTGGAGAAGGGCACGACATAGCCGCCCTTGTCCTCATCATAGTCGAGACTGGCCCAAGGAATGGCGTGGTACTTCTCGCCGATGCCGAGAAAGCCGCCAAAGCCGATCACCGCGAACATGATGCCGTTCGACGTCTTGTCGAGCATGATATCCTCGATGCTGCCGATGCTCTTGCCTTCGGTGTTGTAGACGGACGTGCCGATGACGCGCGAAGCGGCAATGGCTTCGGTGTGGCCTGTCTGGGTTGTCATGATCTGCTCCTCGTTGTCGTTGAACTCTGCTTTGACAATGAGGGGCGCGGGTGAAAGTTCCCGACTTTTTCGGCGGCGGCCAATCACTCCGCCAGGATGAACGTCACCTTCATATTGACGCGATACGCAGCAATCTTGCCCTCTTCGACGACGATCTTCTGGTCCTGGATCCAGGCGCCTTCCACGTTCTTCAGGGTTTTCGACGCGCGGGCGATTCCCTTTTCGATGGCGTCCTGAAAGCTCTTCTTCGACGACGAGGTGATTTCGGTGACGCGGGCGACGGACATGGCTTCCTCCTGCCAAAACGCTCATTTGCCGGCCAAGCGTACAACCGGCCCCTCCCGACCACAAGCACGGCCAGGAATGGTTGGCTTAGCGCCCCTTCGCGATCCGGTCGAAAGCCATCAGCCTTTCCAGAAGCGCCGGCATGTCCTTCAGCGGCAGCATGTTGGGGCCATCGGAAGAGGTCGAATTGTCGGGATCCTGGTGGGTCTCGATGAAGACGCCGGCGACACCGACGGCTACGGCCGCACGCGCCAGCGTCTCGACAAAGCGGCGCTCGCCGCCAGACGAGCCGCCCTGCCCGCCCGGCTGCTGGACCGAATGCGTGGCGTCGAAGATCACCGGCGCGCCGATCTCGGCCAAGACAGGCAGCGCGCGCATGTCGGACACCAGCGTATTGTAGCCGAAGGACGCGCCGCGCTCGGTGGTGAGCACATTGGCGTTGCCGGAACCGGTGATCTTGGCGACCACGTTCTTCATGTCCCAGGGGGCGAGGAACTGCCCCTTCTTCACGTTGATGACCTTGCCTGTCCTAGCGGCGGCGACCAGCATGTCGGTCTGGCGCGACAGGAAGGCCGGGATCTGCAGCACATCGACATGCGGCGCGACGATCGCGCACTGTTCCTCGGTGTGGACATCGGTCAGCACGGGAAGCGAAAATTCCTTGCGCAGCTCATCGAAGACCGGAAGTGCGGCATCCATGCCGGCGCCACGCGTTGCCGACAGCGAGGTGCGGTTGGCCTTGTCGTAGCTCGTCTTGTAGACGAGGCCTATACCGAGCTTGTCCGTCAGTTCCTTCAGAGCGCCGGCCATGTCGAAGGCATGCTGGCGCGATTCGAACTGGCATGGACCGGCGATCAGCGCCAAGGCCGCATTGTTGTCGAAGACGACATTGCCGACAGTTACCGTCGAATTGGGCGCCATCGAATTTGGCGCTTGAGGCTTGCTCATGGGATCTCCCGGAAGATGAAAGCCGCGCCCTGTCCGGATGCCGGCCGCACGACGATATCAGTGCCTGCTATATCGTGCTGGATTGCATTGGCTGCAAGCAGGCTCGACGTGGCATCGATGCTTCGGACCGCAAAGACGATCGCCATGAAGCAAAGTTTCGTCGATGACCCGACCGGAAAGCCAAAGCGGGCCGTGAAAGATCTCGGGTCAAGCACGCTCAAGGTGGCATTGGGTAGGAGAAACGCTCCGCCCTGGCCGTCGGCGGTGGGATCATTCACCGCTGCGGAGATCAGGCTGATCTGTCCGGCAGGCTGATCGCTGACCGCCACCACCTCGAGGATTCCACTGGCGCCGTTGGCGTGCGCCTGCAGGGCAGCGCGGTCCACCATTGGCGCATTGATCCGCTGGCAAGCAAACAGGAACGCATCGGTTGCTCCGCGGGTCGCGGCAAAGGCGAGCTTGAACGATGCGGTATCGCTTTTGCCCGATGTATCGGTGAAAGCGCGCGAAAAGCTCAGCATGTCTCCCGCCGACAGACCGGCGTCGACAAAGCGTGCATGGTCGGCATCGGCATTGTCGGTCCCCAGGACCACAGCCGAAAAACCCTCATCGCCACGGCTGTCGCGATAGAGGCGGTCGCGCGCGACGAAGACGTTGCCGGCGGCCGTCGCGTTGATCGCTGCCTGTTCATTGCCAATCGCGAGCGGCTCCAGATAGGTGCCGTCGGTGAGGAAAACGCAGCAGTTTTCCGTTCCAAAGGGATGGATACCGGTCGGCGCAACGACAAAGCCCAGCGAAGAGAGCCGGGCTCGCGCGACCTCGAGGCTCCCGGTCGGCAGAACGAGATGGTCAAGCGGATGCGTGCCGGGGGTTGGTCTATCGGTCATCGGACGCGGTGTGCATCATTCCGGAGAGCGGTTCAAGGCCATTTCCCGTTGACTGCCGAGGGACTTGTCGAGATTCAGAACCGCGCCAGGGGATCAGCTGCCGGCCACGACATCGGCGGAATAGCGCAGTTCGCGCAATGGTTTGACCTTGGCCGTGGTCTGCGCGTACAGCGGATGCGCCTTATAGGCGGCCAGCGCCGCGTCATCGGGAAACTCGGCATAGACGACAACATCAATTTCGTCCGACAGCGGGTCGACCTTGGTGTTCAAAGTGACCTCGAAGAGACTGGAATGAGGAATGTTGCCTAGTGCCAGCAGCCCGGTGCGCACTGCCTCCACGTCCTCCTTGCGCAGCGCGCTGAAGAAAACGATATGCCGGATCAATCCCGCCTCCTCGATCTGAATGCCGAGGTCTTTTGTGACGGCGGTTTCCTCACGTCAACCGTTCACGGCGCCACGCGTCCTTGCGACGCGCCTCAAATGGTGCGCGATCTGATCCCGTGGCGACGGGCGCGTCGAACGACGCTCCAGGCTCCCTCTTCGGGAGGGGAGCTCAGGCCTTGCCGGTGACGTAACGCACGACGTGGTTGAGCTCCCTGACCGAGATGTCGAGATACCGGCCCTGATTGTAGAGACCGTCCCAGATCAGGAAAAACGCGATTGCCGCAATGACGATTACATAACGCATGGCTAAAGCTATCGCACATGCGCTGTGGCGGCCATAGACGTTTTTGCTCGTGGACCGCAGCAACTTGCCGCAAGGCGCAGATGCCAGACGCCACGTGGCACAGCCCGGCCACTGGCCTGCCTCTTGAAGTTCCCCCTCATCACGTGGAAGATTGTGGCGGCATTCTCACCGGGGAGCACTGGGAGCTACCGGGACCAGGCAAGACATTCGAACCTGGCGAATGATCCAAGACAACCGTGACCCGGGCAGTTTGCGCCGGCACCACGGAAATCCAGGGGCATGAAATGGCAGACGGGGACCATCATAGCGTAGCGCCAGGCGAAGCGGTCAGGCTCGACGAATTCAATTTCGCCGAGATCGTCAAGGGCCTGCCGGCCAAGGCGCGCATGGTGCTGTCGGCGGCGATGAACCTGCCGCGCGGTTCGCTCAAGGTCAGGATGCCGGATGGCCGCGCCGTTCTGGTTGGCGGCAAGGGACCTGGTCCAGACGCCGAACTGGTGCTCAAGAACTGGCGCCTGCCAGGCCGCGCCTTTTCCGGCGGCACGATCGGCGTTGCCGAATCCTACATGGACGGCGATTGGGAAAGCCCTGACGTCACCAGTTTCCTGGAATTGTTCGTGGTCAATTCGGCGATCGGCGAACGCGTCGCCGGCGGCGCCAGCTGGCTCATCAACACCGTCCAGCGCATCCGCCACTGGTTCAACGAGAACACACGCACCGGTTCGAAGCGCAACATCTCTGCGCATTACGATCTCGGCAACACCTTCTATAAGGAATGGCTCGACCCGAGCATGACCTATTCCTCGGCGCTCTACGCGAATGGCGCCAACGACCTGGAGAGCGCCCAGGCCGCCAAATATCGGGCGCTGGCCAAGGATACGGGTATCGGCGGAAAGGATCATGTGCTGGAGATCGGCTGCGGCTGGGGCGGTTTTGCCGAATTCGCGGCACGCGAAATCGGCTGCCGCGTGACCGGGCTGACGATCAGCCGCGAACAGCATGATTTCGCCAAGGCACGCATCGCCAAGGCCGGGCTTGCCGACAAGGTCGACATCAAGCTGCAGGATTATCGCGACGAAACAGGGACTTACGACCGCATTGCGTCTATCGAGATGTTCGAGGCGGTCGGCGAGAAATACTGGCCGGTGTTCTTCTCGAAGATGAAGTCCTCCCTGAGGCCCGGCGGCACTGCTGGCCTGCAGATCATCACCATCAACGAGGCCGCCTACGACACCTATCGCGCCAGGCCGGATTTCATCCAGCGCTATGTTTTCCCGGGCGGCATGCTGCCGACGCCGTCGATCCTGAAGGCACTCGGCAAGGAGCATGGCCTTGCGCATTTGCGTGAGCGCGTGTTTCCCGATGACTATGCGCGTACGCTCGCCGAATGGCGCAACCGCTTCTGGGTATCCTGGGAGAAGATCGTGCCGCTCGGCTTCGACGATCGCTTCAAGAAGCTCTGGGAGTTCTACCTGCATTATTGCGAAGCCGGTTTCCGCGCCAGCTACATCGATGTGCGGCAGGTGGTCTACAAGGCGTAGGCCGGCAATTTTCGATCTCGCCTCAGGTGGCCAGCCGATGTCAGGACATGGTCTCGATATCGCCCCGTGGTCGCCGTCAAAAAGCCCGTTCCTGAAGCAGGATGTCGTTAGGGACAGGCGAATCCAAAAATGCGCAAACGGACGATCTTCTTCACGTGCTTAGTTGTCGCCGCGGGAGGCATCTGGCTCAACAACAGCTCATTGCTGTCTGGTCGGCCTGCAGGCGTTCCGACAGTGCTTGCCCATCGAGGCCTTGCCCAGGATTTCGTACGTACGGATCTTCGTCCCGACACATGCACCGCCACTCGCATGCTGCCACCGCGCCATGGCTATCTCGAGAACACGATCGCCTCGATGGAAGCCGCCTTCGCGCTTGGCGCGGATGCGCTCGAACTGGATGTCCACCCGACGACGGACGGCAAATTCGCCGTCTTCCATGACTGGACGCTGGATTGCCGGACCGAAGGCAAGGGCGCAACCCGCAGCCATTCCATGACCGAATTGAAGATGCTCGACATCGGCTACGGCTACACGGCGGATGACGGCAAAACCTTCCCGTTTCGCGGCAAGGGGATCGGCATGATGCCGTCCCTGGACGAGGTGCTGTCCCACTTCCCGGCCCGCCGCTTCAACATCAACGTCAAGAGCAACGATCCCCTCGAAGGCGAAGCATTGGCCACATGGCTCGCCCGGCTCACACCTGCCGAGCGCGCCTATCTCTCGGTCTATGGCGGCGACAAGCCGATTGCCGCGGTCAAGGCAGCGTTGCCTGGCATGCATACGCTGAGCCGCGCGTCGCTCACGCAATGCATCGCACGATACGCCGCGCTGGGCTGGAGCGGTTATGTTCCGGATGCCTGCCGCCAGGGCACATTGCTCATCCCCATCAATGTCGCGAAATGGATGTGGGGTTGGCCCGACCGTTTTCTCGATCGCATGCAGGCTGTCGACACACGCGTCTATCTGCTCGGACCCTATTCGGGCGGCGGCTTTTCAGAAGGGCTGGACGATCCGCAACTGATCGACCAGTTGCCGGACGACTATTCCGGCGGCATCTCCACGGATGCGCTGGATCGCGTCATGCCTGTGATCAAGCAGCGTTTTGCATCGTAATTAGCCGGCCCACCATCGTCCCCGCTTCCATCGCGAGCGGCGAAGTCATCTCCGCGCTGGGGATTCAGGCCAACCGGATCAGAGAAGGATGCGATACTTTGCGAACCCCGCTTCGCCCTCGCCCGCCGGTTCGATCTTCAGCGACTTCACATCGGTGATGAAGTCCTTTGCCTTGACGCCTGTCTCGAACACGACGCTGGTTCCCGGCAGCGGTGCGAACGACCAGTTGCCGTCGGCCGACGGGTTGATCGTGCCCTGGCTTACGATGTAGCGAACGATGACGTCACGGTTGGTGTCCGGCGCCTCATAGATGATCTTCGAGGCATTGATGTCGGGGAAATTGCCGCCGCCACCGGCCCGGTAATTGTTGGTCGCGACGACGAATTTATGATTGGGATCAATTGGTTTTCCATCGAACATCAAGTCGACGATGCGATTGGCGCCCGCACTGGCCACGCCGCCCTTGGCGTCATATTTCGGTGGCTGCGACAGATCGATCTTGTAGGACACGCCGTCAATGACGTCGAAATTGTAGGACGGGAAATCGGTGTTTATGAGCGCCTGGTCGGCCTTCCCCGCCTCGATCCTGTTGAAGATGCCGGCCGACATTTCCAGCCATTCCTTCACCTGGGCGCCGGTGATTTCGACGGCCCGCACGGTGTTCGGGTAGAGGTAGAGGTCGGCGACGTTCTTGATGGCAATGTCGCCGGCCGGCACGTCGGTGTAGTAATCGGCGCCGTTGCGCCCGCCCGCCTTGAAGGGAGCGGCGGCCGACAGCAGCGGCACGTCCTTCCATTGCGTGTTCTTGAGAATTTCCTTCAAGTACCAGGTCTGCGCCTGGCTGACGACCTGTACCGACGGATCGTCGGCGACCAGCGCGAAATAGGAATAGAGCGGCGCGGAGGTCTTGCCGACAGGACGGCGCACATAGGCCAGGGTCGCCTGGTGGTCCTGTTCGAGGGCGGCGATGATGCGCTTGTCGTCGGGGACAGTCGGCTTGTTCTTGTTGTCGATGCGCTCGAAGATCGGCCGCGCCTCGGAGGTCGCGGAGACGACCTTCCATTTCGATCCGTCACGCTCCAGCATCAGGTCGATCAGACCCATATGCGAGCCCCAGAAACCGCCCATCACGGCGGGCTTGCCCTGCAGCGTGCCTTTCTGCGTGTCGACGCCGTCGAGCGACTGGAAGTCCTTCTTGCCGGGGAACACCAGATGCTGGTGGCCGGTGAACACGGCATCGATGCCATCGACGCCGGCGACGAAGAACGAGGCGTTCTCCATCATGTCGCCCTGCTTCACATCGATGCCGGAATGCGAGAGCGCGATGACGATGTCGGCGCCCTCTTCCTTCATCTGCGGCACCCAGGCCTTGGCCGCCTCGACGATATCGCGTGTCTTGACGTTGCCTTCGAGATTCTTGAGGTCCCAGACCATGATCTGCGGCGGCACGAAGCCGATGATGCCGATCCGGATCGGCTGCTCGGCGCCTGAACCGTCCTTGATCTTTCTGTCGAGGATCACATAGGGCTTGAGATAGAGCTTGTCGTCGCGCGGGTTGGCGGCAAGCTCGGTGCCGCGGATCAGATTGGCGCAGACGAAGGGGAAATTGGCGCCCGCCAGCACCTTGTCCAGGAATGACAGGCCGTAATTGAACTCGTGGTTGCCGAGCGTCGAGCACTCGTAGCCCAGCAGGTTCATGCCTTTCATGATCGGATGCAGATCGCCGTCCTTCAGGCCCTTCTCGTAGGCGATGTAGTCGCCCATCGGGTTGCCTTGCAGCAGGTCGCCATTGTCGATCAGCATCGAGTTGACGGCTTCCTTGCGCACCGCGTCGATCAGCGACGCCGTGCGCGACAGGCCCATCGTGTCGTTGGCTTTGTCGGCGTAGTAATCATAAGGCAGCACATTCACATGGATGTCGGTGGTCTCCATGATCCGAAGATGCGCCTGGTTGCCTTGAGCGCGGGCGGAGAAGGGATGAAGCACGATCAGTGCCCCTGTGGCTGCGGCGCCGGCGAGGAAACCGCGGCGGGAGACGGGATGGAGCAGTTGCGACATGTTTTCTCCTCATTGACAACGTGACGCGCCCTGCCCCGAAGCGAACTTCGCGCCGAAATCGGCTCAAGTCCACTCAACAAGTCGCGCGCATCCGCACGTCAATCCATCAGCAAGAGATGACGGGCGGATGAATGGGCCGGTGAAGAAAGGTCAGGTCTTGTCGTCGTCGCCCTGGGTGATCAGCCGGGCGCTGCGCTGGCCCGTGACGTAGATCCATAGCCAGCTCAGGGAAACCGCAAGCCGGTTGCGGAAACCGATCAGGAAATAGATGTGCGCGATGCCCCACAGCCACCAGGCGAGCCAACCCGTGAGCTTGATCCAGCCGAAATCAATCGCGGCGGCGCGTTTGCCGATCGTCGCCAGATCGCCGGCGTGTTTGTAATGAAACGGCCGCACGGTGTTGTCACCACCGAGCCTGGCCTTGATGGTCGCGGCGACGTGGCGACCCTCCTGCTTGGCGGAAGGCGCCACGCCGGGGACCGGCCGTCCATCGGGCCGCAGCACAAGGGCGGCGTCGCCGATGACAAAGATCTCCGGGTTGCCAGGCACGCTGAGGTCCGGCTCGACGAGCACCCTACCCGCACGGTCCGCCTTCGCTCCCAGCCATTCGGCGGCGGGCGAAGCGGCAACGCCGGCTGCCCACAGGATTGTCTTCGCCGCCAATTGCTTGTCACCAAACACGACCCCTTCGGCGTCGCAGCGCGTGACGGCCCGGCCGAGCTCGACTGTCACGCCGAGCCGCTCGAGCGCCTTGCTGGCGTAGTCGGAGAGTTTCGGCGCGAAATTGGCCAGGATGCGGTCGCCGGCTTCGATCAGCACCACGCGCGTTTGCCGCGTGTCGATGTTGCGGAACTCGCCGCGCAGCGTGTCGTGCGCCAGCTCGATGATGGTGCCGGCCAGTTCCACGCCGGTCGGCCCGCCGCCGACGATCGCAATGGTCAGCAGCGCCTGGCGCTTGGCGGGATCGGTTTCCCGCTCCGCCTGCTCGAAGGCCGTGAGAATGCGCCGGCGAATGGTGGTGGCGTCCTCAAGCGTCTTCAGGCCCGGCGCGAAAGGCTCCCATTCGTCGTGGCCGAAATAGGCGTGACGGGCGCCGGTGGCAAGCACCAGCGTGTCATAGGCGACCGTGCTGCCGTCGTCGAGCAGTACGCGTTTGCCGATACGGTCGACGCCGGCGACGTTGGCCAGTAGCGTCGTCACGTCCTTGCGTTTGCGCAAGAGATGGCGGATCGGCCATGCAACCTCGGAGGTCGCCAGCGCCGTCGTCGCCACCTGGTAAAGCAGCGGCTGGAAAAGATGGTGGTTGCGCTTGTCGATCATGGTGATGCGCACGGGCTGTCCAAACAGCGCGTGGGTGAGTTCGAGGCCGCCGAACCCCGCGCCGACGACGACAACATGATGGCTGGCCTGGTTCATCTCATTCACCCTGACGGCTAGATGCCTGTCCCGGATGTAGGTATTTTTGTGCAATGCAACAACAAAAGGACAGTGCCCGGGACTCGCCGTCTCATGTCGTGAATGCACAAGTTGTATCGTGTTGCGAGGTATAGCGTCACCGAACACGCTATGAGGTGACGCATGGCCAACGATCAGGACGACCAGGGTCCGGCACAATATGCCTCGCCGCCCTGCTTCATGCACGACCTCGATCCGGAATTCCTGGCGCCGCTGGCCGACTGGACCGATGTACGGCGCTGGCGCAAGGCCGAACGCGAGCGGCTGATCGCGGCCCGCCTGGCCGTTGCGGCCGACGCGCGAGCAGCAATGTCCCAGCGCATCGCCGAAGGGCTCGACACGATCATCGGCGAAATCCGCGGCCGCATGATCAGCCTTTACTGGCCGTTTCGCGGTGAACCGGACCTGCGGCCATGGATGGCATCCATCAACGAGCGCGGCGGCCGCACGGCGTTGCCCATCGTCGTCGAGAAAGGGCACCCCCTGATCTTCCGTGCTTACAAACCGGGCGACCGATTGGAAAAGGGGGTCTGGAACATCCCGATACCGGCCGAGGGCGATCCGGTGCTGCCGGAAATCGTGATCGCGCCGATCGTCGGCATCGATCCGGCACATTATCGCCTGGGTTATGGCGGCGGCTTCTTCGACCGCACGCTGGCTGCCATGCCGTTCAAGCCGCTGGTCATCGGCGTCGGCTACGAACTGCAGCGCATCGCCACCATCCATCCGCAGCCGCACGACATTCCGATGGATCGGATCGTCACTGAAGCCTGAAGCCTGTCGGGAGCAAGGTCAGGCCGAAAAGCTCAAGCCATCTCCGGCTTCATGCCCATGGCGGTGCGGTCGACGATTTCGCGCAAGGCGAAGGACGAGTTGATCTTGGTGACATGCGGCATGGCCGACAGCCATTCCTTGTGGATGCGCTCATAGTCGACCAGGTCTTTCGCCGCGATGCGCAGGATGTAGTCGTATTCGCCCGACATCAGGTGGCAGGACAAGACATTTGGGCAACGCTTGATCGCTGCTTCGAAATCCGACAGCGTCTTCTCGAACTGACCCGACAGCGATATATGCACGATCGCCGTCATCTGATGACCGAGTGCCGCATTGGACAGCCGGGCGTGGTAGCCGCGAATGGTTCCGGATTTTTCCAGGTTGTCGAGCCGGCGCGAACAGGCCGACTGCGACAGGCCAACCTTCTCGGCGAGAGCCGCGTTGGGTATCCTGCCATCCTTCTGCAAAGTCTCAAGAATGGCGATATCGATCCTGTCGAGCGGCATTTTCCGTGAATCCTGCGAATATCCTGCTATTTCACGCAAGGATTATCGAAACCTGCCTGCCCGCGCAAGCGCATTCGCAAACACTTGCGAGCCGATTCATGGTTCACTTTGACAATACAGGGAGTGAGCCCAAAAGGGCCCGGATCAGGAGAAGAAAATGCGCGTCGGCTGCCCCAAGGAAATCAAGAATCACGAGTATCGTGTCGGCCTCACGCCGGGCTCGGTCCGCGAATATGTGGCGCACGGCCACGAAGTGCTGGTCGAGGCCGGCGCAGGCGCCGGCATCGGCGCAGATGACAACGCCTATCGCGCCGCCGGCGCCACCATCGCCAAGACCGCCGCCGACGTGTTCGCCAAGTCGGACATGATCGTCAAGGTCAAGGAGCCGCAGCCCAATGAGTGGGTTCAGCTGCGTGACGGCCAGATCCTGTACACCTATCTTCACCTGGCTCCGGATCCGGAGCAGACCAAGGGCCTGCTCGCTTCGGGCGTCACGGCGATCGCCTATGAAACCGTGACCGACGATCGTGGTGGCCTGCCGCTGCTCGCGCCGATGTCGGAAGTCGCCGGCCGCCTGTCGATCCAGGCCGGCGCCACGGCGCTGCAGAAGGCCAATGGCGGCCGCGGCGTGCTGCTCGGCGGCGTACCCGGCGTGCTGCCCGGCAAAGTCACCGTGCTCGGCGGCGGCGTCGTCGGCCTGCACGCGGCCCGCATGGCCGCCGGCCTTGGCGCCGACGTCACCATCATCGACCGCTCGATCCCGCGCCTGCGCCAGCTCGACGACCTTTTCGCCGGCCGTGTGCACACCCGCTACTCCACCGTCGAGGCGCTCGAGGAAGAATGCTTCTCGGCCGACATCGTCGTCGGCGCCGTGCTGATTCCCGGTGCCGCGGCACCCAAGCTCGTCACCCGCGAAATGCTGTCGGGCATGAAGAAGGGCTCGGTGCTGGTCGACGTCGCCATCGACCAGGGCGGCTGCTTCGAGACCTCGCATGCGACGACTCACGCCGAGCCGACCTACGAGGTCGACGGCGTCATCCACTATTGCGTCGCCAACATGCCGGGTGCGGTGCCGGTCACCTCGGCCCATGCCCTCAACAACGCGACGCTGCACTACGGCCTGCAACTCGCCGACAAGGGCCTGAAGGCGCTCGTCGACGACCATCATTTGCGCAATGGCCTCAATGTCCACAAGGGCAAGATCACCAACCGGGCGGTCGCCGAAGCGCTCGGCTACGAGTTGGTCGAGCCGAAAGCTGTTCTGGCCGCCTAATACACCCAGAAAAAGTCAAGTTGCTGTTGTTGCCCGCCGGTCCACCCCGGCGGGCTTTTTACTGGCGATCTACCGAGGAAAGCCTGGTTACTCGGCAGATCGGCGTCAGCGGCAGGGATTGGTTTGCCCAACACTGTTGCATATTTGTCATTCCTAATCCGGCCAACACCCTGCTAGAGGCGCGCTGGGTTTAATGATTAGGGGTTTGGGCTATGTTTCTTCGCGTTTCTGCGAAATCTTTCCTTTTGGGTGCCGCTTCTGCAGTGGCTTTGATGTCCGCAGCGCATGCGGCTGATGTGGTGCAGCCGGTCGAGGCGTCCGGTTTCAACTGGAGTGGTGCTTATGTCGGCATCGGCGGGGGCTTTGGCGCGAGTGTGCACAAGTTCAGCGTCGCGCCGATTGTCAACTTCAACGGCATCGGCGGTAACGGCGTATTCGGTGAACTGACCGCCGGCTACGACTATATGGTCTCCGAGCGTTTCTTGCTGGGCGGGTTCATTGACGCCAACGGCGGAAACATCGGCCCGTCGATCAGCATTCCAGGTGCCGATATCGACCTGACCAATTCCTACGGTTTCGATGTCGGCCTGCGCGCTGGCTATCTCCTTAACCCCGATACGCTCGGCTATGTGCTCGGCGGTTACAGCTGGCAGCATTTCAAGCTCGATGGATCGGGCTTTGCCGAGGGCTTGAATTTCACCCAGAATCGCAGCGGCTATGTGCTCGGCGTCGGCATGGAAACCGTGCTGCGTGGCAACTGGACATTGAAGACCGAGTACCGTTACGCGGACTATGGTGACAAGTCGGTTATTGATTTTGGCGGCGGTTCTCTGAATGTCGAACCGTCCACCCACACCTTCCACATCGCCGCCAACTATCGCTTCGGCGCTCAGAACGGTGGCGGCGCTTCATTTGCGGCCCCGACCTACAACTGGACCGGCTTCTATGTTGGTGGCGCGCTTGGCGCCGGCACGGCGGTTCACGACCTTGGCGTCGACCTTGGTGGCGGCGCACTCGATCTCAATGGCATTGGCAGCGAAGGCGTGCTCGGCGAAGCCAGCATTGGTTATGACTACGATTTCGGCAGCTGGGTTGCCGGTGTACAGCTCGATGGCAGCTATTCTGGAATTCGCTCCAAACTCGACATCCCTGGCGGCTCGATCAAGCTCGACAACGATTATGGCTTCGATGCTTTGGCCCGCGTTGGCGCCAAGGTCAACGAATCGACCCTAGCCTATGTCATCGGCGGCTACAGCTACCAGCATTTCAATCTGCACGCTTCGGATCCACTCGGCGACATCATCGATTGGAACAAGAGTGGCTTCACGGTGGGTGGCGGCCTCGAAACGGCGGTATCCAGCAACATGACCGTCGGTCTCGAATATCGCTATTCGCGGTTCGGCAAGAAGGACTTCTCGTCCGAATTCGGTGCTCCGGATGGGACGCTGACAGACAAGGCTTCGTTCCAGACCGTGCGCATCGGCGCGAAGTACAAGTTCAACTAAAAGCCCTCCAGGCAAAAGTTGCGGCCCGCCGGCCTAGCCGGCGGGCCTTTTCTTTGCGTTGAAGACTTTTGCACTGAGCCCCAGGCAACAAAAAAGCGGAGCCAAAGCCCCGCTTCCTCGAAATCGAGATTGCCGCCGGTTCATCCGCGGTCGGCCAATCTATCGACACTCGCTTTCTAACGCATCTATGCGACGGGATTACGACAGCTTTCCAGACCGCAATCCTTGTGGTTCAGGCCCGTTCAATCCGGCACTGATAGCAGTTGTTGCGCGCCGAGCGGACATGCACATAGGCAATGTCGTCGCGTTCGAACAAGGCCTCGGCGCGCGCAACGATTGCCCCTGTCGGAATGACACCGCCGCTGCCGTAGACGATGCGGTCATCCCTGCCATAGCCGCGCACGATATAGTCCGGGCTCTCGAGAATCTCGGGAAGCTCTTCGGTTCCGGCCGCACGCTCGCATTCTTCGGCATGCAGGAAGATCGGGCCGGTTTCAGCATAGGGCTGAAGCTCCGGAAAGGGGCGATAGGCAAGGATGAGATAGGCATCGCCAGCGGCGATGTTCTTCAGGCAATGCCGGCAAGGCATGCCGTCACCGTCTGAAATCCTGCGCTCGGGTGTCTGGCCGTATGCATCGGGGCCACCGCGCTGAACTGCCCTGACATGGTCGGTGGATAGCGCCTTGAACTGAACGGTCATCGTGAAATCTCCGGTTTTGTCGACCGGAAATTATCCACTTGGGCCGATGCTTCCCACCCGATTCCTGCCAAGGGAACGAGGGACCGATCCGATGTTGGCAATCAGTCTCTCGTATCCTCTAAGCATGTCGATAATTACCCCGGCTAACTAAAATTGGCAGAGCCCCGGATCACCGGATGAAATCGTCAAAGCGTCGCAATGTCACCCTGCGGTTCTGCCAGTTTTCGTTCTGCGTCGGCACGAGCAGGAATTCCTCGCCGTAACCCACGGTTTCCAGGGCATGGCCGGGTACGCCGAATTCGCGCACCAGCGTGCGCTTCAGCGAAGCGGCGCGCTGCTCGGACAGGATCTGGTTCGACTGGAACGAGCCGACGGCATCGGTATGCCCTTCGATCAGTACGCGGGCGCCGGGATCGCGGCGCAGGATGCGCAGCAGTGCATCGGCGATGTTTTCGATCTTGTCGTATTGCGAACTGGAAATGGCGGCCGAGCCGAAGGCGAAATTGATCGACTGGATGTCGATCGAGCGCGCCATGCGGCGCAAATCGGGCCGGCGTTTGAATTCGCGGATGGTGACGCGCTCGCTCGGCCGCAGCTTCACCCGGGGCGCCGCCTCGAGCTTGCGCTCGATCGTCGCGGCCGAGGGCGTCGTCGCCTGGGCGACGGCAAGGCCCGGCATGGCAATCGCTGCGATCAGCGCGGCGGCAAGGGTACGGCGTGTCAGCATATCTTTTCTCCTTCGGCCTCAGCCGCATTGGTGGTGCGGGCAAGATGCCAAAGGCAGGCTGAAGCGCCGATGAACGGCTGGTTCAGGTTCCGGCTGATGTCGGATTCCAGCTGAAATCAAGGCCGCATGACGCTGGCCGAACGCTCGGCGAAAGGCAGCGGATGCACGACTTCCTTCTTCTGCGCGACCGGCTTGAAGCCGAGCTTCTGGTAAAGTGGCAGGGCTGCCGGATGGTCCAGCGTGCAGGTCTGCACCGTCACCCGTTTTGGCCCATGCGACCAGGCGGCTGAAATCGCCGAGCCAAGGAACCAGCGGCCAATGCCTTGGCCGGTGGCATGTTCCATCATGCCGAAATAGGCGAGTTCGACTTCATCAGGCAGATGCGGCTTGAGATCGAAGAATCCGGCCGGCGCGCCGTCGAGATAAAGCACCCTGATGTCGCGGTCCTCGCGGTGGATGCCGGCCGAAAGCTCCTCATCGTCCAGCCTGAGAACATTCACCCAATGCCATTTGCGCCCGACCCGATCCATCAGATAGCGATAGAAATGCAAGGGAATGTCCTTGGTCTTCAGCAGCGCGACCTGGCGGTTGTAGGGCACTGGCGGCGATACAGCGGGAGGGGCATGCATTTCGAGAAAAGTCACCGTGACTTCAATATCCTGCAGCACGCCGTTTTCCATCGCGTTCATTCCTTGGCGGTCTTATCGGGGCCGGTCACGACAGGCGTGTCGGAGAGCCCGCCCCATTCCGTCCATGAGCCGTCATAGAGCCTGTTGTCGGTGTGGCCAAGCGTCTCCAGCGCCAGCGTAACCACCGCGGCGGTTACACCGGAGCCGCAGGATGTGACAATGGGCTTCGACAGGTCAATGCCGGCGTCCTCGATCACCATGCGCAAACGGTCCTTCGACAACAGCATGCCGTTTTCCGAAAATGCGGAGTACGGCACGTTGCGCGCGCCCGGCATATGGCCGGAGCGGATACCCGCGCGCGGCTCGGGCTCGGCGCCGGTGAAGCGGCCGGGTCCACGGGCATCGGCAATCTGACTGGCGCTGGTCTCGACGATCCGGCGCATCTCGGCGAGCCTGGCGACGCGGCCGGCGTCGAAATCGGCATGGAACACGCTCGGCGCGATCTTCGTCGGCTCGGCCGTCACCGGCCGGCCGGCCGCCTTCCAGGCGTCGAAACCGCCATCCAGGATATAGGTCTGGAAAACACCCATGATGCGGAACATCCACCATGCCCGGGGTGCCGAGAAAAAGCCGGGACCATCATAGACGACGATGGTGTCGTCGGCGGACACGCCCATCGAACCCACATATTGCGCGAAATGCCGAGCCGAAGGCAGCGTGTGCGGCAAAGCAGCATCGGGATCTGACACCGCGTCCTGATCCAGGAAGCGGGCGCCCGGGATGTGCGCCGCATTATATTCGGCGCGCGCGTCGCGTTTTTGCGCCGGGAGATACCAGGACGCGTCAATGATCGTCAGGCCGGGCTCGCCCAGGCGCGCCTGCAGCCAGTCCGCATCGACGGTGAAAGGACTGTCTTCGGCCATTCTGGTTCTCCTGCGTCGTCTTCGGCAAAACTTTGTCTAGCTTGGCAATTCGGATGCGTTCCGAGCGCGCGACATTCGCAACATAGCCAAGCCGCAGCGGTCCGCTGATTCCGATTGTTTTCGTGTTTCGTGGCGAGTACGGATTGATCGTTATGATCTGGGGTGGGCGGGGTCAACAATCTAGACATGAGTAATCTTCTATTTACCCGTATTCCCAGCAATCCGGTTTCGCTCGGTCTCGTTTGCAACTTCATCGCGCACTACCCACCGTTTGACGGCTATGAATTCGGCCTGATGGTGAAGACGCTGCGCTACCAGTTGGACCAGCAGACACATATGATCGGCTCGATCGACGACGCCATCGTCGCTTACGTCGGCTGGATCCAGACCAGCCGCGAGATAGCCGAGGCCTGGGCGACGAATGGCGGGCCGCTCAACCCTTTTCCCGGGGGCGACGCCACTGCGGTGACGGTGCTGGCGACGCGATCGTCGTCCCACATCCTGCCGATGATCAAGGAAGCCAAGCGCATCAACCTGGACAAATCGGTATTCTGGAAGCGTGACTTCATCGACAGTCGCGGCTCGGTCAAGCGCGCCGTCCGCAAACGTGACGCCTGATGGATCAGGCCGGCTCCGCCGAGGCGCTGACGCAAGAGATCCTCATCCGGCTGGATGACCGTTATGCCGCGATGTTCGTGCGCATCTGGCGGCCGGCCGGCACGCCACGCGCAACGGTGTTCTGCCTGCACGGCTTTACCGGCAATGGCGCCGACTTCGACTTCCTCGCCACCTTCCTGTGCCGCAATGGTTTCCTGGTTATCTGTCCCGACTTGCTGGGACGCGGGCGCAGCGCCTATCTGGGCTCGGGATACGACATCAATGTCTATTCCAAATGCCTGCGCGCGCTCGGCGAGTTCGCCGGTACGGAGAACCACTTCATCGGCACGTCTTGGGGCGGTACGATTTTGCTGCTGTTTTTGCAGATGACCCGCTCCAAGGCCGCGAGAATCATTCTCAACGACGTCCCCATGCTCGGCGGGCCGAGGGTTGACGCGATGAGAAACGAAGTCCTCCGAGAAAGCATGCTTGCGTTCGAAACCCGCACGGCGGCCAAGGACTATCTAAGCGCCACCCGAGCGACCATGGGCCCGGTCGAGGACACGGTGTTCCACCGCTATGTCGAGAACAGGATCGCCGCCGGTCCCAATGGCTTCCGGCTCGCCTTTGACCCGGCCACGACGGGAAATTTCGGCGCCCTCGCCGGCCGCGAATACGATCTCTTTCCAATCGCCGCCAAGATCGACGCCCGCATCCTGCTGCTATACGGTCGCGACAGCCAGGTCATCGACCGGCAGGCTATCGAACGCGCGCGGCTGGCACGGCCTGATCTGTGGCTTGTCGACAACATCGATGCGGGCGATCCGCCATCGCTGATGTCACTGGACCAGGCTCTGCTCATCCTGGGGTTTCTGTCTGCCGCCTGAAACCTGGCGTGTCGTGGTGGGATTGGTTCCGGAAATGCATTTCGACGATTTGTACAGTGAATATATCGGCGCGACCCATGACCGCCAAAGCTCTACCGAAAACCCCGCCAAAATCCTCATTTGCACGACTCCGCGAACGGCGGGGCATTCCTATTGTCAGGTCCTGCGGCAGTTCGGTCTGGGAATACCGACGGAGTATTTTCAGTGGCAGTATGCCTTGCCGCTGATGAGACGTTGGTCAGCGGACGACACCTTGGACCTTGAAAAACTCAATCAGCAGGCGCCGGCCTATGGCCGCCATCTCCTGGCGAGAAGGACTGAGAACGGCGTATTCGCAGCCAAGATCTTCTTTGAAAACCTGCCATTCGCGCGCAGTTCGATCGGCGATGACGACGGCAACTCGTTCTATGTCTTCCTCTCAAGGAGAAACAAGGTCGATCAGACCATAAGCCTGCTCTCGATGCTGCATACGGGCCAGCCGTTCGACAGTCAGGAGACGCTGCCTGGAATTCCCACGGTGTCGATTTTGACCGAAAGGGTTGTCAGGGATACCGCCCAGTACATTTTCGATAGCGAAATCAGGTGGAAAAATTACCTGAATACTGTTGATCGGCGCAGAGTGGCCCAAGTTTGCTATGAGGATTTCATCGCGAGCCAGCAGGAAAATGCTTCCGCCACCATGAGCAACTGGTTCCCAGGCCCGACTTAAACACCGCCTGTGAGAATATGTCATTAAGTCAGCATGTTAGGCGCGCGC
>NZ_BSNY01000064.1 GCF_030160235.1 Mesorhizobium huakuii
ATCGTCCGCGCCACAAAGGGCGAGATCGCCAATCGGGCGGCGTTCAAGGCGGTGTCGGTCCAGGACCAGGAAAGGCTGGACGATATCGCGGAGGCGACGCCGCGGCAGCCGTCTGGGCGGACGCGCTGAAGGCGGCCCATCCCGATCTCAGCGCCGCGGATGCCGCCCTAATCGTCGGCGCCACAAAGGGCGATATCGGCAGGAGGGCGGCGTTCAAGGCGGTGTCGGTCCAGGCCCAGGAAAGGCTGCATCCGGCGCAAGGGTGCCGGACGCAAACCTTTGACGCAGACGAATCCGACACTTCTCAGCGACCTGGAAAGGCTTGTCGACCCCGCCACGCGTGGCGATCCGATGTCACCCTTGAAGTTGACATCGAAAAGCTTGCGGAACTTGGCGGCGGCGCTTTGCGCCATGGGCCATCGTGTGGCACCGTAAAGTTAACCGACGGCTGATGAAGATGTGCGAACATGGGCCATGTCAGAAGTTGCTCGTGATCCGCTTTATCGTCGCCACCGTTTTCCCGCCGAGATCATTGCGCACGCGGTATGGCTCTACTTTCGCTTTCCGCTCAGCCTGCGCATGGTTGAGGACATGTTGGCGGCCCGCGGCATCATCGTCACGCATCAGACCATTCGAAGCTGGGCGGAGAAATTCGGGCGGCATTTCGCCCGGGAGATCAAGCGACGGTCAGCCGGCTGCCTGGGCGACAAATGGCATCTCGACGAATGTGTGGTGGCCATCAATGGCAAGAAGCAGTGGCTCTGGCGTGCCGTCGATCAGGACGGCTTCGTCCTCGAAGTGCTGGTGCAAAGCCGCCGAAATGCCAAGGCGGCAAAGCGTCTGATGCGCAAGTTGCTGAAGGCTCAAGGGCGGACACCACGGGTCATGATCACCGACAAGCTCCGGTCCTATGATGCCGCCAGGCGCGACCTCATGCCCGGTGTCGAACACCGGTCGCACAAAGGCCTCAATAATCGAGCGGAAAATTCGCACCAGCCGACCCGACGACGCGAAAGGACCATGAAACGCTTCAAGTCGGCGTTGGTGCATGGATCCTTTGTCAACGGTTTGGCGATAGGCAGGCAGGATCGGCGTTGGTGCATGGATCCTTTGTCAACGGTTTGGCGATAGGCAGGCAGGATCGAAAT
>NZ_BSNY01000065.1 GCF_030160235.1 Mesorhizobium huakuii
GCGCCTAACATGCTGACTTAATGACATATTCTCACAGGCGGTGTTTAAGTCGGGCCTGAATGGCTCCGGCATACGTTTCATCGGGACATGCTCCTTCGTTGCGGCGCCTCGCGGCGCCGTTTGGGTTGTTGTTGAACCGTGGGAAACGAGGGGCGAGCGCCCCGTCGAAAACCGCTACATGGCGAACGCCGCCTGATAGGCGCCAGGAGTGACGCCGATGCGTGCCTTGAAGGTGCGGATGAGATGGGCCTGGTCTGCGAAGCCGGAGGCGGCCGCGACGTCCGCCGGGTCATGGCCGCGCCGCAACATCGCCTTGGCGGCATCCACGCGCCGGTTGATCAGATAGGCATGTGGCGTGAATCCGGTGTCCCGGTGGAACGCTTCGATCAGTCGCTGCCGCGGCAGCCTGGCTTCCTTCACCAGTTCGGCAAGGGTCAGTTTTTCATCGAACCGTTCGCTCATGACCGCCGCGGCGCGTGCGACTGGTCCCGCTTCGGTACCAACCGGCTTCAGCGCGACCCGCGCATGCCTGGACAGGCAGTGGCGATAACTGCGCAGCATCAGCTCTTCGGCTTCCAGCGGGCACTGATTGTCTTCCCAGGCGCGGTGCGCCTCGAAGAAGAGAGCGCAGCCCCGCGGGTCCTCAACGACAGGTTCCGGAAACGACGGCGTGCCGCGGATTCCGCTCCCCGCCATTTCCGAGGCGATGTCGACGATGAGGTCGGCCTCGGGGTAACTCACGCGGTAACTGTAGCCGTCCATGCTGGGAATGCCGTCATGAACGTCGTGCGGATTGTAAAGGGTCAGGTCGCCGGCGGTGGCAAAACGCTGCACGCCGCGAATGAAGACGCTGGCCTTGCCGCTCGACAGCGCCCCGATCACATATGTTTCGTGCGCGTGGGGGGCGTAATGATGCTGGCTGAACGAGGCTGTCAGGCATTCGACACCCGTTGACGGCGCCGTGAAATACCGGGCGTGCTCTTTTGCATTTCGAGCGTTCACTGCTTCGCTCCCTGAACAAGTTACTCAGGTCGAATTAGCACAGGTGAAGGCGGCCGGATTGAAGAAAAGTATTGCAGGTCGGCACATGCCGACCTGCTTGCTTCTGCGATCGATGTGGCGGTTCAGGCCACCCGGACGACGAAATGCTTGGTCACCGGCTCGACGATCTTCCAGGTTCCCTTGAAATCGGCTTCCACCACGAAAGCATCGCCCGGGCCGACTTCGACAGGCGTGCCGCCGTCGGGCGTGATGATGATGCGGCCGGCGATCATGTGCACGAACTCATAGTCGGTGTAGGTCGCGTGATAGGTGCCGGGCGACGCCCGCCACGTGCCCGACATAACCTTGCCGTCCTCCGTCGTGTGCTGGACGGCGGTTTGCATGGTCGGGTGGCCCTCGACCACGATCCAGCCTGGCAGGTCGCCGGCTTCCGCGTGTTCGACCGCACCGAATTTCAGGATCGTCTTGTTCGTCATACCGGGTTCCTTCTGCTTCATGTGTCGCAGGGGTCGGATAGCCGATGCATGGGACGGGGGCAATGCATGCGTGGCGACAACGAGCGGCGTTTACGCGACGGGGTGTGTCTTGGGAATCCAGCCGCCCGCGACCGCCCTACGGCTGGTGACGGGCCGAGACGAGTTCCGCCTTGCGCCGCGCCGTCTCCAGCCCGAGGCCGATGAAAGCGCGCGCGTGCTTGGCGAGTGCCATGTTGTCGGTCCACAGATTGCGCCAGATCGCGGTTTTCTTCGACAGGTTCTCGTCGACGATCTCAGACGAGAAGGATTCGAAGCTGAGATCGTCGGTGTAGCCGATTGCCGTCAACGCATCGAATATCGCCGCGAAGTCGATATTGCCGGTGCCGAGGAAGCCGCGATGGCTTTCGCCGATATGAACATAGCCGATCTTGCCCGCGGCGTGGCGGATGGCCAACCCGACATCGGCCTCCTCGATGTTCATGTGGAACGTGTCGAGATGCAGGAAGATGTTGTCCGAGCCGGTGTCCTCGATGAAGGCGAGACCTTGCGCGGCGGTGTTGAGCAGGTTGCTTTCGAAGCGGTTGACGATCTCGAGATTGAGCGTGACCCCGGCCGCCTTCGCCGTTTCGGCGACTTTCGCCAGCGCAGCAGCGCTGCGGTTCCACTGATCTCGCGTCGGCGCTTCGATCTGCAGGCCATGGCCGGCCGACAGGATGCCGGCGACCTTGCGGCCGCCAAGATCGCGCGTCAGCGCAATGGTCTGGTTGAGGATCTCGACGCCCCGCGCCGCGACCGCCTTGTCGGCGCTCGATATGTCGCCGTCACCAGGCAATCCGATGCTGATCGCCACGCAGAGGCCGAGATCGGCGATGCGTTTGGCAAGTCTGCCGATTTCGACATCGGCCGGGTCGAGATAGGAGAATTCGATCAGGTCGAAGCCGGCCTCCCTGGTGTTGGCCAGCGTGCGTTCGAGCTCGCTCTGTGCCGAGCTTGCCGACCAGACAAAAGAATGGATTCCGATGCGCGCCATGATCGTCTCCTGTTCGCGGCGATGAAGGAAAGCGCGGCCGGACAAATCCGGCCGCGCTTGTTGGAGTGATCAGCGGGCCGCGGTCCAGCCCTTGTAGTCCTTCAGGTTCTCGGCGGTGATCAGCTTGGGATCGAGGAGCACCGTGGCCTCGGCCGGCTTCTTGCCGGCGAGCAGCTCGGCCGCCATCGTCAGCGACTGGCCGGCCATCACATAGGGGTCCTGCGAAGCCGAGGCCTTGATCATCGAGGTACCGGAAGCGAGCTCCTTTTCGATATCCGGAGCACCGTCGACCGCGGTGAAGATGAATTCCGATCGGTTGAGCTGCTTGGCGGCAAGCTGGGCGCCGATCGCCGTCGGATCGTTGATGGCGAACACCGCGTCGATCTTGTCGAAGCGGGTCAGCAGCGACTGGAACACTTTCAGGCCGCCGTCGCGCGAACCTTCGGCGTTCTGGTCGTCGGAGAGGATCTTGATGTCGGGATGCTGCGAAAGCACGTTCTTGCAGCCCTTGACCCGCTCAAGGATCGACGAGGATGCCGGGCCGTTGAGGATGACGTAGTCGCCCTTGCCGCCGGTATGATCGACCAGATACTGGCAGGCCTCCTCGCCGGCCTTGACGTTGTTGGTCATCACGGTGACGTCGGCGCCCGGCGCCGAGACGTCGAAGGCGGCAACGATGATGCCGGCAGCCTGTGCCTTCTTCACCGCCGGCGCGATCGCCTTGGCGTCGACCGCGTTGAGCATGATCACGTCAACGCCCGCGGCGATGAAGGAATCGACCTGCGAGACCTGCTTGTTGAGGTCGTAATCGGCCGATACCGATGTCACCTCGACCTTCGGGTTGATCTTCTTGGCCGCGTCCTCGATGCCCTTGATGGTGGCGACGAAGAAGGGGTTGCCGAGCAGGCCGACCGAGATGCCGACCTTGTTGAGGTCCTTGGCCGATGCCGGCGCGATGGCGATAGCCGCGAACGCGGCGCCGCAGAGCAGTTTGGCGATGGTCTTCATTACGCTTACTTCCTCCGATGCACCGCGCCTCTCACGGTGCGTTACACAAGCCGGTCGTTGATGCCGGCGACCCAGGTCACTCACGTTCTCGCCCCTGCCTGGAGCCGGTAGCGGTCGAGGGCGACCGCCACGATGATGACCAATCCCTTGATGATGTACTGCCAGATGTCCGAGACACCGGCCAAGATGAGCCCGTTGGACAGCACCGCGATGATCAGGCCGCCGATCAGCGTGCCCCAGATCGAGCCGACGCCGCCGACGAAGCTGGTGCCGCCAAGGATGACGGCGGCGATGGCGTCGAGCTCGTAGGACTGGCCGAGTTGCAGGCCGTTGGCGGCGTAGAGCCGGGCCGCCGACATGGCGCCGCCGAGACCGGCGAGCAGGCCGGACACGCCATAGACGAAGAGCAGCACCAGCGGCACCTTGATGCCGGTCAGCCGCGCCGCCTCCGCGTTGCCGCCGACGGCATAGATCCAGGTGCCGAGCACGGTGCGCTTGAGCACCAGCCAGGACAGCACGACGACCGACAGTGCGATGATGACCAGCCAGGGAATGCCGAACAGCGAGCCATTGCCGATGAAGTCGAACGGCAGGTCCGAGTTGAACACCGTCGTGTCCTGCCCGAGCAGGCGGGCAACGCCGCGCACGGCCGTCAGCGAACCAAGCGTGACGATGAAGGGCGGCAGCCTGATATAGGCGACGAGCAGCCCGTTCACGAGCCCGAAGCCGAGGCCGACGAGGATGGCCGCCGGCACGCCGAGCAGGCCCCAGTCGGGCACCAGTGACACCAGCACCGCCACCATCGCCGACGCGGCGAGGATGGAGCCGACCGACAGGTCGATGCCGCCGGTCAGGATGACGAAGGTCATGCCGGCGGCGAGCACGATGTTGATCGACGATTGTTGCGTGACGATGAGCAGATTGGTCTCGGTGAGGAAGCGGGGATTGATGAACTGGAAGCCCGCCGCCAGCAGCACCAGCACCGGCAGCATGCCGAGCGCCGCGAAGGCTGTGCGCAGCCGCCGGCTCCTGACCGCCGCCTGATCCACGCTCGTCGTCGTTCTGTCGGTCATTCCTGGGCCGCTCCCGTCGCAAGTTCCATGATCGCCTCCTGACGCAGCGGCTCGCCCACGGATGCCGTCACCTCGCCTGCTATGGCGCCGTCGCGCATTACCAGCACGCGGTCGGCGACGCCGATCACCTCGGGCAGTTCGCTGGAGATCATCAGGATGGCGATGCCCCGGTTGGCGAGGTTGTCGATCAGCCGGTAGATTTCCGACTTGGCGCCGACATCGACGCCGCGCGTCGGCTCGTCGAGGATGACGACCTTCGGCTCGGTCTCCAGCAGCCGGGCGAGCAGCACCTTCTGCTGGTTGCCGCCCGACAGAGAGCCGGCATTCGCCTGCGCCGAGCGGGTGCGGATCGACAGGTCGGCAACAGCTTTCGCCGCGCGCCTTTCGGCGGCGCCGAAGTCGCGCAATCCGCCGGCCCGCGCGTCCCTTGCCAGCACGCCCATGCTGATGTTGTCGGAAATCGACATGTCGAGGAACAGGCCGAGTTCCTTTCGGTCCTCTGTCAGGTAGGCAATGCCAGCATCGAGCGCCTCGCGTGGCGAACCGATGGAGACCGGCTTGCCGTCGAGTTCCAGCGTGCCGGCGCTGCGCCTGTCGGCGCCGAAGATCAGCCTGGCGAGTTCGGTACGGCCGGAGCCGACGAGGCCCGCCAGGGCCAGCACCTCGCCCTTGTGCAGGTCGAACGAACAGTTCTTCAACAGACGTCCGTCGGACATGCCGCGCACAGAGAGCGCGATGGCGCGCTTCGCGTCCGGCGGACGATGATCCTTCTTGTAGAAGGCGGAGAGGTCGCGGCCGACCATCATCGAGACCAGTCGCGAGGCGTTGAGGTCGGCGCGCTCCAGCGTGCCGACATAGCCGCTGTCGCGCAGCACGCTGACGCGGTCGGCGAGCTGGTAGACCTCTTCCATGCGATGGCTGATGTAGATGATGGCAATGCCTTGCGCCTTCAGTGTCGCGATCACTTCGAACAGGCTGTCGGTCTCGCGCGACGTCAGGGACGTCGTCGGCTCGTCCATGACGATGATGCGCGCATTGGTCGACAGCGCCCGCGCAATTTCGACAAGCTGGCGCTCACCGAGCGACAGGCTGGAGACCAGCGCGCGCGCCGAGAAGGAGACCCCGAGCCGCGCGATGATTTCGTTCGCCCGCCGGTTGCACTGATCGCGGTCGACAATACCGAAGCGCCGCGGCTCGTTGCCGAGGAAGATGTTCTGCGCCACCGTCAGATTGGGCGCCAGAGACAGTTCCTGATAGATCACCGCGATGCCGGCCGCGCGCGCCTTGATCGGATCGCCGGTCGCGGCGGGCACGCCATCGATCAGGATCTCGCCGCCGGCATCCGGCCGATAAGCGCCCGACAACACCTTCATCAGCGTCGACTTGCCGGCGCCGTTCTCGCCCATCAGCGCGTGCAGCTCGCCTGCATGGACGGTGAGCGAAACATCCTGCAAGGCGCGGATCGCACCGAAGGTCTTGGAGATGTGACGCATCTCCAGCACAGGCTGGCGGCTTGGCTGTTTCTGCGCGGTCGCGCTCATCGTGCACCACCCGCCGCCTTGATGGCCGCACCCTGCCCGCCGACGCGGTCGCGCCAGGCGTCGCGATAGCCGGAAAGGCCGCCGAAACGCGCCGCATCCACCGGCTCCGGCGCCTCGGCGGCGAAGTCGCGCCCGACGCTCTCGAAGGCAAGTGCCGCCGCGCCCGTGGCGCTGCCCTCCAGCGTGGCCCCCTGCAGGAAAGCCTGGCCGGGACGCAGCTCAGCCAGCAGTCCGGCAAGCAGGCCGCCAGTGTTCAGCCCGCCATCGACAATGACAGTTTCTTGCGAATGGATGAGGTCAAGGCAGAGATCGACCATCAGCGCCACGTAGAGCAGGGCCGCCGCGGCGCGCTCTGAGGCGTCGGGCGTGCGCCCGACCAGTCGGCCGGGACGGTCCGGCATCGGCCCGCCCGGCGCGAAGCTCGGCAGCGCCATGATGCCGGCGTCGATCGCTTGCCGGATCGCGCCTTGCGGGATCGCGCCTTGCCAGCCACCGCTGATGGCGGCGAACTCGCGCCCGCCCATGAAGCGGATGGTCGGCACCGGGCCGCCGTCGACATCGACATTGACCAGCATGTCGCGGTCACGGTCGAGCACGTCCAGCGGGCAGTCGGGATTGAGCACGACGACCCAGGTGCCGGTCGACACCACGGTCAGCCGGCCAAGCCCCTGGCGGCGATAGGCATGGAGCGCCGCATTGGAGTCGTGGACGCCATTGTGGATGGCGATTGGCCGTGCCGCTCCGCCAAGAAGCCGCTCGCCGACGACCGCGCCGGCGCGCGCGAACGCCGGCATCTGGCCGCGCCACCCCTCGGCATCGACCAATGATGAAAAGTCCTGGCGGCGCGGCGCCCACAGATGCGAATGGCAGCCGAGGTAGGATACTTCCGAGACCGGCCTGCCGCCGAGGCGCCAGCTCCAGTACTGGGGATAGCCGAGGATCGATTTCGCCGCCGCGAACGCATCGGCATCGACCTCCTGCAGCCACAGCATGTGACGGCCATAGTTGAAGCCGAGCGGCAGGCGCGGCGAGAACGTCTCGGCAAAATCCGGAATGCGTCGATCGATCCGGGCAGCGATTTCGGCCGGTGGCTCCTGCTCGTAGTCGAGGATCGGATGCGTCAGCGCCACGTCGTTCACGAGGGCAAAGGTGCAGCCGTGGCCCGACACCATCGCCCCTTGCACACCATGGTTTTCGACCGCGTCCGTGACCGCACCGAGCGCCCAGTCATGGAGATCGGCCTCGTCGAGCACGCTGAAGCCGTCCTGGCGCGTCCATTTCGGCTGGGTCCGGCGCTCGTCGAGGATGCGTCCGTCCTGGCCGAAGACGAACAGCTTCGAATTGGTCTTGCCGAAATCGAGCACCGCCACTTTCACGGGACGGCTCCCGAGGTGGACGCGATCCGCACCATGACGCCGGCATCTTCCAGCATGCGCGCATCGGCATCCGAAAGACCATCATCGGTGATCAGCGTGCCGATGCGTGACAGCGGCAGCGCGACATTGCGCGCGTGGATCGACAGTTTGCGGCTGTCGGCCAGCACCACGATCTGGTCGGCGCAGAGGCTGAGATCGACAATGGAGCGCACCAGCAACGGATGCGATTCCAGCACGCCTTCCTGGTTGAGGCCTTGCGCGCCGAGAAAGAATTTCGAGGCGTAGAAGGGCGTCGCCTGGGTCAGCGAGTGGATGATGCCGGGCTCGCGATGCAGCTCGCCGCCGGCAACGGTCAGGCTGCAATGGCCATGGTCGCTGAGATAGGCCGCGAGCGGCATCGAATTGGTGTAGAGGCGGATATTGCGCTCGGCGAGCTTGACGCCGAGATGGAAGCAGGTCGAGCCGCCATGCACGATGACCGCGTCGCCATCGCGCACCATGGTCGCCGCGATGGCCGCGATCTGCCGCTTGGCATCGACCGCGAGGTCACGGTTCTCGTCATAGGGCCGGGCATAGGCGACACCCGCATGCGATGCGCCGTCGAGCGCCGAGATACCGCCATAGACCTTGCGCGCCTCGCCGGCCTCGTCGATCCGGTCGATGTCGCGCCTGACCGTCGCCGCCGAGACGCCAAGCCGCTCCTGCAGCTCGCGCACCGAGGCGAACGGGCGGTCCCGCAGCAGTTCGACGATCTGACGCTGGCGGCCGGAGTCGCTCAACTCTTTCCTCCCTAATGCCATTTTCCACGGCAATTGGTGCAACTTACTCAACATTAGTCAGATTGCAAGCTGGTTTTGATGATAGTAGATCACTGTTGACGTAAGTCGCTCGCATCTGCGATATCAGCGCCAACACCCGGTCCCGGTGGCGGGATCCCGGGCAAGCGTTGAAGGAAAGGCGCCATGGCAACCCAAGCTGACGCGCAGGAACTGGCGGCCTTGCGGACGCTTTCAGCGGGCATCGGGCTCAACCCGCATATGACCCAGGCGGCGGGCGGCAACACCTCGCTCAAGGCCGGCGACACGCTGTGGATCAAGGCCTCCGGCACATGGCTGAGGGATGCGCTGAGCGACGACATCATGGTGCCGGTTGCGATGGCGCCGCTGCTCAAGGCGGTCGAAGAGCGCGATCCCGCCGCCGACACGCCGCAGGCCTTCGCCATCGATGAACTCAATCCGCGCGGCCTGCGCCCGTCGATCGAAACCACGGTGCATGCCTTGATGCCGCAACGCGTGGTTCTGCATGTCCACTGCGTCGACACGATTTCGCTTGCCGTGCAGGCCGACGCCGAGGCCGAGGTCGCCAGGCGGCTGGGCGGCATCGAATGGGCCTATGTGCCCTATTGCCGGCCAGGCCTGCCGCTCGCTCGTGGCATTGCCGAAAAACTGCGGCCTGGTGTCGATGTGCTTATCCTTGGCAATCATGGGCTGGTCGTCGCCGCCGAAACCGTCGCCGAGGCGGAGCGGCTGCTCCACCGCGTCCGCTCGTTGCTGGCACGGCCGGCGCGCGCAACCGCCGCGCCCGACATCGCGGCCCTGGCGGCGCTTGCCGACGGCAGCGTCTACCGATTGCCGGCGGATATCGAGGCGCATGCGGTCGCGCTCGATGAGGAAAGCCGCCGCATGGCCGAGGCCGGCAGCCTCTATCCCGACCATGTCATCTTCCTCGGCCAGGGTTCGGTGGTGGCCAAGCCGGGCGAGAACGCGGCGGGGGTCGCCGCGCGCCTCGGCACGGCCCCCGTGGCGATCCTGTTCCCCGGCGCGGGCGCACTGATGCGCGGTGACGCCAGTGCCGGCGCCGACGCCATGCAGCGCTGCCTCGCCGATGTGACCGCACGCGTCGATGTCGCCGCGCGGCTGAATTATCTCACTGCCGCCGAGAATGACGAACTGGTCAATTGGGACGCCGAGCAGTATCGCCAGAAGCTGAATGCCACGGGTGGCTAGCAAAGGACTGAAGACATGATGCCCCTTTTCATCGGCATCGACATCGGCACGTCGGGCGCGCGCGCCGTCGCCGTGCGCCCGGATTTTTCGATTGCCGGCCAGTCAGCCGTTCGGCTCGATAGATTCGGCCAGGATCCCCGCGCCCCCTCGGCATGGTGGCAAGCGGTCCAGGCGGCTCTGACGGAACTGCTTTCGGGCATCGACCGCACTGCTGTCCGCGCCATCGCCGTCGACGGCACGTCGGGCACGCTGCTGCCGGTCGACGCCGCCGGGCGGCCGCTGACTGAGCCGCTGATGTACAACGACAAGGTCGACGACGCCGACACCCTTGCCGCCATCGCCCGCGAGGCGCCGGAGGCGAGCGCCGCGCATGGCGCGACTTCCGGCCTCGCCAAGGCGTTGCGGTTCCAGCATCTGCCCGGCATCGCGGCCGTGCTGCACCAGGCCGACTGGATCGCCGCAAACCTGTCCGGCCGCTTCGACATCAGCGACGAGAACAATGCGCTGAAGACAGGCTATGACGTCGAGGCGCGCCGCTGGCCGGACTGGATCGCGGCCACCGGCATGCGCATGGACTTGCTGCCTCATGTCGTCGAGCCTGGCGACGTTACTGGCACGCTCACCGCGGCCGCCGCGGAGCTGTTCGGCTTGTCGGGCGATGTGGTCGTGGTCGCCGGCACCACGGATGGCTGTGCCTCGTTCCTGGCGACCGGCGCCACGGCGGCTGGCGACGGCGTCACGGCGCTGGGATCCTCGCTCACCATCAAGATCCTCTCCGACCGACCGATCTCGGCGCCGCGTTTCGGCATCTACAGCCATCGCCTCGGCGACACCTGGCTGGCCGGCGGCGCATCGAATTCCGGTGGCAAGGTGCTGGCGCTCCATTTTCCGCTGGCACGCATCATAGAACTCAGCGCGGCAATCGATCCCATGACCGAAACCGGGCTCGACTATTATCCGCTCGGCGCATCGGGCGAGCGCTTTCCAATCGCCGATCCCACCTTGCCACCGCGTTTATCGCCGCGACCAGCTGATGATGCCGACTATCTCAAGGCGATGTTCGAAGGCATGGCCGCGATCGAGGCGCTCGGCTACCGCAGGCTGGCTGAACTCGGCGCGCCGGCGCTGACCTCGGTCAGGAGCGTCGGCGGCGGCGCCGCAAATCCGGCCTGGACGGCGATCCGGCAACGCAAGCTCGGCGTCGATTTCCTGCCCACACTTTCCGATGAGGCGGCGGCCGGCACGGCGCGGCTGGCGCTCAAGGGTGCGAGCAAGGCGGGGCTGCTATGAGCACGAAAACAATCGAACGCCTCGACGGTATCGGGCCGCTGGCTCAGCGCTACCAGGTGTTCCTGCTCGACCAGTTCGGCGTGCTGCATGACGGCCAGGCTCCTTACGCAGGCGCGGTAGAGGCATTGTCGGCGCTGAAGCGCGCCGGCAAGACGGTGGTGCTGATCTCCAATTCCGGCAAGCGCGCCAGGCCCAATGAGGACCGCCTGCTGAAACTCGGCTTCGCCGCCGGCAGCTGGGACCATTTTGTCTCCTCCGGCGAGGTGGCGTGGCGGTCCTTCAACGACATGGCGGCATCGGGAAAGCTGCGTCCGGGGACAAAATGCCTGCTGATCAGCCGCGACAACGACCGCACGGCGATCGAGGGCCTGCCCTTCGTGCTGACCGAGGCCGGCGAGGACGCCGAACTGGTGCTGATCTCGGCCAGCGAAGGCGACCGCCACGACCTCGACCACTACCGCGAACTGCTCGCCCCGGCGGTAGAGCGGAAGGTGCCGTGCTTCTGCACCAACCCCGACAGGATCATGCTGACGGCGGTCGGACCCCGCTTCGGCGCCGGCGAAATCGCCGATCTCTACGAAAGCCTGGGCGGCAGCGTCACCCGCATCGGCAAGCCCTTTCCGGCGATCTTCGATGCGGCCCTGGCGCTGGCCGGCGAGCCTGAGCGCGGCAGCGTGGTCTGCGTCGGCGACAGCGTCGAGCATGACATAGCGGGCGGAAACGGCGCCAGCGTCGCCACGGCGCTGGTGCTCGGCGGCATATTGGCGGACACACCGGATCTCGCCGCCGTTTTTGACGAGCAGCAGGCCTGGCCCGATTACATCACGGCATCTTTCAGCTTGCGCTGACCGCTTCGAGCATGCGCTTGGCGCTTTCCTCGTCGGTGATCAGGATCGTCGGCGCGATCAAGTTCATCGCACCGAGCAGCGCCTCGGTCTTCTCCTCGCCGCCTGAGGTCAGGATGCGGATCGGCGCCGCGCGCAGGCGGTCGACCTCCACCGACATCACATGGCTGTTGACGGGATGGTCGACCAGATCGCCATTGCGGTCGAAGAAATGGAACAGGAGATCGCCGACGGCGCCACGCTCGAGCAGCGCCTCGCGGTCCGCTTCCTTGAGAAAGCCGCCGCGGGAGAAGGTGGTGGCCGAAGCGATGCCGCCGACGCTCAGCAGAACCGCATCGAGCACGTTGGCCATTTCAAAGACCTCCTGCAGGCCGCAGCGCTCGACCAGCGCGATCTTGGTCTCGACGCTGTCGACGACGGCCGGCGTCGGGATCAGATAGCCGTCGCCCTGGAAGATCTGGGCGAAGCGCCAGGCGAACTCGGCCGGGTTGTAGCGCCGCACGACGCCGACACCGCCCAGCAGCGAAATGACCTTGAAATCGGTGAGCGACTTGGCGCTGATGAAGGGCAGGCTGGAGAACAGCGTCCGGCCCCAGCCGACGCCGACGCGCATGCCTGACTTCATCGTGTCGGACAGGAAACTGCCCGTCTTGGCGCTGATTGCCGGGATCGGATCGGCATTGGGCGCGGTAAGCGGTGCGACCAGCGCCTGCTGCAGGCCGAACGTCCGCTCCAGCGCGCGCTCCAACCGCACGATCTCCGACAATTCGCTTTCGATGGTGATCTTCACCTCGTTGCGCGAACGCGCCTCGGCCAGCATGCGCACGATGGTGACGCGGCCGACGCCAAGCACGTCGGCGATCTCGTTCTGCGTCATCTGCTCGACGAAATACATCCAGGCGGCGCGAATCCTGAGGCGATCCGTCCGGCTTTCGCTAGCGACCTGCTCGGTCGTCTCGGCTTCCGCCCGCCCCTCTCCGGCCCGCCCCTCTCCGGTTTGTCGTCGCCTGGCCAAATCATCCCTCCCCCGCGGCGACGGACGAGCGCGTCGTCGCCGATTCTGCATGCTGGTCTAGTATCGCCTATTGATCTACCAATCGATAGGAACAATGTAGAGTCGGCGGCTGGCCCTTCGCCGGCCGCCCTGCAAGGCACTTTCGAGGCAGACCGCGATGCTGCGACAAATCTCCGAGGACGTCCGCGTCAATTTGAAGGACCGGTTGCGGGAAGTCCGCGACATCATTCGGCAAAGCCGACATGACGGCACCGGTGACGCCAGCGTGCTGCGCGAAGCGACCAGCCATCTGCCGCCGTTTCCGGGCAAGGGCATCGAAGGGCTGCTCAGTCATGCCGCCAGCGCCGTCGACGAGGCGCTGTCGATCGCCGAATCCTTTGTTCCGCACGAGCGCCCGATCAAGGTGGACGGCACGACCGTGAAAGGCCTCGGCACCTACTTTCCGGCCGGAAACGAAGACCAGCAGTTGAGCGCCGAGCGCCTGTTCCGGCGCGACATGTATTATTTGACCAAGGCGGTGCTCGCCGGGCTGAAGATCGACAATGCCCGCATACACGAAGCCGATTTCGCCGCCGCGCATGCCACGATGCGCAAGCGCCATGGTGATCTCCTGGCCGCGTTGACCGCACCGGGCACCGGGCTGCAAGCAATCGCGGCCACCTGCGCGGCGCTGCTGGTCGAGCTGCTCAGCCAGCGTCCGGTGCGCTTTGGCGAAGCCGCGCCTGAAACGGTCGGGGAGCGCGCGCTTGACATAAGCTGCCTGGCGCCGGTGGTTCTGGCCTGCGGCCTGGCGACAACCGGCCGCGACGGTGCGCCGGAGCCCGACATGCTGGAGATAGCAATCCTCGCTGCCGATATCCGCCACGACCGCATCGCTCAGGCCTGCGGCAAGGCAAGCCCGGTCGATGAACTGACACCAGTCTTTGCCACCTTGCTTGCGCATTTGCCGTAAGCCCGAGCAGCGCTTCCGGAAATCTAGTCTCCGGCCGTCATGGCCGTGATCGCCTTCTTGGCGCGCTGTATCGAGGCCGGGCTCATCGAAAGCTCGGTCAGGCCCATCTCGATGAAGGCAGGGATCAGATCCGGGCGTCCGGCGGCCTCACCGCACATGCCCACCATGATGCCGGCGGCGACGCCGGCTTTGGCCGTCAGTTCGATCGCCGACATGACCGCCGGATTGGTGACATCGTTGAGCTTGGCCACGGTCGGGTTGAGCCGGTCGGCAGCCATGATGTACTGGGTCAGGTCGTTGGTGCCGATCGAGAAGAAGGCCACTTCCTTGGCCAATGCCGGGGCGATCAGCACGGCGGCCGGGGTTTCGATCATCACGCCGAGATCGAATGTCGCATAAGGCACGCCTTCGACCTTGAGTTCGGCGGCGCATTCATCGAGCAGTGCGCGGGTGCGCGTGACTTCGGAAATGTCGGACACCATCGGCAGCATCACCTTGATGTTGCCGTGCACGGCTGCCCGCAGCAGCGCCCTGAGCTGGCGCTTGAAGATATCGGGCCGGTCGAGGCACATGCGAATGCCGCGCCAGCCGAGAAAGGGGTTTTCCTCGTCGGGAAACTCGATGCCGGCGATCGGCTTGTCGCCGCCGATGTCGAGCGTGCGCACGATGACCGGATAGGGTGCGAAGGCCTTGGCCAGCGCCGCATAGGTTTCGGCTTGCATGTCCTCCGAAGGCAGGTGCATGTGGCGCATGAACAGAAGCTCGGTGCGAAACAGGCCGACGCCCATGGCGCCAGCTTCCTGCGCCGCCTCGATTTCCTCCAGCGAGCCGATATTGGCCGCGACCTCGATCACCTTGCCGTCGGCGCGCTTCGGCGTCACCGTCTTGAAGGCGGTCAGGCCGGCGCGCTCCTTCGCCGCAGCTTCGACACGGCCGGCATAGTCGGCGCGCGTCGCCTCGTCGGGGTCGATGATCACATGGCCGGTGTTGCCGTCGAGCGCCACGTCGGGGGCGGTGCGCAAGGCGTTGACCTGGTCGCCGAGGCCCAGCACCGCCGGAATGCCGTGCGAGCGGGCGATGATGGCGATGTGCGAGGTCGCGCCGCCATGGCCGCAAATGACCCCGCCGATGCGCTTCAGCGGCGCCCGCGCCAGATCCCAGGCGCCGATGTCGTCGGCGATCAGAATGGCGCCTTCGGGGATGCTTTCGAGGCTGACATCGTCCTGGCCGAGCAGCACCAGACAGATCTGCCGCCCGACGGCATGGACGTCGTCGGCCCGCGCGTTGAGATAGTGATCGTCGACGGCGCTGAAATCGGCGGCGATGGTGGAAGCGGCCGTGATGACGGCCGAGACCGCGTCATTGCCGCCCTTGATCGCCTTTTCGGCCTCGCCGGTCAGGCTGTCGTCGGCGGCGATATCCCTGAGTGCGGCGACGATGCCGCGGTCCCCGGCCGACAGGCTGTCCTGCGCCAGGGCCCGGTCCATGCGCGCCTGGACCGCGGCGACGGCGGCACGGAACCTGTCGATCTCGCCGGCGATCTCGTCGGCCTGCAGCATGCGGCCCTGTCCGGCGATCTCGGGCGGGAAATGCGCGAAGGCCGGCCCGATCGCGACGCCCTCGCTGGCCGCGACACCGCGCAAGCCGTTCGCCTCGCCTGATGCCGTCGGCACGGATTGGCGCGCCGGTGCGGGTGCCGCCTGGCCGGCGTCATTCGCCGGGCTCTGCGGCTCGGCTTCGTCGTCGAGACCCGCCTTGGGGTTTTCGAGATAGCCGATCAGCGCTTCGATGGCCTCGATGGCGTCGGCACCGTTCGCCCGCACGGTGACTTCCTGGTTTTCCTTGACCGCCAGCAGCATCAGCTTGACCGAGCTCTTGGCGCTGACCGCCTTGCCGTCCTTGACCAGTTCGACGTCGGATTCGAAGCCCTTGGCGAGCTTGACGAACCGCGTGGCGGGACGGGCGTGCAAACCTTCATGCACTCTGACGATGGTCGAGCGTTCCATGGCAAATACTCTGCTTTTTTGGGCGCCGAGACCAGATGGATTGCGGCGCGAATGCTTCAGGCGGCGATGGTGATGATCGCGTCCGTCCTCAGGGCGGCCACGAGCGCCTGGGCATCGACCTGCGATGCACAGATTTCGCCCGGCCTCTCGGCCTCGCTGGCGCCGTTGAACGAGATGACGACGTGGCCCATCTCGAGCACCTTGCTCCACGCGCTGGAGCCGACGGCGGTTATGACCGCGGAAACCGGACCAAGGGTGATCGACGCGCCCTTTTGCGGCGCGCCGTCGCTGGGTCCGAGCTCCGTCTTGTGGAGTACCGAGACCTCGGCAAGCTCAGGCGGCGAGCCATCCGCGAACAGGATGACCACGCCCCCTTCGGCGAGATCCGCCACTTCGGGCCCGATGGAAGTGACCCGTGTTCTCAGCAGAACCGTCATGTGGCGAACCTCATTCTCTTATTTCCTTAGAACACGATCAGGCTGACGACCCATGCGATCAGCACGGATACGGGGCCCATGATCTGGCGGCTGATGAGCACCGCCGGCACCCCGATTTCGATCGTCTTCGGCTTGGCTTCACCGAGTGCCAGGCCGACGGGAACGAAGTCGCAGCCCACCTGGGTATTGTAGGCAAACAGCGCCGGGAGAGCCATCGCCGGCGAAATCGTGCCGTTGGCGATCTGCGGACCGATGATGGCCACGCCGATGACCTGCGCGATGACGGCGCCTGGCCCCAGGATAGGAGACAGGAACGGCAGGCCGCAAATGGCCGAGATGATCAGCAGGCCGACGATGTTGTTGGCCAGAGGTCCCATCGGCTGGGCGAGCACGTCACCGATGCCGGTGTAGAGGATCAGGCCGATAAGCATGGTCACGAAGGCCATGAACGGCAGCACGTTGCGCACCACCTGGTCGATCGTGCGGCGGCCGGCATTGAAGAAGATGCCGACCACCCGGCCCATGACGCGGCCGATCGAGCTGATCAGGCCGATAAGCCCGCCTTCGCTCGGCAGCGGCTGTGGCGCCGCGGCAGCGGTACTATTGCTTGAACTCATCGATGCTGCTCCCCCCGCGGTGGTGACCGCCTCGGATCCGTCCGCCATTGTGACGTTGGCCGGCTTCACGCCCGAAACGTAGATGTCCTCGGTGATGAACTGGGCGAGCGGCCCAGCCTGGCCGACCGGCGTCAGATTGACGGTCGGAATGCGCTTGCGCGGATAGACGCCGCAGCGTGCGGTGCCGCCGCAGTCGACGACGACCACCGCCATCTCGCCTTCGATCGGCGGCGCCTTGAAGCCGTCGACGGCCGTGGCGCCGGTCATGTCGGCGATGAGCTGGGCGACGGGATGGATGCCGCCGCCGGTGACGGAGACGACCTTGTCGCGCTGGGCGGTCGGCTCGATGACAAGCGGGCCACCCCAGCCTGTGTTGCCCCGGGAAATCTTTACGGCTTTGAATGTCCTGTCCATGATGTCCTCCCCGCCCTTACAGCTCGACGCCCTGGCGGCGTGCCATGATGGTGGTGATGCGCTCGGTCAGCATGCCCTTGAGCAGGATGACGACGAGGCCGACAATGGCGTACCAGATCGCCACCTTGACGTGGTAACCGGCGACGACAACGCCCTTCTTTTCAAGTTCGAGCAGAGCCACGAGAATGCCGCCCCAGACGAAATATTCGCCCGGATTGATGTGCGGGAACAGGCCGAGCGGCGGATGCACGTAAGACACGGCCGCGTCATAGAAGGCCGGCTTGTGCTTTTCTTCCAGGAACGATCCGAACGTATAGGCCATCGGATTGGTGAGGAAGAACACCGCCAGCAGCGGCAGTAGCGTATAGCGGGTCAAGGCAATCCTGCCGGCGCCGCGCGCCAGGCCATGCACGCGCTCCTCGCCGACCAGTTCGGTAACGGCGTAGAAGGCGGTCATCAGCACCACCAGCGTCGGAATGATGCCGGTGACGAAGCCGGCGAACACTTCGCCGCCCTTCTGGAAGATGCCTATGAAGTACTTGCCGATGGCGGTCAGCCAGCCGAGCTGCTCTTCCTGCTGGACTTCCTTCAGCTTTTCCTTGAACTGATCGACGGTTATGGGTCCGCTGTCCGCTTGCGCCAGGACAACGAGATGGTCGGATGCATGCTCGACGGCGAGCTTGCCATGCAATGCAGCATCCGAGACCATGGCACCTGCGACATGCAGATTGTGCACGGCCATGTCGGCATGCTGCGCCAACAACGAAAATACAGACATTTCTCCTCCTTATGCCGCCCGCCGGTTATGCCAGCCGGTGCGTCCTCTAGGCCCTTGCTACGTTCAAACCGGATAGACCCGGCTTCTTCCCCGGCTCCGACCGTGCTTTGTCGATCTGTTCGATCGCCCGCTTCACGGCCTCGGCCACACCGGGTTCCCCCTCCCCCATGATCGCAGGGTTGGACCGGACTCGATCGAGGGGAACACCCTCGAATTCTTCATGTCTCTTGAACTTGGTGAAGACGGACCGGCCGCTCATCACCATCAGGCGGCGCACGATCAGGTCAGGCGTGACCACGATGAGCGCGATGGTGCCCTTGGCCAGCCGGCCGCGAAAATTGCCGGCTCCGACGAAGCCGTCCTTGTACTGGTCGGTGACGCCCCGGAAGACATCCGAATAGTGCCGCATCTGCAGCCAGACGCCGAGCGACTGCAGCGCCCACACAATAACCAGCAGAAGCAGTCCCCACTGCCAAATCGCCATTCGGTTCTCCTCCCGAAGCCTATGTTGAGCTGCACCTTGGACCGGCGCACGACAACAGCAAAGTGAGAACATTTGTTTCCGCGAATGTCAATATGTATGATATTGACCTCAACCACGGTCATCCACAGGGCCGTCGCCGATTTCGGTGGCGGCATGGCTGTGCTAGCCTGTCGTCAAACGGGATGCATGCAATGGAACTGCCCTTCAGGGATGAATTGGCCCTTATGCCCGACCTGCGCCACCGGCTGCGGCAGCTGCGCTGGTTCCGCGCCACTTTCCGCGGCAGCGCCAAGGTGGTCTCCGACACGTTCGGCGTGCGCTTCGAGATCGACGAGGCGAAGCTGACAAGAGCCTTTCTCGACTGGGTCGAGATCATGGAAGCGCAGAAGCGCTTTGCCGCGATCGACCGCGCCGACTTCATTGTCTTTGCCGCCGGCCTGGTGCTGCGCGAGCTGATCAAGCAGGCGCCGGCCAGGGAAATCTCCGGTCTCGCCGAGCTCATCGAAACGGATCAGAATGCCGGCACGCTGGAAATCATCCGCTTCTGGCCGGAAGGCTTCCTCTACACCAATTACTGCGTCTCGGTGATTTCGGCGATCTACGAGCAGGAGTTCGGCAAGGCGCCCAGCATCGACAAATGCGCCGATGATTTGCGCACCTGGTGGTCCTATCGCGAGAACGTGACCGAGATGCCGGCCTACGCGGTGGCTTTCCTCGACCGCTTCCTTGGTGCGGAACCGAACTGGATCACGCCGGACCGCGCGCAGTCCCGGCAAGCCATGCAACGGGCGCTCGGATCTGGCCGCGCAAGCGATGCGCTCCGCCAGCTTTGACTGTCAGCCGTTTCAGCACCAAAACGCACCCGAGACATCGCACTATTGAACATTTGACTTTTTGCCGATAGCGATGTGCGAAAAGTTGACGTGAGGAGACAAGCGCGTGGCGCGACCAAGGCCTATCATCTTCGATTGCGACGGTGTTCTCGTCGACAGCGAGCCGCTGGCCGCCAGGGCCTATGAGCGCGTCTATGAAAAGCACGGCATGCCCGGCGTCCATGGCGGCATCATCGCCCAATGCGTCGGCATGAAGCAGTCCGACATTATCGCCCGGATCAGGGAACTGACCGGCCACCAGTTTCCCGCCGCCGCCGACGGCGATATCTGGGCCGAGACCAAGGTGCTGTTCACCGAGGAATTGAAGCCGACGCCGGGAATCGCCGCATTTCTGGAAACGCTCGAGGGCGACCGCTGCGTTGCCTCGTCATCCTCCGTCGAGCGCATCAATCACAGCCTGGCCGTCACCGGGCTGGCGCATGTCTTCGGAGATGCGATCTACAGTTCCTCCATGGTCAAGAACGGCAAGCCCGCGCCCGACATCTTCCTGTTCGCCGCCGCCAGGATGGGCGCCGACCCGGCCGAGTGCATCGTCATTGAGGACTCGCCCTTCGGTATCATGGGCGCGGTCGCCGCCGGCATGACGGCGATCGGCTACACCGGCGGCGGCCACACCTATGCCGAGCACGCTGCACGGCTGACGGCGGCAGGTGCCGATTTCGTCTGTGCCGACTGGCAAGAAGTTAGCCGGCAATTGTCCGGACTCGGCGTGCCGGCGTAGACTTAGAGAGGCCGCGGCCATTCGCTGCGTGGAATCTCAGCGCCTACACGGAAGTCGAAGGACAAGACCCTCGTCGCATCGGTGTCGACCTCGCACCGGAAGCTCAGATGGTACCATGCGGTTGTGGTGCTGAAAGCGACATCCGGGGCGACAATTATATTGCCCCCCTTCAGGGGAACTTTCGGCCACTGATAAGGAAAATAGGAGCCTTCCACCAGTTGCTGTTGCAACTCGCTGGCGCAAAGTAGGGAAGCACGCTCATTGCGAGGTACGCCGCCCATCGACGTCGTGGCCAGCGCATCGCCGGTTGCGCCTTGCGAATAAAGCCTGCGAACACCCGGAGGGCCCGAATCGTTACGAGATGCGGATTTCGAGGCCTTTGAGGGGCTGGGCTTCGGCGCATTTGCAGGTTTGGGCTTCGGCTTTTCGGCCGACATGGGAAGCTCGATCTCGCCATCGGCAGCCAAAGGCGCCGGTGCCGCGCCCTGTTGCTTGGCTGCGTTGAGCGCCGCCTGCTTGTCTGCCTCCTGTTTGGCTGCCTGTTGTTTATCCATCTCCTCGGTTGAAGCTGTCTGCTTCTCCGCATCCTGTATGGGCTTGGCGTCCGCCGTCGCGGTTACCGGCTTCTCGTCGGCCGTGGTTGGATCTGCCGGCGTGACAGGTTGGCTGTCTGCAGGTTTCGGCACGACAGGCGGCTTCGAATCGTCATCCTTGGCCGGCGACGGCGAATTGTCCTGAGCGCTGGCCCCATCCAGGGATTTCCTAGGGCCGGTATCCTTGTCGCCAAACTGAAAAACAGGCTTCAGCACCTCGACTGGCGAGGGCTTCTGCACCTGCTTTTCCGGCGGAGGCGGCCTTTCAACCTTCTGCTCGGGTGGTTTTTCTACTTTCGGCTCCGGTGGCTTCGGAGACGGCCCGGGAGCAGGTTTTGGTTTCGGCTGATCGGGCGGAGGCACGAGCGCGACATTGACCGGCTGCTCCTCCTGCGGCTGTTGGGGAGGAATTGGCAGGCCATATATCAGGATCGCCGCGACAAGCACGTGCAGGATCAGCGATGTGGGGATGCCCCACAACAGATTCCGACGCCGTTCTCGTGCCTCGTCCTTCATCCTGACCGATGTGGAATGAAATAGCGGCAGCTTCAAGCACTGGCGCGAGATTGGCGCGGTTTAGCCGCTGACACCTTGTCGATCTGGATCACTACACCCAGGGCAGCCCGGCCAAGGCGCTGGGGCGGCTCAATGAGCGGCTGCCCACGATCCGATCCTTCAAGGCCTGAGATCAGCCAGTTCGTGTCGCCAGGATGGGCGTCGATCCTACCGACCGCATCGTCATCGAGGATTCGCCCTATGGCATCCAGGGCGCTGTCGCGGCAGGCATGACGGCGATCGGCTACGCCAATGCCGGCCACACCTATGCCGAGCACGCCGGGCGACTGACGGCGGCCGGAGCCGATTTCGTCTGCGCGGACTGGCAAGAAATCGGCCGGCAATTGTCTCTGATTGGCGTGCTGGCCTAATTTAGCGGATACTTGGTGAATCCACGGCTGGCCCATTCGCCAGGCGGGACCAATGACCCCACACGGAAGTTGAAGGATAGGACCCTCGTCGCATCGGGGTCCACCTCACATCGGAAGTTTAGATTGTACCAGGTGTTTCTGGTGCTGAAGGCCGCTTGAGCGGGGTTGAGAACATTGCCTTTGTCCAGCGTGATGGTTGGCACCCATTTGACCGAATAGTCGGCACTTTGCAGCTCCTGGCTCAGAACATTCCCGCAAAGGGTGGCCACGCGCTGACCGCGCGGTACGTTTTCCATGGAGCTTCTCGCGAAGGCATTGCCGGTTGCCCCTTGCGAGTAAAGCTTCCTGACGCCCGGAAGGCCGGAATAGATTGGCGATCCTGCAACGTCGTTGTTGCTGGGATTTGACCTTCCGGCATTCCCGATCGGCGCCTTGAAGGCTCTTGCGGGTTTGAACGTCAGTGCCTTGGCAGGCTTTGCCTTGCCGGTTGAAGCTGGAGGCGCTGGTTTACCACCAGTCTCGGCCGCCAATGGCTTTGGCATCACAACCGCCTGCTTTTCGGCGGGTTGCGGTGCGAGCTCCTGTTTGTCCGGTTGCGATTTGTCAGCGTCCTCGGTGGCCTGCTTCTCCTCGTTTTGCGCGGGTTTTTCGTCCGGCGCGGCGGTTGCCGGCTTCTCGTCAGGCTTGCTGGGCTCTGTCTTCTGCTGTGCCGTTGCGACCGGGGCGGGCTGCGTCGGCGCGGGTGTCGGTGTTACAGGCGGCTTCGCCGCCTCATCCTTGGCCGGTGACGGCGTGTTGGCTTTAGCGCTGCTTCCGTCAAGCGATTTCTCCGGCCCCGTATCTTTCTGGCCGTACTGGAAAACGCGCTTCAGGACATGGTCGTCTGGAGGTTTCGGCGGCTCCGGAGGCGGCTTTTGTTCAGGCGGCTTTTCAACCTTCTTTTCAGGTTTCGGCTCCGGTGGCTTTGGAGTAGGTTTCGGCTTAGGCTTCTCCGGCGGCGGCACAATCGCGACGTTGACGGGCTGTTCCTGCTGATCCGGCTGCTGCGCGGATCTCGGCACGCCAAAGAACAGGAACGCTACGATCAAGGCATGCAGGATCAGCGATGCGGCCAAGGCCCATCGCCAATTGCGAAGCCATTCTCCTATCTTGCCGTTCATTACGCCCGATGTGGAATGAAATAGCGGCGGCTTCAAGCACAGGCACGAGATTGGCGCGGTTTAGCCGCTGACAGCTTGGTGATCGGGATGGTCGATACAGGCGCAGCTTTCACCGGGCCGCTGACGAGCATCGATGATGCAGCGTCCGTCCTGACATTCACGACAAGCCGATATTTATCAAGCGCCAAGGCTCTGTTCCGCGGCCGCCGCCGGGATCAGCCAGCCGGATTGTATGCGCAGCCGTGCCTGGGCACCACTCTCCAGCCTGACCGGGTCTGGCTGCTCGAAATGCAAGGTGAGGTCAGGACCGGCGACGGGCGCGAATTCGATGCGCGCGCCGCCCCCTTTGTAGACCACGCGCTTGATGAGGCCGTTTAAGCCTGGCCCATCCGGCGAGACGCCAAGGTCGGCTGACCGGCAGCAGATCTTGGCACCCGCACGCGGCCGCTCGCCGGGGCGGCAGCGGACCACGAGCTCGGTTCCCAGAACCCTGACCTTGCAATGGCCGCCGTCTTCAGCCGTCAAAACGTCCGCCGGCAGCAGCATGCCTTGCGAGATGAAGGACGCCACCATTTCATTTGCCGGCTCATGATAGAGCTCCCGCGGCGTCGCGAGCTGCGCCAGACGCCCATGATCCATCACCGCGATACGGTCGGCCAGCGCTATCGCCTCGGACTGATCGTGGGTGATGTAGATCATGGTCGTGCCGGTGCGCTTGTGGAAGGCGGCGAACTCGTCCTCGATCGAGGCTCTGAGATGCACGTCGAGATTGGCGAGCGGCTCGTCGAACAGCACCAACGACGGCGCGGCGACAAGGCAGCGTGCGAGCGCCACGCGCTGGCGCTGGCCGCCGGAGAGATTGGCCGGCCTGCGCTCGCCAAGCCCCTGCAGATTGACCAGAGCGAGCGCGTCTTCCACCTTCTGGCGCGCGACGGCCTTGTCGAGCTTCGCCACCCTCAGCGAATAGCCGATATTCTCGGCCACTGTCATGTGCGGCCACAGCGCGTAGTTCTGGAAGACGATGCCGACGCGCCGCTTTTCCGGCGCGACGCTGCCGCCGCTGTTCGAAACGACATTGTTACCGATGCGGATTTCGCCCGAGGTCACTTTCTCGAAACCGGCGACGAGCCGCAGCAAGGTCGTCTTGCCACAGCCGGATGGCCCGAGCACGGCCAGGAACTCGCCGTCGGCGACGTCGATCGAGACATTCTTGACCGCATCGAAATCAGCGAAGCTCTTGGTCACATGGTCCAGGCTCAGTCTCGCCATGGCAGAACTCCGCTGGGAAGGTAGGGGGCAAGCAGATTGGTCACCAGCATCAGCAGGAAGGTGACCGCGACCGTGATGACCGACATCGCCGCAGCGTAGTTGGAATCGCCGCCCTGCTCGAAGGAGAACATCACCACGCCGATCGTCTCGGAACCCGAGGACCACAGCAGCGCCGAGACGGTGAGTTCGCTGAGCGCCGTCATGAAGATCAAAAGACCGCCGGCGATCGCCCCCGGCGCGACCAGCGGAAAGATGATGGTGCGCATGCGGGTGAACAGCCCCGCCCCCGCCACCTGTGCTGCCTCCTCCAGCGCCCGGTCTATCTGGTGATAGCCGCTGATGGTCGGCCGGAGAGCCAGCACCAGGAAGCGGGCAAGATAGGCGTAGAGGATGATCCAGACCGTGTTGTAGAGTTGGATGCCGGTCAGCGGGATCGGCCTGAGGAAGAGCAGCAGCGAGGCGATCGCCAGCACGACGCCGGGCAAGGCATAGGGCAGTTCGACCGCCAGGTTGAGCAGCCGCACCCAGCGCTGCTTGCCCCAGGCGATGAGATAGCCGACCGGCACGGCGACGACGACCGCGAAGAAGGCGGCCGCGATCGACAGCCAGAAACTGTTGAAGAAGGCGCGGTTGGCCGCGTCATGCTCGAACAGCACGAAGCGGTAATTGTCGAGCGTCACCGTCTTGGCGGTGAGCGCGATGCCATAACCCGGCACCAGCGAGGTCAGCACCAGCCCGAACAGCGGCAGGAACAGCACCAGCACGATCAGCAGCCACATGCCGGCCTGGACGACGGGCCGCCAGCGTCCGAGTTCGTAAGGTTCAGCCGGCAGCGATGTCGAAGAGATGCGGTAGTCGCGGCGGCGGCTCATCATTTCCTGGGCAAGGATGCCGGCCATGGCGATGACGCCGATCAGAACCGACAGGAACGCGGTCTCGCCGAGCACGGCCGGGCCACCGCCGGCCAGCTTCTGGTAGATCAAGGTCGGCAGAACCAGGTAGTTGGCGGGAATGCCGAGGAAGGCGGGAATGCCGAAATTGCCGATGCAGGAGACGAAGGCCAGTGCCGCGGCCGCCATGATCGACGGCGTCATCAAGGGCAGTACGATGGTGACGAGCACGGTGAACCAGCCGGCGCCACCGGCGCGCGCGGCCTCGACCAGCTCGCGCGGCAGCTTGCGCAGGCCAGCCCGCACCAGCAGGAAGACCAGCGGGCCATACTGTACGCCGAGCAGCAGGATGATGCCCGAGGTCGAGTAGAGCGGGTTTTTCGTGCCGAGCGGCGGCGCGGCTCCGAACAGCTTGAGGAATGGGCTTGCCGGGCCGAACAATTGCAGCCAGGCCAGCGCCGTCACCTGCGGCGCGGTCATCAGCGGCAAGACGTAGCACAGCACCAGGGCGGAGCGACCGCGTATGTCGGTCAGCGAGACCAGCACCGCCACCAGCGTTCCCGACAGCACCGCAAGCAAGGTGCCACCGATGCCGACGACCAGCGTATGCCATGTCGCGATCCAGGTCGTCGGGCTTCTCAAGCCCGCCTCCGCGGCCACGGTCGACAGCGTGCCGCCGGGGGCCACGATCTCCTCGATGAGGCGCAGCATGGGCAGCAGCGAAAGCAGCACGATGACGACGGCCACCGCCGCCGTCAGGGCCATTTCCTGGCCCCGGCTTTCCCTGATGCGTGTTGGCATGGTTGCGTTTCCTGAGGTCGGGGATGCCGTCGAAACGACATCCCGCCACGATGCCGGCTCAACCGCCGAACAGTTCCTGGAACTTCGCCTTGTCGGCGCCGGTCTTGACGACAATTGCCTTGGTGTCGAACGGCATCACCTTGACCTTGACGCCTTCCGGCAGCCAGTCGGGGCGGCCAACCGAGGCGCGCGCCGGCAGGTAGCCCATGGACAGTGCCAGCTTCTGGCCTTCATCGGACAGAATGAAGTCGACGAACTTCTTGGCGCCGTCGACATTCTTGGCCGTCTTCATGATGGCGACCGGTTCGGTCACCGCCGGCACGCCTTCGCTCGGGAATACGAACTCGACCGGCGAGCCCTTCTTCTTGGCGTTCATCGCCATGAAGTCGACGAGGATGCCATAGGGCTTCTCGCCTGACGCCACCGACTTCAGCACCGCGCCATTGCCGCGCACGCTGACGGTGTTGTTGGCCTTCAGCTTCTGGAAGAAATCCCAGCCATAATTGCTATCCCCGACGAAGCCCGAAAGCAGGTAGGCGGCAGCACCCGAATAGAGCGGGCTCGGCATCACGAGGCCATCGGCATAGGCGGGCTTGGCAAGATCGGCCCAATGCCGCGGTTTCTCGGCCGCCCCGGTGTTGTAGACGATGCCGGTGGTGATCAGCTTGCTGCCGAAATAGGTCTTGTCGGCGTCATAGGCATCCGCATCAATGCCGTCGAGCTTGGCATCGGCATAAGGCAGCAGCCGATCGTCCTTCTTCAACAGCTCCATCGAGACCGCGTCGGCGATCAAGAGCACGTCGGGCTGCGGGCTGCCGGCGGCGAACTCGGCCGCCATCTTGGTCAGGATGTCGCTCGTTCCGGAGCGATAGATGGTCACGTCGATGCCGGGCTGTACCTTCTTGAAGGCGTCCACGGTCTTGGCCGCGTCGGCTTCCGGCTGCGATGTGTAGAGCGTCAGAGTTTCGGCGTTTGCCACGCCGGCAAACAAAGTTGCCGCGAGCGCCAGCTGGCTGGCCAGCAGCTTGATGAGTAGCGTCTTCATGAGACCTCCTGTCCTGTCTGTGCATGACCGGTCCGGGCCATGGCCGGCTCCCCGTCCCTTCCTCCCTGCACGGCGCATATGACTGGTGGATGACAGCGTACATGCGCGATCGGATCAAGCGACGGCTTGGCATGAGATGCTCTGACGGCACGACAAAAAGGCCCGCGGAATTGGCTTTCCGCGAGCCTGATGGGCGCAACTCATCAAGGGGCGCCTCGACTGGCCCTAGACCAGCATGCCCATCGGGTTCTCGATCAGCCGCTTGAAGGCGACCAGCAGTTCCGCGCCAAGGGCTCCATCAACCGCGCGATGGTCGGTCGACAGCGTCACCGACATCACTGTGGCGATTCTGATCTCGCCATTCTTGACCACAGCCCGCTCCTCACCGGCGCCGACCGCCAGGATGGT
>NZ_BSNY01000066.1 GCF_030160235.1 Mesorhizobium huakuii
GCGCCTAACATGCTGACTTAATGACATATTCTCACAGGCGGTGTTTAAGTCGGGCCTGGCATAAGTCGGCAACACGCTAAAGAGCGTAGACCGGCTGCATGGTTGCAGTAGATTCGATACGTCGTACGCTCCACTGCACTGTTAGAAGGACGTTCCACTCTGCAGCGCTGGCGCCCTGACGCTCGCCAGCGCGTCTGAGGAGCGGATGCGGCATGAACAAGATCCAAGGGCGACTTCCAAACGGAGGCCTCCCCGGGATCGTTCCTTCACCACCCTTGAACGACCTGCCCGGGCGCATTCCAGGCGAAGCAGCGCGAACCTACAGGATTGAAAGGCCCAGGACCGAAGACACCGAACTGGGTCGCGCAATAGTTGCCCATCACCAGCTGCGGCTGCGGCTGCGGCTGCTGCTGCGGGCCGGCTGAACGAAATGCGCTCTTTGGCATTTGCGGATGCATGACCTGGTTCCATACGCTGTGATCCGACTGCCTGTTGCTGAACTCCCGGTTCCAATCGTCCAAAGCATCCCCCGCTCCCGGGACGATGTCGTTGACGATGCAACCGATGAGACCACAGTCGGCATGCGCGGAACTCGATGCGCCGATGACCGCGCTCCCAGAAATTATCGCAAACGCCAGAACCTTTCCATAAACGTATTTCATTGCTTTCTCCCAGATTTGATGCGTTGTTGACAACCTCATCTGGGCACAAACGCGATGCGCCCTCAATCAGTGATCGCTGATGCACGATGATTTATACTGATACAATGGCGAATTTTGATGATTTATGATTGGATTGATACCGTCTTTCACTAAAAATCATCGAACTTCACTTTTTCTCACTTAGGTATCAACTCCGCACATGCCATTACTCGCCATCGCCCTAAAACGAAACCGAATGGGGTGCGGCTAGAGGCGCGATATGGATGATGATAGAAGCCTGGTGTGTTGGCGCGAGAATTGTGAAATGACCGCAACCGAGACCGTGCCTATGCGTCGAGTACTTCTCGTCGAAGATGACGAAGTGCTGCGCCAGAACTATGAGATGTTACTCACCGCGCACCGGCTTTCGGTCTGCGCTTGTGGTACCAAGGCATCTGCCATCACGGAATTCGATCGAGGAAAATTCGACGTCGTCATTTTGGACGTTACGCTGGGGGCAGAATACGAGGCCGGCTTTGAGCTGTGCCAGCATTTCCGCGCATTGCGGAGCGCGGTGCCCATCATTTTTCTGACCGAACGCGACGAGGACCCCGACCGGATAAGCGGTTTACGATTAGGTGCAGACGACTATCTCACAAAGTCGGTTTCCGGCACCTACCTTGTTGCCCGTATCAATGCTCTGATTAGGCGCGTTGAGACTTTGCTGGCCGGCATTTCACCAACTGCCGACCTCCCTCAGCCAGCCTCGGATTCTCTATTGCGCATCGACGAAAGCCTCTCTCGTGCTTACTGGAATGGGGCACCGTTGGGTCTATCGCTCACCCAGTTCTGGATTCTTCGCGACCTGTTTCGGCATAGAAGCGAGGTTCGATCGACCGCGGATTTGATGGGCGCAGCCAACATAACCGTTCAGCCGAACACTATTGTTGCGCATATCAAGGCAATCCGTGAGATCATCCAAACCCTAAGCCCCACTTTTGCTTGCATCAAGTCAGAACGGGCTCGGGGTTATCGGTGGATTGAAGATAGCTCTCAGCAGAACGGCGCTGGTTAGTCACGCGGGGAAGCCTGATCGACGCCTCCACGCCCGTCCTATCAGCAAGGTTCGATAGGAGCGCTGTGCCCCCATACTCCTCAGCAACCAGCCGTACGATGTAGAGGCCGAGTCCATGATGGACGCTCGTCGGCCCCGCGCGCGTAGACGAAAACGGATCGAACAGACTAGTTGAATCATCGGGCAGAAGAGGCCCTTTGTTCCGAACGATGATAATAGCACTATCAGCATCGGTCGCGAGTGATAGCTCGACTGGATGATCTTCCAGCGAATACGAGGCAGCGTTAGCAACGAGGTTGTCGACGGCTTCCCTCAGCAGGCTGGGATCGGCATGCACCCGTGCTTCGGACACTCCGGCTAGCTCTATCATCAGGCCGGAGTAGGTTTGCCTATAGGCGTCGACAAGTTCAATGATGAGCCCGTCGAGGCGAACGTCTTGCGACTTCCCTTGCCTTACAAAGGTCTCGATCCGCGTCGCCCGTGTCGCGCGCTCGATCAGGTTCGCAATATGGCGCGTACCGTCGGCGGCATTTGCCAGGAACTTCTCTACGCGTTTGTTGTGCGGACCTTCCAACTGAATGAGTTCAATGCTGGTGCTAACCTGTGCGACGGGCTGTCGTACCTCGTGCCGGAGGAAGTCCGCGAGACTTCGTAGCCATTGCAGATACCTGCTATCATGTCGGGACTGGCTTGCCAGCGCTCGTCGCGCCTTGGTCTCCGTAACGAAGAGCCGCCTCGACAACTGCTCCTTCTGATAGGCTGCAAGCGCTAACAACAGAAAGACGACTATCAGAGAGGCAACCAAGCTGACCGTCAATGCGCCATCCAAATTTGCTGTAAGTATCGCAAAGAGATAGATCAACGTGCTAAATAAGCAAGCAATGACGCTAAATCTGAAAAATAGACCGGAAAAAAAGAAACCGTAGATGCAAGTCATAATGATCGATGAATAGTTGTCAAGGACCCCGACCACCGGCGCATGATAACCAAAGAGGAACCACCCGAGGCCAATCACAACGATTGTGGCAAACCCTACACTTTGCGAATATCGAACGTAGTGCCTGGAAAACGTTAGGACGAGCACAAATAATATAGGTGGCGCTATAACTAGATATCTAACACACATGACATATATCAATGGTTCAGGATATTGAAAGACAAATGGATCATATACTCCGTATACGACTGTCAGAAACAACCCGAATGCCACAGACAGACGGATATGAACGACTGACGCGCTGAGTAGAAAGACCCTGTACTTTGTTTCTTCTTGCCGACGGTAGAACGCCAGGGTCAGTGGTGATATACCGTGCCTATGGAACGTGGATACTTGAACCTTTCGCGACGAAACAGCCTGCATGGCATGGGCCTCCGCTTTTTGTGTCCCAAGCTTGGCGCACTCCGGCACAGTAAGCCAGCGAATAGGCTAGCGTCACCTGCTCGAGACCATGGATTTACTCGTAGGTAATGGTAAAAGCGGCTGGGCTCAGCGAGGCTCAGGTTCCACGTATGCAGATGCAATACACGCGGATACCAAGGCGCAAACTGCTTAAGGCTTGGCGGCGCAAAGCTCCCGTTCAGGGCGTTGAGGCGCTTGAGGTTGTGCTGCCTCACGTTGAAGGCGCACGTGCCAGAAGATCGATGCCTCCCAAACTGCCCTAGATCCGAATCTCGTGTCCCACTTTGTCCATGAGCACCCGCAATTCGTGGTGAGCCGCGACCCAGAACGTTCGAAAAGCTTCCAGGAACCCCAGTCGATGGCCATTTGTAGAACCGTCTGTCGACCGCGTTGGGGCCGGACCGTCCGGTGTCGGAACGAATTGGCCCAGATAGCCGTCATCTCGTGATTGCACCTAGCGGCATGGCCCAAAATGGGCTCAGCAGCTTGTGAGGACAACAACATCCGCTCAAGCTCCAGAAGTAGGTCAAGAGTAACGGCAAAGCCAAGCCAGCAATGGACTGACACTGCGGCTTGTCGCTAAGTATGCCATGCGGCCGCGACCGCATTCTGCAGTGTTGGATCTTCGGAGGTACTGCCACCTGAGGCCGCGGGGTCGAACCCAAGATTGTTGGATGCATGCGTCGTCATCGCCTTAACCTTTTGAGAAACTTGAGAATCCAAGCTTAGGCCGTCTGTCGTTCGAAATGCCCGGCCCTGCGCTCGGCCATTTCCGGCGAACCAGTCCTGATCTGGCGTGTCAGACGACTATTTGCGAAACTAACCAACAGTCGCTTCCAGATGGCTCGGCCCGGCTCGCGGCGGTCGTCTGCGTTTTCCTGCGTGGGTGCACAGCTCAAGGTGGCTATCCCAGAGCTAGCATGGGTCAGGCTTGAAATTGTACGAGAGGCGTGAAGCCATGTAGTGCCTCCCCTATCCTGCATTGCGCAATCACCATCTCGGTTTTCATGGCTCGCATCGTCTGACGGCTTCCCCCAGACGTGCATGGCTTGTCATCGGCGGTTCAAGTGCAATAGTATTGTGCGGTAGGGTTATTCGGCCTCTTCTTATACTGCGAGCCAAACGGCTCTCGGTGAAACTACCAAAAGAGGGCGATGAACATAGTTTCATCCCAGCTTTACGATGGTCTGATGGCTAAGGTGAAGATCTCAGCGGAACTCGATATACCCGACACGGTGCTGACGCTGTTGTGTGACCCGACTTAAACACCGCCTGTGAGAATATGTCATTAAGTCAGCATGTTAGGCGCG
>NZ_BSNY01000067.1 GCF_030160235.1 Mesorhizobium huakuii
GAATGGTGGCCGGTGTTTGATCGGAATGGCGGCCGGCTTCACGTCGGAATCCGCAACCTAACCCCAGAGGGCATCTAAATCGCCTGGGGTTCTTGGAAGCTTTTCGAACTTTCTGGGTCGCGCCCCAGCCCGAATTGCGGGTGCTTTTGGGCAGTTTGATTGGCAATGACCCCTGGCAATGGTGCCATGCTGATCGCGGTCAGCCCGCTCCTCTACGTCCTAAACGGTAGCTTTGCGCCGTTGAGCTCAACTGGTCATCGCAACACCTTGTATTGACAACCGTCCGAAAGCAGCAGTTAGGATGGGATCGCGCTACGCCCTGATTGAAGTCAATCAGACATTTCGCGCTCTCGTCACCGCAACCTTTCTCGCTAACTCAAGACAAGGGCGTGCAGTCGTTTCGTCCACACTCAACTTCATATCGATGCCAAGACACTTTGGGCCGCTTGTTGCCCACCCACGCGATCGTGATATTCGAATGTTCTAAATTTACGTTATGCTTGCTTCGTAGATGTAGGGGCAGGGGGTGCTCTGACATGATCGACTCGGATGTATTTGACTTCGTAGAACGCTGCAAGAAACATACCGCAACCGGGCCTCTCTTGGGCGACCTACTCGATACTGTAAGAAATCTGGGCTTCGAGCATCTTATCTTGAGCGGCGTTCCGCTCGGTGGGCAGAAATTGGCGCCGATGGTTGAATTGAACGGCTGGCCCACAGGCTGGTTTGAACGCTATGTCGAGGCGGAACATGCCGCCGTAGACGGTGTTTGCATCTACTCGGCAAAAACCTTGAAGCCTTTTCTCTGGGCTGATGTCCCTGCAAGATGGTCCGATACAGAAGGCTCTCGACGGGTTGCTGGTGAAGCAACCGAATTTGGTATCTGGAGCGGCTTTGCCGTGCCGATGCTGAGCGTCCACCATTGGCAATCCGTGCTGTCCTTTGCCTCTTCGCAAAAGAGCTGCAACCTGTCACCACGCCAGCAGGTGCAGCTGGTCACAATGGCAGTCTATGCCGGCATGTCAATCCAGGCTTTGTCGAATGACGATGAAGACGGAGAAGGGCTGCTGACCGACCGCGAAAAGGAAGTGCTTCTGTGGGCGGCGGCGGGCAAGACCTCGTCCGAAACCTCCCAAATTCTCGGCCTAACCGAGCGCACCGTCAAATGGCATTCCACGAGAGCGCGGGAAGCCTTTGGTGTCGCCACGACCACGCAGGCTGTCGTTGAGGCGGTTCGCAGGCGTTTGATCCACCCATGAACGCGTCAACTGTCCGATCGGACAGGTGACGTCCATTAGGACGACTGCAAGTATTCCCTGAATACTGATCGGGGGATGGCGCCATGATAGCAGCCCATGTCGTCAATGCGCTGAACAAGCACCTATACGAGAACGAATTCGACGAGTTTCTGCGCCGGCGGCACGACTTCTTCGTGCATCAAAAGCGCTGGCGCCCTCCAAGCCCTGATGGACGCGAACGAGACCAGTTCGATACAGACGCGGCGACCTATCTGCTGGGTATTGAAGACGGTCGTGTGGTGACGTCGGCTCGATTGATCCCAACGAGCGAGCCACACATGGTCTCGGAGGTCTTTCCTCACATGTGCGAAAAAGCGGGCGTCCCCCGCCGTCCGGACTGGGCCGAATGGACACGAACCTTCGTCGTCCCCGACAAGCGTTCTACCGGGCTGCGGGGCACACTCACTCAGCTATGCTGCTCGGTGATGGAATACGCGCTCGACGAGGGCCTCAGCGCGGTCGGCGGCGTCCAGGAAACCTACTTCATGCCGCACCACGGCGCGCTGAAATGGCGGGCCGAGGCGCTGGGCATGGCACGGGAAGAAAACGGAGAGTGGTACATCGTCGCCTACATCGAGGTGAATGAGGCTGCGCTGGCAAGTGTGCGCAAGATCCTTGGCATCGATCATTCGATGCTGGTTCGCCGCGGTGTGCAGGTGCGTTTTGCTGATCTGGGCAAAACCGGCAAATTGACTGCTCACTGCTAAGGACAATGTTTAGCCACGGATTTTGATAGGTCCTGTCTTGGGAGGTCAACAAAATGGTCGAACGAAAGATGTTTCCCGATAGTGTAGTGACGCTTCCAAGCGAGGGAACGCATCAGCCTCTTGGACTCGTTGTAAACGCTGTTGATGGTACGCAACCCGACGAGCCCCTCACCATCCACTTTTCCTTCGAAATGCCCAAAGGCGTAGCGGAGAAACTTGAGGCGCTGGTCGCCAAGGGCCAAACCATTTCACCTGCTGAATTTGAGAAGTACGACCCGAAGGCTTCGTCGGTCCAAGCCCTGCAGACCTGGCTCAAGGAGCAGGGGTTTGCCATTTTGCACGTCGCCTCGGACGGGATATATGCTCGTGCCCCCACCAGCGTAGTGGCTAAAAGCCTCGCAGTCGATTTTGTTCGCGTGACACGAGATGGGTTCACACATAACGCGGCACGCAATGTTCCGAGCTTGCCTGCCAAGTTGGCAAAGGATGTTCGCGCGATTGGGGGTCTTCAGCCGTTTCTTCGTGCTCATCGTAACAGCCGCAGGCGATCGCCAAGCGCGGCAAACCGGGTTTCTTTGGGTCGACCCGTAGTCGGCTTTACCGCGCAGGTTCAAACCGAATCCAACAAGCCCCCCTACATGGTGAGCGAGATCCTGGCGGCTTACGGCGCCAGTGAGCTTGGGGTCACTGGCGCGGGACAAACGATAGCGATCCTGATCGATACTTTGCCAGATGACGCCGACCTCACGGCGTTCTGGGCGGCAAATGGGTTGCCGCAGGGCCTTTCCCGAATTGAGCCAGTTAATGTCAAGGAAGGGCCCCTGGATGCTCCCGAGGGCGAAGAAACCCTCGATGTCGAATGGGCAAGCGGCATAGCACCAGGAGCAACTATACGAATCTATGCATCGGGTTCGCTCTCATTCGTTGATTTGGATCAAGCGCTTGACCGGATCATAGCTGATCTGCCAAGCAGACCAGGGATGCGCCAGCTTTCGATAAGCCTCGGTCTAGGAGAAACTTATCTCGGCGGCCCCAACGGTGAAGTTGCAACGCAGCATCAAAAGTTCTTGCGCCTGGCTGCCGCGGGCGTGAATGTCTTCGTGTCCAGCGGAGACGCTGGCTCCAATCCTGACCAAACTGGACATAGCTCTGGTGGTCCGACGCAGGCAGAGTACGCCTCGTCGGACTCGATGGTCATCGGGGTCGGCGGCACATCCTTGCAGCTCAGAGCCGATGGGACAGTGCAAAACGAAGTAGGATGGGCCAATAGCGGCGGCGGCAAAAGCAGATTCTTCGATCGGCCGCAGTGGCAAAAGCAATTGGCCGCCGCCTTCGGCGACAGAAGGCTGGTGCCCGATGTCAGCATAACGGCAGATCCGGATTTCGGGGCATTTCTGGTGCTCGGTGGCAAGGTAGTGCAGATCGGAGGAACGAGTTGGAGCGCGCCAGTCTGGGCAGGTATCTGCGCTCTCCTGAACGAAGCAATGCAGAAAGCAGGAAAGCCTGCCCTGCCGTTCCTTCCTCCTTTGCTGTACCCGCTGGCCGGTTCCGATGCCTTCGGCGATATAACGCAAGGCAGTAACGGTCTCTACGAAGCGCACCAAGGCTACGACCAGGTGACTGGCTTAGGCGTTCCAAATGTGCGGGCATTGATGAGCGCTCTCGTCAATCCTCCCGCTAAGAACGGAGCGATCTCCGGCAAGCTTAGCGAGCGCCAACGGTCAGTGTCCCGAAAAGTCTCTCTCAGGGCTGCCGTTGTTCCAAAATATTCTTCGGATATCAGGCCGCTGTTCCGTGATGTAGATATCAAATGTATGCGGAAACGAAATATACTCTTAGACGACCCTGCGTGGATGTGCGTACCTGCCAACGCGGCTAACGTCTACGATGCACTTTCATCTGATTTCATGCCTCCCGATGAACCATGGTCAGCCGACAAGAAGAAGCTGTTCAATGACTGGATGTTGGCGGGATACAACGCATAAAGTCACTTGGGAGAAATATTATGAGGAAGGCTATAAGTGTAGGTGCCCTCTTCACGCTATGCATGATGTCAGGCTCGGCGTGGGGGCAAGGGATTACGCTTCCCTGGGGCCAAAGCTCAGATATGATTGCTTGGGAGGAGTTCGTTCAGGTCGTTGCTCCCTCCGGAAATCAGAACGTCCAAAAAGTCGAATTCGAAACGTGGGCATCTGATGAGGATATTTATGAAAAGTCGCCGGCGCAGTGGCCAACTGTTGATGCTCCGAAGGTCTTGCAGGTCAGCGCACTCGGTGCTTCTCGTGCGGAAGGCATGGCTAAGTTCGTTTTTATTGTAGGCAACTGCTCGCCTCCCGGCGGGTTGACCAGGCCCAAAGACGCGCCAGTGGCCGCCGGCTCTGGCTTTCCAGCGAGTGGTTGTATCGGCGAAGAGGTCCGTCGAAACTGGGCATCGTTCCAATACATCGTTTCTAACGGCCTGGATTCTAGATCAGGACTCAAGCGCGCCTTTGCAAGCAATTTCAAAGTTGATCTACCGTCTGACGCGATCGAATTCAAGGGAGATTGGGCCTCGGTCGACGATGTAGCGAAGTGGCTTTCTATAGATAGAGGAAAAGTTGAGGATAATTACTATATTAACACCGTTTATGATGGAAAATCGAAGGTAGAGTTCGCTTTATTGTCGTTTCACATTAGCACAAAGCAAATAAAGAACTGGGTGTGGTCGGACTTCGAGGGTTCGCTAAATCCAGGTCGATGCGACGTGATCGGATGCAGAGACAGTTTTGGCGCCGAGAAACCCCTGGTGGTACCAAACAAGGCCCCTTGGCAGTCGTACGGGGGGTGCGAGAAGACAAAGCCTGTCCTGGCAATGTTCGAGAACTCGGGAATAGGGGCCGTTTGGCAAAGATATTGCCTAAAGGGGACACAAGTTACGTTCACTGACGACTCGGGGAATCCGACACTTCTCGGAAATTCGGTTATCGAGCCCCTAGATGCCGCGGTGCCAATGAATAGGTCCTCGTGCATCAGCTGCCATGGATATGCGTCTTTTAATGCCAATGGAGGCGCAAATAGCAGCGTTCTCGACGACAATCTCATTGGTGAAATCGATAAGGAAAGAATGAAAGGCTATCTATCCAATGATTTCATCTGGGGAAATTTTCTGCGGAATTTGAAAAACTGAGGGATGTGTCCACATCAATATTCGTCTGCCGAAATCGGACGCAAGCTCTTTTGCGTGAGGAAGAAAGTGCGCGCCCTTGAAGTTTCCGATTTTGGATACGAACGTCCACGAGCAGCTGGCATCAGCCGCAGTCGCAAAATTGCTGCTGGCGTTGGCTTGGGTTCGGCAAGCCTGTTCGGTTGGCTGTTGCTGCCCACCGAACATTTAGCGACGGCGGATGTCCTTTGCTCAGCGAACGTTCGGGGTTGGTATGGCGTTTGGCTTCAGGTGCGCGCTGCGGTCGGAGCAGGTCTTCCAAGCCACTGGGTCCTACCGTGGCTCATGATGGTGCTTTCAATGACGCCACCGCTACTCATCGGCCCGATCAACTTGAGGTTGGCAGGCTCGAACGGATGGTTCATTTGTCGTATCGGCCTTTTTGTTGCCGGCTACGCGTTCGTTTGGCTGGCGGCTACGCCCTTGTTTTTATTGCTTATGCTCTTTGCGCACCTATTGGCTAAGCAACTTGGCATTCTGCCAGTCGCAGTTGGCGCAGGTGTTGCGCTAGCTTGGCAGCTGAGCCCGTGGAAGGCCCGCGCATTGGGGCTTTGCGACTTTGAATGTCGTGAAGATCGCGAAGGCCCCAGAACGGATTTGCGAATAGGCTTGGTGAATGGGATTGGTTGTGTTGGAGCTTGCTGGGCGCTCATGCTCTTGCCGATGCTCCTGCATGGCGACGGTCGATGGTTGATGGCTGTAACCATGATGGTTCTCCTCTTTGAACGGCTCGTCGCGATTCGTATTTCCCGAGCCGGATGGCCGACTAGTCGAACTGTTCCCATGACCGCTCAGCAGTAGGAGGCAATCACACCATGGCACTCAGGATTCGCCGAGCACTTGAGGACATTCAATCCGATTACCTGGCGGGCAGCACCAGGGAACTAGACGATCTTATGCGTGCTTGGAAGGGTATCAAGGAGCTGCCGCCAGACGATCCCAATTCGTTCTTCATGATTGGCGGGTATCACGGTGAGCCATTCCGAGGCGCGGGGTGGGGGAGTTCGGCATATTGGGGTGGCTATTGCAACCACGGCAACGTGTTGTTCCCGACTTGGCATCGCGCCTATCTCATGAGACTCGAAGACGCCCTTCGAAGCATTCCAGGTTGCGCGGACGTCGCCCTCCCTTACTGGGATGAAACTGGAGAGGCATCCCTGACGAAGGGTGTGCCCTGGGCGCTGACGAACGAAACCTATTCACTTGATGGCAACACGATTCCGAACCCGCTTAAATCGTTTGTCTTCACGCGAAAGATTGTCGACCATCTGAGCCCGTTTCCTGATACGGACTACAGCAAGCCCGAAGGTTACGAAACTGTCCGCTATCCGCTATCAGGTCTGGTGGGAACCGACGCCGACAGGGCAGCTACCGCTGCACACAATGCGCAGTACACGGACAAAGCGCGCAACGTCCAACTGCTGAACGCAAACGTCGTCGACTGGCTGACGTCGACTGTCATTGTAAACGGCACGCCTGTAAGCACCAACAGTGTGCTCTACAAGTACGTCCGTTGTCTGGAAGCACCGAACTTTACCGTCTTTTCAAACACGACATCACAGCAGGAGTGGCGCGATACCACCGGTGAACCGGTGGTATCGCTCGAGAGCCCCCACAACTCAATTCACTTGGCCGTTGGCGGCTACGATCTCCCGAAGATCATGGACGTTTCCCCGATTTCCGGCGCCAACGGGGATATGGGCGAGAATGACACGGCCGGCCTGGATCCGATCTTCTTCTTCCACCATTGCTTCGTGGATCGCGTATTCTGGCTCTGGCAGCAGAAACACGAGGCGACCAATCACCTGGAAATAATCCCGCAATATCCGGGTACCAACTCGGTCGACAGCCAGGGACCGACGCCTGGGGTTTCACCAAATTCATGGCTGACATTGGAATCCCCTCTCAACCCGTTCTGTTTGAAGGACAGCCATGGCGAGCGGCCATATACATCGCTCGACTGCATCAACATCGAAACTCAGATGGGTTACACATATGGAGAGGGCTCCATTCCGGCGCTTCCGGCTGCTTTCGCCGAAGCGTCGATGGGCACCCAGGATATCCGGGTGGCCGGAATCAATCGAGCGAGCATTCGCGGCTCCTTCCTAGTTTCGGCCTTCGCCACAATCAACGGGAAACGTCACCTCGTGGGCACAGAGGCAATCCTTAGCCGCTGGAACGTCGATGGGTGTGCGAACTGCCAGACCCATGTCGAGGCAAAGGCTTTTCTCGGTCTACATCCGCTTATGACATCAGCAGCCCAAGACACGATGCTGGAGATTGAAGTGCGCACGCGCGACGGAATTCTCAAGGGTCCGCCGGCACCACCGGGCGGCCCGAGGAAACTATTCAAGTTCGAGGTCCGCTGATGGCCGTACCAATCGCCACTGCCTTGAAGGTCCAATAAAATGACGGAAAGATTTCCTGCGGTTGGTCACCGATATCTCGTCGATTTCAAGTCATTCCGCGTTGAGCTTGTTTTCGCGTCGGAAGCCTCGATGACGTACTATAACCTCAACGGCAATGGAGATCACATCGGTCAGGAAACAGTTGCCATTGCAGTTGAACCGGTTCGCGACGGACTGTTCCTCGTGACTTGGACGGAGGCGGACAAGACGACTGTCGTCCATCTTGAGGACTACCGGCTAAATCGGATCATTACCAACATTACTGACCCCGAGAGCGGTCTCTCACGATACGAAGGCAGTATGACCCAGATCGACTGATTTCCGGATGGCTTGTTTTCGGCCCTTTGCACCATGCTCCTTGGAGAGAGCATGTGATCGTGATTCCTGTCTATGAGGACGTCGACGTACTCGACGTAACGGGTCCATTCGAGATGTTTAGATGGGCCGGCATTGACGTGCTCCTTGCAGGCGAAACGCCCGGCCCGATCGTTTGTGACGGTGGGCTGATCCTGCACGCCACTACCGCCTTCGACGAAGCCCCACTCGCTGAAGTGCTATGGACTCCTGGCGGGCACCCTAGGGCTCTTGCGCGACTTATGGCAAATAGTACCTACCTTGAGTTCTTGGTGAGGCAAAGCAAAACGGCGCGCTACGTCGCATCAGTTTGCGAGGGCGCGCTCCTGTTGGCGGCTGCCGGTCTAAAGTTGAAGCTCGGTGAGAACGTGGTCGGTGGGGGAGGCGGCGTGCTGCGGTTCGTCGTCATGCTCGCTCATGGGGATGCTCCGTCGGTTAGACCGCGACCCTCGCGGCCTTCATGGCGACGGAAGCCGGCGGGCGGGCCGGGCTTGCACCGTAGCGAAGCGAAGGGCCGAAGCTTACGCGAAGGAGGGCGAAGGCCGGTTATTGTGCCGCGATGGAAAGGCCCGCCGGACCGCCGGAAAATGGTCGGCCGCAGACATTGCGGGTCGGGGCCGTTTGCCGGCCGATCGCCCTATCGAAGGCCCGGAGGTCCGGATTGACATAAATATCACCCAGGTACGAGCACGATGGTGCTGGCATCTGTGTTCTCTGCCCGCCTAACTTTGCTGGCGAAAGAAGCGGTGTGCTGCGGTGCGACGCGACGCGCACAAAGGGCCTGCCCGATAGTGGCGCAACGGGTTGACGGTGCGCGTCAAAAGGCAATCATTGCGAATAGATTGCTAGGGTCTTCGAATATCGATCTAAATGTTGTCGGTGTTGCGGTTGGCTCTAGAAATTAGACAAAGCTGTGCGGTAAAAAGCAATCGCGCCGGTAACGTCAATAGTATAAACTGTTGTACGGGGCGGGTTCGGGCTAGTTCTATCCGATTGATTGTGCCGCGCACAATGCTGCTAAGACCGTGAACAGGGGGCCTTTGGGCAATGGCGGAGATAACAGGGGAAGACGGACTCGTCTATAATCTCGATGGCGATGGTGGGCGCACCCATGTCTTCATAGTAGCACTCGGCCATTACCCGTTTTTTAGGGATGGCGGCCCGGCCGCCGATGCTGATGCTCCGCTCAAACAGTTAGTTTCACCGCCGAGGTCCGCCCGACTGATGGCCGACTGGTTCATCCACGACTATAATTACCCACCAGCGCAATTAGGCAGCGTAGCGCTGATGATCAGCGAGCAAGAGCCTGCACCCTATACGTCGCCGTCGGGCGACTGGCTCTTGCGAGTACCCACCTATGACGCCTTTGCGAAGGCAGCCGAAGTCTGGATCAATCGCGGAATGACGTCGGAGAAAAATCGAATGGTGTTCCTTTTCTGTGGGCATGGCTATGGCTATGGCCGAGAAGCGTCCCTTCTAATGGCGGATTTCGACTTTCGGTCGCTCAACAAATGGGAGCAGGCGTTGGACCTAGGCCTGTTTCACCATGGCCTCGAAAGATGCGCTGCCGACGAGCAGATCTTCTTGATCGATGCGTGTCGCCGTCCGCACGGCGATCAGGCCGCGCCAGATGCAGCGATCGGTCGTTCGCCGATCCATCCGGATCAAAACGGACGTAAGGCGTTCCAGACGCGGCGCAATGCGCCCCTTTTCTTCTCGACAGGTGATGCCCAGCCCGCGAGAGGCCGTTCGGATGGCGCCAGTGTCTTCACCGACGCCTTCTTGCGTTCCGTCGCGGGCATGGCGGCCAATGACGACAACGGTGACTGGCGCGTCAACAATTACTTGTTGCTCTACGCGCTCAGTCATGTCTCGTTTCGCCTGACCGCACAAGAATTCCCCGAACCTCAGCAACCCCAAGGTGGGGAAGCCCGTCTGTTCGATTTTCACTATTTGAAGACGCCACCGATCTCGCCAATTTACGTTGCGCGCCAGGATAATGAGCCGTGCGGCCCGGGGGAACTTCGTATCGAGATCGATGGCGCGAGTCAGACGCGGGAATGCACGGCGGACGAGCTCGAGGTCGAGCTGCCATTGCCGCTCGGTGCGTATTCTTTCGAACTCGCCCATGGCGGCGGTTTAACCCTGAGCGCGAAGCAGAGCTCGAGACCCACTTTTAAGAAGGCGAGACTGAGCTGATGGGTATGACAGGTAGGATTAGTGTCCGGATCAATAAATATATCGACGGTCAGGAGATCACGTACGGTGTCCCCGTTCGGGTAAGACCAATCGTCACTCGTGCCGACGACAAGGGTCATGCCGTACGTCGAACCGACCAGGAGCGATCAATCATCGATCTTCTTGCGCCCGTTGCGCGGAGTTATGGGTCATCAACTGAGCTCGACATCGGAGACTATGACGTCGAGGCAGTGCTGCCGTCCGGGGAAACGCTCAGTTCTGAGGTGTTGATCTCTGCAGACCAAACCAGCGACGTCGTTCTGGAGGGCGATTCGTCGCCCAACGAATGGCGCAGCTGGGCGCAATTCGCGGGCTCACGTCGCCCGTCCGCCATCCGACTGGCTCTTGAACGTAGGCGTGATGCACCGTCGCATTGGCGCAAGACACCCGAGTTCGCAGTCAGTGTAGGGACGCGCGCGCACGATCAAGACCACAGGTCTCCGTTCGACCCGTCAAGCTGGAACGATTGGTTTAACTATCTTCGCTTCCGACATGATCATAGAAGCGAGATCGGTGAGGGGCCTGAACTCAGGCTCGACGGAAATTCCGAAGGGATCGAAGTCTTCAGGGAGGGGGGTGACGGCAGCCTCCCATCGCGGATCAGGCTAAGACAATATGGTCCGGACGTGACGATGCCCCGCTCTGTCGGCCGCAATCGCAAGTTCGTCACGGTCGGTTCGGCCGCGGGAACCCGCATATTTGCCCTGCCCTGGCCTTGGCCGAGTGCCGTCGATACCTTTGGGTCCTTCTTCGACATTATGGCCGTCGAGGAACAGGGAGTTCTCCTCTGCGATCCGGTGCTCCTTGATACAGCGTTCGGCGGATTGATCGCCTACCTAAATGCAGGGCAGATCCAACTCGCCGCCGAGGTGCTGAAGCAGGCCGAACAAGCCCTGTTCGAGAAAAATGACAACCCGATCGGTGCGGCGGCTGGCGGCTATGTGTTGCTGTCAGCACCGGACAAGGGCAGGGAGCGTGACTGGCCACATTGGCTGCAAAATCTGGCGAAACGATTTCCGGCAATGCCTGACGCGCTGATCTTGCGCGCGCGATGGCTACTGGAACATGGTGAGAAAGGTCAGTTCCAGGAGGCGCACCAGCTTTTGATCGATGCTTTCAAACGAGGGGTTCCCTACTTCACCACGGGTGTCGTATGGCTTATTGAGGGGCTGCGGCGCACCGCCGTCGAATGCGCGATTTGCCAGGAGCGACTAGCCGTTGTACGCGGCGTTGCCCGCTCTATGGACTTGAGCCAGGCCTTTACCTCCTTCAGTCTAGCGCGTCCCGAGAGCAAACGGAGCGCGCTGACCGATCTCGTCTCCGATGCTCCAAGCGCAAATGCGGTCAGTCGGTACGAGACCACCCAGCTGACAGGCGATATCAAAGCGAGAATCGAAAATTGGGAGAGCGAGCCGGACGCACCCCTTTTGCTTCCACTTTACGAGCGCTGACATGTTTCGGCTTGAACTTCTGCCCGCTAGCGAAGGCGATTGCCTCATCCTTAGTTGGGGCAGGGGCGACATCAGGTACCGGATTCTCATTGACGGCGGACGGAGTTCGACGGCAACCGCGGTCAAGGCTTACGTAGCTAAGCATCAATTGGGCAAAGGCGCCTTCGAGCTGTTTGTCATTACCCACATCGATCGCGATCATATTGAGGGCGCTGTCGAACTATTGGGCGACGATGATTTCCGCCCTTTGATCAAGCAGGTTTGGTTCAATGATCGCGCCGATCTGACCTATCAGCCAAGGCCTGGTTTCGAGGAATATGGCGCCCTTGACGGCGAGCGGATCACTCGGCTGATTGTGGACAACGATATTCCCGCCAACACGAACTTCGCTCCGAAGCCTGTTGCGCTCGTCGACGACACTTTGCCGTTCGTTGGCCTCGCAGACGGCCTCACGATCACCTTGCTGTCCCCCGACCTTAACCAGCTTGCGGCGCTAGCCGGTCCTTGGGACGAGACCCTTGAGGCGGCACCCGAAGGATGGGAGGACCTCGGCGAAGATGAATCGCTCGACGTTTCGCGACTCGCACTGCGTCAATTCAAGACCGATGACGCAAAGCCGAATGGTTCGAGCATCGCTTTTGTGGCCTCGTACGACAACCATCACGTGCTGCTCACAGGCGACTCGCATGTGCGCCGGATACTCACTTCATTGGATGTCTTCAAGGCCGCTCACCCCGAAATTAAGGGCTTCAGTTTGGTCAAGGCGTCGCATCACGGCAGCCGTGGGAATACATCGCTTGAGCTCGTTCGTGCACTCGCATGTCGGCGTTGGGCTATTTCGACAAATGGCACCCAGTTTCGCCATCCTGATCGCGACGCGATCGCTCGCATCATCTCCGCATCGCCCGGCCCCGTCGAGATCTTCTTCAACTACACCACTGAACAGACGAACGTTTGGAAGGGAATGCTGAAAGGCGCGCCCGCCTTCGCACCCAAGTTCGGTGTGGATGGATATATCGCCATCGACATCGCCTGATCGATCGAGATGACCCAGGCACGCACATTCCTCCGCAGCCTCAATCCGTCAGCGCCATAGACTGGGCGACGTCCTGCGTGGCCAAGTGGCCACGGGCATTTGCCCGAAGAGCATCGATGCCGAGCATGCGGAGATCCTCGTTGAAGTCCCCAAGCGCCTGCGACAGCGCGATCGCCTGGATCCGGGCAGCATTCGCTCGTCCGATCAACGTATCGCGCGCACCCTCACCGGCTGGGTCGTCGTCGCGCACGATGTAGAGCCGTCTCAGTGAATGGGGGAACAGGATGGCCGCGAGATGCGTTGCCAGAGTGCCGCCGCCATGGCCAAATCGGGCAGGTGGCATCGAAGCGACAGGATGGTCTCGATGCCTTCGCCAGCATCCATGACTTCGCCTGCAACACCGAAGCGCACCGCATGCCCAAGTAGCTCAGGTAAGCAAGCGCGGGAGCACCTACATGCGCGTTCTGTTGATCCACGGTGCGCGAGCGGCACTGCCATATCTGGCGCGAATGGACACGCAGCTCGGCGCCTGGTTGCAGGCACTGCTACAGCGCGCCAAGCGCAACGTGGTGGTGGTTGCGCTCGCCAACAAGCTGGCCCGGATCGCCTGGGCCGTGATGTCATACGAGCGCCCCTACGAAGCCGCGGCGGTGCCTTCAAGCTAACGAGTTTGGTCGAGCGGGAGCGTCCCGGCTACTGCTTGGCCCGCATGGAGTCTGCGGGAGGATGTACACAGAGATGGCCCAACGGTTGATCGGCGTTCGGCAAACCTGTCAGCAGGCAGCGACCCTGTCGAGGTCGGGTATCTTGTTAGGAGCCGGGCGCGCGAATCTCCATCTTGGCAGGGCGTCCAAAACGCCGAGGCCGGATACATTGGTGCAGACCGAGTGTGCCTCTCAAAACATTCCGCTTGCAGACGGGGCGGGCCATACATTGCCTGCGGCCGCGCCGTTCGGAAGACGGCCGGACCGCGCTCGATTGCCTGTGACGCTGCTCCGTCAGTGCGATGGAAAAATGCGCCGCGACGGCTCGAGCGCTGCAACGCTGCAGCCTAAACATCCCGTCGCAGAGCGCGGAGGACTGCTCGTCGCATCGGAACTCGACGCCGAAACGCGGGATCGTAACGTAGAGGGGAGCTTAGTATATTATCGTAGCGACAAGGAGAAACGACGATGGATGCCAAGTCTCGTAGAGCACAACCGATTAAGACGGCAAGATAAAAGAGCGCACATTGTGCTGCGGTCGGTTGGTTGTTTTTGCTAGGATCTTTTGCGCCAGCGGCACATTGTGAGGTTTTGCCGCAATGTGTGCTCCGATCCGAAACAATTGTTTTAGCTCAACAATTTACAATGTGCCTCTCAATCGGCGATTGCGATTGTCCAGGGATATAATGGAAGTGGTTCCGCACCGCCGTGAGGTTAGGGCCTGGATGGCTGCCGCGTTGTCGAGGGCAGCCTGCACCCTTGTCGACATGGCATCTTTGACCGTTAGTCTGCGACCTCGATCGCCCAAACGTGCGAACGTTGGAGCGGTTACTATGAAGGGATACGCCGGCGCCACGCTGTCTTAAAAGTTATCCAAACCGCTGATAGGCGGATGACGAGCGATGTGCATCACCAGCCGCTGCTGGCGGTGCGATATCGGCCACGATCGAATTGAGACCTATTTCGCCGTGCAACTGACACGCCTTGAGCTTTACAATAGAGTCTGCGACAGGCCTCTCAGCAAAATCGCTCCAGAGCTCGGAATTTCCGGCACGGTGCTGGCATCGATATGTAAGCGGTATCAGGTTCCCTATCCTGGGTCGGGATATTGGACGCGTAAATTGCTCGGGCTCCCGGTAAACTTGCCGCCACTGCCGGAGGCATCGGACGAACTGATCGAGCTAACGTCGTCGACCTCAAAGCCTCGACGAAAGAGAACCGTGAAGGAAGGCTCTGTTCGCAAGGCCAGACCTGCCGCGAAGCCCCATCGTCCGGCGCGCCATCGGCTGCTCTTCGGCGTTGAAGAGCACATGCGAAAAACACGCGACGTTAAACAGGGCGAGTTCCTCAGGCCCTACAAGAGAATCCTGCCGGATCTAATTTCGTCAGAGACCCTGTTGCTTCGCGCACTCTCGATCGCCAACGATCTTTATCTCGCGCTGGACGAACAGGGATACCGCGTCCAAATCGCGCCGGCTGCCGACGACCTTGATCGCATCCACATCAAGGAACAGGAGGTGGAGAGCAAGGATCGCAAATACGGGCACTATCACTCCGGGAGCATCTGGGCTCCGGATCGACCTACCGTCCTCTATGTTGACACAGTGCCGATCGGGCTCGCCATTACCGAAATGACCGAAAGAGTGACGGTGCGATACTTCGATGGCGAATACCATCGGGAGGACAGCAGGCTTATCCGATCCGCCAAGCCCTGGCAGCTAACGCATTCCTGGACAAGGGAGCAGGACGTGCCCTGCGGGCGCGTTCGGGTCATTGCATACTCGCCGAAAAAGGGCGTCAACTGGTCGGTCAGCTGGCAAGAGACCGGGGAGGAACCGCTTGGCGCTCTGATCCCAAAAATCGTGGAAACATTGAAGGCGGCCAAGGGCACTCTTCAGCGCCTCATGGACGCTGAGGAGGTGGCGGCGGCGAACAGGAAGAAAGAAAGAGAGGAGGAGTGGGAGCGCTATCTAAAGCAGGAGGACGCCCGCAAGGTTGCTCAGGCACTAGCGGACAGCCAGCAGCAGCTCGCGGAAATTATTGAAAGGTGGGGCAGGGCGATGACAATAGAGCGCTTTTTCGTGGACGCCGAAAAGCGGTTGAACACTACGGATGACGAAGATCGCCGCAAGCGCCTCGAGGAGCGTCTGATTCTCGCGAGAGCGATGATGGAAAGCGTCGACCCGCTGGATTTCATCGAAAGCTGGCTGGCACCGCAGGAGCGGTACCAAGCAAGATTCGACTAGACGAGATATGTGCTGCCTAGACTTGTTCAAACGTGGCGGCAACGGGCCGACTTCGGCCTGGCGGGTTTGGACAGCAGAAGTCGAATAGCTGCCCTTCCCTCGGGCGGGCCCGCGGTGACGACAGCCCGACCAACATCATCCATTCCCGGCTGCCGTCACGGTTGCGTAAAGCCGACATCCATTGTTGCAGTCGCCCACCTACGCGCTGACGACTATGGGTGTCGAAGCAGCCGGGTGGTCGGGCGCTATTCAGCGCAGAAGATCCGGAGTTGAACGCCGACCGACTGGCACGCCGAATATGTCGAGAGTACCAAGTGATAGAATTGGAGAACGTGCGGCTCGGGCTGGGGTTTGGCGAACTCGACCTTGAGCTTGGCGAGCGACAGCATCCCGCCCGAACAGACCAGCCAGATCGCCCGGTCGGTTGTCGGGGAGGCGCGCAGACGCTGGAAGGCGCTGCGGAATGCCTTCGATCCGCGGCCATGCCGTTTGCGATCTACCGTCTGGGTAATGGGTGCATCGCGCTTTGAAAGTCGCCAACGGCCATCGAACCGGGTCTGGCTGCCCGGGAGGATGACCCCATCGCTTTTCATATAAGCGAGATTTTTGAGGCCCTGCGCACAGACATCGTAGAAGGCTGACGCTGACACGCCGGGATTGCCGCTTTTCCATTTCCCCGCGACCGCCACCGCCGCCGGACTAGCCGATGTCTCATCTAGGCCGAGGAAATCGCCGACCTCGTCCTGAAGATCGTCGCACACCAAATCAGGAAAGCTCTGCCCGAACAGCGCCGGGCCACGGTCGGGCCTAAGCGCCTTGTCGAGAAACTCAAACAGCGAGCCGTCGGCCCAATAATCGACATGGCCGTCGACTAGCAAGCCCTTTTCCGACGTCACCGCGCCGAGACCGGGGATCGCGGTGATGAGATCGAGCACCAGACTCGCGGCACCCTTTGGGTCGGTGAGGTCGAGGTCGAGCCGGTAAAAATCACCGCCGACATAAGTGTGGGCAAGATCGCGGGTGATGATCCGGAATGGCTGCAGCTGGTTCAAGCGACGGGTTAGCGAGATCTTCGGATTGTCCTTGGTCTTGATCCGGCTAAGGCCGGGCGACACCAGCCAATATTTCGCCTTCTTGGCGTTCCAGTCGATCCAGACGGGATGCTGCTGTCCATCGATATGCAGGAGGAAGCGGAACTCCGCCGGCGCCTTGGGGTCGGTGTCCTCCTCGACCGCGACGCACAGATCCTCGATCCTGACCGCTGCAGTCTGCCCCTTGGCGACGAACTGATCGCCCATCTCGACCATGTCAACGAGAATGTTCAGCGGCGTCGTGTCCGCAGGAACCGTGTCGGGAACGGCGAAGCGGATGAAGATCGATGCTGTCCGGGCGGCGGCGTCGAGTTGCGCATCGACCGTGCCGCACCAATCCGCATATTGCTGTGCGGTGAGGTCATTGCCCTTGCCGTCGCGCACGCGCGATCGCGAAAAACCAACCGCCCGGCGGATCCCATCCTCGGCCGCCTTGGGGTGAATATAGCCGGTCGCACGTGTCACGACGTTGAGATGCTCGCCCATGAACACGCCCGACCGATCGAGCGAGCGCGCCGACAGACTACGCGATCGCAGCGCGAGCGGCCCAAGATCGGTATTTTTGACGCTCATGAAAGAAATGCTGTTGTCGTGTCCCTCGGGCAGAAGGGAGCGCAAGGTCTTGGCGTTGACGCGCGGACCAATGCCATCGAGTTCGTTGATCCAGAGCCCCGCGCTGTCGAAGAAGAAGAGACGCTTGTTCTTTTTCGCATAGATAGTCGCCTCGAGGCTCGGCGCCTGGAAAAGGCTGCCCGACAGGAACGGCGATGGCGTCAGCCGAAGCGTGATATGATAGCGGCAATGGCTGTCGGCAGTTCGACCGGTGAGCGCTTCGTGGCGATCCTCGCGAATGAGTTCGGCCTTGATCGCCTTTTGGAGCTCGTCCAGATCGAGGTCTGGCTCGATCGTGAAGGCGACCGCCGCGCTCGGGAAGCGCAGATCGTCATGGAGACCGGGATCGTCGAGATCGGGTCGTTCGCGGAAGCGTCCCATAACATAGTCGAGGGTCGGCAGGGCCGCGATCAGATTTTCCAGGATCGTCGCGTCGTTGCGGACGAACGGCTTGTTGCCATTCGCCTTCGAGGCCGCGTCAAAAGCGAGGAAGCTGTTCCATTCGTCGGCGATGTCACGACCCTTAGGCGCGAGGACATAGGCGGCCGGGGCGGCGTCGCCGATCGGCCCCGGATGGCGGATCAGCCTGCCGATCTGCTGGACCAGCATGCGCGTATTCGTGAACGGTTCATAGAGCGCGAGCATCGTGCAACGGGGATCGTCGATCCCTTCGATCAGCATGAACTGGTGGACGAGAAAACGTTCGGGCCGCGCCGCCAGGTCCCGCGGCACCGCATCGAAAATGCCGTCATCGGGCCGCTCGGGGAAATTATGGTGAATCGCGAGGACCCCGTCGGGCCGACCGGCAAGCTCCGCGGTCAGTGCCTGATGCATTTCCGTGACCGACTCCTCGCTGTCGCAGCGCACAATTACCTTATTGGCAGCCGTGAAACGCCCGTCGGACACAAGCGCGTCGACCCTGGCGATCAGCGCCAGGGCATAGTCGTCCGCCGACAGGGGCATTGGCTGTTCGTCGATTTCGACCTCACGGATGAGGCCCTGATCGACCGCGTCGGCAAAGCCGAGAAAATGGATATGGTCATCATCGACGTCGAAGATCTTGAGATCGCCCCGAAACGGCGTGGCACTGAACAGAACGGTCGGCACAGCAAAACCTCGGACGACACGCGCCCAGCTAGGTGCAGGCTCGCGATGACCCTCGTCGAACAGTATCGTGCCAATGCGGCCATGGAGCTGACCGATCTTGTCGTCAGCGTCGATCTGCTGGATGGCCTGCACGGTACCGACCACGACGATCCGTTCGTCGCCATGATCGTCGAGGCGCTGGGCGAGTCTCTCGATATCACTCGGCAGAACATTCCAGACCCTGTCGGGCTTCCAGGCCGGGTCGGCGCCGATCTTGTCCCAGAAGCGGTCTTCGAACTGGACTGTGAGTTGTTCGACCAAAGCCGCCGAAGGGCACACGACGAGCACCGGCCGGTGCTGAGAACGTTGGCGCGCGATCGTCGCCATCACCCCCGTCTTGCCGGTGCCTGTCGGCATATTAACGAGGCAGGCGCGGGCGCTCGCCGACGCGAAATAGGCGTCGACCGTGTCGAGCGCCGCATGCTGATGCGGCCACAGCGCCAGCGCAATCCTGGATAGTTCAGCCCCAACCAAATTGCGCTCTCCCCCCCAAAGCTCAAATAATTTCTCGTTTAGCTCACCCGTCCGTCGAAAGGAATAACGGGAGGAAGGTCAAGATGAACCTGCGCCGCTATCGCAACCGGTTCATCACTGACGCAGAACCGACCGCTCGCGCAAGTGCGTCGAGCTTCGCCTCGATTTCGAGAAACTCCTCCTCCTCCTCCATCGGCAGAAACTTATCTCAGCGATACAAACGGCGTAGCTAGATGCCTGTTCACGACGGCACGGCGACCAGTCACAGCTTGGCCCGCTTTGATAAAACCGCGCTGATCTGCACCATCAGGGCGCCGCAAAGCAGGATTAGGAGCACAACCGTCAATAGCATAAGCGCCTGCACGTCATCATAGCGGCATTTTTCCCATGGTGTGCAGGTCCAGGGAGAGCGTGCGATCGCTAGGCTTCGAGGGGAAAGAATTGCGACCGTAGCCAAGGCGGCAATGAACAGCGGAACGAGCCGCGTCCAGAGAATCTGCGTGAGCCTGGTCTTGAGCGGCCCATTGTTGCTGCTGTCATTGCTCGGCTCAGCGTCGAGCGCGATTGCGATCTCAGGCATCCAGACTGAGAACAAGGCTGCTAAGATTGCGAGGACTAACGCGGAGGCGGCCAGAGCGTCGGCGGTCTCGCTCATTTAAAGCTGTCCTTCAGAAAGTTGTAGGAGCCGACATCGATAGTGTATTGGGTGAGGCTGTCGCCGGTTCGCCGCACCGGCGTCTTGGGATCCGTCGAAGTTTCGAGCCGAGCATTGAGCAGTTCGACGAGGATCGGATTATTGATCACCGCCGCATAGGGTCCTTTGCCATCGCCTTTGCAGCTTGCAAGGATGGCCTTTAGGGCTGGCTCAATCCGGTCGCGAAGCTGCAGACGGTGTTTGGCAGCGGTCGCCCTCATGAGACTGCGCGCGGCGCTTGACGTAAGGTTGAAGAGGCGCGCCACCTCGTCGGCACTCGGTGGAGCAGACGGATAGGCGGTCAGCATGAGCCGCACCAGACGCCGCTCGCGGATATCGGTCGCGCTGGCCAGGGTGGCTGCACCCGTCGCCATATCGATAAACTCGCCCACAGCAGCAGGCGCGAACCGCGCGAGCTCCTTTCCGATATCCGCAGCCTTGCAGCGCAGTGCGTCACACCCAACTTGAACAGTTGGACGTGAACGGATAGCGAACACTGTCCGTTAAGCCATTGAA
>NZ_BSNY01000068.1 GCF_030160235.1 Mesorhizobium huakuii
GAATGGTGGCCGGTGTTTGATCGGAATGGCGGCCGGCTTCACGTCGGAATCCGCAACCTCGTCGCGATCCACGAGCTGCTCACCGCCGACGACTACACGGGGGTGCGCAATGGCTAACAGTAAAGTTATCGTCCCACGCCGGCTGTGGCTCGACGGCCTCGCCGAGCTTTGCCACCGTGGCGGCCTCACGCACGAAGCAGGCGCCTTCCTTCTGGGTACCAAGAGTGGCGAAGGCCGTGTCGGAACCAAGTGGGTTTTCTACGATGAGTTAGACCCCAATGCCTACTCGACCGGCATCTGCATTCTCCATGCAGATGCCTTCGACCGGCTCTGGCGCTACTGCCGCGAAACGGGCCTTATGGTCATCGCCGATATTCACACCCATCCCGGCTCACCACGCCAGAGCCCGTCGGATCGGGCAAACCCCATGATAGCGCTCCAAGGCCATCTCGCGCTCATCGTGCCGAACTATGCCAAGGGTCCACACTGGCGGCACCGCTTGGGCATCTATCGCTATGAGGGTTCGCATAAGTGGACCGACTTGAGCGGCTGGCGCGGTCGCATCATGCTTTCGACAGGAACTTTCCGATGAACCATCAGACCAATCCCGACGTCCTGCACCGGGGCGTGAAAATGGCCATGGACACAGGCGAGGCCGCCACCCTCGAAGAGGCTTATTCGCTGTTCGGCGAGTACCAGATGGCGATCCAGGTCGGCATGGTCGTTGGCTCGTCGCGAGCTCACCAGGCCGCCTTGTTGACCTTGGTGAATGGAGGCCGCCGCTCGCTCCTTGGCGGCGTGCGCGTGCTCGGGCTCGGGTTGGATGACTTCCCCCTGCTCGTTGAGCTGCCCGGCGAATACTTGTCGCTCGGCGAGGCAGTCACGGCTCTTGGAGGCACGCTGGCCGACGAGGTCGAAGCGTCCGTCCCACTGGTCATGCTGGGTGCGACCAATGCTGGGCAGAGGTCCGGCCTAAGCTTGCGGTTGACCTTTGGCGGTTGGCGCGGCGGCGTTGGACCGGGCGATGAGATCGAAGTGCTTTCGGAGGATGCAAACGACGTGATGGCCGCTACACTGGCGGCCGCTCTGGCCGTCGGCGAGATTTTCCAGAACCTGCGTGGCAATGTCCTTGCCGGGCGGCGGACGGTAGGTCTGTCGCTTTGGCGGCCCGATCTCGACTGGCGCCTGCCCGACGAAGGGCCGGAGGAGTTTGTGGTCCCCAGCAAGCTGTGGCTCGTAGGTTTAGGGCATCTCGGTCAGGCTTATCTGTGGGCCCTTGCGATGCTGCCGTTCGCCCAACCGGAGGCGATGGAGCTGACCCTGCAGGACTTCGACAAGCTGACAGCGTCCAATGACAGCACTTCGGTACTTACCCACACCGGGCTGGTCGGCAAGTTCAAGACCCGCGAGATGGCCAGATGGCTCGAAGGTCGCGGGTTTCGAGCGACTATCGTCGAACGCAGGTTCGATGGCATCATGGCCGTCGGAAAGGATGATCCGCGGATCGCCCTGTTCGGGGTCGACAACTCAGAAGCTCGGGCGCACATCGACATTGCCGGGTTCGATCTGGTGGTCGAAGCAGGGCTCGGTGCGGGGCCGCAGGAATACCTCGCGATGCGTATCCATACCTTTCCCGCGAGCGTAAGCAGCCAGCAGAAATGGGGGGGCGAAATCGATGAAAAGGAGGGGCAGACAAGTGCGGCGGCCTACGCTGACCTCCTCCAGCACGGCGAGGTCGATGAGTGCGGCTTGGTTCAGCTCGCCACCCGGACGGTCGGAGCCCCCTTCGTTGGGCTGGTGGCGGCTTGCCTTGTGTTATCTGAGGCAATCCGTCGGCTCAATGGTGGGGTGGGCGTAGAGGTTATGGACCTATCGCTGCGTGCACCGAACCTGCGTGAAGTCGTAGAGGCGGAGACTAGAAAGGCATGGAACCCCGGGTACATCAAGCTGGCCGACAGCCCCTAGAAATGGAACGTCCGCTATCGACGTCGCGGACGCCGAAAGCTTCCAGCCCATTTCGGTTATTCAATCATAAGCGTCTGCGGGGCCTGTCTGGCGCAATGCGACATTCGCAAGGTCTTTTGGCAACTCCCTCTCTAACGTGAAAAGGCCTTACCCGACACATCGCCACACACCTTGCGCAACGGCGACCTATAGCTCGAGAGCGACAACCCCGTATCTTGAAATTCTTCTATCGAGCCGCGGTCGAACGCCCGTATGTTCGTAGCCGGAGATCACTTAATGGCATTTCGATTCGTCCACACGGCCGATATTCATCTCGACTCGCCTCTGCGTTCGCTGGCGATGCGAAACCCCGCCCTTGCCGAACTCGTCGGAGACGCCAGCCGTCAGGCGTTCATCTCGATCGTGGATCTCTGCCTTGCGGAGCGTGTCGATGCGTTGGTCGTTGCCGGCGATCTTTACGATGGTGATCAGACGTCGATGAAAACGGCGCGGTTTCTGGCATCGCAAATGACACGCCTGCACCAGGCTGGTGTCCGGGTCTTCAAGATCCGAGGCAATCACGACGCCCTATCACGGATATCGAAACAACTGATGTTCCCGGAGACGGTCACAATCTTCAGCGGCCGTTCCCAATCGGTGCTGCAAACAGCCGGGGGGCTGGACGTCATGTTCCATGGCTTGAGCTTCGCGAGCCCCAAGGCGCCGGACAGTCTGCTTCCCAAGTATTCAGCTCCGAGTGAAGGCGCGGTCAATGTCGGCATCATGCACACCAGTCTGGCCGGATCGCCCGGCCACGACGTCTACGCTCCCTGCAGCGTCGCTGACCTGCATAGCCATGGCTTCGACTACTGGGCGCTTGGGCACATCCACGTCCGCCAAGTCCATCCTGGGGCGAGCACCGTGGTGATGCCAGGACTTCCGCAAGGCAGGGACATCAACGAGGCCGGAGAGAAGTCCGTGACCCTGGTGACCATACGAGACGACCGCACCATCGAGATCGAGGAAAGGCTAACCAGTATCGCGCAATTCGAGCGTGTGAACGTCGACCTGACCGGAACGGTGGAATGGTCCGAAGTCGTCGGGCGAGTCCGCTCCGCGCTCGAAGATATTCGTGCCTTCGTCAGATCCCGTCATGTTGTGGTCCGTCTCGGCCTGACCGGGGCGTCACCTTTGTCCTGGGCGCTGATCCGTGACCGCGACCTGCTGCTCGCAGAAGCTGAGCAGGTCGCGGAACAGACGGGAGACACCTGGGTGGAGAAGCTCGAGCTTAACGTTTCTCCATCCGCAGCCGAAACATCAGAGGGCGTCGCTGATCCGATTTTCGAACTCGCTCAATCCATGCACGCCGATGCCAGCTCGGACGCCTTCCGTGCTGAGGCGAGAGCGTTTGTCCAGAAGATGGTCGCCGATCTTCCGGCCGACGGGCGCGATTTCGCCGGCAACGACGAGGCTGGGCTGGAGTTGTTCCTCGACAGGGTGCTTGCCAACGGCGCCGACCTGGTCACCGCCCGCCTCAAGGCCGGTGGGTCACAATGAGGCTCAGGCGACTTAATCTCATCCGTTATGGCAAGTTCACCGACAGGACGATCGACTTCGGGCCAAAACCGGAATCCGGTCCCGACCTGCATATCGTCTTCGGCCTGAACGAAGCCGGCAAGTCGACCGCGCTTTCCGGCTATCTCGATCTGCTGTTCGGCATCGAGGAACGCAGCCGCTACAATTTCCTGCACGAGTACAGCGCGATGCGCATCGGCGGTGTGCTCGAACTTGGCGGCGCGGAGCACTCGTTCACACGCACGAAACAGCGCACCAACTCATTGCTGAACGAGACTGGCCAACCGGTCAGCGAAATGGCGATTTCAGCACATCTCGCCGGGCTGTCTCGCGACGCATACGAGACCATGTTCTCGTTGGACGACGAAACGCTGGAAGCAGGTGGAAAATCAATCCTGGAATCGCGCGGCGACCTGGGCAAGCTGCTATTCACGGCCAGCGCCGGCCTTGGGCACGCAAGCGATACATTGAGCGTGCTGGAGGCCGAAGCGGACAGGCTCTATCGCAAGCAGGCACACGGAACCGAGCTTGCGCTGCTCAAGAAGCGGCTTACGGAACTGAAGTCCGGGAGGGAGGCGATCGACACCTTGGCGTCGACGTTCGAAACTCTCGAGACAGAGCGCCTGGACGCGACAGAAAAATACGACCGCAGCATCGCCGAACGGTCGGTGCTGTCGGCTCGGCTCGATACCATCGCGAAGTATCTTCGCACGATCCCGATCCTTGCCGATATCCGACGTAAGGAAGCCCAGCTGGCCGACTTGCCTGAGAGCGCATCACCGTCGCGGACCTGGACGGGCAGTGTCGCCGACATGATCGAGACCGACGCCAGTCTGAGAACGCGGCTATCCGCGAGTGCGGACGAGCTCGAGCGGGTGACGACGAAAATCGCCTCGACAGATGTGGACGCCACGATCCTTGCGATTTCCGAACGGGTTCGCGGCTTGGCGGACCGCAAGGTGCGCCACGTGTCGGCCGGCCTGGACCTGCCAAGTCGCAGGACGGAGTTGCAAATCCTCGACAATGCCGTGGCGACCTGCCTTGCCGCCTTGGGGAAATCCTCCGAGCCAGACCCTGCCAAACTGCTTTTGCCTGCTGCAACCATTGGCGCTGTGCGCACCATGGTCGAGCAGCGATCCGGGATCGTTACCAGCGTGCGCGTTGCGCGCGAGGAGGCCGCGGCAGCTGCTGATGCGCTTCAGGCGGCACGCGAGCGCGTCGGCGAAGAACGGGCCGTGCCCGAGCCCGCCAGGGCAAGGCTTGTTTCGGCTTTGTCGGCGGCAAAGGCCAGCGGGTACATGAGGGAGACCAAGGCGGCACGCGAGACCGCGGATGCGAGTGCAGTTCGATGGGAGGCCGCGATCGCGCGCTTGCATCCCTGGTCGGGCGATGCTCAGGCACTGGCCAGGGTCGCCATTCCCAGTGCTTCGCAGCTTGGCGCATGGAAGGCGCTGGCAGCGGAGCTGGGGAAGGGCAGGGGCGTCCTTTCCGATCGTCTTGCCGAGCACCAAGGCAATCACGACTTGCTTTCGGCGCGGCTGGAAGCCCTTCGTGCCTCCGTCGATGTCACCGACGATGATACGGCCGACGTTATTCGGCGTTCCCGCGACGAGGCCTGGGCAAGGCATCGCAATGACCTGACTGGGGAAACGGCGGATGATTTCGCGGCAACGCTGGCCCGGGACGACAGTGTCGGCGCAGGCCGTTTGGCCAACGCCCGGGAACTGGTCGAGATTCGCACGACAAACCGCAACCTCGCAGAAACCGCGGCCACCATCGCGCATGCGCGCGGCCAACTTGCACGCAACGGCTCAGATCGGGAGGCAGTGCTCTTGGAAATTCGCGCTGCGGCAAGAGACCTGCTCGGACCGTGCCAGGAAACATCCCCCGAACAGCTGATCGAACTGGTCGAGGATCGCATTGCTGCCCGGATCGATGCGCTCGCGGCCTGGGATGAGATCGAGCTTTCCCGCAAGAAGGCCGAGCGGGCGGTTGATGAGGAAGGGCGAATACGCCTGGAGCTGAGCGGCGCACTGGCGAGCGTCGGCGTCGGTTCTGATCCTGGTGAAAGCCTGGAAACGGTCATGACCGTGGCAGAGCTGTTCCTTGAGAGGCAATTCAAGGTGGACGCTGAGCGCACGGAGGCGCTCAAGACCGTTGGCACAAGGCAACAGGATCTGGCCGCTAGGCGCCGAGCCATCGAAGTCGCAGAGCGGCGTGAGGATGAATGGCTGGCAGGCGTTGCCGAAGCGCTCAAGGGCACCTGGCTCGAGAGCAGCATCTCGGTGCCCGGCATCGGCGGGGTCATCGATCAATTGGCTGAACTGTCCAAATGTCTTCAAGACCGGGACGCCATGCAACTCCGTATCGAGAAGATGGAGGCTGACAGGGACAATTTCCTGGTCGAGGTAAGCGCCGTTGCAGCAGAAGCGGGCGAGGCGGCCGACGACGACGAACTGGAACAGCTGGCGATTCGGCTTGCCGAGCGCCTGGAGCGCGCCGAGCGCACGCGCGAGGCCAAGGCAAGCCTCGTCAATGACCTGCAGCGCCTGCAGGATGCGGGTGAGATCCTCAATGCTGAGATTTCGGCACATGAGCGCCGCAAGAACGAGGTCCTGAGCGTCTTTGGTGTGCCCACGCTATCCGAAGTCGTGCGACGCGACGAACTGCTGCGCGACAGGGATCGCCTGCGCACAGCCGTGGCCGAACTTGAGGAGCAGGTGTCGTCCGAGCTCGCGGTGGAAGGGTTCGAGCAGGCGCGTTCGATATTGAATGCTGTCGATCTCGACAGTCTCGCAATCGAGAAGGCTGAGGCCGAGCAACGGCTTCGCGCTTCTGACGAAGCGATACAGCACCAGCTCATTCGACAGACGCGCGCGACCGACAAGCTGGACGCCATTGGCGGCGACAGCGCTGTTGCCCGCATAGATGCCGAACGACGCACCGTCCTCCTGGAAATCGAGGAAAAGGCGATCCGCTACATCGAACTGAAACTGGGCGTCATGGCCGCCGGGAACGCTCTGCGCGTCTACCGCGAGCGCCATCGCTCCGGGATGATGGCGCGGGCATCTGACGCTTTCGCGCTTATGACGCGCGGCCAGTACTCAGGCCTTACAACCCAGCCGGTGAAGGGCGGTGAAGTGCTCATTGCATTGCAGCGCGACGGACAGTCCAAGGTCGCCGACGCGCTGTCAAAGGGCGCACGTTTTCAGCTCTACCTAGCGCTCAGGCTTGCGGGATACTACGAGTTCGCACAGTTTCGCCCCTCGGTGCCATTCATCGCCGACGACATAATGGAAACCTTCGACCATGTCCGGTCAGAGGAGGTTTTCCGATTGTTTGGCGAAATGGCAAGTGCCGGCCAGGTCATTTACCTTACGCATCACCAGCATCTATGCGAGATCGCCAAGACCGTTGTGCCGGGCGTAACGATCCACGAGCTCGGATGAGACTGGGCTTCGCTCGATACGTTACTGACACGCCGTTCAGGTCGGCGCTTACCCTTAGACTAGCCTGCATTCCAAGCGCCGGCTTTGACGTGCTTTGCGCCCAATATCAGACGTTGCTGAGAGGCTTGAGGCTTCCTGGAAGCAGTCATTCGTTAACGTTGCTAAGTTCGGTCGCTCCCACACCGAGCCATTCTCGGGCGTTATCAAGAGAGCCGGTCCCTCCGGCAAAACAAGAGAAAATCTGATCGGAAGCCGGCGCGGTATCTGAGATTCAGTTGCTTTGCGGTTTGCGATCGCCAGCAACGCGGCTTGACGCTTTGGCTAAACTCGTCGAACGCGCGGTCATAAAGGCAATGATCGGACCTCAATCCGACCATTTGCGGTGGATCAAAGCTCGGACCATCCATTGGGCTAAAAACGCTTGCGGCTATCTCGCCGCGGACGGGACGGAGGCGCAATCCTATGAAACTCATGACATGTCTCCCGCTAGTCACATATCCCGAGGCGAATACGGTGAAGGTCGGTTCGAATGCCGTGACACTTGCTAGGCAGGTGGGGGCAGTGCTTCATGCAATCGCTGTCGATGTCGACATTCCGGACGTTTCGAACGCGCTTTCGAGCTATCTACTCGATCTTCCAAGCAAGATTCGAGAAGCCGAGGCGGCCAGCCGCAGGCGAGGCAAAATCTTGCTGGAGGTGGTTGCCAAGGAGGCGGCACAAGACAAGGTGCCGCTCACGACCCATGTGATAGCGGCGCCTCCGGCTCTGATGGGCGATGTCGCCGCAGAACAGTGCCGCTATTTCGATCTGTCACTGGTCGGCCTAGCCGCGGACAATCCGACAGCGCGCATGACTGCCGAGGCTATACTCTTCGGCGCAGGCCGGCCGACGCTGCTTTTTCCCGAAGCTACGGATGTTGGTGTGCTCGACCATGTCGTCATCGCGTGGGACGGAAGCCGCGTGGCGGCACGGGCGGTCGCTGACGCGCGGCCGTTCCTGGAGCGCGCCGCCAGGATCACCGTCATCAGTGTGACCGACGAAAAGCCGCTTCCGGGAAAAGACATTGGCGAACGCCTTGCCGAGGGCCTGCGGGTGCGTGGCCTGACCGTCGAGAGCAGTTCGATCCGAGCTGGCGATCGTTCGATCGGTGCCGCTCTCCAGGAGCATGCCGTCAAGATTGGCGGCAAGCTGCTGGTCATGGGTGGATACGGTCATTCGCGGGTCAGGGACTTTGTACTCGGGGGCGCAACGGAGGGTGTTCTCGCGGATCTGCGGCTCCCCGTCCTCCTGTCGCACTGAAATAGCGTCTCGTGAGAGGCGGCCATGACATTGGCTTATAGTCCGACAGAGACAGTTGAGATGTTCCAACCAACCTCGACGGCCGATATGTTTTCCGGCCTTTCAGAGGCCGAGGCGCAAGCCAGGCTTGTCGCCGAAGGGTACAACGAACTGCCGAGGTCAAACCAGCGCACGCCGCTGCGGATTGCCTTCGAGGTCATTCGTGAGCCGATGCTGGCGCTCCTGCTTGGCGGCGGCGTTGTCTATCTCAGTTTGGGCAATCTGGAGGAAGCGCTGATCCTGCTAGCCTTTGCCACGATGTCGATCGGCATAACCATCATACAGGAGACCCGCACCGAGCGTGTTCTGGAAGCGCTGCGTGATCTCACTAGCCCTCGTGCCCAGGTCATACGCGGTGGTGAACGCAAGCGCATTGCCGGTCGCGAGGTTGTTCGGGGGGATCTCGTCGTGCTGGGCGAGGGTGACCGCGTGCCGGCCGATGCCAGGCTTCTCCAGAGCCAGGACCTTCAGAGCGACGAATCGCTCTTAACCGGCGAATCCGTGCCGGTTCGAAAGGTTGCTGTCGGCGGCATCTCGTCGGTGAGCGAACGCCGGCCAGGCGGCGACGACCTGCCTTTCATATTCTCTGGTTCGCTGATCGTTCGCGGGTCAGGCATGGGCGAAGTCCTGGCGACGGGGCGACGTAGTGAAATCGGCAAGATAGGGCACTCCCTGAGTTCAATGGAGACAGAACCGCCGCGATTGCAGGCGCAAATGCGGCGCGTCGTACGCATTTTCGCTATGGTGGGGGGTGCGGTCAGCGTCGTCGCGGTCCTGCTTTACGGGCTTCTGCGAGGCGGCTGGCTTGACGCTGTGCTCGCAGGCATCGCGCTCGGCATGTCCATGCTGCCGGAAGAGTTTCCCGTCGTGCTCACGATCTTCATGGCCATGGGTGCGTGGCGCATCTCACAAGCGCGCGTTCTGACCCGCAGGGCCGCCGCGATCGAAACGCTTGGCTCGGCGACGATCCTTTGCACCGACAAGACCGGCACGCTCACCGAGAACCGGATGACGATTGCCGAACTTCGGACGGCTGATGGAAAGTCGTTCCGGATGACGGACAGACCGGGCATCAGTCTGCCAGCGGCAGCCGCCGATCTGGTTGAGACGGGTGTGCTTGCCAGCGCCCAGATTCCCTTCGACCCCATGGAGGTCGCATTTCACAAACTCGGCAAGGAATGCCTGTCTGAGCACAGGATTCTGGACAAACCGGATTGGGAACTGGTCCACGCATATCCGCTTCGACCCGGACTGCTGGCGATGTCGAATGTCTGGCAATCGACACGTGGCGATGGCAATTCGCTGGTTGCGGCAAAAGGCGCGCCAGAGGCGATCGGGGCGTTGTGCCATCTGAACGCAAGGGACTTCAAGGCCCTGAAGAACTCGGTCGAGGCCATGGCGGCCGAGGGGCTGCGTGTGCTCGGCGTGGCACACGGGTCTCATCGCGGCACCGACTTGCCGCAGACGCAACACGATTTCAAATTCGAATTTCTCGGGCTGGTCGGCCTGACGGATCCGCTGCGCGTGGGTGTTCCCGAAGCCGTGAGCGACTGCCGTTCCGCCGGCATCAGGGTGATGATGATCACCGGCGACTACCCGGCAACCGCCAAAATGATCGCGCGCCAGGCTGGCCTCGATGTCGAAAGCGTCGTGACCGGCAGTGAGATGCAAGCGCTCGGTGACGACGAGTTGGCGCTGGGTGTGAAAACCGCAACCGTGTTCGCGCGCATCATGCCCGAGCAGAAGCTTCGCATCGTCAACGCGCTGAAGGCGAGTGGTGAAATCGTCGCCATGACCGGCGACGGGGTCAATGACGCGCCGTCGCTCAAGGCCGCCAATATCGGGATCGCCATGGGTGGCCGCGGTACCGACGTTGCGCGCGAGGCATCGTCCATCGTGCTGCTCGACGACGATTTCGGTTCAATCGTCAAAGCAATTCGGCTTGGCCGCCGCATCTTCGACAACCTGCGCAAGGCCATGGGCTTCATCTTCGCGGTCCACGTGCCGATCGCGGGCCTCTCGCTGCTGCCGCTGCTGTTTGGCCTGCCGATCCTGTTCGGGCCGATCCATATCGCCTTTCTGGAGATGGTGATCGATCCCGTGTGCTCGCTTGTCTTCGAGGCTGAAAGCGAAGAAGACGATGTCATGCGCCGTCCGCCTCGCAATCCGGACTCGCCACTCTTCTCCTGGGCGTTGATCGGATGGGGTCTGCTCCAGGGGACGCTCGCCTTCGTGCTTCTGGCGGGCATTTACCTTGTCGCCCTCGGCCAGGGCATGGCCGAGAACGAAATCCGGGCCCTGACGTTTTTCTCGCTGGTGCTGACAATCGTTGGACTGATCTTCGTCAACCGTTCCTTCAGCGCATCGCTTCTGACCGCGCTCATCAGGCCGAACCGGTCGCTGATGATCGTCGTCGTGGCTGTCGCTTCGATGCTAGGCGGGACGCTCCTGTGGCCCTTTGCCACCAGTCTGTTCCGCTTCGGACCCCTGCATCTCGACGATCTGGCGGTGACGATTGCCGCGGGATTTGCCGTGCTGGCATGCCTGGAGTTGCTGAAACTATTCTGGCGGGAGCGACTGAAGGCCTAGCCGTTCAATGAAACGATCAATGACCAGTCTTCTGTTGGGAAAGAGTTGGACGTGAAGAAAACTCCCGGACGAACCGTTTCGGTGTCGGCAAAATGAGCGCAGACAATCCACGAGTTCGTCGAAGCCAGGTTGGCACACTTGTCCTAGCGGCCGCCGCGATCGTCGGGATTGTCGTCTGCGTGCTTCTGACCGAGCCATTTTTGGGCGCGATCACATGGGCGTTGGCACTGGCAATCCTCTTTATCCCTTTCCATTCCTGGATCGAGACGAAGTTGAAACTCCCCAACCTTGCGGCGATGGTTTCGGTCTTGACGATCGTACTGCTCGTCGTTGTCCCCGCAGCTTTCCTGTTAGAGCGCTTGGTCGAGGAAGCTGCTTCTGGGGCAGCCTCGATCCGAACCCGGGTCGCTGATGGAGAGCTCCAACTTCTCCTGGACGCCCACCCCGGCATAGCACCTATTGGAAAGTGGATAGAGCAACAGATCGATCTGCCGTCGATGATGGCGAGCCTCGCAACATGGCTGAGCAACGCCGGTGCAACGTTCGTCAAGGGTTCCGTGCTGCAGGTGGCCGAAGTCCTCCTGACCTTCTACATGCTGTTCTATTTCCTGCGTGATCGGAAAGCAGTCGCGCGCCTGCTCCATGATTGGATGCCGTTGGAGAGCGCCGATACCGAGCGACTGTTCCAGCGGGTTTTCGATACCGTTCACGCCACGGTATATGGGACGCTGGCGGTCGCAGCAGTCCAGGGTTCTTTGGGCGGGTTGATGTTCTGGATCCTCGGGTTGCCGACGCCCCTTCTTTGGGGCGTGGTGATGAGTCTGCTTTCCGTCGTGCCTGTGTTGGGTTCGTTCCTCGTGTGGATACCGGCAGCAATCCTCCTCTTGCTTGACGGTGATTGGGGCAAGGCCCTGATTCTCTCGGGCTGGGGCGGTATTGTTGTAGGCGGAATCGACAACGTCCTTCGCCCGATGTTGGTCGGCAACCAGCTGAGGCTCCACACGATCCCAGCGTTCATATCGATGATAGGTGGGCTCGCCCTGTTCGGGGCTCCAGGATTCATACTGGGCCCCTTGGCAGTCACGGTGACTTTGCTGCTCATCGAGGTATGGGCTGCGCGCGACAAAATCAGCAACCGCCAGCAACAGGAATGATCTCACAACGTGATGCAAACCTGCGTAGGGGTCAAATCCCGAGCCGTCGGGCGGCCGACCTCTTAAACGGCCGTGCCCACCAGCGCGCCGATGCCGGCGGTGAGCGCCATGGCGAAGGCGCCCCAGAAGGTCACGCGCAACGTAGCGCGAAGGATGTTGGCGCCGCCCGCCTTGGCGCCTATGGCGCCCAGCAAGGCAAGGAAGAGCAGGGACGCAAGCGAGACCGCCAGCACGAGCATTGAGGCCGGCGACACCAGCACCATGAGCAACGGCATCGCCGCGCCCACGCTGAAGGTCGCCGCCGAGGTCAGCGCCGCCTGGATCGGCCGCGCCGTGGTCATTTCCGAAATGCCGAGTTCGTCGTGGGCATGCGCGGCCAGCGCATCCTTGGCCATGAGCTGGTCGGCGACCTGGTGGGCCAGGTCCGTCTCCAGCCCACGCTTGACGTAGATCTGCGCCAACTCCTCGCGCTCGAATTCGGGCTGGGTCGCGAGTTCCTGGCGTTCGCGGGCGAGGTCGGCATTCTCGGTGTCCGACTGGGAGCTGACCGAGACATATTCGCCGGCCGCCATCGACATGGCGCCTGCCACCAGGCCGGCTATGCCGGCGACCAGAACCTGCGAAGCCGGCGCTGCGGCCGACGCCACGCCGACGATCAGGCTCGCGGTCGAGACGATGCTGTCATTGGCCCCCAGGACGGCGGCGCGCAGCCAGCCGATGCGCGACACCTGGTGGTTCTCGACATGCAGCCGGCTCATGCTTTTCTCCTGATCTTGCCTTCGAGTTTCGTGGCCGCCGCAACTGTATTGGAAATCGTGCCGTACTTGCGGACATTCTTGTGCAGCAGCTCCAGTCGCTGGTCGGTTTCATCGGTGTCGACAACAAGCTCGTAGTCGATCGAGGCAATCCCCGGCGGGCTGTCGCGCCGAACGGCATGCAACGCAACCTTGACGCCGCGCAGCTTGAAATCGAGCATCGACGTGACGCGCTCGATGCCCTTGATCATGCAGGCTGCAATCGCCGCCAGAAGCAGTTCGGCTGGATTGAAGGCATCGGTCCGGCCCTCGAGGCTGGTGTCGAGAACAAGCGCGGCGTTCTTGGTCGTGGCCACGCTGCCTCGTGCATCGGTCCGTCTGGCTTCAATGCTGTATTCGAACATGGTGCACCTGCTTGGACGCCCGCCTGGGAGGCATGCTATTGGCGCTTCTAGCCGGTGTTGGGGAGTTGGAGGTTGATCCAGGTCAGAAATCGCGGACAACTTGGAATGTCGATTGCTTCTGTCACCGTTCCTATCGGACGATCAACACAGGGACCGTGCTGAAGGAAAGCACCTCTGTCGCCTGACTGCCCAGTAGCAGTCTGGCGAGGCCCCGGCGTCCGTGCGCGGCCATAACTACCAGATCGCAGCCCCGGGTCTTGGACAGCTCAACGATTGCCTCCGCCGGCTTCCTATTTTCAAGATGGACGGCCTCGGCTTGCACACCGAGCCGGTCAGCCGCTGCATTGCATTGATCTAGTATTTGCCCCGCGAAACGGCGCCCCTCTTCCTCGTATGAGACGAATTTTGCGCCGGCTGAATAGCCCGACATTGGACTTCCCCAATCAAACATTGGGAATGGCTCGGTGACATGCAAAAAGATAACCTTGGCCTTGAGGCGATTGGCGAGGGACAGTCCATGCGTAACGCCACTCCAAGCGAAGTCAGAACCATCCGTTGCAATAAGGAAGTGCGTGTAAATCGCATTCGTACCTGAGCGAGCGATTGCGTCTGAACTGCGAAAATTCAGTGCCTTTTCAGGTCACCTTTCATCTGCTCATACTGCTCTCTCGTGATCTCGCCGGAGGCGTAGCGGCGATCCAGAATATCTAGCGAGGCCGCTTCACGTGAACGGTCGCGCGTGGGTTGATGCCAAAAATAGTAGACAACACCAGCCGCGATCAGGATCAGCAGCAACGGGCCAAAGCCGAAGAATGGCATGCCCCAAGCTCCGCCGCAGCAATTGCTCCACCCCCACGACATCGTAGCGAGTACTCCATCCTCGTGACACCAAACAATCGGACGGCGCGCGTCGCATTGCGTTGGATCAAATCGCTTGGAGAATCCTCAGATGCGCGGGCCAAGTCACAAGCGCTTTGGGCTCCAGAATTGTCATACGATGCCTAAAGTTGAGCTACCACGCGCTCAAGCTTCGAACGCACAACTTGTGCAGCTTGTTTGAGCGCCGGATTATCGATCGCTTGCATCGAGGCGACCGGATCGATCGCAGCGACCTCAGTTTGTCCGTTTCCCGAATCCCGCACGACGACGTTGCACGGCAGCATCGTCCCCACCTTGTTTTCCAGCAGGAGAGCTTCGTGGGCCAGCGCGGGGTTACATGCACCGAGGATAATGTATTTCGGGAACTCTACACCGATCTTGGTCTTCAGCGTTTCCTGCACATTGATCTCAGTCAGCACGCCAAAACCTTCGGCCTTTAGAGCTGCTTTCGTTCGCGCGACGGCCTCGTCGAAGGCCGTCGGCAACATCCGACCTATGTAATACGTCATTGATTTACGCCTCCAAACAGACAAAAGCTCGCCAGGAGCACGCCCTGACTGCGTATCGCGCGAGCCGCAAGCGGACCATTCACACATCGTCGACGGCATCGACTATCGCCGAAATACGAACGGAAGTTTCGACTTACATAGAACATAGCATCAACATCGATTGCACCGTCAAATAGCAAGTTTACTGGAGCATGACCTTGCTGCCTTCGGCAAGGCTGGCAGGTGGATAGATGACCACAATCTCGCCAGGTCGAACGCCCTGCGCCACGGCGGCAGTGCGAGCCGATAGGCGCGCCACCTGGATCTCTCGCAGGTGAACGCGGCCCGCCTCGACAACGAAGACGCTCCAGGCATCGCCGCGCCGGAACAGGGCTCCGATCGGCACGACGATTGCCTGGTCGTTCTCGTCAACCACGATCTTGACCTCGACGCGATAGCCATCCCCCAGGCTGGTCCACGTCTCCCGTGGCGAGGTTATGTCGACAACGACCCAGACGCGCTGCTCCTCGACGCCGAGCGCGGAGATCTTGGTGAAGCCGGAGGGCTCGACGCGCCGCACGGCCCCAAGCAAATCGGTGGGGCCGCCCCAACGCTCGATGATCACCTTGTCGCCCTCCCTTATCCGGGCGGCATCGGTCGTCAAAACGTCGACGGCGATTTCGAGATCGCCAGGATCACCCAGTTCGAGCAACGGCGCTGCCTGCGCGACAACGGTCTCGCTCTCCTGCATGACCCTGAGAACGCGGCCGTCTACGGGCGAGGATACCGGGAAACTCTCGCTGGTTTCGGAATTGTTGGCGGAGTTCAGTGCCGCGCGCGCCTGTTCCAGAAGATGCGTGGCGGCGTGCCAGCGCCGCTCGGCGGCATCGGTTTGTCGCTGCGTTGAGCGGAACAGGAATTCCTCACGCTCCAGTTGAGCCGCGGCCGCCACGTTGCGCTTGACGAGCTCCCTGGTGCGTTCGAGATCCGCACTGGCCTGAGCCAGCAGCACCTTGGCCTGCTCGTGAAGCGATGCCGTCTCCTCGACCGCCGCCTCAGCGGCACCGACCTGGGCCTCGAGCTCTAGCCGCACGCGGGGGTCGAGAAGCGGCGAAACTGGCGGCGTAATGGTCGCCAGCTTCTCTCCCGTCCGCACGGTATCGCCGGCCTTGAGTGTCAACCTCTGGATACGCCCGGACAAGGGCGCCGACACCAGATAGCGATCCCGCACGCGCGTGCGGCCGTCCTCTTCAACCGTGTCCTGGAAGCGCGAGGTCACCACCTCGGCGGTTTCGACAAGGGTCGGCTGCGGCATCAGGAGCCAGTAGAAGCCCAGTGCCGCAAGCGCCAGCACCAGTGCACCGGCGATCGAAGTTGTTCGACGCTTCATGTTCAGTCCCTCGTCTTCAGGACAGCCACGAGATCGAGCTTGTCGACCCTGCGGCGGATTGTGATGAAACTGGCAATGGCCGCGCCGATGACCAGGAGCGCGGCGATGGCATAACTGCTGCGATCGATCACGGCGGGGATCTGAAACGACTCGCTCGCGCGCGCCGACGCGATCAATTCGATCAGGTACCGTCCGATCAGGAGCCCGGCGGGGATGGCCACAATCAGCTCCAAGGCAAGCTCGCTGACAATGACGGCACATACCTCGCGCCGCGTCAGTCCGACTATGCGCAGGCTGGCCAATTCCCAGGCGCGCTCCTGCAGGGCGATGCGGGCACTGTTGTAGACCACGCCTATGGCGATCAGCATTCCAAACCCCAAGAGGACCAGCGCGCCGATAACCACCATTCCGCCGATCGTTTCGTTGAACAGCGCAAACCACAGGGCCTTGACCGAGCTTGCCTCGATCTTCGGCATTGACCTTATCCTGGACCAGAGCCGATCAGATTGACCCGGATCGATCCTGAGTGCCGCGACATTCGCAACGGAACCCTCCCGCATCAGGCGATTGAGTGCGGTGCGCTCCATCGTCACGGACGCCCCCAGAATATCGTCCGAAATCCTGCGGACGGTGACTTCCCTGACGGCCCGGCTGCCTTCGAGCACCTCGATCGTGACACTGTCGCCGACGTTGAGGTCTAGCTGCCTCGCGATCGTCCGGCTGAGCATGATGCCATCGGAGGGTACGGCAATCGGCCGTAGCGCGCTGTCTCTCAGCACCTTGAGCTCGGAACCCGAATCCAGACCAGTAGCCGAGGTGCGATAGGAGCGATGGCCAGCTCGCAATGTGACCGGCACGACTCGCTGCACTTCAGCCTCAAGCACGCCAGGTATCGCCCGCAGCTCGTAGAGTGCATCCGCCGAGACCGGTTCCGTGAAGGTGACAAACGCGTCACCGCGCTCGATGCGTCCAAAACTCACATCGATCATGTAGTCGATGGCGTCGAACCAGTAGAGCCCGAACAGAATGAGCGGAATGGCCAGCGCGATTCCGACGGTCGTCAACAGCGTCCGCACGGGCCGTCCGAGGATCGTGCGCGCAGCTATCACGTACTGAAGCGGAATTCGCTGGCTTCCAATCGCCTGCAGCCAGCTGAATGTGTGCAACGCGGGCGGCGTCTCGGGGCGCATGGCTTCGGCGGGAGCAAGCATGGCAATCCGGTATACCGCCGATGCCGCGGCAAGGTTCGCCGCGCCGACGCTGACAAGGGTCGCCGCGACGAGCAGCCATGGCTCCAGTTGCGCCTCCAGCGATGGAAACCGGAAGAAAGCGCCATAGCTCCCGACAACCCCAATCGCGAACCAGCGCCCCACGACCAGACCTATCGCCGATCCCAGCAATGCGATGGCGGTGACCAGCTTGAAGTAGTGGAAGGCGATGGTCCGATTCGCAAACCCCAACGCCTTCAGCGAAGCGATCTGCCCCCGTTGTGCTTCCACCATCCTGCCGATAACGACGTTGAGCAGGAACGCCGCGATGCCGAAGAAGACCGACGGCATGACGATGCTCAGTGTCTCCTGCTCCGCCAATTCATCCTTGAGAAAGCGGTGCGACGGCTGATCGCTCCGGCCATAGGCTCCGGTGCCGCCGTATGGCGCCAGCAAGCGATCGACCTCTTCCAGGACATGCTGCGGCCCTGCGCCGGGCGCCAGGGTCATCAGCGCGTCGTTGAAGGCGCCTCTCATGTCGAAGGCGCTTGCCACCGCATCCTCGCTTGCCCACACCACCACGAAATTCCGATCGTCCGGAAGCGGCACCGCGGCGCGGGTGGCAAAGATGAATTCGGGTGACAGGGCGGTGCCCACGACGCGGAAGCCTTGCAGCCGGCCATTGAGCACCACCTCCATGGTTTCTCCGCTCCGCACGGCGCGCGCCTCGGCATACGCCGCGTTGATGATGACTTCTTCCGGATGCAGCGGATCGGGCCAGCGTCCCTGCACGAGATGCAGGCGGTTGAGCAACGGCTGGCCCGCGGCCGGGAGCGAGATGACGCGCCCCGAGATCGGAAGGTTGGTGTCCTCGCGGATCACGCGTACCGGCTCGGCGACGCGCGGCTCCACAATGCCAATGCCGTTGATTTCGCGCAGCCGATCGACGATCGAGAGCGGCGCGCGCGTCATGCCCACGAAGATGTCGGCGAAACGTTCGTTGCGGTAGTGCGCCTCCATGGCGCCGATCAGCGCCTGGTAGTTCGACACCGACATCACGAAGACGGCCACGCCGGCCGCGACGAGCAGCGCGATGCTGAGGACCTGAAGCCGCATCGACCAGAGGTCGCGCGCCACCTTGATGTCCAGGACGTTCACCATGTCACATCCTCGGCCCGGATGCGCCGCGGATTCGGTTCTTCCTTGACGATGCGCCCGCCGCTCAGCCGCAACACGCGATGAGCCATCCCCGCGATTGCCGAGTTGTGAGTGATCACGGCGGTCGTCGTGTTCAGCTCCGCATTGACCTTGGCGATTGCCGCCAGAACCAGCCTGCCGGTGTCGACGTCGAGCGCGCCGGTCGGCTCGTCGCAGAGCAGGATATCCGGCCGCTTCACGATTGCGCGTGCCACCGCGACGCGCTGCTGTTCTCCACCGGACAGTTGTGAAGGAAAGTGACCGGCGCGATGCGACAGTCCAACGAGTTCGAGCGCCTCGGCCGGTGTCATCGGATTGCTGGCGATCTGCGCGACCAGCCGCACGTTCTCCTCGACAGTGAGGCTCGGTATCAGGTTGTAGAATTGAAATACGAAGCCGACATGCTCGCGCCTGTATGTCGTGAGCTGCTCGTCGCTGGCTCCGGTCAGTTCGTGATCTCGCCAGGTCGCAGTGCCTGACGTCGGAGCGTCCAATCCGCCGAGGATGTTGAGCAGGGTCGATTTTCCCGAACCCGAGGGGCCAAGAAGAATGATGAATTCGCCTTGTCGGATATCGAGGTCGACGTCCTTCAGCGCCACGACACGTGAATCGCCCGCGCCATAGACCTTGGTCAATCCCCGGGCCACGAATACCGGGGCGAAGGGTTGCTTTGCTGAACTCTCCATGTCTTGTCCTTGGACTGGCATGCGGACTCCGGTTCCAGCCCACGCCGGAAAGGTGCTACAGTCTGGACGGCTCGATCACCTTGACTCTCGTCAAGTCGGAACGTTGGTAAGCAAACCGGGGTCCAGTAGGAAGGGCCCAGCCCGGGTGCACCGCATGCTCATGACAGTGCAACTATTGGATCGGCATCACGCGCATCCATAATCCGCACGGGTGAACCCAGACACGGACGACTGCTTCGCGCCTCATCTTTGCCATAGGGGGTCAGCTTCTGCGATTCCTGAAAGCCACGTCTTCTGGGCCACCTAGCGTCGTGGTCGCGCCAACGAAGGATCTTCGGTCCTTTCCGAACTGAGCGACCGGATCAGGATGAAGCTGTCTGCTTGGGCTCGCTTGCGATTGGGAGCTTAACACTTGCTTCGAAACCGGACCGCGTCCCGGGTCTCGGCGATCTGAGGGCGACAGAGCTGCCTATGCGGTCGGCAATCGTCGAAACGATTGATAACCCTATTCCGCTGCCGCGGGCCGAAGCTCCGCCTCGCTCGAAACGGTCAGCCAGTTTCGCCAGTGCCTCGGGCGCCACGACGGGTCCATCGTTTGAAACCGTGAGCAACCCATCTGGCTCGAGCGTCACTTCGACTGGGCAGGAGTCGCTGCCATAGCGCAAGGCATTCTCGACGAGGTTGCGGCACACGATTCCAACGGCATCGGGATCGATGTCGGACATTACAGAGGTTTCCGGCAGGCGAAGGACGACCCTATCCTCCCGTGGCATGCCTCTGCGCAAGTCATCGACCACGACACGCAGGGCAGCGCGCAGGTCGGATGTACGTTCTAATCGGAGCCGGCTGCCCTCCGCCCGGGCGAACTGCATGAGCCGCTCGGCCCGCACCGTCAATCGCTTGAGGGTCGCCTCGATGTCCGCTGCCCGCTGTTCGATTTGCGGTTCGCTGGTTTCCTTCCGGATGCGCTGCGCCTGGGCAATCGCGCCGGCGAGCGGGGTCCTGAGTTCATGCGCGGTGTTGGCGGCGAGGCTGCGTTCGGCCTCGAAGGCGGCCCTGAGCCGCCTGAGCAGCGCGTTCAAGGTGTCGGCCAACGGGTCGAGCTCGCTGGGCAGTTCATCGGACACGAGAGGCCCAAGGTCCTTCTCGCTTCGGGTTTCGAGCTGTTCGCGGAACGCCCGCAGCGGTTTTGTGCTTCTCCGGACCGCCAGCAGCACGGCGGCAAGCGCGGCCGGAATCACCAGGAGGATCGGCAATCCGAGGCCAATCTGGACATCCCTCACCACCTGAGCCCGGTGGGCGAGCGGTTCGGCCATCGTGATACGCACCGTCCCCTGCAGGGCCTCCTCGCTGTATAGGCGATGCGTCGCAGTCCGGCCGAAGCCGGGCGCTTCATAAGGCGGGAACACGGCGAGGTCGGCAGCATGGGACTGAAGCAAAATCTTGCCCTTGTCGTCGCGGATCACGTAGGTGAGAAGTTCGTCATGGGCGCGGATCGCGCCAAGGCGCTGGCTGGCGACGTCTTCGTCCTCGCGGCCCACGATGTCCAGGACCGCCAAGGGAAGCAGGCGCTGCGCGGTCTCCTGGAGGGAGGAATCGAAGACATCCTCGATGCCGTGCCGCAGCAGGACAGCGGTCGCCCACGCCGCGCCGGCCCAGATCATGAGCAGAACCCCTCCAAGCGTCAGGAGGAGCCTGCCCTGTAGGCTTCGGGGGCGCCTCACGCCTGAGCCAACCTGTAGCCGAGGCCCCGCTCGGTCTCGATGAGGTCGGTGCCGAGCTTCTTGCGCAGCCTGCTGACATGAACCTCGATCGTGTTGCTTTCCACCTCGGCATCGAAATCATAGAGCTTTTCCTCGAGCTGCGCCTTGGAGAGCAACTGGCCGGGCCGCGTCAGGAACGCCTCCAGCAGTGCCCATTCGCGGGCTGTCAGCTGAACGGCCTTGCCGTCCCGACGCACATTTCGGCGGGCGATGTCGATGTCGAGCGAACGAAGCCGGATGATGGGGTTGGGATTGCCTGAATATCGGCGCGCGACCGAGCCGATGCGCGCCGACAGCTCGTCGAGATCGAACGGCTTGACCATGTAGTCGTCCGCCCCTGCGGTCAGCCCTTCGATCCTGTCCGACACCTGGTCGAGCGCTGTGAGCACGATGACGGGCGTGACATCTCCGGCGGCCCGCAATGCACGAAGGAACACGATGCCCCTTCCGTCGGGCAGCATCAGGTCAAGCAGGATCAGGTCGTAGGCCGCACCCGCCATCGCGTCCCTGGCCGCGTCGATCCGCGAGACCCAGTCCACCGAATGGCCGTCACCGACGATCTGGTCGCGTACGGCCGCGCCCAGCACGCTATCGTCCTCTATGAGCAGGATTCGCATTTTCGTTCGCCCTTCGCGGTCACAGCCTTCCTTGCCGGACGTTCCTGACGCCCGGCTGAAGCGGATTGCGCGTAAACTTCAGGATAGCGTCAGCTTGGCCGTGCACTTTGCGCTGGCGCAAATCGGTTCGAACGGAGTCCTGGCCCATGCGGCTTGCCCTGATAATTCTTGCGTGTGTCGCGTCCCTCTCCGCAGGGCCGGTGCGCGCCGATGACGAATGCTTCGTGCCGATGGCGGACTGGAAGCCGAGGGAGGCCGTTGCCACTCTGGCGGCCCAGCATGGCTGGACCGTGCGTCGGATCAAAATCCACGACGGCTGCTATGAAATCGACGGCATCGACGCCCAAGGCCGTCGGATCGAGGTGACAGTCCAGCCATCCACCCTCGAAATCATCCAGATTGAACCCAGGGGTGACGCCAATCGGCACCAGGACGAAGAAGACCGCGATGACAATTGATGACATTGCCCCGACCGAGTCCGAGTCCCGCAACGCGGCTGCGCGGCCGGTTCCTGTCTGGGACCCGATGGTCCGTCTCTTCCACTGGAGCCTCGTCGTCGTGTTCGCCACGGCTTGGCTTACGGCGGAAGATCTCCAGCCCGTTCATCAGCTTGCTGGATACGCGATCGCCGGTCTGGTCGGCTTCAGGATCGTATGGGGTGTCGTCGGCAGCCGCTACGCCCGCTTCACACAATTCGTCCGTGGACCGGCCCGGACGATCTCCTACATCGCTGACATGGCAGGAAGCCGGGAACGGCGCTACCTTGGCCACAACCCGGCTGGTGCGGCGATGGTCGTGGCGATCCTGGTGACCCTGTCCGGGACCGCCTTCACCGGATGGCTTATGGAAGCGCCGGACCGCGCCGCTGCGGCTGTCGCACAGATGCGGATCGTCGCCCCCGCATTCGCAGACAATGATGGCAACGACACTGAGGGCGGGATTGGAGCCGCCGTGGAAGGGCGGGCCGTGGGTCCGCTCAAGGAAGTCCACGAGGCCCTTGCCAACCTGATGCTACTGCTGGTCGCGCTGCATGTCGGCGGAGTGGTTTTGGCGTCGTTCCGCCATCGCGAGAACCTGGTTCTGGCGATGCTCACGGGCCGCAAGAGGCCTCCCGCTCCCGACGACGTCGCCTGAATAGGGACATTTCGCAATAGGTTGCCAATCCGGCCCCGCCGTTTCGGCGGGGCCTTTCGATTCCTGACGGCAAGCTGAAGCAGAAAACCCATTCCCTTCAGGAGAGGATCAGGTCTGGCCGTCAGAACAGTGGCAGCAGAAAAAGGAGATCCTGCCATGAAAAAGACCCTTGTCATCTTGCTCGCGTCGACGGCGTTGATCGCCGGGATCGGCCTTCCCGCGTGGAGCGCGATGCACGGCGCTGGCCTGTTCGAAGGACCGCGCGATGTGGCCCTGACTGCCTTCCGCAACGCAAGTGCTTCCCCAATGCTGGTCAGCGATGATGACAGCGCTGACCTTAAACACAGTCGCAGCCTGCAACGCGGAGGCGATGATGACGAACATGGCGCAAGCGACGAAGAGGATGACGACGACTCCGATGGCGGCAACGCCTCCGGCCCGGCTCCGGCCGGGAGCGTGGCTCCCCCGAGCAACGGCCTCTTTGGCACCGGCGCGACGCCCAAGGTCCAGGTGAACTGAGCCAACGGCCCGCATCACGGCAGATCAAGGAAACAGTCCAATGAAGACCATATTCGCCACCCTGGCTCTGACCACGGCGCTGACACTCCCCGGCATCGCCATGGCGCGGCCGGTAACCCTCACAACCACGCTGAAGGACTATGGCGGCAACGGGGCCTTCCTCGCCATCTACGTCACAGACCCCAAGGGCACCTACGCCGGCAGCCTGTGGATGGCCGGAACCAAGTCCAAGTACTACGAGCACCTGTCCGACTGGTATCGCGCGACGGGCGGCAACACGGCCGAGATCAATGGCATCACCGGAGCGAGCGTGGGCGCCGGCCGCCGGCTGGAGATCACGCTCGACCTTGCCGACGCGCTCTTTGACGCGGGCTATACCGTTCACATCGACGCGGCCGCCGAGGACATGCGCGACAGCCCCAACGAGATCGCCGTGCCGCTGACCGCGCAAGGAGCGGGACAATCCGTCCCCGGCCGCCGCTACATCGCGAACTTCAGCTACGGCTTGTAAGGGGTCGCAACGATGATCCGTGCCCTTCACCGCTGGCTGGGCTTGCCGGCCCTGGTTCTTCTGACGCTGCTCGCTGTCAGCGGTGCGGTGCTGTCCATCTTTCCGGCGGCCGAGCGGATTTCCGCACCTCAGGCGAAACAGTCGATGAGCGTTGCAGACCTTGCCGCGCGCATCCAGGCCGCCTTCCCGGGAGTCGAGCAGATCCGGCGTTCGCCCTCCGGTCGCTTCACCGCCTACTGGTTCGATGGCGGCACGCCGGTGTCCGCCGTCATCGATCCGGCGACCGGAACCGCTACAGCATCGGCCGATCCGAATCCGATGCAGCGCTGGCTCACCAACCTGCACCGCTCGCTGTTCCTTGACGACGCCGGCCGCATCGCCATGGCGGCGGGAGCGGCGGCTATGCTCGCCCTCGCTGTCTCCGGTTCCATGCTCGTCGCGCGACGCGCCGGCGGGTGGAGACGCTGGTTTGGCCCGCTTCGGGGACCTGTGGCAGGACGCGTCCATGTCGAGCTTGCGCGGCTCGCAGTACCCGGCCTCCTGCTGTCGGCAGCAACTGCGCTTTGGATGACGGCCTCGACCTTCGGGCTCCTTCCCGACAAGGCGGCCCTTGCGGAATTGCCTGCGGCAAGCGGCACAATTGGCGCGCAGCTGACATCGATGCCGCTGCTCGCGGCGACGCCAGTCTCGAGCCTGCGCGAGCTGAACTTCCCCTATCAGGGAGACGCCACCGACGTCTTTACGCTCAAGACCGACACCGGTACCGGCTACCTCGACCAGGGAACCGGAGCAACGCTAGGCTGGTCCGGCCTGAGTGGCTGGACGCGTGTCTCCGAAACCATCTACATGATCCACACCGGACAGGGTGCCGCTCTTCTCGGCCTGCTTCTAGGGCTTTCGGCGCTTGCCGTCCCTGTCATGGGCGCCACCGGGCTCCTCATCTGGTTGGCGAACCTCAAGGGTCGCCCCACAATCCGCGACAATGCCGCACCGGCCCGCGCTGAGACGGTCATCCTGGTCGGAAGCGAGGGTGGCAGCACCTGGGGTTTTGCGGGGACACTTCACGCGGCGCTGACCAGCGCCGGGCAGCGCGTCCACACCGCGCCGATGTCGGCGTTCGACCCGGTCCGCTTTTCCAGCGCGCAACAGTACCTCATACTTGCCGCGACCTATGGCAATGGCGATCCGCCGGCGTCGGCGAAGGGGTTCCTCGATCGAGTGGCCGGACTTTCCGCCGCGCCACAGGCAAGACTGGCGGTGCTGGGCTTCGGCGATCGGAGCTTCCCGGGCTTCTGCGCCTACGCCAGGGCGGTTGCCGCTGCGGCGGAAGGCAAGAGCTGGCCGCTTCTGCTGCCTTTCGAAACGGTGGACCGCCAGTCGCCGCAGGGGTTCACCCGCTGGGGCCGTGCGCTCGGTGCTGCGCTCGGCGTCGACCTTGAACTGAATCACCAGCCGATCCTGCCCGAGACCAAGACGCTGACGCTGGTTTCGCGACGCGACTATGGCCATGAAGTCCAGGCTCCGACCGCGATCCTACGCTTTGCCCTGCCGCCCTTGGCCGTTTGGCAACGCCTGACGAGATACGGGTTCGCACGCTTCGAACCTGGAGATCTGCTCGGCATCGTGCCGGAGGGATCGCCCGTGCCGCGCTTCTATTCGCTGTCATCAGGCAGCCGGGACGGGTTCGTCGAGATCGTGGTGCGCAAGCATGTGGGAGGTATCTGCTCGGGCGAACTCATGGCACTCGAACCGGGCGGGACCGTCGCCTCCTTCATGCGCCGCAATCCCACGTTCCGTGTCAGACGCGACAGCGCTCCCCTGATCCTGATTGGAGCGGGCACCGGAATAGGACCGCTTGCCGGCTTCATCCGCGCCAATACCGCGCGGCGACCGATTCACCTGTTCTTCGGGATGCGACTTCCCGAAAGCGATTTCCTCTATCGCGAGGAACTCGAAGCCTGGGCGGCCGCTGGCAGGCTATCCAGCCTGTCCACGGCGGTCTCCCGCGGCGCGCGGCCACGATACGTTCAGGACGCACTGGCCGCTGAGCAGCTCGAAGTCGTCCGCGCAATACGCAAGGGGGCACGCGTCATGGTGTGCGGCGGGCGGCAGATGGCGGCCGGAGTGGCAGAGGCGATGGCGCGGATACTTGAACCGCTTGGCCTGTCCCCCGCAGTCTTGAAGGCACAGGGGCGCTATGTCGAAGATGTCTACTGATCTTGAGCGCCACGCCCTCAACGGGCCGACGATGGGCACGCGCTGGTCTGCGCTATTCCACGCTCCCTCCGGCTTCGACGTGAAAGCTCTCCGTGCGGCCCTGCAGGCCGGGGTCGATGAGGTCGATGCGCAGATGTCGACATGGAAACCCGACAGCGATCTGATGCGCCTCAACCGGGCGCCCGCGGAAGAGTGGGAGACGGTTCCGGGACGCCTTATGGACGTGATCCGGCTGGGACTGAGGATCGGCCGGGAAACGGGTGGTGCCTTCGACATCGGCATGGGCGACGCGGTGACCGCGTGGGGCTTCGGCCCATTTGAAGCCAGTTCGGATCGAATCCGTAGCGCGATGCAGGCAAGGCGTTTGCCTGCCCCCGACGCGCTGGAGATCGATGGAGCCAGGGTGAGAAAGCGCGTACCAATTGCGCTCGACCTGAACGGCATTGCTAAGGGTTACGGCGTGGACCGTCTTGCCGAGATCCTCGGCAGCTTCGGAGTCCGCGACGGGCTCGTGGGCATCGATGGCGAGTTGCGGGCCATGGGCCTCAGGCCCGACGGTGAGGCCTGGACGGTCGCATTGGAGAAACCGGACCCGCAACGCCGCGCGCCGCATTCAATCCTCGCCTTGCAGGATTGCGCGGTAGCCACGTCCGGCGACTACCGCCACTGGGTCGAGGTACAAGGCCGACGTCTCTCACACACCATGGATCCGACACGCGGCGCACCACTTACCAAACCTCCGGCGTCGGTCACAGTCCTTGCGCCCACCTGCGCCGAGGCCGATGCTTGGGCGACCGCGCTCATGGTACTGGGCCCGGACAAGGGCGGTGATATTGCCCGACGACTGGGGATTGATGCCCTGTTCCTGCTTCGGGGTGAAGCAGATAGCATCGGCTCCTGCCGGATAGACTGTAGCAGCAAGGTGGTGATCAACTTGGAGGCATCGCGACGTGGGAGACGCTGTAGTAGGTTTCCGAATATATGATGCTGAGTTAGATGAGGGCGAGGCGATTGCCATGAACGACGACCTCGAGACTCTGCAGCGGGAGACATTCGACTACTTCGCCCATGAGGCAAACCCAGCCAACGGTCTCGTTCGTGACAAGACCGAAGCCGACTGGCCCGCAAGCATCGCCGCCACCGGCCTTGCGCTGGGATGCTATCCAGTCGGGGTCAAGCGTGGCTTCATGAGCCGGAAGGCCGCGGTGGAGCGGACGCTAGCCACGCTACGCTTCTTCTGGAACAGCCCTCACGGTCCTGAGCCGGACGCCACCGGCTATCGCGGCTTCTATTATCATTTTCTCGACATGCAAACCGGCCGGCGGGCTTGGCGCTGCGAGCTGTCGACCATCGATAGCACCCTGCTGCTGGCGGGTGCATTGGCGGCTGCCACTTTCTTCGACCGGGACACAAAGGCCGAAACAGAAATCCGGACCTTGGCTGATGCGCTTTACCGTCGGGTCGACTGGCGCTGGGCGCTAAACAAAGGAAAGACCGTCACCCACGGTTGGACTCCCGAGGCTGGTTTCCTGAAGTATCGCTGGGAAGGTTACGATGAGGCGCTTCTGCTGTATGTCTTGGGCCTCGGCTCGCCGACCCACCCTCTGCCTTCCAGCAGTTATACGGCATGGACCGCTACATTCCGATGGCTGAATGTCTACGGTCACGACTATGTCTATGCGGGACCGTTGTTCATCCATCAACTTTCGCATGTGTGGATTGATCTTCGCGGTCTGCAGGACACTTACATGCGCGGCAAGGGAAGCGACTATTTCGAAAACAGCCGACGCGCCACTCTTGTCCAGCACCGCTACGCCTTGGAAAATCCACGCGGCTTCGACGGCTACGGAGAATACTGCTGGGGCATTACCGCTAGTGATGGCCCCGGGCCCTCCACGATCAAACTGAAAGGCATCGAACGCCGGTTCCTTGACTATGCCGCGCGTGGCGTTCCGTTTGGCCCCGACGATGGAACGCTCGCGCCCTGGGCAGCCGTCACCTCGTTGCCGTTTGCTCCGGAGATCGTGTTGCCGACAATCGCCTTCTGGATCCATAAGGCCAAGCTCAAGTCCAGCAGAACGTACGGTTTCGCGTCGTCCTTTAATCCGACGCACCCGCAGGGCAAAGCCAAAGGGGCGTTCGGCTGGTGGGTCTCACCTTGGCATTTCGGCCTCGACGAAGGCCCCATCGTATTGATGATTGAGAACGTGCGCACCGGACTATTATGGCGGTTGATGCGCTTGTGTCCGTACATTCGTGACGGCCTGCAACGGGCAGGTTTCGAGGGTGGTTGGTTGGATCAACTTCCCCACACCTGATGCAAACCTCAAGGGACTTGGTTGAACTTCAGCCATCCGCCGCGTCGAAAATCCAGCTATTGCACACAGCTGTGGCCCGCATTTTCGCACTCATGCGCCAATCCTCATTAGCCAACAACCGCGGCCACTCCGGCCCTTTTTGTCGATATCTCGCCGGAAAACTCTCAGGCGAGAGGGCGGCCATCGAGTATAGCATCGTGCGAAGGATTGCAGAGCGTCGAGTGCTATTTCGGTACTCCACCGGATAATCGAGGGTGCACCCGACCCGAGTGTCCCGATCAGTTGCACGGTCACGTTTCGCCGTCCTGATGACGGCAAAAGCCCCTGGGGCAGACCAACGATGTCCTTCCTGGCCATTCAACAAGAGACTATGAGCAAAGAGCCTGCTTACGACAGATTCACCCCGACAGCCGACGGGCAGTTTTCGGCCCCGCAACCGTCTAATGGCGTTTCTCCGGTGGCCAATCATGGCCGAAGGAGAAACGAAATGGGACACTCGTGCTACGACCTTGCCACCTCCGATCGCCGCGCATGGAATGCAGGCAAGAAGGTTGGAACGAAACGCCCTCTGAAACCTCGACAGATATGGGCGATACGCTTCTTTCTCGATCGGGAACGGCGTCTGCGAGACAGAGCGCTCTTCGATTTGGCGATCGACAGCAAGTTGCGCGGCTGCGATCTGGTCAAGATCAAAATCGGCCATCTTGTTGTAGGACCGGAGATCCGAACTCGCGCGATGGTCATCCAACAGAAGACCAGCCGACCTGTTCAGTTCGAGTTGATGAGCGACGCACGCTCCAGCCTTCTCGCATGGTTGGAGCGACGCGGCGGGGATCGATCCAACGGCTCACATGAGCACAAGGCAGTATGCTCGCCTCGTCGACGAATGGGTCGAGGCGATCGGCCTTCGGCCAGAGGAATACGGCACTCATTCCCTGCGTCGCACCAAGGCTTCGATCATCTACAAAGCGACGGGAAATCTGCGAGCCATCCAGATCTTGCTCGGTCATACGAAGATCGAGAACACGGTCCGCTATCTGGGAGTCGATATAGAGGATGCTCTCGAACTTGCCGAGGCAACTGAGGTTTGATCAGGAGCGGCTCCACTTCACGAGTGGAGCCGTGACCAATTTGCGCCTCATGTCGGTCAAGGAGGCAAACTTTGCCTCTGCCCGGAAGCGGACATCGCGGGTGTCCATGCTGGTGGTCGCGATAGTGTCCTTGCGGTCATTGTTGGGATCGTCTTGCCGATCATCGTAGCCAGAGCACCCCGCTCATCGATTTGACGGTCGCCCCTAGTGGCCGCTGTTCCAATATCCGCGACCTGCGGCCCGGCATCTGGACCCGTTCGTCATTTTCGGGTGTCGGCATCCGGACCGGCATCCACTGTCTGAGGGGTGCCCTGCAGGAAATTGCTCTTTCGGGTGAACTCACTGAACAACGACACTTCATATCTCGCCGAAATAGCGAGCGCGGGCATGTTCGTCCGAGGGAGCCTCCGGCCCCAGCCCTATCGCATCCGGTACACGCGTCGGATCGCGAGCAAACAGTGCAAACGCATGCTCACGTCGTCGATCGGCCGCTGCTCCGCGTTCGAACAGCAGGTCCGTCTGCATGGCCTCAAGTCGTCGCATCCGTCCGCAGAAATCGTCATGGTCTTTAGCATAAGCCTCCGCCGCCGATCGCCAATCTGAGCTCTCCAGCAATCGGTCCCTCAACAGGCGGACGTCCCGCAGTGTCCTGGACAGGCCACGGCCCCAGGCCGGGTCAGTGGCGGCCGCAGCATCGCCCACCAGAACAACGCCGTCGCGGTAGGGCTTGTCGACCCACCGATGCGATCCGTCGAAGCTGGCGAAGGGGCCAGCCTGCCGTGTGCGGTCGAACCAATGGCTCGGAGCGCCCACGTCTTTAAGCTGCCGTATCATTTCCTCTACCGAATGGCGGCCTGACAGCCGCTTTCCCACCGCATCGTTTCGGTAGATGAGATAAATGCGGTTACGCTGAGGAGCGATACGCATGGCAATCACCATGCGCCCACCCGCTGGATCAAAGAAGAGATTGATCGTGTTCGCCGACGGTCGGGCCTCGCCGGTAAGGAACTCCGAAAAATTGACATCTCCCTGAAGAACCATTCCCGCTGTAAAGAGTTGGTCTGCTCCACGCTGCACCTCAAAGCCTAGAGCCGAGCGCAGCCGGGAATCCCGACCGTCCGCCAGAACTACTAAACGGGCAGATAGACCCTTGGCATCGCCGCTGACATGAACCCGCGGCAAATCTCCAAAAGTCACAGCAGAAACTACTTTCCCACGCATGACTTCGGCACCAAGCGCTTCTGCATTTTTCAACAGAACTGCTTGCATCTCTGGATGCGGAAACGTCAGGCAGCAAGTCGCAGCCGGGGTCGTAGCCGGCAAATCACGTACCGTTGGCCGCAAGCCGTTGGTGAAATTGGAAAAGTAGGCAACTTCGATAGCGCATTTTTTTAGCAGCAACTGGTATACGCCCAACCGGTCCGCCTCGAGACTTCCCCAAGGCATGAGAAGTTCGCCGCGGATGCGGTCCCTGAACTCCTCCTGCTGTTCAACAATAAGAACTCTGGCCCCGCAACCGGCTAAGGCGATTGCCAGCGACGAACCCGCCAGCCCGCCACCGACTATGATCAAATCGTAGTCGGAGCGGATTCCGTCGGACAGCGGAGTCTCGCCATTTGCACCCTCTGGCATGGCCCCCATCTGCTGAATATTGCAATTTGCTAATATAGTGAACTCGGGTCAGCACTGAGTCAAACCTCTCCGGCGAGCCGGGGCCGTCAACTTCGAGTGCGCGCGTTCAATCGGGACCTGAGCCGCGCGAATGGTATTATGGCCAGCGGCATAGAAAGAACGCAGCCTGCAGGCCGGACACCTGCCGGCACCAACTAGCAAAGACAAAGCCCAGAACTCCTTGCTAAGGGAGGCGTCCATAAACGACCCAAACCTGCTGGTCAGCTTTGCGCCTCGATGTCGGCCAAAGAAGCATCATTTGCCCCCACCTGGAAGCAGACGTTGTGAAACGCGATGCTGGAGGTCGCGGTGAACCCGTGAGGGGTCAGTCGTCAACGTCCGCTTCGTGACTTTGACGGACATGGCAACTGAAGGGAGCGACGGTACAACCTGGTTCCGGTCCCGAGATCTGAGACGCTCGTGCAGAGGAGCCCTCTTGGCATCCCGGCCCTGCGGACTGATGCGCAGCTTCTTTAGATATAGGATAGGATTAGCCGATATTCATCGGAAAAAAGGAGCCGGAAAGTCATGACCGAGATCTGGCAATCACTCCTCGCCAATCTTGCTCTGGTCTCCGTCCTGGTCGTCGCCTGGGACCTTGTGGCCGATTCCACCGGGCGTCTCTCGCCGCGGATACAGTCGCTGCTTCTCGGCGCGGTCATGTGCGTGGGGGCGGTCTTTTCAATGGCGACCGCCTTGTCTGTCTCTGGCTTCGTGGTCGATCTGCGCGCCGCCTTCATCGGCGCCGCGGCGTTCTTCGGCGGATGGCCGGCAATGTTCGTTGCCACGACCGGCTCCATTGCCTATCGCCTCTATCTTGGCGGGCAGGGGGCCAATGTCGGCGTCATGGGTATCCTGATCACCGCCGTCGTCGGCTTGGCATGGCACCACATTGTCGCGGCCCGGTCGCGCACGATGCTCGACATATTCGGCTTCGGCGTGTCAGTTGCACTGGCCGGGCTGATCACGCTCCTGGTTATACCCCCGCAAGTCGTCACAGGCCTGATCCAGCAAAGCACGTTCCCGTCCCTCCTGTTCCGCTTCCTCAGTACCATGGTGATCGGCATCCTGCTCGACCGGCAACAGCGGCGGCGCGATCTCTCCATGTCCAACATGATCTATCGGGCCATGGTTCGTGAACTGCCGGACTGCCTGAACATAAAGGATGTGGACGGCCGCTTCATCGCAGCCAATCCCGCCACCGCCGAAATGCTGGGGGCCGCTTCAGTCGAGGAGCTCATCGGCAAGACCGATTTCGATTTCTATTCGAAGGACGTGGCCGAGCGCTTCAGGCAGGACGAGGTGGGCGCACTGAAGGCCGGGCAGACATTGCGCATCGAACAGCCGGCGGTCTTTCCGGATGGCAGACAGGGTTGGCTTTACACGCTCAAGGCGCCGTTCCGCGACGAGACCGGCAAGATCACCGGTGTCATCACCTACAATCGCGAGATTACCGAGCAGAAGCGAAACGCACAGCTCAAGAACGATTTCATTTCGACGGTCAGTCATGAGCTGCGCACCCCTCTGACATCCATCCGCGGCTCGCTGGGCCTGATCGCGGCGGGCGTGGCGGGCGAATTGCCGCCGAAGGCCGCCAACCTCGTCAATATCGCCCACACCAATAGCGAGAGACTGGTTCTTCTCATCAACGACATCCTCGACATGGAGAAGATCGAGTCAGGTGTGATCGCCTTCAAGATCAAGCAGATGCCTGTGCGCCCGATCATGGAGCAGGCCATTGCCGCTAGTTCCAATTACATGGCCGAGAGCCGGATACGCATCGTCCTTGTCGACGATGCCCCGCGCGCCGAAGCCAACATCGATCCGGACCGCCTGCACCAGGTGATGGCCAACCTTCTGTCGAACGCGATCAAGTTCTCGCACGCCGACGGCACCGTGATGGTGAAGCTGCAGCGTCGCGATCGCGACATGTTGCGCATCTCGGTGATCGATCAGGGGGCAGGTATCCCCGAGGCGTTTCGCAGCCGCATATTCGGCAAGTTCGAACAGGCTGACGCGTCCAGCACCCGCAAGAAAGGCGGCACCGGCCTCGGTCTCAGCATCGTCAAGACCATCGTGGAAAAGCTGGGCGGCGCCGTTTCCTTCGAAACCGAGGAAGAGAAAGGAACCTCGTTCCACGTCGACCTTGCCGAAGCCCGCAGGCTCCACCCAAGGCCGTATCCGCCACCGCGCCCGCCGCGGGAGCCCGATGGCCGCCTACGGGTTCTGATCTGCGAAGACGAGACCGACGTCGCCACGGTGATTGCGGCACTCCTGGACGCGGAAGGCTTTTCCAGCGACGTGGCCCCGGACATCGCCACCGCGAAGGCGCTTCTGCAGTCCCGCGATTATGTGGCACTGACACTCGACATCAAGCTGGCAGAAGAATCGGGTATCAAGCTCTTCCATGACATCAGGGCGTCACCGGTGAATTCCGACATTGCGGTCATCGTCATCTCCGCCGTCGCCGATGAGGCCAGGCGCTCGCTGAACGGAACCGCCGTCGGCATCGTCGACTGGCTGGAGAAGCCTGTGGATTCGGGGCGGCTTCACGCCGCTCTCGCCAAGATCGTCGCCAGCAGGAATGAGCAGAGGCCGAAGATCCTCCATGTCGAGGACGACGAGGGTGTGCTAGCCGTGATGTCGGCGGGGCTGGGCTCCGACGTCTCGATCATCTCGGCCAAAACGCTGCAGGAGGCACGGCGGGCGGTTGCGAAGCGTCGCTTCGACCTGGTCATCCTGGACATAGCGCTTCCAGACGGATCGGGACTGGACCTGCTCACCGATCTGCCGCTGGAGACCGGAGTCATCGTGTTCTCGGCGGCGGAACCGGACCAGAAACTCGGCGATCGGGTGCAGGCGATGATGACCAAGACCAGGGCATCGGAGATCGATGTCGCAAAGCTGGTCAGAGCCATGTTGGTCTCATCGCGCGATGGCACCAGACCCGCCGCCCGCGCCAAGGAGTGACGATCATGCCGGCAAGAATCCTCTACGTGGATGACGAGGACGATATCCGCGAAATCGCTCAGATGTCGCTGGAGCTTGAGCCGGAATTCGAGGTGCGGTCCTGCTCTTCGGGCGCCGAGGCGCTGACCGATGCCGCTGCATGGCATCCCGACCTCATCTTGCTCGACGTGATGATGCCGGACATGGACGGGCCGGAGACGCTAAAGCGCCTGGCTGCTTCACCGCTGACGGCGTCGATACCCGTGGCCTTTATCACCGCGCGCACCCAGACGCATCAGGTCGAGCGCTATCTCACCATGGGAGCGGTCGGGGTCATTGCCAAACCTTTCGATCCGCTGGCGCTCGCCGGCGAAGTCAGGAAGCTGCTTTCGGAGCGTCCCGGGCAGGCATAGCCGCCGGGTCGAAGGCAGCGGCAAGAAGCCTGTCGGCAAGCTCCGTTTGCCGTTTACGGCACCTATACCATACCCCAATATTCATCTACTGATTGTATCGAAATGCGGCCGTCGCGAATCGGTTTTATCTATGATCGTGCGCATTGCGCGGCGCGATGGCTCGCGCGGGTTTTGTTTGCATGGACCGCGTTGGCGGACGTCGGTTCATGGGTTGATCACTCCGGGGGGCAACGAGGCGTGTACCGGAGCCGGACAGGTGAATGGAGCGAAAGCAAGAGTTCTGATCTGCGATGACGATCCCTTGTTGCTCGAACTGATGGAATTCAGGCTGAGAGCCAAGGGATACGAGGTCATCACGGCGGTGGACGGGGCCGAAGCACTCGTAAAGGCGGAGCAGGACGGGCCCGACATCGTTGTGCTCGACGCGATGATGCCCAAGGCTGATGGCCTTGAAGTGCTGGCTCGCATCAAGGCCAGCCCGGTCCTGTCTGAAATCCCAGTGATCATGCTGACTGCCCGCAAGGCCGAAAGGGACATTGTCTCGGCGCTTGAAAAGGGGGCTGACGACTATCTTGTGAAGCCGTTCATTCCCGAGGAGCTTCTGGCTCGGCTCGCACGTCTGATCGCGCGCAGGAACGGGAAACGCTGATGAGGCGCGACCGGCGCGCCATCCTTGCCGCATGCCTGTTCCTGGGAGTTACCGCAACGCCCGGCGCGACGCTGGCCCAGACGGTTGACGAGCTCTACGCTTCCGGCGTCAAGGCCAGGCAAGTCCAGCATTTCGACGAGGCGGCGGACCTGTTTCGGCGCGCGCTTGCACTCAAGCCAGACAATGCCGACGCCCTGGTACAGCTTGGCTTCTCCGAGCTCGGCCGCAACAATCTGCCGGCGGCGCGTGATGCCTTTTCAAGGGCGCTATCACTCGCCCCGATCTATCTGGACGCCAGCTTCGGCATGGCCGAGGTCGAGTTCCGCTCCGGCAATCTTGATGCCGCGCTGCCGCTGGCGGAGAAGGTTGCGCAAGCCGAACCCGGCAACGCCGACGCTGCGACGCTTGTCGAGAACATACGCAAGGCCAGGCAGGCCGCGGGCGGTAAGGCGAAGCCGGCTCCCGCGGCGACTTCGAAGGCATCGCCCCGGCGGAGGCCGGATCCCGTCGCCGGCTTGATGGAGCAGGGCAAACGGTTGCGGGCGGCGGGGAACCTGCCCGAGGCGGAGATGGCCTATCGCCGCGCCCTCAAGCTGGCGCCGAAAAACAGTGACATCCTGGTCGCCCTTGGGATGATTGTGGGCTCCGGCCAGAGATACGACGAGGCCGGGCATTTCTTCGACCAGGCGCTTGCCGTAGAGCCCGGACTTCTCGACGCTCGCCTCGGCAGGATTCGCCTGGCAATCTGGCAGGGCGACGTGCCGCGCGCCCGAGTCCTGGTCGACGACGTACTGGCAACGGCCCCGAACAATGTCGAGGCGCTCAACCTTGACGCGAGGATCTCCCTGCTCGAGGCGGATCACGCGCGGGCCGAGCAGTCGTTCGAGCGCGTCCTCGCGATCGATCCTCGCAATGCCGAGGCACTGGCGGGAATTGGCGATGTGCGCCGCGCCCGTGGCGATGACGACGGCGCGCGGCAGGCCTACAGGCAGGCACTCGCCATCGAGCCCGGCTCCACCGATATCGAGCAAAGGCTGGCCGTGCCACCGCCGCGCAAATGGCGGCTCGATCTCGGCAGCGAAGTGAGCGATCTCACCAACGGACTTGGCGATTGGACGGACAGCTCGGTCGGCCTTGCCTATCGCCTGACCCCACGCACGACGATTTCGGGACACACCCGGGTTGCGACCCGATATGGTCATACCGACGTCCAGATCGAAGGCCGCATCGATCAGGCGTTCTCGCCCTCGCTCTCCTTCTATGTCCTGGCCGCGGCTACACCGGATGCCGACTTCCTGGCGCGATATTCGGTCGGCGCCGGCGCTTCCTGGCAGGCTGTGGCACGGGCAAAAGCTTTCGGTCCGTTGTCGCTCAACATCGATACCCGCTACGACGATTTCGCCAATGCCGGCATCACCAGCATTTCGCCATGGGTGCAGGCCTATATTCTCGACGGCCGGCTGGGGCTTTCGGCCCGCTGGGTGCACGCGGCCGACGATATCGGCACGCGCGCGGATGGCTATGTGCTGCGCGCCGATCTTGCGGTGGCGGCGCGCTTCAACCTGTTCGGCGGCTATGCGGACGCCCCCGAAATCTCCGACGGCACGCTGGTGCCGACGCGCACCGTTTTCGGCGGCATCTCCTGGAACGTCAACGATCCGCTGACGCTCCGCGTCAGTATCGCACATGAGCAACGCCCGACATTCGACCGAAGCACATTCGGGCTCGGCTTGACCACGCGGTTCTGATCATGTGGTACATCTGGGACCTTTCCATTGTGCTCAGCGCCCTTTCCCTGGTGATCATGCTGGTCCTAATCGCTCGGCGGGTGCTGCAGGAACGCCGAGGCAGGGCGCAGATCGATCAGCGGCGCCAGCTTCACACGGCACTGATCGCCTTCACGGAAAACCGGGACCGCGAGGCCTTGAAGCTGGTGGTGCTCGCGGTGCCGGCGGGCGTGGCGATCAATGCCGGCTTCGAGTTCATTTCGCTGCTTCGCGGCGAGGAGTATGACGACGTCCTTGCCGCCTTCGACGAATGCGGCCTGCCGGCGCTTGTCGGCAAGCAGCTGGAAAAAGGCAACAGCGCCGAGCGCATGCACGCGGCCGAGATGCTTGCGGCGCTGCGTTCGGAAAACGCGGTGGCGAGCCTGCTTTCGGCGCTCGACCGTGACCGTTCGCGCGAGGTGAGGATCGCCGCCGCCATCGCGCTCTGCGATCTCGGCAGCCTGCCGCCGCTCGGTATCGCGCTGGGCAAGGTCGGCGTGGCGGGACAGCGCTCGCGGCGCCTGATCGAGCTGTTCAGGCGCTTTCCGCCGGCGCGCTTCGAGGAGCTCAGGGATCATGCCGCGCGCACCGACGCGGTGCCTTTCATCCGGGCGGCCGCTATCGACGCGCTGGCTCGTGCCGCCGGGTTCCATTTCGCCGATTTCTTCGCCCGCGCCGCCGGTGATCAATCGCCCGAGGTTGCCGCTGCGGCGCTGCGCGCGCTGGGCCTCACCGGGCACGCCGAGGCGCCTGCCATCCTGGCGAGCGCGATGGCCAACGGCGACTGGGACGTACGCGCCGCCGCCGCCGATGCCGCCGGGCGCCTCGGGCTCGCCGGGCTCGCCACGCCGCTCTCTGCGCTGATGGACGATGAGGCATGGACAGTGCGCTATGCCGCCGCCAACGCGCTGCGCTCGTTTGGCCAGCCGGGAGAACGGCTGCTGCGCGACATCGCTGCGAGCGAGGTCTCGCGCAGCCAGCGCACCGCCTCGCTCATCCTTGCCGAGGGGCCAGCTGCATGATGTCCGACTGGAGCCACGAGATCGTTCTGGCCGCCTCCATCCTGTCCTGGTTCATCATCGGGGCGGGGCTGGCGCAGACGACGATCTATCTGTTGCAGCTCATTGTTGCCGCCTATGCGCTTTCCAGGCGCCCGCCGGTCGCGCGCTCGGCGCTGCTGTGGCACCGCTATGGCGATGTCGCGCCGCCGATCGCGCTCCTCGTACCCGCCTATAATGAGGAAGTGAACGTGGTCGAGAGCGTCCATTCGATGCTGGCGCTCGAGTATCCGAATTTCGAGGTGATCGTCATCAACGACGGCTCCAAGGATCAAACGCTGCAGCGCCTGATCGAGGCCTTCAAGCTGGTGAAATTCCGCCGGCCTTATGAGGAGGCGCTGGCGCACGAGCCGATCCGCGGCCTCTATTCCTCGCCAATGACCGAGCGGCTGTTCGTGGTCGACAAGGAAAACGGCGGCAAGGCCGATGCCCAGAATGCCGGCATCAATGTCTGCCGCGCGCCGCTTTTCTGCGTGATCGACGGCGATTCCATCCTCGAGCCCGATGCGCTGATGCGCGCCGCCCAGCCCTTCATCGACGACCCCGAGCGCACCATCGCCGTCGGCGGCACGATCCGCATCGCCAACGGATCGAGGATCGAAGCCGGCAGGGTGCGCGAGATCCACCTGCCCAACCGCTTGCTGCCGTTGCTCCAGGTCGTCGAATATCTAAGGGCCTTTCTCATGGCCCGGCTGGCCTGGAGCCGCATCAACACGCTGATGCTGGTGTCCGGCGCCTTCGGCATGTTCCGCCGCACGGAGGTGGTGGCGGTGAGGGGCTTCACCAAGGGCTCGATGGGCGAGGACCTCGACCTCGTCATCAAGCTGCACCGCCACATGAGAGATGCCGGGCGCAAATACCGCATCCAGTTCATTCCGGAGCCGGTGTGCTGGACCGAGGCGCCGGAGACGCTGAGCGTGCTTGCCAGGCAGCGAACGCGCTGGCAGCGCGGCGCGCTCGAATGCTTCTTCCGTTACCGCTCCATGCTGTTCAATCCGCGCTATGGCCGAGTCGGCTTCCTGGGCTTCGGTCACATATTGGTTGTCGACGTGCTAGGGCCGGTAGCGGAGGTGCTGGGCTACATCCTGATCCCGGCATTCTGGCTGCTCGGCATCCTGTCGGCCGAATATCTGCTGGCTTTCACCTCGCTCATCTTCACCTACGGCGTCTGCGTCAGCGTGTGTTCCCTGGTTCTCGAAGAGGCCGAATTGCAGCGTTTTCCACGCGCCAGGGACCTCGCCGTGCTGACGGCCGTCGCCGTGATCGAGAATTTCGGCTACCGCCAGCTCAACAATTTCTGGCGCGTGAAGGGCTGGTGGCAATATTTGCGCGGCAACCAGGGGTGGGGCGAGATGACTAGAACCGGCCTGACCGGCGCCAAGAAATGAGCCCGGCCGGCCGCGTCATTTCAGAGTGCGCTCGATCTCCGCGATAAGCGTGTCGAGCGCGGCCCGGGCGGCGTGCGGCTGCTCGATCAGCAGCGTCTCCAGCTCGGACGCTCGTGCGCTGATACCCGGAAAGCCGAACGTTCCGGCCGCACCCGCCAGCGAGTGCGCTATCCAGACCAGCGGATCGCCCGCCCCCAGGGGCAAAGGGCCGCCCTCACATGCGATGGCCTTCAGCTGCCCGAGCTGATCGGCGCACCGGGTAAGGAAGCGTTGCCGCAAGGGGGCGAAAGGATCGTTTGAGATGGGTGGTGCTCCAATGGGATGTCGAAAGTATTCAAGCAGAAAGCGGCGTAGGTTTGAACTGGCTGCGTGTCGCGCACGACCTCCTGCCCGAGGACGACCGCGATAGGCTGCTTTTGAGCCAAATGCGATTTCCGCCGGACCGGCAATGGACGGCCGCTTCGCGCCGCATGTCGGTCATGCCAGCTTGATCGCCTGGCAAAAGCGAACATTGCTGGTGCTGGCGCTGAGGCCGCGGTTGCGCCAGAAGCGTCGTCGATGCTCAGAAATCGGCTTCCTCGAAGTATTTGGCCTTCAACCATGTGTTCGACAGTCCGCTCGTGTAGCTGCTGTCGGCGCGCTTCGAGATGATGCTCTTGAGCCCCACCTTCTCGATGGCGCGAAAGATCGCTGGCGCAGTGCTCTCGAAATGCTCGCTGTACTGGATCTTGCCGAGGCCGTGCTCAACCAGTTGCCATAGCGCCTGCTTGCGCTGCAGGAGGGGCAAGGAGACTAGATTGCGACCGTCGAGATGGAGGATGTCGAACGCGACGAACGCGAGCCGGCTCGGTTCGTTCCAGATCGCGGCTTCCAGCGAAGGGCAATCGTGGGCACCCTCCTCGTCTGGCACAATGACATCGCCGTCGATAATGGCGGCCCGGCATGGCAGCTCGACAGCCAGCGCGATGGGCCAATATTTGGTGGTCCAGTCACGGCCGTTCTTGCTGTAAAGGCGCACGCCGCTTTTATCGATGATGATCTGCGTTCGGTAGCCGTCAAGATTGACCTCGTGAACCCACCCCTCATCTCCGGGCGGCTCCTCGACGCGAGTCGGAATCTGCGGCGGAATGAACTCCAGCCGGCCGCCGGTCGCCTTGGCACGCTTACTCAATGACGCCACCTTTGATCGCGCAACGGCGGCTAATCGGCACAGGCAGCCCGACATCCCCCCAACCTGGACGCCTGCCGCCTGTGCCGAGCCCCCGCCGAGCCATTGCCAGCATCTGCGCGCCAGGCCGAATTGTCGTTACCGTCGCATCCAAATACTTGTCATGGAGTACATATCTCACTCGGTGCGTCACTCTAGTAGTACGCAGTCCGTAGGCTCATTTCGGGCGACCTGGTTAAGGTCCGTTGAGGTTCAGGCCGGGCCGAGCCGAGAATGGCGGGTTCCGAGAACCGGAACGGAGCGTACGTTTAGCTACTTGAGTACAGGAAGCGCAGGAAGTCGCCGTTCGCAGGCCGGCCTCACCTGAATGTCAACAGACCTTAGTCCATCAAAAGCACCAGGGCGGGATGCAGCTTCTTCAGATTCGGCAAGGATTTCGATTGCCAGGGTATGTCGGGCGTTCCACGCACGACGAACCGAACATCGGGATGCTTGCGCACCTCGATGGTAAATTTCGCCAGCAGGTTGATGCCAGAAGAGTTGAGAAAGTGAAGGTCCTTTAAGTTGAGCGTCATGGAAGAGGGATTTGAGGCAAGAACACTGGTCGCCAGGGCCATGATAGGCGCGCCGGCTTCGGAACTGGCAAGCCGCATGACGCCGTCGAAAAAAATATCGCTTCCTTCAAGCCACACGCGGTAGTCGTCTGTTTTGATTTCCATAGCCTGGCTTCGCCTCATCTAGTTGTGAGTTTGCGAGATTGGAATGGAGGCATATGTCTCCAGGCAAATCCGATCTCTTTCGTCGGCGGTGCTGAATATCCAAGCCATGCGTGCGCCATAGTCACTCATCAACGTCAGCAATCCGAGTCCGGAGCCTGCCATGTCGGGGTTCGCGGCATTCGCTTCAATTCGCTGTATCAGCAGGTCCTTGGGGTCGCCAACCGTGATGTTCGCCAGGAGACTTTGGAACTCGGACACGTCATCACCATCGACGTCATTCAACACCTTGAGCTTGAAGTGCTCCGAATCCATCGATGCCTCGATCACGATCTCACCTTGTGCGCGAAACTTGACGGCATTTTCGATGAGTTCGTTGACCAGATATCCGATGCTATGGTGCACTTCCCTGTAGTCATTGCGGGACGACTGAAAGCGCAACGCGAAAAGATCGGCGAAGAAGTCCGAGGTCGTGGCACAATGACGCCAACTCAAGTCGAGTGGTCCGTCGAACAGCCGCACACGACTGACACCTTCCATCGTCCCGATAGCAAGCTCAGGGGTGCCGAACAGCGTGGTCATGCCTATGTGTGCCTTATGATCACGAGGGTGATGTCGTCGTGGATCTTCTGGATTCCGATATGGGCCATCAGATCCTCGACGATCCCGGTTTTGATTTCCTCTGCGCTCCTGCCTTGACGTTTTCGTGCGCTCTGGCAAAGGCGCTCGAACCCGAACAGCCTTCTGTCCTGGTCTTCAGCCTCGGTCACACCGTCGGTGTGCAGCACGATCACGTCGCCGCTCCCGAACTTGATGTCATACGTGTCGATGAACGGCGAGATGTCACTCTCCAGACCAACCGGCAGACCCAGATCAAGCGTGTCGATACGTTCGACTTCCCCGCCCGCACGGACGACAAGAACGTCCTCATGTTGGCCGGATAGCGTTACCCGTCCATCCTCAAAGTCAAGGAAGGCCAGCGAGAGATGCTTGTCGGTGTTCGTCCGCTCAATGTTCTTGTAGATCGCTCTGTTCAACCGATCCAGAAACTGGTGCGGATCCGCTTCGTTGGTCTCCTGCAGCGCGCGTGCGACGGATTGGACCATCAGCATCAGCACGCCGCTTTCGAGACCATGACCGGTCACGTCGCCAATGCCGACCTTGACCCGTGAACCGTTCTGCAGAACGTCGTAGTAGTCCCCGCCGACCTCGTCTGCCGGCCGCATATACGCTGCGATCTCCAGCCCCGGAATCGCTTCGAGTTCGATTGGCTTCGGCAGGACCATCATCTGGATGTGTCTGGCAACCGCGAGTTCGGCACCGAGGCGGACGTTCTCGTCCCGCAACTTTTCGTTGAGTGCGGAAATCTCCTGATTGGCGTCCCCGAGCTCCTTGGTTCGTTCGTCGACGAGTTGCTCGAGGTTTTCAGTGTGAAAGCTGATCTCTTCAGCCATCCGGTTGAAGGCAATCCCTGCCGCTCCAACCTCGTCGCGCGTTGGAATGCTCACGCGCACTGAATAATCTTTGGACTGGAGCTTCTGGGCGGCACTGGCAAGCGCCCTGAGGCCCGCCGTGATCCGCTTCGAAATTCCGAGCACGGCCGCAAAGACAATCAGAAGCGAAACGATGATCGCACCGACCTGAAACAGCAGGATGCGATTGGTTGCGCGCGAAATACTCTCCTGCGCGGCGAACAGGGACGCATAGATCTCCCGTTCGGGAACGACGATCCCGACCGACATCGTTTCGGACTTAATCGGTCCCGAACTCCACAGATTGGTCGGCTTCAATCTCTTGAGGACAACGATGTAGGGAACGTGTTCGCCCTTGTTGTCGAGCATGATGTGCTGGATGACACCGTCATTGTTCTGGTCGAGAGGCAGCGACGCGATAGCCGGCTGCGTACTTCCCCGCAGAGACCTTTCCAAGCCGGTGACGCCCTGCGTTCCGGCGTCGCTCGATGAAGTCAGGCCGATGATCGCCTGGCCAGACGGATTGATCGCCACCACATTGCCGGTCGACATCGTGAGGAAGCCGAATCCGGTTTGAGCGATCTTCACCCTTTCGACGACTTCCGCCAGCTGATCGAGCGTAATGTCTGCTCCCGCCGTGCCGGCGATACTGGTGCGATCAAGCGTCCACAGCGGGTGGAAAAAGCTGACGATCAGCTTTCCCGTGATCGCATCAGTGTAAGGCGCTGTCTGGGTAATGTCGTCAGGAACCGGACGGGAGGCAGGATCCTTGGCCCATTGCTGCCATGAACCATAGATACCCGGAAAGAAGAATTCCCAGAACTCCGCCTTGTTGTGGCCTGGATAGAGCTTGTCGAAGGTCTGCGCTTGGTCCGTATACGGAACCGTTCTGAAGATCGGCCGTTCTTTTGGACCAATATAGTACATCTGCAATTTGGATGACCCGCTGGCCATGAGGGTCGGCGCGACGAGATCGATCACGGTACTGTCTTCTATTTCCTTCTGAACGCCCGGTAGCGGGGTATGGTCGGCACCCAGCAGGTAGCCCCAGACGCTCACCACGGAAGGCGCGCCCGGCAGATTCTGCGCCCAGTTGCCCTGCGCGTCGTAGACGATCTTCACGGAGCCGGGCGCCTGATGCGAAAGCGTCGCTCCGACCTGTTGCTGCCTACTCGGATCGTCGATCTGGGCCTGCAGCACGCCGGCCAGCGCCTTGACGTCGCCATGAACTCGGTCGAGCAACAGGTCGACGCTCAACGCCGTCGATTGCGCATAGGAACGAATGTATTCCTGGTTTGCGGTCGTCAGGCCCTCACCGACTTCAGATGTGGCATCGCGCGACAGCTTTTGAACGTTCCAAAGCGCAAGACCGCCGCTCAGCAGGAGGTCGAACAGGACGGCGCCGCCAACGACCAATACGAATTTCGCTCGAAAGGAGCGCAGGCCGAAGCGCGGTGTGGGCTCATTGTCGGCTTTCATTGTGGCCGTTGCCCCGATGCGACCCAGATCGGCCAACCCGCGTAACCCTTGGGGTGGAGTGCAGCGAAAATGTGGTCCTGGAAGCCCTGCCGGAACCGTGCGATGAACTCCGGCCCGTCGCCGCGTCGGGTCGCCATCTCGCCCGCATAGACATCCGCCCAGGCCATAATGACATCGGCGAAGTCCTGCGGATCGCCGTCAAGGTTAGTGACCATGAAGGACTCCACATGTATATCTTCGAACCCGGCTTCGACCAGATATCGCCGACTCTTGGGCCCGAGCTCGACGTCCATCTCGAAATGCCTGAACAGCTTCGCCACCTCGTTGTAGGTCCAACGAATGCTTTCGGCGCGCGGCTCGCCGAGGCAATGCGAATTCTTCTCGTTGGTAATGTAGACCCGCCCGCCCGGCTTGCATATGCGGTAGAGCTCCTTGAGGATGAGTTCAGGCCGATTGAAGATTTGAAGGGAATGTCGGCAGGTGACCAGGTCGAACTGCGCCTCGTCGAGCAGCATCTCCGATGCATCGCCATAGGTATACTCGATGCCCCGGATATCGAACTCCTTCATCACGCGTCGAGCATAGCTGAGGCTTGACATGGAGTGGTCGAGGGCGACGATCCGCGACGGCTGGAACTCCTTCTGCACGAGCACGGCGAAATCGCCGATCCCGCAACAGATGTCGGCCATGACGATCCCGGGCCTCATGCCGTGTCGCGGCAAGATTGCGCGCTCGTGGCGCCAGGTCATCTTTGTTTGAGTGCGCAGGATCGGAACGAACGCGCCTTCCTCAAGGAAGCCCTGCCCCGGATAGAATTGACTGTCATACTCTTCGACCGTGATGTTCGGTTCGATCCCGCTCAAGCGACCGAATTTTCGCGAGGTCCATCCGACCACGCTTGACGTGATGACGACGAATTTGAGATCAGGTCGAGCGCGGCAGGCATCGATGATGATCCTCGAAAAGGCGTGAAACGCAGCGCTGTTCATCTGCGTCAGGCGTCTGACATTGACATAGAGAACGCCGCGCACACGCCCGATCGCATCGCGAAGCAATGCTATGCTCGGGCCAAGTTCATCGATCGCCTGAGGCCGGACCACCCCCGATAAGGAGAACTCCTGGTTGTTCGCGTCGTATTGCGCCTTGAAGCGCGGGAGAAGGTCGTAGGGGCCCAATTTTACAGGCCCTCAAGCGGAAGATCCACGACAAGCTTGATTGCATCGCCATCGGCTTCCTCGACCCAGAGTGTCGCGTTATAGTCGACAGCCAGTTCCAGGAGTACGATCTCCCGACTGGGCGCAAGATCCCCAGACACCGAGTTAAGGTATCGCTCCTTGGCCTCGAATCCGGCGACTTGCGACAGGGCCTCTTGGTAGAATTGGCGCTCCCCTGGCAGGCAAGGGAATGTCAGCTCGATCCTATCCGTGGCGCCATGGCGAGACACCCTGCATGCCAATTCGCCGTCGGCAAGGCGCGTACGAAAGGCGACTTCCAGCAGTTCGTTAAAGGCAGAGGAAAAGAGATTTGAATGCCGGACCGAGTCTGATCTATTTTGACCGATCATCCGCGCCATGTATGTCGAGACATAATCGCAGTGTTTCCAAGCGGAGACGAAAGCCTTGATTTCCATGTCGACCTGGATCATGGGCTCAAACGTCGGCTCGCCACGCAGGTCATATTGAACAGGTCCCATCGGCATATTCCCTTGTTCCGTCGATATGAGCCCTGGTGGAGCCATGACCTCCGAGATGGAAAATTTCACCGCGCCCATCATGAGTCAGTCTCGCACCGACTGGAAGAATTGTGCGGTATCTGCCTCGATCGTTTCTACAAATCTCCATTTCACCGTTAACAAAGGGTGCAAGGCGCTAGACCGCCCGATTTGCCTCCATCGCGCGTACCACCCTCAGCGGGGACCGCCTGATGAAATCGCTGGTCGCCTCGGCTCCGAGCGGCCGACCCAGGAAATTGCCCTGCAGGCAATCGCAGTTCTCCTTGATCAGCCACAGTGCCTGTACCGACGTCTCGACCCCCTCGGCGGTGACGCTTATTCCCAGGCCGTGCGCCAGACTTATGATCGATCGCACGATCGTCTGGCTCTTGAGATCGGTGTCTAGGTCTGCAATGAAGTATTGGTCTATCTTCAATGTGTCGAATGGAAAGTTCTTGAGGTAACTCAACGACGAATAGTATGTTCCGAAATCGTCGAGCGAAATTCGTATTCCTAAGACATTCAGAGTATTTAACGTGTCGATATTGTCGATCGTCTTCTCAAGAAGAACCGTCTCAGTTATCTCAAGTTCAAGTCTGTCTGCCCGGATTCCAACTGCGTCGATGATCTGAGCGACCGTGTCTGTCAGTGTGCCGCTAAGGAACTGAGCTGGCGAGAGGTTGACTGCGACTGTCAGCGACGAAGGCCAGGTCAATGCCTGGCGACAGGCTTCCTCGAGCACCCATCGTCCAATCTGGTCCATCAGACCGTCGGCTTCGGCGATCGGTATGAACACGCTGGGAGGAATGATTCCGACCTCAGGGTGCCGCCACCGCAACAGCGCTTCGAAACCGATCACCGACGCGGGAGGGCGAATGAGCGGCTGATACTCCAGATAAAGCTCGCCCCGCTCCAGCGCGGTTCGAAGGCTGCGCCTCAGATTCTCGCGTTGCTCGAGTAGGAGCAGCATCGAGCGGTTGAATGTTCGAGCGCAGCCGCGTCCATCTGTCTTGGCTGCGTAAAGAGCAATGTCAGCGGCTTTCATCAACTGCTCGCCATCGGTCCCGTGTTCCGGCCCGAAAGCAATTCCGATGCTCGAGCCGACGAAGACGGGGATGCCGTTGATGACGAAGGGGGTCTTGAAGGCGTCGACCAACGATCCGGCGAGGCGCTCAGCCTCTGCTGGCTGCTCCCTTCCCAATTGGATGACAGCGAACTCATCGCCGGCATACCGGTACGCGGATTCGCCGTCCTGCAGCGCGTCGCGGATACGACCCGCCGCCAGCTGCAGAAGCGTATCGCCCGCTCCATGGCCGAGCGTATCGTTGACCGATTTGAAATCGTCAAGGTCGATCTGGAGCAGGGCGGCTTTCGGCTTTGGTTCACCGAGGGCCGCCAGTGCCTGCTGCAACTGCTCGCCGAATCGCCGCCGATTCTGCAGTCCAGTCAGCACGTCGTGCGTCGCCAGATGGAGCAGAATTCCACGCTCCTGCTCCTCCGCCGCGCTTCGCCCGCCATGCTTCCTTGATTCGATGATCCCCACACCATCTGCGGTGCCGAAGACGAAAACGGACCGGGGCCCTTCGCCCGATGATGGCGGCAAGTCGATGCTTGCCGGAGAGCCGCCCTGGAACACCCGAAGAAATTCGTCGCGGCACCTCGCATCGAGGAAGCTCGGGTAGATCGCCCAGATGGCGGCGCCCGTCGCCACCACGCCTCCGTATACGCCTTTGAGCTTGGTTGCGTAGTGCGTCAGACAGAAGTCGCGGTCATAGAACGACAAAAGTTCGGTCGTGTTCGCCAAAAGGTCAGCGAGAAGCGCTTCGCCGGGACGCCGAGCATCGCTTGAGGAAGGCCCCTCACTCTCCGAGCCGACGCCTGATGCCTCTGGGTGCAAGAACCACCTCGGTGCGAATCCACGTCCCCCAATGTAGAAATAGCATAACTGCCAGACTTGGCAAACTTTCCACTTGTAGTCTTAACAAGTGCCGACGCGGCGTAGTTGGAATGTATGCTCCGCTGCGGTTGGCGCGACAACGATGAACAGTCCCAGTTGGTTACTAAATCGAAAATTGGCGGGAATTGGCTATATGATTGACGGCGTGGTGAACGGGGCACGAAATATTCTGGCCCATGACGCGGCGTGGCCCGCCCCGTATCGATCATCGCCGGTCCTGCGCTCAGCTTCCGAGCGCTTTGAGCCAACCTTCAAAGGAAGAGGTCTTCTCGCGTTCATCAAGCGAAACAGAGTGGGCGGGGCGCGGCAACATCATGGTACTGCGGCCTTCCCGGGGGCTGTAACCGAATTCCTTGCTGAATGCCCGGCTGAAATTAGCCGCTGAACTAAACCCAAAAGTCTCAGCAATATCAACAATTCGCCGGCTGTCCGCCGGGTCGCTGAGCGCAACATGGGCTGCCAGAAGTCGGCGACTTTGTATGTAGTGGAGAACACCCCCGCTCGGTTCGAACAATTGATAGAGACGGGAGCGTGATACGCCGAGAGCCCGGCACATCAAATCCGGCGTCAAATGAGCCGCATCCAGATTGTTTTGGACGTATCGACGCGCTCGCTCCATCAGCCCGACACTCGCCAATTGTTCGGCGGCCGCAGTATGTTCCGCCGGAGGCGCGAGGCAGGCAATGATCATGCTGCGGGTTGCGTGTACAATGCGGGGCAGATCTTCAGCCGTGAGACTGCGCAGTCTTGCTTCGACGCCATTGACGTAGTCGGCCAAGAGGTCGGCAAAGTTGCCGGACAGAATTGAATTGTTCTTTGCGTCGAGGGTTGACGCCGCATCAGAGAACAAATCGCGCGGCAGATAGAGGAAGAGACTTTCCGAGTCCGTTACCCTCCCCCGAAACGGGTAGCCAAGCGATCTGATCTCCAATTTGCCTGACGGGGTCTCCGCAACGCGGCGATCGACCTCCGTCCACGACCGGCCACTGCGTGACAAGACGATATACCAATGATCGATCGAACTAGATCGGAGCTTGGCGGCGGAACGGATGTAGCTATGTGCCGGCGCGCGCTGCTGAACGATCAGCATCCCACCGAGATTCCAAGCCGTGTGGGAGGCGGGAAAGCCATCGTCTGGCGATTTGTCATCCGGCAATCTGACATCGACAACCGGCGCCATATGCACTTGCCAAGCGGCGAATTGATCGCGTGGCGCCAGTTCGAGCGTTGAAAAGGACAGAGGTTCGAGCACTGGCACGAGCGTTGGAGCGGCCTCATCGTGGGGTTGACCTTCGCGCGGCCAACGACGCCTGTCACGGTCCCGCGGTTGCCTCGCTGGGGCCTCGTCTTGCCTCTTAGTGTCCATCGCGTGGTGCCATATCCGAATCGGGTATGCCCATGCCCCTCTCAATCATGTGGTGTACTTCAGCCATCTGGCAAGACTGGCGGAACTCGAGTCGACCAAAGCGGCGATCACCCCGGGTCACACCAAGAAATGCATTCCGAGATAAGTTTATGGATGCGAAGATAACGACACTCTTCAACCCGATGCGTATAGAATCTGACATCGTGAACTAGTAGTTGAGGAGGCCGCAGGAATGAACACAAAACTCAACAGCGAGGCCCGGCGCAAGATAATTCTTGATGGATACAGAAAAAACGAGCCGTTGAAGGTTATTGCAGAGAGGATTGGGTGCTCATTGGCTAGTTTGAAAGTCACCGCCAGTAAACTCGGATGCACTCGAACTCCGAAGGAAGCGGCGGAATTTCGGCGGGGATTTCACGTCCCGGAAAATAAACGGCGAGATTACTACCAACTTATGGTTGATGGGCAGTATAGAGCTCGCGAGTGTGCGGTGATTTTGGGACTCTTAACAGAGGAATCATCAGGCAACAGGTAACTGATTCCAATACACTGTGGACGATATTTTCGCTTGAGAATTGCATCGCGTCAGCGGTTCATCAGCAAAAGCCCGCCGCAAGCAAAGGGGCGGGCCATGAAAGGTTCGCATAGATGCTGCGTCGACGTTTCAATCGCACCTGCCTGAGCCCGCACGATCTGGCCATTTGCGAACGCGTCTTCGAACAGGTCTGCTCGGATGAGAATCTCGACCCTTTGGACCCTGACGCCGAGACCTTGGCGGTGATGGTTGTGTCCATTTTTCGAAATGCTCACACCAGCGAGCGCGAACTGCTGGAGGCAGTCAGAAGGTCTCGCCGGCAAAAGGCTCCGGCCACCAGGGCAATTCCAGGAAAAGTGTGAAGCGGTTTTACGTCCGGAATTGCGTCAAAACAAAGGGTTAGAGTGGTTTCGGCGATTCCACGAAACGATGAACCTTAACCAAGGCATCGGACTTGAAGACCAGCGTGGGCGCGAGATCAATCTCATTCCCTTCACTGGCTGAGATCTGTTTCGGAAGACCGGTTTTGGTCCAGGCGGACCTGTCAGCCGTGAAGTCGATTGTCGTATTTTGGTCAGTTGGAGACTTCAGTCCCACCTGCTTGAATGTCTGCCATCGCTTTTTGGATGCTCAAAGCTGCCTGTCCGCTTTCGGCCCCAAGGCTGCCGGACCGCAATGCGCCGCATTGTCGTCATTCCGGTAGAGCGAAGATTGGCGAGAGCAGAGTGGCGACAGTGCTTTTCACGGCCCGCCGAAGCTCCCATGATGCTGGCCACCTGCATCGACGCTTCGAGGCATATAATGACTGATACGACCGAAACCCCAAGCGATGACTTCGAACCGATCGCCGATGTGCCTATCCAGTCGGTCAACATTTACGCCCGGCTCTGGCAGCTCGAGACCTGGCTGCGCACCATGGTCTATGTCGAACTCCGGGCGCTGCTTGGCGACGATTGGGGGCTGGAGCTCAATGACAATTCCAGCTCGCTGCAGGCGGACAAGGCGCTGACCCATATGCCGACCCCGGAAATGAATGCGCTCAGCTACAGCCAGCTCTCCAAGCTGCTCAAGCTCGTCGAGGGGCACTGGGACTGCTTCGCCAGCTATCTCCCGCCACAGGTGCTCTGGACGGCGAAGCTGCACGAAATCGCCCAGATCCGGCACCGCGCGGCACATTTCCGCGTCGGCCATGCCGACGACCTCGCACGTCTGAAGCAGTTCCTGCGCGATATCGACAAGGGATTCTGGCGGTTTTGCACCAGCTACAATGATGCCGATCCCATCCTACCGCAGTCGAGCGACCCGGTCGCCGCGCATTTCATGCCGCTCGATCCGCTGCCCTGGGTCGAGTTCGAGGAGAAGAAATGGGCGCAGATCGGCGTGCGCGACAAATCGCTCCCGGTCGGGCTCAGCGTTCGGGCGGGGCGCCGGCCTTGGGGGGCGGGGCCGCTCATCGCCGGCGCGCCTGGCCATCTGCGTATTCCGACGAAGCCGGCCATCGATTCCGATTTGAAGCCGGCCAGTCATTCCGA
>NZ_BSNY01000069.1 GCF_030160235.1 Mesorhizobium huakuii
GGTGTCCTCTTTCACCGAATTGGTGTCGGCAACCGCGATCGGGTTGTCGTTGGTGCCAGTTATGTTGACCTTGATGTCGTAACTAGCGGTTCCATCCGCAGATTTTACCGTCAGAGTGTCGGTTACATGCTGGCCCTGCGTCAGCGGATCGGCAAGGGTCTGGTTGAGCGTATAAGCCCACACACCCGTTGTCGTATCGAAGGTGAAGGTGCCATAGGTGCCCTGCAGGCTAGGAGGAGCCTGGAAATGGTTCTGGCCGACATCGGGGTCGGTGATGATCAGCTGTCCGTGCGCGTTGGGGTCATTCAGCGTGCCATTGGCAACGCCACCGGCCTCCACCACAGTCAGGTCGGCGCCGGGAACGGCGGTTATGATCGCGCCGTCATTGGTGCCTTGAATGTTGACCGAAACGCTGGCCCAGCTCAGCGTTCCGCCGCCGAGCTTGATCGCATAGGTGAAGGTTTCGTTGATCTGATCGCCCGCGCCCATGGCCTGCAGGCTCGAGAAGCCATGCGCCGCCAGATACCCACTAAGGTCCATCTCGACCTTGCCATTGTTGATGCGGATGGAAACCCCGCCGCCGATGCTTTCCCAAGCGGAGACGCCAGTCGCCTGAACATCCTGAGTCGTCAGGTCGATCGGCGCGTATTGTTTCGTGGCCGTCGATGTGGAAACCCCGTCGTCCACCGAGAAGAGGGACTTTGCGTTTCCACCCTGATCGTTGGCCATCACATCGAGAACTATGATGGTTTGCGAACCTGAAGCGAGGACGACCGTATCCTCGGTGAGATTGAAAATGTCATCGTTCGCTTGGGGCGTGTTTGAAAAAGACGCTGTGGTTCCGCCTGCATCGGTGATTTTAGAAGCCATTTTCAACCCCCCTTATTTGTATAAGAACAGATGCCCAACCATCTGCTTCATTGACAGTACTAAACGACCGGCTGCTTCCAGCCGAAGAATAGTCGTGCGAATCCGGGCAGGTATGAATTGTCGCCGTCATCCAGCACACCGCCGCGCTTAGAACAGCCGCCTAAGCTGGCTATTCCCGGACGGATATTGACTTGATGCTGGTCGGCCCGACGACACTGGTCGTCGCGCTGCGTTCCCTACCCAAATTACATCGTCCAACTCGTGGTTATTGGCCACGAACTTTAGGTGCCCCTTATATTAGGAGATTATTAACTCTCCTTACGGGGAAGGGTCAACATCCAACTTGGCGGAACAGTTAATAGTTGAACATAGGGGCCACAGCCACCCGGATCGGGCGGCGGAGATCGATCGAGCGCACGCCGGATACGAGCCAGGCGGGGCGGAAGCTGCAGGGCAGCGTGATGAGAGCCCGCCTGCGCACTAGAGCGAGCCGGATAGCCGGAAGTTTCATGCTCTTACCCACGGAGATCGCTCCAACGATGACGAGGCGCGGAACAGACCCGCCTTTGCGCACGCCGTTCTACGCTGTGGCCCTCTTTCTTTTGAAAGGTCCTTAATTCATAGGAGACATGGGTGCAGATCGGACTTGCCAGATCGGAGATGGAGAATGCCAGTTCAGTGGAAGTGAGATACGGACACGAAAACAATTTTCGATAGCGAAAGTCGTCACCGAACTTCGCCAACGCCGCCGTTTCCATCCCTCACTCCCACTCGATTGTTTCCAACCCGGCTAGACCATTGATCTAGCTGGGTTTTTCTTTCTTGCCGTTCAAAAGCCGACGCATGGGCCGTCAAAAAATTACGCTTTTGATTTTAAACGCAAAATCATTGCAAAAAACATTTCAAGGTTTCAGCACCAATCGAAGTCAATCGCGCCTTTCGGTAGAATTCGGCGCCGGTATGTCTATGAGCGCGGCTGGTTTAGGGGGCCAGTAGCGGTCGGTCTGCTTGGGTTGTGATTTCCGCTCGAAGGATGGCGCGAGCAGCCTAGTTCCGGCCAACGTGCTCAGTGTTCGCCAGACCGAGAACACTGTCGTCGCCAGAATTAGCTACAAATTCTGAGATACGTGTCGAACGCTCAAGCCGAGTTCTTTCGCCGGGCGATAGTGTAGGCGAATTCTTGCCCACCAACCTCATCAGTCACGCGGATCCAGTCCTTCGACCATCGTTTAAACACGGTCTTGCGTGCATTCATTTCCGATGCCGCCATTGCAGGGCTAGCCGCTTCGACTACCTGCGACCTGACCATGCGATTAAAGTGCATTTCCGCAACAACATAGACCGCCATGCAACCCACCCAACGCACAAATTCCCCGGTAGGTAGTATTGCGCACTGAGAAATCGACCGCAAGTGGTATGCAGTAATGGAGCCATATCACGAAATGTGCTATGATTCATTTTGTGGGCAAGAAGGCAAAGCCGGCTGGGGAATCTCCGATTGATCGTGAAGAGAGATCGAGGCAGAGTACTATGCTCGCAAATGCGGCCTCACCAGAGAAGAAGCGCTTAAGATTATCAAAGGCGCCCGGCCTTCCAAACAGCGCGCCAGCATAGCGCGGGCAGAGGCTCGGTAGGGCAGTCTGTCCGAGATCAGTGCGGATCGAGGAGATCACGCCGAAGGTGAAGCACTAGGCACAAAGAGGCCGGCGCCCTCGCTGGGAGGTTGCCCGATTGGCGCCGGCCAGACGGTCCCATTAGGTCCGCCGCACCTTCAGACATAGCTGAGTCTTTACGCAACGTCATTTGGTCGGCTTGGCAGCCTGTGAGTGTCTCCAAAGCAGCTTTTGCAAGCTGAGATCGAACGCTTTCCGGCGGCGGCAGCGGAAGCGCTGCATACGGCAATGATCGGGCCGTTGATATCTCCACATTGCAACCATTACCGGGCTACCCGTGTCTTGTGTGAGGCGCTGTTGAAAACGGTGCGGGAAGTCACCGGCAAGGAAGTCGCCTTCGAGCGGTCAATATCGTCGGCAGAAGAGCGTCCGCACGCGAAAACCACCGAGGTTTGGCAAAGAACTGGTCATGCCGGCTGGCGATCTGTGGCGCGATAGTTCCCATAGCCGACCTTGATGAGCAGCCCCCTCGTCGCACATGCGGGCCAGATAGCGGCGGGGAATTCCTAAGGGTTCTGTGTACGGGAACCATGTGCGGACTTCTTTTGTGCGGATAGCGCTCCGGCTAGCCGGCCCCGGCGCAAGGTCAGTCACCGGTAAAGCCGCGCGATCGGCTCGGACCTGACGCGCCAACGATGGCCGATGACCTCATTCCAAAGCTGAGATGTGCCAAGTGGAGCGGTAAGAAAGTCGGCCTCATCTGCGCACCCGACACCATGCCGACCGCCTATGGCAAGGCCAGCCGATGAGGAGGTTAGATGGACGGCGCCGGGATGGCGCTAATAACCGCGCGGTCTGGATCGCGGTCCAGGCGCGCTTTCAGACGGGTTTGCGGCGCCTAGGAGATAGGCGACAAGGGTGCGGACCAGGGCAAGGACGCAAGCGCCCGGATAGAACCTGTGCCATTGGACTTGGCGGCAGTGTTGGCGGCAGTGCGCCGGAATTGATCGCACCCGCCACCAAGCCTGCCCCCTTGCCGGTAAGCCAACTCACCGGGAGCCCCGATCTGCGCGAATTTGTATTGGTGACGGCAACTCCGGCATCGCCGTAGATCAGGAAACCGGTCAGCCGCGTAGCCGAGGCGTCCGTGCACCTGGCGTGTCGAAGCGCGTTTGGTGGTGTCGGACATGTGGATTCTTGTGTGAATTGTGGACAAGCTCCACCGGCCCTATTGCCGATTACGCCAGAGGGGCCAATGTCGCCCCATGGTGGTGGAGCACATTGAATTAGTGCTGTTCGAGCAATCGCTCGGCGAAAGCGATGGCGTGCATCTGCCGTTCGGTGATCGGGTGGCTGACGTTGCGGAGAAAACCGCAGGCTTTGTGTTGTTCGACATTCGCGTCGACGGGGACAGGCACGTTCGGCGTATGGCGGCGATCGGGTATGGCACGACCGGAACGGCGATCATCGTGATGGACAAAGAGGGCCAACTTCGATGCGCTTCCGTAAACGGCGAAACGGGCTTTCTGGTATCGAATCTGGCTGCGTGGTGTGCGTCTCCACTTAGCGAGCAAGCGCGGGTCGACTTTCACGGAATGGCAGTCATGCTGCTGGCGAAGCTTCGTAGTACGGGACACTTCGACCAGAATGCCTAGATGCGCTTTCGATTTGCCGCCCCTATATACGAGGCGCTTGTGGGGGACTTCAGTTTGGCCACGCCTTTCACCAGTTTCGGTCATCACCTGCTGATCTGATCAGACGGCAGCTTTTGGGATGCAGCGGCACAAACACGCAATGACCGACAGTAGGCGCAAAGCTGCCATCCTTACAAGATGAACGCGATCGAGGGGTGGCCAGACCAGCTCCTTGAATCAACTTTGGCGAACCGCTTTGCTGGAGCGGACTGGTCGACATGACCTGTCGTGCCGAACCAACGAAACGACCTTTTCAGCCAACGAAAAAGTCGCCTCCCAGTCACCTCGGCTCCAACCTTAGGACACGTCGATAAATTGCTGAATCGATAAAGCTCGTTTTGGGGGATTCCGA
>NZ_BSNY01000070.1 GCF_030160235.1 Mesorhizobium huakuii
AATTGAAGCCGCAGAGCGCCGCTTGATCAGCCTCGTCACCCAAATTCCAGCATAGCTCTGTGAGTCTACGGCCTAGACTGCGGGTTCGACTCCCGCCGCCGGCAAAGGCTGCCTTCCAAAAGCGGCCTTCTTCATGTCAGAATTTCAAACTGAGATACTACGGCCAATCCCCAAACCTTGACGCGCCGCGCCTCCTGCTCCAGCTTGGCGTCATGTTCGCCCTCACTCTCACAAACAGCACGCGACGCCGTTCCCGTACATTGTGGAGCGGCAAGCTGATTGCGCGACGACGAAGGCCGGCAGGATAGATCCGGTTCGTTCGTTTCCAGCCCCGCCCGCGACAACGCCGGCGGGGTTTTCCATGTCTGGAGCACTGTCATGACCATCAATTCTTCCATCCGGTTTCGGCAGGCCGAAACCACCGACGCCCCCGTCATCCGGGACATCGTTCGCGCGGCGTATGGCAAATGGGTGCCGGTGATCGGCCGCGAGCCGCTGCCGATGCGCGCCGACTACGAGAAGGCCGTTGCCGAGCATCCGTTCGAACTCGCTGTCGCCGACGGCGGCATCGTCGGGATGATCGAAACCATGCTGGCCGACGATCATTTGTGGATCGAGAACGTCTGCGTCGCGCCGCAGGCGCAGGGCAGGGGGATCGGCCGGCTGCTGCTCGAGCGGGCCGAGCACAAGGCGCTCGAATCGGGCCGCCTGGAGCTGCGCCTGCTGACCAACGGCGCCTTCGAGGCCAATGTGTTGTTGTACAAAAGGCATGGCTATACGATCGACCGGGAGGAGCCGTTCATGGGCGGCATGACGGTCTATATGAGCAAGAAATTGACGCGATAGCGGGCAAATCGGAGGCATGGACAAGACGATGGCGGCCAGGGTCAAATTGAGGCAACTTCCCGGCTCGTACGCGATTTCGCGGCTCGGGGCGGGCGACAGCATTCCCGGCTGGGCGGACGGGCCGGGCTTCGTCAGCATCACCAGGACCGACGACGAGCTTTCGATCACGTGCCTGCAGGATCGCGTTCCAGTCACGGTCAAGCACGACGGCGACTGGGTTGCCTTCAAACTGCAGGGACCTTTTGCTTTCGACGAAACCGGCATCGTGCTGTCGGTCATCCAGCCGTTGTCGGAAAACGGGCTGGGCATCTTCCTGGTGTCCACCTTCGACGGCGATCACCTGATGGTGAAAGCGGCGGATCAGGACGCGGCGAGACAGCATCTGGTCGAGGCAGGACACACACTGCTGTAATTCATCCCAGGCCATCGAAAACGGCCGGGTTCTCTGGCCCAACGCATCTGGCTCAATCACTGGCGCGCTGGCTCAACCATTTCGGGGGTTGCCTTTGACGGCGCGGTTTGCGCATCGTTATTTCTAGCTGGATATCACGGTCGGAATGGCCCTGCGGCGCCCCCAAGGAGAAAACCATGTCACACAATCTGCAGTTCTATATCGACGGCGCGTGGGTCGATCCTGTCGTGCCCAATACGCTCGATGTCATCGACCCGTCGAATGAGGATGTTTTCGCGCGGATCTCGCTCGGCTCCAAGGCCGATGTCGACAAGGCCGTGGCCGCCGCCAAGCGCGCCTTCAATTCGTTCGGCTTCACCTCGGTGGAAGAGCGCCTCGACATCCTGAACCGCGTCATCGAGGTCTACAAGAAGCGCTCCAAGGACCTGGCACTCGCCGTGTCGCGCGAGATGGGCGCGCCGCGCCAGATGGCACTCGACAGCCAGGTCGGCGTCGGCCTGGCGCATCTGGAGAAGATGGCGGAGACGCTGAAGACCTTCCAGTTTCGCCACGTCAAGGGTTCCTCGCTGATCGTCAAGGAACCGATCGGCGTCGCCGGCCTGATCACGCCGTGGAACTGGCCGCTGAACCAGATCACCTGCAAGGTCGGGCCGGCACTTGCCGCCGGCTGCACCATGGTGCTGAAGCCGTCGGAAATCGCGCCGCTCGACGCCATCATCTTCGCCGAGATCATCGACGAGGCCGGCGTGCCGAAGGGCGTGTTCAACCTCGTCAACGGCGACGGTCCCGGCGTCGGCCAGGCGCTGTCCAGCCACCCCGACGTCGACATGATGTCGTTCACCGGCTCGACGCGGGCCGGCATATTGGTGGCCAAGGCCGCCGCCGACACGGTCAAGCGCGTGCACCAGGAACTGGGCGGCAAGTCGGCCAACATCCTGTTCCCGGATGTCGACCTCGCCCGCGCCGTAACCAAGGGCGTCGCCGGCTGCTTCGGCAATAGCGGCCAGTCCTGCAATGCACCCACCCGCATGTTCGTGCCGCGCGACCGCCATGACGAGGCCGCCGGTTACGCCAAGGCGGCGGCGGAGAAGTTCGTGGTCGGTCCGGCCGACGGCGCCAACACCAAGCTTGGCCCCGTCGTCAGCCAGCTGCAGTTCGACAAGATCCAGGACCTGATCCAGGCCGGCATCGACGAGGGGGCGACGCTGGTCGCCGGCGGCCCCGGCCGCCCGGCCGAACTCAACCGCGGCTACTATGTCAGGCCGACGGTGTTCGCCGACGTCACCCACGACATGCGTATCGCGCGCGAGGAAATCTTCGGGCCGGTGCTGGCGATCCTGCCCTACGACACGGTCGAACAGGCGGTCGAACAGGCCAACGACACCGTCTACGGCCTTGCCTCCTACATCCAGGCCAAGGACATCCAGAAGGCCCGCGACGTGGCGGCCCGCATGCGGTCGGGCAATGTCTACATCAACTACCCGACCTGGGATGCCGGCCTGCCCTTCGGCGGCTACAAGCAGTCGGGCAATGGCCGCGAATATGCCGAATACGGGCTCGAGGATTTCCTCGAGATCAAGGGCATCGCGGGGTATGAGGCGGCGGAGTAAGCCTCTGCTATGTGCGGCCGGCAAGCGTCGGCGCTGATGGACAAGAAAGGGCGCGGTCTTGGCCGAGCCCTTGTTGTTTGGAACCGGTGCCCGCAGTCCAGCGGTGATACCGAGCTGTCTACAGCTCCCGATATTCCGCAACGACTTCATCAGCATTCGTCTGCCGTGGTAGATGAACGGCCATGGCTCAGAACAAGAATCAGCATTATGTCCCAAGGTGTCATCTCAGGCCGTTCACGCTAAATGGTGAGGGCGCATGCCTGAATCTTTATAATGTTAGCTCAGGTAAAATAATTGAAGAGGCATCAGCTTCAGGGCAGTGTTCAAAAGATTACTTCTATGGACACGACCTTGATGTGGAGAAAGCTTTTCAAGAAATAGAAGGTTTGTATGCCTCAACTATACGGAATATTGAGGCGCGAAATGGCGCAAGCGAAGATGCAGAATTATTCTCATTGCTAAATTTCGCCTTCCTGCAGCGCCTTCGCACGGACAACGCTGTGCGCCGGGTCCATCAAATGCAACAAATGAACGAGGACATTATCTTTCGTGGCGAGGAGCGGCAGGCTCAGCGATGGAAGCCAATGTCGCGTTTGGAGCTTGTCCAGCTCACTATGGTTGCCTACCGGGACCGTAGAGATGTGCTGGATGACCTCAAAACAGTGGTTGTCAGAAATGAGACAGAGTTAGAATTTGTTACCTCAGATGATCCGTCTATAAGCACCAACCGATATTATATACAGAAGTTAGGCGCGACGGATTTCGGCCTTTCAAATGCTGGGGCGATCATTGCCTTGCCTATATCTCCTAGACTGCTTTTTCTAGCGTACGACGGTGGTTGCTATACAATCCCTGAAAAAAACGGAGGCGTTGTGCGTTTGAAGAAAGCCGCAGATGTCGCCCACGTCAACAGGTTTCAGATTCTCAATTGCTCAGCCAATTTGTACTTCAGCGACATGGCGATGGCCTCCAAAATAGCGGCTCAGTTTCGAGAAGATGAAGCGAGCCGTATCGCTGCCTGGTCAGTCGTAGAGGAGCTGATTGAGGTGGCCGAGAATACGTTTCGTCGGGCTAGGACGGCCGAAGAGGCTCGGGGCGCAAAACGCACCATTGTTCACTCATCTAGTCGTCATCCTATCCCCGCGGGTTGGCCGTCCTTCCTTAAATTCCGTGATCCTATCCGTGTGGTCGAAACAGGGACGGGTGCGGGAGTAGTCAGGCGGGGTGTAACTCGTCCAAATTATGCAGAGGGTAGTTGAATGCATTTTCGACTATGGATAGACGAGCCGATCAAACCTCGCAAACAGACATCTCTAGCCGAGATTCATGCTTTGCGCAGGCATGTCCACCCCCAGATGAAGCGGCTGTGGGACCAGTTCCCCCTATCGGGCCACAAAGAATGGATCAGGACAACGCCTCCTGTGCAGGGAGAAATCGCTGTTCTCGAGCAACGTGGCTCAAAGGAATTCGTCCCCCTCGTAACTAGCAAAGCTGCGCTATATTGCTCGCTTGATATCTTGTTTATGCGAACTGAGCCCCCTGGACATCTTATAGGGCACGGCGGTGATATCGATAACCGCCTGAAGACGTTGTTTGATGCCCTCCGAGTGCCTCCCTTAGACCAGATCAATTCACTTGGATCCGCAACCGAAGGCGATGAAAGCCCACTTTATTGTCTGCTGGAGGACGATGCCTTGATTGCGAACGTCAATGTTACAACGGATCGCTTGCTGATTTCCGATAAGCCACACGACATAAGGGCAGTAATCAAGGTTACGCTTCATGGCTCCAAGCTCACCTGGGGTAACATGGATCTTCTTGGGGCTTAAATGAATGTAACGGGTACAGCGCGTAAACTAGGTCGATCCGCCTTTTTCCGCCTGGGATTGTGCAAAGGAGCGGTGCGGACTCTTGCCTCGCGACGCTGCCATTCCAGAGGCCCGATTTTCAGCGCTTCTTGCCAATTGGCAAATACATGCTATATCTCTGCCAATAGCAGGGTGAGCAACATGCAGCTTCAGTCCATCGTCACCACGCCGGCCACGGTCGGGTCGGCCATTTCCGATGAAGAGGCCGGCGCCCTGGCGCGCACCACGGTCAATCTGTTCAAGGCGTGGAAGCTCACGGACCTCGAGGCCTGCATCCTGCTCGGCGGCATGTCGGCGCGTACCTGGGCTCGTTGGAAGGAAGGCGGCATCGGCCGGATCGACCGCGACCTGCGCACCCGCATGGCGCATCTGATGGGCATCCATAAGGGCCTGCGCTATCTCTTCACCGAGCCGGCGCGCGGCTATGCCTGGATCCGCAAGCCCAATGCCACGTTCGGCGGCCAGTCGGCGCTCGACCTGATGCTGCGCGGTGAAATCTCCGATCTTGCCGCCATGCGCGAATGGCTCGATGCGGAGCGTGGTGCATGGTGAGTGGGTTCGCGGTCAGGCGCCGCGTCCACTGGCCCCAGACGTTTCGCATCATCCGCTCCATCCATCCGCCGATCGACCTGTTCGAGGACATTGCCGATCCGCGCGACTGGGAGGCGTTGGCTTCCGTCGAGGAGAAGACCAACCCGCGCATAAGGCTGGAGATCGGCGACCTCGGCAAGGTCGCGGCGGCAAGACGGGTGTCCGGCCCCGGCGCCAGCTTCGTCATGGCGCCCTTCGTGCATTGTTCGACGCTGCGGCCCGGGCGTTTCTCGGATGGCAGCTACGGCCTCTATTATGCCGGCGACAGCGAGGATGTGGCGCTGGCCGAGACCATCCACCATCACCAGAACTTCATGCGCGCCACCAATGAGGATCCGGGCTGGACGGCTGACTTCCGCGTGCTGATCGGTAGCGTCGACCGCGACCTCGACGACGTCAACGCCGTGCCGGGCGTGCTCGACCCGGACGACTACACCGCCTCGCAGGCGGAGGGGCGGGCGCTGCGGGCAGGGGGCAGCGACGGGCTTGTCTGGAACAGTGTGCGCATGCCCGAGGGCCAATGCATCGGCATTTTCTGGCCCGACGTCATCCCCGTGCCTGTGCAAGGCCGGCATTACTCCTACCACTGGGACGGCAGGCGCGTGGATTTCGTGCGCCAGCACGATACGGGCAAGGTTCTGGCGGTGACCTGACGGGACAGCGGCGCAGTTCGGAGGCCGGCGCCCGGCGGCATCATTTCCGGTTTCGTGCCGTGTCCAGGGATCAACTTGCTCCGATCGCCTTCGAAAATGGCATGGATTTCCTGCCATATCGGCTCTACCCGATCTATATCTCGAGAGAGATCGATGCGAGGTGAAGATGGACCGCGACATCATATTGAAGGCACTGGCGCATCCGTTTCGACGCGATGTCCTGGCGTGGTTGAAGGAGCCTGAACGGCACTTCGCCGCGCAGGCGCATCCGCTCGAGATGGGCGTCTGCGCCAGCCAGTTCGACCATCGCGGCCTGGCGCAGTCCAGCGTCTCGGCGCATCTGGCGACGCTGGCGTCGGCCGACCTCGTCACCACGCGACGGGTCGGCCAATGGGTGTTCTACAAACGCAACGAAGAAACCATCGCCGCCTTTCAGGCCGCCTTGTCCGATCTCTGACGATCCTCCCCCCGATCCCCCCAGAATGCATGAAAGGCATTTCTCATGACTAGCCTCTTTGATCCGTTGCGGGCCGGCGACCTGACGCTGGCGAACCGCATCGTCATGGCGCCGCTGACGCGCAACCGCTCCCCCAATGCGGTGCCCGGCGACCTCTCGGTGACCTATTACAGCCAGCGCGCCACGGCTGGCCTGATCGTGACGGAAGCCACCGCCATCAGCCATCAGGGCCAGGGCTACGCCAATGTGCCCGGCCTCTATGGCGCGGATCAACTGGCCGGCTGGAAGCGCGTCACGGACGCCGTCCACAAGGGCGGCGGCAAGATCGTGGTCCAGCTCTGGCATGTCGGACGCATCTCGCATGACACCTTGCAGCCCGGCGGCGGCAAGCCGGTGGCGCCGTCGGCGATCAGGGCAAAATCCAAGACGTTCCTGGTCAAGCCGGATGGCAGCGGCGAGTTCGCCGACACCTCCGAGCCGCGCGCGCTCGAAGTGGCCGAACTCCCCGGCATCGTCGATGATTTCCGCCGCGCCGCCAAGGCGGCGATCGAGGTAGCGGGTTTTGATGGCGTCGAGATCCATGGCGCCAACGGATATCTCATCGACCAGTTCCTGCGTTCGGGCACCAACCATCGCAGCGACGCGTATGGCGGGTCGATCGAGAACCGGTCTCGCTTCCTGTTCGAGGTGGTCGACGCGGTCGCGGGCGCCGTCGGCGCCGGCAGGACCGGGATCAGGCTGTCACCAGTGACACCCGCCAACGACGCTTCGGATAGCGATCCGCAGCCGCTGTTCAACCATGTGGTGGCGGGCCTGGGCGGTCGCGGCCTTGCCTATATCCACATCGTCGAAGGCGCGACCGGTGGCGCGCGCGACTTCAGCCAGGGCGACAGGCCGTTCGACTACAACGAGCTCAAGGCCGCCTATCGCAAGGCCGGCGGCGCTGGCGCCTGGCTGGTGAACAATGGCTACGACAAGGAACTGGCCGAAAAGGCCGTCGGGGACGGCTATGCCGACCTGGTCGCGTTCGGCAAGCTGTTCATCGCCAATCCAGATCTCGTCAGCCGCCTCAAGCGAAACGCCGAACTGAACGCCCCCGACAAGGCGACGTTCTATGGCGGCGATGCCAGGGGCTATACGGATTACCCGACGGCGGCCTGAACAGGCCATCCGGGACGGTTGCCCTTTCGCCTGTGGCGGGGGGGCAGCCGGTCGCCCGGTGCAGCGAACCGAACGGCGTACAGATCCGTTGCGCCGCAACGCAAACGGTCACCGCCCTTCAATGCCTGAGAATCTTGCTCAGGAAGGCGCGGCTGCGGTCGGTTTTGGGGTGTGAAAAGAACTCGTCGGGCGTGCCGCTTTCGACGATGGCGCCGGCGTCCATGAACACGACGCGCTGCGCGACCTTGCGGGCAAAACCCATCTCATGCGTCACCACCATCATGGTCATGCCTTCCTCGGCGACCGCCACCATGACGTCGAGCACTTCCGAGATCATTTCGGGGTCGAGGGCGGAAGTCGGTTCGTCGAACAGCATGATTTTCGGCCGCATGCCGAGGCAACGCGCGATCGCCACGCGCTGCTGCTGGCCGCCGGAGAGCTGCGCCGGATAGGCGTTGACCTTGTCGGCCAGCCCGACCTTGGCCAGCAGCTCGCGCCCGGCATGTTCGGCCTCGGCACGCGGGATCTTGCGGACGTGGATGGGGGCCAGCGTGACGTTTTCGAGCGCGGTCTTGTGCGGATAGAGGTTGAAGGACTGGAAGACGAAGCCGATCTCGGTGCGCAGCTGCGTCATGTTGGTGGCTGGGTCGCCGACACGCTGGCCGTCGACGACGAGGTCGCCATCCCTGATCGTCTCCAGCCCGTTGATGCAGCGGATCAGCGTGCTCTTGCCCGAGCCGCTCGGGCCGCAGACGACGACCACTTCGCGCGGTTTTACGCTCAGCGTGATGTCCTTCAACACGTTGAGCGCGCCGAACCATTTGTTGACGCCGCGAAAGTCGATCATGCCGGTTTTGGTCGGATTTGGTTGGGTCATATTGGCCGGCCCTTTGGGGTTCGCTGTCACAGCTGCACCTCGCCATGCGCCGCGCCCATGCGTCGCTCGAGCCGGCGGGCCAGCATGATCAGGGGATAGCAGACGATGAAATAGCCGACGCCGACGAGGAGGAAGACCAGCAGCCCGTTCGGCACGCGCTGCACCACCAGCCAGCCGACGCGGGTGAGGTCGGTCAGGCCGATGGCCGAGACGACGGAAGAATCCTTGATCAAGAGCACATATTGCCCGACCAGCGGCGGCAGCACGATGCGCATCGCCTGCGGCAGCACCACCTGGCGCATGCGCTGCCAGCGCGACAGGCCGGATGCGAGTGCTGCCTCCACCTGGCCCGTCGGCACCGAACGGATGCCGGCGGCGACGATCTCGCAGATGAAGCAGGCGGCAAGGTTGGTCAGCGCGATGATGCCGGCGGTGAAGGCGTCGAGCTCGATGCCGAACTCCGGCAGGATGAAGAATATCAGGAAGATCTGCACCAGGAACGGCGTGCCCCTGATAAGGTCGACCCAGGCGCCGATGACGCCTGAGATCAGCCGGTTGCCGCCGGTGCGCAAGATGCCGAGACCGAAGCCGAGCAATGTGCCAAGCACCAGGCTGATCAGCGACAGCACCACGGTCATGCCGAGGCCGCGCAGCGCCAGCGGATAAGAACCTGCGAGGCTGAGGAATTGTTGCCAGATCATGCGCGCGCCCCCGCCGAGCCGAGCCAGCGGCTGGAGACGACGGCCAGCCCTTTGAGGCCGTAGTAGAGCAGCAGATAGAAGGCGGCGATGGTGAGAAAGCCTTCAGCCGGCATGAAGCGGTCGGAGGCGAGCAGCTGCCCGGCGCGCGTCAGCTCGGCGACCGAGATCAGCGACAGCAGCGCGGAATCCTTGACCAGCACGATGGCCTGGCCGAGCAGCGGCGGGATCGTCACCTTGAAGGCTTGCGGCAGGACGACCAGGCGCATGCGCTGGGCATAGGTCATGCCCGAGGCGACGCTGGCCTCGACCTGGCCGCGCGGGATCGACAGGATGCCGGCCCGAATGATTTCAGCGATATAGGCGCCGCTGTTCAATGACAGAGCGAGGATGCCGACGACCAGTTCCGGCAACACGAAGCCGACCCGGGGCAGGCCGAAATAGAGGAAATAGAGCTGTGCCAGCAGGGGCGTGGCGCGCACGGCGTCGATATAGGCCTTGGCCGGCGCGCGAAACAGCCAGCCGCGCTGTAAATTCATGGCGCACAGCACGATGCCGACGACGAGCGCGCCGACAAAGGACAGCGCCGACAGCCAGACGGTCGTGACCAGGCCCTGCCCGAACAGAGGCAAATATTCGACGATAGTGCGGAAACTGAAATTTTCGAGCATGAGCGCGCGGCGGTGTGAGTAGTGAGTAGGCAGTAGGCAGTAGGCAGTAGGCAGTAGGCAGTAGGGAAGTGTGTCGAATGGCTATTCACCATTCCCTACTGCCTACTCACTGGTCCCTAATTCCTCAGTGGTCTTTCTTCCAGGCGTCGGAATTGACCCAGTAGTCGAGGTTCTTCTGCAGGCGTCCGTCGATGGTGACCTGGTTGAGGAACAGGTTCATCCAGACAAGCAAGTCCGGCTCGTCATAGCGCGTGGCGAAGGCAAGCGGCTCCTTCGACAAAAGGTCCGGCATGATGGTGAAGGTGCCGGCGGGATAGGCGGTCGACTGGCCCTTGACCGCCGAGACGTCGTTGACGCCGCAATCGGCCTGGCCGTTGTTGACGGCGTCGAGCAGCAGCGGGCCGCCGCCCTTGTAGCTCTTGATGTCGGCATCGGGGAAGGCGGCCTTGGCTTCCTTCTCACCGGTGGCGCCAAGCAGCACGGCGATCTTGGTACCCTTGGCCTTGCAGTCCCCGGTGGTCTTGAACTTGCTGTCGGCCTTGGTGAAGACGGTGCTGCCCGTGTACATGTAGGGCGTGGTGAAGGCGACCTTCATGCCGCGCGCCAGCGTCGGCGTCATGTCGGCGACCAGGAGATCGGCCTTGCCCGACAAGAGCGCGGGGATCAGGCCGTCCCAGTCGAAGTCGAGGAAGGTGATCTTCACACCCATTTCCTTGGCCATCAGCTCGGCGAGTTCGACCGAACTGCCGGTGCGTTCGCCATTGGCGCCGACCAGCGAGAAGGGCGGGCCTTGCGTCTGTACGGCGACGCGCAATTCGCCGCGCTTGGTGATCTCGTCCAGCGTTCCGGCGCTGGCGGCGGCGGTCAAGCCCGCGAGCGCAAGTCCGGCGATGAAAAGTCTGGCAATCTTCATTCTGGCATTCCTCCCTGTTGTTGTTTGCCCGCGGATACCCTTGGGCTCTTTTTTGAGCGGCGGCGCCGTTTGCCGGCGGGCCGTTCGAAAATCCTCAGTTCCAGGCCACCGTTTCGGCAATTTTGATGCCGCGTTTGGCCAATTCGTCGAAGAAGGGTTCGTCAGGCACGTCGAGCAGCGGGTTCAAAAGGCCTGGCGTGGTGATCTCGCGCCGCGCGAGCATCTGCGCCACGATGCTGGCGGGGTAGCCGACGCCGAGGCTCATGCCGAACAGGCCCGACGCCAGGTCGCGCTCGATGATCAAATCGGATGTCACGGTCTTGGCGCGGCCGCCTTCGAGGCCGGAAAAGACATTGCGCATCACGCAAAGGTCCTTCTCGCCGGGGCCGTATTGCAGTTGGGGGCCGAGCAGCCGGCCGAGGAATTCGCGCGGGCTGCTGGAGGTGCCGGGCACCTTGTCCTCGGAGAGGAAGCCAAGCTCCTTCAGCGGCGCCCAGAAGGCCGACCATCCCGGCCAGCGCAGCGTGTAGCGGCCGGAGCGGCGCAGCCCTTTGGCCGCGGGAAGCATCTCGACATAGTGCAGCGCATCGCCATTGGGGAAGGCTTCCAGCCGGCCGAGGCCGGCGACTTCGATCTCGTGGATGAAAGGGCTGTCGTGCTGGCGGGCGGCGGGTACTTCGACGCGCTTGCCGTCCTCGATCATCACGCTGTCGCGGTTCTGGCTGACCAGGACCATGTCGAAGTTCCAGCTCACCTTGTAGCAGAGCGGCTTGGCCATCGCCTTCGGCTCGGGGATGCCGCCGCAATAGGAATCGATTGATGTGATCGTGTCGAACTGCTTTGCGGCGCGGGCGTAGAGCACGAGGTCGATGCCGGGGTCGAGCCCGCATTCGGTCATGATCGAAACGCCGGCCCGTTCGGCTGCCGGCGCCAGGTCGGCGATGGCCTTGCCGTAATTGGTGGTGACCAGCGGCGTGCGGGTCGCGATGGCGGCCTGAACTGCCTCGCGCATCAGCGGCTGCGGCAGCAAATCGATGACGGCGTCGGCTTCAGCCAGCACATCGGCAAGCGCCGGTCCGATCGCGCCTTCAGGCATCAAGAAACGCACGCGGGAAAGGTCGGTCAGATCAGCCAGCCGGGCCGCGCCATCCGGCGCGTTATCGACGCAGATCACCTCCTCGACACCGCTGGCGACGAGATCGGCGATGGCCGCCCGGCCTTGCAGGCCGAGGCCGCCGAGAACAGCGATCTTCATGCCGGCTCCTTGCGGTCGTCAGACCAGCAGCCTTCCGGCAGGCTGACCCATTTGTTGCAGGACGCCATGACGACGAAGGTCTCGCTGCGCACGACCTCGCCCGGCTCGCCGGCGCCGGGGATCAGTTCGCTGGTGACGCGGTAGAGATCGGCGACGTCACCGGCCACCGTCACGTCGACGATGATGTCGAAGCGCCCGGTGACCACCGAAGCCGAGTTGACGAAAGGCAGTTCCGAAATGCGCTGCGCCAGTTCGCGGGCCCGGCCGCGCCCCTGGGCGTTGATGCCGACAATGGCCGAGATCAGTTCGGGCCGCTCGGTGAGGTTCAGCAGCCCGACGATCTTGAGCAGGTTGCGGTCGAGCAGGTTGCGCAGCCGCGAGCGCACCGTCGGCACCGAAATCGCCAATGTCTCGGCGAGCCGGTTGATGCCCGGCTGCGCGTCCTGCGACAGCTGCTTGACCAGCCGCCGATCGGTCAGATCGAGATGTTCCCGCAAAATGCCCGTCTTTCATAAAGAGAAAAAATATCGGCAACTTTTTTGCCTATATGAAAGCAGGCTATGTCATGAATTTTAGAAAAGCAAGGCGTTGTTTTCAACAGGGATGGCGCCGTACGCCGGCCGGCGCACGCTCGCGACTGCTTGTTGTCAGGGCTGTCAGGCTCAGGCCAGAGCCGCGGCCAGAAGCTTTGCCTGTGGGGTCAATTCTTCGAAGCGGCGGGCGCACAAATTGAGCTGGCGCGTCGCCCAGTCGTCGGTCAGCCGCAGGCTGCGCAGCATGCGGGCCGAACGGCGGGCGGCACTCTCCGGCACGATTGCGATGCCGGCGCCTTGCGCGACCAGCCGGCAGACATTGTCGAGCCGGGCACGCGGATGCGGATGTGCAGATGGCCGCCGAGCCGGGCGGCCTGACGGGTGATGTGCTCCTGCAGGGCGTGGCCGAGGCTGAGGCCGACGAGGGATTCGCCCAGAATGTCGGCGAGGCTGACGCTATGCAGGCCGGCAAGCCCCGGCCAGCTCCGCGCGGCGATCACCACCAGCCGGTCGATGAAGAACGGTTTCTGTTCGAGATGCGAAAGCCCGGCCCAGGTCGCGGCGATGCCGAGATCGGCGGCGCCGCTGGCCACCGCCTCGGCGATCTCGTGGCTGGGGCGCTCGTCGAGATCGATGTCGATGCCGGGATGCGCCACCAGGAAGGCCGGCAGGCTGTCGCGCAAAAGCTCGGCCGTGGCGGCGGTGTTGGCATCAGCCGCACGCGGGCGCGCAGGCCGCCGGCATAGGCGCCGAGGTCGCCGGCCATCGCCTCGATCTGGTTCTGGATGGCGCGCGCATGGTGCAGCAGTGCCTGGCCGGCGGCCGTCGGTACCACGCCACGGCGGCGGCGCTCCAGAAGCGGCGCGCCGAGCCGTTCCTCCATGCCCTTGATGCGGGCGCTGGCCGAAGCCAGCGCCAACCCGGCAAGCTCGGCGCCATGGGTGATGCTGCCGCGCTCTGCCACCAGCAGGAACAGCCGGAGATCGGTGAGATCGAAGCGCATTCTTTGCTCCTGCGAGGCGCGTTGTCGGCTTCAGCCTTCGCCTTGGCCGAAGGCTGACAGCGCAACTTCCACATTGTGCGCGGGCCGGATGTCCGTCAAATCTTTCGCGGTGGAGATTTGCGATGAGTGAAAGAACGACAGGCCGGCTCGGTATTCTTGAAGGCATGGCGATCGCGCTTGCGGTCGCCGTGGCCTCGCTTGCCATGGCGCAGGCACAACCTGGCCCGCGGGGATGCACGACGGCGGCCAATCACGATGCCGCGCCGGCAAGACCGGATGCCGATGCGGCGGACATGCTGCTGCATGATTGATCCGGTGGCATGCTGAGCGCCGGCATCATCGCCTGGGTCGGCGCTGTCTTCCTCGCCGCCGGTTTCGTCAAAGGGGTCGTCGGCATGGGCCTGCCGACCGTGGCGATGGGCCTGCTGGCGGTGACGATGCCGCCGGCCGAGGCCGCCGCCTTGCTCCTGATTCCGTCGTTGGTCACCAACCTCTGGCAGTTGTTCACCGGCCCCGCCTTCGCCGGCCTGTGCAGGCGGCTGTGGACGATGATGGCCGGCATCATGCTGGGCACCGTCGCCGGGGCAGGGGTGCTCACCGGCGTGCATGCGGGCGCGGCCTCGGCAGGGCTCGGCGCGGCGCTGGTTCTTTACGCCATCCTTGGCCTGCTCAGGCCTGGCTTCACCATGCCGGCGCGCCACGAGGCCTTGATGTCACCGCTGGCCGGCGTTGCGACCGGGCTGGTCACCGGCGCCACCGGCGTCTTCGTCATCCCGGCGGTGCCCTATCTGCAATCGCTGCGGCTGGAGAAGGACGATCTCATCCAGGCGCTAGGCCTGTCCTTCACCGTCTCGACGGCAGCCCTTGCCATCGGCCTGTGCTGGACGGGCGCGCTGGCATCGCCGACGACGCAGCTGACGGGCTCGATCCTGGCGCTGCTGCCGGCGCTGGCCGGCATGTTCATCGGCCAGGCGCTGCGCCAGAAGATGAGCGTCGAGACGTTTCGCAGGGTGTTCTTCGTGGGGCTGCTGATGCTGGGGGGGTATCTGGCGCTGGAGGCGCTGTTGTGAGGTTGGCCTCACTCGGCAATCGACCTGACAACCCGCGCCGGGTTGCCGCCGACAAGCGTGTTCGCGGGAACGTCCCTCGTGACCACCGAGCCCGCCGCGACGACGGCGTTTTCGCCGATGGTCACGCCGCCGATGACCGTCGCGCCGGCGGCGATCCAGACGTTGCGTTCGATGACGATCGGCTTTGCCGTGGTGAAGGCGCGGCGCCGCGACGGCTCGAGCGGATGGCCTGACGTGATGAGGCTGACATTCGGCCCGATCAGCACATCGTCGGCAATGTCGAGCCCGCCAAGATCATAAAAGGTGCAGTTCTGATTGATGAAGACATTGCGCCCCACGCGGGTCCCGGCGCCGCCAGTCGCGTAAAAGGGCGGGATCAGTAGGAAACTGTCGTCAACTTGCCTGCCTATGAGCTCGCTGAACAGGACGCGGACCTCGTCCGCATCGTTGAACGTCAGGCGGTTGAGGCGGGCGGTGATCGCCATCGCCCGCTTGACGTCGGCCAGCATGGCCGCCGATTCCGGCGTTCTCCCCGGGATTACCCTGGTGCGATCCTCATGCGCCATTCGTCATTGTCCTCCGGGGCGAACGAATCTTGGCGCATGACGTCCGCGCCGGGAACGTCCTGGCGGTTTATTTGAGCACGATTCCGAAAGCCGGTCCCGGCTCTCGGGGTCAGCGAACGACCAGCACCGGGACCGCGGTGTAGGACAGCACTTCCGCCGTCTGGCTGCCGAGAAGCAGCTTGCCCAATCCGCGGCGGCCATGCGAGGCCATGACGATCAGGTCGCAGCCTTGCGCCTGCGACAGTTCCAGGATCGCCTCGGCGGGCCGTTTGTCCTCGACATGCACAAGCTTGGCGGACACGCCGGCAGCATCGGCTGAAGCCTTGCACTTGGCCAGAACCTCCTTGCCGTATTTGCGCGCCTCTTCCTGGTAGACGGCCAGTTCGTCGCCCGCCGCATAGCCGGCCATGGCGCCGCCCCAGGCGAAGATGGGGAACGGTTCCGAGACGGTGACGAAGGTGACGGCGGCGCCGATGCCTTTTGCCAGCGTGAGGCCATGGGCAACGCCCTTGTCGGCCAGTTCGGATCCGTCGGTGGCGATGAGCAGATGTTTGTACATGATCTGACCTGTTGTGCAAGGGCGGCGCCCTTGGGGTGGCGGGAGCCTTGTTGCGGCTCCTCCTGATATAGTTGCGCCGCCGGCCTGCTCACAGGGCCAGCCTCATGTGGATCAAGGCCAGGCGAGGGCGCGCGCCGCGGCGATCGTCCGGCGTTGGCCTTGGCTCGGTCGCGCCGCGACCGAGGAATTGCGACGAAGAGCGGAATGTGGCACGGAAGACCAATCGCGACCCTTAGTGTCTACCTTACGAATTTGTATATTCGCGGCGAGGCGGCGGTAAGTTACGATACCCAACATTGAGATCATCCGTTGCCTTTGACTGATACGTCCGACCGAGAATACAGCAAATGACGACTGCCATGGGCGCTGCGCGGCCATCACCGCCAAGAGGTCCAGTAAAACGGTCGCCCTCCAAGTTTCGGCGCAAGCTGAACAAATGGGTGCATGAAAGCAAATGGGCGGCGCTTCGGTGGATGTTCCGGCACGACATCGCCGCCATTCGGTCGGCCCTCGGTGTCGAGCCGTTTACCGCGATCCTTGCTCAATATCCCGACATTGCGCTGAAGCCTGTCCGGCCGTATCTGGCCGCCAACCTGATGCGCATCCATCGTCGTGCCGCCGTCGTTGGTCACTACACCACGGCGGCGCGTCTCTTGACCGACGCCGCCCTGGTCGAAAGTCACACGCGCGGTCGTCGTCTCCTGGCAATGTCGACCGTTGCCGGTGAAGTCACTGTGGAACTGACGGGTCAGGCAGGTTTGTACCGAGAGGGCGAATGGCGCCTTCTCCTGCGCCTGGAAGGACGGCCCCTCATCGAAATGGGGCTCGCGATCGTGGACCGGTCGCTTCTACAACTCGGTCGCGGCGGCAGGGTTCTCTATATCGGCGCTCTGAAGTCGACGTCGACCGGTGTGCAAGGTCTCGAGGATTCCCGGGTATTGACCAAAGCCATGGACGGTCTGCGGCCGAAAACCCTGCTGCTCCTGGTCGCCCAGAATTTGGCGTCTTCACTCAAACTGCGTGGCCTTGTCGCGGCATCAAACGCGGGCCACGTCTTTTCGAGGGACTATGCTCTGCGCCGCCGCATCACCGCCGACTACGACAGCTTCTGGGTGGAGTCCGGCGGCAAGCCAATACGTCGGACGATATATGCCTTGCCGCTGGTGAAGGCTCAACGCGATCCAGCCGACTACAAGCCGAACAAGCGGGCGCAAATACGCAAGCGTCAGCGCCGCGAGGTCGAAATCGCGCGTTGTGTCAGCGAATCCGTCAGCCTGTTGCTGCGGAGCTGAACGCCTTACCGGGCCTGCATCCGCGTTCCAGCCGATCATGATGACGATGGCAGCACTGCAAGGTGGCCTGCCGCAGGCGCTGGGCAGCCCGCCGAGCATGCCCGGCGAGCCAATCGCGAAGCGGTATGATCCCTCGGCTTAGAACGGTGCCGCCGGCAGCTCCTGGGTGCCTTCGAGCTTCACAGCCTGGAGTTCGTTGGCGTCATAGCCAAGAGCCCGCAGGATGGTGGGAGCTACCTGCGTCGTCTGCACCAGAGCTGGCACCGACCTCGGCGTGAGCGAAGGACCGCTGATGAGAAGCGCCACGTTGCGATCGTTCACATTGGCGCCACCGTGCTCGGCAATCTTCGAGCCGGATGTGTAGACCACACCCGGATTGACCGTGGCTATGAAGTCCGGCGTACGGCTGTCGGTGGCCGGATCCTGATAGGCGAGAGCAAGGGCATTCGGCGGCTGGATCTGGGCGATACCTTCAGCCTTGCTCGATTTCTCGAGATAATCCTGCGCGGCCGCGAGGTTTTTGACCCTGTCTTGCGGCTTGAGCCAGATCAGCGCGGCGTCGTCGGCGATGTGGAAGGCATAGCCCGGTGTCTTCGTATAGGGATCATCGTCCAGTGGCTGGAACGACGCCGGGTCGATGGGTGACTGGCCATGCTTCGAGGCAAGTATGATCAGCGTCGAATTGGCGAGTTTGTTGTCCTTGAGTGCGGCCATCAGTTCGCCGACAGCGCCATCTACATAGGCGAGCTGCCCGGCGAGACCATTGCCAGGTGTGCCGCCGGCGTCCAGATAGCCGCCCACCAGGCCGGCCTCGTCGCCGGGACCGGCCTTGGGAAGCTTCTGGCCCACGCTCACTGCCTGAAAATTCATGCCGAAAAGCGTGGGAACCGCCGCGGGATGCGAGCCGGTGCTGTCGAGGCCTTTGATTTCGTTGATCACCGCCTGGACCCGCGCTTCATCAAAGTCGCGCTCGGCCTTGAAGCTGCCCGTCGTCTTGATCTTGGTGCCGGGAATCAAGCTGTCCTGTTCCAACGCGTAGAGGTCATCGATCCCTTTGCCCGAAGGTCCGTTCAGCCATTCATAGGCGGGGTGCTTGTCGGACCAGGCCGTGCGGCCGCCATGCGCTTTCACGATTTCGAAGACGTTGTTGACCCGCACGAAATCATGCGGATAGACCACCGAGCATTTGCCGTTGATCAGCGTCATCGGCAGCTTTGCCGGGTCGATCTGGCTGCGGTAATCGCCCGGCTTGCCGCCACCATCAAGGCGCGTCGAATCGACGTCGATGTTCTCGGCGAAGGCCACCTCGGCACCCGGCTCGCCCTTGCAGTCCGAAGCCGGCGCGAAATAGGTGCGGTCGTAGCTGTCGTCGTAGAACACACCCGTCGATTTGGGTGTGCCGCCGGTTACCTGTGCCACAAGGCCAGGAAACGAGTCGGACGGGGCGCTGGCGAGCGCATTCGGATAGAAAATCCCGGTATCGACAAGCGCGGCGAGCGAGCTTTTCGGATTTGCGGCGACATAGTTTGCCAGATCGAGCGCATGAAGCCCGTCGACGCTGATGAGCAGTACGTGCTTGTAGGGCGCGGCGATGGCGCTGGAATTAGACAGTGCGCCAGCCAACGCCGCCGTCAGCGTGCCGGCAGCCAACGCCAGAGATAGTGTTTTCATCGGAGTGTCCCTCGTCTCGCAGCCCGCGATGGATCAAGGATAGGCGGGTGGACATGACAGGTTCGTGAAACTCGTTGGCAAAGGACCTTACGGATTGGTAAGGCAGCGGTGATGCAGAAGGACCGCCGCCCACCCAATCTGCGAAACGCAGGTGGCGAAGCGGCGCTTAAGTGCCGTGACGGTCGCCGGGTCTTTCGCTCTCTCGCGCCGACCGCTACAGCTTTGGCCGACATCAATGAAGGGCCGAGCGTATGAGCAGCGCGTATCCGCAAATCCATCTGGTCCGGCATGGCGAGACGGCGTGGAGCCTTTCGGGGCAGCATACCGGCCGCACCGACATGCCGCTGACGCCGGCCGGGGAGGCCGCCGCACGGGGCGTGGCGGAGCGGCTCAAGGGCCTGACGTTCTCGGCGGTTTGGTCGAGCCCCTCGCAGCGCGCCTACAACACCAGCGTGCTGGCCGGCTTTGGCGACCGGAGCGTCAGAAACGACGACCTGCAGGAGTGGGACTACGGCGCCTATGAGGGGCGGACAACCAAGGAAATCCTGGCCGAGCGGCCAGGCTGGAATGTGTTTCGCGACGGCTGTCCGCAAGGCGAAACGGCGGCCGATGTCGGCGCCCGCGCCGACAGGATCGTCAGCCAGCTTCGCGAAGCCGGTAGCTCGATCCTGATCTTTTCCAGCGCGCATTTCCTGCGGGTGCTCGCCGCCCGCTGGCTCGGCCTGCCGCCGGAAGGCGGCGCGCTGTTCGTGCTCGATACGGCCAGCATCAGCGTGCTCGGCTACGAGCATGATCTCAGCGAGCCGGTCGTGCGCAAGTGGAACGGGAAGTAGGGCGGCTACTTCTCGAACTTGCGGATCGCCTCCGCCGTCACCGGCGTGAAGAAATTCACCAGATTGCCGTCGGGGTCGCGGAACAGCAGCGAGCGGTTGCCCCAGGGCATGGTAGTCGGCTTCTGCACGGTCGTGTCCCTGATGAAGTCCGACAGCCGGGCGAATTCGGCATCGACGTCGCCGACGCGGAATTCGAGGATAGCCGTGTGGTTGTCGGCGGGGCGGGCGATGTCGCCGCCGAACAGCATCAACGTGCGCGTGCTGCCAATCGCCAGCGTGCAGGCCGGCGTCACGAGTTCGGCGAAGTCCTCCGTGTAGACCGTCACCGGCATGCCGGTGATCTCGCCGTAGAAGTGCACGAGGCGCTGAACGTCCGAGGTGATGATGCGGACAGAGACGAAATTCATGCATTGGCTCCTTGATCGCTGAAGCCGCGACTGGGCTTCCCGACCGACCTATAGGCCAGGCCTCCTGCCAGCTTTCCGTCAGCAGAGGATAGCGGCGGCTACGCTTCCGGCCCGGACCAGACTGGCGGCAGGCCGAAGGCGGCGAACAGGCCGGGGCCGAGCGGGGCGACATAGACCGTGAGCGATACGATGGCGCCATCGGCCGGCTCGATGATGTGCAGCGATTGCGCGCGCCATTCCGGCTCCTGATGGCGGCGTGCGTAGATCGCCACCGCCGGCTGGCCGTTGGCCAGTGTCGCGACGGCACGGCAGCCGGCGAAGTTACCTCATACGGTCCTGAAGAAGCCTTGGATCGCCTGCCGCCTGGATGGAGGCCGACGGAGCAAACGCGCCGGCGCAGATCACCAGCACGTCCGGCTGCAGCGCGGCGAACACCCTGTCAGGCGCCGTGTCCTGCGTGGCGTCGGCGGCCAGCGTCCTGACCTCGGACTTTTCCCAGGAGAGCTCCTTCAGGGCTTCCGCGCCGCGGGCGACGGCAAGCACGTTTGCGCCTTCGCCGAGCGCTGCTTCCACGATCGAGCGGCCGACACCCCGGCTGCCTCCGACCACGACGACATTTTGACCGTGTAACGATCGCATGGATCACCTCGCTTTTCCGGCCCGGACAATTCCGGCGCCTATGGATGAGGACAGCGCGGGCGGGTGGAAATCATCGGTGGGAAAGCAAAAATCTTTCGCGGGCGCAGATCAGGCGGCTCTCATTCGTTCGCCGGTTTGCCAAGGACATGATCGGAGCGATAAACTGGACGGCCCATTGCCGATCTCTTGGGCGCAACGAAACCTGGGAGGGAATGGATATGACGACACTGTTCGTGAGACATACCGTGTCCGACTACAAGGCCTGGCGCAAAGTCTATGACGGGTTCGCCCCGGTTCAAAAGGCCAACGGCGTGAAGGCCGAGGCCGTTTATCAGGCGGCGGACAACCCCAACGACATCACCGTGACCCATGATTTCGCCAGTGCCGCCGAAGCGCAGGCCTTCATCAAGAACCCAAAATTGAAAGAGGCGATGGCAAGCGCCGGCGTGGTCGGCGCGCCAAGCATGTGGTCACCAACAAGGCTTGATGGGCCGCTGTTCCATCTCCTCGTACTAAGGCAAATTCCGGACGGAAAAATGAGCCTGGCCGCGTGCGGTCTGGCTGGCGGGACGCTTGCTCAGCTCGCCAGCAGCGCCATCTCCTCCGTCGTCAAATGCCGCGCCGTGCCCTTGGCGAGGTCGCCCAGCGGCAGCCGGCCGATGGCGATGCGGATGAGGCGCTTGACCTCGATGCCGTGCGCGGCGAGCAGGCGGCGGATGTGGCGGTTGCGGCCCTCGTCGAGCACGATCTCCAGCCAGGCGGTGCGGCCGCCGCTGCGCAAAAGCGCGATCGAACTGGCGGTCAGGGTCTCGCCGTCAATGGTGACGCCCGCGCGCAACGTTTGCAGCATCGCGTCGTCAGGCACCATGCCGACCTGGACGTGATAGGTCTTGGGCAGATGCGAGGCCGGGTCCATCAGCCGGTTGGCGAAATGCGTGTCGTTGGTCATCAAGAGCAGGCCTTCGCTGGCCTTGTCGAGGCGGCCGACCGGCGAGACGAAGGGCAAATCGAGTCCTTGCAGACAGGCATAGACGGTGTCGCGCTGCTGCGGGTCGTCGCGGGTGGTGACCAGCCCGCGCGGCTTGTTGAGCATGACATAGACCTTGCGCTCGGCAACGACAGGCGCGCCGTCGACGACGATGCGGTCGCGGTTCAGGTCGACGCGCAGCGCGGCATCGCGCACCACCTTGCCGCCGACGCGCACGCGGCCCTGCGCGATCAGCACCTCGGCCCGCGTGCGCGAGCACAGGCCGAGCTTCGACAGCGCCCTGACGAGGCTGACGCCTGGCGGCCTGGCTGTGGGCGATGTCGGTCGTGCTGCCATTCTGCTTCGGGTCGGTCCGTTGTATCGGACAGATGGCATGGGAGGCGCGGGAATCGCAAGCGACCGGCACTCGCGGCGGCCTTGTCCTGGATCAAGAGAGCGATTGCGTCGCCGGGCTATGTTGCGCCCGGTGCCCGTTGACGACGGGCATTTTCGATTCGTTTCAAGAGAAGGTTAGAAGCAGCATGGTTCCCATTCAGCATATCCACCCGATATTCGTGCATTTTCCGATCGTGATCATCCTGACCGTGACGCTGGTCGACATCGTCGGGTTCTGGCGGCGCCACGACATGACGGTGCGCAGCGGCGCCGGCACAATCTCGACCGGCCTGGCGGTGGCCGCCGGGCTGTTTGCCGTTGCGACCTGGTATCTTGGCGGGCTGGCGCTGGATTTTGCCGAATCGGGCGGCTTCAGCAGCCCGGTGGCGGAAACACATGAGGGGCTGGGCGGCGTCACCGCGCTGGCGTTCCTCATCTGGGGCGCCGTAAGGCTGGGCCTGTGGGTGCGCAATCGCGGCATCGGCTCGATGGCCGTCGCCATTCCGGCGATCGAAATCGCCGGTTCCGTGCTGGTCACGATCACCGCCTACTATGGCGGCATCCTGGTGTACGATCTTGGCGTCAATGTCGCCAAGGCCGCGGTCGGCGGCTGATGGCACAGGCGGCCGGGCAGGTGGCCGGCCGCCTACACCGCGGTGCCGACCAGCGCGCCGATGCCGGCGGTGAGCGCCATGGCGAAGGCGCCCCAGAACGTCACGCGCAACATTGCACGAAGGATGTTGGCGCCGCCCGCCTTGGCGCCGATGGCGCCAAGCAGCGCAAGGAAGAGCAGGGACGCAAGCGAGACCGCCAGTACGAGCATTGAGGCCGGCGACACCAGCACCATGAGCAGCGGCATTGCCGCGCCCACGCTGAAGGTCGCCGCCGAAGTCAGCGCCGCCTGGATCGGCCGCGCCGTGGTCATTTCCGAAATGCCGAGTTCGTCATGGGCATGCGCGGCCAGCGCATCCCTGGCCATGAGTTGGTCGGCGACCTGGTGGGCCAGGTCCGTCGCCAGCCCGCGCTTGACGTAGATCTGCGCCAGCTCCTCGCGCTCGAATTCGGGCTGGGTCTCGAGCTCCCGGCGTTCGCGGGCGAGGTCGGCATTCTCGGTGTCCGACTGGGAGCTGACCGAGACATATTCGCCGGCCGCCATCGACATGGCGCCTGCCACCAGGCCGGCTATGCCGGCGACCAGGACCTGCGAGGCCGGCGCGGCGGCCGACGCCACGCCGACGATCAGGCTCGCGGTCGAGACGATGCCGTCATTGGCCCCCAGGACGGCGGCGCGCAGCCAGCCGATGCGCGACACCTGGTGATTTTCGACATGCAGGCGGCTCATGTTTTTCTCCTGATCGTGCCTTCGAGTTTCGTGGCCGCCGCAACTGTATTGGAAATCGTGCCGTACTTGCGGACGTTCTTGTGCAACAGCTCCAGTCGCTGGTCGGTTTCATCGGTGTCGACAACAAGCTCGTAGTCGATCGAGGCAATGCCCGGCGGGCTGTCGCGCCGAACGGCATGCAACGCAACCTTGACGCCGCGCAGCTTGAAATCGAGCATCGGCGTGACGCGCTCGATGCCCTTGATCATGCAGGCTGCAATCGCCGCGAGAAGCAGTTCGGCTGGATTGAAGGCATCGGCCCTGCCATCGAGACAGGTGTCGAGAACAAGCGCGGCGTTCTTGGTCGTGGCCACGCTGCCTCGTGCATCGGTCCGTCTGGCTTCAACGCTGTATTCGAACATGGTGCCACCTGCTCCGGCGCCCGTGCAGCGGGTGCCGTGCAGGAGGTTCTAGCCTGTGTTAGGCAGCCCGGAGTTGATCCAGGTCAGAATCCGGCCGCTCTATTCCCGTTCACGTGCGCAGCACCCGGTAGATCGCTGGAATAACCAGCACGGTCAGCAGCGTCGAGGAGGCCAGGCCGAACAGCAGCGAGATCGCCAACCCCTGGAAGATAGGGTCGGTCAGGATCACCGCCGCGCCGATCATGGCGGCAAGCGCGGTGAGCAGGATCGGCTTGAACCGGATCGCGCCGGCCTCGATCAGCACCTCGCTCAACGGCCTGTCGGGCGACGCCGCGTGGCGGATGAAGTCGACCAGCAGGATCGAATTGCGCACGATGATGCCGGCCAGCGCGATGAAGCCGATCATCGAGGTGGCCGTGAACGGCGCCCCGAACAGCCAGTGCCCGCCGAGGATGCCGACGAAGGTCAGCGGGATCGGTGTCAGGATCACCAGGGGAACCTTGAACGAGCCGAACTGGGCGACGACGAGGATGTAGATGCCGAGCAGCGCGACGCCGAAGGCCGCCCCCATGTCGCGGAAGGTCACCCAGGTGACTTCCCATTCGCCGTCCCATAAAAGCGTCGGCCGGCTTTCATCCTCCGGCTGGCCATGCAACGAGATCACGGGCTTCTGCAGTCCGGTCCAGTCCTGTGCGTCGATGGCCTTGCTGACGGCGAGCATGCCGTAAAGCGGCGCCTCGAAGCTGCCGGCAAGCTCGGCCGTCACCATTTCGGCAGCGCGGCCATTGTGCCTGAACACCGGGAACGAAGCGCGCTCCGGCGTCACCCGCACGACATCGCCAAGTTCGACCACGCCGCGGTCGCCAGGCAGGACATTCGCCGGGATGGGCGTTGTCAGGAAGCGCTCGTCGAGCGTCCTTTCGCCCTTCGGCCGCTCGATGCGGATCGGGATCGGCTGGCGGCCACCGCCGCGATGCGAATAGCCGACGGTCTTGCCCCCATTGAGGATGGCAAGCGTGTCGAAGACGTCGTTTTCCTCGACATGGAAGAACTCCGCATCGTCGGCGGAAATCGTGGCGCGCAGCCGGCGTGCCGGCTGTCCCCAGGAGTTGTCGACGTCGACGATGAAGGGCACCGAGCGGAACGCCGTCTCGATCCTGGCGGCAACCTGGCGGCGGGTCTCGCCGTCGGGTCCATAGATCTCGGCCAGCAGCGTCGCCATCACCGGCGGGCCAGGCGGCGGCTCGACCACCTTCAGGCTGGTGCCTTGCGGTACGGGGATCGTGGCGATGCGCTGGCGGATGTCGAGCGCGATCTCATGGCTGGAGCGGGCACGGTTCGCCTTCGGCAGCAGGTTGAGCGCCACGTCGCCCTGCTGCGGCTCGGTGCGCAGGACGGCATGGCGGACGAGGCCGTTGAAGTTGAAGGGTGACGCGGTCGCGGCATGTGTCTGGACCGATCGAACCTCCTTCAAGTCGAGAACCCTGGCGGCGACGGCCTGCGCCACCGCATCGGTCGCTTCGACGGAAGACCCTTCCGGCAGGTCGATGGTCACCGACAGTTCGGACTTGTTGTCGAAGGGCAGGAGCTTTACCGTGACATGCTCGGTGTAGAACAGCGCGAGCGAGCCCAGGGTCAACACCCCGACGACCAGCAGGAAGGCCCAGCTTGCCTTCTTCGAGGCCAGGATCGGCCGGGCGATGGCGGTGTAGGCGCGGCCGAGCGGGCCGCCATTGCCATGATCCTGATGGGCATGCACCGGCGCCTGCCCGGCAAGTCTGACCATCAGCCACGGCGTCACCATCACCGCGACGAAGAAGGAGAAGATCATCGCCGCCGAGGCGTTGGCGGGAATCGGGCTCATATAGGGGCCCATCATTCCCGAGACGAACAGCATCGGCAGCAGGGCGGCGACCACGGTCAAGGTGGCGACGATGGTCGGGTTGCCGACTTCGGCCACCGCCTCGATCGCCGCCTGCCGGCGATCTCGACCCCCCATGGCCCAGTGGCGCGAGATATTCTCGATCACCACGATGGCATCGTCGACGAGGATGCCGATGGAAAAGATCAGCGCGAACAGCGAGACGCGGTTCAGCGTGTAGCCCATGACGCGCGAGGCAAACAGCGTGAGCAGGATGGTCACCGGAATGACGACGGCCACGACCATCGCTTCGCGGCGTCCGATGGCGACCCAAACCAGCACGATGATCGAGATCGTCGCCAGGCTGAGATGGTAGAGGAGCTCATTGGCCTTGTCGTTGGCGGTCTCGCCGTAATTGCGCGTCACGTCGATCGAGATATCGGCGGGGATCAGCCCGCCCTGGAGCAATGCGACCCGGTGCAGGATGGCGTCGGCGACAGCGACCGCGTTCGATCCCGCGCGCTTGGCGATGGCGAGCGTGACCGACGGCACGCGATCGACACCAACGCCGGCCCTGGTGACCGTTGACACCAGCGTATCACCGGTGTCGGTGGCGAAGGCGACGTCGGCTACGTCGCGGACATAGACGGGACGGTTGTCGCGCGAGGTCAGGAGCAGGTTGCCGATCTGGTCGGGCGAGGCCAATGTCTCGCCGGCGACGATATCGATCTGCTCGCCCTTGTCGCGCACACGTCCGGCGGGAAAGGCCTTGTTGGCGCCCGACACCTTGGCGGCGAGCTGCTGCAGGGTGACGCCGTAAAGAGCGAGCTTTTCGGGGTTCGGATTGACGCGGATGATCTCTCCGGTCTCGCCGACCAGATAGGTAAGGCCGACATTGTCGATCTTGGCGATCTCGGTGCGCAGCTCGCGCGCGATGCGGGTGAGGTCGTTGGCCGTCATGCGCGCGGCCGCCTCCGGCTTCGGCGACAGCGTCAGCGTGACGATGGCGACGTCGTCGATGCCGCGGCCGACGATCAGCGGTTCGGGCACGCCGACGGGAATGCGGTCCATGTTGGCGCGCACCTTGTCGTGGACGCGCAGCACGGCAGCGTCCGACGAGGTGCCAACGATGAAGCGGGCGGTGACCATCACCTGGTCGTCTCGCGTCTGCGAATAGACATGCTCGACGCCGTCGATGCCCTTGACGATCGTCTCCAGCGGTTCGGTGATCAGCTTGACGGCGTCGTCGGCCTTCAGCCCGTCGGCGCGCACGAAGATGTCGACCATCGGCACCGAGATCTGCGGTTCCTCCTCGCGCGGCAGCGTGAGCAGCGCCACCAGCCCGAAGGCGAAGGCGGCGACCAGGAAAAGCGGCGTCAGCGGCGACGCGATGAAGGCCCGCGTCAGCGCGCCGGCGATGCCGAACGAGGCGGGACCTTTCATGGCGTGACCACGACGTCGCCAGCCGCAAGACCGGTCAGGATCTCGACATAGTCGCCGTCGGCGCGTCTTGTCCGCTCGCCTGTGACCACCGCGCGCTCGACACTGCCGCCGCCTGCGGCGACGCGCACGAAGTCGATCCCCGAACGGGTCTGGATTGCCGAAGCCGGCACCAGCAGCGCGGAGCGCTCGGCGACCGGCAGCTCGACCAGGACACGGGCATCGATGAAATTGGTATCGAGATTATCGACCTCGACGTCGGCGATGACGCGGCCATTGTCGATCTGCGGATAGATCTTGGCGAGGTGGCCGGGGGCCTCCTTGCCGCCGGCATTGATGCGGATGGCGGCGCCCTCTTTCAGGGACGCTGCGTAACGCTCCGGAACGGCCAGCCGCAGGAAGACCCCGCCTCCGCCAATGGTGACCACGACCTCACCGGCCATTATGACCGCACCACGCGTCACCGGCGCGGTCAGCACGCGGCCGTCGCCGGGAGCAAAGACATCGCCCTCGGCGCCCTGTTGCACTATCACCGATCGCTGCGCCTCGGTCGCGGCAAGCTGGTTGCGCGCGACGTCGACCTCGGTGCGCAGCTGATCGAGCCGCTGCGCGGTCATGACGCCCTTGTCGACCAGCGTCTGGCCACGGGCAAGTTCGGACTGCGCGGTGTCCAACCGTGCCTTCAAGGCACGAAGCTGGGCGTCCAGGGCGGCGACCTGAAACGCGATCTTGTCGTCCTGGACGGTCGCGATCTTCTGTCCGGCCTTGACCAGTTCGCCCTCCGTGACGGCCAGGTCGACGACGACGCCACCGATACGGGCGCGCGCCGGAACGGTGTCGCGCGCCTCGACACGGCCATAGACCGCTTTCCATTCGGTCACAGTCGTCGGCACCAGTGTCAGCGTGCCGGCAAGCGCCGGAGAGGCCGCCAACAACGCGGCGAACAAAAGCGGCATGCGCATCCGGATTTTCCTCAGAACGCGCATCCCGGCTTGATGCCGAGCTTGCGGAAGACCATCGCCGCGGGGCAGAAGCCGGTGAACGCCGACTGCAGCATGTTCAAGCCGACGAAAACCGTCAGCCACACGAAGAGCGGCGAGACAAAGGCGGTGAGCACGACGGACAGCAGCACCATGACGCCGGCGAAGGCGAGAACGGAACGGTCGAGGGACATTGTCATCTCCATTTGTACATGATGATATATAAATATATGAATATTACCGTTGACCGCAAGGGGCGATGCCAGATTTGTCGCTGGCGGTTGCGCGCCTTCGCCGTGCCTGCCAACCACCGTCCGCAGGGCCGGCCGCGGCGGCTTGCGCCGGTCAGGCTCCCGGGACGTCCGCTGATGCCTCGACCTTGATCTGCTTGAGCTTGTCGATCCCAAGCGCCTGCAATGCGAGGCGCTCATAGAAGGGTTCGGACTTGCCGGCCCTTATCTTGTGCAGGAAATACTTCTCGAAACCGACCTTGGCGGTGTGCACCCATTTGCCGGAGGACGACCAGTTGACATTGCGCGGCGGGATCTGCGGCTGCGCCACGAAGGCGACGCCGGAATCGCCGAAATCGGCGAGGCAGACCGCATTCCATGTGCCCTGGGCGTCAGGCTGCCTGCCCTCCACCAGCCGGCCGATGTTGCGCGCCGTCGCCGTGACCATGGATTCGATCATGAAGCCGGTCTTGGGCACGCCCACGGGGACAGGCGTCTTGCCGATCGGCGGGATGGCGACGCAGACGCCGACCGCGAATATCTCGGGGAACGCCGGGTTGCGCTGGTGCTTGTCGACAAGGATGAAGCCGCGCGGATTGGTCAGGCCTTCGATGCCGCGCACCGCCGCCACGCCGCGAAAGGCCGGCAGCATCATGGCATAGGCGTGCGGCAATTCATGCGCCTGCCTGACCGATCCGTCGTCGGCGAGTTCCTGGACGAACATCTTGCCGGGCTCGACCTTGTCGACCTTGGCGTTGCAGATCCACTTGATGTGATGCTGGCGCATCTCGCTCTCGAGCAGGCCCTTGGTGTCGCCGACGCCGTCGAGGCCGAGATGGCCGATATAGGGTTCGGAGGTGACGAAGGTCATGGGCACGCGGTCGCGCACCCTGGCGTCGCGCAAGGCCTTGTCGAGGATGAAGGTGAATTCGTAAGCCGGCCCGAAGCAGGACGCGCCCTGGACCGCGCCGATGACGACCGGGCCCGGCTTGGCGACGAGCGCGTCGAAGGCCGTCCTTGCCTTGAGCGCGTGATCAATGTGGCAGACGGACTGGGTGTTGTGCTCCGGCCCGAGGCCCTCGATCTCGTCGAAAGCGAGTTCGGGGCCGGTGGCGATCACCAGATAGTCGTAGGAGACAGATGAGCCGTCGTTGAGTTCCACCGTGCGCTCGACCGGGTGGACGCGCCTGGCTCCCTGCGGATGAAAGCCGATCTTGCGCCGTGCCAGCACCGGAGCAAGGTCTATTTCCACCGCTTGCCTGTCGCGCCAGCCGACGGCGACCCAGGGGTTGGACGGCACGAATGAATAGTGGCTGCCATTGTTGACGACGGAGACCTGATGTTCCCCGGCCAGTCCGTCGCGAAGCTCGTAGGCCATGATGGTGCCTCCCAGCCCGGCACCCAGGACGACTATATGCGCCATGCTCTTCCTCCTTTGCGGCGTCGCTTTGGCGCAACGCCAACACTGCTGATCCCGCGCGGGATTGGCTGATTTTGCGCCATTGTGGCGGGCTGCGACTTGACGCTGATCAAGCGACATTGACGGAGCGAAGCATCGGTATCGATCCCATCGACTTGACAGGCAGCTGTCCCAGGCTAATATTATTCGTAACTCTTAATATGATAATGTGTTCATATGCGCAATATAAAAATAGCCGAACTGGACAAGCAGGCGCGCGAAGCGTCCGAACTGCTCGCCGCGATGGCAAATGAAAAACGGCTGATGATCCTGTGCCATCTGCTGGACGGCGAGACGAGTGTGAACGAACTGGCCGAACTGGTTTCGATGAACCAGTCGGCACTGTCGCAGCAGCTTTCAAAGTTGCGCGCGCTCAAGCTCGTGGACACGCGGCGCGACGCCCAGCAGGTCTACTACCGCCTGGCTTCGGTGGAGGTCGAGCGAATCCTGCAGACGCTCTACGGCATCTATTGCGACCCGCAGACAAGGATCGCCAAGGTCGGCAGCCGATAGGCTGCCGACCGACAGCAGCAATCGCCTTATGCCGCTTGCTCGGCTTCACTGCCGATGCCGTTCAGCACTTTGATCGCATCGGCGGGCAGGTCGAGTTCGGCCGCCGCCAGATTTTCCCTGAGATGGCCGACCGAGGAGGTGCCGGGGATGAGCAGGATGTTGGGCGCGCGGCGCAGCAGCCAGGCGAGCGCCACCTGCATCGGGGTCGCGCCGAGTTTCCTGGCGACATTGGCCAGCGTGTCCGACTGCAGCGGCGTGAAGCCGCCGAGCGGGAAGAAGGGCACATAGGCGATGCCGTCGGCGGCAAGCGCGTCGATCAGCGCGTCATCCTCGCGGTGCGCGATATTGTACTGGTTCTGCACGCAGACGATCTCGGCGATGCTGCGTCCCTGGGCGATCTGGGTCGATGTGACGTTGCTCATGCCGATATGGCGGATGAGGCCCTGACGCTGCAATTCGGCGAGCGTGTTCAACTGCGGCTCGAGCGATCCTTCGGCGGGGCCGTGGATGCCATGCATGGAGCGCAGGTTGACGACCTCGATCACATCAAGCCCGAGATTGCGCAGATTGTCGTGCACGGCCTCGGTCAGTTCCTTGGGCGACATTGCGGGGAGCCAGGATGCATCGGCGCCGCGCCGGGCGCTGACCTTGGTGACGATGGTGAGGTTGGCGGGGTAGGGGTGCAGCGCCTCGCGGATGATCTGGTTGGTGACGTGCGGGCCATAGAAATCCGATGTGTCGATGTGGTCGACGCCGCTGGCGATCGCCTCGCGCAGCACGGCGAGGGCCGCGTCGCGGTCCTTCGGCGGGCCAAAGACGCCAGGCCCCGCCAGTTGCATGGCGCCGTAGCCGAGGCGCTTCACGGTGCGGTCGCCGAGCTTGAAGGTTCCGGCTTTGCTGATGTCGGTCATGGTCTTATCTCCTTTGGATCAGCCCTATGTAGACAAAGCGCGCCTGCGCGATAATATGGCGCAATCGGCACAGCCTGTGCGGAAAGGCGAACAATGGCGACGGATCTTGGCGACCTGCAGGCCTTCATGGCGGTGGCGCGCGCCGGCGGTTTTCGCGAGGCGGCCCGGGTGGGCAATGTCAGCGCCTCCAGCCTCTCGGAGACGGTGCGGCGGCTGGAGACCGGGCTCGGCGTGCGGCTCCTCAACCGCACCACGCGCAGCGTGGCGCCCACCGAGGCCGGCGAGCGCCTGGTGCGCTCCGTCGGGC
>NZ_BSNY01000071.1 GCF_030160235.1 Mesorhizobium huakuii
TCGGAATGACTGGCCGGCTTCAAATCGGAATCGATGGCCGGCTTCGTCGGAATACGCAATGCGCCCTCAGATCCCCGTAGTAAGCGGTCAAGAAGGCCCTTGAATCGATCGGTTCGATCTTCGCGCCGATCTTATGGCCGATGGTCTCGGCAACGGCCTTCATCGCAAAATAATCGTCGCGGCGCAGCACCTCTTCCAGCTTGTGCAATTCGGCGATGCCATAGGCGTCGAGCTGCGCCGGGCTGAAATGGAAGCGCTTGGCGACCGGGTCCTTTCGCTGCGAAAGGTCCTCGACCAGCTTGAATTTCGGCGTCTCCACCACCCAGGTTCCGGCAAGCAGGTCGCCAATGCGTAGCCTGTCGCGGTTGAACAATAGAAACAGCGAAAACAGCAGCGCCCACACCAGGCCGAAAATCGTCGACAGCGTGTCGGCGACGCCGGCGCCGCCGCGCGCGGCGATGATCGACAGCGGCAGGAAAACCTCGATCTCGCGCATCAGGTTGCGCGCGATGACTTGGTCGATGGTGAGGCCCGCGCCGCTGCGCGAGGCGACCCGCACGCCGACCATCCGCTTGCCGGGTGTCGCGGCCCGCCGCCCCGCCTCGAAGGCGATGAAATAGACGTTGCGCAGCAGGAAGATGAAGATGATCCAGACGATGAAGAGCGGCTCTGCCTCCTTCACGCCAAGGCCTCCGAGGCCGAAGATGACGACGAGGGTGACCGCGACAGCGGCAGCGACGATGATCACCACATCGAGCAGGAAGGCCGAAGCCCGGGTACCGGCGTCCGCCAGCTTGACCCTGAGATCGACACCCTCCGGCGTGATCAGCGGCCTTATCAGCTCGGCAGGGTTCCTAGCCGTGGCCATGCCGCACCATCCGGAACAGGTAGAAATAGGCGATCCATAACGCCAGCATGCCGCCGCCGATGGCGTAGCGCGTCGCATCGCTGGTGATCGTCTGCCGGCCGATGCCTTCGAGCAGCCCGGCAAACAGAAGCATCACCATGACGCCGACCATCGCGGTCGCCGTCACCCGCCCGGCCTGGGCGGCGGCGGCCATCCGGGTCAGTTCGCCGGGAAAGGCGATGCGCGTGCCAATGCGCATGCCTGCCGCACCAGCCAATGTGATGGCGAACAGCTCCGTCGTGCCATGGATGGAGAGCCAGCCGCCGAGCTCGAAACCCAGCCCCTTGGCCGCATAGACCTGGAACAGCGCGCCCAGCATGCAGCCGTTCATCAGGATGATCAGCACGCTCGGCACCGCGAAGGCGAAGCCGAGAGCAAAGGCCAGGATCGCCACCTGCGTGTTGTGGGTGAACAGATAAGCGGCGAAGCCGGACAGGAAGTGGCTGCTGCCGCCATCGTAGAGCACGCTGCGCAGCACCTCGGCAGATGAATCCGGGTTGCGCCCGCCGGCAAGGCTGGGCGCGATGATGGCGTCGAACCAGCGTTTGTCCGACGCCACCAGCCAATAGCCGGCAATGGCGCCGACGACAGTCAGTGTGACCGACACCCAGGTCTCGCGCCACAGATCGCGGATTGCCCCCGGCCAGTCGCGCAGGAAGAAATCGCCGACGCGCTGCCTCAAGCCTCGTCGCGCGCCATAGAGATAGAAGTAGCCACGCAGGCTGAGCGCCTCCAGATAGGCGATCAGCGCGCTGTCGAGCGACGTCGCGCGGGCCACCGAGAGCGAGGACAGCGCCGAACGGTAGAGCAGGGGCAGTGCCAGCAGCTCGTCTTCCGAAAGCGCGCGCGGCGCGCGTTTTTCGGCGCGCGCCAGCAGCGCCTCGAACGCTTTCCAGTCGGTCTCGCGCTCCTGGCGGAAACTTGCCAGCGACTGGCGTACGGCATCGGTGCCGGCGGGCAGCGTCATAGGAGGTTCTCCTCCTTGAGCTGGATATAGCGCTCGACCAGCGCCGGGCCGAGGCGCTGGTGGTCGGCCTCGATCACATGCGCACCGAGCAGCCGCAACCGCCCGATCACCACTTGCCGCTCCCGAAGCAGGCCGCCCGCGGTGACCGCGCGGGCCACATCCTCGGGCATCGTGGGCTGCATGTCGGCCAGCGTCTCCAGTTCGACATCCTTCATCAGCATGAACAGCACCAGATGCCGCTCGGTCAGCCGGCCGACAGTGCGCAGCATCAGTTCGGCGCTGATCGGGTCGACGAAATCGGTGAAGACGATGACCAGCGAGCGACGGTCGAGCTTGGCCGCCAACGTCGTCAGCGCCAGGGTGAAATTGGTCTCTTCGCTGGAATAGTCGATCTCGGCCGCGCGCTTCTGGATCATCGTGAAACTCGGTGAGCCACGCACCGCGCCGCTCGACACGCGAGGCATGGCATCGAAGGAGAACAGGCTGACAAGGTCGCCGCCCTTGAGCGCAATGAAGGCCGACAACAGCGCTGCCGTTACCGCCCGGTCGACTTTCGGCACGCCGTCGACCGGCTCGCACATCAGCCGGCCGCTGTCGATCGCCAGCACGATGTTGTTGTTCTCCTCGACCCTGAACTCGCGCGCCAGAAGCTTGCCGTGGCGGGCGCTGCGCTTCCAGTCGATCATCCGCCGGCCCATGCCTGGCTGGTAGTCCTTCAGCGCTTCGAACTCGCGGCCCTGGCCGGCCCGCCTCTGTGCATGGCCGTCGGCGAGCGCGGAGCGCTGCAGCAAGGTGATCGCCTCGTCGCGCGCGCTGCTGACGTCGGGCAGCACCGCCACCTTGCGGTCCATCGGCAGGACGACCTGGTTCCAGGTCAACCCGAACGGGCCGTTCCAGCGCAACCAGATCCGGTCGAAACTGGCAATACCGCGCCTGAGCGCCGTGAATTCGAGGTCGAGCGTGCCGCCGTTCGACGGCAACGCGCCGCCTGTGCGGCTGACCGGCTCCACACGCTGATCGTGGCCGACACGCGCTTGCAGCCTGCGCGCCCGCTGGCCGAGGCTGGCCGCGACATGCACGGTAAAGTGCCCGCCGACGCCGACCTGCGGCGGCGCCGAGAGACTGGCGCTGAGCGAGGCGCGCCCACGCCCGGCCGCCGCGTCGACCGCGAGAAATGCAAGCAGCGCGCAGATCCACAGCAGGCCCAGATACCAGACATGCGGCAGCGCAAGCGCGATCAGGAAGGCAGGGATTGCCCCGGCCGCCGCTGCCCACACCGCTCTGCCGGTCGGATAGATCAACGCGGCGCCTCCGTCTGGTCGACGAGGTCGGAAACGATCTGCTCCACCAGCCGCCCATCGATCTGCGCCGCCGGCGACAGGATGACACGGTGGCGCAGCGCCGGAACCGCCAGCGCCTTGACGTCGTCGGGGATGACATAGGCGCGGCCGTCGAGTGCCGCCCTGGCGCGTGCCGCGCGCGCCAGCATGGCGCCCGCCCGCGGACTGGCGCCGACCTCGAGGTCCGGGCTTTCGCGCGTGCGGCGCACCAGGGCCGCGATATAGCCGACGACATCGTCGACCAGCGTCACGTCGCCAACCGTGGCAAGGGCTGCTTCCAGCGTCTTGCGGTCGGTCTGCGCCTTGATGCCGTATTGCGCTATATCGTGCGAGGCGGTGCCACCGCCATGATGGACGATGATGGCGCGTTCCTCCTTGAGATCGGGATAGCTCACCCGGTGCTTGAACAGGAAGCGGTCGAGCTGTGCCTCGGGCAGGGGGTAGACACCCTGGTGCTCGATCGGGTTCTGCGTCGCGACCACCATGAAGTTCTGGCTGAGCGCATGCGTGGTGCCGTCGAAAGTGACGGCGTGTTCCTGCATGGCTTCAAGAAGGGCGGCCTGCGTCTTCGGCGGCGTGCGGTTGATCTCATCGGCAAGCAAAAGGTCGCAGAAGATCGGCCCGCGCGTCAGCGTGAACTGCCCGCTCTGGAAATTGTAGATGTTGGAGCCGACGATATCGCCAGGCATCAGGTCGGGGGTGAACTGGATACGGCCATAGGCGACGCCAAGTGCTTGCGCGAAGCATCTCGCGGTCATGGTCTTGGCGGTTCCCGGCGGGCCTTCCAGCAATATATGGCCGCCGGCGAACAATGCCGTCAGCATCAGATCGACCGTGTCGCGCTGCCCAGTGATCGCTTTCGCCACTTCTTCCCTGATCGCGTCCGCCAGGGCCTTCACATCATCGACGTTCACCGAGCCTCCTTGTCGTCCAGTCATGCAGCTCCTGGGCTGCTTCATGCATTTGCGCCAGGTTCCCAGCTTCGCTCGCGGCCTTGAAGCGACGGCTGAAGCCCTGCGTTTCGCCTCGGTCGCGGGAATCGAGCCAGCGGTCGAGTGCTTCGCCCGGCAAGCCTTGCGGCGCGCCGAGCAATGCGCCGGCACGCGCGCGCATCAGCGCCGCGTAACGGTCACCAAGCTCCCCGAGCCGTCCGGCGCGTTTCAGGAGCATCGCCGTGGTGTCGACCAGCGCCCGCTTGCCGAAGGCAATCGCCCGGGCCTCGGTGCGCGGCGGCCCGAACCTGCCGAGCCCATGCAGGAAGGCAAGGGCGGCCGCCGCCAGCACCGACAGCGTCAGTGCCAGGAAGGGCGGCTCGACCAGGAGCTTGGCGAGATCGTATTTCTGCCCGATGCCATGCAGCGTCAGGTCGAACATCACCGCACCCTTGGCCGGTTCGAGCATGGCGATCATGTCGAGGGCCGCCGCCGCCTTTTGCGGATCCTTCAGCGCCGCGTTGTTGATCAGATCGGGATCGGTCAGGATGTAGAACGGCTCGTCGTCGAGCTCGGTGAGAACGGCCTTGCCCTTGCCCGCAGCGATCAAGGGGTGGTCGTCCGCCACCCATTGCAGCTCTTCCGGCGCGGCGACCGTGCGGCCTGCGACGTCGATCTGCCCGACCGAACCCTTGCCTTCGCCGAGCTTGGCCTTGGCGATGCGGCCGAGCCAGTCGTTGACGACCGTATCGGGCAGCCGTTCGATCTTCGTCTCCCAGCCCTCATGGTCCTGCATGGGAAAGGTGAACCATTTGGGCAGTACGAACAGCGTGGCCTGGCCCGAGCGAAGCTTGACGATTCTTGCCAGCGCGGCCGGGTCGCTGTTTGGCGCGATGGTGACGATCAGCAGGAATTCGGACGCCAGGCCCGAGCTGAGAGCCTCCTCGCTGCGGGCCATGGGTGGCGCCTGGCCATTGGCGAGCTTCAGCCATTCGACGAGCCCGGCATAGCCGGAGCCACCCTTGGAGAGGGGTGTGCCGCCGCCTTCCGGCTGGCGAAAGTCCGGCGCGTAGGTCGACAGCAGGAAAAATCCCGCCGCGGCCAGCAAGCTGGCAAAAATGCCCCAGAACAGGGTTTTCCGGCTGAACGGCTCCTGCGCGGCCTCCGCCGCCGTCGCACTCATGTCCAGGCATCCCGGAAAGCGAAGCGCTCATAGGCGCCGCGCGCCTGCCGCCACCCCTCGGGACCGACCGGCCGGCGGGCGAACAGCGCCGCCTCGACGATGCGCGCGATCTCGCTGAAGGCACTGCGTGCCCGCGCCGGCAGCGATGTGGCGCTGGCGATGTCACGCGAGGTCAGCGACGGGCGCAGGAAGTCGGGCAGCCGCCCGGCAATGTCGGCGACGCTGCGGCGAAGCAGAAGATGCACCGCCTCGTCATAGTCGCCGCGCGCGGCGAGCGCGTCGGCCTCGGACAGCAGTATCTGCGCGGCGCCGGTATCCGGGCGCCATGCCTCGTCCGCCTCTGCCTGCTTGCGGGCGCGCCGCCACGGCAGGCGCCATGCCACGCCCTTGGCTTCGAGTGCGACGAGAAGCGCGATGACCGCGACGCCGGCGATCACCGCGCCCCAGAACAGGTAGATCATGTAGGGGCCGATCTTCGCCAATATTTCCAGAAAAGGCCTCAGCCATTCCGGCGGCTCGGGCTGCACCAGCGTCGGCAGGTCAAACTGGATGGAACCGTCCGCAAGCAACTGCTTGTGTATCTTTGCCAGCCATTCGGCGTCCTGCGGCTGTGCGACTGTCACCCGCTCGCCCCTCTGCACCTGCGGTTCGACCTCGACACTGGCAATACCCCTCGACAATTGCAAGTCCACTGGACGAAGCCTTTCAATCTTGGCAGATTTACTTTCGAGGTTAGCCGTTTGGATGTGGCGGCGGCTCTGGGGGAATATCATGACCACTGCGACACTGGGACAGCCCGGCCGGTTCGAGATCGGCAGGGTGTTCAACACCACCTTTGCCGTCATCGGCCGCAACATCGGGCTTTGCCTTGGCCTTGCCGCGCTGTTCGCCGGCGTGCCGACATTGCTTGTCCGGTTGTGGACCCAGCCGCAGATCGACGCGATGCTGCATGGCGATCCCGGCGCGATGGCGGATCCCCATGCAATGTTTCGCAATTCCTCCCTCAGCTTTGTCGCCGGGCTGGTTTCCTTCGTTTTCACGCTGCTGCTTCAGTCCTCATTGGTCCGGGCGACCATCGAGGACCTGAATGGCAGGCGGCCCTCCTTCGGCGACTGCATTCAGATTGCGGTCCGCTTCCTGCTGCCGACTCTGGCGATCGGCTTGCTGGTCGCCCTTGGCGCCGGCCTTGCCATGCTGGCCCTGATCGTGCCCGGCATCATCTTGTGGCTCGGATGGTCGATGTCGGTGCCGGTCCTGATCCAGGAGCGGCGGGGCGTGTTCGGTTCGATGTCGCGCAGCCGTGCCCTGACCAAGGGCAACCGCTGGTCGCTGTTTGGCCTGTTTCTCATCCTGATGATCATCGCGATGGTCATCCAGTGGGGGGTATTGCTGGTCTTCTTCCTGTTTGGCGGCATTCTGGCTCAGCTGGGCGCCGCGCTGGTGCAGACCGTGGTCTCCATGGTGCTGTCGATCGCCGCCGCTGTCAGCTATGTCGAGCTGCGCCAGGTCAAGGAAGGCGCAAGCATCGACGAACTGGCGAAGATATTCTCATAGCGGATGGCGCAGTTCGTCTGAGGGCGACCGCCCACTTCAACGACAGCATCAGGGATCTGATTGCAGGCTCGTCCGGCACAGGCGCGACGAACTGGATCAGGGCGGCGAGGCTTGAGGGTTGAGGATAGGCCTGCCGGGGCCGACCCCAATTATGGCAGCTTCATCAAAATGGATGGCGACTTTCGTCCGCGCCTGTGGTGGCATCCGGCCCAGGTGGAGAGCGGCCCCCGGAGCAACAGGTGTTTTCATCTTCCGGTGAGTGGGCCAATTCCCTCATTGAGCGGGCCTCTCTATAGGCCGACCGGGGAGAGTCTATATGCAAGATCCCGTTGAGAGGAACAAAAGACCACCTCGTGCCCAACCGGCCGAGGATGAGCGCCTGGCGCGGCTCGAGAAAACAGCCAGGCTCAAGCGGCTTCGGTCTTACGCATCATGGCTTGCGCCTGACGCATGCGCCCAATTTCATGATGAGATCGACTGCTCCGCGCTCATTGAGGAAAGCCGTTCATTGAGCCTGGCATGATCGGCTGATGCCGTTTTTCCTCACCTGATCAAGAATTGCGCGAAGCGTATTTCAGCGATCAATCGGGAGCTGTCCGCGCTGCGGCCATAAAGACCCAGTCTGTGCGGCGGCTCGGGCTCCCATCTCCTGAAGGTTGGGTTCGGATAGAAACATCCTCAGATCGGAATCTCAGTGACAGCAGCCGCGCTGCACGCTCGTCCGGCACAGGCATGACGAACTGATCGCCACATCCGCCTTGGCCAGCGCCACAGCGAGCTTGGCCTGCAGGGCCGGCAGCTCTTCGCTCTCACCGCGCCGCCGCAAACATTCGACCAGCCCGTGCAAGGCCCAGACATTGTCCGGGTGCCGGGCGCAGCGCTGCACCTTGCCGCTTAGACCGAGATCGTCGCGATAGACCTGCTCGGCCTCTTGCGCATGGCCCTGGTCGAGAAGCAGTGCCGCCAGCGCATGACGCGGCGGGTGCATCCACGCCCATGGCTCGGTGTAGGAGAGGTTGTCGTCCAGCTCGACCGCTTGCCGCAAATAGGCGTAGGCCTCCTCGTGCCAGCCCTGATGATAGGCAAGCTCGCCGTCGAGCAAGGCACCACCGACGGCAAGCGAGGCGCGGGTCGGGTTACTGAGGAAACGCCGCTCGGCCGGAATGCTCGCCACATGCCGATGGAACCGGTCGCGCTCGCGCTCGGCCTCGGCGAATTGCCTCAGTGTCGCATGTGCGACACCCTTGGCGTAGTGTTGCATGGCCGCCGTCAGCACATAGAGGCCGGGCTCTTCGACCGCAGGTTCGTCGATGATCTCCTGCCAGCGGCCGAAGCGCACCTGCACATGCGATTTCATCGCATGATAGCCTTCCACCGTTTGCGTCAGCTTGGGCCGGTCCTGGATGGCGACCACGTCTCGCGTCACCAGGCTGCGCACCTTGTCGGCGGCCCACAGTGCCGGCTTGTACTGGCCAAGGAACATGCAGGTGAACATCATCAGATGCAGATCGTGGCAGCAGCCGAGCAGGTAATAGGTCGGCTCATCGGCATAGGCGAGATAGAGGTCATTGGCGAGGACAGCCTTTTCGCTGGCGATCTTCGCCTTCTCATAGTCGCCGCACAGCACATGGATATGCCCCGGCATATGGTTCATGTGCCCGGCATCCGGGCACATTTCGCCAAGCAGATCGGCTGAGCGCATGCCGCGTTCCGGCATGGTGGACATTTCCAGGAGATGGATGTGCAGGTGCAGGATCGCCGGATGTTGCGCGATCCCGCCCTCGTCGGCGAGCCGGATAGATCGCTCGCAGACATCAAGGGCCTCAAGCACGTCCGAATTCGGCGCCGGCTCACCCGTCTTGAGGTTCCACAGACGCCGCACCGTGCGCATCATCAGCGCCTCGACCAGCAACGCCATCACATCATGGTCGTCGGGAAAATCCTGGTACACCCGCCGCATCGCGGCGGCATAGGCACCGTCCCATCGTTCGAATTCCTGCGGGCTCACCTTGTGCGGCTTCTGAAAGCGAGAGGCCAGCGCCTCGATCAACCGCCGTTCGACCTCGCTGGCGCCAGCCGCATGCGCGCGCCAGCTGGACATGCTCGTAGCAGCGCTTCGTCGCGCTGTTGGCCTCCGCCTCGCCATGCTCCTTCCAGGTCAGATTGTAGAAAGGTCCAGCGGCATAGGCGATGCCCCAATGCACGAAAGCACAGCCCGGATCCGTCTCCAGCGCCTTCTCGAAACACTTGATGCCTTCTTCGTGGTTGAAGCCGTAGCACCAGTTGAGCCCGATATCGAACCAGCGCTGGGTCTCAGTCGAGCCGGTGGAGATGGGGCGGCGGTAGGTGCCGAGGTTGAAGCGGTCCATGGGTTCTCATTCAAGATTGAGCGGTTGTTTCAGATACTACCGCCACCGTCAGTTGGTCCCTTAACTCGTGCTTCCTTTTGCCAGCCAGCCAGCTCCGGCAGGTCGTCAAGCCAGCTTTTCTCGCTCATCAAGGCATCGCTGGCCTGCGGTGCCGCCTCCGTGGCGTTTTGAATCAGCCAGTCCACCCACTTCCGATAGGCAACCGGATCCAGCTGAGGCGGCAGCACCTTGGCCTTGCCGAGCATGCGTTTGCGGAAACTGGTTTGCCTGCGCAGTTTGGTCGTCGTGAACTTGATGACCTTGCCTTGGTAGTCAACCGTCCAGCGGTCGCCGCCAAGACTGACAAGCCTGTCGATGGTGAAACCGGCATCGACCGGCCTATCCCGCCAAGGAAGCTCGATGGCGTTCTTCCTCAACGCGATGGCCCATCGCCTGTAGTCGCCCCCGGCCCGTTGCGGCGGCAGCACACCGGCCTGTTCGAGCATCTTTCTTCGGAAGGTCGGCTGCTTCTTGAGCTGGCCGGTTGTGAACTCGACGCGATGCCCACGAAACTCGACATGCCAGCGGACCCTTCCGTTGCCGACATACTTCACCAGCCTGTCGATGAGGAATTCGTCATCGGCAAGCGTCACGCAGCCTTGGCTGATGCTTTCGAGAATGAACTCGGTGTCAGTGACCATTACTCGGCCTCGTGGAGGAAACTTCTACGGAGCTTAGCCATTGGAACGCATCTGCGGCCAATCTTTTTTACCCTGCAAATCTCACCTGCTTCGGCCGCCTCGATGCCTCTCATCCTGACAAGAATGTGCAGACCGTCGTGTTACGGTCTGATGGTGTCACGTCATCGATCGGATTGCGATCGAAGCAAATAGGAGAGTTCGCCACGTCCAGGATCAACCGCCGCGCCCTGCTTTTCCACTCCGGCAGCGCGGTCGTCGCCTCGACGGCCGCGGCAACGGCACTCGGCACAGCGCCGCCGGGCCGGAACCAGGAACCGTCCGATGGACTGCGAGAGCTGATTGAGGCGCACAGGACGGCATACGCGGCATTCGGCGAAGCGCTGCATGACATAGGCGGCGACTCCGACAGAGCCAGCCGGGAGGAGGAGAGGGCGCTGCTCGCCATCTGCGGCCATGCCGCGGTCGAGGAATGCGATCGCCTGGCCAAGGCCCGATATCTCCTGGAGATAGATGCGCGCGGCGAACTCGACCTTCCGGAGCATATGCAGGCTGTTCTTCGATCGACGATGTGGAAGCGATGAGGCGACCGACGCCCAGCCACGACAATGTCACCGCACTGCAGTGCGTGGTGGTCGCGGGCTACATAGTCATGTCGCGGCAACAGCCTCGCGGCCCGACGCGAACCTTTTGGCCAGCAGGTTTGCAGCCTGCCTACGCCGGCTTGGCGTATTGCTCGGCGCTCATGACCTCGATGCAGACGAAGCGTTCGTTTCCTTCCACCCAGGCGTCGTGGCCGGGCGGGATCGTATAGGACGTACCCTTCGTGAAGGTTTTCTGAGTTCCGTCATTCATCTTGATGGTGATGGTTCCGGAAACGACATAGCCGACATGCGATACCTGACAGCTATCCGTCTTGACGACCGGCTTCACGCATTCGGACCATTTCCAGCCCGGCTCCATATTGAGCCGCCCGAGCGTAAAGCCTGGAAGCCGCACCACCTCGACCCGTGTCTTGGCGGGCGAGCGAACCTCATCCGGTTTGTCGTGAGATTTGGATTCAAATTTGGTGACATTCATTCCACCATCGGCCATGGCATCCTCCCATACGCGACGCGGAGCCCAATGCTGGCACTTTTCCAGTATATTAGCAATTGCTTTTATATCTTGCGAAAACCGATCACAGCCGCGATCACCACGTAAGCGGGTGACCTGGAATGGTCTGCATCAAGACGTAAAATTCTGTGTAAGCGGTTGATTCAAATGATGAATAGAGAGTGGCTGGGGAACCTGGATTCGAACCAGGACTAACGGAGTCAGAGTCCCCACTGTAGCTTTGATAATAAAGCTGATTTTCCCCGACTACGGGAAAACGGCCACATGCAAAATCAAAGGCTTATCGGCGAATTGCCGACCGGACCAACTGGCCTTTGTCACCAGTCGAGCGCCGCGATTGAGGTCGCGGCAGCATGGTATCGGGCGAACTCGGCCACTTGCGATCATCCGATCATACCGACCATCCGCTCGCGCTTTGGCTTGACGCCATTGCAAGCAATCGCCGCGCTGCGAGAGGCCGCTCGGTGAGTATCGATGTCATGACCAAGGTGATCCAGCGGGCGCCCGTCAGCGGCAGCAAGTTCACCTGCATGCTCGTCATGGCCAATTGGTGCAACGATGACGGTGACAGTCTATACCCTTCCATCGATCTGCTCGCTGAAGCCATGCGCGTCAGCCGATCGCAGGCAAAACGCATTCTCCGCTCGCTCATGCCGGCAGGACCGGCCGACGACGCGGCCGGCGATTGGTGGTTTCGGGTCATTGGGAACGACAAGGGCGGCGCTCCTGGCATGACCAGGCGCTATGAGATGAACGTGGCTCGGTTGGACACATTTCCGAAGCTGCCGGAATTCCAAAAAGCTGACGAGCGGCGTCAGAAAAAGGGCCTGACGGGGCGCACCCATGCGCCCCGTGCCACACGTTCGACGGGGCGCGCCCATGCGCCCCCTGTCACAGATGAGACGGGGCGCACCGATGCGCCCCCACGGGGCGCACCGATGCGCCCCGACTCGTTAGATCAACCATCAGATGAGAGAGAGCGCGCGATGGATCACTTCGATCAAGCACTGAAGCGTTGGCCTGTTGTCGATAGCCCCAAGTCCGCGCGTAAAGCATGGGATGCGCTGTCGATCGACGACCGCCTGGAGGCTGCGGGCGAGATCGACAGGTTCGTCGCGATCAACCGGTCGGCCGGCCGAAAGCTGGTCTGCTCCTTCGAACGGTATCTCTCCGAGAGGATGTGGAAAGCGCTGCCTGAACGGGCGAAGCCGGTGCAGCTGAGGCCAGCGGCGCCAGGCAAACCGGCGGGACCATCACCGTTTGAGCGCAAGACGGGGTGGCGACCGCCGTCGTCGGGGGTAGGGGGTTTAAAGCCCTAGGGCAGGATGGGGCCTCCAACCGCTTGGGGCTCATTCGCAGGTTTTTTTTCTTGTTTTTCATTTTCCAGGGGAAGTGTGGCTAGGTATCCGGACATGGCTATTGATAAAGCTTTGAAAAGATTAATGAAAAGGCATAGCATGCTTACGCAACCGGGCTCGCGGGACCATTTATTGACAACGGTCCCCCGGCGCCTGGTTACGATGAACTGCGCCATCTGCGACAGGCCCTTCGAGGCCGTCCAAGCTGGGAGGCGGAAGCCGTCAACGCGATGCAGCGAGGCATGCCGACAGGAGGGTCGCCGCCGATATACTGCGGCCTACAATGCCGCGGCCAAGGCGGAGCTGTTCGCACTGAGAGCGCGGGCGGCTGCGGGCGACCTCGAGCGCTTCGGTATCGGTCGCGACGGACGCGCCATCAAGGCCGAGGCCGAAGCCGATTCCGATGACTGACGGCAGCCGCCCCCCGCGTTCTGCCCCGACTTCAACGGCGAGCTGGGTCGCGTCGGTCGGGTGTCGCTACAAGCTTGAGACCAGCGACGTGGAGCGCCTGGTGCAGCTCGCGTTCGAAGCGGCGCCCCGATACCAACGCCGGCTGACCGCCAGAGAGGCACGAGACCAAGCCATCCGGGAATGCGTCGCCATCCACTTTGCAGCGCTTTCAAGCCGATCCGAGCAGGCCAAAGCGATGGCCAGGGAGATGCGACGTTACTCGTCGGTACGCGCGACCCAGCCGCCAGGCTCGCTCGGCGGCGACATCGTCGGCATTCTCGAAATGGACACCGGAAAGCCACTCGGAAAGCGGGCACTGATGACCATTTTGGCCCAGAATGCTTGATGTTCAGCGTGCAAAAATCTCTTAAGGAAACTTCACGCCGGATGACCGACCTTGCCCTCGAACAGATTTCGCGGGAGTCGTCACATGGTCAATCTTCGAGAGCTCATCCAGTCGCTGACGGGCAAAAAGCCGGCCGACACGATTTCTGAAATCCAGCGGCTTCAGGCGCTCGCCGCGGATATGGACCGCGAAGTTGCGGATTCGGAAACAGAACTCGCCCAGATCGCCGCCCGTCGCCAGCAACTCCTCTTGGATGATGCCGACGAAGCGTTGGCGGATGATGAGGCTCGCACCGGCGTCTTGCGCCGCAACATCGAACGCGCCGGCCTCGGGCGCCAACGCATCGCGGAAGAGTTGGTCGAAGCGAAGAAGGCCCATCGGGCCGCGCGTGTCACTGCCTTCAGGGCCGAACGCGATGACATCGTGCGTCGGCTCGATGGCGCGATGACGGCTGCCGTCGCTGTCAACGACCAGGCGCGGGCCTGGTATGATCGCGTCGAAGCCGAGCTTGGCCATCACGCCATCGGCAGCGAGTTCGGCGGCGCCATCGCCTTCCCATTTTTCGCCGGCGAGTTCGTCGATGCCTTCCGCCGCAATCTGAGCCAGATGGCCGGTCCGCGCCCCGTCGAGCCGCCGGCGGCTGCGGCCGTCAAGCAGCCGGCATCGCCGAAGTTCGCCTCTCGTCCTGGCCCCGGGGGCGTCGTCAGGCCCGCCGCGAAACCTCGCCCGGCACTGCCCAAGAAGCCGCCGGCAGGGCATTCGCGCGTCCAGGTGCTTCGCGCCGGCTACGAGAGCCCGTCAGGCGAGCAACTGCGTGCCGGCGACCAGGTCGACCTTCCTGAAGAAGTGGCACAGGCTGCGGCCCAGGCCGGCGCCGTCGAGCTTTGCGAGGTGGAGGCATGAGCGACGGGCGGCGCGGACCAATCACCAGCGAGGACAGCTTCCACTTCGGAAGTGGCTATTACCTCGGCTACCTCCAAGACACGATTTCGGACAGTTACACCTACGTCCATAAACTTGATCGGAAATGTGACGTGTTCGGCGATCGGCCGGTTCCGGGCGAGCAATGGGGCCGCATCAATCTCAACAGCTGCGGACGGTATGGCAAGACATGGTTCGACGCGAGCGACACCATGGGTATCGGCGTCTCAGACATTTGCACCCTTCCCGGTAATGTTGCCCGCGCGCTTGTGGGGACAAACATCCGTTCCATCAATCTCGACCATTTCGGCACATCCGACTTGATCATAACTCTGATTGAATGGGTGGATCCGCCTGCGCCGCCTGCGCCGCCGGACCCGCTGCATACGATTGGCACCGCCGGCGCCAGCACCGCGATTCGCATCGAGATCGGCGCACCGATCAATCCGGTCCTCACCGTCGGTGTCACGTTGACCGAAGACTATTCGCCGATCGGCGGGGCCTTTCCTCGCCCGGTCGCGACACCGGCACACGGGACAATCCCCAGCGGAACCACTGTGCAGTTTTTCGGGCCAGAAGCTGCGGCGCTCGTCGCAGCCAGCGCCGCCACTCTCGCTTGAAGGAAACGGACCGATGATCACGAAAGACTTCATGGGTAGCGGGCTGCAAACGCTCGCCGACAAGCGCCAGGTCCAGGTCATCTGCTCGAGCGGTGGCATCGATCGCGCTGGCGAGGTCGTCGACCAAGCCGGCATCGATGTCTCGGCCTTCATGGCGAACCCGATCATCCTCTGGAATCACAACCCGAACGTGCCGATCGCCCGCGCCATCGACATCGGCGTCATGGGGGGCAAGCTGCGCGCCACCTGTCAGTTTCCCGCCGTCGGCGTATCTGCCAAGGCGGATGAAATCTTGGGCCTCGTCCAGTCGGGCGTGATTAATTGCGTGTCGATCGGCTTTAACCCTGTGGAAAAGGTCGCAATGCCCGGCGCCAGTCCGAAAAACGGCCCGTTCCGCTACCTGAAATCCCAACTCTGGGAGTTTTCGTTCGTATCGGTGCCGGCCAATGGTGATGCACTAATCACCGGCCGTTCCGCGCCTCTTGCCGATATTGCGGCCGATCGAGCCGCGCGCATGCGGGCGGTTGAGGTTATGCGGCTTGCCGCCGAGCCGATCGACCAGGCTCAGGAGGCCCGCCACCGCCAAATCGAGGTGCTCGCCCTCGTTCATGGTCCCGATCTTGAAGCTCGGGCGGACCGCATGCGCGCGGTCCGCGCGCTGGTGAAGTAAGGTCACTCAAATGGCGGAATCGACAGCGCCCATGAACGCCTATGACCTCGGCAGGCGCGCCGGCACGATGCTTGCGGAGGCCGCCGCAGGCTGCAAGGTCTCGGCCGCCTACGAAGCCGAGTTTTCGGCATACGTCGAGGCCGTCGCGGCGAAAGCCATGAAAAAGGCCGCTGACGACCTGGCCAGCGAGGGGGCGAGCGCGTTCGAAATCGACATTTTCCAGCGCTCGGCCCAGCATTCATTTCGGCAAGGATTGGCTGCGGTAGGCGGATCTGCCGAATCGTCAGGAGCGACACATTGACCGCCGCCCGCGCGGATTGCTTGCCGCAGCGCATGGAGCACTCCAACAATGACTTTTCCGTTTCCATGTATGACGGGGTTCAGCGGTGCCAGCGCGCTTTCTATCGGCGGCACGCCTGTAACGTCGGCAACCCAGAACAGCGCCTATATCGGCTTCACCGCATCGGCCAGCGGCGGAACACCGAGCTACACCTATTCGCTCGTCGGTAGCTGGCCGACAGGGATCTCCATCAACTCATCGAGCGGTGTGGTTTCCGGTACTCCGACAGTTTCCGGCACCTTCGCCAGCCTTTCGGTGCGGGTCACCGATGGTGCCAGTGCCACCGCTGATCTGGCGTCGTTCACGCTTACTGTGGCGCCTTCAGCGGCGATCAGACAGGCGATGGCACCCGCAGTCTACGTCAACAGCAACGGCCCGCGTCAATCGATGACGCCTGGCGGTTTCATCAATGAGGCATAGGCCTAGCAAGAAGGGACCACGAATATGATGCTCGTCAATCCGTTTGTATTTTCAACGCCGCCAACGCCGCCGCCAGCGCTCAAGCAGGCCCAGGTAGTGCCCTCGGTCTACGTAAACAGTAACGGCCCTCGGCAATCGATATTGCCCGGCATTTTCATCTGTGAGGCTTAATCCATGACCGCACGCTATGTCAGATCCGGCGCCACAGGCTCCGCCAATGGCACCAGTTGGGCGAATGCCTACACAAAGCTCGCGACGGCCTTCGCTGCTGGTGCCGCCGGCGACACCTACTATATCTCGGAAGACCATGCGGAATCGACCGCTGGCACCGTAGCTCCGGACTCGAAAGGGACCTTGTCGAACCCGACGATTGTTCTTTGCGTCGACCACAACGGTTCGGTGCCGCCCGTTGCCGCCGACCTCCGCGCGACGGGGCAAGTCAGCGCCACTGGTGTTTCGAACGTCATACAGTTGAACGGGTCGACCTCGTATTGGGGCCTCATCTTCGGCGTGGACAACGACTCCTCAATCTCCCTGTCCAAGAATGTCACCGTCCATCAGAAATTCACTAACTGCTCTATCCGCCTTGCCGGAGCGGGCTCCAACGGGGGGATCAGCCCCGGCAATGGCTCTTCGGCTCCAGCGAGCCTGGTTGAGTTCATAAACACGACGTTTTCGTTCGGCAGCGTGTCGCATAAAATCAACGTGGATTGCGACATCGTGTGGCGTGACACGCCCTCCGCGCTGCTGGGCACTATCCCGACCGTACTGTTCCAATTCTCAACGGGTGTCGGGAGTAAATTGCGCTGCCAGGGCGTCGATTTCAGCGCAGCTGGCTCAGGCAAGACCCTCATCGGCAACACTTCGGCAAGCGCTACGGCATGCACTGCTGAGTTCATCGACTGCAAGATCAATGCGGCGGCCACGCTCGCAGCCGTGCCACAGTCGCCTGGGCAGTTGGAAATCGATGCCGTGCGCACGGGTTCGTCAGGGCTGAATTACAACCAGTATCGTGGCCGCTACGCCGGGTCGCTAATCGAGGAGACGACGATCGTCCGCACCGGTGGGGCCTCGAACGGCACGACGCCGATGTCATGGAAGATCGTTACCACAGCCAATGCGAACTGGCATTTCCCCTTCGAAGCGCCGCCGATCGCCATCTGGAACGACACGACCGGGTCGGCAGTAACGGCAACGGTTGAATGCCGCGCGGCCGCAATCCCGAATGACGATGAGCTCTGGCTCGATGTCGAATACCTTGGCGACGCCTCATCGCCGCAAGGCTCGTTTATCAGCGACACTAAGGCGACACCCTTGACGGCCACGGCGGCACAAACATCCAGTTCGGAATCGTGGGGCGGTTCGACCGCTTCGTTCAAGCTGGACGTCACCTTCACGCCGCAGCAAAAGGGCTGGATCCTGGCACGGGTGAAGGCGGGCAAGGCGTCATCGACCTTCTATGTCGACCCGAAGGTGACCATGAGCTAGCGGGCGGTGAGGGTATCCTAGTGCTTCGAGGCCTTCCCGCGCCCTACGCGCGAGGTTGCCTTGTCCACTAGATCGCGCCCAACGGCCAAGACTGCATCAGCATCCATGGGAACCTCTAGGCCTATGTTTCCAAGAACGAAAAGCGCCTTCTGGGTTTCAGGCGACCAACCGATGCGAACTCGAACCGGCGGCAAGTCTTTTCCGCCATAGCCCCGAATTACATGGAGGCCGGATTCCATACCGCTCGCCTTCCGTTTTCCGTCCATTTCTTGCGACATAAACCCAATCGCAAAGAGTAAATCTGCGAGAAGATTCTCGGTAAAAACCAATGGAAATGCCTGGCCTTTTTTGTCCTCGAAATCCAGCTTGACGGTCTGGCCGTCGTCACTGCTCACAGGTCGGATTGACTTGACTTGACAGGTGCCATTCGCATCTAGAGCGACACCTTCTGGAACTTTTCGCGCCATAATTCTCGATCCTCAACTATTTGCCAATTGGAAGCCCCCAATACTGAGCTGATGCAAGTCTTTTTTCACAGGAAACGGCCGCGGTTCGATGGACCATGGTCGCCAAGCCTACAAACGTCCACCTGGTTGCCGGCCAGTACAAAAACACCGGCTACAACTACAACATTCCTGACACTGGCGACACGCTGTCAATCGGCAGTCTGTTGGCCGTCGTGCTGGCGCTGGCTTGGCCCTTCTAGGAGTTGTCCCCCCCCTGGCTGCCGTCGCTGCCTGTACATCCGAGGTCAGCGACGGCATAGCAACGGCCCACTGGGCCGCCTCACCGGCGGACATTTGGGGTCAACCAATTACGTCGACGCCGGCTGCCGCAAACATACACCCAAGGCTATCGGAATGGCATCATTCAATTGGCGGGGCATGTGCAATTCATGCGCTTGGCTGTAAAAGATGGGCGGTTGCTTCGACGGCACAGGGACAGACAGAGGCCTGCGCGGGCCGACTCTGTTCTTCCGTATACGATGGTCAGGCAGCAATCCTATCGGTCTTCGGCCGAACACTCATAAATATGAACAGCTTTGGATTTTGCACTGTTCCGTTCAAGCGATAGATCGAGGCAGTCACTGCCCGATTATGAAGCCAATATCCCACGGTTTCAGCCTGGAGGCGGTTGACGTATCCGACGCACCTCTCTGAGAAGCAAACGCGAATTGCTGCGGGGTCAAATCGATTATCTGGCTCAGGCGATAGGCTCACTGGGTAGTCCGGCGCCATATCGAGCGTGGCCCCGGCGAGCAGGTGCCGAGTTCCGGCAACTTCCATTACCAAGTCTGCCTTGGCGGTGCTTCTGTCTAGGGGATCAACGATCGAAAAACCATCGCTGGGCAGCTTTGCTCCCGTGTACGCGAGCAAGGCAAAATCAGAAGGATTGGCGTCGGGTGCAAGGCCATACAATTGAAGAAAGGCGCCGAAGTCGGGGCGGCTGCGCGGCGGCAACCGTCGCATAAGCGTAGGAAGCACCTCCGATCGATGGATGGGCCTCTGCATGCCAAAAGCCGGGTATCCCAAAAATCCCAAGGCGATCAGGTCATCTTTGCTTCTGCCATTGAGTGTCCGGAACTCTGGATCTGACGTCACATATCTGAACGTGCATTCCGGGCCCGCAATGTCGATGACCCCGACGGCCCAGCGCTGCCGATCGCCCAGGTGATCTGGTGCTTGCCATGCGAGCAAGAGTTGCTTCGGCTCGGCGAGGTATTTGATGGACCGTGACATTTAGTACCCGACCACTTCTTCGAGCATCGCTTTTCGCGCCTTGATCAGGGAGTAGACAAAATCGACGCGTGCTGTGCTGAACGGAACGCCGACATCGAACAGCGAACAATCGTGGAGAATCTTTGCTATCTCCAGCATTTGGAATCGAACCACATTTGCGGCTTCGGCGCCAGCGTCGGGAGCGTGCGCCATCATCTTTTTGCAAAGGGTGATGTGGCTCGTGGGTTTGTCCGATTGCATATCCCAGCCGAGATGGTGACGGCCTTTCTCGATGTACGTGCGAAGCTTCACTCCTGAAAATGCGGGAAACGCATGATCATTTAGCTCGTATCCCAAGCTCGTGGCGTTGTCGAAAAGGGGCGCCAATTCATAGGTTGGCTGTCCATCAGCTCGGCGGCGCACGAGAAATCCCCAATTTTCCGTGTGCCGATCGGTATTACCGATAAGGGCGTCGAAAATCACTGCCTTCATCCACCAGGCCATGATCCCTGCTGCGCTGCCGCCCAACACGAAGCGGCAAATCCTTGCATTCTCTCGGATGTTGTGAGGTCTCCCGCTTTTGAGCCCACGGTGAAACCCGGAAATCATATCGGACCCGTGCACGAGGCGTGCTGGAGCGACCTCGCCGGGATAGCCATAGAAAAATTCAACAAGGGCCCCGCATTCACCGGTACGCGAATCCACCGCCAGAAAACACGGTGGCACCGGAAGGCCGAGCAAGCTGCCCAAGCGATACGCGATGAACTCCGACCACATCTGTCGGGATCGCCACCCGTAAGCCGTTTTGAATAGGTAGGGGTGGTTGGGGATCAACAGAGGGGTCTGCGCATCGTCCGGCGCGATAACCATTTGCTTTGGTTTAGTGCCGCCTGGGAAAATTCCGAAGCTTTCATCACGTCGCCAGTTAGCGATGTCGACTGCGGCTAATTGAGCCGGAACGGCGCGAGACAACCAAGTGGTTGTGGTGCCGGGGACTTCTTTGCTCAAGTGTCGGGAATCCTGATTTTTTCCACGTAGGGGTGGCACGACAAGGCAGCACTGTGCAAGCCGCCTCCCTTTTCGAAGAGCACAAGACCAGGTTAGCTCTGGAAGCGCATTCTCTGACCTTCAGGCGTCGCTTATCAGCGCAGCAACTGGTCGATGATTCCATCGGCCATCCCACCACCAGCGCGAATAGCCTGTGGGCCTATAGAATCGCCAAAGTTAGGCTTTCGTCCATTTTGTTCGGCTTGGAAAAGTGCAGATTCCACGGCTTCAAGAACTTGAACGACAGCTAAAATATCGTCATAGCTGAGAGAAGCAAAAATCCTTGATCGCTCTTCAGGTGGATGTGCTTGTGAGTGGGCAATAACCCTGTCCCTCATCGTTCTGCATTTACCCCAGAGGTCTTTAGCCTTCATAAGCTCCTCTGCAATGACTTCAATATCTTTCTCATCGAGCTCTTGTGCGTCCTTCATATACTTTTCTAGCCACTCAGAATGATTCGAGCTATTTGACTTCTTTCTCGCTGAAACAGCGTCGTTACTGAAATGAGCCAAACCAGCTTTCAAATCCTTGATCAAGCGGTCAACGCTATGAGCCTCTTTGTGCGTGTCGAAAATTCGCCCGAGGCCGACGATTACGGTGTTTAGCGCTAGGAACTCGTAGTCGTTCCAGAAATGGCCGTTTCTTGCGATTTGCTCCAAGACCTTTGGCTCGGCAGATGCACGCTCTTTTATCCTTAGCAAACAGCCCAACGTTCGGCCTATCAGGTCCGTGTCTCGACGAAATGAATGCAAGCTGTCTTCGAGAGCCATGACTGCGTTGATTCCCCCTTCCTCCCATGATTGATCCGAGGACGGGACGACCGCAAGCCTTCCCCGGGAAGCGTGGTTTTCCCGCTGTTTCAGTGCTATTCCCGTGAAACATTCAATAAATGTTCCAAACGAGAACATTTTCCCCGGGAAGGGGAATTGACGATGTCGGTGAACAAGAGCAGCGTCGCCGTGGGCTTGAGAACCCGGATCGCGATAGGCAAAACCAACGATTGGCGTCGTGGGTCTTGCTGAGGCGCTAGAAGCCTTGGCGGGCTTCGATGCGCGTGCAACGCCTTGGCGGGCGTTCGAACTGGCTGATATTGGCCGGGTGCGAACGCTATGTCCAGAGCGCAAGCTTAAAATCGTTCGGCCTGTCTCGCGACAGGTTCTCAACCCCGGCTTCGGCGCCGCCCGCCGAGATGGGATCAAAATTCCAGATAGGAACTTTGATCCGCCGGCCTTGAGAAGCCGGTTCTAGTCGCGAGGAAATCTTCACATGTCGTTGACCAAGAATTCAGCCGCCTGCGGTGCAGTTGCCGCTTATGCCCGTGATCCACAACGCCCTGGCCTCGTCGAGCGCCTCCTGATGCCCTGGAATGGGCGCGAGGAGGAGGTACCGATGCAAACAGGAGAGAGTTTCATGAACCAGCACGTGAATCGCCGCGCGGTAGTATCTGCGGCTTCGGCAATCGTGGCCGCGGCGGCGACGACGGCGGATGCCGAAACCGTCGCTGATATCCATTGGAATGGGATTGCTTCGGACGGGGATATCCTATGTCTTTTCGAAGAATGGCGCAGTGCGTACGAGGCTGCAACCGATGCCGGCGATGACGAACCTCGCACTTTGATCGGCTAAAATTGATCGAAAGGAATATTGCGAATCTTCCGGCGACCACCGTTGCCGGATTGAGCGCAAAGCTACTTGCGGTCACCAACTACGGCGAGTTCGATCTTGCCGAGGAATGGCTATTGCCGATCCTTACCGACGCTGATCGCCTCGCTGGTATATTTCCACCAGCTCCTCTTCTGGGATGGCGCGAAACTCTCGAAAATTTCACGGTGAACCGACTGTGACCATGTCAGCGGCCGCCGAGCCGGATCGCGCGCAAGGCACTTGCAGGTGGCGCTAATATGAGGAATATAATCCTCTGTTGCGGCGACCCCTCAAGCAGAGATCGCCATGCCCCACAAAACGCTTGCCGAAACCCTGGCCGCTCGTGAAACCGTCTACGTCAACTGCGCGCACCCGATGTGCGGCCGTTCGAAAGAGCTTGATATCCCTGCGACTGATCAGCCGGCTTGGTCCGGACCACGGCTCGATGCATGAGGACCTGGTCGGACTCTTCGGCTGCTCGGAATGCAAAGCCGCCGGCCGCGACCGCCGGCCTGTGTTCTTCACCTGCATCCCGGACTATGAAGGCCAAAATCGGCAGCGGAATCGCGACTGGAAAGCGACTTTCGAGCGCGGCAATGTTTCACGGGAAGAGCACTGAAACACAACCAGCCCGGCGAATGCTCAGATTTCTGTCCGAAGCCCGTCGGGGCTGGGCGGCGACATATCATTCTCGGGTAAAAAATCCGCCAGATCTTCGGGGTTGAAGTGGTAACGGTGATGTCCGTACAGCTTCTTTCGCTTATTCGAAGCCGGATCGAAATAGTGAAAGAGGAGTTTCGTCATCGAGTCGATGTTCCGAGATTTTGGCTTTTCAAATGGGAAATCAAGTTTAAAGGTGTAGTGGGCCTCGGGGTCTAGCTTGACTGAATCTCCGACGCGAAAGCTCATGTGTAGTGTCGAATCGCCGCCGGGTGAGATCATCAATTTGGCGTTGTCATTGACATAGCGGTAGACGTGCCGAACACTTAAACCGGGAAACGTCGCCGTACAGCCCTGCAAGGTAATCGGATATTTTCGCCGGTTCCAAAATTCGATCTTCATCGAAAGCACTAAGAACTTATCCGGATCCTCGTTCTTGTGGGTGCCTATCCCCCAACTGGTGACTAGGTAGATCGGTGCCGCACCGTAGGCGTTCCTGTAGGCAATTAGAGAACCGGCTGCTGCGATCACCGAGCCAATGACCAGGCCGGCGATGCTGATTGCGAGCTGTATCGACCAAAGCGGGACGCCAAACAGATCGATGATGGGCGGCGCGTTGATCGGCATCATTTCGCTTTCCGCAGCCGCACGCCTGGCCCTTCGCCATTCTCGGCGACGAAGATGACGCCGGCAGCCTCAAGGGCGGCGCGGATGTCGGCGAGGGTGCGATCGTAGGGCGTCCGGTTGCCGCGCTCGAAATCGGCCAGCGTCTTCGTCGCCACCTTGCTTGCTGCGGAAAGTTGAGCTTGTGACCAGTCCAAAAGTGCCCTGGCAGCCCGACATTGTGCCGGCGACAATTCCATTTAGAAGACACCTTACCGAAAATCGGTTGACTTTTGAAGCGTAACGTTACACAAAATCGGTTATCGCATAACGCGACGAAGGGAGCAAGAGCATGCCGAACACCTCTGTTCGGGCAGCCGCCGAAGGCTTGCCCGCTAATACCGAAATTCACATGTCCGAAACCATACCTGCAGCCACCATTGCCGCCACCGTCGGTTCTGCCCGCAATTCACAGCGCCCTAGCCTCGTCGAGCGGCTGCTGATGCCCTTTGCTGGGCGCGCGGAGGAGGCCACGATGCAAGAAGGATTGAGTTTCATGAACCAGACGGTCAATCGACGCGCCATCATGGCGGCGGCACCGACGGGCGTTGCGGGCATTGTCGCCGCCGGCATGGTTGGCGGAGCGGCCGAGGCCTTTGCCGCGCCGGCACAGGAGAACCCTGAACTGCTCCGCCTCGCCAGCGAGCTCGAGGCGGAATTGACCGCATTGCTCGAAGCGACCGTCGCCGCCCGCGAGATTGAAGCGGAATGGTCGCCGCTTTGGCCGCTGGCACCCGACGAAATCACTTTGCCGCGTGCCAACGACAACCCGGAACGCGATATTCGCGGCAGGGGATTTATCCGCAAGGGCGCGGACGAACCGTGCGGCCTTCGCGACATCGACAATATCGAGTCGCTGCTTGCCTTCTCCAAGAGGGGAGGTCTGCATGCGCGCACCAAGTCGTCGCCTCAAAGGCGAGAGCGGATGACGGCCCAGGTCAACATGTGGCGTGCGGCCCTGAAGATGGCCAAGGCATACTATGCCGAGATTGCGCGGATCCGGGACGTGTCTGCGATCGCCCTGGCCGAAGAAAAGATAACGCTCTGTCGAAAGCGTATCGACGCTGTGGTCGGCGCCATCATGGTCGAGGAGCCGTGGACCATGGACGGGCTGGCCATCAAGGCCAAGGCCATCAAAGGTTTTGGCGCAGGACTTGGTGTGGTCGCATCGCATGCTGGAAAAACGTTCCTTGTCCAGAACGCGCTTGCCGACTCCATCCTGCGCCTGGCCGACGTTTCACGGGGAACCGACGCTGTAACAGCCTGATTATGGTGGCTAATTTAGCCACCATAACCTTCGAACTGGGGAAATTCCCCAGTTCGCTGGTGGGGAAATTCCCCACCGTGTCGGAGGTGCGGAATTTCCGCACCGCGCCCGATTAATTGCGGAATTTCCGCAGTTCCGGGTCAGCAAATTTGCGTACCCAACTATCGGTCCGTTAGGTTTTTAGATTTGACATCGCGCCGATTCTCGGCGTAGTTTCTTAAATCCTAGAGGGCTTTTAGCATGCCAACGATCGGCGAGTTCAACGCGCGCTTTGCGGAAATCATCGAAATCCCCGAAGGCGCAATCATGAAAACGCAGCGCACGCTGCGTGACGCAGGATTGCTGACGACCGGGGCCAGGGGGGTGAACGCCCCGGATTTCGTTCCGCTCGATGCCGCGAGGATGCTGATTGCCGTTCTCGTCACCGACAGGCCCTCGCTTGCGCCGTCAGCCGTACGGGCCTTTGGGACCCTCAAAATATCGTTCCAGAATTGGCATCAGACAGAAGATTCTGAGCACAGCGCGTTGATCGAAAAGTTGAAGGCCGCCGAGACCTTCGAAGCAATGCTAGCGGCACTTATCGGATCGATCGCCGGCATGTCTCCAGACTTGCGGTCTCGATACACCCGGTCTGTTCAGGTCGCCTGCACCACCAGCGACATGAATGCGCGGCTGGAATGCCCGGCAGTGCAATCTTTCTTTTCGACAATTGGCCCTTGGCTGGATGTTTTAGGCGAGACGGACCCGAAGCGCCGCGCCGAAAAGGTCAAAGCGGTCGAGGACGAGCTACACCGCGCAAGCCGGCGCGCCTCCACCATCAATCCCAACGTCGGACGGATAACAACCAAACGGATGGTCAAAGGCGATGTGATCGCCGAAATCAGTGAACTTTTCCAAACCGCGCCGGCGGAAGCGGTGGGGTTGAGAAGGGCGGGTTGATCAAAATGGCCGGAACACCCGTTTCATTCAAAATCGCCGACGTGGCACGTGCCATCAAAGGCGCGCGTAAGGGCGGCATGGAGCCGGGCAGGGCTGAAATCGATCCGGCAACCGGCAAGATCGTGATCGTCGCGGCCGCCAAGGTCAGCGACCCCGAGAACGATGTCGACAAATGGATGAGGAATCATGCGCGTTCGTCTTAAGGGGCTGAACAGGCGCACGAAGACGCTCGCCGACGGCAGCGCCGTTACCTACTATTGGGCGTGGAAGGGCGGTCCGCGCCTGCCTGGTAAGCCGGGCGATCCGGAATTCATCGCTGCTTACAACGCCGCCGTAGCTCGCAAGATCAAACCACGCCAGGGCATGCTGCTGTCCGTCCTGAACGCATTTCAAGCGAGTTCGGATTGGGATGACTTGGCGCCGCGAACACAGGCCGACTACGCCAAGCTGATCAAAGTCATCGAAAAGAAGTTCGGCGAATTTCCGCTGTCCGGCATGAGCGATCGCCGCACGCGCGGGATCTTCATGGAATGGCGCGACGAGCGCGCCAAGGCTTCTCGCCGGCAGGCCGATTACGGCTGGCAGGTGCTCGCCCGCATACTGTCCTGGGCGCACGGTCGCGGTCTTGTGTCAGCCAATCCCTGCGAGAAGGGCGGGCGCCTCTATCGCGGCACGCGAGCTGCAAATGTCTGGACTGTCGCCGACGAGGCGGCATTCTATGCCGGCGCACCGCGGCATCTGCACTTACCGCTCACGCTTGCCTTATGGACCGGTCAGCGCCAGGGCGACCTGTTGCGCCTGACCTGGCAGCAGTATGACGGCAAGGTTATTCGCCTGCAGCAGTCGAAGACGGGGACGCGCGTCGTCATTCCAGTCGGCGCGCCGCTCAAAGCCGCGCTCGACGCCATGCGCGGCAAAGTCGGCCAGATCCTGCTAAACAGCGACGGCGTGCCTTGGACGGCTGATGGCTTTCGATCATCCTGGCGCAAGGCCTGCGCAGCTGCTGGCGTCGTCGACGTGACCTTCAATGACATTCGCGGAACGGCTGTGACGCGGCTGGCGATCGCCGGCGCGACCGTGCCGGAGATTGCGACGATCACCGGTCACAGCCTGCGCGACGTCAACGCGATCCTCGATTCCAACTATCTCAACCGCGATCCGGCGCTTGGGGAAAGCGCCATCCGCAAGCTCGAAACGGGAACGAAAATTCCCGACCGCGCGTCCGACTGACACGAAATGTTCTAACGATGAAACCGGAAAACCGCTTTAAAATCAATTGGCTGGGGAACCTGGATTCGAACCAGGACTAACGGAGTCAGAGTCCGTGGGTCTACCGTTAACCTATTCCCCAGCAGGCGTGGTCATGAACCGCGCGGGCCGAACGGCTGAGCCGCTTGAGCGCTGCCTTGTAGCCGCCAGCGGAAAATAGTCAAGCCTGCTCTGTGGTTCAATCGACACGTTTTGACAGCTGGTTTCATACGCCGGGGTTCAGGTGCGGGCGGGCGCGGGCACAATATCCGATCCGCCCTTCAGCTCTCCGTCCGGCTGAATTGCGAACGCTCGAAGAACAGCACCACGCCCAGGCCCAGAATCAGCGGGATGATCAGGTAAAACAGCCGGAACACCAGCAGCGCTGCCAGCACGCCGACCGGCTCCATGTCGGAAAGCCCGGCCAGGAACACCACCTCGAACACGCCCAGCCCACCCGGCGCATGCGAGATCTGGGCGACCGAGAAGGAGACGAGGAAGACACCGAGAATGACGAAATAGCCCGGATTGTGCGCCTCGGGCAGCGCGAAGAAGATGATCGCCGCGGCGGCAAGCAGTTCGATCGGGCCGATCAGCAACTGCCTGGCGACGATCGGCAGTGCCGGATAGTGCAGCTGGAAGCTGGCGATCTTCAGCGGGCGCAGATGCAGCGCGCTGCCGAATATGTAGGCGGCGACGAGAACCAGCATCACGATGCCTGCCGCTTCCGACAGGCCATGATGGGCAATACCCGAAAAGCGATCGATGATCTGAGATTCGAACACCAGCACAAGGCCGGAGGCAAGAATCGTCGACAGCACGAAGGTGATCCAGCAGATCGCCACCAGCACGCCGACATCCTGGCCGGTCAGGCCCCTGGTGCCATAGGCGCGGTAGCGGATGACGGCACCGGAGAAAACCGAGCCGCCGATATTGTGCGACAGCGCGTAGGTGGTGAAGGAGCACAGGGTCACGAACAGCCACGACACGCGCTTGCCGATATGCAGCAGTGCGATGTGGTCGTAGCCGGCGAGCGCTGCATAGGCGATGACGGAACTCAGCGCCGCCAGCACCCAGCCACGGGTTGGGATGGCGGCGAGCCCGTCCCAGACATCGTCGAGCGAAATACCCCGCAGTTCATGCCAGAGCAGCAGCAGCGAGAAGATCACCGCGGCGATGCCGACGACCGGCCAGAAATAGCGTTTCCAGTTCATTGCCTGACTGCCATGCGCTGCGTGCCCGCTTCCTTTTCGTTGGATGGTGGGAGGCCGGCTGCCCGGTGACTTCCATTTATTTCAGAAATGCCTCATTGAAGCCGGCTATTCAACCGTGAACACTTGTCGCGCCGGCCGCCGACAGGATCCGCCGGCGGCGAAAGCGGCGCAAACGGCAGGCGATAAGGCATCGGCTCCGACGCGACTTGTCTCCGCCGCGTCCGCGCTACCAATCCAGCCTTGCGGGTACATTACGTCACTCCGCGAAAAGGCGGTTCGCTCCCAGCCGGCAAAATTCGGCGTGCGGCTCTTGGTGATCGGCCACGGCACTGTTAGTCTGGCAGCAACTTGAAACATGCCAAAGCGCCTGCTGCGTCCTTCACCGGTTCGCGCGGCGCCGGAAGGAACGACAGTGGAAGACCGCGACACCGGCGCAGGCGCGTCGGAGGTGGGCGCGTCCAGCGCTTCCCCAGGGCCATCGGGCTCGGGGACAGCCGGTTGGCAGCAACGCCGCCCGACGGAGCCGCGCTCCGCCGAAGGGCAGGCGGGCGACGCGACCCATCACCAGAAGGGCAAGCCCAAGAAGCGGCGCAAGCGAAGGCGCGGGCGCAAGGTTTTTGCGCGTGACCAGGCGCACCCGCAGGGCAATAGATCGCCGGTGCCAGGCCAGGCCGCCGTTCCGGCTTTGGAAGCGAAGCAGCCGACGGCGCCGGCAATTTCCCCCACCGCTACAGCGCCGCGCCCAGAACAGGGCACGCGCCGGCCGCCGGTGCACGAGCTACCGGTCTTCGCGGCCCTTGACCTCGGTACGAACAATTGCCGGCTGCTGGTCGCCGTTCCCACGCGGCATGGCCAGTTCCGCGTCATCGACGCCTTCTCGCGCATCGTCAGACTTGGCGAGGGGCTCACCGCCAATGGTCGCCTCGGCCAGCCGGCGATGGACCGCGCCGTCGAGGCGCTGAAGATCTGCGGCGACAAATTACGCAGCCGCAAGATCAGGAAGGCCAGGCTGATCGCCACCGAAGCCTGCCGCTCTGCGGAGAACGGCGTCGAATTCCTCGAACGCGTCGAGCGCGAGGCCGGCCTGAAGCTCGAGATCATCGACCGCCAGACCGAGGCGCGGCTGGCGGTGTCCGGCTGCGGCTCGCTGGTCGAGCGCGACACGCAGGGCGTCGTTCTGTTCGACATCGGCGGCGGTTCTTCCGAAATCGCGTTGATCGACCTCACCGGCCGCCGTTCGCCACGGCTCGCAAACCACATCGTCTCGTGGACGTCGCTGCCGGTCGGCGTCGTCTCACTGGCCGAGCGCTTTGGTGGCCGCACCGTGACGCGCGAGATTTTCAACGCCATGGTCGACGACGTCGCCGGCCGTCTGGCGAGTTTCGACGGCCGCGACCGGCTGAGCCACCTCAAGGCCAGCCCGAATTTTCATCTGCTGGGCACGTCCGGCACGGTGACGACGCTGGCCGGCGTCCACCTCGATCTCGAGCGTTACGACCGGCGTCGGGTCGACGGGCTGTGGATGGACCGCGACAGCGTCGACCGCATGGTGGAGCGACTGGTCGGCTGGGATTTCCAGCAGCGCTGCGCCAACCCGTGCATCGGCGCCGACCGCGCCGATCTTGTGCTGGCCGGCTGTGCTATCCTCGAAGCGATCCGCGCGGTCTGGCCCTCGGAGCGGCTGCGCGTCGCCGACCGTGGCCTGCGCGAAGGCATATTGAGCGAGCTGATGGCCGATGACGGCGTCTGGCGCAACGATGGGCGTGGCCGTTAATGACGAAGAAACCGGAAAACCCAGGATCGGCCGGCATTCGCGTGCTGAAGACGCGGATCAAGAAGAAAAGCGGCCTGAAGGAATCGTCGCGCCGCTGGCTGCAACGCCACATCAACGATCCCTATGTCCAGCGCTCGAAGGCTGACGGCTATCGTTCGCGTGCGGCCTACAAGCTGATCGAGATCGACGACAAGCACCATTTGCTGAAGCCCGGCATGAAGGTGATCGATCTCGGCGCCGCCCCCGGCGGCTGGTGCCAGGTCGCGGCCGCGCGCACGAAATCGACGGCGCAAGATCCGCATGTCGTCGGCATCGATTACCTGGAAATGGACGCCGTGCCCGGCGCGCCGGTGCTGTTGATGGATTTCCTCGATCCGGATGCACCGCGAAAGCTCGCCGAGGCGCTGGGTGGGGACCCGGATGTCGTGCTGTCCGATATGGCCGCACCAACCACCGGCCACAAGCGGACCGACCATATCCGCACCATGCATCTGTGCGAGGTAGCGGCGGATTTCGCGCTGTCGGTCCTGAAGCCGGGAGGGCATTTCCTCGCTAAAACCTTCCAGGGCGGCGCCGAAAACGAACTGCTCTCCATGCTCAAGAAGAATTTCCGTTCAGTCCATCACGTCAAGCCGCCGGCTTCGCGCGATGAATCGGTCGAGCTTTATCTCCTGGCAAAAGACTTCAAGGGGCGAGAATCCGGTCCGGCCTCAGGCGGATCGGAACGTCCAGTGGACGTTCCGAAGGGCTCGAGCGCCCGGAGCCATAGCGAAGGGCCGGGGGACGCTGAAGTCTAAATCGGCCTTACTCGCCCGGCGACCTCGCCGGTTCCAGCGTCTTGGGCGTCGTCAGCCGGCCATGGCCGGAGACGGCGTTGCCGGCATCGGGCGCCAGCCGCATGAACGACAGTGATGCCGCCGCCGATACCGCCGCCACGATGAAGAAGGCGATGTGGAAATCGCCCAGCGTCAGCGGGCCACCATGGATCGAGGTCGAGACTTCCAGGATGCCGCCGGCGAGCGCCACGCCGAGCGCGATGGACAATTGCTGGAACACCGCCGTGATCGGCGTTGCCTTGCTGGTGTCCTCGGCCGAGACCTCAGCATAGGAGAGCGCGTTGACGCCGGTGAAGAACATCGAGCGGATGAAGCCGCCGACCAGCAATATGGCCAGCATCAGCACATAGGGCGTTTCGGGGGTGAAGAGGCCGTAGATGGCAATCGACGCTGCGGCGACCAGCGAGCCGATGATCAACACGCGGCGAAAGCCGGCAACGCGAAAAATCAGCGCGGTGGCAAATTTCATGCCGATGGCGCCGACCGCCGAGACGAAGGTGATCATGCCCGACTGGAACGGCGTCAGCCCGAAGCCGATCTGGAACATCAGCGGCAGCAGGAACGGCACCGCCCCGATGCCGATGCGAAACAGCGAGCCGCCAAGCACCGACGAACGGAACACCTGGTTGCGGAACAGTTCGAGCGCCAGCAGCGGATTTTTGGCGCGCCTCGCGTGCACCAGGTAGAGCGCGCCAGACAGCAGCCCGACCCCCACGGTGATGAAGCCGGTCGCCGGCGGCAGATAGGGCAGGCTGACCACCGACAGGCCGAACACCACGCCGGATGCCGCCACACCGCTCAGCACGAAGCCGATGAAATCGAGCGGCGGCGTCTCCATCGATTCGGTTTCCGGCAGGAAGCGCGTCGCCAGCCAGATGCCGACCAGGCCGATCGGCACATTGATCAGGAAGATCCAGTGCCAGGTGAAATAGGTGGTGATGAAGCCGCCGATCGGCGGGCCGACCAGCGGCCCGACCAGTGCGGGAACGGTCAGCCAGGACATGGCGGCGACCAGGTCGCTCTTGGGCGTGGCACGCACCAGCACCAGGCGCCCGACCGGCGTCATCATGGCGCCGCCAATGCCTTGCAGGAAGCGCGAAACCACGAAGGCCGGCAGCGAACCGGACAAGGCGCAGGCGACCGAGCCGACGATGAACACCGCGATCGCGGCGCGAAAAACGGTCTTGGCGCCGAAGCGGTCGGCCATCCAGCCGCTGATTGGAATGAAGATTGCCAGCGACACCAGATAGGCCGTCAGCGCCAGCTTGAGCGCGATCGGGCTGGTGTGGATGTCGATGGCGATCGCCGGCAGCGATGTCGCAATGACGGTCGAATCCATGTTTTCCATGAAAAGAGCGACCGCCAGGATCAGCGGAATGGTGCGGTTCACGAGCGTGGCCGTTTCAAATCTTCTTTTCGGCCGGGAGCGAGCCGATACAGGGGGCGGTTATCATGGCCGGCCACCGATGTCGTGTTAATTTGCTGTCACTTTTGTGCGACCGCAACCACGGGTGGCACAATCAAATGGTCGAAGACGCTGTTGTGCAATGCAACGATCGGCTTTTCATCCGCGTCGCGACGTGTTACCAGCCAGCGCCAATCCTGAAAGGGAAGATGAGAGTCGGCGCTGTCCATCCTGGTCCAGCGCTTTTTCCGCATTCTAAAGGGCTGGCCATGGCAAAAATCATCGAAACGTCCACAGGCGCACTGGCGCTGACCTTTGACGACGTGCTTTTGCAGCCGGGTCACTCCGAGGTCATGCCTGGCGAAACCGATGTCCGCACCCGCATCGCCGGCGACATCGATCTCAATGTGCCGATTCTCTCCGCCGCGATGGACACCGTCACCGAGGCGCGTCTTGCCATCGCCATGGCCCAGGCCGGCGGCATCGGCGTCATCCACCGCAATTTCTCGCCGGCCGAACAGGCCGAGCAGGTGCGGCAGGTGAAGAAATTCGAATCCGGCATGGTGGTCAATCCGGTCACGATCGGTCCCGACGCCACGCTCGCCGACGCGCTGTCGCTGATGCGCACCTATTCGATCTCGGGCATTCCGGTGGTCGAGAATGGCGGCACCGGCGGCCACAAGACCGGCCGGCTGGTCGGCATCCTGACCAACCGTGACGTGCGCTTTGCCTCCGACCCGGCGCAGAAGGTCTATGAGTTGATGACCCGTGAGAACCTGATCACGGTCAAGGAAAATGTCGACCAGGACGAGGCCAAGCGGCTTCTGCACCAGCACCGCATCGAAAAGCTTGTCGTCGTCGACAAGCAGGGCAATTGCGTCGGGCTGATCACCGTCAAGGACATCGAGAAGTCGCAGCTCAACCCGCACGCCAGCAAGGATGCGCAGGGACGACTGCGCGCTGCGGCCGCCACCAGCGTCGGCGACGACGGCTTCGAGCGCGCCGAGCGCCTGATCGAGGCCGGCGTCGACCTTCTGGTCATCGATACCGCGCACGGCCACTCGCAGCGCGTGCTCGACGCTGTCACGCGCGCCAAGAAGCTTTCGAACTCGGTTCGCATCCTGGCTGGCAACGTCGCCACCGCCGAAGGCACGCAGGCGCTGATCGACGCCGGCGCCGACGCCGTCAAGGTCGGCATCGGCCCAGGCTCCATCTGCACCACCCGCATCGTCGCCGGTGTCGGCGTGCCGCAACTTTCAGCCATCATGTCGGCCGTCGAGACGGCGCATAGATCGGGCGTGTCGGTGATTGCCGATGGCGGCATCAAATATTCCGGCGACCTCGCCAAGGCGCTCGCCGCCGGCGCCAGTGCCGCCATGATCGGTTCGCTGCTGGCCGGAACCGATGAAAGCCCGGGCGAGGTCTATCTGCACCAGGGCCGCTCCTTCAAGGCCTATCGCGGCATGGGTTCGGTCGGCGCCATGGCGCGCGGCTCGGCGGATCGCTACTTCCAGGCCGAGGTGCGCGATACCCTCAAACTGGTCCCGGAAGGCATTGAGGGCCAGGTTCCATACAAAGGACCTGTGTCTGGCGTGCTGCACCAGCTTGCGGGCGGGCTAAAAGCCGCTATGGGTTATGTCGGCGGCCGCGACCTTGCCGATTTCCGCGAGCGCGCCACTTTTGTGCGCATATCCAACGCCGGACTTCGTGAAAGCCACGCCCATGACGTCACGATTACCCGCGAAAGCCCGAACTATCCCGGCGGAGCCTGAACAATACGGGCTCGGGCGGAGCCTGACCGCGACGATCCTGCGGCTGCCACGCCACGCGGCCGCACTGTGCTTCCTGTCGGCGGCGGTCTTCATCGCCATGACGGTGATGGAATTCTTCTATTTCCGTCAGTTGAGCGGCGGCCTGCCGTCGCTCGACATGCGCTATCTCGGCTTCACACCCGACGAAGGCATGGCCTGGCTGACGGCGCTCGGCCGGCGCGGCGGCGAGACCATTCTGGTCTGGCACTATCTGACCTTCGATCTGCTGTTCCCGGCGCTGCTGTCGCTGACCTTGATGAGCCTGGTCCTGGCCACCGGCCGGCGCCTGCGGAACTTCCGCGAGCTTCCCGGGCAGGTGCAGTCGATCTTCGCGCTGGTGCTGGTGCTGCCCTACACGCTCGCCGACTATGCCCAGAATATCGTCGTGGCGCGGCTTCTGTCCGATTTCCTGTCGGCCAATCCGGATTCGCTGTCGTTTGCTTCGGCTCTGATCGTCACAAAATTCGCGCTTCTTGCCATCCCGGCGGTCGTCATCGCCGCTTTCTGGCTGGTGGGCCAAAGACGCTAGAGCAATTCCAGGAAAAGTGTGAAGCGGTTTTCCGTTCGCAATTGCGTCAAAACAAAGAGTTAGAGTGGTTCGCCGTTTCCGTGAACCGGTGAAACGCTCTAAGCTTGATGCCGGACAGGGCAGGGGAAAATTCATGAACCAGACGACGATCTTCTGGCCGGTTCTGGCGCATGTGGCTCTGATCTACATCGTCTATGTCGTGATGGGCAGGCGCAGATACTTCGCCGTCAAGTCGGGCGAGGCCAAGGTCGGCCAATACAAGATACGCTCAACCGAGCCGGCGTCCAGTATCACGGTCGCCAACAACCTGATCAACCAGTTCGAATTGCCGGTGCTTTTCTACGTGCTGTGCCTGACGCTCCACGTGACCAACGGCGTCAACTATCTGACCTTGGCGCTGGCGTGGATTTTCGTCCTGACGCGCTATTTCCACGCCTGGGTACACCTGACCAGCAACAATCTGCGGCTGCGCAGCCGTTCTTTCTTCGCAGGCGCGGTGGTGCTGGCGCTGGCCTGGATCTGGTTTGCGCTGCATCTGCTCGGCATCGTCTGAGGCAGGGTCACGCGGGGGTGGCAGCCCTCGACATCAAGCGCGCCGCATAGATTTCGATCCTCTGTCGAAACCTATGCTCGACCGCCCATGCGACGAATGCTGCAATGGCGACCACGGTGCAGAACGCTATGCCGATCCGAAGATACGGGGAGCCGATCCATGGAGCCAACCATCGTATGATCGCGACACCGACATTCTGGTGCAGAAGATACAGAGGATAGCTGATCAAGCCGATGTAACTCACGCTTCGCCAGATCTTGATATCGCGCAGCTGGACCCCGATCACCCCAAGAATTGAAAGCGCGATGACCCATGCACTGAATGCTGAGCCGCCCCACAGTTTGACAACAACCACCAGGCATCCGGCTGTCACGACCGTCTGCACAGTTCGGGTCGATCGCCTCGCCGCGATGCCCATCAAAAAGAAAAGGCTGTAGGGGAACAGAAAATACGGCATGGCGATGCCCTTGAAGGGAAAAATCAGAGCCTGATGGTCGCTCCACAACCCTGAAAACTGTGCAATAGCGCCCAGAACGGTAAAGCTGGTGAAAAGGACGAGAACGCGATTTGGCCAGAGATAGAAGATGAGGCCGAACACAAAGTAGAATTTTGCTTCCGCAAGCAGTGACCAGTAGGCGCCGTCGACAAGCGGCGTTGGAGCAAACAGGGTTGTCCAGCTTGCGTTTTTCAGGCCGTCGAGCGCCGAAACCTCTCTGCCCGGAAGACCTAGAGCCGCAACCACAATAAGCGTGATCGCGATACAGGCGATGAGCGCGGGCTCCAGCCGCGTAAATCTCTGCAGCCAGAACATCCACACGGTTTCAGACCGCTCGGCTGTCATCGCGATGCAGTAGCCACTGATAATGAAAAAGAGAAAGACGCCAACTATCCCTTGCCATGGCAGCGTCATCTGGTGGTCGAACCCGATGTAGTCGGCGGGAAAGCGGGACGTATAGTGGAAGATCAGAACCAGCATCACGGCGATCGCACGCAATGCGTCGATCGCCTCGTATCGCCGGTTCTCGTCCTGATCCGAACGCATCGGCTAGAAAGCCTCTAGAGGTCGAACACCGCTATTTTACGCTTGTCGAACTTTATGCCGATCTCGCCGCGCACCAGCTTCAGCGCCGCTTCGCCGAACACGGCGCGCCGCCAGCCCTGCAGCGCCGGCACGTCTGCATCCTCGCCCTCGGCCGCGATGCGGTCGATATCGTCGCTGGAGGCCAGCACTTTCGAGGCCACGCCCTGCTTTTCGGCGACGATCCTGAGCAGCACTTTCAACAGTTCCGCCGCGGCACTCGAGCCTTCCGGCGGCTGAAAATTCTTCGGCAGTTTCGGCATCTGCTCCTTGGGCAAGGCCAGCGCGGTGTTGACCGCCCCAAGCAGGGCCGTCGCCGTCGAGGAGCGCTCCCAGCCCTTGGGCGTGGTGCGCAGCTTGGCAAGGGCCGCCGCGTCGCGCGGTGCCTGTTGGGCGACCTCGTAGATCGCGTCGTCCTTGAGCACGCGACCACGCGGCACGTCGCGCTCGCGCGCCTCGCGCTCGCGCCATGCCGCCACGGTTTGCACGATCGCCAGTTCCTGCGGCTTGCGCAGCCGCATCTTCAGCCGCTTCCAGGCGTCTTCCGGATGCGGATCGTAGGTTTCGCGTGAGGTCAGCACGTCCATCTCTTCGTTCAGCCAGTGGGCGCGGTTCTCCCGCGCCAGTTCGGCGCTCAAATGCTGATAGACCTCGATCAGATGGGTGACGTCGGCCAGCGCGTAATCGAGCTGCTTGTCGGACAGCGGCCGGTGGCGCCAGTCGGTGAAGCGCGACGACTTGTCGAGCCGCGCACCGGTGATGCGCTGCACGAGCTGGTCGTAGGAAACGCTGTCGCCGAAGCCGCAGACCATGGCCGCGACCTGCGTGTCGAATACCGGATGCGGCACGAGATCGCCGAGATGGACGATGATTTCGATGTCCTGGCGTGCCGCGTGGAAGACCTTGACCACGGCTTCGTTGGCCATCAGCCGGAAGAACGGGGCAAGGTTGATGTCTGGCGACAGCGGGTCGATCAGCGCGGTGACGCCGGGCGCCGCCATCTGGATGAGGCACAGGATCGGCCAGAAGGTCGTTTCGCGGATGAACTCGGTGTCGACGGTGACGAAATCCGACTTTTCGAAAGCGGCGAGAACGGTCTCGAGTTCTTTCTGGGTGGTGATGACGTGCATCAAATCGCTTTTGGCAGGAGTAAGGTCTTCCTAGATTTCAGCCGGGAAGGCTTTCGTCAAGCTTTGGCGCCGCCATCATGCGCTTCCGGGGCCATCGGAATCGCCATTGCGCCTGGCCAGCCGCGCGAAAACGGTCGATGTGCGCAACAGCGCGATGAAGCGGCCGCGCTTGCCCACGGGCACGCCGGAGCGTGCCTGCATGCGATAGAGGATGACGGCGATGAAGATCGCATAGACGGTGGCGCTGAACACGAACAGCGCGCTCGGCCCGAAATACTGCATCACTGTCGAGGCGGCGAAAGGGCCGCCAATGGCGCCGAAGGAGTAGAACAGCATCAGCGCCGCATTGATCAGCACGAACTCGCCCGTGTCGGCGCGGTCGTTGGAATGCGCCGCCGACAGCGAATAGAGCGGCATGGCGAAACAGCCGAAGATGAAGATGATGATGAAGTTGAGCAGCGGATTGCTGCCGGCGATGAACACCAGGGCCAAGGCGGAAAGCATCGCGCAGCAGGTCGTCAGCAACAGCACCCGGCGCCGGTCCCATCGGTCGGAGAGATAGCCAAGCGGATACTGGATGATGGCGCCGCCGAAGATGCCGACGCTGACGAAGGTGACGACATCGGCGACCGACATGCCGATCTGCTCGGCATAGACCGGCGACAACGTGCGAAAGGCGCTGTTGGTGACGCCGACGGCGATGCAGCCGAAGCAGCCGAGCGGCGAAATGCGCCAGACGCGCGCCAGGTCGAGCTTGACCTCCTCCGGTGGCGTCGGGTTGGAGCGGTCGCCGAGCGAGACCGGCACCAGCGACAGCGTGATCATGATCGACATGATGGCGAAGATGGTGAAGCCGCCGGCGCCGAAGACCGGAATCAGGAACTGGGCCGATGTCACCGAGCCGGTATCGACCATCCGGTAGACCGCCAGCACGCGGGCGCGGTCCTTGTTGGTGACGCCGGAATTCAGCCAGCTTTCGACAATGGTGAACAGCCCGGCGAAACAGAAGCCGCCGGCAAAGCGCACCGCGCACCACATCACCGGATCAAGGACCAGCACCAGGAGCAGGGTGCCGACCGAGGCGATGGCGGCCAGTGCCGAAAACGCCCTGATATGGCCGACCGCCTTCATGATGCGGGTAATGGCCAGGCAGCCGAGCAGGAAGCCGGCGAAATAGAAGGTGCCCATCAGGCCGATGTCGGAAGCGGAAAATCCCTCCTGCGCGCTGCGCAGCGCAATCAGCGTGCTCTGCAGCCCATTGCCGCCGAGCAGGATGCCTGCGGCGAGAAGAAGCGGGATCAGCGGGCGGATGGAGGACATGAAAGGCGATCACGTATCGGTGATCCCTTCTTGAACCATTGCCTGGGTCAACGCCAGCGGCAATTGCCGCTGGCGGGATCAATCGCGGTTCTGCGTGGGGGCGACGCGATCTTAATTGACCGGCCGCCCCGTCCGCAGCGAGGGAAGCTTCACTCACCCCTTGCTGCCCCCGCCAAAAGTTTGTCCCGCGTCGGTTCGAGCGGCTCGTCCACCGGCGCGGCCGGCCGCCGGCCAAGCGATCCCGCGGTCAGCAGGCTGAGGATAATGAACGGAATGCCGATGCCAAAGGCCGAGCGAATGCCCCAATGGTCCGAGACGAAGCCGAGCAGCGGTGGTCCGAGCAGGAAGGCGACGAAGGAGATCTGCGACAGTGCCGCGACATTGATCGCAGCCGGCCGGTCCGTCCGCTGGGCGGCAGCCGAGATCGCCAGCGGGAAGAGGGCGCTGGTGCCGATCCCCAGAAGCGCAAAGCCCAGCATGGAGAACAACGGCGCGGGCGAGAAAAACACAATCACCACGCCGGTCGCCATCATTGCCAGCAGCACCCGCGCCACGCCGCTTGGCGAATAGCGGTCGACGAAACTGTCGGCGAAGAAGCGCGTGGTTGCCTGGGAAAAGGCGAACAGCGCCACGGTGAAACCGGCGACGAAGGGGCCGGACTCGAACACGGTACGCATATAGATCGCCGACCAGTCGATGCTGGCGCCTTCCATCAGCATCGCCGAGAGTGTCACCGCGACGAGAACAAGGATCGGCAGGGTCGGTCGCGCCAGCATGGGTGCCTTCTTGCCGGTGCCGACGAAGCGACTCGGCGCCGGCTGATAGCCGCCGAGGAACAGCGCCATCGAGATCGCGACGATCGGCACGATCAGCGCCAGATGCAGTTGCGGCGATATGCCGAGATGCGCAAGAGCCCCGCCGAACAGGCCGGCGCCGAAAAAGCCCATGCTCCAGAACGAATGCGCGCGGTTCATGATGCGACGCTTGACCAGGAATTCGGTCCGGTCGGCCTCGACATTGAGCATGATCTCGACGCTGCCGATCATCAGGCCGACTGGAAAGAGCATGAGGAAAAGCGCGAGCGGCCCCGGCGCATGCACCGCAATGGCATAGGCAAGCGCCAGCAGTGGCACCAGGATGAGCAGCGCGCGGCGGAAGCCGACGCGCTCGAGCAGCGGCGTCGCCAGCGTCAGCGCCGTCAACGTGCCGATCGGCGTTCCGATCAGGCTGAGGCCAAGCGTGCCGTCCCCAACGCCCATGGCGTGCTTGATGTCGGGCAGCCGCGGAAAAATGTTGCCCATGGCGAAGGAATAGATCGCGAATCCGGCATAGACGCGGTGCTGCGGGGCAAGGTTGAGACCAAAGGTCATTGCGGCGCTTTCAAAGGAAGGGAGGCTGGCTTGTGCGACAGCCCGGCCAGCCACTCCTTGCATAAACGTGCAGAACATGCAAGAACGTGCACAGGGAAATAAGATCAGGCGAAACAGGCAATGCTGACCGATCAACGTCACCAGCTTATCCGCGACCGCCTCGCGGCGGAGGGGAGTGTGCTGGCGGGCGAACTGGCGAGCCGCTTCGGCGTTTCGGAGGACACGGTGCGCCGCGACCTGAGGGAACTGGCGAAAGCCGGGCACTGTCGTCGGGTCTATGGCGGCGCGGTTGCAGCGGCACCCTTTGCCGCGACCCCCATCGGTCTGCGCGGCGGCCATGCGGTCGAGGAAAAGGCGCGGCTGGCAAGCACGGCCGTGGCGTTGCTCGCCAGCGGACAGACCCTGTTCATCGACGGCGGCAGCACCAACACCGCCATCGCCAAGGCCATTCCCCGCGACCTCGAACTGACCATCGCCACCAATTCGCTCGGTGTCGCCTCGGCACTGTCGGATCATCCCCTGGTCGAACTGACCGTGCTTGGCGGCAGGTTCGTCCGCGATCTCGGAACCTGCGTCGGCGCCGACACGCTTGCCGCCATTGCGCAGCTTGGCGCCGACCTGTTTTTCCTTGGCTCGTGCGGCCTGGATGCCTCACGCGGTGTGACGGCATTCGATTCGGCCGAGGCCGAGGTGAAGCGGGCCATGGCCAGGAACAGCGCCGGCATCGTCATCGCCGTCACCAACGACAAGCTGGCCACCGCGGCGCCCTATCGCGTCGCCGGCGCCGAAGCGATCCGCCATCTGGTGGTCGAGAAGACCGCGCCGGCCGCTATCCTCGCCGATTTCGAAAGTCGGGGCGCCGAAATCCACTTTGCTTGAAGGCGGCGAGCTACTTCCGCGACGCCGCATGTGCGATGAACACTTCGATATCTTGCTTCGAGTAACCGAGAAGGGTTCCTTCAAGCCTGGCCAGATCATTCGATGTGAAGATGTCGAAGGCCTCTCCGCTGCGGCACATTCTGGAGATCAACAAGCTCAGCTTGCAGCGCCATTCCTCTGTCGGCAGGCAGTAGCGGCGCTCCTCCACCAAGGTTCCAGGATCAGTGTGGGTGAACTTCAGAACACGACCTGTTTCTACAAACGGCTCAAAGCCCGCGTCACCAATATCTTCGGCGTCCATACCCGGTTCGGCCGAGAACAAGGCCATTGGCTTGTCCCCCTGAAGCATCAGTTCCATCTCGCGGCCATTGTGCGGGCCTATTCCCGGCGGGAGAGTGCGTTTTGGCACGTGGGGTCTCCAGATCGCTTGACTAGTGCGTTGTCTCAGGAAGCACGTCTGGCGGCAATGCGTTAAGGCCGGCAAAGACTTAAACCCTGGCGGTCGAACCTGGATACGGCCCGACGTCTCCTTGCCTTGACAAATCCGGCCTCCCATGCGCTTTTCGCGCAAATTTTGGGCCGGGCTTTGATGCTTTGGCCTGCCACCCAGCACCCCGGACTTTACCAATGACAATGCACCGTTACCGCAGCCATACCTGTGCCCAGTTGAGAAAGAGCGACGTCGGCTCTTCCGTTCGCCTGTCGGGCTGGGTGCATCGGGTACGCGACCATGGCGGCCTGCTGTTCATCGACCTGCGCGACCATTACGGCCTGACCCAGATCGTCGCCGACCCGGATTCGCCGGCCTTCAAGGTCGCCGAGACCGTGCGCGGCGAATGGGTCATCCGTGTCGATGGCGAGGTCAAGGCGCGCCTGCCGGAGACGGTCAACGCCAATTTGCCGACCGGCGAGATCGAGATTTTCGCCCGCGAGATCGAGGTGCTGTCGGCGGCCAAGGAATTGCCGCTGCCGGTGTTCGGCGAGCCGGACTATCCCGAGGACATCAGGCTGAAGTACCGCTTCCTCGACCTGCGCCGCGACACGCTGCACAAGAACATCGTGGCGCGCACCAAGATCATCGCCGAGATGCGCAGGCGCATGGGGGAGGTCGGCTTCACCGAATTCTCGACGCCGATCCTGACGGCTTCGTCGCCTGAGGGCGCGCGTGACTTCCTGGTGCCGTCGCGCATCCATCCCGGCACTTTCTACGCGCTGCCGCAGGCGCCGCAGCAGTACAAGCAGCTGATCATGGTGTCGGGCTTCGACCGCTATTTCCAGATCGCGCCCTGCTTCCGCGACGAGGATCCGCGCGCCGACCGCCTGCCTGGCGAGTTCTACCAGCTCGATCTCGAAATGAGCTTCGTCGAGCAGGATGACGTGCTGTCGACCATGGAACCGGTGATGCGAGGCGTCTTCGAGACCTTCGCCAACGGCAAGCCGGTGACGCAGAAGTTCCAGCGCATCCCCTATGATGTCGCCATGCGCAAATACGGCTCCGACAAGCCCGACCTGCGCAACCCGATCGAAATGCAGGCCGTGTCCGACCATTTTCGCGATTCCGGCTTCAAGGTGTTCGCCAACATCCTGGCCAACGATGCGAAGGCCGAGGTGTGGGGCATTCCGGCCAAGACCGGCGGCAGCCGCGCCTTCTGCGACCGCATGAACTCCTGGGCGCAGGGCGAGGGCCAGCCGGGGCTGGGCTACATCTTCTGGCGCAAGGAGGGCGACAAGCTCGAAGGCGCCGGCCCGCTCGCCAAGAACATCGGCGAGGAGCGCACCGAGGCGATTCGCCAGCAGCTTGGCCTTGCCGACGGCGATGCCGCCTTCTTCGTTGCCGGCGATCCGAAGAAATTCGTTTCCTTCGCCGGGGCGGCCCGCACGCGCGCCGGTGAGGAACTGAACCTCGTCGATCGCGAGCGCTTCGAATTGTGCTGGATCGTCGACTTCCCGTTCTTCGAATGGAACGAGGAGGAGAAGAAGATCGACTTCGCCCACAACCCGTTCTCGATGCCGCAGGGCGGCATCGATGCACTGAACGGTGAAGATCTGCTCGGCATCAAGGCCTTCCAGTACGATATGGTCTGCAACGGTTTCGAGATTGCCTCAGGCGGCATCCGCAACCATCTGCCGGAAACCATGGTCAAGGCGTTCGAGACGGTCGGACTGGACCGTGCGACCGTCGAGGAGCGCTTTGGCGGCCTCTACCGCGCCTTCCAGTATGGCGCGCCGCCGCATGGCGGCATGGCAGCCGGCGTCGACCGAGTCGTCATGCTGCTGGTTGGCGCCAAGAACCTGCGCGAGATCACCATGTTCCCGATGAACCAGCAGGCCTACGACCTGTTGATGAACGCGCCGTCGGAAGCTTCGCCGCAGCAGCTTCGCGAACTGGCATTGCGCGTCGCGCCGACCAAGAAGGATGCTTGATAGCAGCTTCGGGCGGTACTTTAAAAACCCGCCCGAACCGATTCTTTCGACTCGATAATCCCACAAAAAAGCCCGGCATCGCTGCCGGGCTTTTTTTGATCCTGAGGCCGTTAGAGCGGTTCACCGTTTCATCGAAACGGCGAACCGCACTAACTCTTTGTTTTGACGCAATTCCGGGCGGAAAACCGCTGACACTTTTGCTGGAACTGCTCTAGATCAGTCCTCGTTCGCCTTGACGCTGACGCCGAGCGTCTTCGGCAGGTCGAGCGGGTTGGACATGGCGCCCGCCATGATCAGCGCGAACGGCACCGATGCCGGCGGCTCGGCCGAGATTTCGAGGCTCTTCGGATCGTCGAGATATTTGCTGACCGCCGCAGTCACCTGCGCCGTCAGTTCCGGATTGTTGAGCTGCGCCATGCCGAACGGCACGATCGCCTTGGCCTGGTTGGCGATGTCCTTGGCCGACATGCCCTGCTGCTTGCCGACATATTCCAGCACCTTGCCGGTCAGCGAATCGTCGTCGAAGCGGATCGAGGCGCTGTTGAACGAGAGCTGCTGCAACAGGCCGAGCATGGCCATGCCTTGTGCCGAATTGTCGGCGCCTTGAGGCTGCGCGGCCATCTTCTTCTGCATTTCCTGCAGCGACTTGATGAAGTCGATCGTGTAGCCGCCGAGGTCGAAGGTCATGCCGAGCGTGCCGGCATTCTCGACGGAGATGTCGTATTTCGACAGTTCCATCTTGCCGTCCGAGGGCTGCCAGGTGCCGGCCATCTCGAGATTGCCGGAGATGTTCTGATAGCCGAGCGCGTTGATGACTTCCTTGGACTTGGGATCGTCGACCAGTGTCAGGTCGGCGTTGAACTTTTCCGTGTTGGCGGTGAATTCCATCGCTTTGCCGTCCGCCGGCGGCGTGATCTCGACGGCAAGCCCGTCCATCGAGAAGGCGGTCTTGTCCGCGACCTTGACCGTCATGTTGGAGAGTTCGGCGGATTTGTACATCATCAGCGAGCCCAGCGGGCCGGTGGCGCCATCGGCCGGAACCGTCATGTCATGGATGACGAAGGGGCTGAGGTTGAGGGTGACGCCGTCCTTGCTGTGTTCGAAGGCCGAGGTCGAGACGGTGCCGATGTCGAAGCCGCCGTTGGCCGCGGTCACGTTCTCGAGCTTGACGTCGCCGATGGTGAGGGCTTCCTTTTCCGCCGCCGGCTTGATGGCAACGCCCTGCAGCACCATGCTGGTGTTGTCGCCGGTCACGCCGGTCCAGGAGATGTCGACGCCCTGGGCCGCCAGCGCCGCCTTCAGCCGGTCGGCAACCGCGGCATCCTGGGCAAGGGCCGCGTTCAGCGGCAGTGTGAACAAGAAGGTCGAAAGAGCGAATTTCCGGAGAGTTGAGCGTTTGATTGTCATCGCAAGGTCCCTGAGAGTGTCCTGAAATTGTTTTTCAATTCTTCGCGCCATCACCATTCCGTGACGAACTGGACGGGAAGAAGGCGTATCCCGGTACCATGGTCGAAAATCACAGTGAAAGGCAAACTCGATCCCAACGTCTTGGCGCAAATCGGTGAATTTGTCATGAAGAGCCGATTGCCCGATATCATCACGCTTGGCCATAGAGGCCTGATGTAACAGGCTGATGTTGGTCGACATCCCCAGGCGCACAGTTTCATGTTGCAGAACAGCGGGTATGTCTGTCGGCCTCTTGCCGCGAATCACCCGCTCGGCTAGTCCCAGCCCATGGGAAAAAGGCTTTTGCCGCCTCAAGATGGCGGCGGCGATCACATTGAACCGGTCGATCTGAAGAAGGCGCTGGAAGAGCGCTACCTCGCCTATGCGCTGTCGACCATCATGCACCGGGCGCTGCCCGACGTCCGCGACGGACTGAAGCCGGTCCATCGCCGCATCATGCACGCCATGCGGCTGCTCAGGCTCAACCCCGACCAGGGTTTTGCCAAATGCGCCCGCATCGTCGGCGAGGTCATGGGCAAGTTTCACCCGCATGGCGACCAGTCGATCTACGACGCTCTGGTGCGGTTGGCGCAGGATTTTTCCATGCGCTATCCGCTGGTCGACGGGCAGGGCAATTTCGGCAACATCGACGGCGATAACGCCGCCGCCATGCGCTACACCGAAGCGCGCATGACCGACGTGGCGACCGAACTGCTTGCCGGCATCACCGAGGACGCTGTCGACTACCGGCCGACCTACAATGAAGAGGACGAAGAGCCGGTGGTGCTCCCCGGCGCCTTCCCGAACCTCCTTGCCAACGGCTCGTCCGGCATCGCGGTCGGCATGGCGACATCGATCCCGCCGCACAACGCTGCCGAGCTTTGCGACGCGGCACTGCACCTGATCGAGCACCGGGATGCGCCGGTGTCGAAGCTGATGGATTTCGTCCAGGGCCCGGATTTCCCGACCGGCGGCATCATCGTCGACAGCCGCGCCTCCATCCTCGAAGCCTACGAGACGGGGCGCGGCGGCTTCCGTGTCCGGTCGAAATGGACCCAGGAGGACCAGGGCAGGGGCACCTGGAGCATCGTCGTCACCGAAATTCCCTATGGCGTGCAGAAAGCACGGCTGATCGAGAAGATCGCCGAGCTGCTGATGGCCCGCAAACTGCCGCTGCTCGAGGACATCCGGGACGAAAGTGCCGAGGACATCCGCGTCGTGCTGGTGCCCAAGAGCCGTTCCGTCGATCCGGGCATCCTGATGGAATCGCTGTTCAAGCTCACCGAGCTTGAAAGCCGGTTTCCCCTCAACATGAACGTGCTGTCACGCGGCAAGGTGCCCAACGTCCTGTCGCTGAAGGGCGTGCTGCAGGAGTGGCTCGACCACCGCCGCGACGTCCTGATCCGCCGCTCGAAACATCGCCTGGGCGAAATCGAAAGACGGCTGGAGATCCTCGCCGGCTACCTGATCGCCTATCTCAACATCGACGAGGTGATCAAGATCATCCGCGAGGAGGACGAGCCCAAGCAGGTGATGATGGCCCGCTGGTCGCTCACCGACAACCAGGCCGAGGCCATCCTCAACATGCGCCTGCGCGCCTTGCGCAAGCTGGAAGAATTCGAGATCCGCAAGGAATTCGACGGCCTGAGCGCGGAGAAGAAGCAGATCGAGGCGTTGCTGGCGTCCGATGCCAAGCAATGGTCGACGATCAAGTGGGAAGTCACCAACATCCGCGACAAGTTCGGCCCGGAGACCGAAGTCGGCAAGCGCCGCACCCAGTTCGCCGATGCGCCCGAGCACGACCTGACCGACATCGCGCACGCCATGATCGAGCGCGAGCCGGTCACCGTGGTGGTTTCGGAAAAGGGCTGGCTGCGGGCGATGAAGGGGCATCTGGCCGATCTTTCGACGCTGACCTTCAAGGAAGGCGACAGCCTCAAGCTCGCCTTCCATGCGCAGACCACCGACAAGGTGCTGGTCTTCACCACCGGCGGCAAGTTCTACACAATCGGCGCCGACCGGCTGCCGGGCGGGCGCGGCCATGGCGAGCCGATCCGCATCATCGTCGACATGGACAATGACCAGGACATCGTCACCGCTTTCGTCCACGATCCGAAGCGTAAGCTTTTGCTGGCCTCGCATGACGCCAATGGCTTCATCGTGGCGGAGGAGGAAGTGGTCGCCAACACCCGCAAGGGCAAGCAGGTGATGAACGTCAAGGCGCCGGACGAGGCCAAGCGCTGCGTACCGGTCACCGGCGATCACCTGGCCATCGTCGGCGAGAACCGCAAAATGCTGGTGTTCGCGCTTTCCGAAATTCCCGAGATGGGCCGCGGCAAGGGCGTGCGGCTGCAGAAATACAAGGATGGCGGCCTGCTCGATCTCAAGCCGTTCACCTTGGAAACGGGTCTGTCCTGGCAGGACTCGGCCGACCGTACCTTCACAAGGTCGCGCGAGGAACTGGCCGAATGGATCGGCGCCCGGGCGTCGGCCGGCCGCATGGTGCCGAAGGGTTTCCCCAGGACGGGCAAGTTCGGGTAGTTAAGCGCTTCTTCCCTTCTCCCCCCTGTGGGGCCTAAGGGCGGGGGAGACCGTTGGTTCGCCCCGGAGGTGGCCGAGCGAAGCTCGGTCGGATGAAGGGTGTTCCAGGAAACGCCGACGCCTTACTCCGCTGGAGCACCCTCATCCGTCTCGGCGCGCCAATCATTTGGAGTATCGTCACGATTGCTGCACTATATCGGTGCATAACGGGGAAAGGTGTTTGGGAGAGACGGGCGTTTGAAAGAATCCAGGATCCAGAAACCGGAAGGGCAGCAGCGCCTGTTCGGCCTGTCGACGCCGCTGCGGTCGGCTGTCATTCCGCCGCTGTCGGCGGCGCGCTGGCTGCTGGTGCTGATCGTCGCCGCCAGCGTCTATTTCTTCCACGGCTTCCTGTTCCCGGTGCTGGCCGCACTGGTCATCGCTTTCGCCAGCTGGCCGCTTTACCAGCGGCTGCTGGCCGGCGTCGGTGGCAACCGCACCATCGCCGCCACTCTGGCCATCCTGTTCATCCTCGCCTTCCTGGTGATACCGATCGCCCTTGCCGGCACCTACGCCATCAATGAAGTGCGTGAGTGGGTCGGCTGGGCGATCGAGACCAACCGGCACGGGGCCGTGACGCCGCATTGGATCGCGACCATGCCTGTCATAGGCGATTGGCTGAACGAGCAATGGACGACCAATTTTGGTCATCCCGGCGGCATTGGTGAACTGATCCAGCTGATCAGCGGCGCCAATATCGGCAGCATCTATCGTGGCGCGCTCGCCGCCGGCGGCAGCGCCTTTGGGCTGCTGTTGACGCTGCTGTTCATGATGATCGCCCTATTCTTCGCCTATCGTGACGGCGAGCATTTTGCCGGCCAGGTCGACCGCCTCGGCGAGCGCATCCTGCCGACGCGGTGGGAGCGGATTTCGCGCGTCGTCCCGGCGACCATTTCCTCGACGGTGACTGGCATGACAGTCATCGCCATCGGCGAGGGGCTGGTGCTGGGCATTGCCTACTGGCTGGCCGGCGTGCCGTCGCCGGTGACGCTTGGCGCCCTGACCGGCGTCATGGCGCTCATCCCCGGCGGGGCACCATTGTCCTTCACCCTCGTCTCGATTTATCTCGCCGCCAGCGGCTCGCCCATGGCCGGTCTGGCGCTGTTCCTGTGGGGCGCGGTCGAACTGTTCATCGTCGACAAGACACTGCGCCCGAAGCTCGTCGGCGGGCCGATTAAACTGCCCTTCCTGCCGACCTTTTTCGGCCTGATCGGCGGCGTCAAGACGATGGGCTTTCTCGGCCTGTTCATCGGCCCGGTGCTGATGGCGCTGCTGGTCGCCATCTGGCGCGAGTGGCTGCGCGAGGTGGAACTGGTCGACGAGTTGGCCGCCGGCTCGGCGGCCGAAATCGAAGGCGGGCCGCAGCAGATCGAGATCCTGCCGGAACCTGGCGTGGCGAAGAAGGCCAGCGCCTGATCCCGAAACGCAACTTGCGCTGGGCCTATCAATTACCAATTAGACCGGATGGTGCACCGCGAAGTCACTGCGGCGCTTGCGGCCATCATGCAGCTGCCAGAGCGAATGGGCGACCAGCGTCACGATCAGGATCGCGCCACCGATCAGGCTGTTGCGGGTCGGCGTCTCGGCAAAGATCATCCACACCCAGACCGGCGCCAGCACGGTTTCGAGCAGATAGAACATCGCCACTTCCGGCCCCGAAATGTATTTCGGCCCGGCGGCGAGGCAGAAGAACGAGATAGGCATGATGACGGCGCCGTTGAAGATGATCCACCAGGGTGCGTTCACGTGAAAGCCTTCGCCTGACACCATGAAGGCGGCCAGGGCCATCGGCAGAAGGACGCCGACGAGCGAGGTGAAGCCCATGTCCTTGCCGCTGGCGCGCGAGATGGTGATGGCGACCGCGATGAAGAAGGCCGAGCAAAGCGCCATGAAATCGCCGAACAGCTTGCCGGTGCCGACCGATCCGCCGACGATGACCAGCACGCCGAGGATCATGATCGCCATCGCCGCGATGGTCACCAGCCGGGGTCTTTCCCGCAGGAATATCCAGGACAATAGCCCTGCGAACACCGTATTGAAGGCCAGGATGAACACCAGATCGGCGGTCGAGGTGTGATAGACGGCGGTGACGAAGGTGATCCCGGTCATTCCATAGCAGGTCGCCACGATCAGGCCGGACCAGCCGGGGATGAGCGGCGGGGCGTTTCGGCTGAGTGCCCGCCAGACCGACCAGATGACCATGGCGGCGGCGAACGTGGTGCAGGTGCGCAGCAGCATGATGGTCCATGCGCCGCCGTCGGCAAGGCGGATCAACGGTATGTCGACAGTCAGCGTCAGCCCGCCGATAGCGGTTATCAAAAGGCCCTTCTGGTGATCATGGTGAGGGGACATGCAGGAACTTTCGCAATGAAATGCAAGCCGAGGGCTGACCGGTGCAATGGCGTACTCTCTCCAGCCAACCGGCTGAAAGACCAGCATCCCCTGCCTTGAAACTGTTAAGCGCGGATCGTGGAAAAACTCAGCGTGAAACCGCTTCGTTGGTGTAGCGCTCCCAGCCCTTGGGGCCGAGATGCTCCTGCGGCATGAAGCGCATCTTATAATTCATCTTGCGCGAGCCGTTGACCCAGTAGCCGAGGTAGACATGGGGCAGCCCCATCGCCCTGGCGCGGGCGATGTGATCGAGGATCATGAACGTGCCGAGCGAACGCTCCTCGAAATCGGGATTGAAGTAGGAATAGACCATCGACAGGCCGTCAGCCATCTTGTCGGTGAGCGCCACCGCGATGAGCTCACCCTGACCCTTGCCGGTGATGAAGGTATCGGGCCCACGCCGCCGGTATTCGATCACCTTGGTGTCGACATGGGTGTCCTCGACCATCATGGCGTAGTCGAGCACCGTCATGTCGGACATGCCGCCGCGGCGGTGGCGGGCATCGAGATAGCTGCGGAACAGCGAATATTGTTCGGTCGACGGCTCGGCATTGTGCATGGCGCCTACGAGGTCGGAATTGTGCTGCAGCACGCGCTTCATGTTGCGGCTGGCGCTGAATTCCTGGGCGAGGATGCGCACGGAAACGCAGGCGCGGCAGGTCTCGCAGGCCGGCCGGTAGGCAATGTTCTGCGAGCGCCTGAAGCCACCTTGCGTCAAGAGGTCGTTCATCTCCGACGCCTTGTCGCCGACCAGATGCGTGAACACCTTGCGCTCGAACTGGCCATCGAGATAGGGGCACGGCGACGGCGCGGTGAGGAAGAACTGCGGCGACTGGGTCGGATGCTGCGTCATCTAAGTCTTGGAAACGCTCCTTCGAGTCGCTCTACCTTTGGCGCGGAAAGCAAAAAATTCAACAGGATTGTGAAGGTGCGGGCAAGCGGATGCCTTCACATTTGCACCGACAAGGCGGGAAAGCTCCCCGAAACATCTTTAGCGGCCGGTGCGGCTGACCACCGTGCCAAGCAGAAGATCGTGCAGCGTGCGCTTGCGGTCGGAGAACAAGGTCACCAGCAGGACCAGCGGCGACAGGATGACGTTGCCCGCCCAGAACAGCACGGAATGGACCACCGCGGTCAGGCCGTCGATCGGACGCCCGTCGAGACGATCCAGGCGGATACCCATCATCTTCATGCCCGTGGTCGCCTGGTCGGCGCTGCCCAGCGTGTTCCAGATGTAGAGAATGGCGACGGCCGGCACCAGGACGCCGAATAGCATCCAACCGAGACCGAGGGTTAACAGCCCGAGAAAGAACACCAGTATGGCGAAGGGAATGGAGAGCAGGGCGACGATGATGTAGTCGAGCACAAAGGCCAGGATTCGCCGTGTGCGCACGCCTTCATAGGCTCTGACATCGTCAAGCCTTGTGTTGATGATTTCGCCGTCGAGAACGCGCGCGTTCATGTCATTTCCTCGTAACAGGGCCCGACATAGGGTGCGGGCCGCTGGTAAATGAAATGGTAAAGGCCTGTATCGGAATCAAGGTCGGGGTTCTCTCCGGGGCGCAAGGCAAGATCGACGCGGGACACAATCCGAAACGGTTGAATTTGCCACGCGGATGGCATTAGCTTGCTGCGGCGCAACAAAAGCGCTCAGGGGCAGAGGGACGGGGCACTATGGACTATGACATGCTGGTCATCGGCAGCGGCCCCTCCGGCCGCCGCGCCGCGGTGCAGTCGGCCAAGCTCGGCAAATCGGTGCTGGTGGTCGACCGCGGCCGGCGCCTGGGGGGCGTCTCCGTGCACACCGGCACCATCCCCTCGAAGACGCTGCGCGAAACCGTGCTCAATCTCTCGGGCTGGCGCGAGCGCGGCTTTTACGGGCGCGGCTACAGGGTCAAGCAGGATATTTCCGTCGGCGACCTGATCGAGCGCCTGCACAAAACGCTCGACCACGAGGTCGAGGTGCTGCAGCACCAGTTCATGCGCAATACGGTCAAGAGCGCCCGCGCGGCGGTAAAATTTCTCGGCCCCAACAAGGTCAGCCTGACGGCCGACAATGGCGACTACAGCGAGGTCGGCTTCGCCAACGCGCTGATCGCGGTCGGCACCAGGCCGCACCGGCCAAGCGATGTGCCTTTCGACAAGACTCGAATCTTCGACAGCGACGAGATGCTGGAGCTCGACCGCCTGCCGCGCACGCTGACGGTTATCGGCGGCGGTGTCATCGGCGTCGAATACGCGACGATCTTTTCAGCACTCGACGTGCCGGTGACGTTGGTCGAGCCGCGCCACTCCATCCTAGATTTCGTCGACCGCGAGATCGTCGACGATTTCATCCACCAGATGCGCGATCGCGGCATGACGATCCGACTGGGCAGCGCGGTGAAGGAAATCCGCTCCAAGCCCGAGGCGGCCGAAGTGGAACTGGCCGATGGCCGCACCATCCGCTCGGAGGTCGTGCTCTATGCTGCCGGCCGCACCGGCAATGTCGGCAGCCTCGGCCTCGACGTGGTTGGCATCGAGGCAGACTCCCGGGGCCGCATCAAGGTCGATCCGCAGACGTTCCAGACCAGCGTCCCCAACATCTACGCCGCCGGCGACGTCATCGGCTTTCCGAGCCTTGCCTCGACCTCGATGGAGCAGGGCCGGGTGGCCGCCTGCCACGCCTTCGGCGTGACCTTGCCGCCGCCCCCGGAAACGTTTCCCTATGGCATCTATGCGGTGCCGGAGATCTCGACCGTCGGCCAGTCGGAAGAACAGGTGCGTGAGAGTGGGGCCGCCTATGAGGTCGGCGTGGCGCGTTTTCGCGAGACCTCGCGTGGCCACATCATGGGCGTCAACACCGGCTTCCTGAAGCTGTTGTTTTCGATCGAAACGCGCCGCCTGCTTGGCGCGCACATCGTCGGCGAGGGCGCCACCGAACTCATCCACATCGGCCAGGCCGTCATCAATCTCGGCGGCACCGTCGACTTCTTCGTCAACAACACCTTCAACTACCCGACGCTGGCGGAAGCCTACAAGATCGCGGGGCTCGATGCCTGGAACAGGATGGGGCGGTAGGTTTTGGCGTCCTCGATGCGCAGCCTATGCTACTTCGCGGCTTCCTGCCGTGGTTCGGCTCGCCGCGCGCCGAAGAGCAGAGGCAGGCACAGGACATAAAGCGCCGCGCCCGCGATCCACACCGTTCCTGGAAAGACTGTCCGCGTGCGAAAGTAAAGCGTGGCGATGACGAAGGGTCCGAACACCGAGACCAGGCTGGTCATGCTGGTGAGCACGCCTTGCAGCCGCCCCTGGTGGTCGGCGCCGATGCGAGACGTCAGGAGCGACTGCAGCGCAGGTGCCCCAATGCCCCCGAGACAGAACAGCGGCAGTAGAGCGAAGGCCATCCAGCCTTGCCAGGCCAGCGCGATCGATAGATAGGCCGCGCTGTCGGCGAGGATGGCGGTGACCAGCGCTGCTTTTTCGCCCCAGCGTTCGGCGATCGGCCCGGCGACAAAACCCTGGGCGCCGGCATGGAAGAGGCCGAATAGCGCCAGCGAAATGCCGACGGTGAAAAGATCCCAGGCGAATTTATCCTGCATGTAGAGCACCCAGATGGTGCCGCCGACTTCGCCGACCAGAGCGAGGACAGCAAAGGCGCCAAGCAGCGACAAAAGGGCCGGGAAGGTCAGCGCCCAGCGCAGCGGCGCCAGCGGGTTGAAAGACGGCGTTTCTCCGGTGCCGCGTGTGCGCTCCGGTTCCGGCAGCAGGAAGAAGGCCAGCGCCAGATTGATGCCATTGAGCACCGCCGCCGCCAGGAAGGGCGCGCGCAGCCAGACATCGCCGAGCAGCCCACCGAGCACCGGACCGGCAATGAAGCCAATGCCGAAGGCGGCGTTGAGGTGGCCAAAGCCGCGAGCGCGGCGGTCTTCGCTGCTGATGTCGGCCATATAAGCTGAGGCTACCGCCATGCTGGCGCCGGTGATGCCGGCGATCAGCCGGCCGGCGAACAGCAGCGGCAACGATGGTGCGAAGGCCATGAACAAATAGTCCGCCGCCGATCCCGCAAGCGAGACAAGCAGCACTGGCCGGCGGCCATAACGATCCGACAGGGCGCCGAGCAGTGGCGAGAAAAGCACCTGCATGGCGGCATAGACTGACAGAAAGGCGCCGAAGATCCAGCCGATGTCATCGACATGGCCGACTTCGCGCAACAGGCCGGGCAATACCGGCATGATCAGCCCGACGCCCACCGCATCGAGCGCTACCGCCATCAGGACGACGAGATAGGCTTTTCTCATGGCTGTGCTCTCAAAATTTATCGTTGATAAGGGGCGTTTATCACTGATAAATTGACCGCGCAAGCCGGAGGGATTCGCATGAAACTGGACCAGCCGCTGATCGTCGATGAAGCGCTGAAGCTGCTCAACGAAGTCGGTATCGATGCCCTTTCGACCCGCCTGCTGGCGCAACGGCTCAAGGTCCAGCAGCCGGCGCTCTACTGGCATTTCAGGAACAAGCGGGCCTTGCTTGATGCGATGAACGAGGAAATCCTGCGGCGTGGTCACAGGCATCGGACGCCGCGGCCCGGCGAGGCCTGGCAGGATTTCGTGCGCAAGAATGCCCGCAGTTTCCGCGGTGCACTGATTGCCTATCGCGATGGCGCCCGTGTCCACGCCGGTACGGAAGCAGATCCAGAGGAACTAGGGCATTTCGAGCGCCTGCTGGAGTTTCTCAGCGGCGAAGGCCTGTCCGCGATCGCCGCGATGGAGCTGCTGATGACGATCGGGCGCTACACGGTCGGCTGCGTGATGGAGGAGCAGGCCGAATATCCGACCGGCCCAGGGCGGGGCGAAGCGCTGGACGCCGCGGCACAGGATTATCCGCTTTTGCGTCAGGCGCTGGTTCATTATCGTGCCGGTGGCCACGAAGCGCTGTTCGAAAGCGGGCTTGCTCTGCTGATTGCCGGAGCGGAAGCGCGGATCGTGGCCGAGCGCTGATCTTGCCAGCGCCCGCCCGGCCAGCCTGTCAGCTCAAATGCGCAGTCGCCGATCCCGCCAGCCATTGCCTGACGATGGCGGCATCCGGATCACCGATTTCATGGCCCGACGGAATGATCCGGGCGTCGACCTCGGCGCCGCGCCGGCTGAGCAGCGTCACCAGCGCCGGCGCGAACGGTCCGTAGGTCTCGTCGGCGGCTCCGGCGATGATCAGCGTCCGTATTCCGGCGAGATCCGTCGCCGGCACGTGGTCGAGCACCGGCATAGGCCTCAGCAGCGCCGCCTTGCGGACGATGCCCGGGTGAAGCAGCATCAGGCTGGAAACCAGATTGGCGCCGTTCGAATAGCCGAGGAACGTTGCGCGATCGAGTTTGAGCCCATGGCGTTTGACGGCCTCGCTTGCGAATGAGGCGAAGGCAGCCGTTTCGGCGAGAATGCTCTTCTGTTCGAAGCGCGTCGGGTCTATCCGCCCGAACCAGCGAAAACCATCTTCCTGGGGGATGCGGCCACGCGCCGCGACCAGCGTGGCGGCGGGCGCGATCCGTCTTGCCAGCGGCACCAAAGTGGTCTCGTCCACACCCGATCCATGCAGCAGGAACAGGCACTCACGGCTATCCTTGCCAGCGCCCAGCAGGCGATAGGGAAAAGCCAGATCCGTGAGCAGGGGGGCGTTTTCGATGCTGTCGCCGATCATCCCGCATGCCCTTGATTATATGAGGTTCCGCTCAATTTGCCGGCTTCAAAACGCAATATTTTCATGCTCCGCGAAAGTTGATTGAACCAGGCGCATTCCGGCCCGTTTATGCGCCGATATACTCCGCATGGGAGGAATCGAAGCGGTGCGCCGGGGGTCGCATTGCTGGACATGAACAACCAGCTTTGAGGCCTTTTGTCGATGACTACCCCTGTTTCGCCCGAACGCGATACGCGTATCGATGTGCTGCGCGCGCTGGCACTGATCGTCATTTTCATCGACCATGTGCCCGGCACGGCCTTCGAGACCCTGACGTATAAGAATTTCGGCTTCTCGGACGCGGCCGAGGCTTTCGTGCTGATTTCCGGCATCTCGGTCGCGCTCGCCTATGGCACCAGGTTCCAGCCGGGTGGCCGGCTTCTGGCCACGTTGAAGATGTGGCGGCGGGCAGGCGTGCTCTATGTCGCCCACATCGTCACGACGATGGTGGTGATCGCCCTGTTTTGCACGGTGGCCGTGTTCACCAGGCGGCCGGAACTGCTGAAGCTGATCAACATCGAGCCATTGATGAAGAACACGCCGGAAGCGCTGGTCGGCATCGTTACGCTCGGCCATCAGCTCGGCTACAACAACATATTGCCGGTCTATGCCGCGCTGCTCCTGATGGCGCCCGCCTTCGTCCTGTTCATCAGCTACCGGCCCGCCGCGGCACTTGCCGCGTCCGGTGCGCTGTGGTTCGTCGCCGGCATCTGGCAGATCGCCCCGCCCAATTATCCCGAGCCTGGCTTCTGGTTCCTGAACCCTCTCTCCTGGCAGTTCCTGTTCAACATCGGTCTTGCCGCCATGCTGTATGTCAGACGCGGCGGCGTCATTCCGGTCAACCGCTGGCTGGTCGGCGCGGCCGCGGCCTATGTGGCGACGGCGCTGGTCTGGGTGCACAGTCCGCTCTGGGGGCAGATAACCTGGTTCAAGCTTCCCGTCGTGATCGGCGGCTTCGACAAAACCTTCCTGTCGCTGCCGCGTCTGTTGCATATACTGGCGGTCAGCTATCTCGTCGTCGCTTTGCCGGCGCTGTCGAACCTGTTCCGCACCAGCCCGGACCATCCGCTGGCGGTACTCGGCAAACGCTCGTTGCCGGTCTTCATCGCCGGCACGGTAATCGCCATGGTCGCGCAGGTGATGAAACTGATCAATCCGGGCGGGCTTGTCTATGACACCCTGCTGCTTTCAGCCGGCATCGCCATGCAGTTCGCGCTGGCCTTCTATCTCGAATGGCTGTCGACCATCGGCGGCTCGGGCAAGGTTCGCGCGCCGCAAAAGGATGTCATGCCGGTGCGTGCGTCTTTCGGCATCTCGGCGGTGGCAAGGGTCAATCGCTGAGGGACGGCTCAGCCGCGCGGCGGAGCCGATGAGGCGCGCACGATCAGTTCGACCGGCAGTTGCCTGCGATTTGTCGTGCCGTCGTTCTCCAGGATCGCCTTGACGGCGAGACGGCCGATTTCGGCAATCGGTTGGGCGACGGTGGTCAAGGGCGGCTCGGATACCGCAGATTCCGGAACGCCATCGAACCCGACGACCGAAACATCGTTGGGGACGTTGAGCTTGCGCGCGCTCAGCCATTCGAGCGCCACCAGGGCCATCCTGTCCGACATCGCCAGGATCGCCGTGGGCGGTTCGGCGACGCCGAAGATAGCCTCGAGTGCCGCGATCGTGCTGGCCACATCGTTGGCGGTCTCGTAGACGGGAACTTTGGATGTGTCGACGCCAACCCGCGACAGCTCCTGGAAATAGCCGGTGAGCCGGTCTCGCGTTCCCGCATAAACCGCGGTCTGCACCTGCTCGGGGGAAACGGGGCCTGTCCTGCCGTCGACAAACTGCAGCGCGAGCACGGCAAAGCGGCGGTGCCCAAGGTCGGTGAGATGGCGCGCCGCCATGGCCGCGCCAGCGACATTGTCAATGCCGATTGTCGCGACCGACCCATCCTCGGAAGCGAGGTCGAGCGCCACGAAAGGCAATTTGCGCTCGCGTGCCAACTGGACGAGGCGCGAACCGCCTTCGATACAAAAGACGATGAAGCCGTCGACCAGAGCGCTCTGGATGTTCCAGGCAAGCTGCTCGTTGTTGCCGGCCGAGACCAGCGAGATGCCGGCCCCTGTCGCGTCGCAGGCCTGCGAGATGCCCGCCATCATCACGCGCGCGAAGGGGTCGTCGAAGAAGTAGGAGAGGGGTTCTGCCGTTGCGACGCCAATGGCGTTGACCTTGCCCGCCCGCAACAGGCGGCCCTTGGGATCCGGTCCGCCATAGCCCATCGCCTCGGCCGCCGCCTTGACCCGTTCGCGGACTTCCTCGCGCACGATCTCCGGGCGGCTGAAGACATTGGATGCGGTGCCGTGCGAAACACCGGCGGCCTTGGCGATGTCGGCCAGACGGACGGGTCTTCGATTGCCTGCGGTGAGTGACGCCATTGTGCGTGCCTCCTGACATGCATTTAGCACGTTCAGGATTTGCATCTAGCACTTTCGTTGGATCGATTCAAATTTTGCTTGACCGGAAATGCCTGCAGGTGTATCTTTGAATCGATCCAAGCAGCCGATTTACCCTGCAGAATGACAAGGGGAGGTGCGCCATGCATCCCGTCAATTATCTGTTCGAAGACGTCTATCGCAACGACTGGAGCATCAGATCTGGCGCCAACAGTTCCAGGCGCCGGGGCAGGATCGGCCCATGGATTCGCGACTTTCGCTTCCTTGTGGACCGCAAGCGAAGCTGAGCGCCGCATTTATTTGCTCGTCGATTGGATCGATTCAATTCAAGGGAGAAAACCATGCATCCCATCAAGCATCTGTTCGAGGACATCTACCGCAACTACTGGGGCATTACGCCGGCAGCCGAGCGGCCGAAGATGCGGCGCCTGACGAATCCGGCCGTGCGCAATCGAGACCTTTGGGTCCGCACCGAACGTCCCAAGGATTGATCCTATTTGGGCTCAGGAACGCGGCGTACCAGCGCGGAAATCGCTATCCCCAGCCAGCCGACGATGAGCAGGGTGCCTCCGATCGGCGCCGACATCGGAAACAGTCTCGATCCGAGGACATCGCGGGCGAGGAGATCGCCCGCGAAAAGCAGGAGCCCGACGAGCAGGACGAGGCTCGCGATCCGCAGGCAGCGATTCGCGCCGATGAGGCCGACGGCGAGGAAGACCGGTGCGTGCATCAAGAGGAACGACGCAGCTGTGCCGGTGAAGGCGCCGCCGCGATGCGCGGCCGCCGCCGACAGCGCTACGCCCGCCGCGCCGACGAGACCGCCGGCAAGCACAAGCAGACGGCTGGCGTTTGATTCGGCGGAATTCATGTCGGCCAGCTCCTCTAAAGCCTCTCAGGACTCACTTGCTTCCAGCGCCATATGCCGTGCGCGCCGCGACTGGACAATCCAGTTGTAGACGGCGCCACCGGCCATCAGCGCCGATGTGCCGAGAAACACCGCCCGCATGCCGAAGTGACCGCCGACGAAGCCGCCGGTCAATGGTCCCGCAACCTGCCCGACATACTGCGCCGAGATCGCCAGGCCAAGCACATTGCCGCCGACGCCGTCCGGTATGTTGTGGCGGATGACGCTGGTGATGCAGGGCAGCAAGCCGCCGAGCGCCAGACCCATCAGGAAGCGAAGGCCGATCAGTTGCCAGCCATTGGTGACGAAGGCTTGCGGAATGAGCAGCAGGGCCGAGACGGCCAGCGCCCCGACGACGACGTTCCAGTGGCCGACGCGGTCAGCGAGCTTGCCGAGCCAGGACGCCGACAGGATGGTGCCCAGCGCCGCCGCCGACATGACCACGCCGGCGACCATCGTCACGCGGCTCGGATCCTCGATGAGCTGCTGCACATAGACGGTGATGATCGGCTCGATCGACATGTTGGCGAAGGCCAGCAGCATGCCTGTTATCAGCATGGCCACGACCGGGCGCTTGTCTGGAATCCGTGACCAGCCGCTTTTCGGCCTGGCGCCCGATTCCGCCTTTACCGGCTTCAGGCGCGGTGTCTCCTTGATGAGGAAGGTCGTTGCCAGGAAGGCAAGGAAGATGACGCCGCCGGACAGGAGGAAGGTGGCGCGAATGCCGATCACTGGCGGCAGCGCACCGCCAAGCAGGGGGCCGACCAGCGAGCCCGCCGTTATCCCCGCCGACAGGACGCCCAGCGCCCAGCCGGAACGGTCCTTGGGCGTCTGCATGGCCACCAATATGGTCGACCCCGAGGAATAGCCGCCGGCAAAGCCGATCAGCAGGCGCAGCAGCACCAGTTGCCAGACCGTCTCGACCATGCCCGTCAGCGACATGCAGATCGCCATGCCGAAGCTGGCGCGCACCAGCATCACCTTGCGCCCGTAGCGGTCGCCCAGCCGTCCCCACAACGGCGCGACCAAGGCCGCAGCGAAGAAGGTGGCGCCATAGGCGATGCCGGACCACTGTACGACGGCGGCATGGCCCTGCGCGCCGAGCTGTTCCACATAAAGCGGCAGGAAGGGCAACAGCAGGGTCATGGCGATAAGCGTGCTGAACGAGCCAGCGAAACAGACGGCGAGATTGCGCCGCCAGTGGATGTTGTAACCGCTTTGTTGGGTGTCTTCCTGTGTCATGTCCTGCCTGCTCGGCATCAGCGCTTGTTGCGGATACCGTTTTGGGATACCAAACTGGTATCCGTCATGAACGCCAACCCAGCCGCTGTCAATGCGGCTTCGGAACAAGGAAGCGCTATGTCGCAGATGCAGAATGTCGAACGGCAGTTGCGCGAGATGATCCTGGGGCTCGAGATCGGTCCGGGCGAGAAATTGACCGAGCGTTGGATCGAAGGCCGCTTCGGCGCCTCGCGCACGCCGGTCAGGGCGGCACTTCTGCGGCTGGAGACAGAGGGGCTGGTGGGCAGGGATGGCCGCGGCTGGACGGTATCGCCCATCAACCTTGCCGAGCTCGAGCAGATCGCGGTCTATCGCGAAGCGGTCGAGGTCGCGGCTGTGCGGCTGACATGCATGCACGCCGAAAGCAGCGCCATCGACGTCATCGAGGCGATGCTCGATTCCTGCGACGACAATACGCCGCGCGAGGAGTGGCATCGTGTCGGCATGGATTTTCATATCGAACTGGCGCGCCTGTCAGGCAACGAATTCCTGTTCAGGGCCGTGCGTGATGCCATGACGCGCCTGTCGCGCGCCCGCTGGCTGGAAGTGCGTGACGAAGCGGCCCTTGGCCGCGCCTGGGCCGAACACCGCGCCATTCTGGCCGCGGCACGCCTTGGCGATGCCGATGAAGCGGCCCGCCTGCTTTCCACCCACATCGTCGGCAGCCGCGACCGGCTGGTGACGTCGCTCGCCAATGACCGGCGCGGCCTTCGCGCCAGGGGATTTGCCGTCGTGGCTGCTTAGCACCACTGTAGGGCAGGGCGCTCGCCGGCAAAAACAGGCGACGCCTGACGCCAACCGCACTTTCGGCCTCGCTTCACGGACGCCGATGGCGTAAGAGCGGCAATGGAAAACAACCGATTTGAAACACCCGTGACCGTCAAGTCCGTCACGGCGGGAAGCACCCAGCTCTTGCGCACGGCCCGCGAGGCATCCGAATACCTGCTCAACAGCTGGCCCGGCAAGCGCAGTCCCAAGCATCGCGCGGCGCTGCAGGCCTGCCACGACGCGCTGGCCGGTGACAAGCCGGCCATGAACGCGCGGCGCGCCTTTATCGCCGCGGCGCGCGAAGTGGACGTTTTTGTCAGCGACAAGGCGCCCGCCTGACGCAGCGCGACATCCTGAGTTGAGGAAAGGCCCGCATATGCGGGCCTTTTGCCGTCATTCCGCCGTTTCGTTTTCGATCTCGGCCTCGGGCTTGGAACGTTCGCGCGCGGCAACCTTGGCCGCCAGCTTTTCGGCCTTCTTCGCCGCCTTCTGCCGGTCGCGTTCCTTGCGTTCCTGATCGTAGTTTGGTGCTCGCGCCATATCGGCTCCTTTTGACCTGCCTTGCGGCTCTGACCCTGCCTAGGAGCATTAGCCGTCAAACACAACAGCTGAAACGACAGTGCGCGGGCGCGGCCCCGGAGATCGGGGGGCTTGCCAGATCGGTGCCATAATGATGTAGGAAACGCGGGGCGCCAGCGTATTTGAGAGCTGCCCGTTTGTTTTGACCAAGTGAATCATGGCTACAATTGCGCGCACGTCGGCACGGGTTTTCTACTATGCGCGAAACGTCGTGCGCGATGTCATTCCACAAGCCCTGTTCCGCCGCAGACTGGCTGCTCGCCTGGAACAGGCCATGCTTTCCGACGAGGCGGCGCGGCGGCGGTTGAATTACTACAACAAGCTGCAGGATGGTTTCGCGCCAAGCGCCAATGCGGTGCGCATCAGCAAACTGCCCTTCACGCCGACCATGTACTATTATGACCTGAAGGAATTCGCCCGCTATTTCGATCCCGGATTGCTCATCGACATCGAATTCGGCGACGTCAGGAATGTGCCGAAGGTGCCGGCGATCGTGAAGGATCGGCCGATCCGTGACGACGACCAGAACGCGGTCATCATGAAGCTCGACAAGTTCCGTCACTTCCAGATGCCGGCTGACGCCATCTCGTTCGCCGACAAGTTGCCTATGGTGGTCTGGCGCGGTGATCTCAACAATCCGATCAGGACGCGGTTTCTGAAAGCGGTGTGCGACCTGCCATTCTGCGATGCCGGTTCGCACAAGCCGAACGCACCGGCCGAATACGCCAAGCCCTTTCTCAGCATCGGCCAGCACCAGCGCTACCGCTACATCGTCTCGCTCGAGGGCAATGACGTGGCGACCAACCTCAAATGGATCATGAGCTCGAAGTCGCTTTGCCTGATGCCGCCGCCGACATACGAGACATGGTTCGCGGAGCGGCAGCTCAAGGCCAATGTCCACTATGTACCGCTCGATCCGGATTTCGCCGATCTCGGCGAAAAGGTGCGCTATTTCGAACGGCATCCGGCGCAGGCCGAGCGCATCATCGCCGCGGCCAACGCCTATTGCCGGACATTTGCCAATGAGCGGGACGAGCAGGCGATATCGCTGCTCGTGCTCTACAAATATTTCGTGCTCAGCGGCCAGGTCGCACCCGATCCAGCACTCTGGCGCTTCATCGAGGGCTAGCGTGCCTCCGCCGGCTGGTCAGATGACGCTGCGATCGAGAACCATGTCGGCCGGGCCGAAGCGATCCTTTGCCGTCAATTGCTGGTGCCAATAGGGGTAGAGCACGGGCGGCCGGCTGACCGTGTCGAGGCGCTGGCGTTCCTCAAGGCTGAGCGCCAGGCTTGCGGCCGCGAGATTGTCCTTGAGCTGGGCATCGTTGCGGGCGCCGATCACCAGCGACGAGACTGCGGGGCGGCCGAGCAGCCAGGCAAGTGCCACCTGTGCGGCCGATACGCCGCGAGCCTTGCCGATCTCGACCAGCACTTCGACGATCCGCCAGAGCCGGTCCTCGTCGCGGATCGGCGGCTCGGACCAGCCGGCGAGTTGCCGCGCGGTCGGGCTGTCGCGGTGGTATTTGCCGGACAGCAGGCCGCCGGCAAGCGGGCTCCAGACCAGCACGCCCAGTCCCTGGTCGACCGAGATCGGCAGCAGTTCATATTCCGCCTCTCGCGCCTCCAGCGTGTAGTGGATTTGCTGGGTGACGAAGCGCTGCTGGTGACGGCTGTCGCTGACGGACAGCGCCTTCATCACCTGCCAGCCGGACCAGTTGGAGCAGCCGATATAGCGCACCTTGCCCTGGTTGACCAAAGTGTCGAGCGCCGCGACCGTTTCCTCGACCGGGGTAAGTCCGTCCCACTGGTGGACGAAATAGATGTCGATGACGTCGGTCTTCAGCCGCTTCAGGCTCTTCTCGCATTCGCGGATCAGGTGATGGCGCGACAAGCCTTCGTCGTTCGGTCCGCTGCCGATCCGCATGCGGGCCTTCGAGGCGATCAGCACGTCGTTCCTGCGCTTGCCGCCGAGCGCCTCGCCGATGATCTCCTCCGACAGGCCGTTCGAATAGACATTGGCGGTGTCGATGAGGTTGATGCCGGCGTCGATGCACATGTCGATCATGCGCTTGGCTTCGGCAAGATCGCTATTGCCGACCGCGGCGAAAGGCCCGGTGCCGCCGAAGGTCATGGTGCCCAAAGTCAGTGTCGAAACCTTCAGGCCGGAACGGCCAAGGGTGCGGTATTCCATATCAGTCCTCGCGATTGCGTTGAATTGGGGCAGGGCCAAAGGGCAGCCCGGAATGCGACGGGGATTTGTAGGACAATTCAGCCGGCTTGTCGCCATGCCATGGCGATGGATCGCTTGGACGTGGCGGCCGCTATCGCGCCCGGGCTGCAATAAAACCGTCACTGCCGGTCTATATTGAAGTCGGCTCAGGTGTTTCCCTTCCAGGCTGCCGGCCAGCAATTTGAGGCGCCGTACGGGAACCGACAGAGCTTGCAAGCGGAGCAGTGCAAATGACTGAGCTAAGACAGAATTCTCCCGCCAAGGACTGGCTCGAAGCCGAGCTCGCCGACACGCTCGACGAAGACTATGAGCTCGAAATGTCGGAACCGGCGCTGTCGATGGAGATCGCCAAGATCTACAAGAACGCGCATCCACCTTCGATCGACCGCATGCAATATTTCCGCGACCTGATCACCCTGCAGTCCGAATTGATAAAGCTGCAGTCCTGGGTCGCCTACCACAAGAAGAAGCTCGTTGTGATTTTCGAGGGCCGTGACTCCGCCGGCAAGGGCGGTGTCATCAAGCGCATAACCCAGCGGCTCAACCCGCGCATCTGCCGTGTCGTGGCGCTGCCCGCGCCGACCGAACGGGAGAAGTCGCAGTGGTACTTCCAGCGCTATGTCCCGCATCTGCCGGCAGGCGGCGAGATCGTGCTGTTCGACCGCTCCTGGTACAACCGCTCCGGCGTCGAGCGGGTGATGGGCTTTGCCGATGCCGGCCAGGTTGAGGAATTTTTCCGCGACGTTCCCGAGTTCGAGCGGATGCTGGTGCGCTCGGGCATCACCGTGGTCAAATACTGGTTCTCGATCACCGACGAGGAGCAGCAGATGCGCTTCCTGATGCGCATCCATGACCCGATGAAGCAGTGGAAACTGTCGCCGATGGATCTGCAGTCGCGCGTGCGCTGGGAGCAGTACACCAAGGCCAAGGAAGAGACCTTCGCCCGTACCAACATTCCCGAGGCGCCGTGGTTCATCGTCGAGGGCAACGACAAGAAGCGGGCGCGGCTGAACTGCATCGATCATCTGCTCAAGCAGATGCCGTATGAAGAGGTGCCGCACGAGGAGATCACGCTGCCGGAACGCGTCTTCAATCCCGAATACGAGCGCCAGACGCTGCCGCGCGAGCTTTACGTGCCGGAGAAGTATTGAGGGGTTCTTCCTTCTCCCCGTTTCACGGGGAGGTGAGGAGTGGTCTGCGCAGCAGGCGAAAAACCAACTGCTTGGCCTTTCGAACGCCGAACGCCGAAGGGCGGATGAGGGGCGGCGCTGGCGTTGATGAATTTATTGCCATCGGATGCTCTAACCTCCAAACGTCGGCGCCGCCCCTCATTGCCCTGCCGGGCATTTCTCCCGGTAGAACGGGGAGAAAGAGGCTAACCCCGCTTGATCACCACATGCGTGGCAAGCGCCGTCGCCACCTGCTCGGTGCATTGATAGCCGAGCTTCAGCATGTCCAGGCCGGCAAAGAGATGCTCACCCTTGCCAAGCAACACCGGCGAGATTGCCAGATGCATCTCGTCGATCAATCTCTCCTGCAGATATTGCCGGATGGTGGAGACGCCGCCGCCGACCCGCACATCCTTGCCGCCGGCCGCCGCCTTCGCCTGCTCGAGCGCCGAACGAATGCCGTCGGTCACAAAATAAAAGGTCGTGCCGCCTTCCATCGTGATCGGCGCCCGCGCGTGGTGCGTCAGCACGAAAACGGGCACATGGTAGGGAGGGTTTGCGCCCCACCAGCCCTTCCAGCTGTCGTCAGGCCATTCGCCGCGGATCGGCCCGAACATGTTGCGGCCGAGGATCCAGGCGCCCAGATTTTCGAAACTGCGCGCCGCGAACGCCTCGTTGACATCGGTGGTGCCGCCATCTTGTCCGCGCACCATCTTGCGGAAGGTTGGGGTATCAACAAACCACTTGTGCAAGGATTCCCCGCCGACGCCGAGCGGATTTTGCAGATCCTGATCGGGACCGGCGCCGTAGCCGTCGAGCGACAGGGTGAATGCGTTGACACGCAGCATGGACATGAAAGCCTCCTCGATAACCGGTTGTGTTTCGCAAGCGGTTGTTTTGTAGCAAACCGATTGCGAATTGCAAGTGCTATTTTCCAGGGCGAGAAGGCAGATAGGTGAACCTCGCCTCCAAACGAGATCCGCATTGTTCGTGACGAGCGGTTTGAATGGCAACCGGCGGTCGCCGGAACGGCCGCCGCATCGGCTCATTCGCCAGTGAGTTCCATGAAGCGGATATGGTTGCTGAAGGGGGCGATGACCTCGACAGTCTTCGCCGACAGGATATTCCAGGTCGCCAATCCGAACTGGCGCGCGACGATCTCCAGCGCCTCGCTGTGGCTGATCGTCAGATCGCGGGCGGCAAGCGCCTGCCGCATGGCTTTCGCCATGGTCCTGGCATCGCCATAGGCAAGCATGTCCGTTTCCTCCGGTCACGGCGAAGTCAACGTCAGTGCCCGCATTGCCGCCGCCTTCGCCCGACGGTGAAACGGGTCAGGAAGCATCCTCTGGAGGCGTTCGCCATACCTCGTGGCGAGGTGCGGGCTGCCGGCCGCCTCCGGCCGTGCCCATATACTAGCCGCGCTCCACACCGCTTGTCAGCGGAAAATGGCGATGCCTGTGCCGCGCCATTCAACTCACGATCGAGGCGTTCGGTCTTGGCCCTGCGTATTCTGGCTAGTGATCAAACGAGCACGCAAAAGAGCGAGCATCGCACCGGCGAGATCATAAGGAATCTTGCAATGCGCAGACACCCGATAGTAGCGCTCGGCGGAAAAGCCCAGGCCAATAGCCAACAGTTCGATGTCGCCGGCTGCTTCAAGTTCTCCAATCACCTGCAAAAGATGGTCGTGCAGATAGTGTGTCCCGTTTGCCAGAAGCGTCGCGTCGTCGACAGGTGCTCCGTCGGAAACAACGAGTAGAATTTTGCGAGCTTCAGGACGCTCCCGCAGGCGTCCGCTGGCCCATTCGATGGCTTCGCCATCGATGTTCTCCTTGGGTAGATCGGGTCTCAGCATCGGCTGAAGCGCAACACCCATGCTGCTCTGGCGGTTGTCCGTAGCATCCCTGTAGATGACATGAAGCAGATCGTTCAGCCTTCCAGGATTGGGCGGGCGGCCGTCATCATTCCAGATGCGCCTCGATTGACCGCCCCGCCAGCCGCAAGTCGTGAAGCCCAAGAGTTCGACCTTGATGCCGAGTGTGCTCAAGAACTCCTGCACGATGTCGGCGGATGCCGCGGCGTACAGCATTTTTTGGCCGCGCATGGAACCAGACTGATCGAAGAGAATGGAAATAGCCGTATCGCGGAGGCCCGATTCCGGTACGCGGTCACGGATTTCTGCGGCCATGTCTGCAGCCAAGATCAGGTTCTTCGTCTTCCAGCCCGTGAGGCCGCTTAGCAACTCTGCCCAGGCGCTATCCAGGGCCGATTTGTCCTTGTCCGAAAGGCGACCGATCGCGCTGGACAGCTTGGTGCTGGGGACAGTCCAGTCATGGAGCGTAACGTAAGCATGATACCCGGGCGTGTGGATGTCGCCACGTGGTTTGGGGTTGAACATCGATCTGAAGTGCTTGCCCAGCCTCCGGAGCAATGCCTGCTATCCCTTCAGCATTTCAGCCACTTCGGGCGCGAAATAGGTCAGGATACCGTCGCAGCCGGCGCGCTTGAAGGCGAGAAGCGATTCCAGCATCGCCTTCTCGCCGTCGATCCAGCCATTGGCGCCGGCCGCCTTGATCATTGAATATTCGCCCGACACCTGGTAGGCGAAGGTCGGCATCTGAAATTCGTCCTTCAGCCGGCGGATGATGTCGAGATAGGGCAGCCCGGGCTTGACCATCAGCATGTCCGCGCCCTCGGCGATGTCCTGCTCGGCCTCGCGCACCGCCTCGTCCGAATTGGCGTGGTCGATGTAATAGGTCTTCTTGTCGCCCTTGAGCAGGCCGGCGGTGCCGACCGCCTCGCGATAGGGGCCGTAGAAAGCCGAGGCGAACTTCGTCGCATAGGACATGATCGCGACGTCCTGAAAGCCGTTGGCGTCGAGCGCGTCACGGATGGCGCCGATGCGGCCGTCCATCATGTCGGACGGCGCGATGATGTCGGCGCCGGCCGCTGCCTGGATTACGGCCGCCGCCGCGACCTGTTCGACTGTTTCGTCGTTGACGATGATGCCGTCGCGCAGGATGCCGTCATGGCCGTGGCTGGTGAACGGGTCCAGCGCCGCGTCGGTGATGATGCCGATCCCGGGCACCGCGTCCTTGATCGCGCGGGTGGCGCGGTTGATGATGTTTGCCGGGTCGAGGATGTGCGAGCCGGTCTGGTCGCGCAGGGCCAGTTCGACATTGGGGAAGGTGGCGAGTGCCGGAATACCGAGCTTGGCCGCGCGTTCGGCCTCCTTGACGGCAAGATCGACCGACAGGCGGAAGACGCCAGGCATCGCGGCGATCGGCTCGCGCACATTCCTGCCCTCGACGACGAAGATCGGCCAGATCAGGTCGTCGACCGAAAGCCGGTTCTCCCGCACCAGACGGCGCGACCAGTCTGCCTTGCGCATGCGGCGCAAGCGGCGGCTGCCGGTGACGTCATCGACGCTGCGCGCGCCGGCTGGCTTTGTCGGGGTGAATTTGTTCATGGCCAATACTCCGGATCAGCGGGTTTTATCACGAGCCCCTGCCGCTGACCAATGCGACACGATTGTGCCAGGCCGAAGCCGCCAGTCTCCCCCTCTTGGAGTAGCGCGCAAAGTCGTTGGCACCTCTGCGCAACTTCACTGGGCAGTAGATTGCGCGGCTTGAACCACCCTTCAAATGTGATTTGCACAGCCGCCGCGTAGCCCCCCGTAGGCTTTGGCATGGCCGCCCAGCGATATGACCTCAGGAGAAGCGCGGGACTGATCGAGGCGGCATTCGGTAGGCCGATGCTCGGGTTCTCACCGATATTTTCGCGTCGTTTGCCGACACCGCTGCCGATCGTGTAAACGGCTTGTGGATCGCAAAATGGCCAACCTTGGGGGAATTTCTCTTGGCTGCCGAGGCAGTACTTATAACGAGCCATAAAAGGCTCGCACAGGTGACGCTCGTCCGTCGACCGGAAATCGACGGGCTTCGGGCCGTAGCTATCGTACCTGTGCTGCTCTTTCATGCGGGCTTCGATGGCTTCGCGAACGGCTATCTCGGCGTTGATATCTTCTTCGTCATCAGTGGTTACCTGATAACTGGGCTGCTGCTGGATGAGCGCCGCCGGACCGGCTCCATTTCTATTGTCAGTTTTTATGAGCGTCGGGTGCGCCGGATCGTGCCCGCATTGGTGATCGTCGTCGCCTCGTCTGCCCTCGGCGCATGGTTTATATTGACGCCTATTCGGATGGAGGAATTCGCGGGGTCGGTGATCGCCGCCTTTACCTTCAGCGCCAACTTTTGGTTTCTGGCGCAGACGCACTACTTTTCCACCTCGGCAGACCAGCAGCCTCTGCTCCATCTCTGGAGCTTGGGCGTCGAAGAACAATTTTACGTGCTGTTTCCGCTGCTCTTTGTGTTCGCCACAGAAGCGGCGGACAGGGTGCTCATCATCGCAATCGTGGGATTTGCCCTGGCTTCGCTTGCGGGAGGCCAGATGGTTTCGACGACATCGCCTGACGCCGCATTCTTTCGCCCGGACACCCGAACATGGGAACTGCTCATAGGCTCGGCCTGTGCGTTCGTGACAGCAAAGCATGTCCCCTATCGAGAAACTGTGGCGATCATCGGCAGCAGCCTGATCGGACTTTCCCTCTTTGTGCTTCCAGGCCCCGTGGCTCCAAATTTTCTAGCGGTTCCTGTGTGCGCCGGAACGGCTATGGTGCTTGTGTCGGCCACGGCCACCAGCGGCGTTGGAAGGGCGCTCGCTGCACCGGGGATCGCCCATTTAGGGCTGATTTCCTACTCACTGTACCTTTGGCACCAACCCCTTTTGGCTCTGGCCAGAATCCAACAGATGGGCGCACTTTCGCCCGCAATTACGTGTGCGATCCTGCTGCTTAGTTTCGCCTTGGCCACCGTCACCTGGCTTTTCGTTGAGACCCCCTTCCGCGACCGGAAGCGGTTCACTCGACCTACCATATTTGCAGCTGGCAGCGCGGCTGCTATTGCACTGATCAGTTTCGGAATTGGTGGCAACGCGACGGCCGGATATTCTTTCCGCTATGGCGAACTGGCCGGCAGGTATTTCGAAGCCCTCGGCAAGCTCGACGACGAAGTCAGCACGCGGAGTAGGGCGATCGGCATGGGCGTGTGCCACTTCCGTGCCGACATGAGCCCGCCGATCGACCAATTCCTCCGCGATTGGAAATGCATAGGCTCGGGCAACGGCGCATCGATACTCGTGATCGGCGACAGTCATGCCGCCGACAAGGCCGCGGCATTCAAACTCAACGGCGTTGAAGTTGCCCAGATGACAGTGGCCGGCTGCTCTTCAGTTCCTAGCCTCATGACTGCGGATTGCCGCCAGATATTCGATTGGGTCAAGGAATACGCTAGAATTCACAAATTCCGCGATCTCGTTATCGCGAACAAGCAGTATCCGAACGTCTACACCCCAGAGCAGATCGATGGAGCGTTGCGATTCTGGCAGCCGCTGGGGGCCCGAATATTCTGGTTCAGCGACATGCCGCAATTTGTCGACATCGAAGACTGGAAGGCGAAAAACCTAGTTGCCAATGGCGACGCATCGAAGGGCGCCATACCTGTGACCCTCGCCGAGGCAAAGGCCAGTTTTGAGACCATGCACAGTCAGGAGAACGGACGCTTCACGACGGTCGATTCCAGTCGGCTGTTTTGCGCCATATCGTGGCAAAGCGACTGCGCACCCTACGTCGATGGTCAGGGCTGGGTAGCAGCGGCCGGTGGCCATCTAACGGCGGTAGGCGCCTACTTCTTCGGTCGCCAAATTCTAAACGATCCTGATTTCAGCCTGGAGCTTCGGAGCCGCTAGGGCCGTTCACCATTTCACGGAAACGGCAAACGTCTCTAACTCTTTGTTTTGACGCAATTCTCTAGGGAAAGCGCTACGCGCTTTTCCCGGGAAAACCGCTGACACTTTTCCTGGAATTGCTCGAGGGCCAGTATGCGTCGTCTCTGAAGTCGGCCGGGATAGGGTTCATGTCCTTGGGAATGCGGGCTGCGAAGATGTGGCGGCTCGCCGAGCTTGTCCCGCCCCGCCCATCCGGTCAAGGCTGGCCATTGCCGGAAAGAATCCGTGCCGCGCCTCCGATTGCCACACGGAACGCATCGTCGAAGCTGACGCCGCGTACCTGCCAGCGATAGGTCTTGCCGTGATCGGCCAGTCGCCAGTCGGCGATCCAGCCGAGCTCCTTGTCGCTCCATACGATGCTGCCGGCGAGCGCTTGTGCGCCACCGGCCCGTTTGGCCAGCAGATCCAGCCTTGCCATGTCGTTGGTGCGCAGCCCTTTTTCGCCCAGCTCGGCCAGTTGTGCCGCCTTCGGAAACACGACATGCATCAACAGCGGATCGGTGGCATTGGCGAAAGACTCGCGCATCGTCTTGCCACGCTCTTCCTCGGCGCTGAGCGCGAAATGCCTCGCGCCCTGTTCGACGGTGAGAAAGACGGCAAGCGTTGGCCGCTCGCCAAGCCAGGGCTTGCCGCCGAGCTGCGCGAGCAGCTTGTTGACCGTGGCGGGCTTGTAGAGACAGGTCAGATCATGCGGCCGGTCATGCGTGCCTTGCTCGTCATGGATCGGAATGCCCTCCAGCCGGTCGTGGTAGCGGAAGGTCTCGACGAAATCGCCAGCCTTGTCCCGCAGAGCCGCCATTTCGGGTTTCTCAAGCAGGCGTTGATCGCCTGAAACCCTGACCAGGACCCGGTCCAGGCAATCCTTGAAGCCTATCTGGCGGTTCACCTCGCCCTGGCCGGTGACGATGGTCCGCGATTGGTAGAGATCGTCGGTCGTGATGGCGAATGCAGCACAAGGCGCCAGGCCAGCGATCACGACCCCGATCGTCAAAAACACCGCACGAAGAAATCCGGGCATGGCCAACTGTTCCCCGACGCCGTCTGTGCGCGATATCGGCGCATCGCTGGCAACGGCGGCGATCTTCGTAGCATCGGCCGCCGCCGGTCGCCAAGACCACGGCGCGGAGGCCGCTGCCATTGACGCACCCATGCGCCGCCTTTAGCACTTCAGTCCCGCAGGCGCGGGGGAGGGATTCTCTGGCGATGGATTTTGATGGAGGCGACGAAATTCGCTTCGAGCGCTTGGGCAGGGCCGGTGTCGTCACGCTGACGCGGCCGCAGGCGCTCAATGCCGTCACCCATCGCATGGTCAAGGCGCTGGGCAAGGCCCTGCATGCCTGGGAGCGTGACGACGGCGTGGACCTTGTCCTGGTCAAGGCGGAGGGCAGGGCGTTTTCGGCCGGAGGCGACATCCTGCACATCTATCAGGCCGGCCGGGCTGGAAAAGCGCCGGTCGAGTTCTTCGCCGACGAGTATAGGCTCAACGCCCATATCAACAGCTTCAAGAAGCCGTATGTGGCGCTCATCGACGGCATCGTCATGGGCGGCGGCGTCGGTATTTCCTTTCACGGCTCGCACCGGGTGATGACCGAGAATGCCCAGTTCGCCATGCCGGAGGTCGGCATCGGCTTTTTCCCTGATGTCGGCGCCAGCCATCTGCTGCCCGACCTTGGCGGCTCCTTCGGCATGTATCTGGCCTTGACCGGCAACCGCATCCGCCATGGCGATGCGCTGTGGTCGGGGCTGGCCACCCACACCATCAAGGCCGAAGACCAGGCCAGCTTTCTTGATCGGCTGGTGCTGACCGGCGATCCGGAATCTGTGCTGCGTGGTTTCTTCGTCCCGGCAAAGCGGGAGACCGACAGGGCGGCGCTGGAAGCAATCTCCCGCCATTTCGCTCAGCCGTCGCTCCAGGATGTCATCGACAGCCTGGACCGCGCGGCGGGCGCCGACGAATTCGCGGCAAGGACGCTGGCGACGATGCGCACGCGCTCGCCGACCAGCCTTCACGTCGCCTGGCGGCAGATCTGCGCCGGGCAGACCTTGTCGATGGACGAGTGCATGAAGATGGAGTTCCGAATCCTCAACCGCATGCTTGCCGGCCACGATTTCTATGAAGGCATCCGCGCCGCCATCATCGACAAGGGATCTAAGCCGCAATGGCGGCCGGCAAGCCTCGACGCGGTCGGCGAGGCGGATGTCGAGGCCTATTTCGCCCCGCTAGGCGAACGGGAACTCGAGCTATGAGCGAGGTGACGTCGAGACGCGTCGTGCTGCAGCCCTCGACGGTCGAGGTGATCTTTGCCTGGTTCCAGCGCGTCATCGCGGGCTACTGCCTGCTGTTCGGCATCCTCTACTGGATCAAGCTGATCGGCTTCTATCCTGGCCCGCTGTGGCGCTTCGACCTGATGCCGGTGCACTGGCAGGTGGCGGCGGTGGTGCTCGCCGTGTTTTTCCCCTTTGCCGCGGCGGGGTTGTGGATGCTGGCCTCGTGGGGCCCCGTGATCTGGTTCATCTGCGCGATCACCGAGACCGTCATGTATGCCGGTTTCCCCGAGCTTTTCGGCCATCGGCTGCTGATAGTCATCTCGCATGCGGCGGTGGCGCTGCTCTATATCGTCTTTCGCGTCGTCATCTGGCTGCAGAAACGCCCCATCAGGCACTAAGCCGTTGAGGGCATTGACGACTTGGCAAACGCTCGGATTGAGCCCTGCGATGACTGCCTAAGCCTTTAGGTTAATTATCCTTACTCGGGTGACCGTTCGTTAAGCCTCTTCCGAAACCTCTTACCGGTAAGCTCTTGTTAGCCCTAGCGTTTAAGTCGAATTTTATGAGTATTCGATAGTGTCGCGATCAAGGTGAAAAACAAAAAATCACCAGGGCGACAAACGAGAGGCAAAGACAATGATCAATTCGCGTCCGGCGGCGAAGACCGCCAACGTTTCCGACGACCGCCGCGAGGCTATCCGCTCGCTGTACATGGAATCGCTGCAACTCGTCGAGCGGCTGCACCGCCGTCTGCTTGATGTGATCAAGGACGAATTCGACCGCAATGGCCGTTCCGACATCAACGCCATCCAGGCGCTGCTGCTCTTCAACATCGGCAATTCCGAGCTGACCGCCGGCGAGCTGCGCTCGCGTGGCTACTATCTCGGCTCGAACGTCTCCTACAACCTGAAGAAGCTGGTCGATCTCGGCTTCATCAACCACCAGCGCTCGCGCATCGACCGTCGTTCGGTCCGCGTCTCGCTGACCCCGAAGGGCAACGAGGTGGCCGAGGTCGTCGCCGGTCTCTATGAGCGCCATGTCGGCTCGATCGAGCAGGTCGGCGGCATCAACACCGACGAGTTCAAGCAGATGAATCGTGCCTTGCAGCGGCTCGACCGCTTCTGGAACGACACCATCGCCTACCGGATGTAAGCCATCCACGAACGGCAGCCGCGCCGCAGAAGCACGGCCCGAACAGCGACCTTCAGTCAGGGGCCGGTGCCGAAAAGCACCGGCTCTTTTTCTTGTCGTGGACAGCCGGCAGTTCGGGTGGCCCGTCGCTTGACCGATGCAGCACCTGAAGCCGGCAAGCGGCGGCTTCCGCTGCACGCTTTGTTTTCGCCTTCACAATGCCTAATGTCGCCAAGAAAGGGGCCATGATGGGTCGGAGGAGCTGCTGCAAAATCTGTTCGGTTGCCGCGGTGCTCATGCTGGCACCGGGAATGGCCTCCGCGCAGGAGTGGTGGAAAGATTCCTTCGCCATCGAAGGCAGCAGCCCCTGCGACAACAATGATTCCAGGGTGACCTTCACCGACAAGTCGGTGGACATGTGGGAAGTTGGATGCACCCTCGACAGGGTCCAGAAGCTCAGGGGCCTGGACGCCGTCATCCTGGACATGACCTGCTCGGATGATGAGCAGAGTGTCGAGAAGAGACGCGCGCTGTTGCTCAAGCTCGATGACAACAAGATATTGCGGTATCCCGAGTACCAGGTGCTGCAACGGTGTTCGGAGCTGGAGGCCAAGACCGGGTCAAAGCCCTGATCCTGCCGATAGAACAGTGCGGCTCCCGGGCGCTGCATTCCCACTATGACGCCGCGGCGATGACGCGGCTCATGGTCAGGTACCGAAAAAGCACGCACATTTCTTTTCGTGCGGGCGGCCGAAGCAAATTGCGGGCCAAGGCCACGTTGCCGCCATATTCCAATGGAACCGAGGATGCCGGTGATGCTGTGGTCAAGGCCGTGCGTTCACCCGGAACTTGTATCGTGCGTCGCGCGTTTGTAGCCGAACCGATGCGGACATGGTTGGCTAATTGTTAAGATTGCCAACTCTAGAGTGCGGGCAAAATCGCCCCTTGATCGAATGCTACAGGAATGTCTGGAACGTCCATGAGAACCAGCCGCCGTTTTTTCCTTTCCGGAGCCTCGTTGCTCGCCGCCGCCATGGTGGCCGGCCGTGCGAGCGCGCAGGATGTGATCGGGGATATCCTGAAATCCTCGGCCCGCGGCAATTGGGACGACCAGTTTGACGCCCGCGCCAGCGAAGGCGGCAAGGTGGCCTCGACGCTGCCGATCTTCAGCCCGCAGACCGTTGCGTTCACCGAGCAGGCGGTCGCGCAGTATCAGAATATTGTCGGGCAGGGCGGCTGGGTAGAAGTTCCCGCGACAAAGAAACTGGAACTCGGCGTCGATGACCCGGACGTGGTGCCGTTGCGCAAGCGCCTGATGGTCGCGGGCGATCTGTCGCAGAGCGCCGGCATTTCGACGGCCTTCGATTCCTATGTCGACTCGGCGGTCAAGCGGTTCCAGTTGCGCCATGGCTTGCCTGCTGACGGCTCCATGGGCAAATACACCTATGCGGCGATGAATGTTTCGGCGCAGGTTCGGCTCGGCCAGTTGCAGACCAATCTGCAGCGGCTGAAGGAGAAGGCCGGCACGCTGGGCAGCCGTTACGTGCTGGTCGACATTCCGGCCGCCCAGATCGAGGCGGTCGAGAATGACCGTGTCGTGCTGCGCCACACCGCTATCGTCGGCAAGATCGATCGCCAGACGCCTATCGTCAATTCCAAGATCAACGAGATCATCGTCAATCCGTACTGGAACGCGCCGGTCTCGATCGTGCGCAAGGACATCATTCCGTTGATGCGGAAGGATCCCAACTATCTGAAGAACAGCCATATCCGCCTGTTCGCGCCGGATGGCAGCGAGGTCGATCCGATGAATGTCGACTGGTCGACGGATGATGCGGCCAAGTACAGGTTCCGCCAGGATCCCGGTTCGGAAAACGCCATGGCGTCGGTCAAGATCAACTTCCCGAGCCCGGACGGCGTCTACATGCACGACACGCCGCAGCAGAGCCTGTTCGGCAAGATGATGCGCTTCGATTCCTCGGGCTGCGTGCGCGTCCAGAACGTGCGCGATCTCGTCACATGGATCCTGCGCGACACGCCCGGCTGGGACCGCCAGCATTTCGAGGCCGCGATCAAGACCGGCCAGAACACGCCGATCCAGGTCACCAACCCGGTACCGGTGCACTTCCTCTATCTCTCGGCCTGGTCGACCGGACCCGGCGTCGTCCAGTTCCGCGACGACGTATACGCGCTGGACGGCGCCAGCGAACTGCAGATCACATCTTCGCTCTAAACGATTGATAATCTTGATGAAAGGCCGCTCGAAGGGGCGGCCTTTTGTTTGCGGGGAGCGTTAGATCAGCCGCTGGTTGACCAGCCGCGCCACCGCTTGCGCGCGGTTGACGGCACCGAGTTTGCGCCTGGCATTGTCGACATGGAAGCGCACCGTCGCTTCGGCAATGCCGAGAATGACCGAGATTTCCCAATCCGTCTTGCCTTCGGCGACAAGCGCCAGGTTGTCGCGCTCGCGCACCGTCAACCGCACGGTGGCGGTGGGCGGGGGCGTCGTCAGGCTCATCAGCCGTTCCGTCAGCACGAGGCCGGCCATCTGGATGGCAAAGCTCTCTTCATCCGTGAAGTCGCGTTTTTGGAAGCCGAGATGCAGCGAGGCTATGGCGCCGTCTGCGCCATAGGAGGTGGAACACAGGGCGTCGTTGATCGCGGCTTCGCCGAGCGCCTCCCAGTAGGTACCAAACTGCGCGCTGCCGCGCGGGGCAAAGTCGGAGAAGCGGTAGCGCGTGCGGCTTTCGCGGATAGCGCCCAGCAGCGGATTGCACTCGAAGCAGACATAGTCGAATGCCGGGCTGCCCGGCCAGTCCGCCGGCGCCAGTCGCGTGATGAAGCCGCCGGCCGCCCAATGGCTGGCCGATGTCAGCGTCGCTGTCGGTCTTCGGTAGAGGCGGGTCTGCAGATAGGAAGCGCCGAAGCTTTCCATTGCCGCGAAATAAGCGGTGCTCGCTTCCTCGGCCGTTTCCGACGCCAGCGCCGGTTCGGCATGTGCCATGATCCGTGACAGCATCGATCGAACCCCCGTTCGCCAGCCGTGATGCAGCGTGGCACAGCCGTATGTCAGCCGCAAGGCAGCAGCCCGGTGCAAGCCGTCAGTCAACCCCGCTTTGCGCTGGCGCCAGGTGCCGGCCTTTTTTCTGCTATCCGCTTGATGCGGCCATCCGGGCTGCTGCCTGTCGGCCATAGCCGTCCCGGCGTTGTCTGGACGCGAGGCCGACGATTGCGCATGGTTCGCCAAACAGCCGGAATCGTGCCATGCAAGCCGCCATCTTTGTCCTCGTCGTGCTCGTCTTCGTCGCCGTTTCCGGCGCGCTGGTGCGGCTTGTGCGGGTGCCGCTGCCGGTTCTGCAGATCGCGATAGGGGCTGTCCTTGCCTGGCCGGTGCGCGGCATTCATGTCGAGATCGATCCGGAACTGTTCCTGCTGGTGTTCATTCCGCCGCTGCTGTTCAGCGACGCCTTCGGCGCGCCCAAGCGCGAGCTGATGGCATTGCGCGGACCGATCCTCGACCTTGCCATCGGCCTCGTCTTCTTCACCATTGTCGGTTTCGGCTATGCCTTGCACTGGCTGGTGCCGAGCATTCCGCTGGTCGTAGCCTTCGCGCTCGCGGCAGTGCTGTCTCCGACCGATGCGGTGGCCGTCTCCTCGATCGTCGACAGGAACGTCGTTCCGGCGCGGTTGATGCATATTCTGGAAGGTGAGTCCCTGCTCAACGATGCGTCGGGTCTGGTCATGTTCCGTTTTGCCGTCGCGGCGGCATTGACCGGCAGTTTTTCCTTTGCCGCCGCTTCGCTGAGTTTTCTCTATGCCGTGGCGGTCGGTATCCTGGCCGGCGTGGCGGCCCTGTTCGTCGCCGCCAAGGCGCTGCGGCTCTTGAATCGCATCGGTGGCGTGCCGGCCGAGGCGCAGGTGCTGATCACCATCCTGCTTCCTTTCGTCGCCTATCTCGGCGCCGAGCACTTCGGGGCCTCGGGCATCCTCGCCGCTGTGGCCGCCGGTCTCTTGACCGGGAGCACTGGCATATTCCGCTTTCTCGGCGTCTCGGCGCGCATGCAGACGATCTCGCTCTGGACGACGTTTTCCTTCGTTTTCAACGGCGCGCTGTTCATCGTGCTTGGCCTGCAGCTTCCCGAAATCATCCGCAAGGTGCCGCCCGAGCTGTCCAGCCGCCATTGGCTTCTGGAGCCGGTCTTGACGGTTCTGCTGCTGACCCTTTGCCTGATCGCGCTCCGCTTCGTCTGGATCTGGATTGGCGACATCACGGCCGGTTTTGCCGCGCGGCTCGGCAAGCGGAAGGCCGAACCGTTCGGCCTGCGCGTGCGGCTGGCCGGTTCGGTGGCGGGCGTACGCGGCGCCATCACGCTGGCCGGCATATTGTCGCTGCCGCTGGCCTTGCAGGACGGTTCGCCGTTCCCGGCGCGGGACCTGGTCATCTTCCTCGCCGCCGGTGTCATCATCTGCTCGCTGGTGATCGCCAGCCTGGCCTTGCCGGTGATCGCGCGCGGGCTGGTCGAGCCCGGCGAAGACGCCGGCGCCGCCGAGGAACGCATGGCGCGCGTTGGCGCGGCGAAGGCGGCGATCGCCCACCTCGAAAGCATCGCACAGACGGATGAAGAGGAGGGCGATGTGCCCGGCCTCAAGCTCGCCGCCGCCAACGGCATTGTCGCTGCCTACCAGCGCCGCATCGCGGCATCCGACGAGGCCGACGAGGCGCGCGCCGAGATGCGCGAGGCGGGAAGGCTGGAGATCGATCTGAGGCTCTCCGGTATCGCCGCCGAGCGCGACGCCTTGCGCGCCATGCTTCGCCGCGGCGAGATCAACGACCACACCGCGCGGGCGCTGTTCACCGAGATCACCCTCACGGAAGCTCTTTTGAGCGGCAGGCAGACACGGAAATAGGACCGGCGATGCTCAGGGGCTGCGGATTTGCAGTCTCTGCCGCAAACCGGCCAGCAAATTTCGCGCCGCAAACGTGGCGGGTCGAAAACAACTGTGTTAATGGCGCGGCAATGCGTGTCGCCCAAAAGTGTGCAGCGGTTTTGGGGCAACGATAAGCATAAACAAATTGCCCCGAACCGGAGGATTTCAGGCCATGGCAACAGCAGCGGCAGCGTCGAACAAATTCGAATCCTTCTTCGAAACCACGCTGGAAGACGCCGATCCGGAGATTTTCGGCGCCATCCGCAACGAGCTTGGCCGCCAGCGCCACGAGATCGAGCTGATCGCCTCGGAAAACATCGTTTCCCGCGCGGTGCTCGAGGCGCAGGGGTCGATCATGACCAACAAATACGCCGAGGGCTATCCGGGCAAGCGCTACTATGGCGGCTGCCAGTTCGTCGACGTGGCCGAGGAACTGGCCATCGAACGGGCGAAGAAGCTGTTCGGCTGCAATTTCGCCAACGTCCAGCCGAACTCCGGCAGCCAGATGAACCAGGCGGTGTTCCTGGCGCTGCTGCAGCCCGGCGACACCTTCATGGGCCTCGACCTCAACTCCGGTGGCCATCTCACCCATGGCTCGCCGGTCAACATGAGCGGCAAGTGGTTCAAGGTCGTCTCCTACGGCGTGCGCAAGGAAGACCATCTGCTCGACATGGACGCGATCGAAAAGACCGCGCATGAGACCAAGCCGAAGCTGATCCTGGCCGGCGGCACCGCCTATTCGCGCATCTGGGACTGGAAGCGCTTTCGCGAGATCGCGGATGCGGTCGGCGCCTATCTGATGGTCGATATGGCGCATATTGCGGGCCTCGTCGCCGGCGGCGTGCATCCCTCGCCATTGCCGCACGCCCATGTGGTGACGACCACCACGCACAAGTCGCTGCGCGGCCCGCGCGGCGGCATGATCCTGTGCAACGATGAGGACATTGCCAAGAAGATGAACTCGGCGGTGTTCCCCGGCCTGCAGGGCGGCCCGCTGATGCATGTCATCGCAGCCAAGGCCGTGGCCTTCGGCGAGGCGTTGAAGCCGAGCTTCAAGGTCTATGCCGAAAGCGTGGCCGCCAACGCCAAGGCGCTGGCTTCGAGCCTCAAGGAGACAGGCCTCGATATCGTCTCAGGCGGCACGGACAACCATCTGATGCTGGTCGATTTGCGCCCCAAGAACGCCACCGGCAAGCGCGCCGAGGCAGCCCTTGGCCGCGCCAACATCACCTGCAACAAGAACGGCATTCCCTTCGACCCGGAAAAGCCCTTCGTCACCTCGGGCGTGCGCCTCGGCACGCCGGCCGGCACCACGCGCGGCTTCGGCCAGGCCGAATTCCGCGAGATCGGCAAGCTGATCGCCGAAGTGCTGGATGGCCTCAAGGTCGCCAATTCGGACGAGGGCAATGCCTCGGTCGAGGCGGCGGTCAAGGCCAAGGTCGTGGCGCTGACCGATCGTTTTCCGCTCTATCCCTATCTCGGCTGACCGTCCTTATCGATTGACCAGGCGCGAAGCGTCATCTTTTATCCGCCGGCGGTGCGCCACCCCTGATCGGGTGGCGCATGGAACTGGAGAAACGATGATGCGCAATTTTCGTATCGCCTTACTCGGCGCTGTCGGCTGGCTGGCTGTTTATGGGCCTGCTTCGGCCCAGACACAGCCCGCTCCGGACATGCCTGTCACAAGCACCTTCGGCCGATGGACAACCATGGTCGACACGCTCGATACCGGCCAGGATGCGCACAAGACCTGCGCGGCTTCGACGGCGTTCTTCGATGCGAGCGGCAATTCGGGCACGCTGACCTTGTCGATCTCGACTGGCGATGCGCTGCCGCCCGATGCCTATCCGGCCATCATGCTCACCGTCGACAACAAGCAACTGCCGACCGGCAAGAAGATCGCGGCGACGTTCGGCGATCCCGGCGTCAAGGTTTCGGCAACGGTCTATTCCAACGATGCCGGCATCGGCCGTCCGAGCTGGAGTGTGGACAATCAGGCCAAGACCAGTCTCGCGCTGTTGCGAGCCATGCGTCAGGTCGTCTCGCTCGACGTGACTTTCGGCAAGCAGGCCTTCGCCAGCATCCCGATGGACGGCTTCACCAAGGCCTACCGCAACCTTGGAACGTCTTGCGGCTTCCCGACCAAGGACGTCGCGCCGTGACGGCCCGGTCGCAGTAGGAATCGCGGATGGATATTGTCTGGAAGGGCGTGGTCGGCGGGCTGGTGACGGCGCTGATCGTCTGGGCGTCCAAGCGCGGCAATGTCCTGCCGGGTATCTTGCCGCTGGCGCCGACCTTTGCCGTCATTGCCTTGCTCGCCGTCGGCGCCAAGGGCGATCCAGGCGGTTTCCGCGATGCCTGCCTTGCTGGAATGAAGACAATTCCCGCCTATCTTGCCTTCCTCGGCGCCTGCTGGTTGTTCATCGACAAAGTCGACTATCGACTGGCCGTTGCCGGCGGCATCGCCGTCTGGCTGGTTGCCGCGCTGGCAATCTTCCTCGCGCCTCGCTATCTCTGATGCTGCAGTCCGTTGAAGAGACGGAACGGCTTCAATCACGGTCGGAAAGGCTCTAAGCCTTTCGCCTCACCAGATTCGCGAACCCAAGGCTCTCCATGCGCTGTCCCTATTGCCAGTCCGAAGATACGCAGGTGAAGGATTCGCGCCCCGCCGAGGATGGCGCGGCGATCCGCAGGCGGCGTGTCTGCCCAGATTGCGGCGGCCGGTTCACCACCTTCGAACGCGTCCAGTTGCGCGACCTTGTCGTGGTCAAGAAGTCGGGCCGGAAAGTGCCGTTCGACCGCGACAAGCTGCTGCGCTCGGTTGAGATCGCGGTGCGCAAGCGCAATGTCGATCCCGAACGCATCGACCGCGCGGTGACCGGCATCGTGCGCCAGCTCGAAAGCTCTGGTGAGACGGAAGTGGCCTCCGGCGAGGTCGGCCGGCTGGTCATGGAGGCGCTGAAGTCGCTCGATGACGTCGCCTATGTGCGTTTTGCCTCGGTCTATCGCAATTTCCGCGAGGCCAAGGATTTCCACGAATTGCTGGGCGAGCTGAAGGGCGACGAAGACAAGAGTGAAGAGGACGCCGGCTGAGCATGGCAGCATCGCAACTGAGCGAGGCCGAACAAGCGGCCCTTGATCGTCGTTTCATGGCCGCCGCCTTGCGGCTTTCGTGCAGGAATGCCGGCCGCACCTCCACCAATCCTTCCGTCGGCACGATCATCGTGCGCGATGACGGCGAGGGGCCGATGATCGTCGGCACCGGTGTCACCGCCATTGGCGGCCGGCCGCATGCCGAGACCGAGGCCTTGGCCGAGGCTGGCGAACTGGCACGTGGCGCCACGGCTTACGTCACTTTGGAGCCTTGCGCCCATCACGGCCGCACGCCCCCTTGCGCCAACGCGCTGGTCAATGCCGGCATTGCGCGCGTCGTGGGGGCCGCCAGCGATCCGGATCCGCGCGTCTCCGGCAAGGGCTATGCGATCCTGCGCGCCGCCGGCATCGAGGTGGTCGAGAAGGTGCTGGCCACGGAAGCCGCCGAGCAGATGGCGGGCTATTTGATTCGATCTCTGCGAAAACGCCCGGAAGTGACGCTGAAGCTTGCGCTTTCGAGCGACGGCAAGATCGGCAGGAAAGGCGCCGGCCAGGTTGCGATCACCGGCGAGATCGCGCGCCGCGACGTCTATCTGATGCGCGCGGAGTCCGATGCCATCCTGATCGGCATCGGCACGGCGCTGGAGGACGATCCGGCGCTGACCGTGCGCTTGCCGGGGCTGGAAAACCGTTCGCCGGCGCGCATCATCCTCGATCGCCAGATCCGGCTCCCGGAAGCCTCGAAGCTGGTTTCCGGTGTCGACCGCGTGCCGCTCTATGTCGCTGCCTGTCTCGAAGCCGACCCGCATCGTCGCGCCGCACTCGAACGCGCCGGCGTACGCTTCATCGGCACCGAAACCCATGACGGCGTCGTCGCCTTGCCGGAACTGCTCGAAGACCTGGCGGCGCTCGGCATGGCAAGCGTGCTGGTCGAGGGCGGCGCCCAGGTCGCCAAGGCATTCCTCGACGAAGATCTGGTCGACCGCATCGTGTTGTTCCAGGGGCCGGAAGCGATCGGCGAGGATGGCATTGCATCGCCGGTCGACGCTGACCATATCCCGGCAGGCTTCCGCAAACTGCGCGAGATGCGCTTCGGCGAGGACAGCTACGCCGAGTGGGTAAGAGACCTCTAGAGCCGGATGATTTCAGGTCGAGTCGACCTGAAATCTGAATCCGGCTCTAAATCAAAGTGATAGAGCATGATGTCGTCCGAAAACCGCTTCACACTTTTCGGCATCATGCTCTAGGGATCAGCATCGATGTTCACCGGAATTGTCACCGATATCGGCACCGTCGCGGCCGTCAAGCCGCTCAGCGAAGGCGTCGGCTTGCGCATCGATACCGCCTATGACCCCGAGACCATCGCCATCGGCGCCTCGATCTCATGTGGCGGCGTCTGCCTGACGGTCACGGCGCTGCCCGAACATGGCTCGAACGCGCGCTGGTTCGAGGTCGAGGCCTGGGAAGAGGCCTTGCGGCTGACCACGGCCTCGAGCTGGAAATCCGGCAGCAAGGTCAATCTCGAGCGGGCGCTGAAGATCGGCGACGAACTCGGCGGCCACATCGTGTCTGGCCATGTCGACGGTACCGCCGAGATCGTCGAGCGCAAGGACGAGGGCGACGCGGTGCGCTTCACGCTGGAGGCGCCACGCCATCTGGCCAAATTCATCGCCCCAAAGGGCTCCGTCGCGCTCGACGGCACCTCGCTCACCGTCAACAAGGTCGAGGCCACCCGCTTCGACGTGCTGTTGATCCACCACTCGCTGACCGTGACCACCTGGGGCGACCGCAAGGTCGGCGACCGCGTCAATCTCGAGATCGATACCATGGCCCGCTACGCCGCTCGGCTGGCGGAGGCGGCGAAAGAGGGGCTCTAGCAAGTTTGCCGGACCAGCCTGTCCGACCCGCTTGACACCCTCCAGCAATCTTCCGCTTGCGATCAATCCGGCTTCGGCCTAAGTCACCGGCAACCCCCCGGAGACTTTTATGGCTGGTACATCCCAACACGGCAAAGCCTTCATTCGTCCGAAGGCGAAGGCGCATCTGCTGATTGTCGAAGCGCGCTTTCACGACGACCTTGCCGACGCGCTGCTCGACGGCGCGACGAGCGCGCTCGATGAAGCGGGCGCAACTTACGACGTCGTCACCGTTCCAGGTTCGCTCGAAATTCCCGCAGTGATCACCTTCGCGCTGGACGGCGCGGCGGAAGGCGGCACAAATTACGACGGCTTCGTTGCGCTCGGCACCATTATCCGTGGCGACACCTATCATTTCGACATCGTCGCCAATGAATCCAGCCGCGCGCTGATGGACCTGTCCGTGCAGGACTCGGTCTGCATCGGCAACGGCATCCTGACCACCGAGAATGATGCACAGGCATGGACACGGGCCAAGCGCTCGGAAGGCGACAAGGGCGGCTTTGCCGCGCGCGCGGCGCTGACCATGATCGCGCTCAAGGAACAACTGGGAGCGCGATCGTGAGCGAACCCGCTTCGCCCGGACAGCCGGCTGTGCGCCATGCCAACAAGCGCGGCGCCGCCCGTCTGGCCGCCGTGCAGGCGCTCTATCAGATGGATGTCGCCGGCAGCGGCGTCTTCGAGATCACCGCCGAATATGAGGCATTCCGGCTCGGCAAGGAAGTCGATGGCGCGCTCTATCGCGAGGCGGATGCTCAATGGTTCCGCGCCATCCTGACTGGCGTCGTCGAGGACCAGAAGACAATCGATCCGGTCATCCGCCAGGCGCTGACCGATGACTGGCCGCTGTCGAGGCTCGATTCGACGCTGCGCGCAATCCTGCGCGCCGGCGTCTACGAATTGATGAAGCGCGAAGACGTGCCGGTGGCGGTCATCGTTTCGGAATATGTCGACATCGCCAAGGCCTTCTATGAGGAAGACGAGCCGAAACTCGTCAATGCCGTGCTCGACCGCGTTTCACGCTGGGTGCGCGGCGAGGGGCGCGGCAAGGACGCCTCGTGACGGCCATCGCCATCGAGACGGGCAGGGAGGCGCGGCGCACCGCGCTGATCCTCGCCGCCTCGCAGGCAATCATCGGCTCGGCGGCGCCCATCGCGATTTCGATGGGGGCGCTGGCCGGGCAATACCTGCTCGGTGCCGACAAATCGCTGGCGACGGCGCCCATCACCGGCTTCAACATCGGTGTCGCGCTCGGCGCCTTGCCTGCGGCGGCCATCATCCGCTGGCTGGGCCAGCGCGGCGGCTTCATGACCGGAACCGTCGTCACCGCGTTTGGCGGCCTGATTGCCACACTGGCGCTTTTCCACGGCAGTTTCTGGCTGTTCGCGTTCGCGCTGCTGGTGATCGGCATCGGTGGCGCCTTCGTCCAGCAATTCCGCTTCGCCGCCGCCGACAACGCGCCGCCGCAGTTCAAGGCGCGCGCCATCTCCTTCGTGCTGGCGGGCGGCATCATCACCGCCATCCTCGGGCCGCAGATCGTCATCTTCACCCGGGAACTGTTCGCGCCGGTGATGTTTGCCGGATCGTTCGCCTCGATCCTGCCGCTGGCGGCCGTGGGCGCGATTATCCTGTCGTTTCTGCGCCTGCCAGCGAAGGCGGCGAGCAAGGTTGACGTTTCCGGCGGCGATGCCCGGCCCCTGTCTGAAATCGTCACCAAGCCGCGCTTCGTCGCCGCGCTGTTCTGCGCCGTCGGCAGTTATGCGCTGATGAGCTTCGTAATGACCGGTGCGCCGCTGGCCATGGTCGGCTGCGGCCTGTCGGAGGACGATGCGACGCTGGGGATTTCCTGGCACGTCATGGCGATGTTCGCGCCGAGCTTCTTCACCGGCTCGCTGATCCACCGCTTCGGCGCCGAGCGCATCGTCGCCATTGGCCTGGTCCTGCTCATCGGCTGTGCCGCCGTTGCCTTGTCGGGCTTGGCGCTGTGGCAATTCTGGACGTCCCTGATCCTGCTCGGCCTCGGCTGGAATTTCGGCTTCATCGGCGCCACCGCCATGGTCGCGGCCAGCTACCGGCCGTCGGAAAAGGGCAAGGTGCAGGGTTTCCACGACTTCGTCCTGTTCGGTTCGGTCGCCTGCGCGTCGCTACTGTCTGGCATGGTCTACAACGCCTGGGGCTGGGAGATGCTGAACTGGATGATCTTTCCGGTCACCGTTCTGTGCTTCGTGGCCCTCGGCGCGCTCAAGTTGACGAGCCCGCGCAACGCGCGCACCTGATCCCCGAACTGCTGTCGAGCTGGCATGATGCTGTCAGGATTGCTTCGGTTGAATTTGCCGATCTGAAACAAAATTATTGCGTCTGTACCTAATGTTATGAAACCGTGTGCCCCGACTGGCCGTTGAAGCCATGCTCATATGCGGCCGCCGCATTCCGGTTCACAGCAAGGGGTTTTCACGATGTTTTCAGTCAAGGTTTTCGCCGGCGCGGCATTGGCGCTGGCCATCACTGCAGCTTCCGCCAGTGCCCAGGTGGTCGTCTCCTCGAAGATCGACACCGAGGGTGGCGTGCTCGGCAACATCATCCAGCTCGTTCTCAACGCCAACAACATCAAGACATCAGACCGCATCCAGCTCGGCGGCACGCCAGTGGTGCGCAAGGCGATCACCGCTGGCGAGATCGACATCTATCCCGAATACACCGGCAACGCCGCCTTCTTCTTCGAGAAGGCCGACGACCCCGTCTGGAAGGACGCCGCCAAGGCCTATGAGACGGCCAAGAAGCTCGACTATGACGCCAACAAGATCGTCTGGCTGTCGCCGGCGCCGGCCAACAACACCTGGGCGATCGCGCTACGCAAGGAAGTGACGGACCAGAACAAGCTCGTCACGCTGTCGGACTTCGGCAAATACGTCGCCGGCGGCGGCAAGGTGGTGCTCGCGGCTTCCGCCGAGTTCGTCAATTCGGCCGCCGCCCTTCCGGCCTTCCAGACCACCTACGGCTTTACGCTGAAGCCGGACCAGCTGATCACGCTTTCGGGCGGTGACACGGCCGCGACCATCGCCGCGGCCGCCAACCAGACCAGTGGCGCCAACGCCGCCATGGTCTACGGCACCGATGGCGGCATCGCGCCATCAGGCCTCGTCGTGCTCGAGGACGACAAGGGCGTGCAGCCGGTCTACCAGCCGGCGCCCATCATCCGCGAATCCGTGCTCAAGCAGCATCCCGAGATCGAGACGCTGCTGAAGCCGGTCTTCGCCAAGCTCGACCTGGTCACGCTGCAGGAACTGAACGGCCGCGTGCAGGTTGGCGGCGAACCGGTCAAGGGCGTCGCCGAGGACTTCCTGAAGAAGAACGGCTTTCTGAAGTAGGACGATTCCGGCGCGCCGCTCGCGTGGCGCGCCGGAACGACCGACGGGGGAGGGCGTGAACATCCGTTTCGACAAGCTCGGCGTGGTCATTGCCGCGATCGCTGCCTATGCGGCATTCCTCGCTCCCTTCGCCACGTTCCGCGCCAACCGGATCGTTCCGGGCCAGGCGCGCTCGATTCTCGAGGCGCTGCCGGCAACGGCAGGGCCGTTGCTTTTGGCTATCGTGGTCGTGGCGGCGCTCGTAGCACTGTTCAGGACAGCGCTTGTGTTGCGCCTTGCCGCCAGCGTGGTCGCTCTTGCCGCGCTTGCGCTGCTCGTCGGCGTCGCCGGTACATTCTTGACGTCAGCCGGCAACACCTTCGCCAGGGTATCGCCGGCCTCCGGTTTCTGGATACTCATCTTCGTCTTCACGCTTTTGCTGGCGGATGTGCTGACGCGCCTGAACCTGTCGCCATGGGCCCGTGTCGGCGTGCTGGCCGCGGTCGCCGCGGCCATCGGGCTGCTTTTGGTGTCGGGGGCCTGGAACGACCTTTCCATTCTCAAGGAATACGCCAACCGCGCCGACAGTTTCTGGGCCGAAGGCTCCAAGCATGTGACGTTGGCGCTTGGCTCGCTGCTCGCGGCGGTCGTCGTTGGCCTGCCGCTCGGCATACTCTGCCATCGTGTCGAAAGGCTGCGGGCCGGCGTGCTCAACGTGCTCAACATCATCCAGACCATCCCTTCGATCGCGCTGTTCGGCCTGTTGATCGCGCCGCTGGGCTGGATCGCCGCGCACGTGCCGGGGGCGGCCGCGCTCGGCATTCGTGGCATCGGCACCGCCCCCGCCTTCGTCGCCCTGTTCCTCTATTCGCTGCTGCCGGTGGTGGCCAACACCGTGGTCGGGCTTGCTGGTGTACCTCGCGCGGCCAACGACGCGGCGCGCGGCATGGGCATGACCGATCGCCAACGCCTGTTCGGCGTCGAGTTCCCGCTGGCCTTTCCGGTGATCCTCACCGGCATCCGCATCGTGCTGGTGCAGAACATCGGCCTTGCCACCATCGCCGCGCTCATCGGCGGCGGCGGCTTTGGCGTGTTCGTCTTCCAGGGCGTTGGCCAGACGGCGATGGACCTGGTGCTGCTCGGCGCCGTGCCGACCGTGGCGCTCGCCTTCGCCGCCGCCATCATCCTCGACGCAGTGATCGAAATGACCGCCACCAAGCGCAGGGTTGAAACGGCATGATCGAGATCGAAGGCATCACCAAGCGCTATGACGCGACCACCGTCGTCGACGACGTCTCGATGATCATCGAACCACGCACCATCGCCGTCATTGTCGGTACCTCGGGTTCGGGCAAGACGACACTGCTGCGCATGATCAACCGGCTGGTCGAGCCGACATCAGGCATCATCAAGCTCGACGGCGCCGACAATCGCTCGGTGCCCGGCTACGAACTGCGCCGCAGCATCGGCTATGCCATCCAGGGCCACGGCCTGTTTCCGCATCGCACCGTGGCGCAGAACATCGCCACCGTGCCGGTGCTGCTTGGCTGGGACAAGGACCGCATCAAGGCGCGCGTCGATGAGTTGATGACGCTCTACCAGCTCGACCCCCGGGAATTCGGGCCGCGTTACCCGCACGAACTGTCCGGCGGCCAGCAACAGCGCGTCGGTGTGGCCCGCGCGCTCGCCGCCGAACCCAACGTGCTGTTGATGGACGAGCCGTTCGGCGCGCTCGATCCGATCATCCGCACCAAGGCGCAGGAAGATCTGCTGGCGATCCAGAAGCGGTTCGGCACCACCATCATCCTCGTCACTCACGACATGGAAGAGGCCGTGCACATGGGCGACAAGATCGCCGTCATGGATGCCGGCAAGCTCGTGCAATACGCCAAACCAGCCGAGATCCTGGCAAACCCGGCCAGCAGCTTCGTCGAGACCCTGGTCGGCGCCAGCGAAAGGCCATTCAGGCTGCTGTCGCTCGGACGGGTGCGGGACGCAGTGGAGAACGGCGCGGCCGAGGGCGAAGCCATCCCCGGCGACGCCAGCCAGCGCGATGCACTGGCTGAACTCCTGTGGTCGGGCCGGCCGGCGCTGCCGGTTAAGGGCGCCGACGGCAAGCCGCTCGGCCGCGTCACGGTGGACGGGCTGGTCAAGCGGGCGGCGAGGCCGGCATGAAAGCCTGGCTGCCTTTGCTGCTCAGGCTTGCGTTGGTGGTGTTGCTCGTGGCGTTCGTCACCAGTCCGGGCTGGTTTGAGCCGCTGCTCAAGCCGCTGACCGAGAACAATGCGCCGGTGATCTACAATCAGGGCAGCCTGCTGACGCTGACCTTGCTGCATCTGCGCACCGTGCTGATCGCCACCGTCGCCGCGACCATCGTTGCGGTGGCCCTGGCCATCCTTGTCACCAGGCCGGCGGGCGCCGAATTCCTGCCGCTGTCGCGCAGCCTGGTCAACATCGGCCAGACTTTCCCGCCGGTGGCGGTGCTGGCGCTCGCCGTGCCGGCTGTCGGCTTCGGTGAGAAGCCGACGCTGATCGCGCTGTTTCTCTATGGCCTGCTGCCGATCTTCGAGAATGCGCTGACAGGGCTGACGACACTGCCGGCCAATGTCGTCGAGGCGGCGCGCGGCGCCGGCATGACCGGCTGGCAAAGGCTCACCAAGGTCGAGCTGCCGCTCAGTGCGCCGATCATCCTTGGCGGCATCAGGCTCTCGGTGGTGATCAGCCTGGCCACCGCCACCATAGGCTCGACGGTTGCCGCCAAGACGCTGGGCGAGGTGATCATTGCCGGTCTTCTGTCCAACAATCTGGCTTTCATCCTGCAGGGCGGCCTGATCGTGGCGGCCCTTGCCGTGCTCATCTATGACGGATTGTCGGCGGTCGAGCGCTATGCGGCGCGGCGCATGGGGCGTGAGGCGGAGTAGCCTTCAATTCTGGATATCGTGGCGCCCATCTGGTGTTGAGGCCCAACAGGCCGCGCAGCGAAGCCCGCCATGGCGCGGGGGCTCGCCAAGGGCTATGCAATGGAACTGGGTGGAAGTAAGCCGGATGACGGTACAACGCGGGGCATTGGGACATGGACTGGCTATCACGCCTTGGCTTCAGGGTTGGACGCTCTGAACAGACAGGGCCGGCGCGTCCAGTCGGGTTTCCGATCGCCATACTGTCGTTCAACAGGCCCGACTATCTGCGCCAGGTGCTCGCCAGCCTCCGTCCGCAAGTCTGCGAGCAGGATCGGATCTTGCTGTTTCAGGATGGCGGCTGGAATCGGTGGAGCGGCCGCCAGAAGGGCCGCGCCGAGCTCATAGCGCAATGCGTTTCGATCTTTCGCAGAGCCATACTATGGGGAGATGTGGCCGAGGCGCCGGAGAACCTCGGCATAGCGCTGAATTACGAGCGCGCCGAGCGTTATCTGTTCGAGGATATCCAGGCAGAAAAGGCGCTGTTTCTCGAGGATGACCTGATTCTTTCGCGCAACTATCTTGGCGTCATCGGCCAGCTCCTCGATATTGCCGAACGCGACCAGCGCATCGCCTATGTCTCAGCCTATGGTGACTTCTGGGCTAGCCGCCGTGATCAGCGACGCCGGGCAGGCGATCTCATCGCGATGCACGAGAATTGGGGCGCCGCACTCACCCGGCGCGCCTGGCTGGCCGAGCGGCCGTTCCGCAAGCAATATCTCGAACTGCTTGGCGACTGCGACTACTCCAGGCGGAACCACAAGGCGATAGACGCTTTCTACGCCGCACGCGGCTGGGACAAAGTGGTCAGCAGCCAGGATGGCGCGCGCTGGATAAGCTGCGTTGAACGCAACCAAGTTCGTGTGACGACCTTCGCCTGTCATGCCCGCTACATCGGCAAACGAGGCGAACACTCCACGCCCAAGCTCTTTAAGGAATCGAAATTCAGCAAGACGGCGATGTTCAGGGGCATTCCACCTGATCTGACTGGGCCGACGGACGAACAGGTCGCGCGGTGGCTCGACGCCGAGCGTCTGCGCTTTCAGGGTGGCGGCAAGCCCTGCGATGCCGGGCACGGTCCAGCCCAAATGTGATTCAATCGGTTTGCACGAAAGCACTACGGCAAAAGCCGGGCAAAAACCGAACAATATCTTGACGTTCCGAGCCCTGTTTCGCATACACCGATGCGAAGAGGTGGATTCCGTGCGCGGATTCCGGTCTTTGTCTCAACGGCCCAGGGAGGGGTTCATTTGGGCCAACAATCGAGGAAAATTTGGCAATGACCATACTTTACGCCGTCATCGCCTGCGGCCTGCTTTCTGTCCTTTACGCAATCTGGGCGACACGTTCGGTCCTTGCGTCCGATCAGGGCAATGCACGCATGCAGGAAATCTCCGCCGCCATCCGCGAAGGCGCGCAAGCCTACCTGGCGCGCCAGTACACCACCATCGCCCTTGTCGGCGTGGTCGTGCTTTTGCTCGCCTGGTGGCTGCTTTCGATCACCGCCGCGCTCGGCTTCCTGATCGGTGCCGTCCTGTCGGGCGCTGCCGGCTTCATCGGCATGCATGTTTCGGTGCGTGCCAACGTGCGCACGGCACAGGCGGCCTCCAACAGTCTGGCCGCCGGTCTTGACATCGCATTCAAGTCGGGCGCCATCACCGGCATGCTGGTGGCGGGCCTGGCGCTGCTCGGCGTCTCGATCTACTACCTCATCCTGACCGGTCCCATGGGCCTGCAGCCCAATGACCGCATCGTCATCGACTCGCTGGTCTCGCTCGGCTTCGGCGCCTCGCTGATCTCCATCTTCGCTCGTCTCGGCGGCGGCATCTTCACCAAGGGCGCCGATGTCGGCGGCGATCTGGTCGGCAAGGTCGAAGCCGGTATTCCCGAAGACGATCCGCGCAACCCGGCCACCATCGCCGACAATGTCGGCGACAATGTCGGCGACTGCGCCGGCATGGCCGCCGACCTGTTCGAGACCTATGCGGTGACGGTTGTCGCCACCATGGTTCTCGGTGCCATCTTCTTTGGCGGTACCGCCGTTCTCGGCGCCGCGATGCTTTATCCGCTGGCCATCTGCGGCGCCTGCATCCTGACCTCGATCGTCGGCACCTTCTTCGTCAAGCTTGGGGCCAACGGCTCGATCATGGGCGCGCTGTACAAGGGCCTGATCGTCACCGGCCTGCTGTCGATCGTCGGCCTCGGCGTCGCCACCTCGGTATGCTTTGGCTGGGGCGAAATCGGCACCGTCGCCGGCATGGTCATCACCGGCAAGAACCTGTTCATCTGCGGCCTGATCGGACTTGCGGTGACGGGTTTGATCGTGGTGATCACCGAGTACTATACCGGCACCAACAAGCGCCCTGTCAACTCGATCGCCCAGGCATCGGTCACCGGCCACGGCACCAACGTCATCCAGGGCCTCGCGGTCTCGCTGGAGGCGACGGCGCTGCCGGCAATCGTCATCGTCGGCGGCATCATCTCCACCTACCAGCTCGCCGGCCTCTACGGCACGGCGATCGCGGTAACGACGATGCTTGGCCTTGCCGGCATGATCGTTGCGCTCGATGCCTTCGGCCCGGTCACCGACAATGCCGGCGGCATTGCCGAAATGGCCGGCCTGCCCAAGGAAGTGCGCCATTCCACCGACGCGCTCGACGCGGTCGGCAACACCACGAAAGCCGTGACCAAGGGCTATGCCATCGGTTCGGCCGGTCTCGGCGCATTGGTGCTGTTCGCCGCCTATTCGAACGACCTGAAGTTCTTTGCCGCCAACGGCGACAAATACCCCTACTTCAAGGGCATGGGCGAGATCTCCTTCGATCTCTCCAACCCTTACGTCGTCGCCGGCCTGATCTTCGGCGGCCTGATCCCGTATCTGTTCGGCGGCATCGCCATGACGGCTGTCGGCCGCGCGGCGGGCGCCATCGTCGAGGAGGTGCGCAAGCAGTTCCGCGAGGATCCCGGCATCATGGCCGGGACCTCCAAGCCGAACTATGCGCGTGCCGTCGACCTTCTGACCAAGGCGGCGATCCGGGAAATGATCATCCCGTCGCTGCTGCCGGTGCTGGCTCCGCTCGTCGTCTATTTCGGCGTGCTCTTGATCTCGGGTTCGAAGGCCTCGGCCTTCGCCGCCCTCGGCGCCTCGCTGCTCGGTGTCATCGTCAACGGCCTGTTCGTCGCCATCTCGATGACTTCGGGCGGTGGCGCCTGGGATAACGCGAAAAAGTCGTTCGAGGACGGTTTCGTCGACAAGGACGGCGTCAAGCACCTCAAGGGCTCCGAGGCGCACAAGGCCTCGGTGACCGGCGATACGGTCGGTGATCCCTACAAGGACACTGCTGGCCCAGCCGTCAATCCGGCGATCAAGATCACCAACATCGTCGCGCTCCTGCTGCTGGCCGTGCTCGCGCACGGCTGAACGGAGCCTGGCCGCTAGCTAGAAACCCGCGGGGAGCGATCCCCGCGGGTTTTTGTTTGGCACGGATCAGGCCCATTGCTTACGTCAAAACCCGAAGACCCGCTGGATTTGGCACGGGCTTGCCCCCGTGCTGGCAAGCTGGGCTCGCATTGGCCAAACAAAAACCCGTGGGATCGCTCCCACGGGCTTTTGGTCGCCTGAGATGATGCTGCATTCCCGATGGGGAAGCAAGGGTCTGATGATCAGGGAGTGCCGCCGCCGGGGATGCTGGGCGCCAGCTTGCTGGCGCCGTTGATTATCTGGCTGAGGAAGTTCTGGTCCTTGCCGCCAGTCGGCGTGGTGCGCGATATGAAGTCGAAAATCTTGCCGTCCTTCATGCTGTAGTTGGCGATCTGGGTGACGCGGCCATCGGCGCCGAAATAGACCGCCAGCACTTTCTGGTCGACCAGCCTGGGCTTGTCGAAGGCGACATAGCGCTTGCGCGTCTGCGAAATGTAATAAAACGCCTCGTTGTCGAAAGTCGCCGTGGTCGACGGCGTGCCAAGCGCCAGAAGCACCTGCTCACGGCTGGAGCCGACGGGAACCGAATCGACGGCCTGCTGGTCGTAGACATAACCTTGCGTGAACGTCTCGCTCGGATTGAGGTCGCCGATCATCTTGTTGGTGTGACACGCCGAAAGCGCCGAAACGACGAGCAGCAGCGAGATCGCGCCGGCAGGCCTGGACGAGAAGGTCGACTTGAAATTCAGCGCGCGCAACAACAATTCTCCATTATATCGCCGCAACTTGCGCTGGGCCGCAAAACCGGTAAACCAGCTTGCCTGCCGATGCAACAAGGCCAATTCAACAAACGGTCCCCGGGAGACCATCCCCATGTTCCAGCGCCTTTTTGGTCGCGAACGCCACGCCAACCGCGCCATCACGGACGCGCTTTACGCACAAATCGTGGCGGCGGCGCGGCAGACTGTATTTTATTCCCACTGGAATGTGCCGGACACGCCGCTCGGCCGTTTCGAGATGATTTCGCTGCATATGTTCCTGTTCCAGCATCGTTTGCGTGGCGAGGGCGGCGGGGCGCAGGAGATCGCCCAGGTGCTGATCGACGAGTTCTTTCTCGACGTCGATCATTCGCTGCGGGAGCTGGGCATTGGCGATGTCGGCGTGCCCAAACGCATGAAGAAGCTGGCGAAGATGTTCTATGGCCGCACCGCCGCCTATGATGATGCGTTGGAAAGAAACGATCGCGACGGACTGACCGCGGCGCTTGCCCGCAATGTCCGGCCCGATGCCGGCACATGGGCGGAGGCATCGCAATTGGCCGACTATGTCGCCGACGCCTGCCGGCAGTTGGCCGCGCAGCCGTCCGAATCGATCGTTTCCGGCACGGCGGTGTTTCCGCTCGCCAAGGGAGGTGCTTGATGAAACATGCTGATCCGCATAGCCCGGTTTCCTTTTTCGCGAATGTCGCCCGGCTGCCGCAGAAGGGCCTGCCGGTGGTGATCGAGGCCGACGCCGCCCAGCGTGCCGCGCTCGCCGAGGAGCACGGGCTGCTGTCGGTCGAGGCCTATCGCGCCGAACTCCTGGTGGCCTCCTGGAAGCGCAATGGCGTCAAGGTCAGCGGTCGTGTCGAGGCCGATATCACACAGGCCTGCATCGTCACGCTCGATCCCGTCGAAGCGCATATCGACGAGCCGGTCGAGGCGCTGCTGCTGCCGGAGGATTCCAAGCTTGGGCGGCAGGGGTTCGAGGGCGGCGGCGAGATCCTGCTCGATGCGGATGGTCCTGACAGCCCCGAAACATTCTCCGGCGACACGATCGATGTCGGCGCTCTCGCCGAGCAGTTCTTCGGACTGGCGATCAACCCCTATCCGCGCAAGTCGGGCGCGTCGCTGGATGCCGGCGGAGAGACCGAAGCGGTGGAGAATGAATTTCAGCAAAAACTGCGATCCTTGCTGGGAAAATCCTGAAAACCTCGCCCGCGATGGAAAAGTCGGTTGTGTGAAAACCCAAAACCGCTATTTTCGCCGAACCTTCGCGATCACTAAAGCGACCTGCCGCATAACCGTGAGATGAATACCGCGTGATCAGGATTTCCATCGATGCCATGGGCGGCGATCACGGACCAGCCGTGGTTATTCCGGCGCTCGTGACGGTCGCGACTCGCCGTCCCGACATCCGCTTCGTCATCTACGGGCGTGAGGAGCTTGTGCGCCCGGAACTCGCCAAGTTCCCCAAATTGGCCGAGGTGAGCGAATTCTTCCATTGCGAGATCGCGGTCAGGATGGACGACAAGCCCAGCCAGGCGTTGCGCCATGGCCGCTGGAAGTCGTCGATGTGGAAGGCGGTCGAAGCTGTCAAGTCAGGCGCCGCGGACGCCTGTATCTCCGCCGGCAACACCGGCGCGCTGATGGCGATGTCGAAATTCTGCCTGCGCACCATGGCCACCATCGATCGCCCGGCGATCGCTGCATTGTGGCCGACATTGCGCGGCGAAAGCGTGGTTCTTGACGTCGGCGCCACCATTGGCGCGGATGCGCACCAGCTGATTGATTTTGCCATTCTGGGCACCGGCATGGCACGCTCCGTATTCGGCGTGGCGCGGCCCACCGTCGGCCTGCTCAATGTCGGCGTGGAAGAGATCAAGGGCCAGGAAGAGGTCAAGGAGGCAGGGCGCATGCTGCGCGAGGCCAACATGGCCTCGATGAACTATCATGGCTTTGTCGAAGGCGACGATATCGGCAAGGGCACGGTCGACGTGGTGGTGACGGAGGGTTTTGCCGGCAACATCGCGTTGAAAACCGCGGAAGGCACCGCGCGCCAGATCGCGGGCTATCTGCGCGCCGCCATGAGCCGCACGCTGATGGCCAAGATCGGCTATGTCTTCGCCAAGGGCGCCTTTGACCGCCTGCGCGAAAAGATGGATGTCGGCCGCTCCAATGGTGGCGTCTTCCTGGGGCTGAACGGGATTGTCGTCAAAAGCCATGGCGGTGCCGATTCGGATGGTTTTGCCGCTGCGATCGAGCTCGGCTATGACATGGTGCGCAACAATCTGCTCGACCGCATCGAAGCCGACCTGGACCTGTTTCATGCGCGCAATCCGCATGCCCTGTCATCCCGGAAATCCGACGTCGTTGTCGACGCGAAGGAATAGGAAAGAACTTTGATCAGATCAGTCGTGCGCGGCACGGGCGCCGCGCTGCCCCGCCGCATCATGAAGAATGCCGATTTCGAGGGCATGGTTGAAACATCGGATGAGTGGATCGCCCAGCGTACCGGCATCCGCCAGCGTCATATCGCGGCCGACGACGAGACGACGGCTTCGCTCGGAGAGGCCGCGGCACGAGCCGCCCTTGCCAATGCCGGGCTGACGCCGGACGATATCGACCTGATCGTGCTGGCGACATCGACGCCCAACAACACATTCCCGGCCACCGCGGTCGAGATCCAGAACCGGCTCGGCATGCATCACGGCTTCGCCTTCGACATGCAGGCGGTGTGTTCAGGCTTCGTCTATGCGGTGACGACAGCCGACCTCTACATCCGTGGGGGGCTTGCCAAACGTGTGCTGGTGATCGGCTCGGAAACGTTCTCGCGCATCCTCGACTGGAGCGACCGCTCGACCTGTGTGCTGTTCGGCGATGGCGCCGGCGCACTTGTCCTGGAGGCGGGCGAGGGGGCCGGCACGATTGCCGACCACGGTGTCCTGGCGGCCAGCCTGCGCTCCGACGGCGTGCACAAGGACAAGCTTTTCGTCGACGGCGGACCGTCGACCACGGGAACGGTCGGTCATCTCAGGATGGAAGGCCGCGAAGTCTTCAAGCATGCGGTCGGCATGATCACCGATGTCATCGAGGCAACCTTCTCGGCCGCCGGCATAACGGCCGACGACCTCGACTGGTTCGTGCCGCACCAGGCCAATAAACGAATTATTGACGCATCCGCCAAGAAGCTCGGGATAGCAGAGCAAAAGGTGGTGGTTACGGTCGATTTGCACGGTAACACCTCGGCCGCTTCCGTGCCGCTGGCGCTGTCGGTGGCCGTTGCCGATGGCCGCATCAAGAAGGGCGACCTCGTCCTCCTGGAAGCGATGGGCGGCGGCTTCACCTGGGGCGCCGTTCTGGTTCGCTGGTAAGTGCCGAACGGCTCGGTTTCGGTCCTTGACCTTGCCGGATCAATTACTTAGGCTCTGCCGTTGTTGTGCCGATTTTACGTTTTGAACTGATGGGACGGTCGCATGGGGGGAAAGACACTTACGCGTGCCGACCTGGCGGAGGCCGTCTACCGAAAGGTCGGCCTGTCGCGCACTGAATCCGCCGAATTGGTCGAAGCCGTGCTGGATGAAATCTGCGAGGCCATCGTGCGTGGCGAGACGGTCAAGCTGTCGTCCTTCGCGACGTTCCATGTCCGCTCCAAGAACGAGCGCATCGGGCGCAATCCCAAGACCGGCGAAGAGGTGCCGATCCTGCCGCGCCGGGTGATGACCTTCAAATCGTCCAATGTGCTGAAGAACCGCATCTTGCGCTCTCACCAGAACAGCAAGGCCAAAGGCGGCAAATAGCCTCCATTGTACGGTTGAAAACCAGCCCCGCGATCACGCCGGGCTTGAATATTGCTTCACAAACCGCTGAAATAAGGCCCGATTCGGCAGCATGGCCGGATTGGTGTTCCGCGTATGATCCATTCCGCGCAAATGGAATGAGCTTCTCTTTGTTGAGCGTGATCTCGCTGAAGACCGTTCCGGATCACGCTCCAGCGTGAGGATTTCGCCCATGGACAAGAGCCCTGACGCCTTCCGCACCATCAGCGAGGTCGCCGAAGATCTCGACCTGCCGCAGCATGTGCTGCGCTTCTGGGAGACACGGTTCAACCAGATCAAGCCGATGAAGCGCGGCGGCGGCCGCCGCTATTACCGGCCGCAGGACGTCGAACTGATCAAGGGCATCCGCCACATGCTCTACGACCAGGGCTACACCATCAAGGGCGTGCAGAAGCTGCTGCGCGAGAACGGCAATCACTTCCTGGTTGCCATCGGCAATGGCGACATGGCCGCCGTCGAGGCGATCTCGCAGCGAAAGCAGGCCGACCAGGTGCCGCTGACGCCGGCGGCGCAGCCGCGCGGCGGCGACGATGAATTGGTTGGCCAGCCAAGGGTCAAGCCCAGTCGTCGCTTTTTCGGCCTGGGCAAGAGCGACGAGGAAGGTCCGGTTCAGCCGGACTCATCGAAACTCTCGCGCGACAATCGCGCGCTGCTGCAGGAGGCGCTATTCGACCTCCTGGAATGCAAGCGTCTGCTTGATCAGGTGCGCTGACATCAGCGCGAAGCGCTTTGGAGCCTCGAGACCGGAACCCGCAATGGGGTGAGGCGTTACGTTTCCTTCTGCAAGATTAAGGAAACGTACGATGGCATCATTTTCGACCCTTTCGGACATCGATCTCGAAAAGCAGGTCGCGGCCCTCTCCAGGGAACTCGCGGCGCTGCGCAAGGCGGTGTCAAAGCGCGGTGGCGCTTACTATGAAGACGGCCGCGATGCCGCTCTCGACACGTATTCGGATCTTGCGGGGCGTCTGCGCGATGCGATGCCGGCAATCCGCAAACAAGGCAGGGTGATTGAGAAATCGGCGCGTGACCATCCGGCTGCGGCCGCCGCGGTTGGGCTTGTCGTGCTCGGCCTGTTCGCTAGCCTGCTGTTCAGCCGGCGCTGAGATAGCCACTGTCCTTGGATGAAGGTGACCTGGCCCTGTTCGCGAACGCCTCACGTCGGACTGGCACTCCACACCGGGAGAAGACCTGCCTTGAACAGGGAGCCAAGGCGGGTCTTCTCCTTGGAAGTCCTTATTTAGTAGGTCTTCTTCATGTGGTGGTGGCGGTGATGAACATGGTGGTGAACGCGGTGATGACGAACATGACGATGATGAACGCGGTGATGACGATGATGCTTTGCCATCGGGGCCGCATCGGCGCTCGTCGCACCGATGACCGGCGCCGTGAAAGCGAGTGCAACTGCAAGCCCGAGGGCCGAGAGGAGGGACTTCTTCATGGATCGTTTCCTTCTTTCGCCGGCGGATCTTAAAATCGGGTCGATGGCCCGATCGCCGTGAGTGGAATTACGCTCCTGATTTTTATCGTCAGTATTTCCCGATTGTAGAATTTTGTTTCCGGCGTGTTTCTGGGAACCGGCTTCCCGACACTTTATTGTGAGGGCCGAAAAGCCGGCTCTGGCCGCCAATTTTGGCTACATCGGCGGGATCACGCCATTGTTACCCACCACGACGCGGCTGGAGCTCAGCGTCCCGTCTGCCTCGCGCTGGGCAGTGACGAAGACCGTCGCGCCCGGCTTGAGATCGGCCGGCGTGGCCGAGGCGAAGGTCACGACGGGCGTGCTGTCGGGGATCGAGATCTTCTTGGTCTGCCCATTGTCGTAGGTCAGGGTCACGGCGCGCCCGCTTATGTCGGTCACGTCGGCCACCGTGCCGTTGGTCATGCGGCTGTTCGGCTGCAGGTCCCAGGGGCGGTCGCCTTCGCCAGTGCCTTTCAGGGCGGCTGGGAAAATCACCACCTCCAGCGCGCCGCTGCCGCCATCCGCCTTCGAAACGGAAGCAATGCCGAGGAAATCGCCTTGCTTGATGTCCTCTTGCGAGGCGCTGGCGACGCCGGAGATCTTCCAGCCGGTGTTGAGCTTGACCGCGGAGGTGTCGCCTTGTCGGGTTTTGACGGTGAGCAGCGACGGCTCGAAACTGACCACCGTGCCGCGCACGCGCAGCGTGTCCGCCGCCTGGGCGGTCGCCGCTCCGGCGATGAAAAGGCTGGAAATCGTACCGAGCACGAGGAGGGACGTCTTGAAGTTCATTTCGGAGATCCTTCTGGGGACGGGCCGGCTGGAACCGGATGGTTTCACGCGGCGCATCAGAACAACGAACAGGTGGGCCTAAATCTCTGGGCAAAAAGGTGCCGGGCCGTTCAAAAGAACTTGATGGCGCTATGTGCGTGCACCTGCTCGCGGGGGGCGGTTCACGATAGCGTGACGGCCTGTTTGGCCCTTGGCAAATTGCTGGCGAGCGGGCATGTTCCTGCTCGTCTCAGGCAACACTCCATTTTGATCAAACTCTTTCAGCCACCGGAGTTGCCAATGCCCAACAATGCAAAAAGCCATGCCCTCTCCGAACCGTTAGCCAGTGAGATCGGGCCGAATTACACCACCCTCAGGGCCATGCGGGAATCCCGCGGATACAGTGTGGAAGAGCTTTCCCTGACCTGCGGCCTCTCGGTCGGCGAGATCGAGGACATAGAGAACGGCCGGGCGGCCGATCCGTCGAAGCTGCGCCGTATTGCGTCCGCGCTTCGCATGTCCCAGGACGCCCTTATCGCTTCCGCCGCGCCGGCGACAGCCGCACAAGGCAGACCGCTGGCATAGACCTGCACGAGGCATGCAAAAGAACCCGCCGAGGCCCGCCTGGCGGGTTTCTTGTTGATGTGACGGTGTTCTCCAGCGGGCCGGGCTTGCCGATTTACAGATCGCGCGTGCTTATACCTGCGGCATCCAAATCCGTGCCAATCGCGCCTGCCGTGTATCGAGGTTGAACCGTGGTTTTTTCGATATGAGCCTGGAAACCGTTCGTGCCTTTTTCGCCGCTCATGCACCCGACATCGAGGTCATCGTCACGCAGGCGAGTTCGGCGACGGTGACGCTGGCGGCTGAAGCGCATGGCGTGCTTCCGGCGCAGATCGCCAAGACCATCTGCCTGCGCGTCGGCGAGCGCACCATGCTGGTCGTGACCAGCGGCATCGCCAGGCTGGACAACCGCAAGTTCAAGGACCGGTTCGGCGGCAAGCCGCGTATGCTGGACGCCGACGAAGTCGTCGCCGCCACGAGCCATCCGGTCGGCGGTGTCTGCCCGTTCGGCCTGCCGTCGCCGCTGCCGGTCTACTGCGACGTCTCGCTGCGCGAATTCGACCAGGTTGTCCCCGCCGCGGGCGCCACCAACGCGGCGGTGCGGATCGCGCCGCAGCGCATGACGGATCTTGTCGGTTCTGAGTGGGTGGACGTGTGCCAGGGGTGAATGCCGGATCCAATTCGAGCTGAAATCCGCAAGGCATTCGAAAATTGGCCGATTTGGCCAAGGCGGACTTCGGGGGCGAGTCCTGCTTCGAAATGGTCGGAGTGGCCATGGACCAGACCGGCTCAGGCAGACGGCCAGGACGCTGCCAGGGAGCACGAGATCGAGACGTCGAACGCACGAAGTGCTGCTGAAGACGGGTCAAGGACATCACCCGACGACGATGCGCCGTTCTTTCGACGGAAATGGGACAGGACCGGGCGGGGCCGTCCGCGGTTGAGCAGCCCAACAGGACGGCGGCCCAGCAGCTTGTTGCGAGAGGGGACTGGCAGCGGCGGCCGCTGGGCCTGACCGGACAGGGCCTTGAGGACGGGCGGCGCCGGCTGGCTGGAATGCATGCGCTCATGCTAATATTGTCGCAACATGCGAATGAACGAGCGCATGGGTCGAGCGATGACCGACAAGCCTGCAACCACCTATGTTGTCAGCGTCTTCGAGAAGCCGCACTGGCGGACCGTGCTGACCACCAAGAACAAGCAGAAGGCGCTCGATACGGCCAGGGAGATCGGCGACAAAGTGCGGGTCGAGGAGATCACGCCGAAGCCGGAGAAGGGGCAAACCTGAGCGCCTCGCAGCCCTTTACAAATCTGTAAGTAGTGCGCATGAGTGTTTTCTAATATAATCCGGCCGGGCAGCGTTTCATTCAGGTCCCGCTGCCCCATGGGTTCCCACACCCAACAGCCCGCTGCTCCCCCCAAGTCCGGCAGCGGGCTGATCTCGCGACCCCTTGTTTTCGATGATGTCGACTTCGCCGTCGGGATGGCGTCCGGCGCTTGGAGGGTTGCTCGGAGCGCGACGTGATGACTATGGGTCAGCCGCTGGCGTCGGCCTGACCGCTCCACATCACATGGACAAGGGCCCGCTTGGGCGGGCCGTTTGTTGCGCTACCTCGGCGGCCGACTTCTCGGAAAAGGTACGATCGTCAGCGGCGACTTCTGAAATTCCGCGGCCGCTATTTCTTCGATCATCACATCGAGCCTGGCGCGGATCTTTTGGCTTGTTTCATCCTCTCCGCACAGGCGGTTTTGTGCGCATTCCAACAGCTCGCGCGCCGCTGCAAAGTCGCTTTGCATCGCAACACCCACTAGCCACCCAACAAGGAACATGGTCGGCTCACTTAGTTGAGGGATTGCTAATGGAAGTGTCGGCAATTTAGGGAATGGCAGCGATGGCCCTATTGGGCGGAACCGCCTGAGGCTGGCTATAATGTAGCTAGAGATTTTGTAGCCCCCTCTGCGGGAAGGGCGTGGCGCGCTACGCTTCAGATGCCGGCTTCACGGTGCCGATCTGCGGCCTTACCGAGGCCCTGACGGAAAAAGGGCCGGCGCGCCGGCCCTTTCTAGGCCGACAGCCAGTGATGGTCGCTAACCTCCAAGAAAGGAAGCCGGCCCACTATCGAAAGCCTAGCAAGTCCCGCCGGCAGTGCCTGTTGCGGAAATGCCCTTGGTGTTCAGCTTCGTGCAGAGCCCGGTGAACTGGCTACCGACCAGCCGCCAATAGCAATCACGGCAACGATCGATGCAGCAGCGACGATGCCGATGAGGATCGAGTATTCCACCATCGCGGCGCCGTTTTCGTCGTCGCGAAACTGTTTCATCATATTACGCATGTAAACACCCCTTTTGTTGACTTCGAACCCCGGAGTTGCCGGCATATCTGCCCCCAAAGCCACCCCGTCGAGGATCATTAGAGACGGCAAGAGGACCGTGGTCTATGGCTATCGATATACCCCGTTATCCAACCTGCTCGTGAGGGGCGGCAAGGAACTGTCATGCGCCTCGTCAATCCCTGGCGCTACCCGCCTTCAGGGACACACAAGCATGTGCTAATAAGATGCGAGTTGGTTCTGTGGAGAAATCAGGTGAGCTTTCTTCGCCCACGGCCGAAGCCGAAGAAGGCTTACCCGAATAGCGATCGGTTCGGAGAGGACGGAAAGCGCATTTACAGCGCCTACACTGCTGCGGACACGAAGAGGCCAGTCAATCGTCGCAAACGTCAGCGCCGCCTCATGTTCATCGCTGGAGCGTCAATCGCCGCAGTTGTGAGCGCGTTGGTCTACCTGATCGGTGCCGGCTAAGCGGCCTTTCCTATAAGTCACGACCTATGCAATGTCCGCCGCATCCCAAACGATGAAGCGCGACGTGCGCGATAGCGAACTGACAGAGCGTCCAGGCCGCGATTAGACCCCTTGGAAGGAAGGCATCGTAGACCTCGAAATCGATCACGTCTGGTGAGTTGCGCTACCGGTTTGCTGCGGAGGAGCGCGCGCTGGCTGGTCGCTACAGAGGACCGACCGCGCCTTCCATTAGAAAGGCACTCAGGGCGCTCATCAGAGCCTCGGCGCTGTCCTCCTCGAGATGGAGTTGTATCTCGTCGGTGATCAGCAGCAGCTTACCTGCAGCGGGTTGCGCGAAATGATCACCACATCGTTATCCTGATGATCGGCTTCCTCGAGCGGCACTTATTATGCATGCGCAGCTATCGCGGCATGAGCACGCGCGGCATGCAAAAAGGCCCCGGCGCAGGGTGAATTGCCGGGGCCTTAGCCATGTACGAACTACTCAGCATGTCCGCTTATTACGATGCGCCAACGTGCTCAAGAATCCGTAAATTCGCTACACAACCTGTAGCTGGTGGCAAGCGAGGGAAGGGCAGGAATATAGTCCTCACTGTTGCGGCGAACCCCTCAAAACGGAGATCGCCAATGGCCAGGACTAAACCTTCCAAGCAGTTATCGCAGGCTGAAATCGAACGCTTCCTGGTAGCAGTGGAAGCGCTGCACAAGAGCATCGTGAAGCCGCTCATATCGCCACACTGCGACCACTACCGAACAACGCGTGTCCTGCATGATGCGCTGTTGAAGGCCGTGCGAGAAGTCACCGGGAAGGAAGTCGAGTTCATTCGCTGGTTTGGCGGCGGTTCCGCCTAGCGATTCGGATCACAATCGGCCCGGCATCCTCCGGGTGCGCTGCACGAAGGAAACCGGGCCTCGCCGGTGCTCGGAAACATGCCGGCTGCCAGCTAAGGCAGCTATAGCGATCCGCTAGTCCGAATAAACCCTGCGAATGAAGGAAGCCAGTAGCGCCACCAAAGTGTGCACGGTACTGAATGGCCGATATCACGTTTGGCTAAAGTAATGGAACGTCCAAAGGGCATTCGCGGAACTAAAGCGGTAACGTCAGACCTACGCTGTCAGCGTCCAAGACTTTAGTCCTACAGGCTTATGACTGCTGCTCCGGACGCCTTCAATCTACCGTTGGACGATTTTCGTGCGCACGGCTAAAGCGGAATCCCGCGGTTGGCTAGCCCAACAAAAGCCTCGCCAGCTTCATCAAGAGGGGCGTGTACGGGACTTCAGTCGCAGTTGCGCAGTTGCTAATATTCTCCTAGTTTTTTAGGCAGTGCGGGGAACGCCTAAGTGCTCTCAACTGTATTGCGAGAAAAGCTCATTTGCGAATGCGGTCGCACCGGGTATTTGAAACTGCGAGAAGACGATCAGCCCCTCAGCGGCACTTGGGAATCTTACAGCTTGGAGGGGTTCAACGGCGGTAGCCTGACTATCACCAGTTCCGGGAATATTCCGGGCGACAAGTTGGCCTATCTCCGTCCCTTGTGTCCTCAATGCAGACAGTGGGGCAAGGTGAAGTATGCAAGCCGGACCTGAGTCCGCAAGGACCTGGGGCCGGAGCCTTTGCCAAAAGCGTTAGTGATCTCGGCGCTCTATTTTCCAGACTTTTTGCCGGCGATAAATGATATCGAGCAGGCGTCCAGGCAATATGCAGCCTGGATTACACAGACCGGCCAGCGGCGTCTGGCAGGTGAATCCGTCTACACCGGGTTCAATGAAGCCTACCAACCCTACTGGGCGAAGTTCGTGTCAGTTTCGGAACCAAATTACAAAGTACGCTGTGGATCGACGCGGGCAAATCTGAGGGCCAAACATGCGCGCCTCATCGTGCCCTACGGTGACGTCTGACTTACCCGACAATCAACAAATTCGATGTCGCGGTCGACACTAGCGATTGCCTTTTCATAGGCCGTCTGTCCCGAGCCAACGTTAGACAGCATAGCTTTGCCGACATCGGCGGCTTTTTTGCAAGTCCAAGGTCCCACATGGGACACCATGCCGAGCCCGGCAACCCGCGCACTTGCCGTAATGACGACTGCTGGTGTCGATTTGACCACAAACCTATCTGGCTTAGGATAATATGCGCGAGCGAGCCCGCTGCCTCACGGTGGCGGGCCGTCACTTTTAATGGTTGTGGGACTGCTGGAATCCGGCCACGTCGTATTGAGAAACGCTCTTTGGATTGTTTGAATTCTGCGGCTGGGTGCCTGCGTATTTTCCGTCAGCAACGCCACCCGGGTTGAAGGCTGAGCCTGGAGCGGAACTGGCATGGCCAGGCGTGGCGTTTCCTGTGTCGGCGGTTCCGATCGTTTGGCTGGGCTGACCCGGCGCGCCTGTTACGGTGTGGACATTGCCGGCCAAGGCCGTGCCGGCGGATGCTGCGAACAAGCCAGCCGCCATCAGCGCGAGAAGACGTTTCATGGTTTCCTCCTAGAGCATGCGTTTCAGGAGGGCGCTCGGGTTGCGAGCGCCCGGCATGAAGTACAAACGCTGTTCGGACCACCATTCATCCCGAGAATCGCTTCCGGGTCCCGCTGCGCCGGTGGCGGGCTTTTCACAGTCTCACATTTGTTGCAGCAGCGTGCTGACTCGCCTCCCGGGCCGGGAGTTATCCCTGGCGTTACCCTGGAACAAAAATACAATGAAAGCTTGAGGCGGACTCGTGGGGGCAAGTCCTTGTTTTTATTAATGGTCGGAGTGGCCGGATTCGAACCGACGACCCCTTGACCCCCAGTCAAGTGCGCTACCGGGCTGCGCTACACTCCGGACCGGTCGCGATGTATCGTGATAACCCCGCCCGGGTCAACCGAAATTCGGCGTTTATCGTACCGGTGTGGATGCGATCGCCGGTGCGCCCAAAAATGCCGGCCGCAACAACAGCTGATGGCGGTATTCGAGCGCGATGGCACCCCACACCAGCCCGAGCAGCAGATACATATGGCGCCAGTGGTCGATGTCGATGAAGGTGCCGAGGCCGATATTGCCGATGAAGGCGACATACGCGCACAACAGATAGGGCTGCCACGGCCGGTCGCGCAGCAGGATGCGGAACCCGGCCACCATGGTCCAGACGACCAGCGTCAGGAACGACACGAAGCCGAGCCAGCCATAGTCCATCAGCATTTTCAGCCAGATGTCGTGCGTGTCCTCGCCGAACATCTTGCCGAAGACCAGCGGCCCGATGCCGAACGGACGCTCCATCGCCATCTGGAAGCCGATTCCGTAGCGGGCGAAGCGGCCGAGGCGGGCGGTGTCATAGCTCTGTTCGAGATGCGCGCGGCTGGAAAACATCTCCGACACGCCGGGCAGTTGCAGGATGACGATGATGGCGATCGTCAGCAGTGACAGCGCGGCGATGGTCATGATCACCACGCGCAGCCGGAACTTGCCGCTGGCGCTCTGCAGGAACAGGCAGCCGGTGAGCAGGACCGCCGATACGGCGAACATGCCCCAGGCGCCGCGCGAGAAGGAGAAGAAGATGCCCAATGTGATGATCAGCAGCGGCACCGCCAGCAACGGCATGCGCGCGATCGAACCTGTCAGGATCAGATAGAGCAGATAGGTGCCGGGCAGCACCAGGAACGGCCCGAAAACGTTCGGGTCCTGGAAGGCGCCTGCGGCACGGTCGTATTTGGTGAACATCTCGGCGCCGGGGAAGGCATGGAAATAGCCTGCTATGCCAAGCAGCGAGGTCGCCACCGCCGAGACGACATAGGCATTGAAGATCAGCCGGTAGAGGCTTGGCTGCGTGGCCGTCACTGAGGCGAAGAACACCGCGCTGAAGGCCAGAAACAGCGATACGGATAGATAGAGCGGCGTGAAGGCGAGGTCCGCCATCTGCGTCATGGAGATCATGCCGCCGATGTTCATCGTCACCAGCAGCACCAGCAGCGGCATGGCCGCACGCGAAATCCGCAGGCCGAAGAGCGCCCAGATGGCGATCAGTCCGGCCATGTAGATTTCGTAAGGCGCCGGCTCGCTGATGACGAAGCCGGACAGAAGGATGCCGACCACCACCGCACTGGAAGAAATCAGGGCGATCAGCTTGGCGTTGACCGCGGCCTGAGGCAGCTCATGGGAAATCGCGCTCAATAGGCGTTTTCCGTGTTGAGCAATCGGATCGGCGTCAGGAACAGGATCCTGAGATCGAACAGCAGCGACCAGTTCTCGATGTAGTAGAGATCGTACTCCGTCCGCATGCGGATCTTCTCATTGGTGTCCATCTCGCCGCGCCAGCCGTTGATCTGCGCCCAGCCGGTAACGCCGGGCTTGACCTTGTGGCGAGCGAAATAGCCGTCGACCACCTCGTTGTAGAGCAGGTTGTGCGATTGCGCGGCGATGGCATGCGGGCGCGGACCGATCAGCGACAGGGAGCCCAGCAGGGAATTGACGAACTGCGGCAGTTCGTCGATCGAGGTCTTGCGGATGAAGCGGCCGACGCGGGTGACGCGCGGATCGTTCTTGGTCACAGTCTGCTTGGCGGTCGGGTCCGACCGGTCCGTGTACATCGAGCGGAACTTGTAGACCTCGATGATCTCGTTGTTGAAGCCGTGGCGCTTCTGCTTGAACAGCACCGGTCCCTTGCTGTCGAGCTTGATGGCGATGGCGGTCGCCAGCATCACCGGCGAGAAGACGATGATGCCGATCAGCGAGAAAACGATGTCGAAGGTGCGCTTGGCGACCGAATCCCAGTCGTTGATCGGCTTGTCGAAGATGTCGAGCATCGGCACCGAGCCGATGAAGGAATAGGCGCGCGGACGGAACTGCAGCGCGTTGGAATGCGCCGAAAGCCGGATGTCGACGGGCAGCACCCACAGCTTCTTCAACAGCTGCAGCACGCGCGTTTCGGCGGTCAGCGGCAGCGACACGATCAGCATGTCGATACGGGCGATGCGGGCGAACTCGATCAGTTCCGAAATGGTGCCGAGCTTGGGATAGCCGGCGACGATCGGCGGCGAGCGCTTGTCGGAACGGTCATCGAAGATGCCGCAGATGCGGATGTCGTTGTAAGGCTGCTTTTCGACCGAGCGGATCAGGATTTCCGCCGCCTTGCCGCCGCCGACGATGACGGCGCGCCGCTCCATGCGGCCATCGCGCGCCCAGCGCCGGATCAGTCTCGACATCACCAGCCTGAGGCCGAAGAGCAGGACGAAGCCGACGACGAACCAGGTGCCGAACAAAAGCCGCGAATAGTCTTGCGACATCTTCATGACGAAGGCTGTCAACGCCATCAGCGCGAAGGCGCCGGCCCAGACCAGCAGGATGCGGCCGAAATTGGCGATCGGCCGCATCAGCGAAACCACCTGGTAGCAGTCGGTGACATCGAGGAGCACCACGGCGAGGAACGACGCGGCGGCGATCGTCACAGGATATTGCCAGGCGAGATAGTTGAAGAAACCGACAAAGTAGAAATAGACGCAGAGCCCCGAAAGGAACAGCACTCCGAATTCGACCATGCGCAGGACGCCGCTGACCATGATCGGCGACATCGTATCGCGCCGGTACTGCGACGCGACCTGCCGGGCGACGTCGTTCATGCCGCCGGGCGCATCGCCATCGGTCGGGCCGTCGAATTTACGCACCGCTTCGGGTGAAAAGCGGTGCGCGGGGTCGATCTCATTCATGGAACAGTCCGCAAGCTTCCCCAGGGTGATTAGCAAAAGAGAGCTAAGAAACCCTTGAAACAACGTGTGGCTTTGGAAAGGCCCGGACGTTACCTGCCGAGCGCGGCAAAATAGGCCTTCTCGATTTCAGCGGCCATGACGTCGGCGCCGAAGCGCGCCCTGAGGCCGGCGCCATCGGGCATCAGGGCGCCATAAGCGGCAAGGTCGGCCAGTGCCTCGCTCATCTTGTCAGCGAGTTCGGCCGCATCGGGGCGGATCAGGGCAGGGGAGCCGGAACCGAAGATCTCCGGTATGCCGCCCACGGAGGTGGCGATCATTGGTCTTGCCGCGGCAAGTGTCTCCAGCACGATATAGGGCATGGCTTCCGCACGGGAGGGAACGACCACCAGCCCGGCAAGAGCGAAGGCCTCCCTGGCCGGCATCGGCGACAGGAAGCGGACATGGCCTTGCAGTCCCAGGCGCTGCACCTGCGCGTGGTAGCGCGGCAGGTCGTCGCCGTCGCCGACCATCACCGCGCTCAGCGCACGGCCGAGCCTGGGACCGGCGGCCGCCAGGGCATCGATGAAGATGTCGGGCCCCTTCAGGTCCCGCATCATGCCGATATAGAGCAGATCCGCCGCGTCGGGTGCGATGAGCACCGGTTCGAATTCGGCTGCGCGCAGTCCGTTATAGACCAGCATGTTCGGGATCGGCGGCTCGCCCACCTTCCTGCGGTAGGTTCGCCGCTCGTAGTCCGAGACGAACAGCAGGCAATCGGTGAAGCGCGCCATGGAGCGCTCCAGCGCAAAGAACAGCTTCCCCGTGGCTGTCGTTTCGTCATAGTGGAGGGAGCCGCCATGCGGCGAATAAAGGCGGGCTACGCGAGACCTTGATACCCGCAACAATGAGCCGAACAGACGGGCATAGGCGCCACCCTTGGCACCGTGCCCATGCAACACGTCCGGCCGCAATTCCTTGATGATCCCGTAGGTGCGCCGGGCAGAGGCGAGATCGCCCGGGCCGACATGGCGCTGCATCGGCGTGCGATGGATGCCGAGCGCCAGCATGTCCTTCATCTGCTCGAACAGGCGTTCCTCGAACTCGCCGCCAGTGGTCGAATCGCAGACGATGCCGACCACATGGCCTGCGGCGACCTGCGCTTCGGTCAGGTCGCGCACATGCCGGAAAATTCCTCCGACCGGTGAGCGAAAGCAGTGGACGATCCTGAGCTTGTCCGCCACGTGGTGTCTGTCAGAACAGGCGTTCGCGGACGTAGACGGTATCTCCGGGCAGCAGCGGATCGGATGTCACCACACGGCCGGTCATCACCTTGCCGTTGATGTCGCGGGTGATGTCGACGCTTTCTTGGTTGGCGCGTGGCGAGAAGCCGCCGGCAATGGCGATGGCCTTCTGCACGGTCAGGCCAGGCACGTAGGAATACTGGCCGGCAGCGCCCACTTCGCCCATGACGAAGATCGGCCGGTAGCGATCGATCTCGACCGAGACGTCGGGGTCGCGCAGATAGCCCTGCCGCAGTTTGTCGGCGATTTCCTTTTCCATCTGCTGCGCGGTGTGGCCACGCGCCGGAATGGCGCCGACGAGCGGGAAGGAGAGGTAGCCGGACTGGTCGACACTGTACGTGTTGGTCAGGCCTTCCTGCTCGAACACGGTGACGCGGATGCGGTCGCCGGCGCCGAGACGGTAAGGTTGGTCGAGGACCTCGTGGAAGGCAGCCGGCGTCGGACGGTAGCTGGAGCAGCCGGCGAGCATCGATACGGCAAGCAGAGCGTGAAAGAGGGAAGCAGTGCTTTTCATGACCGGATACGTACCTTCGACTGGCCGCTGCGGCGTCGCAGCAAACATCTGGGATCGGGTTCGTTATCATCCTGTTAGGGTTAATGGCCGGTAAAGGAGCCAGCCGATAGCGCTGCACGAAGCAGGGGTTTTGCCGTTTTTATCGTTTTTCTTGGGCGCTGCCAGTAATCCCTAATGGGGTATTACCGTGATCTTAACGGCTGAGTTACCATAGTTGTTTACGGTGCATCCTGACCCAGTTTCGGAGTAGGGATGCATGTCCGTTCAGTCCGCGGCCGCAGATGTCGACGTTGACCTCAGGCAGCTCTTCGCCAGCCTGGCGAGGAACTGGCTGCGCATATTGCTCTTCGTTCTGGTGGTGACCGGTCTGGCGTTTGCGTTCGCTTCGTTCGCGACCAAGCACTACAAGGCCCAGACGCAGGTGGAAATCGCCCCGCGCGAATCCGTCTACACCCGTCCGGCCGGCAGCAACAATGACGGCGACAAGCCGATCCTGGATGAGCAGGGCGTCGCCACCCAGGTCCAGATCATTTCGTCCAACGAAATCCTCAAGCAGGTGGCGCAGAAGCTCGGTCTGGCGCGGCTGCGTGAGTTCGACGAAACGATCAACATGTCGGCGCTCAGCCGCGTGCTGATCCTGCTTGGGTTGAAGAACGACCCGATGGATGTTCCGGCCGATGAACGCGTGTTGAAGAAGATGCGCGAGAAGCTCAACGTCTTCGGCGTTGAAAAGACCCGCATCATCGCCATCGAGTTCTCCTCAGAGGATCCCAAGCTCGCCGCCGCCATTCCCGATGCCATTGCCGCCGCCTATATTGCGGGGCAGGGCGCGGCCAAGAGCGAATCGAACACCGCCGCCGCCGACTTTCTGGCGCCCGAAATCGCCGACCTTTCGAAGCAGGTCAGGGATGCCGAGGCCAAGGTCGCGGCCTACCGCGCGCAGTCCGACCTGCTGATGGGCGGCAACAATGCCACTCTTGCCACCCAGCAGCTGGCCGAACTGTCGACCGAATTGTCGCGGGTGAGGGCCAATCGCGCCGCGGCGGAGGGTACCGCCGACAACGTGCGTAAGGCGCTGCAGAATGGCGGCTCGCTGGATTCACTGCCGGAAGTCCTGTCGTCCGACCTGATCCAGCGGTTGCGGGAGCGGCAGGCCGAGCTGCGCGCCACCATCGCCGACCTGTCGACGACGATGCTCGACAACCATCCGCGTGTCCGCGCCGCCAAATCACAGCTCGCCGATCTCGATGCGCAGATCCGCAGCGAAGCCCAGAAGATCATGAAGGGCCTGGTGATGCAGGCCGATGCCGCCAAGGCGCGCGAAAGCCAGCTCGTCTCCGACGTCAATCAGCTGAAAGCGGCTTCGGCGCAGGCCGGCGAACAGCAGGTCGATCTCGACGCGCTGCAGCGCGACGCTGCCGCCAAGCGCCAGCAGCTCGAGCTCTATCTGACCAACTACCGCGAGGCAGCTTCGCGTCAGGACCGCAACTATGCGCCGGTCGACGCCCGTGTCGCCTCGCCGGCTTCGGTGCCCTCCGAGCCATATTTCCCCAAGGTTGGGCCGATCGTTGGCGCGGCTGCGGCGGCTTCGCTTCTGCTGGCGGCCATATTCACCTTGTTGCGGGAACTCTTCTCGGGTCGCGCCATGCGCCCGGCTCCAGGCGCCCGTTTTGCGCCGATCGACGAAGTGGCCATGCCGGCAACTGCTCGCCAGCAGCCGGACGCCCTTGAGCCATCTGCCCTCCTTGAGCCGGCTGTCGCTAGCACGTTCGCCGATCGTGGCCCCGAGACGCAATGGCCCGAAGCGGTCACGGAACCGGAGATGGTGATGCAGCCGCGGCCCGTTGCCGAGCCTGAGCCTGCCGCCAAGGTTGAGCCAGTCGCCGAGGCCGAATCGGTCGCCGAGGCGGAGCCCGTCGTGGAAGCACAGCGGCCGCGCTCGGTGCTTGGTGAGATCGACATCGAGAAGGCCGCGGAAAGGCTGATCGCCAGCGGGGCCGCCCGCGCCATATTCGTTTCGCCCGAAGGCGACGAGGCAGCCGCGTCGGCGATCCTGGTGGCGCGCGAAGTGTCCGACGCCGGCCTGCGCGTCCTGCTGCTCGACCTCACCGCCTCGGGTGCTGCTTCGCGGCCGATGCTGGACAGCGGCCTTTTCCCGGGGATCACCGATCTGCTCGCCTCGCAGGCGCAGTTCAGCGACGTCATCCATGCCGATCTCTATTCCGATTGCCACGTCATTCCCGTCGGCACCGCCGATCCGGTCCGCGCCATGCGCGCGGCCGACCGGCTGCCGATCATCATGCAGTCGCTGACCACCGCCTACGATCTGGTGGTGGTCGAATGCGGGCCTGCCGACGCGCAAGGCATCAGCCGTCTGGGCGGCGAGGCCACTGAGGTGTTCCTGTCGATGCTCGAACCGGACGACGAGGTCACCAGGGCCGCGGTCAAGCTGATCGAAAGCGGTTATCCCGACCTGACGCTGGTGACGCCGCTGGGCCATGAGCCACCGGGCACACCGGGACGGCGCTCCGCGGCCTGAAAGCCGCCGCCCGGCCTATCCCAGCTCCAGCGTCGTCACGCCGAATACCCTCTTGGCATCGAGTTTCGGTGGCGTGCCTTGGTACATGCGGGTGGTGCTGAAGGTCGGTGAGAAACCGGCCGCCTCGAGCGCAGCGATGAAATCCACCTGGGTGGCCGGCACATCGACGTTCAATTCGCCACCACACGTGCCAGACAGTTCCCCGAACAGTTCGAGTGCGGTCTGCGCGTCGTCGGCAAAGAGCGGGCCGATCTTGAAGCCGCTGCGGCAGGCTCGCGCCACCGCATAGCCGGCCATCCCCCGCGAAGTGATCGCCGCCACGGCATGGTGTGGCGGCTGCAGCCATCGCTGCAGGAAAGACCGCCGGGGCGCGGGAAAGCAGAGCGCATCATAGGCGATGATGTCGGGCACCGGTTGCGCACTCACGATGCGAGACCGCGCGGCGCCGACGGGCAGGGCCGCGGGGCGCCCGCTGTAGCGAATGGTTTCGTAGACCGGCCTGAACCCCTTGCTGCGGTAGTTGGCCTGCTGCTCTTCGACGCCATCGAGGCCGATGGTGCGCCCGGCCAGCCTGTCCATGCCCGCGGCCCACACCGCCTTGCCGTTGCCCTTGCCGCGCATGTCCGGGCGGCTGATGTAGAGGCCGATGAAACCGAAATCCTGTCCGTAGGCCACCGCCGAGATCGCGGCGACCATTTCGTCCCCGACAAAGGCACCGATGAAACCCTCCGGGTCCGCTGCCTGGAACATTGCCGCGTCTTCAAGGCCGGGATTCCAGCCCTCGTCAGCCGCCCAGTCGATGAGATCAGTCAATTCCCCAAGCGACAGCGTGCGGATGATCGGTTTCATGGTGCTCACTCCGCGGCGACAGCTCCGGGCGAGAACGATTTCAGCATACCATTATAGGGCTTGGCCAGCGGGCTGGCATAGGCGCCGCGCTTCGATGTCGAAAGGCCCAGCGCAATCAGTGCTTCGGCCTGCTTGATCGCGGCGCCGACGCCGTCGATGACAGGCAGTCCGAAATCCGCCTGCAACTGGTGCGCAAGGTCTGCCATGCCGGCGCAGCCAAGCACGATGGCTTCGGCACGATCCTCCTCCACGGCCCGGGCGATCTCGTCGCGCAGCTTGCCAACCGCTCCCGATGCCGGATCCTCGAGCGCCAGCACCGGAATGTCGGCGGCCCGCACACGCGCCCGTCCCGCCATGCCGTAGCGCTGCACCAGCCCCTCCACCGGCACGCGCGAGCGTTCGGTGGTGGTCACGACGGTGAAGCGCTGGGCGATGAAGGAGGCGATGCCGAGTGCCGCCTCGCAGATGCCGATGACGGGAATGGCGGCCATGGCGCGCGCGGCGTCGAGGCCGGTGTCGTCGAAACAGGCGATGATCGCCGCCTGCGCACCGCCGCGCTCGCCGGCGGCGATCTCCATCAAAAGGCCCGGCACGGCCAGAGCCTCGTCATAATAGCCTTCGATCGAGGCCGGTCCCGTGGACGAGGTGACGGCGACGATTTCGGTCCCGGCGCCGGCAACGCCGCGCGCGGCCGCCGCGATGGTCTCCGTCATGCTCGCCGTCGTGTTGGGGTTCACCACCAGGATCTGCACGGTCATGCTCTCGCCCGGTGGCGGCCGACATAGAGGATAGCGCCCAGCGTCGCCAGGATCACCAGGAAGGAAAACACCGTCGTCACCGTGCCCAGCGCGTAGAGCACCGGCGTGGTGACATTGGTGGTCATGCCATAAATCTCGAGCGGCAGCGTGTTGAAGGTTCCCGATGTCATGAGCGTGCGGGCGAACTCGTCATAGGAGAGCGTGAAGCCGAACAAGCCGACGCCGATCAGGCTCGGTGCGATCATCGGCAGCACGACATGGACGAAGGTCTGCCAGGAGGTGGCGCCGAGATCGCGCGCGGCCTCCTCGTAAGCCGGCGAGAAGCGGTTGAAGACGGCGAACATGATCAGCACGCCGAACGGCAAGGTCCAGGTCAGATGCGCGCCGAAGGCCGACGTATACCAGGCCGGGCGCAGGCCGACCTGCTGGAAGACCACGCCGATGCCCAGCGAGATGATGATGGAGGGCACGACGAGACTGGCGACCGCCAGATAGAACAGGGCGGTGGCGCCGCGAAACTTCCGGCGGAAGGCAAGGCCCGCCAGCAGCGACACGATGACGGTGACGACCATCACCATCAGGCCCAGCACCAGCGAGCGCTTGAAGCTGCCGCCGAAATCGCCGACCGCCTGGCGTTCGAACAGATTGGCGAACCAGTGCAGCGACACGCCGTTGAGCGGGAAGGTGAGGCCCCCGGTCTCGCCCTGGAAGGACAGGATCAGGATCGCCGACAGCGGGCCGTAGAGGAACAGCACGAACAGCGCGAAGAAGGCCGCCAGCACGTAGAATTCGAGGGTGCGTTTTTCGTGGCTCACGTCAAAGCTCCCGGCGGATATCGACGATGCGCAGGATGCCGGCGACCATCAAGAGCACCAGCACCAGCAGCACCACGGCGTTGGCGGCGGCGGCCGGATATTGCAGCAGCGACATCTGGTTCTTCATCATCAGCGCCACGGAAGCGCTCTGGCCGCCCGACATCACCTGCACGGTGGAAAAATCCGCCATCACCAGCGTGACGACGAAGATGGTGCCGATCGCCATGCCGGGCTTGGCCAGCGGAAGGATGACGTTCCAAAGCACCTGCCAGCCGGAGGCGCCGGCGTCGCGAGCGGCCTCGACCAGCGAGCGGTCGATGCGCATCAGCGTGTTGAAGATCGGCGTCACCATGAACAGCGTGTAGAGGTGCACCATGGCAAGCACGACCGCGAATTCGGAATAGAGCAGCCACTCGATGGGTTTTGGCACCAGGCCCATATGCACCAGCGTCGAGTTGATCAGCCCGTTGCGGCCGAGCACCGGGATCCACGAGATCATGCGGATGATGTTGGAGGTCAGGAACGGCACGGTGCAGACCAGGAACAGCACCATCTGCATGGCCGTGGTGCGGATGTGGAAGGCGAGGAAATAGGCGACCCAGAAGCCGATGAACAAGGTCAGCACCCAGACGATGGCCGCGAACTTGATTGTGTTGAGATAGGTCTTCCAGGTGACCCAGGAGCCCAGCACGTCGGAATAGTTGGTTGTCAGGAAATCCGGATACATGGCGGCGAAGTCGTAATCCCAGAAGGACACGACGACGATCATGATGATGGGCAAAAGCAGGAACGCGCCGAGGATCAGCGCCAGCGGAGCCGACTGCAGATAGGGCGCGACGGCACCGAGAGAAAAGCGGCGGCGTCTCACGGGCTTAGTGGCGGCGATTGCAGGGCGTTCGAGCGCGACTGTCATCAAGGCTCTCGGGTTTGGCGATGCGGCCTGAACCGCGTGCCCTTCTCCCGCTAGCGGGAGAAGGGAAGAGGAGGGGCGCAGCCTTACGCCGCGATGAACTCGTTCCAGCGCTTCACCATGTAGCGGTCCTCGTCCATCACCGAATTCCAGCAAGCGACCTTGCCCATGCGCTCCTCGAACGAGCCGCCATCGCGCACGGCGCCGGCCTTTTCCATGACGGTGCCGTCGGGCGCCTTGATCTCGCCCTTGGCCGGCTTGCCCTCGATCCAGTAGCCCCACTCGTCCTCGGTCATGAACTTCTTGGCCGAGACCATGTTGGCGGAGTAGTAGCCCTGGCGGTTGAGGTAGCCGCCGACCCAGCCCGACGTGTACCAGTTGATGTATTCGTAGGCAGCGTCGAGCTCCGCGCCCTTGAGGTGGGCGGCAAGGCCGAGACCGCCGCCCCATGAGCGATAGCCTTCCTTGAGCGGCTGGAAGCGGCAGGGAATGCCCTTGGAGCGCACCGCGGCTACCGCGGGCGACCACATGGACTGGATGACCACTTCGCCCGACGCCATCAGGTTCACGCTCTCGTCGAAGGACTTCCAGAAGGCACGGAACTGGCCGCCCTGCTTGGCCTTGATCAGGAAGTCGATCGTCTTGTCGATCTCGTCCTTGGTCATGTTGCCCTTGTCGGCATATTTTATGTTGCCCATGGCTTCCATGATCATGGCGGCATCCATGATGCCGATGGAGGGAATGTTGAGGATGGCGGTCTTGCCCTTGAAGGCCGGGTCCATGATGTCGGCCCAGCTGGTGATGTCGCGGCCGACGAGGTCAGGGCGGATGCCCAGCGTGTCGGCATTGTAGATGGTGGGCACCATGGTGAACCAGTTGGTCGGTGCCTTGGCGAAGGTCTTGGAGTCCTGCGCCTCGACATAGCCCACCGTGTGCGGCGCCGTGCCCTGGGCGATCACGCTGTCGGGGGTGAGCTTGCCGGTTTTGAACAGCGGCACCAGCTCGTCGTAATATTTCAGCTTGCTGACATCCATCGGCTGCAGCACGCCGGTGGGGAACACCTTCTTGCAGATCCAGTATTCGATATCGGCGATGTCGTAGCTGTCGGGCTGGGTCACGGCGCGCTGGGCGGCGGCGTCGGAATCGGTCGCCGTCATCTCCAGTGTGATGCCGAGGTCGGCCTTGCACTTGTCGGCGATGGCGTTGAGGTTCGACACGCCGGTGCCGAACTGGCGCAGCGTGATGTTGGACTGCGCCCAGATGGTCGGGAAGCCCGTGATGACGCCCGAGCCGGCGGCGAGGCCGACGGCGGCCGCACCCGTCTTGAGCAGCGAGCGGCGGGAGATGCCAGTCTTGGTTTGTACTGTGTCTGTCATGTCTATTCCCCTGTCTTGTTTTGCTTGGTTGATTTCATGAATGAAGGCGGCCGAGGACGATCGCATCCTCGGCATCCCAGGCGAGCGGTACGGCGTCGCCAATGGCGACGGGTTTGGAGAAGAAGTCGGAATCGTCGATGATGACGGTGAAGTCGTCGATACCTGCACCGGTGGCGGAGAGCTTCACCGTGGCGCCGCGATATTCGATGTTGGCGACGATGCCGGTGAAGCCGAGCCCGGGCGCGGGCGCTTCGCCGATGCGCACATGGTCGGTGCGGATGGCGATGTCGATCGGCGCTCCCGCCTGCTGCGGCTTGCCGCTGGCGGCGAGCGAGCCGCCGCCATTGACGTCGAAGACGACCATGCCGTCCCGGCTGCCGGTAACCCGGCCGGCGATGACATTGTGGTCGCCCATGAAGCGTGCGACGAAGGCCGTGGCCGGCCGCTCGAACACGTCGCGCGGCGGCGCCGCCTGTTCGATGCGGCCGTCATTCATCACCACGATCAGGTCGGCAAGCGCCATCGCCTCCTCCTGGCTGTGAGTGACATGGACGAAGGTGATGCCGAGCGACGTCTGCAATTTCTTCAGCTCGGCGCGCATGCGGATCTTCAGGAACGGATCGAGCGCCGAAAGCGGCTCGTCGAGCAGCAGCGCCTCGGGATCGGTGATCAAGGCGCGCGCGAGCGCGACGCGCTGCTGCTGGCCGCCGGAAAGCTGCGCCGGGCGACGCGTCGCATAGGCCTCCATCTGCATCAGCTTCAGCATGTCGAGCGCCTTGGCGCGGCGCTTGTCTTTGTCGAGGCCCTTCATCTTCAGGCTGAAGGCGACATTGTCGATGAGGTCGAGATGCGGGAACAGCGCATAGGACTGGAACATCATCGCCGTGCCGCGCTTGGCCGGCGGCAGGTCGGTGACGACGGTGTTGCCGAGCCGGATGTCGCCGGACGAGATGCTTTCGTGGCCGGCGATCATACGTAGCGTCGAGGTCTTGCCGCAGCCGGAGGGTCCGAGCAGGCAGCAATAGGTGCCCGCCGGTATCTTCAGGCTGATATCCTCGACGGCAGTCGTCGTTCCATAGACTTTCGAAACGGACACGATGTCGATCTCGGCGGCTTTGGACATTCAGGCTTCCCCGTTTGGTCGCATTAACCAATGCATCATGCGTGCCAATATCGGGGTCACTGGCCAAGCATTTGAATTGTCTAAAAAATCAGGATTCTTGTCTGCTGCCTGCCTGGCAGGCTGCCTTGTGCATTGCACAAATTATGGGCGATTGTTCGCGATCTGCACAAAAATCGTATGCAATCTTTTTTGGCTTTGTGTTCACTTTGCCTCTCGTGCGCAAACGGCGAGTCGCGCTAGAAGGGGGCGGGAACATCATCGCCATGAATATCGCCGATCAGATTTATTCCACCGACAGCGCCAATCAGGATCGCGCGCAGGCGATCCGCGACAATCTGCGCGACGCCATTGTCGACCGCCGGCTGGCGCCGGGCACCAAGCTTTCGGAGGGCGAGGTCGGCACGCTGTTTGATGTGTCGCGCACCGTGGCGCGCGCGGCGCTGCAGATGTTGTCCTTCGAAGGCCTGGTGCGCACGGAGCGTAATCGCGGCGCTTTCGTCGCCAACCCATCGCCCGAGGAAGCGCGCCAGGTGTTCGCCTCGCGCCGGCTGATCGAGCCCGGCATTGCCATTGCCGCCTGCGGGCGCGTCACATCAGCCGACATCACTGCCTTCAGGGCGCAACTCGACGAGGAGGGCCGCTTCATCGCCGAGCGCGGCCCGACCGCGCGGCGTTCCGAGATCAAGGCGTCCGGCGATTTCCATCTGCTGCTTGCTTCGGTCGCCGGCAACGCCATCCTGCAGCGCTTCATGGAGGAACTGGTCGCGCGCTCTTCGCTTGTCATCGCGCTTTACGGGCGGTCTGGCGTGTCAGCCTGCGGGCACAGCGAGCACACGGAAATTGTCGGTGCGCTGGAGAGCAGCGATTGCGAACGGGCCAGCCAGCTGATGCTGCATCACATCGACCATATCGAGGCCGATCTCGATCTGCGCGTCAGGGCGGGACCGGCGCTCAAGGAAGCCCTCAATTTCTGAGAATTAGCTCTCGTCCTCACCAGCCGCGGGCGCTGGCTGTCCAGATGCCTTGCGGCGCAGCATCTTGGTCAGCTTCCAGATCGCCGGGCTGTTCTTGACGAAGGCCTTCAGCCGCGCGCCATGGCGAAGCATCTGCGCCAGCGCGCGGCCCTTCAGCGTCAGCGGGACCAGCACCTCGAAATGCCGGGTTTCGATATCGCACCACTGCCGCTTGTAGGGCTCGTCGCCGACGGAGAAATCGTAGATGGCGAAACCGCTCTCGCAGGCTTCCTGGATGTTGTCGAAGAACAGGAAATCGCCGGGACTGCTGTAGGCGAGATCGTCCTCGGCGATCGCTCCGAACTCGCAGATCAGGCGTTTCCCGGAGCGGCTCGACCCGGTGATGGCGCGCAGCTTGCCGGCGACTTCCAGGCCATGCAGCACGAACGAGGGCGTGTCCTCGGCCAGGGCCTGCGTGAACAGCGCCCGGAAGAAGGCGCGCGTCTGGTCGTCGCCGAAGACATTGGCGATGCCCATCTTGCGGAAGCGGAGCTCCTTCATCTCGAAGAAGGCGTCGAGCAGCCTTTCCACCTTATCCGGGCTGCGCGCCTCGATGCGCCGATGGCTGCCGACGGCCTCGAATTTGCGCGTCTGCGACCGATGTTTCTTGCGTTTGCGCTTGCCGCTGGCGCGCAGCAGCAGTGCATCGAAGCCACCGGCAAGGTTGACAGCCAGCGAAAGATTGGGGCTGGCGAAATGATCGAGCGATGCGAGCGGATTGGCGATGCCGTCGAGATCGGGCAGCAATCGTTCCAGCGCGATGAGATCGATGTCGGGCCGGGCCTTGGCAATGGCCCCGAACACTGAGCCGACGGCCGCGCTCTCCGCCCTGGCAAGCCATTGCGGGTCGGCGGCGGCGAAATTGCCATTCGCATGGCGGCCGCCCATGAAACGGGCGACCCGGAACGGCCCTTGGCTGACAACCTCCAGCGCCAGGGCAAAGACCGGCTTGCCTCCGAGGGTGAGTGTGGCCACGAGCAGATCCGGCTTGACCTGCGCGGCCCAGTTCAGGATCCATGTCGAACCCTGTGCCGGTGCATGGAGCGCCGAGCGGCAGAACCCTGCATAGGCCGCGAGTCCATCGGCTGCGGCAACGGAAACCGATGGCCCGGCGGCATCCTTCGGCAGGGCGCGTGGCGAAGCCTCGGTCGCCGCGAGCCGATTGCCGTCAAATGACGCCATTGCGTCAACCATACCTCAATCCTTAAGGCGTATTGATCCCGATTTGGGGGGCGCTCAGGCGTATTCCGTGCTTGGATCAGCCTAGGCGCAAAAGGTGAATGAATGATCGACGGTGGGGAGGCAATCCGGAAACTGGCGCTCAACGTCGCCCGCTATACCGGCCTCGCACCGCTGGCCAGGCCGTTTGTCGGCGGCATCGGCGCCATCCTGATGTTGCACCGCGTGACGGCGACACCGGAAAAGCCCGACAGCGTCAACCGGCACCTCAACATCGCGCCCAGTTTCCTTGACGCCGTGATCGCCGACATGAAGGCGGACGGCTATGCCTTCGTCTCGATGGACGAAGCGGTCGAACGCATCAAGGCCGGCGGCAAGGGCGGCCGGTTCGCCACCATCACCGCGGATGATGCCTATCGCGACAACATGACCGAGGCCCTGCCGGTGCTGGAAAAGCACGGCGCGCCGATCACCATCTATGTCGCGCCGGGGCTGATCGACGGCACCGCCGATCTGTGGTGGGACGTGGCCGAGGATATCGTCAACGCGTGCGACCGCCTGACTTTGTCGACCTCGAATGGTCCGACGGTGATCGACTGCGCTACCCCCGCCAGGAAAAGCCAGGCCATAACCCGGTTGCACGCCTACCTCGCCACCGAGGTCCGCGAAGAAGATCTGCGCACCGTGCTGCGCGATCTCGCCAGTTCGAATGGCGTCGACGCGGATGCCTCGCGCCTGCGGACGCTGATGAACTGGGATGAGGTCCGCACCGTCGCCGCGCATCCGCTGGTGACCATCGGCGCCCACACGATCAACCACAGCAATCTGAAGCGGCTTTCCGAAACCGACGCTCGGCGCGAGATCGGCGCCGTGAAGGACATGTTGCGAGCAGAGCTTGGCAGGGAGCCACGCCATTTCGCCTATCCCTACGGCTATGCAAGCGCCGTCGGCTGCCGCGAAGTCGGCTTTGCCCGCGACGCCGGCTATGTCTCCGCCGTGACGACCCGCCATGGCGTGCTGCGCGCCGAACATGCCGGCTTCCTGCATGCCTTGCCGCGCATTTCGATCAATGGCCGCTACCAGAGCCTCGCCCATATCCGCACCATGCTGTCGGGCGTGACGACGCCGCTCGCCAATGCCGGTCAGATGGTCGTCACCATCTGACCGGGGTCTGCCGTCAATCCGTCATGCGTGTTGATCCAGCCGCGTATGCCTCTGCGAACCGAGGCAGCCCGTTTCAGCCTTTCGAGCGCGGCTCCAGCATCAACCACTTGATGATGCCCATCGCCGGCAGCACCCAGAGCAGGCCGCTGAACAGGAAGAACAGGAAGTGCACCAGCGCGCCCGATTCCGAAAGACGGGCGACTGCGAAGATCGATGCGACCAGCGCGTAGATGATGACCAGTGCCACCAGCAGGAACATTCCGATCAGCTTTTTCAGGCGAATGGGCATGGCTTGGCCTCGTTGATCGCTATCGCTTAGGCCGAACGTAGGACACGCGCAACCCGCGACATCGGGCGCGACGGCGTGCCGCGCTGCACGGGCTTGCAAGCACGGATGCGATGGTCCACCAATCCGCCACCTCAACCGGACGGGACAAGATCATGGCTGCCCTATCAGCCGCCGCGCCATACGTCGCCCGCAACCGCGACCTGCACAACCGCGCGCTGGTGCGCGGCTGGCTTTATGCCGTGCTTCTGGTGCTGTTTGCGCTGGTGCTGGTCGGCGGCGCCACCCGGCTTACGGAGTCCGGCCTGTCCATCACCGAATGGCAGCCGATCCATGGCGTCATCCCGCCGCTCAACGACGCCGAGTGGCAGGAGGAATTCCAGCGCTACCAGCAGATCCCGCAATACACCGAGCTCAACAAGGGCATGAGCATCGAGGCGTTCAAGTCGATCTTCTGGTGGGAGTGGGCGCATCGTCTCTTGGCGCGCAGCGTCGGCCTGGTCTTTGCCTTGCCGCTGCTTTTCTTCTGGGTGAGCCGCCGCATCGAGCGCGGCCTCGGGCCAAAGCTGGTCGGCATCCTTCTCCTCGGCGCCCTGCAGGGCGCCATCGGTTGGTGGATGGTGGCCTCAGGCCTTGTCGACCGCGTGTCGGTGAGCCAGTACAGGCTGGCGACCCATCTGACGCTGGCGGCGCTGATCTTCACCGCCACCATGGTCGTCGCGCGTGGCCTGGCGCCGCATTCCGAGCCGGCCGCCGATCGCTCGACACAGCGTGTGGCCGGCTTCATCGTGCTCCTGGCGCTGGTCCAGATCTATCTCGGCGGCCTGGTCGCCGGGCTCGACGCCGGCCTGAGCTACAACACCTGGCCGCTGATGGACGGCAAGATCATCCCCGGCGATCTGCTGATCCTCGAACCGGCATGGCGCAACTTCTTCGAGAGCCCGAAGACGGTGCAGTTCATTCATCGACTCGGCGCCTATACGGTCTTCGCCGTCGCACTCTGGCACATGATCTCCACGCGCCGGCGGCTGCCCGGCTCGACCCATGCCCGCCGCGCGACGCTGTTGTTTGTGCTGGTGCTGGTGCAGGCCTCGATCGGCATCGGCACGCTGCTGATGCAGGTACCGCTGCATATGGCACTCACCCACCAGGGCTTTGCGCTGATCGTATTGGGTTTCGCCGCCGCGCACTGGCGCGGCACCAAGGGCGCTTATCGCTTGTCGCAGGATGTCGTGCTCAGGAGTTAATGCGGAGCCTCTCGGCCCGTCCCTGAGGTCAGAAATTCGCTCGCACGGCGCGGATTGCCCCGGCGATCGACAGTTCGCGGTTCTCATCGACCGCATTGTCGTCCTCGTGGTGCCAGGCCGCCGACAGACAGCCATAGGCGATGGCATGGTCCAGTATCGCTGCCGGTGACTGCCCAAGCGTCTTGGCAAAGACTTCGGCCATGTGCGCGATCCGCTGCGGATCGAGGCAGAGCGCGTCGCGGTCGAGCGGGTTGTAGAACATGTTGGCTGCGTCGAAGCCGGGGTCGCCGAGCACGCCCTTCGGATCGATCACCAGCCAGCCGCGCGGCCCGTGCAGGATGTTGTCATGGTGCAGGTCGCCATGCAGCGGCCTGATGTCGTGCGGGTTGGACAGCAGCCGCTCGGCGATGGCGGCTGCCTCGACATAGAGGCTGTCATCACCGGTAGCGCGATCGGTCGCGGCTTTCCCGAACAGGCTGGCGTACCGCTCCCTGAGCGGCTGAAGCTCGGGCGGGTAGGGGTGTTGTGACGGCGAAAACAATTTCGCCATCAGCTCGGCCGCGATTGCGGTTGCGGCGTTGTCTCCCTGCTGGTCGAGAATTCCTGAGAGCAGGGTTTCGCCGGCATATTCGAGCAGCATGCTGTGGCCATCGCGGCCAAGCAGGCGCACCGCGCCTTCGCCGCGCCGCCAGGCGAGGAAATGCTCGCCACGCAATTCGTCGGCGACATCGTCGAAAGGTTTGAGCGCCTTGACGACGGCCGGCGAGCCGTCGTCGCGAACAACCTTCCAGATGCGGCTCGAAAAAGTCTCAGCGATGAGTTCGGGCGCGCTGACTTTCCAGCGCGCCGGGAAGGCTGGTGCGTCCATCAAAGCCCGAGCATCAGGTCCATGTTCTGGACGGCGGCACCCGAGGCGCCCTTGCCGAGATTGTCATAGACCGCCAGCAGCAGCGCCTGCGCGCGCTTGTCGTTGGCAAAGACATAGACCTTCATGCGGTTGGTGCCGTTGTAGATCTCGGGGTCGATCTCCGGCATGCGCTCCAGATGCGCATAGGGCGCCACCTCGACCACGCCGCCCTTGATGGCGGCGAAATGGTCGGCAATGGCGGCATGAAGTTCTGCGCCTGTCGGCACATGCTCGAGGCCGCCGAGTTGCAGCGGCACCACGGTGATCATGCCCTGGGCGAAATTGCCAACCGCCGGCTGCATGATCGGGTCATGCGACAGCTTTGCATAAGCCCGCAGTTCCGGCACATGCTTGTGCTGCAGGGTCAGGCCATAGGGCAGGAACTCCGAGGCGTCCTCGCCCTTGGCGACATAGTCCTCGATCATCGGGCGTCCGCCGCCCGAATAGCCGGAAATGCCGTTGACGGTGATCGGGAAATTGGCCGGCAGCAGGCCCGATGTGACCAGGGGCCTCAGCGTTGCGATCGGTCCCTGCGGCCAGCAGCCAGGATTGGCGACGCGCTTGGCCGAGGCGATCGTCTTGGCTTGCTCCTTGTCCATCTCGGCGAAGCCATAGGCCCAGCCTTCGGCGACACGATGCGCGGTCGACGCATCGATCACCTTCGTGGTGTCGTTGGCGATCAGCGAGACGCTTTCCTTCGCCGCATCGTCCGGCAGGCACAGGATCGCGATATCGGCGGCATTGAGGAATTCGGCGCGCGCCGCCGTTTCCTTGCGCCGCTCCGTCGGGATGGAAATGATCTCCAGGTCGCCGCGCTCGGCAAGCAGCGCCCGGATCTGCAGGCCGGTGGTGCCGTGCTCGCCGTCGATGAAGATTTTCGGTTTCATGACCTGATCAAATTCCCTGATATTCCGAGACTATATGCCGTTACCGTGATTCACCGCGGCACCGTTGTGATTGCCGTTGTTCATCTCTTCCTGCCGTGCCTTTCGTTCAGCCAGCAGGCCGAGATACTGCATGGCGACCATCGAGCCGGCGATCGCCGTTATATCGGCGTGATCATAGGCCGGCGCAACCTCCACGACATCGGCGCCGACAATATCGACCTGGTTGAGCTGGCGCAGCGTCGACAGGATCTTCGCCGAGGACGGCCCGCCAGCCACCGGCGTGCCGGTTCCGGGCGCATAGGCAGGGTCAAGGCAGTCGATGTCGAAGGTGAGGTACGTCTTCTTGCCGCCGGTGCGGTCGACGATGGCGTAGGCGATGTCGGAGGCCCGCATCTCCTCGATTTCGTGGCCGTAGAGGATCTTGATGCCGAACGTGTCGGGGGCGTGCGTCCGGATGCCGATCTGGATCGACCGGTCGGGATCGATGATGCCTTCCTTGACCGCGCGGCCGACGAAGGATCCGTGGTCGATGCGCTTGCCGTCGTCCTCCCACGTGTCCTGATGCGCGTCGAACTGCACCAGGGCAAGCGGTCCGTGGATGGCGGCATGCGCCTTGAGCAGCGGCCAGGTGACGAAATGGTCGCCGCCCAGCGTCAAAAGGAAGGCGCCTGATTTCAGGATCTTCGCCGCTTCGCGTTCGATCGTGCCTGGCGTCTTCTGGTGGTTGCCGGAATCCAGCAGGCAGTCGCCGTAGTCGACCACCGCGAGATGTTCGAACAGATCGCGCGAGAACGGGTACTGCGGGTCATTGTCGAGGATCGCCGAGGCGCGGCGTATAGCCTGCGGCCCGAATCGGGCGCCGGGCCGGTTGGTGACGGCGGCGTCGAAGGGGATGCCCCACACCACCGCGTCCGCGCCTTTCACATCCTTGGTGTATTTGCGCCGCATGAACGACAGCGCGCCGGAGTAGGTCGGCTCAAGGGCGCCGCCCGTTTTGGAGCGGGCGGTGAAGGCATGGTCGATGTTCTTGGTCGCCATTACTGGTCCTCGTTTTCATCGGGGTGCAACAACTACAGAACCGGCATGGAAGATGCCAGTCACAGCTTGGGGAGACGAAACGGCGCCGCCCGGGTGCCACGGCAAGACAGGATCTGTCCCATCATGACGCAGGCCGCGTTTCTTAATCCGTCCGATGCCGTGGTGTCGACCCATGCCGGCACGATAGCGGGCGAGCGCTTTCAGGTTCTCGATTCGTGGCGCGGCATCTGCGCGCTGCTTGTGGCGTTGTTTCATTTCCCGACCGCTTCCGCGATCTCGCAGAGCAGCTTCATCGGTTCGTCCTATCTTTTCGTCGATTTCTTCTTCGTCCTTTCCGGCTTCGTCATCGCCAGCAGCTATGCCGATCGGCTGAATCAGCCGGCAGAGGTCGCTCGATTCGCGCTGGTACGGTTCGGCCGCATCTATCCGCTGCATCTCATAATGCTCGCGGCCTTTGCGGGCTTCGAACTGCTGCGGCTGATGCTGCCGCAACTGCATGGCACCGGCGCTGCCCCTTTCACCGGCGGTTTCGATTTGAAGAGCCTGCTTGCCAATCTGCTCCTGCTGCAAGGGATGGGCTTCGAGGATCATCTGACCTGGAATGCGCCAAGCTGGAGCATTTCGGCGGAGTTCTTCGCCTATCTCCTGTTCGCCGGCGTGGTCTTCATCGCCGGCGCGCGTGCCTGGATATGGCTTGTCGCCGCCGCCGTCACCGCGCCGCTGTTCCTGCTCGGCTTCTCCACGCATCATATGGACGTATCCTACGACTTCGGCTTCATCCGCTGCCTCTACGGCTTCTCGCTCGGCGCCCTGCTGGCCTGGTTTCAGCATGATTCCATTGCAGGAGCGCGACAGCTCTTCGCCACAAGCGGCCCGCGGCTGAGCTGGACCCTTGCCGAAATCGTCATGGTGGCGGTCATCGTCGCTTTCGTCTCTCTGGCGGGCGGCAATGATTTCGGCATCGCCGCGCCCCTGGTGTTTGTGCTGGCGCTGTTTCTTTTCGCCCATGAAGGCGGCTGGATTTCCGCCTCGCTGCGGGCGCCGTTCATGCTGACGCTCGGCGCGCTGTCCTATTCCATCTACATGGTCCACATCTTTGTCCAGGCGCGCCTGATCAACGTTGCCGGGCTCGTCGAGCACAAGCTGGGCCTGGGTCTGGTCGGCGACATCGTATTGCGTGGCTCGCCAGCGACGGGCTTCGGTACCGGCTGGGCTGGAACGACGGCAATCGTCGTCATGCTCGTCGCCACCATCGCCGCATCGTGGATCACCTGGCGTTTCATTGAAATGCCGGCGATGGCATGGTTCCGCCGGCTCTCGAAACGCATCTGACAAACCTTTCGCGAGAAACCGCTAGCCGGCTTCGTTCACCCAGATGTCACGGGCATCGCCTATCCCGGCTTCGATCCGGCAAGGAGCGATTCTCGATGCGGACGATCTGGCTGAGCCTTTTGCTTTGCGCGACCCTTGCTGCCACCTCCGGTCAGGCTTCGGCCGGCGAAAGCCGCGCCAGACAGATTCTCGACCGCTTCGAGCATGCCAACCAGTGGCGCGACCATGTGATGGTGGCCGCCCACCGCGCCGGCAGCATGCAGGCCGGCAAGACGCTCTATGCGGAAAATTCGCTCGCGGCTGTCGAAGGCTCGATCGCCATGGGCGCCGAGATCGTCGAGATCGACATCAGGCGCTCGAAGGACGGTGAGTTCGTCGTCATGCATGACAGCTGGCTCGACCGCACCACGACCTGCAAGGGCGAGGTGGTGAAGTACACGCTGGCCGAACTCAGGGCATGTCGGCTGGTGGTCGAGGGTACCCGCACCGTCTCCAATGAAACGGTCTCGACGCTGCGCGAAATGTTGCTGGCGACCAGGGATCGGATCCTCATCAATCTCGACAACAAGCTCGAAGTCGGCGACCTCCCGGGCATGATCGCGGTGGCACGCGATCTCGGCATGGCCGACCAGGTCATCGTCAAGGAGAACCTCTGGAACCAGAACCGGATTGCCTCGGTGAAGGCGGCGATGGCCGCGATCGACGGCGTCCAGTTCATGCCGATCATCGCCGATGACGCCGTGCATGATGCCGGTTTCGCCGAGACCGTCGACCACGCCTTCTCGCCACGCGCGATCGAGCTGATCAACTGGCGGGCGGGCGCCGAGACGCTGACCGAGACCGGCGGACCGCTGTGCAGCACACGCATGCGAGCGGCGGCGGTGCGGGGCAACTGGCACATCTGGGCCGACACCTACGCCATCGTCAACAAGCCGGGCGGCTTCCTCGCCGGCGGCCGCGGTGACGAACTGGCGGTGCAGGCCAGCCTGCCGCGCGAAGCCTGGGGTTTCTGGGCCGATCGCGGCGCCACCATCATCCAGACCGACGAGCCGAAGGCGGCCATCGACTGGCTGGCGGCCAACGGCTATCGCGTGCCTTATGCCGGGACTGGCGAACGCCTCGAGCCTGCCGCGACCGCCAGCATCAATTGATTTGCGGCCCCTGAAATCTCGGCACATTGTCGCGGGGCGGCGTCTCCCGACGGAACGGTGTCAGTGTGAAACCGTTACGGGTGGGCATGTCCAACACCCTGGTTTTCAACCGCCCCGCCAATATCGGCTATGCCGCCACCGTCGCCGCGACCAGTCTCGGTTTCGTGGTGGTGCAGCTTGATGTTTCGATCGTCAACGTCGCTCTCAATAAGATTGGCTCGGCCCTGTCGATGGGCATTGGCGGCCTGCAATGGGTCGTCGACGCCTACACGCTTGCCTTTGCCTCGCTGCTGCTCGCCGGAGGGGCGCTCGGCGACAGGATCGGCGCCCGCCGCGTGTTCGTCGGCGGCATGGCATTGTTCAGCATCGCATCGCTGGTCTGTGGCCTGGCGTAGAGCCCTTGGATCCTGATCGCCGCCCGCGCTGTGCAGGGCGCTGGTGCCGCCCTGTTGATGCCATGCTCGCTGGCGCTCCTCAACCGCGCCTATGCCTCCGACAAGCCACGCCGGGCGCGCCGTTGGCCTGTGGACTGCGGCGGGCGGCATGGCGCTGTCGGCCGGGCCGGTGCTCGGCGGCTTCATGGTCGCGTCGCTTGGCTGGGCAAGCATCTTCCTGGTCAATCTGCCGATCGGTGCTCTCGCCATCTGGATGGCCTACCGGTTTCTGCAGGAGACGCCGACCAACGCCGATAATCCGCCGATCGACTGGGCCGGCCAGGGCCTTGTCGTGCTGACGCTGTTTTCGCTGACCGGCGCCTTCATCGAAGCCGGCTCGTCCGGCTGGACTTCATTGCCGGTCATCGGCGGACTGGCGGTGGCGGCGGTGGCCGGAAGCCTGTTCCTGCTGGTCGTGAGCCGGACCAAGGCTCCGATGTTTCCTCTCGGCCTCTTTGCCAGCCGTGTGCCGGCGGCGACCAGCCTCGTCGGGCTGGCGGTAAATTTGACGCTTTACGGCACAATCTTCATGCTCAGCCTCTATTTCCAGCAGGAAAGGCATTTTTCGCCCGAAATGACCGGGCTCGCCTTCCTGCCGTTCATGGCGGTGGTCACCGTATCCAATATCGCCGCGGGACGCATCGCTGCCACCTACGGCCCACGATTACCAATGGCGATCGGCCTGCTTATCGGCGCGGCCGGTTTCGGCCTGATGGCGCTGATCCAGGCCGACACCTCTTATCTGTCGCTGCTGTGGCGCCTGCTGTTCCTGCCGGTCGGCATCGGTCTTGCGGTACCCGCCATGACCACGGCGCTGCTGTCCTCCGTGCCGACGGCGATGTCGGGAACAGCCTCGGGCGTGCTCAACACAGTGCGCCAGGCAGGCGTGGCGCTTTCCGGCTCCGCATTGGCGCTGGGCACGATCCAGGGCATGCAGCTTGCTTTCCTTGCCTCGGCGCGCTCGCCGTGGCCGCGATGCCGATCATTTCGCGGGATAGGGAGCGCAACGCAAAAAGGCCGCCCGGAGGCGGCCTTTTCGATTGTCCAAACTGCGGAGCGCTTAGCGCTTCGAGAACTGGAAGGAGCGGCGGGCTTTTGCCTTGCCGTACTTCTTGCGCTCGACGACGCGGCTGTCGCGGGTCAGGAAGCCGCCCTTCTTGAGCACGGCGCGCAGTGCCGGCTCGTAGTAGGTCAGCGCCTTGGAGATGCCGTGACGCACCGCACCGGCCTGGCCGGAGAGGCCGCCGCCGACGACGGTGGCGACGATGTCGTACTGGCCCGAACGGTTGGAGGCGATGATCGGCTGGTTGAGGATCATCTGCAGGACCGGACGCGCGAAATAGGTCGCGAATTCCTTGTCGTTGACGACGATCTTGCCGGAACCCGGCTTCACCCAGACGCGCGCGATGGCGTTCTTGCGCTTGCCGGTGGCATAGGCGCGGCCCGACTTGTCGAGCTTCTGGACGTGGACGGGTGCCGCTGCCTGCGTATTCGTGTTGCCGGTGGCGGCGCCCAGTTCTGCGAGCGAGGAAAGCTCAGCCATCTTATGCGACCTTCTTGTTCTTGGAATTCAGCTTGGCCACGTCGAGGACTTCTGGCTGCTGGGCGACATGCGGATGCTCGGCGCCTGCATAGACGCGCAGGTTCTTCATCTGGCGACGGCCGAGCGGGCCACGCGGGACCATGCGCTCAACGGCCTTCTCGACGACACGCTCGGGGAAACGGCCCTCGAGCAGCTGGCGCGCGGTGCGCTCCTTGATGCCGCCGGGGTGGCCGGTGTGCCAGTAGTAGACCTTGTCGGTGAACTTCTTGCCGGTGAACACCACCTTGTCGGCATTGATGACGATGACGTTGTCGCCGTCGTCGACATGTGGGGTGAAGGTCGGCTTGTGCTTGCCGCGAAGATGATTGGCGATGACAGTGGCAAGACGGCCGACGACGAGACCCTCGGCGTCGATCAGGATCCACTTCTTCACCACATCCGCAGGCTTCTGCGAAAAGGTTGTCATGTTTTCTGCTCTCGGTTTTGACCTTCACGGGGAAGGCGTTTCTTGTTGCTTGGATTGCCGATGAGCACTTGCCCACCGCCAATAACAAAACGGCGGCCTTTGCGGGCCGCTGCTTCGTGAGGGCTTATAGGCGAGGGGAGGGATCGCGTCAAGGCAAGTGGTAAAGCAAATTTCGAAGAAAGATAAGTAAAAACAGACACTTGCTTAAAAGGTATTATTTTACCACATCTGCCGGCGCCCATGTTCCTGGTCCGCCTCAGTGTTTTGCCTCGATTTCCTTGCGAGCTGCGCTGGAAAGGAATGCGGATCGTGTAAGGCCGCGCTCGCGCGCGGCTGCGTCGATCGCCCGCAGGACGCCACGCTCGAAAGTCACATTCGCCCTCACGACCGCGCTGTCATTGTCGATGAGCGGCACCGAGATCAGATAGCCGCCTTCGGCAAGCGCGCTGCGTATATCGGGAAGAGCGACAATCGCTTCGTGGCTGGACGGCTCTGGAACCGGCATGTCCTCCGCCCACAATTGCAAGGCTTCAACCGCATTGGGTACGATGTCCTCGGCCACATCGGCGGCCGAAAAGCAGCCGGGAATGTCGGGAAAGCGAATACCGAACGCGCTGTCGGGGTCTTTGTCGACCAAGGCGAAATAGCTCTTCATGAAGGTCTCCGGCGCAACATTGCCTATCCGATCCAACCAGCCTGCTTGGCGATCGCGCGAGCAGTGCCGGCAGGCAGGTCTTTTTCGGGATGCGGAACAATCAGCACGATCTCGCCCTTCCGGAATTTGTGGTGCGAGCCGCGTATCGAAAATCAGCTCGAACCCATCCTCCTTGAGGTGCTTTATGATCTTACGGCTGTCACGCTCAAGCAAAAGTCACCCTTGCGCATATATATACACATTGCTCGGAAATTCGATCATCACGGCCGCTTCGGCGGGATAGAATAGGTGCCCGTGGCGTGCGCGATGGTGTGTCCTTCGGGCCCGGCGACGATGTCGATGTCGAAGACCATCAGGCTCTTTCCGAGCTTCAGGATGCGGCAATGGCCATCGATCGGCCCGGCCTCGGCCTTGCGCACGAAGTTGATGTCGAGGTTGACCGTCACGGACAGCGCGTCCGGTCCGGCATGGGAGAGCACGCAGACATAGCCGCCAATGTCGGCAAGCGTGAACAGCGACGGACCGGATACCGTGCCGCCCGGGCGCAAATGACGTTCGCCGGCATTGAGCCGCACGGTGCAGCCGCCTGGGAAAACGTCGACAGCCTCGTAATATTTGAACTGCTCGTTGAGTTGCGGATAGACGGTTTCCATCAGTACATTGACTTGTGCTGCGGTCAGCACTGGCTTGAGATTGGTCTGGGCGGGCATGTCGGTCTCTCGCTTTGCTCCCGGCCTGTATGGGCGCAGCCGGGCGTTCCTGGCAACACCCTCAGCCTTCTGGCGCAAGCGATGGGTGTTGGACGAAACCCGATCCGATATTAGATAGTCTGCCAACGCCGAGCGGAATCGTGGAGACTTAGCCATGGCCGAAATCCTTGCCATCAAGCCTGCCGTTGCCGAGGGCCCGGTCACGGCCAGGCTGGACAAGGGCGTGCTGCGGCTCACGCTCGCCAATCCGCCCGCCAACGCTTTGTCGCTTGGAGTAATGGCGACATTGACGGCGGAGCTCGACCGCGCCAAGGCCGACAAGGCGGTTCGCGTCATCATCTTGTCGGCGGCGGGGAAAGTGTTCTGCGCGGGCCATGATCTCAAGGAAATGACGGCGCGCCGCACCGACGCCGATCGCGGCAAGGCCTTCTTCGAAGAGACGTTTGCCGCTTGCGCCCAGTTGATGCAGACAATCGTGCGCCATCCCTTGCCCGTCATCGCCGAAGTCGACGGCCTGGCGACTGCCGCCGGCCTGCAGCTGGTCGCCAGTTGCGACCTGGCGATCGCCTCGCATGAGGCGACCTTCTGCACGCCGGGCGTCAATATCGGCCTGTTCTGCTCGACGCCGATGGTGGCGCTGTCGCGCAACGTCTCACGCAAGCAGGCGATGGAAATGCTTCTGACCGGCGAGACGATCGACGCGGCAACCGCCAAGGAGTTCGGCCTGGTCAACCGTGTCGTGCCGCGCGAATACCTGAATCAGATCGTCACCAAATACGCGCAAACCATTGCTTCCAAATCATCTTTGGTGGTCAAGACCGGCAAGGAGGCCTTTTATGCCCAGGCCGAAATGGGGTTGGCGGACGCCTATGCCTATACCGGGCGCGTCATGGTCGAGAACATGCTGGCGCGCGACGCGGAAGAAGGCATCGGCGCCTTCATCGGCAAGCGCAAGCCGGAATGGACGGACGAGTAGCCGTGGAACCACGCATCTCCATCGTCACGATTGCAACGGATGATCTCGACCGCGCCGTGCGCTTCTACGAAGCCATGGGGCTGAAACGGCATGCCGCGATCACTGACGGCGTCGCCTTCTTCCAGATGGGCGGCGCCATTCTGGGCCTCTTTCCGCGCGCCAGTGCCGAGGAGGATTCCGGCATCACGTTCGCCAAGGGGCCTTCCGCCGTCTATCTCGCCTACAACACCCGCTCCGACGCCGAAGTCGACGAGGTACTCGCCATGGCGGAAAAGGCCGGCGGCCGCATCGTCAAGCCGGCCGGCCGCGCCTTCTGGGGCGGCTGGTACGGCTATTTCGCCGATGCGGACGGCCATGTCTGGGAAGTGGCGCACAATCCGGCCTTTCCGATCGCCGAAGACGGCACGATTTCGTTGCCTGCTTGATGGCCTACCGCAAACAGCTGACGCGGCTCAAGGCACCGTACCTCAAGCGCATCCTGCTCGACCCCGGGCGCGTGGCGGATTGGGAAAAATACCCCTGGAACCTGCCGTTGTTTCGCGGCCACGAATTTGAACTCGAATTCACGACGCCGATCACCATCATCGTCGGCGAGAACGGCACCGGCAAATCCACGCTTCTCGAGGCGATTGGCGCGCTGGCCGGCTATGACGAGGCCGGCGGCGGCAAGGGCTACAGGCCAGTCGACCATTCCATCGCCATCGACAAGAGTGGCGCCGCGCTGGCAGACACGTTCCGTGGCCACTGGCTGCCGAAGGTAACCGCCGGCTGGTTCTTTCGCGCCGAATCCTTCTATTCCGTCGCTCGTTATCTCGACCAGGCGGCACTCGAAGATCCCTTTGGGCCGCCGCCGCCGGACTTTCTGTCCTGGTCGCATGGCGAGGGCTTTATCCGCTTCTTCGAGGAGCGCTGCCGCAGGCAAGGCATTTATATCCTCGACGAGCCGGAAAGCGCTCTGTCGCCGTCGCGCCAGATCGAACTGCTGAAGATGCTGCGGCGCATGGACCAGTCGGGCACCGCGCAGGTGATCATGGCGACGCACTCGCCATTGTTGATGGCCTGTCCTGGCGCGCGGCTGTTCCGCATCAGCCGATTCGGGCTCGAGCCCGCCGACTTTCGTGACACGGACCACTTCCGCATGTTGCGCGATTTCAGCAACGACCCGGATGGTTTTCTCGCCGGGGCGTTGTATGAGGACGAGGCATGAATCACGATAGCTACGACAACACCTACATCGCCGGCATCCTCAATTCGGTGAGGACCATCGCCTTGGTCGGCGCGTCGGCCAATGACGTCAGGCCGAGCTATTTTGTCCTGAAATACCTGCTGGCCAAGGGCTTTTCGGTGTTTCCGGTCAATCCTGGCCAGGCCGGCAAGGAAATCCTCGGCCGCATGACCTATGCCAGGCTGGCCGATATTCCGGAGCCGATCGATATGGTCGACATCTTCCGCGCCGCGACCGCGGTGCCAGGCATTGTCGACGAGGTCTTGCGGCTCGATCCCTTGCCGAAAGTCATCTGGATGCAGCTCGGCGTGCGTCATGACGAGGCGGCCGCGCGCGCCGAGGCGGCCGGCATCAAGGTGGTGATGAACCGCTGCCCCAAGATCGAATACGGCAAGCTCTCCGGCGAGATCGGCTGGACCGGTGTCAATTCCGGGGTGCTGTCGTCCAAGAAGCCGCTGATGCGCCAGGGTTTCCAGAGTTTCGGCGTGCGCCAGAAATAGGCCGCGAGCGAGAAGCGCAAAAATATTCCGGCTAGCGCTGTATTATCCTGCGGTTTGATCGAAGATCCTACGCCGAAGGGTATTTTCTTCTTTGCATTCCGAGCCGGGCTTCGCCAAGAATGCCCGGCGATTTTCAGAAGGTTCTCGAGGGAGGTTTTAAGTGACCCGTACGCCCGGTTTCAACACGCTCGCCGTCCATGCCGGCGCCAAGCCCGATCCAGCCACCGGCGCGCGCGCCACGCCGATCTACCAGACGACCTCCTTCGTCTTCGACGATGCCGACCACGCCGCGTCCCTGTTCGGGCTGAAGGCCTTCGGCAACATCTACACCCGCATCATGAACCCGACGCAGGCCGTGCTTGAAGAGCGCGTTGCGGCACTCGAGGGCGGCACGGCCGCCCTTGCGGTCGCGTCCGGCCACGCCGCGCAGGTCATCGTGTTCCACAATCTGATGCAGCCGGGTGACAATTTCGTCGCCGCGACAAGGCTATATGGCGGCTCGATCAACCAGTTCGGCCATGCCTTCAAGAATTACGGCTGGGAAGTCCGTTGGGCCGACACCAACGACGTCTCGACCTTCGAGAGCCAGATCGACGACAGGACCAAGGCGATCTTCATCGAAAGCCTGGCCAATCCAGGCGGTACTTTCGTCGACATCGAAAAGATCGGCGACATCGCCCGCAAGCACGGCCTGCCGCTGATCGTCGACAACACGCTGGCATCGCCCTATCTGATCCGGCCGATCGAGCACGGCGCCGACATCGTCGTCCACTCGCTGACCAAGTTCATCGGCGGCCACGGCAATTCGATCGGCGGCGTCATCGTCGACGGCGGCACCTTCGACTGGTCGAAATCGGGCAAATATCCGATGCTGTCGGAACCGCGCCCCGAATATGGCGGCCTCGTCCTGCACGAAACCTTCGGCAATTTCGCCTTCGCCATCGCCGCGCGCGTGCTCGGCCTGCGCGACCTCGGCCCGGCGATCTCGCCCTTCAACGCCTTCCTTATCCTGACTGGCCTGGAAACCTTGCCGCTGCGCATGCAGCGTCATTGCGACAATGCGGTCACGGTCGCCGGCTGGCTGTCCAACCACCCCAAGGTCGCCTGGGTGAACTACCCCGGCCTTCCCAGCGACAAGAACAACGCGCTGCAGAAGAAATACTCGCCGCTGGGCGCGGGCGCCGTGTTCACCTTCGGCCTCAAGGGCGGCTACGAGGCCGGCGTCAAATTCGTCGAGGCGCTGGAACTGTTTTCGCATCTGGCCAATGTGGGCGACACCAAGTCGCTGGTCATCCATCCGGCGTCGACCACGCACCGCCAGCTTTCCGACGAGCAGAAGGTCAAGGCCGGCGCCGGCCCGGACACAGTGCGGCTTTCGATCGGCATCGAGGATGTCACCGATATCGTCGCCGACCTCGAACAGGCACTCGCCAAGGTCTGATTGCCGATGGCCGCTTTCCTTTCCGTCGACACCAAGAGCGTCGAACCTGAATCCGGCGCGCCCGCGCCGGATCGCCTGATCTCGGGCGATCCGAAATTCCGCACCTGGAATGTCGAGGAGCGGGAAGGCGGCCTCTATGCCGGCATCTGGGAATCCACCCCGGGCAAATGGCGCATCGTCTATGACGAATGGGAATTCTGCCACATCATGTCCGGCATTTCGGTGATCGCGGAGGACGGTGGGCAAGCGCACACCGTCAAGGCCGGTGACAGTTTCGTGCTGAGGCCGGGCTTCAAGGGCAGCTGGGAAGTGCTTGAAACGACCCGCAAGGAGTATGTGATCAAGCTGTAGCCGGCCGATCGGACGACACGGCCAAATACCGCAACCGGAAAGTCCGCACCGCGTCATCATCTGGCGGCGCTCGCATCGCTCGGCAGTTCATAAAGGCTGGCATGATTCGCGCGCCCGCAGGGTGCGGACCACACGTCCTTTCTTGTGATGGTTTTGAGAGGGCCTGGCTCAACGGCGGCAAATATTCGGCACGCACGCAAAGTTGACTGCAGTTTAGTGCGCTCTTATAGAAAATTCGACACGCGAGAATGACTGCCGGTGAACTTCTGCCCTAGGCGGAGACACGAAGTAGAGATCGCTGACAGCTTGCACGCCTTTGGGGGTCACAGTGAAGTGTTTGGTGATCAATCTTGACCGGTCCGCCGACCGGCTCGCTGGCGTAACGGCGGAATTCTCCCGCATTGGAATTCCTTTCGAACGCGTCGCGGGGGTGGATGCGGCCATCGGCGCACCTATCGTCGCGCCCCCGCTAACCGAGGCGGAAGTCTGCTGCTTCTTCAGCCACCGTCTGTGCTGGCAAATCATCGCGGACGGCCCTGATCGATATGGCGCTGTCTTCGAGGATGACGTTGTTTTCAGTCATGACGCCGGGTCCTTGCTGGCTGATGGGAGTTGGATCCCACCAGACGCCGACATCATCAAACTCGAAACATTCTTCAACCGGGTGAGGCTCGGTAGCCAGCACGTTGCCGTTGCGGCGGGCTACTCAGCAAGGCGGCTCCTCGGACAACATCTGGGATCGTGCGGCTACGTAGTTTCAAAAAGTGCGGCAAAGTGGCTGCTCAGCAAGACCAAGCTCCCCAAGGCAGCGGTCGACGTCGCTCTCTTTGCCCCAAATCAGACGACGGCAGCGCGCAACACGACCTACCAGCTGATGCCCGCGCTCTGCGCCCAGGTCCAGTTCGTTTCGGAGAACCGCGGCCCTGCGACCTTGATCCAGTTCGCGCCGCAGCCGCCCAGAAACAAGCGCATTATTGACAGAATCCAGGCAGAGGCTACTCGCGCCCTAGCCCAGCTTCGAAACAGAAACTCTTTCGCCACGGAGAAGGTCGACGCCGTGCCGCTGCGTTTTCCGCTGGCGATGGAGGCCAACACAGACCCCAATCCGGTCCAGGCATTGCCATAAGGGCCTCTAAGGTTCTCGTCAAACGAGCATCGATTGCGCTTCGGTCACTGATTGCGGCGACCTATTTCGCCGGAAACTGGCTGAGGCAGGCTTCGGAAGACTTGTCGTGCGCCGTCAGCAGATCGGCGTCCTGGGCTTCGATATCGGCGTCCGATATCTCGTCGCGATAATACTGCGCCAGGAGGTCGAGCCCCTGCTGGCTGACGCCATAGGTCGGGACCTCCCGAGCCAGGCAGCCGCAAAGCGCGAGCGCGCGATCGGGCGAGCCGGTCTTGTGGTTGGTCAGGATGAAATCCTGCGCCGGGCAGGCGTCGAGAAAGCCGTTGAAGTTCAGCTTCTGCTGCGGTCGATCGCCATGATCGAAATAGGCTGGCGGCCATTGGCTTTTGCCGCTCGCGACATCGCAGCCCGTGGCGACGTCCTGGGCGCCTTTCGACAGGTTGAGCCAGGCATCCTCCTTGTCGCCCAGGGGGTAGTCGAAATCTTCGCCGACAAGCGAGGCCGTATACGCGTCAAGGTCGGCCTGGGTGAGGCCGACCGTCTGAAATCGGTTGAACTGGCATTGGCAAGCGGCACGCATTTGCTCTGTTTCGCTTTGTGAAGCCTCTTGGCTCAGCTTGTTTTTCTGGCAGGCCGCCACGAAAGCTTCGCCATCAAGCGTCGAAGCCGGAAAGGTCGAGGCGTCGACATAGCGCTTTCCGTCCCAGCCGATTGTCATCGTGTCGGACTGGATGTCGAAGAAGCCGTTCCGTTTGAAAGGGCTGAGCGCGATCTTGTCCTGCGGCACCAGTCGTGCGCCCGGAATGTCGCCGAGAACCTCCTGGTAGCCGTCTCCTTCCAGGACGAACAGGAAGTTGCCGCAATTGACGCCGTCGCAGCCCGGCGCATAGCGGTAGGCGAAGATCTCAGGCAAACCGTCGAGATTGAGATCGACCTCGATGGCGAAGGATGCCAGCGGCAGGCCCTTCGATCCGGTCTGCCGCTCCAGAAGGCCCATCGCCATCTTCTGGGCGATGGCCTTGCTGTTCTCCCAGGGGATGTTCTCCGGCTGCTGCTGGGCGCGCGCCGCGGTTCCCAGGCAGGCGGATAGCAACGCCAATACGAACGCCGCCGCCGGTCTCCAAAACAGTCTCATCGCGCAGCCCCAGGCCCGCGATCGTTCAGAAGCCGACAGCGAGCGTTTCCAGCCCATGGAAGTGGTAAGTGTCGCGGAAGCGCGGGGTTTCGGCAAGATGCTGCCGCGGGCGCCGCTCGAACAAAGTCTTCAGCGACACCTGCAGTTCGAGCCGGGCCAGCGGCGCGCCGATGCAGAAATGGATCCCGGCGCCGAAGGACACGTTCTTCTGGTCGGTGCGATCCGGCCGGAAGGCCCGCGGTTCGGCAAAGGCGCGCGGATCGTGATTGGCCATGCCGAGCAAGAGCCCGATGGTCTGGCCGGGCTGCACGACGATGCCGGGCGCGATCTCGATTTCCTGGTAGGCATAGCGCGTGAACATGTGCAGGGGCGCGTCGAAGCGCAGGCATTCCTCGACGGTTGCGGCGGTTGCTTCCGCCGACGTGAAGAAGCGGCTGGGATCGCCGCCTTGCGCCAGGATCGAGCGCACCGCGTTGCCGGTCTGATGCACGGTCGCTTCATGGCCGGCATTGAGCAGCAGGATGGCCGAGGACACCATTTCGTCCTCGGACAATCTCTGGCCGTCTTCCTGCGCCGATATCAGCAGCGACAAGAGGTCGTCGCCGGGATTCTTGCGCCGCTCGGCGACGTAGCCGCGCAGGAAATCGGCAAATTCGCTAGCGGCGCGGTTGGCCGTCTCCTCGGTCTCGCGCGTGCGCCCATGAATGTACATGGCGACCATCTGATGAGACCAGTCGAGCAGTTGCGGCCCCATCTCGACCGGCACGCCGAGCATTTCGGCGATGATGGTGATCGGCAGGGGAGAAGCGAAGGCAGGCAAAAGGTCGACCGGCCCGGTCGGATCAAAGCGGTCGATCAGTTCGTTGGCGAGCGCCTCGACCCGTGGCCGCAGCCGCTCGACCTGGCGCGAGACGAAGGCGCGGTTGACCAGCGTTCTCAGCCGCGTGTGCACCGGCGGTTCCAGCTCGAGCATGGAGTTGGCTTCAATGCCGTCGAACGCCCTGAGATGGCTTCGGTCCTGGCCGACGCCACGGCTGTCGGGAATGCCGGCCGGGTTCTGGCGGCCGAAGCGGCGGTCGCGCAGCAGCCGGTTGACATCGTCGAAGCCGCCAAAGCACCAGAAGCCGAATTCCTCCCAGAAGAAGGCATTGGAGACGCCATGCAGGAAGGCGTAAGCCTCATACGGGTTCAGGAAGAAAGCCGGCTCGTGCGGGTCGAGCCGCAGCCGGCGAGCGGCTGGATCAAAGCCAAGATAGGGGAGCGTCGAATTGGTCATGCCAGACCCATAGCGCGGCTTGCCAGCCTCATTCCAGACCGTATGTTGGCGTCCGCACTCCAATGAATTGAGCCAGCCGGCGCGGCTGCGGAAGGCCTGAACGGATGAACGTGATCGTTGTCGGCGCGGGGATTGCCGGTCTCTCCACGGCGTGGTCGCTGGTCAAGGCCGGCCACAGCGTGTCGATCGTCGAGCAGGGGCCGATCCCCAACCCGCTGGCCGCGTCCGGCGACCATCACCGCATCATCCGTCGCGCCTACCGTGCCGGAACCGGCTACGGCCGGCTGATCACCGAGGCCTATGAGGCCTGGGACGAGATGTGGACCGATCTCGGCGAAAGCCATCTCGATGCGCGTGGTTTCGTCTGCATTTCGCGCGAAGCGGGCGACGAGGCCGAGGAATATCGCGAGGGCCTGGAGGAGGGCAATTTCCCTTTTGAATTGCTGGAACCGGACGCAGCCGTCGAACGCTGGCCGTTTTTGCAAGCCGGCACGTTCCGCTATGCCTATTATTCACCGGAAGGCGGCGCGCTCCACTGCCGCAAGATCGCTTCCGGCCTTGCCGCCTGGCTGCGCGCCAACGGCGCCAATGTCTACGAACACAGCAGGGTGACCGCGATCGACTCCGAAACCGGCCGCGTCATGCTCGAAAGCGGCGAAACCATGCAGGCCGACCGCATCGTCGTCACGGCTGGCGCCTGGGTGCTGAAGCTGTTTCCGGACCTGGACGGCGAGCTGAAGACCTATCGGACAGCCCTTGCCTATGTCGAACCGCCGGCCGACCTGAAGGCGGCCTGGGAGGCGGCACCGGTCGTCCTCGACGTCGGCGGCGCTGTTGATGGCTACGTAATCCCGCCCTCCGGCGGCGCCGGCATGAAATTTGGCTCAGGTCTGCACCGGGTGCCGACCAGCGACGCCGACTGGAACCGTCAGCCGGTGCCAGGCGAGGGCGAGGCGATCCGCAACCTGTTTTCGCCACCGGTTGCCCGTATTCAGGAATACAACGTGACTGAGGTGGTCACCTGCGCCTACACCTTCACCGCCGACGAAAAGTTCATGGCGCACGAGAGGGGCCGGTGCCTGATCGTCTCGGCCTGCTCCGGCCACGGCTACAAGTTCGGTGCGGCAGTCGGCCGGCGCGTTGCTGCGGCTATCGGCGATAGCGATGTCGCCGACTTGAAGCGTTGGCTGCGGGCGGAGGAGGCCTAATCCTGGCAGTGCCTCGGAATCTGCACGCGCCGCCAGCCCGACGACCCTTCGCGGACCAGAACGCGCCGCGCGACCGTCTGGTAGGAGGCGGGAACGTCGATGATGCGCCTTTGCTCCGGCTGCACCAGCACTTCCTCGGCGATCTGGTCGTATTGCGCCGGGATGACGACGCGCCGCGTGCGTTCAGGCTGGATCACCACGGTCTCGGCGACGCGTTCGTAGCGCGCCTTGTGCCAGACTTTGCATAGGACCCTGCGGCCATGGATGACGCGCCATTCCCAGGAATAGCCGCCGCCATCGACCCTCACCGTGTGGTAGACGGTGCGGGTGATGGCAGGCACGACCTCGTAGGTCACCTGTGCGGGAACGGTCATCACCACGCGTTCGCGGGTGCCGTAGATGGGCGGGGTGTAGTCGACCTGCTGGCCGGGCGGACTGACCATCACGTCTTCATAGACCGTGTCGTAGACGTCAGGCGTGTGGACCGGTTCGTAGCATTCCACGGCGCGGCCGCCGGCCGCCGTCTGCGACGTCGTGCCGAGCATGGCCAGCGCGGCAATGGCGAAGGATGCGCTTCTCCTGAACATGATACTCCCCCTGTTTGAACTGTAGGCACGAGTTCAACGTTGAATTGTACGGGAAGCCGCCGCTTAGAAAAGCGGTTTTGCCGCATTTCCTTAAGTGACGCGGTTAAGAAACTGCTACGTTGCGGACCGGTACCGCCTGCTCCGGACCGGCGCAGGCGTCAGCGATGCGAATCCTTGGCCGTAAAGCTTGATTCGACTTACCCAGATGGCTAGGACGGGTCGGCCTTGCACAAGGATGAGCCGGCATCCTATCTACGGAACAACGATCCAGAACCGATTCTGCCCGATCTGCCAGCATTCCCGGCGCCGGAATCCCACCGCGAGATAAGAGATAACTGATGAAGAACCCCGTCGAAACCTACATGAACCTCGTTCCGATGGTGGTCGAACAGACCAATCGCGGCGAGCGGGCCTACGACATCTTCTCGCGCCTCCTCAAGGAGCGCATCATTTTCATCACCGGTCCGGTCGAGGACGGCATGGCGACGCTGGTCTGCGCGCAGCTGCTGTTCCTGGAAGCCGAGAATCCGAAGAAGGAAATCAACCTCTACATCAATTCGCCGGGCGGCGTGGTCACTTCGGGCATGGCGATCTACGACACCATGCAGTTCATCAAGCCGGCCGTATCGACGCTCTGCATCGGCCAGGCGGCCTCCATGGGCTCGCTGCTCCTGACCGCCGGCCACAAGGACATGCGTTTCGCCACGCCGAACGCCCGCATCATGGTTCACCAGCCTTCCGGCGGCTTCCAGGGCCAGGCCTCCGACATCGAGCGCCACGCCATGGACATCGTCAAGCTGAAGCGCCGTCTCAACGAGGTCTATGTCAAGCATACCGGCAAGAGCTACGAGGAGATCGAACGCACGCTCGACCGCGACCATTTCATGACCGCCGACGAGGCCAAGGATTTCGGCCTCATCGACAAGGTCATTTCGTCGCGCGAGCCGGCTGAAGGCTCCGTGGCATAAGGGCCTGGTGGCAGTTGGATGGCACCATCACGCGCTTTTGGCGCGTCTTGCGGCATTTCGGCCACAATTGGCTGTTCCCTCGACGGTCGGGATTGCCTACGTTAAGGCTATGTTGATTTTCGACGGCTTAGCTTTGTGTGGGGTTGCTGCGAATCATTGCCACGTTTTCTGATTTGTGTTTCGTACGGAATACGTTGCGGGAGCCGGGACACTGGCGGCGGCGGATTCCCGCGATAAATAGAGTATGCGCCCTTTCAGCCAGACCATCGGCGGGCGGCGATGAAAGGACAGGAAAATGAGCAAGGTCGGCAACAACAGCGGTGACTCGAAGAACACGCTTTATTGCTCGTTTTGCGGCAAGAGCCAGCATGAGGTGCGCAAGCTGATCGCCGGTCCGACGGTCTTCATCTGCGACGAATGCGTCGAACTGTGCATGGACATCATCCGCGAGGAGAACAAAACCTCGATGGTGAAGTCGCGCGAGGGCGTGCCGACACCGCAGGAAATCCTCAAGGTTCTCGACGACTATGTCATCGGCCAGCCCTACGCCAAGCGCGTGCTGTCGGTGGCGGTCCACAACCACTACAAGCGCCTCGCGCATGCCGGTAAGAACAACGATGTCGAGTTGGCCAAGTCCAACATCCTGCTGATCGGCCCGACCGGTTGCGGCAAGACGCTGCTCGCGCAGACGCTCGCCCGCATCATCGACGTGCCCTTCACCATGGCTGACGCCACGACGCTGACCGAAGCCGGTTATGTCGGCGAGGACGTCGAGAACATCATCCTCAAGCTGCTGCAGTCGGCCGACTACAATGTCGAGCGGGCCCAGCGCGGCATCGTCTACATCGACGAGATCGACAAGATTTCGCGCAAGTCCGACAATCCCTCGATCACCCGCGACGTGTCGGGCGAGGGCGTGCAGCAGGCGCTGCTGAAGATCATGGAAGGCACGGTCGCCTCCGTGCCGCCGCAGGGCGGCCGCAAGCATCCGCAGCAGGAATTCCTGCAGGTCGACACCGCCAACATCCTGTTCATCTGCGGCGGCGCCTTTGCCGGGCTGGACAAGATCATCTCGGATCGCGGCAGAAAAACCTCGATCGGTTTCGGCGCCACGGTCGCCTCGCCGGAGGATCGCCGCACCGGCGACATCTTCCGCCAGGTCGAGCCCGAGGATCTGCTGAAGTTCGGCCTCATCCCGGAATTCGTCGGTCGTCTGCCCGTCCTGGCGACGCTGGAGGACCTCGACGAGCCGGCGCTGATCCAGATCCTGACCGAGCCGAAGAACGCGCTGGTCAAGCAGTACCAGCGGCTGTTCGAGATGGAAAATGTCGACCTGACCTTCCACGAGAACGCCCTGTCGGCCATCGCCAAGCGCGCCATCGAGCGCAAGACCGGCGCGCGCGGCCTGCGCTCGATCATGGAAGCGATCCTGCTCGACACCATGTTCGAACTGCCCGCGCTCGAAGGCGTGCGCGAAGTGGTGATTTCGGAGGAAGTGGTGACCGGCAGTGCCCGGCCGCTCTACATCTATTCCGAACAGAAGGAAAAGAAGGGCAACGTCAGCGCCTGACATGGCAACTGAACCCATATTTTTGTGGAACGGCGCCCTCGCGGCGCCGTTTTGCTGTGAAGGGCACGCGACCTTGGCGATGGAATGGATTGCGGACGATGTTAACTCTTGATCTTTGCCCCGCTTGCATCCACCTAACACGAGAAGGCCGAGGTGCCCGATTTCTGTGCTGTAAAACTCCCGTCACAAACGGTGGTAGGCGGAACGATCCCCGGTCGTTAATATGAGATTCGCGGTTGGCCTGATGGCGACCGCGACATGAAAGGTTGGACAATGGCCAAAATATCCAAGGCTCCCAGCGACGGCGTCTTCGCAGTCCTCCCACTGCGCGACATCGTGGTGTTCCCGCACATGATCGTTCCGCTCTTTGTCGGGCGCGAAAAGTCGATCAAGGCGCTGGAAGAGGTGATGGGTCAGGAAAAGCAGATCCTGCTTGCCACCCAGATGAATGCCGCCGATGACGATCCCGAGCCCGATGCGATCTTCGACATCGGCACGCTCGCCAATGTGCTGCAACTGCTGAAGCTGCCCGACGGCACCGTCAAGGTCCTGGTGGAGGGCGCTTCGCGTGCCAAGATCGTTTCGTTCACCGACCGTCCCGATTTCCACGAAGCCCGCGCCACGGCGCTGGTCGAGCCGGAAGAGGAAGAGGTCGAGGTCGAGGCGCTGGCCCGCTCGGTCGTCACCGACTTCGAGAACTACGTCAAGCTGAACAAGAAGATCTCGCCTGAAGTGGTGGGTGCCGCCAGCCAGATCGACGACTATTCCAAGCTCGCCGACACGGTTGCCTCGCATCTCGCCATCAAGATCCCTGAAAAGCAGGAAATGCTGGCCACGCTATCGGTCAAGGAGCGGCTGGAAAAGGCGATGGGCTTCATGGAAGCCGAAATCTCCGTCCTGCAGGTGGAGAAGCGCATCCGCTCGCGCGTCAAGCGCCAGATGGAGAAGACGCAGCGCGAATACTACCTCAACGAGCAGATGAAGGCGATCCAGAAGGAGCTCGGCGAGGGCGAGGACGGCCGCGACGAGGCCGCCGAGATCGAGGCGCGCATCAAGAAGACCAAGCTGTCCAAGGAGGCCCGCGAAAAGGCGGAAGCCGAATTGAAGAAGCTGAGGACGATGTCGCCGATGTCGGCTGAATCGACCGTCGTGCGCAACTACCTCGATTGGCTGCTGTCGATCCCGTGGGGCAAGAACTCCAAGGTCAAGCAGGACCTGGCCTACGCCCAGAACGTGCTCGACACCGATCACTTCGGCCTCGACAAGGTCAAGGACCGCATCGTCGAGTATCTGGCCGTGCAGAGCCGTCAGAAGAAGCTGAAGGGGCCGATCCTGTGCCTCGTCGGCCCTCCCGGCGTCGGCAAGACCTCGCTCGGCAAGTCGATCGCCAAGGCGACCGGTCGCGAATTCATCCGCATGGCGCTCGGCGGCGTGCGTGACGAAGCCGAGATCCGTGGCCATCGGCGCACCTATATCGGCTCGATGCCCGGCAAGGTCATCCAGTCGATGAAGAAGGCGAAGAAGTCCAACCCGCTCTTCCTGCTCGACGAGATCGACAAGATGGGCCAGGACTTCCGCGGCGATCCGTCGTCGGCCCTGCTCGAGGTGCTCGATCCCGAGCAGAATTCGACGTTCATGGACCATTACCTCGAGGTCGAATACGACCTGTCGAGCGTGATGTTCGTGACGACCGCCAATACGCTGAACATCCCTGCGCCCTTGATGGACCGCATGGAGATCATCCGTATCGCCGGCTACACCGAGGACGAAAAGATCGAAATCGCCAAGCGGCACCTGATGCCGAAGGTGATCCGCGATCACGCGTTGCAGCCGAAGGAGTTCTCCGTCGGCGAGGATGCGATCCGCGCCATCATCCAGACCTACACCCGTGAAGCGGGCGTCAGAAGCCTGGAGCGCGAGCTGATGAAGCTCGGGCGCAAGGCCGTGACCGAGATCCTGAAGACGAAGAAGAAGACGGTGAGCATCACGGCGGCGAACCTCGCCGATTACCTCGGTGTCCAGCGCTATCGCTTCGGCCAGGTCGAGGCCGACGATCAGGTCGGTGTCGTCACCGGTCTTGCCTGGACGGAAGTCGGCGGCGAGCTGCTGACGGTCGAAGGTGTCATGATGCCCGGCAAGGGTCGTATGACGGTGACCGGCAACCTGCGCGACGTGATGAAGGAATCGATCTCGGCGGCGGCTTCCTATGTCCGCTCGCGCGCTCTCGATTTCGGCATCGAGCCGCCGCTGTTCGACAAGCGCGACATCCACGTGCACTTGCCGGAAGGCGCGACGCCGAAGGATGGTCCGTCCGCTGGTGCGGCCATGGCCACTGCCATTGTGTCGGTGCTGACGGGCATTCCGGTCCGGGCCGATGTGGCGATGACTGGCGAGATAACGCTTCGCGGCCGCATCTTGCCGATCGGCGGCCTCAAGGAGAAGCTGCTCGCCGCGCTGCGCGGCGGCATCAAGAAGGTGCTGATCCCGGAAGACAACGCCAAGGATCTGGCGGAGATTCCGGACAATGTGAAGAATGGCATGGAAATCATTCCGGTCTCACGTGTCGGCGAGGTGTTGCGCCACGCGCTGGTGCGTATGCCGGAGCCGATCGAATGGGTCGAACCGGTCAATCCGCCGGCCTCGACCGACAGTGCCGACGATGCTGGAAAGTCGCTCGCACATTAGATTTTTTCTAAGGTTGCAGTGCACAAACGGAAAGCCGGGCCTCGAGCCCGGCTTTTTCATGTGAAAAACCCCGGATTTCCGGGCTTTTTTCCACTTTTTCCGGGCTTTTCGACTTGGTTGCGGCAACGCTTCTTTCTAAAGTCCGTTTCCTGCCGGATGAGTCGTTAGTTCCGGTGTTCTCATGGAAGGGAATTTTTATGAACAAGAACGAACTGGTGTCCGCTGTCGCCGACGCCGCGAGCATTTCGAAGGGTGACGCGCAGTCGGCGGTCGATGCGGTATTTTCCGTCATCACCGGCGAACTGAAGAAGGGCGGCGATGTCCGGCTTGTCGGCTTTGGCAATTTCACCGTGTCAAAGCGTGCGGCCTCGACCGGCCGCAACCCGCAGACCGGCGCCGAAGTGAAGATCCCGGCGCGCACCGTGCCGAAGTTCTCGGCCGGCAAAGGCCTGAAGGACGCAGTCAACTAAGCGTTTTTTCTTTTCAGAGACCAGAAAAGCCGGGCTTGCCCGGCTTTTCATTTTTGTGTCCGACGCCGGTACACGCGACCAGAAAAGCCGGGCTTGCCCGGCTTTTCATTTTTTGGGCCAGAATTGGAGGCGGCAGCGCTCTTATGCGGTCGGCGCGTCGTCGCGCATCAAACCTTCCTTCTTGAGGTCGGCCCACAGCGCTGCCGGTAGTTTCGCGTCGAGCAGCGCCCGGTTGCTTTCGACTTCGCTCGGCCGCTGGCCTCCGGGGATCACCGAGACGACCGAGGGATGCAGCAGCGGAAACTGCAGCGCCGCCTCGATCAGCTTGACACCATGGCGTTTGCAGACGGCCTCGATGCCGGCGACCCGCTCGAGAATGTCCTTCGGCGCCTCGGAATAGTTGTAGTAGGCGCCGGGCTTCGGTCCTGTCGCCAGGATGCCGGAATTGTAGGGGCCGCCAAGGACGATACCGATGCCGCGCTTCTGGCAGAGCGGCAGGAAGGATGCCAGCGCCTCCTGTTCCAGCAGCGTGTAGCGCCCGGCAAGCAGGAACAGGTCGAAATCGCCGCGCTCGGCCAGCGTCTGGGCAACCTGCCATTCGTTGATGCCGCCGCCGAACGCCTTGATCGCGCCCTGGTCGCGAAGCGACAGCAGCCCGTAGTAGCCCGAGCGCATGAATTCCTCGATGCGCCGGTCGGACGCCTCCTTGCTGCCATGGGTGAAGATGTCGACATCGTGCACGAACAGTATGTCGATCCGGTCGACGCCAAGCCGCTCGAGCGAGGCCTCGAACGAACGCATGACGCCGTCATAGCTGTAATCGTAGACCTCTTGGCGCGACGGCGTGTCGAAGAACTTGCCGATGCCGGTGCGCTGCTCCGGCGGGCAGGCACGCATGAGGCGGCCGACCTTGCTCGACAGCACATAGTCATCGCGCTTCTTGCCGCGCAGGAAGGGGTTGAGGCGTGTTTCCGACAGGCCAAGCCCGTAGAGCGGCGCGGTGTCGTAGTAGCGGCAGCCGGTCGCCCAGGCGGCGTCGAGCGTGGCCTTGGCGTCCTCGTCCGAAACGGCGCGGTAGAGATTGCCAAGCGGTGCCGTGCCGAAGCCGAGCTCCGTAAAGGTGAGGCCGCCATTGCCGATGCGGTCGAAATGCCGTGTCTTCATGTCTTGCAGTTTTCCCGGGGTTGATCTGTCTGAGCTGATTTGTCTGACATGACACTATCATGCCTGTGACGAGGCAAAAGCACCGCGCGGCGTTGGACACGCATTTTCGCGGTTGCTAGCATGAATGAAATCAGGCTGTTCGTGAAAGATCCGAGGACGATTTCGAGGGTGGGTTTGTCGTGAGCGACCGGAGCGAAAATCTGTTCAAGACCGCGCTCGACGAACTCGGCGGCGCGCTGGCGCGCATGGATGACAGCCAGATCGACGCCGCCTGCAAGATGCTGGCGGAAGCCAGGCAGATCGTCGTCTATGGCTGCGGCCGCGAGGCTTTGCAGGTCAAGGGTTTCGCCATGCGGCTCTATCATCTCGGCCTGCCGGTCTCGGTGGTCGGCGACATGACGACGCCGCCCTTGGGGCCGGGTGACGTCTTCCTGGCCAGTTCCGGACCGGGAGAGACCTCGACCGTGCTGACCTTGATGCGCGTCGCGCGCGATGCCGGAGCGACCAATCTGCTGCTGACCGCCCAGGCTGGCGGCAGCGCGGCGGGGTTGGCCGATGCCACGCTGCTCATTCCGGCCCAGACCATGGCCAATGACCAGGGGCCGCAGAGGACTTCGGTCCTGCCGATGGGCTCGGTGTTCGAAGGCGCACTGTTCCTGCTGTTCGAGGTGATGGTGCTGAAGCTCCAATCCCTGATCGGTGCTTCGCCCGAAGCCATGCGCGCCCGCCACACCAATATGGAATAGATCATGCGTTATGAACTGATGCTGCCGCACCAGATACGCAAGGCCATCGCCGAGAATTGGCCGGTCGCCCTGCCGCTCGGCGTGCTTGAATATCACGGCGAGCACATGGCCGTCGGCATGGATACGCTGGCCGTCATCAAGACATTGGAATTGTTCGAGAAGGAGAGGGACGTCGTCATCCTGCCGCCCTTCTACTACGGAGCCGCGAGTTACGCGGTGGCGCCGCCGGAAGGTTCGGGATCGGTGCAGGTCGGCGGCAATCAGCTGGCGCCGTTCGGCGAGGAGCTGTTCTACAGCCTACTGCGCATCGGTTTCCGCAACATCCACGCCATCATCCACCACCAGACCGAGAATTTCGCCGCCGGCATGCCGACCGATCTCGCCTTCAAGACCGCCGGCCGCCAGGCGATCTTCCGTTTCCTCGAGAAGCAGCGCGGCGAGGGCTGGTGGGGCTCGAAGGACATGGCCGACTATTATGCCGGACACGCCGCCGGTGAAAACTTCTTCAACTGGGTGCAGGTGCATCCGCTGATGCCGGCCGCCATGAACGGCCAGTATCCGTTCGACCATGCCGGCATCGGCGAGACATCACTGATGCTGGCGCTATGCCCGGAGGCGGTCGATGCCGCCCGCTTCGCCGACAATACCGGCTGGTATACGGCGAGCGCCAAGGATGCATCGGCGGAACTTGGCAACAAGGGCGTCGCCATGATCATGGACCACCTGCGCACTACCCTGAAGGCCTAAAGGTTGTTTTTCAGCCGCTCCGCCCGGTAGTCGGCAATCGACTTGTCCGGGTCGCTCTTCGTGGCAACGGCCCAGATGAACGTGCCGGCGCCGGCTATCGCCAGGATGACATAGAGGGCTACGCCAAGCGCGAGGTGGTTGGCGTAGAAGCCCACCAGGGCCATGAGCAGGCCGCCGCACAGCATGGCCAGCACGAAGCCGGCGATGACGGCTCGACCTTGCCAGGCGATCGGCATGACGCCCTTGCCATAGCGGTCGTAGCCCTTGTAGCCGACACGGATGTTGCGTGCGAACCAGTATTGGTTCGTCACTTCACGGCCCCCGCCGTCATGCCCATGATGAGATAGCGTTCCAGCGCGATGCCGATCACCGCCAGCGGCGCGATCGCGGCGGTGGCAAGGGCTGCCATCGACCACCAATTGATGCCTTGCGAGCCGGTCTGGCTCGCCACCATGACAGGAATGGTCTTGGCATCGGTCGAGGTCAGAAGGGCGGCGAAGAAATACTCGTTCCAGCACAGCACCATCGCCAGGATGAAGGCGGCAACCATGCCCGGCAACGCGATCGGCATGACGATGCGGAAAAACGCGCCCCAGATCGACAGGCCATCGACGAGGGCTGCTTCTTCCAGCTCGACCGGGATCGAGTTGAACTGGTCGCGCATAATCCAGATGACGATCGGCAGCACCATCAGCGTATAGAGCAGGATCAGTCCGATGCGTGTGTCGAGCAGGCCGACTTCGCGGTAGAGCACCAGGAAGGGCAAAGCGAGCACCACGGGTGGCAGGATCAGCTGCGACAGGAAGAAGAAGGAGATATCCTCGTTCTTGAACCAGGCGAACTTGTAGCGGTAACGCGTGAGGCCGTAGGCGGCGAGGCTGCCGATGATGATGGCGAGGCTCGACGCGCCGACCGAGGTGATGACCGAGTTCATGAAGCGCTTGAAGAACTCGTCACGCACCGTGGAGGTCTGGAAGATCGAATCCGGCGAGAGCCCGAGCGAACGCCAGCCCTTCCAGTCCGGCTGGAAGTCGACGAAGGGGATCAGATGGCCTTGGGTGACGTCGACCGCCGATTTGAACGAGGTCGTTATCGTCCAGTAGATCGGAAACAGGCAGATCAAGGCCCAGAACACCAGTGCGCCATAGATGAAGACGCGGCTGGTGATGAAGCTCGCCGGAGAGCGGATTTCGGAGACGGTGTATTCGGTGGTCTGAACGCTCATGATCCGGCCACTCAATTGACGTTGCGCACGAAGCGGTTGGCAAGCTTCAACAGCCAGGTAACGAACACGACGATGATGACCAGATAGGCCATCGCCAGCATGGTGCCGTAGCCGACATTGGAGCGGTCGCGGTATTCGCGGTAGATGAAGCTCGACACGGAATCGGTGGCGCCGCCAGGCCCGCCCGAGGTCACCGTGATGATGATGTCGGCCAGCTTCAGCTTGAAGATGATGCGCAGGATCACCGCCGTCACCGAAACCGGCAACATCAGCGGGAAGGTGACCTGCCAGAAGGTCTGCCAGGTGGTCGCGCCGTCGACCCGCGCGGCCTCCAGCACCTCGCGCGACATCGCCTGCAGGCCGGCGAGCAGCATGATCATCATGAACGGGATGAAGGTCCAGGCATCCAGTATCATGATCGAGATGCGGGCGATGATTGGATCGGAGAAGAAGGCGGGATTGTCCCAGCCGAGATGGCGCGCCAGCGTTGCCGCCGGTCCGAACCGGTACTCCATCAGCGATTTGCCGATCATCCAGGACACCGCGACCGGGGACAGCATCAGCGGCATCAGGAAGACGACGCGGAAGAATTTGCGCGCCCGGATCTGCGCGTTGAGCAGCAGCGCCAACCCGAAGGCGATGACATATTCGACCAGCACGGCGAGCACGTAGAGCACCATGTTGAACAGCGCATTGCGATAGTAGGGATCGCTCAGCATCTGCCAGAAATTGTCGAGCCCGTTGAACCTGCGGCCGCTGAAGGAGGAGAGGTTCCAGTCGGTGAGCGCGATGTAGAAGCCGAACAGCGTCGGGAAGATCACCATGGCGATGGTGAACAGCAGCGCCGGCAGCAGGAACAGCGCGCGCTGGCCATCCTCGCCGCGTGTCAGCACCTGGCCGATGCCGAGTGCCACGCCCCACAGCACATAGGCGTAGACCACGGGACGCCATGTCTCGAAGCCGATCGTGTCGACCTCGCTCTTGTAGAGGATCTGGACAAGGATCGTTGCCAGCAGGCCAAGCGTTGCAGCGGCCATCACCGTCCAACCCAGGCGTTTGCGGCCTGGCGGTATCAGGTCGGATGGGACGGCGTTTGCCGGCCAATCATTGGTGGGCAAAATCTGGTCAGCCACGCGCCTTATCCGGTTGCAGTACGCACTTCGCGACCGGCGGTGCCGGCCAAGACAGGATCCGGCGGCTTTCGTCGCCGGACCCCAGGTTCAGGCTGCGATCAGGCCAGGCCGAGCGAGGCCTTGTAGAGCTTGATCTGCTTTTCGCGACCGATCTGGTCGGTGAGCTTTTCCCAGGCGGCGGCGATGGCATCGGCGCCTTCCTGTGCCTTCATCTTGCCGGCGAAGGTGTTGGCCAGAATGTCCTCGGCGGCGCTGTAGTACTGGAAGATGCCGGGGATGCGTGGCTCGATCGCCGCGTTCGGATGGTTGTAGCTGTCGCCTTCCGACTTCAGATACGAGGTGATGAAGGCCTCGTCGTAGCCGGCCGCCACCCATTCCGGAATGTCGAAGTGGGAATTGCGGTAGGGCTGGAAGCCGGACGGATACATCGCCGTCCAGATCGACAGGTCCTTGCCGCCGAGATGAGCGGCGGCGGACCATGCCGCCTTTTTCTTCTTCTCGTCCTTGTCGACGCGGGCCATGACGTAGACGCCCCAGCCCAGATAGGCGCAGTTCGGCGAATAGTTCGGCCCGCTGGCGAGCTTCTCCCATTTGCCGGTCTTGGAATTGTAGACGTCGTCCGAACCCGGCAGGATGGAGAAGCCGGTGACATCGCCGATGACCGACGAATCGTTGGTCTTGACGTTGGAGCCGATGTCGCCCCACCAGGGGATCATCGAACCGGTGCCGGCCAGGAACTGCTGGAAGCCGGTGGTGTTCGGGTCGGCGTTGATCTGGTCCGCCGGTTCCGACGGCAGCGCGTCGATCACGTCCTGGATGGCGCGCACCCAGGCCGGATTGTTGATGCGCGGCTTCATCGTGTCGGCGTCGAACAGCCAGGCCTTGTCGTCGGGATGCTTGGCATAGGCGGTGGCGCGGCTGCCGAGGAAATAGAAGCCGAAACCGCCCCATGGCTTGGGCGCGTCGAGATAGCCGTAAACGTCTTGGCCCTTGAATTTCTTGCCCTTGAGGAACTTGGTGACGGCCTGCACCTGCTGCCAGGTCTTCGGCACGCCCCATTCGCCTTCGCCGCCGCCGTCCTTCCACTGCTTGGCAAGCTCGGCATCGGCGAACACGTCGGTGCGGTAGTTGAAATTGTGCGTGTCGCCGTCGATGGTGACGCGATACTGCTTGCCGTCCCAGGTGCCGACCGGTGGCTTCAGATAGTTGACCAGATCGTCGAAATCGATCTGCTTCTTGACCCAGTCGGGCATCTCCGAGGTCAGGCCCTTGCCGCAGACATCGCCTTCGAAGGGCGCGCCCATCTCGATGATGTCGAAGTCGACGGTGCCGGTGGCGATCGACTGCTGCAGGCGGGCATTGTAGTCGGCTTGCGCCAGGTCGATCCAGCTGATCTTGGCGCCGGTATAGGCCTCCCACGGCTTCAGGAAGCCGCGGAACAGCACATTGTGCAGGTTCTGGTTGTTGAGGCCCATGAATGTCAGCTCGACGCCGGCGAATTCGCCTTCCTTGACGTTGGCCTTGGTTGCCTCGAGGCAGAGTTCGCCGACCTTCTGGAAATCGGCATCGGTCGGCTGACCTTTGCCAACGCCGGGAATCTGCAGGATCTTCGAGCGCAGTTCGCTTGCGGCGGAGGCCGGACGCGTCAAGGCGCCGAGCCCGGCGCCGGATGCCGCCGCGATCGCGGCCATGCTGGCCGCACCCTTCAAGACGTCGCGCCGCGTGGCGCCGGCACGGACCAGCCTATCGTAAAGACCTGTTCTCATCGACTATTCCTCCCAGAATCAGTGTGAATGGCTGTGGCCACCTGTCGGACGCTGAAGCACGACGTGCTACCGGCTCGGATACGATTTAGGCAGGACCCCACCCTGCGTGGATTGAAGTTCCGATTGCGGTTCGGTGCCGACATTTGGACCAGCGCCCGCCACTATTCTCGCAACCAAACGCCGTGTCAACGAGGACGGTTTTTATCTATAAGAGACCGACTTGCCCTGACAGGGCGCGTTGGTTAGCTTCTGCGCCTACGGCCAGTTGGAGCCGGTGGGGGAGAGATGGCTCAAGTCGCAATCAGCAAGGTGGCCAAGGCGTTTGGAACCGTCAAGGTTCTGCACGAAGTCAGCGTCGACATCGCTGACGGACAGTTCGTGGTGCTGGTCGGCCCCTCGGGTTGCGGCAAGTCCACGCTGCTCAGGATGGTGGCCGGGCTGGAGACCGTTTCCGGCGGCACGATCGCCATCGGCGACCGCGTCGTCAACCATTTGCCGCCGGCAAAACGCGACATCGCCATGGTGTTCCAGAATTACGCGCTCTATCCGCACAAGACGGTCGAGCAGAACATGGCCTTTGCCCTCAAGCTGCGGAAGACCGATCCGGCCGTGGTCGCCGAGCGGGTCAAGCGCGCCGCCGACATCCTCGACCTCAACCCCTATCTGAAACGCTATCCCCGGCAGCTCTCCGGCGGCCAGCGCCAACGTGTGGCGATGGGCCGCGCCATCGTACGCAATCCACAGGTATTCCTGTTCGACGAGCCGCTCTCGAACCTCGACGCCAAGCTGCGCGTCCAGATGCGCACCGAGATCAAGGAACTGCACCAGCGGCTGAAGACCACCACGATCTACGTCACCCACGACCAGATCGAGGCCATGACCATGGCCGACAAGATCGTCGTCATGCGCGATGGCCGCATCGAGCAGGTCGGCGCGCCGCTGGAGCTGTTCGACCGGCCAGCCAATCTGTTCGTCGCCGGTTTCATCGGCTCGCCGTCGATGAACCTGCTCAAGGGTGTTGTGCGCAAGGGCGACAAGCCCGGCGTCGACATATCAGGCACATTGTTTCCGATTGCCGACAATGCCGCGCAGGACGGGCAGGCCGTTGTCTATGGCGTGCGCCCGGAGCATCTGGAAATCCATCCCGATGGCGTGCCGGCGAAGATTTCGGTGGTCGAACCGACTGGCTCGGAAACGCTGGTGTTCCTGCGCTTTGGCGACCGCGAGATGGTGGCGCTGTTTCGCGAGCGCCACGACTTCAAGCCCGGCGATACGCTGACCCTGAAGCCCAGGCTCGACCAGATTCATCTTTTCGATGCCGAGACCGGCAAACGTCTCTGATCTCAAACGGACTTCACGAGGACTATCATGCTCAAAGGCATTAATCCGCTGCTCAATGCCGACGTGCTGCAGGCATTGCGGGCGATGGGCCATGGCGATGACCTGATCATCGCCGACACCAACTTCCCCTCCGATTCGGTGGCGCGCCAGACGGCGCTTGGCCGGCTGCTGCGCATCGATGCATCGGCCGCCGAGGTGGTCAAGGCAGTGCTGTCGCTCTATCCGCTGGATACGTTCGTCGACGACGCGGCCGCGCGCATGGAAATCGTCGGCAAGCCGGACGAGATCCCGCCCGTCCAGAAGGAAGTGCAAAAGGAAATCGACGCCGCCGAGGGCAAGTCGTGGCCGATGCTGCCGGTCGAGCGCTACGCCTTCTACGAGCGCGCCAAGCAGGCCTATTGCGTCATCCAGACGGGCGAACGCCGTTTTTACGGCTGCTTCGCCTTCCGCAAGGGCGTCATACCGCCGGATGCGGAGTAGGGACATGGCAGCCGCAAAGCCTGTCGTCATATTGGGCGTCTTCGTCGCCGATACCGCCTATCGCGCCGATCGCCAGCCGCGCATGGGCGAGACGATCCTCGGCAATTCGTTCAAGCTGGGCCCGGGCGGCAAAGGGTCGAACCAGGCGGTGGCCGCCGGCAAGCTCGGCGCCGACACCACCTTCCTGACCCGGCTTGGCGTCGATGCCTTCGCCGACATGGCCAAGCGGACCTGGCAGGACGCCGGCGTGAAAAGCGCCGTCATCGACACGCCGGACAGCTATACGGGCGCCGCCTACATCTTCGTAGAGGAGGGCAGCGGCAACAACGCCATCATCGTCAGCCCGGGTGCGGCCATGCTGATCTCGCCGGCAGATATAGAGGCCAATGCCGCCCTGATTCGTGGCGCCGGCGTCTTCGTAACCCAGCTCGAACAGCCAATCGACGCGGCGCTCAGGGCGCTGGAGATCGCGCGCGAGGCAGGGGTCACGACCATCCTCAATCCCGCCCCCGCGGCAAAGCTTCCCGACCGTATCTATACGCTCTGCGACTATCTCACGCCGAACGAGACCGAGACGGAGGAATTGACCGGACTGAAGGTCTCTTCGGTCGATGAGGCGCGCACCGCCGCCGGCAAGTTGCTCGAAAAGGGCGTCGGCACGGTTATCGTCACGCTCGGCGACAAGGGCGCGCTGCTGCACTCGAAGGGACGCTCCGAGCATGTCCCGGCCATCAGCGCCGGGCCGGTGGTCGAAACCACCGGCGCGGGCGATGCCTTCAACGGCGGCTTCGCCGCAGCGCTGTCGCGAGGCGTTGAGCCGCTGCAAGCGGTGCGCTTCGCCTGTGCCGTCGCCGGCATTTCGGTGACACGGCCCGGCACCGCGCCGTCGATGCCGACGCTGCAAGAGGTCGAGGCACTGCTGGCGAAGGGTTGAGACAATTGAGGCTCGCGGGGCTGCGGGCCTTAAGGGAAAGCGCATAGCGCTTTCCCTTGGGAGTTGCGCCAAAGCAAAGAATTAGGCAGTTCGCCGTTCCGTTGACCGGCGAACTGCCCTGGACGTCTGTCGGCGACGGCCCGATCGGCTACTGCCTGACGTAGCAGCGCTTCCCGGTGTTGGGGGCGGGATCATCCTCAAACGAATCGTTGTCGCATTGGACGCCGTTGCGGAACACGTCCTGCGTGAACTGGCCGCGTGCCCCGTATCTTACCACCTTGCGGCCATAGAAATCGCAGAACTCGCCTTCTTCGGCACAGGCTACCCATCTCTCGCGGCGGGGTTCGTCGTAATTGTCATTCGACTGGTCCCGGCCCCGCATCACGATGAAACACGACTTTGCCTGGCCGGGCGCCGGATCGCCAAAAACGCGATTTGAACAGGGCACCGCGTCTCGGTCGATAAAGCGCGAGGTCGTGCGGCCCCGGGCGCCGTAGACCACTTCGGCGGGATACGGCAGACGGCAGATGCCGCCCTCGCGCGCGCATTGCTGCAGCCGGTCGGCCGACGCGGTCGCCGGGAAGAGAGCGGTGGCGACCGTCGTCGCGCCGCCCAGGTAGATGAGCGTGAATAATGTGCGCATAGGAATGTTTGGTGCGATTGACACGATAAGTCCTCCATGCCGTTCAGGCAGCCTAATAATGCAGCTCCGCTACCTGCGAAATGAATCCAGCGCTTTGTGGGCAAATCCGCAAGTGGGATTCGCAACGTCAAACGCGGCTCAAGCCCGAGTCGTTCCAGGAACTCCTTCTCAGCCTATTGGAGTGGCGTCCCGTTTGCCAGATTGCCGCGCGGGCGTGGCTGTACTTTTGAAGCCGACTGCGAAAGCAGTCGGCTTCACGATTCGCGCGGCGGCGAATGATCATCAACAGAAATAGGGCGCAAGAGCACGCGCCTTGGCACTTCATTCTGAAAGTGAATTCTGACAATTCATGTCGGCATTTCCCTGTTCCAAGGACTGGGATCCTTGAGGGAAATGGCGCGAGTGACGGGGCTCGAACCCGCGACCTCCGGCGTGACAGGCCGGCACTCTAACCAACTGAGCTACACCCGCGCATTGACGAGCACGTGTCAGCCGTGTTCGTCGTTGGGGCGCTGGATAAGGGGTTCGCCACCGGGTGTCAAGCGCACCAAACCATCATAACAACAAACTGGAGAAGGTTTTTTGACAGCCGGCGTTTTGTTCGCAAATCGGGCCCGCGGACAGGGCGTCACCTGTTCATTTGGCCTTGCGAAGCCGGTCCCGACCGCTTAAAGGTCCGCGCCGGAGCGGGCGATTAGCTCAGTTGGTAGAGCGCTTCGTTTACACCGAAGATGTCGGCGGTTCGAGCCCGTCATCGCCCACCATTCCAGCGTCGTCTTGAAAATACGATTTGGGCCTTCCGGGAGGCAGGACGATGAACGCCTGTTGCTTCCGAGCACGGGAACCTAGATCCGTTTGAAATCGGCAAGCCCCAAGCGTATCCGCTGGCCCTCCGCGAAGGCGAGAGCGAAAGACTCCAGGTCGAATGATCGGGTTAGTTCCTCGTCGCCGTCGACCACGCGGACGAACCATTCTCCGCAGGCTTCGATCACTTCAACGCAAGGGCAAACCTTGCCGTCTGGCATCACGCTATCCATCGCAAGCTCCATAGAAAGCAATGACGAAACACAGATTCTAGGACTCGTCCGGATGCGTTTTCAATATCAAATGTATGTCGGTACGATCACAGCCCTCCCAAGCCTGCCATCTCTCGCAAACAAGCCTTTCGCACTTTCCGACTTTGCCGATGGGAACGTTAGCAGGGCTTCGAAGTTTCTTGACCGCTAATGCGACCTTGCGCGGAGGGTGGCAAATGAAGACGACAGTTGGACCGGATACCATCGACGTGGCCAAGGCGGTCGAAACGTTGCTCACGGAGCATGACGGTCCTGCCTCTCTGTCGATGGCCGAATTTATCGAAGTGCTTCGTCAAAGAACGGGAACGGACCGTTCTGACGCGGATTTGAAAGCCCTCGTCGCGAAGAAGGCGGCTGTGCTTGGTATCGTTATGGCTTGAGGACGGCCAAGTTCGGCTGCGCAGCTTGCACCCGGATGCTGTTGGCATATCGGCGCCTGCAAATGAGCCATTTCGGCGCCTTGTTTGCGCGGTGCAACCCAAGGCTGCCCGCAAGACTGAACAAGGCCGGCGCTACATCTTGTTCCGCCGCTTTTCGATAGCATAGGATGTCCAGCGGCAGCACATACCCGCGATCGATGTTGCGGCGCCACCAAACAGGCATACGGCAAGCACCGGGTCATGCGAGGCGCTTTTCCAGCTGACCACCGCCAGCAATAGGACGCTTACCGTCGAGACCACATAGCCGATACCTTTGAGCGTATGCGGCGAAACCTTGGCCATCACACCCTCCCTTCACTCCAACGTTGAACATTTGTATCCGCGCCGGGTTCCGTTCGACGGTTGGCCATGCGGGAATCTTTTGCCTGTTCGCGCGCGATGGCTTTCGGCGCAATCGCAAGTGATGACCGTTGTCTTCCGCGATCACACCATAGGCTAACAGGGTCACGCGGTTCACAATACAATTGCAAGCGGTCGATTCCTCCGGGATGTAGCCACTCCAAAAGCCCGCCGCGGGTCGCTCCCGTGGCGGGTTTTTCGTTGGTCAGGAGGTGCTGGCCACAAGGTGCGAGCTTCCCTCAGCGATCAAGGCGGCACCATCCGGAAATCCTTGCCCTCGGGCAGCAATTGCCCGCCATCGACGACAATGGTCGTACCGGTGATGTAGCTGGCGTCGTCCGAGGCGAGGAACAGGAAAGCATTGGCGACATCGCGCGGGCTGCCGAGCCGGCCGAGCGGGATGGAATCCTCCATGTTCCTGATATAGGCGGCGCCGCGATGCTCCTGGATGGCTTCGGTCAGGATGTTGCCGGGCTCGACGCCGTTGACGGTGATGCCGTAGCCGGAGAATTCCAGCGCTGCTGCCCGGATGAAGCCGTTGATGCCTGCCTTTGTCGCCGAATAATGGCCGTGGCCGGGGCTTGTGACATGCGGTCCGGTGATGGAGGAGGTGTAGAGCATCCGTCCGGAACGCTGCGCCTTCATCGGCACCAGGGCTGCGCGGGTGGCATTGAAGGTGCCGCGCAGGTTGACGGCCATGACGCGATCCCAGTCGTCGGTGCTGGTGTTCTCGATCAATTGCCAGGGATAGATGCCGGCATTCTGCACCACGATGTCGAGGCGGCCGTGATGCTTCAGCGCCAATGCCACCGCGGCCTCGGCGTCGCGCATTTGCGAAATGTCGGTGGCGATGAACGGGACGCCGAGTTCAGCCGCGGTCGCTTGCCCGGCCTCGATCTCGCTGTCGGCGAGCACGAGCCGTGCTCCTTCCTCGGCAAAGCGCAGTGCGATGCCCTTGCCGATGCCGCGCGCGCTGCCGATGATTAGCGCTACCTTGTCTTTCAGTCGTGCGGTCATGCGAGCCGTCCTGTCATGCCAGTCTTTGGCGAATGGTTTGCTTGAATGCGTCGAGGAGCACGGCCGCAAGCACCAGCAGTCCGTGGATGACCTGGGTGAAATTGGCCGGCAGCCCCATCAGGTTGATCGCCGTGTTGATGGCCGAGAGCAGAAGCACGCCGGCATAGACGCCGGGCAGGGTGCCGACACCGCCCTTCAGACTGACACCGCCGATGACGACCGCGGCAAAGGCGTTGAACAGCAGGCCGACGCCGAGATTTGCGGTGGCGCCCGAGGTGCGGATCGCCAGCAGCCAGCCGGCAAGGCCGGCAATGGCGCCGGCAAGCACGAAGGCGATGATCAGGTTGCGGTTGACCCGGATGCCGGCACGGAAGGTCGCCGTTTCGTTGCCGCCGATCATCACCAGGTGCCGGCCAAACGGTGTCTTGGCCATGATCAGCGAGAAGACGACGAAACAGGCGATGGCGATCCAGGCGGTGAGCGGCAGGCCGATCAGCCGCTGGATGCCGAACCAGCGGATCGCCGGCGCGAGATCCTGCGCCGAGCGGCCGCCCGAAATCACCAGCACCAGGCCGCGCACCCAGATGTAGGACGCCAGCGTGATGATGAAGGCGCTCATCCTGACCTTGACGACCAGAAACCCGTTGAAGGCGCCAATCAGGCCGCCCACGGCCAGCGCCAGCAGCAGCGACACCGGAACCATCAGCCATTCCGGATGCAGTTGAACGCCAAGGCCGATGCCCGATGAGCAGAACAGGATGCCGACCGCCATGGCGCTAAGTGCGGCCACCGATTCGACCGACAGATCCATATGGCCGGCGATGATGACCAGCGCCAGGCCGATCGACATGACGCCGAGCACGCTGGATGCCTCGATGATGTTGGCGAAGATGCCGAGCTGGAAATAGTTCGGGATGAAGATGGAAAAGACCACCAGCACGAAGACCAGCATGAACCAGACGAGGTTGTCGAGGACGAACTCCAGGGCTTGGCGGGTGCGGGGGTTCATGGACTGATCCGGCTGGCGCATGACCCTGAGAACGGTTCTCGCAAGGCTCATGCGCGGATTGGAATTGCGGAGGATTGGCTCCGGGCCGAGGAGGCCCGGAGCGGTTCAGGCGGCGTGCCCTATTCGACGGATTTGACGGTATCCGTCGGCGCCTTCTGGTTGCCCCAGAAGGCCGGATTGTCGACGTTTTCCTTGGTGATGGCGGCACCCGGGATCTTGATGTTCGGGCCCCAGGCTTCCTTGGTGACGGTCGACTTCAGGCCGAGCACGTCATAGTCGCCGGGCTTGATCTCCTGCTTCTTGACGATCTTGTCCATGAACATGGCGACGGCGGCGGCCTGCGCGTAGAGCGGCTGCTCGACTTCGACATTGAGCCAGCCCTTGCGGATCAGGTCGAGGCCGACCGGAGCGCCGTTCGAGCTCATCAGCATGACGTCGCCCGGCTTCTTGCCGGCGGCCTCGAGCGAGGCGACGGCGGCGACCGAGAGATGCGCGGCATGGCTGAAGATCAGGTCGATGTCGGGGTTTGCCAGCATCTGGTCGGCGACGATGGTGCCGGCATTGCTGGCTTCCCATTGCATGGCTGGAAGCGAGATGATCTTGACGTCCGGGAACGCCTTCATCTTCTCCTCGAAACCCTTCTGGATGTCGAGCGTGTAGGGATCGCCGGGATCGCCGAGCACCTGCAGTACCTTGCCCTTCACAGAGCCGTTCTTGGCTTTCAGGAGTTTTTCGGCCTGGTCGGCTGCGATATGGCCGATCTCGACGGTACCCGCCACCGAGGTGAAGTCGGAAGGCGTCGAGGTGATCTGGCGGTCGAACTCGACGACGGGGATACCAGCTGCTCGCGCGGCCTCGATCGATGGCTTCAGCGCGTTGAAATCGACCGCCGCCAGGATGATCGCCGCCGGCTTCAGTGCGATGACGTCGTTCATCTGCGACTGCTGCGCGTCAGTCTTGTTGTCGGCGTTCAGCGTCTTTATGTCGTAACCGACCTGCTTCAGGAACAGCTCCAGCGCGGTGACCGAGCCGGTCTGGAACTCATCGAGCAATGTCGGCACCATGTAGTAGACGGTCCCCTTGGACTGGGCGAATGCCGGCGTGAGCGTGGCAAAGGCCAGTGCCAGGATACCGAAGACAGCAAGAAGTATTCGCTTCATGTCGTTCGCTCCTCTAGCGCCGGACCCCTCTTTTGCCCCTCAGCCCGCCGGTCCGGCACCGGAAAGCGTCTCCCCGGTGATCATTTTGATCACCGCATCGGGACTTGTTTTGTTGCGCGCGACATCGCCCGCCACGACGCCTTGCCGGATCACCACGATCCGGTCGGCGACCTGAAAAGCCTGCTGCATGATGTGGGTGATGATGACGACACCGATCCCCTGGCTCGCCACCTGGCGGATCATGTCGAGACCGCGCCGCGTCTGTTCGACGCCAAGGGCGGCGAACGGCTCATCGAGCAGCACCAGCTTGCCGCCCCAGTGAACGAAGCGGTTGAGTTCGATGGCTTGCCGCTGGCCGCCCGAGAGATGCTCGACATTGGTGCGCAGCGACGGAATGCGGGTGCCGGCGCTGGCGAGCGCCTTGCCGACGACGGCTTCCATGGCGCGCTCGTCGAGCACGGGAATGCCGAGCACCTTCCTGGTGATCTCGCGGCCCATGAAGAAATTCGCCACCACGTCGACATTGGTGCAGAGCGACAGGTCCTGGTAGACGGTTTCGATGCCCGCCGCCTTGGCCTCGGCCGGCGACCTCGCCAGGAACTCCTTGCCCTCGAACAGCATGCGGCCCGAGGTCGGCTCCAACCCACCAGCAATGATCTTGACCAGCGTCGATTTGCCGGCGCCGTTGTCGCCCAGCAACGCCACGACCTCGCCCTTGCCGATGGAGAAGCTGATCCCCTTCAGCGCTTCGATCGCGCCATAATTCTTGGTGACGTTGTCGAGGACCAGCAGCGGCTCGCTCATGCCGCGATCTCCTTGGCCGTCAGAGGATCTCGGCCGCGTTCGCGCTCGGCGGCGAACATCTGGCCGAAGCGCGGCGACAGTACCCCGGAAACCGCGAGGGCGGCGGCGCCGCGCAGCACCGAATGTTGCCCGCCGCGCGCGACCATCAGCCGGGGCGCGATGCGGTCCTTGCGCGCCGAGACTGAGTTGTGCAGGCCGCCGGTCGAACCGGCCAGCCGTTCGAGCAGGTCGATGGACGCCAGCCCGCCGAGGATGACCGTTTCGGGGTCGAACAGGTTTTCGATGACGGCGACGGCATTGTGAAAGATTGGCGAGACTTCCGTGACCCAATCGGCCTCTGTGCCATTCCAGCGCCGGAGCGCCTCGAGCGAGAGGTATCTTTCGAGGCAACCCCGGTTGCCGCAGGGACAGGCCTCGCCGCCCGGAACGACAGGGATGTGGCCGACCTCGCCGGCATTCCCCCACGCGCCGCGCTGCACGCTGCCGTCATGAACCATGACGCCGCCAAGGCCGACGCCGAAATAGAGGTAGTAGTAGTCGGAGAATTGAGCGCCGAGGCCGTAGAGCCGCTCGCCCATGGCCGCCGCCACCATATCGGTTTCGAAGAAGGCCGGCAGTCCGGTCGAGGCCGCCAGCCGCTCGCGCAGCGCCACATCCTTCCAGCCGGCCATGGTCGTCGGGCCGACGAAACTCATGGATTCGACGCCGAACGGTCCGGGCAGGGCAAGGCCGACCCCAAGCACCCGTCCGCCGGCCCGCAATCCGGTCAATTCAATCACCATCGCGCCGATCAGCTCGAAGGCATGGTCGGGCGTCGCGTTAGGGGCCTCGCGGTAAGTGCTCTCGATCACGTCGCCGCTCAGATTGATCAAGGCGGCATCGATGCCGAGCGGGGTGATGTGGATGCCGACGGCATAGCCGCCCTCGGGATTGATGCGCAGCGTCGCTGGCGGCAGGCCGCGCCCCTTGGGCTCCTCGCGCATGGAGAGGACGTAGCCCTGTTCTTCCAGTTCGCGAACGATGGTCGAGACGGTCTGGACGGTCAGCCCAACGCGGCTGGCGATCTCGCCGCGGGCGATCGGCCCATGCAGGCGGATGGACTCAAGCACGATGCGCCGGTTGTACGGCCGCCCGAACTCCTGATTGGTCCCCCGCAATGCCATGCCTTGCGCCCTCGGTTGACGTGAGGTTCGCACCAAAGATTTATTCAGTCAAATGGAATTCAAAAATAAATCGAGAGCGCCATCCACCCGGCAAGGCCGCAAGCCGCTTCGGGCTTAGGACCTGTTCACGTGCCGCCCTTGGCCGATTGCCGCTATGGCGAAACCGCTTCAATGGTGGGCGAGCTTCGCAACCGTCGAAAAAGCATGGAGCAAGGATGATCGAATTGCCGTTCGCCCGCGACGAGTACCAGCAGCGGCTTCGCAGGATCCGTGCCGAGATGGCAAAGCGTGATCTCGAGCTCCTTGTCGTCAACGACGTTGCCAACCAGCACTACATCACCGGCTATGATGGCTGGTCATTTTACACGCCCCAGCTGGTGCTGGTGCCGTTGGAGGAGGTCGAGCCTGTCTGGATCGGCCGCGCCATGGATGCGGCCGGCGGACTGCTGACGGCCTGGATGAAGCCAGACAATGTAGTTGGCTTCCCGGAGGATCATGTACAGCGCGCCGATCGCCATCCCATGGACTGGATCGCGAACTGGATCGTCGCCAAGGGGTGGGGAAACAGGCATATCGGCATCGAGCTCGAGGCGTACTACTTCTCGCCGAAAGGCCATGCCCGCCTTGTCGCCGGCCTTCCCAATGCGAAATGGCACGATGCCGACCTGCTGGTGAACTGGATCCGCGCGGTCAAGTCGGCGCCAGAAATCGCCTATCTGCGCAAGGCGTCGACGCTCGCCGAAGCTGCCGTGGCGCGGGCCTTCGAGGTGATCGCGCCAGGCGTGCGCGAATGCGACGCCATCGCCTCCATCCAGGCCGCGCAGATCGCCGGCAGCCCCGACTTTGCCGGCGACATCACGGCCCTTCCACCGACCATCCTCGGCGGCGAGAATGCCTCGGCCCCGCATATCATGTGGAGCGACAGGCGGTTCGGGGACAACGAGACGATTGCGCTGGAACTCGCCGGTGTCTGCCGCCGCTACGCCGCCGGGCTGGCCAGAACGATGCAGCTTGGCAAGACGCCGACGCGTGTTGCGGACACGGCAAAGGCGGTGATCGAGGGCATGGACGCGGTGCTCGACGCGGTGAGGCCAGGAACGTCGGCCGAGGCGGTCGAGGCTGCATGGCGCAAGGTCATCCAGCGTTACGGGCTGAAGAAGGAGTCGCGCATCGGCTATTCTATCGGCGTCGCCTATCCGCCGGATTGGGGCGAACACACGATCAGCCTCAGGCCGGGCGACGAGACGGTGCTTCAACCCGGCAATGTCGTCCATTCCATCCTCGGCATGTGGATGGACGGTTGGGGCATCGAGATCAGCGAGACCATTTTGGTCACTGAAACCGGCCATGAGACCCTGACCAGGTTTCCGCGAGAAATCCATGTCAAATCCTGAGGCTAGGTGTGAATTCTGGAGAGGTCGTTCATTTCGGAACTCCTGAAACAGGTGATGCGTCGCACCAACCAGTCTCAAGAATTCAACGGGAATGAACAACCTCCCCAGAATTCACACTTGGGAACGGGCACGCCTCAGAGATACTGGGCGACCTTCTTGCCGACGGCGAGGAAGCGCAAGGGATCGATCGCTTCGCCATTGTGGCGCACTTCATAGTGCAGATGCGGGCCGGTCGAGCGGCCACTGCTGCCGGTCTTGCCGATGGTGGCGCCGGCGTCCAGCTTTTCGCCCACGGTGACGTCGATTTCGCTGAGATGCCCGTAGCGGGTCGCAAAGCCATTGCCGTGGTCGACCTCCACCATGCGGCCATAGCCGCCGTTCCAGCCAGCCTTGGTGACGATGCCGGGCGCCGTGACCTTGGCCGCCATGCCGATGGGCGCCCTGAAATCCATGCCCGAATGCAGTGCCGCGGTGCCGAGGATTGGGTCGGTCCGCACGCCGAACGGGCTGGTGACGGGGTGGCCGGGGGCGGGATTGGCAAGCGGCAGCTGGCGCGCTTCCTTCTTCAACTGGTCGAGCGTGTCCAGGGCCTCGTCCAGTTCCTTGACCTTGCTGTCGAAGATCATCGAACTGTCGAGCGGGATCAGCGGGCCGCCGACGTCGCTTTCGTTCTTGCCGAAATCGCTGTCGACGGGCAGTCCGGCCGCCTGAAGCGCCTGCTGGATGGCATCAGCGCTCTTGTAGGCATTGTCCGCAAGCGTGCTGATGCGGGTGAGTTGTTCGTTCTCGATGGATTTTAGCGACTGGTTGATCGAGACGAACAGCTTGTCGGCACGATCGGCGGCTGTATCGCTGGGCAGCGGATCGGTGCGGGTCGACCACAAGGAGAAAGGCCTGGTATCGGCAGCACCCAGGTCGGCACCCAGGCTCGCGACCGCGTAGTTCTGGGCGGGCTGGCTGATGCTGCCGGTCACCTCGGCGTGCTTGTCCGGTTTGGCGGCTGCGGCCGGATCCTCGGCGGGCGCTGCTCCGACCTCGTTCTCGGCGCGCTCGAGCAGCGGTCCGAGGCGGCCGTGGCGCTGGCTGAGCTGTGTCTGGCGTTCAATCAGTTCGCTGACCTTGTTTTCCATCAATTGCTGGTCGAGCAACTGGCGGCTGGTGATGCGGTCGACCTGGGCGCGAAGCGCCGAGATGCGGTCTTCGTAAGCCTGCTGCATGCGCGCCTGGCGCGCGGTGGTGGCGCCGATCAGGTCGTCGCGCAGCACGAGATAGGAGGTGGCCAGGAGGTAGCCTATGGCAATCGCGGCGAATGCCGAGCCGATGAATGCCGCGAGCCAGGGCCGGATCGTGAAATGCCTGATCTCGTTGCCGCGGGCGATGATGACCGTGTGGGGTTCCTTGCGCCTGCCGAAGACTGCGGACTGACCGGTTGCGTTCACGGGACCAAGCTTTCGTTTACGACACCACGACAGCCTGATTACACATTATTAGGGTTAACAAAGGCTTGCCGGACCGATCGTCCGGCGCCAAACGCACGCGGCGCGCGCAAAGGATTGCATGAAGATGGCCTAGGAAGCGTGCGTAATGCCGTGAAATCATTGGCGATGAGCGCCAATCTGCTGCCAGCAGGGCGACATGTCGGCCGCGATCAAGGTCTAGGTTTCCTTAACTGTCTTCGATTGCTTTTAATTGACGCTTCTCGATTAGAAGCAGTACCGGGGTTTGGGATTCACTATGGCGGCAGGAATGCTGGGCGATCTGGTTGGCAAGATCCTCGACAAGATCTCGGGCACCAGTTTGCTGGCGACCGGGCTTTTGCTGTTGACTGCTTTTGTCAGCGCGCTCGTCGCCTATTGGCGCACGGTCGAGGAGAAGAGCTGGAAGGAGTTCTTCGAGTTCGCCATCCCGCATGAGGTCATCGCCCATCCCTCGGCGAAGGCCGACCTGCTGTTCTGGGTCACGAAAAAGGCCCTGATGCCCTTCCTGATGCTGCCCGCCGGAATAGTCTTCGTCTCGGCGGTAGGCTACGCGACCAACTGGCTGTTTTCGACGCTCTTGCAGTTCCAGCCGCCTCTGGTCGAGGGACCGGCGGGGCCGATGACGGTGCTGATCTTCACCCTCACCATGCTGCTCGCCTACGACATTTCCTATTATCTCTATCACGTCGCCCAGCATCGCTTTCCGGTGCTTTGGGAACTGCACAAGGTGCATCACTCGGCCGAGGTGATGGTCGGGATCACCAAGGACCGGGTCCACCCGCTCGACGAGCTGATGAATCGAGCCTGGGATGGCCTTATCGTGGGCGTCTGCTTCGGCATCTGGTCGCTGATTTCGCTGAACCTTGCCGAACTGACCGTCTTCGGCGTCAACGTCTATGTCATGCGCAACATCCTGATGATGGATTTCGTCAGGCACACGCATTTCAAGATCTCATTCGGCCCGCTCAACAATGTGATCCTGTGTCCTCATTGGCACCAGCTGCATCACAGCACCGATCCGCGCCACTACGACAAAAATTTCGGGCTGCTCTTCTCGTTCTGGGACCGGCTCTTCGGAACATTGTGCGTGCCGAGGCCGGACGAGGACTTCAAGTTCGGACTGGTCGACCGCAACGTGCGCGACTACCAATCCCTCGCTGGCCTCTATGTCATGCCGCTCAAGCGGATGTGGGGGCATATTGCCAGGCGCATGCGGCCTGCGAAGCCAAGGACCTCGCGATCATCGGAAGGGACACGGCCATGAACGCTCCCTTCGTGCTCGCCATCCCGCGGACACGCGCCTTCGAAGTCGTGACGTCGGCGGCGCGCCTGGCCGAGATCGCACCGGCCTGGACCGCGCTCTGGCAGCGAGCCGGCGGGCTTGTCTTCCAGCATCCCGGCTGGATCGCGGCCTGGTGGCGCACCACACCGCATCAGGAGCGGCGCACGCTCAGGATCGGGCTTGCCTGGAACGGCGACCGGCTCGACGGCGTCATCGCGCTCGCCACGTTCAAGCGCTCCGGCATCCGCATGCTCGAATGGGCGGCGAAGGATCACAGCGACTATGGCGACGCGCTGGTCGCGCCCGACAGCGATCCGCAGGTGATCGCCCGCCTCTGGCAGCATGTCTTTGATCAGGGCGGCTTCGACATCGTCTATCTCAACCGCCTGCTGCCGGATGCCGGTGTCCGGACCCTGCTGGATCCGGCCTCGCGCCATGGCAAGGCGCTTCGGCCCAACCACCGCAGTGAAATCAGCTACCGTGTCGTAGGCCCCTGGCAAAGCGGGGCGGAATGGTTCGAGACGCTGTCCAAGAAAGCCCGGCAGAACTACCGCCGTGGCCGCAAGTTCATGGAAGAAGCCGGGGCGGTGCGTTTCCGCCTGCTGGGTGCGGATGACCCGCGCGAGCCGGTGCTCGCACGGGTCGCGGTGCTGAAGCGCCTCTGGCTCGCGCGGCATGGCCGCGCCTCCGACCTGTTCGACGAGGGCTCGCCCGTTCTCGCCGCACTTGTTTCGGTGCTGGCCGAACTCGGGCTGTTGCGCATCTTCGTGCTGGAGCTTGACGACACGATCATCGCCGTCTCGATCAATTTCGAGCAGCACGGCACGATGATGGCTTTCGTCACCACCTATGATCCTGAATATGAGCGCGCCTCGCCGGGCATGGTGCTGATGATGGACTATATCCAGTGGTCGCTCGACCGTGGCCTCGGCAAAGTCGATTTTCTCTGCGGCGGCGAGGATTTCAAGCGGCGCTTCGCCACGCAATCAGTCACGCTGTCGTCGATGATCGGCGCGCGCGGTCTGCGCGGCCGTCTTGCCGTGCTGGCCGATCGTGTCGTCCATGTCAGCAAGTCCTGGCGGGCACAGCGGCAGCCGAAAGCCCAAACGCCCGACGAGTGAGGGCGGGCTCGTATAGGCCTTCGACACTCAAAGCGCGCGAACGGCTTCCAGCACGTCCTCGGCATGGCCTTTGACCCGGACCTTGCGCCAGATCCTGGCGATCCGCCCGTCACGGCCGATCAGGAACGTCGCGCGTTCGACGCCCATATATTTGCGGCCATACATCGATTTCTCGACCCACAGATGGTAGGCTTCTATCACCTTGCGCTCCTCGTCGGCGGCGAGGTCGACGGTGAGGTTGTATTTCGATTTGAACTTGTCGTGCTTCCTGACGGGATCAGGTGACAGACCGATCACCACAGCGCCTGCCTTCTCGAATTCCGGTTTCAGCTGCGAAAAGCTGATCGCTTCCTGGGTGCAGCTCGTCGTGTCGTCCTGCGGATAGAAATACAGGACGACGGGTTTACCGGACGAGGCCGAAAGGCTTAAAGACCCGCCACCGTCCCGCGGCAGATCGAATTGCGGCGCAAGATCGCCCACGTCGAGGTCAGCCATATCGATGCCCTTGTTTGAGGTTACGCGCGACGCCACACCGATATAGTGTCGACCGGGGATTCGTCCACGAGCGAATTTGTACAACGGAAGATTGCGTGGATCAGGAGCAACCGCAGCACGAGAAGATCAGGTTCAGGCGTGACGAGATCACCGACCTGGGGGCTTTGCCGTCGGCGTGCCGCGTTCCACCGCTCGGTCAGGCGTCGATCGGCCGCGGCTTCCGTATCCTTTCGCGCGTGTTCGCCGGCATGGTCGCGTTCATCTTGCTGGCCGCGGTCGTTGTCTATCTGGTCGGGGCATCCGGAGTCGGCTCCGAGCGGCTTCGGGCGGAAGCGGAGACCGCCATCGAGAAACTCGCCGGTGTCGATGTTAATGTGACGGTCGGGCCGGCGCGCATCACGCTCGACAGTTCGAGCTTCGTCGCGCTTCAGGTCAGCGACGTCAGCCTGAAGACATCAGACGCCAAACCGATGGCGGATGCCGGCCGCGTCCGCTTCGGCATGCGCCTGATCCCGCTTCTTTGGGGAGAGGTGCGGCTGACCAGCGCCAGGATATCGGATGCCCGCATCGTTGTGGCGGCGATGCCGTCCGGTGGCGACTGGACAGCGCAATTGCGCAATGAGGACGGCCTCGTCGATCCCGAGAAACTGTCGGACGCGGTGTTCGGCAACATCCATCGCGCTCTCGACGCCGTGCGGGAAGATTCGATGCGCCGGATCGATCTCACCAATGTCGAATTCGTCCTGCCTGAAACCGGATCGATCAAGCTGGTCACGATCGCCGACGCCACCGTCGTACAGTCGGGGCCGGGCGCTGTGGAGTTTTCCTCGGAGGCGGATGTCGACGGCAGAAAGGTCACGGTTGCCGCCTCCGCCACCCGCGATATCGCCGCGCATCGCGTGACGGCGCTGACTGCGAGCGTCGATCTGGCGGCTGGCGACAACACCGCTGCCGGCGCCGGGAAGCTGGGCGCGATCGCGTTGAAGCTGACGGGGGCGGAAGGATCCGGCACCAATGAGTCACGGCTGGCGGCCTCCCTGTCGTCCGCAGGGTCCGTGCTCGATCTTGGCACGCGCGGCTTGCTGCCGGCCGATGTTGATGTCGATGCGACGCTTGTCCATGGCAGCAACAAAATCCAGGTCGACAGGCTGCTCTTGAAGACCGGCCGGTCCTCTTTCAATTTCGGCGGCTCGATAGGGCCAAAGCCGGCGACAGGGGCGGCGGGCGAGGAGCCCTCCTATCGTTACGACCTGACCAGCGATGGTTCGACCCTGGCGCCATCGGAATCGCCTGAGCCCGCACTGAACTTCCTCGCCCGCATTGCCGGCGTCTATCAGACCAAGAGTCACAAATTGGTGGCCGAACAGATCGCGGTTCGGTCCGCTGCCTCGGGCGAGGTGCTCGGCACCGCGGCCGTGGCATTCGTTGACGGCAAGGCACCGGGGGTCAATCTGGCGCTCAGCGTCCATGATATGCCGGTGTCGCACGTCAAGCAGCTGTGGCCGTGGTTCTCGGCCCGAAACGCTCGGCTCTGGGTGCTGGACAAGCTGTTCGGCGGCCGCGTCGTCGATGCCAACCTCCAGTTCCAGGTTGTGCCGGATCGCCTCGGCAACGGCGTGCCGCTTTCGGCCGACGAGGTGTTCGGCCGCTTCCAGATCGAGGGCTCGCGCTTTGACACGGCAGGCCGTATTCCGCCGATACGCGACGCGGTCGGCGTCGTCGCCTTTCACGGCAATGACGTCGACATTTCGCTCGCCTCGGGCACAGTCTTCATGCCCAGTGGCCGCACCGTGGCGGCCAGCAACGGTACGCTGGCGGTCAAGGCGGCGAACCACCCGCCGGTCATCGGCGCCCTCGACATCGATGTGGAGGGCGAGGCGCCGGCTGTCGCCGAACTCGCCTCCTACGAGCCGATCAACGCCATGCGTCATGTCGGCTTCCTGCCGGAGGACCTGTCCGGCAGCGTCACTGGACATGTCCGGGCGGACATCCCGCTGCAGTCCGGCGTCGATACGTCGAAGCTCGACTGGCTGGTGTCGCTCGACTACACCGGCCTGTCGCTGGCCAAGCCGTTCGAGGGACAGACCGTGACGGATGCCGACGGTTCGATTACCGTCGACCCCGAAAAGGCGGTGATTTCCGCCAAGGCAGCGCTCAACGGCATTCCGGCCGAACTCGACCTCATCGAGCCGTTGGCGGACAACGGGCCGCCGCGCAGCCGCAAGGTGGCCCTGGTGCTCGACGACAAGGTCCGTGCCGCGGCCATGCCCGGCCTGACGCCTTTGCTTGGCGGAACGGTAAAGGTCGCGATCGACAAGAGCGGCAGCGGCAACCAGAACGTCTCCGCCGACCTGACCAGTGCCAGGCTGGACATTCCCTGGGCCGGCTGGAGCAAGGGGGCAGGGGTTCCCGCCAGTGTCACCTTCGTGATGACCAAGGCCGGCGACACCACGACGCTGTCCGATTTCAACCTCGACGGCAAGACATTCTCCATCGACGGCAGCATCGTGCTGGTCAACGGCGCCCTGTCGTCGGCCAAGTTCAGCAAGGTCACCTTGAACCGGGGTGACGATGTAGCGATTTCAGTGAAGCGGTCAGGCAAGGGCTACGCCGTCGACATCAACGGCAGTGCGCTCGACGCGCGTTCGCTCATCAAGCAGTTCACGTCCGATGTGGACACCGCGACCAAGACGACCGGAACAGACAACATTTCCGTCAGCGCCGACGTCGAGCAGCTCACCGGCTTCCATGACGAGCAACTGTCCAATTTGAAGCTCGACTACAGCGCGGCCGGCTCAAGGGTGAACGGGCTGAAGGTCAGCGCCACGGCAAGTTCAGGCGCGGCCATCACCATCAGCAACACAACCGGCGACGGCCGGCGTTCGCTCAACGTGAAGTCAGCGGACGCCGGCGCGATACTGAGGTTCCTGAACGTCTACGAGCACATGGAAGGCGGCTCGATCATGCTGGCGCTGACCGGGGCCGGCGACGGGCCGATGAAAGGCAAGGTCGACACCAGCAACTTCTTCATCGTCAACGAACCGAAACTCGCCTCCATAGTCTCGACCACGCCGGCCGGCGACAACCGCAGCCTCAACCAGGCGGTCAAGGGCAATCTCGACACGTCGCGGGTCAAATTCGAACGCGGTTATGCCGAGATCGAGAAAGGCGGCGGCTATTTGAAGCTGGCCAATGGCGTACTGCGCGGTCCGCGCATCGGCACGACGTTCCAGGGCATCCTTTACGACCAGAACAACAATATGGACATGACCGGCACCTTCATGCCGGTCTACGGCCTCAACCGCATCTTCGGCGAACTGCCCATCGTCGGCGCGCTTCTGGGCAACGGCCGCGACCGCGGCCTGATCGGCGTCACCTACCGGCTCAGGGGCAATGCCAACAAGCCGGTGCTCGACGTCAATCCGCTGTCGGTGATTGCGCCGGGCATATTCAGGTCGATCTTCGAGTACCGGTGAACGGCCTCAGGCCGGCCGTACCAGGACGTGTTTTTTCTTGCCCAGTGAAAGCTTTACGACGTTTTCCGGACTCAGATCCTGAAGCGTGACCGTGCGGCGGTCGTCGCTGACCGACTGGTCGTTGATGCGAACCGCGCCGCCCTGTATGTGCCGCCGCGCCTCGCCATTGGACGCGGCCAGCCCGGCGGTGACCAGCAGCGACAGGATGCCGACGCCGGCTTCGAGTGCTGCCTTGTCGGCCCCGACCGTCGGCAATGTGTCGGCGAGCGCCCCTTCCTCGAAGGTCTTGCGCGCGGTTTCCTCGGCCTGGTTCGCCGCTTCGCGGCCATGGACGATCGCCGTCGTCTCCGTGGCCAGGATCTTCTTGGCCTCGTTGATCTCGGAGCCGCCGAGTGCCGCCAGGCGCGCGATTTCGTCGAGGGGCAGGCGGGTGAATATCTTCAGGAAGCGCTCGACATCGGCGTCCTCGGTGTTGCGCCAGTACTGCCAGAAATCATAGGGCGAGAAGAGGTCGCCGTTGAGCCACACCGCACCCTTTGCCGACTTGCCCATCTTGGCGCCCGACGATGTCGTGAGCAGCGGCGTGGTCAGCGCGTAAAGCTGCGGCGTTCCCATGCGATGGCCGAGATCGACACCATTGATGATGTTGCCCCACTGGTCCGACCCGCCCATCTGCAGGCGGCAGTTCTGGCGCCGGGCGAGTTCGACGAAATCGTAGCCTTGCAGGATCATGTAGTTGAATTCGAGGAACGACAGCGACTGCTCGCGGTCGAGCCTGAGCTTGACGCTGTCGAAGGTCAGCATGCGGTTGACGGAGAAATGCCGGCCGACGTCGCGCAGGAACTCGACATAGTTGAGCTTCATCAGCCAGTCGGCATTGTTGACCATGATGGCGTCGTTCGGGCCGTCGCCGAAGCGCAGGATGCGGCCGAAGATGCGCTTGATGCCTTCGATGTTGATGGCGATCGCCTCGGGCGTCAAAAGGCTGCGCTGGTCGTCGCGGAAGGACGGGTCGCCGATCATCGACGTGCCGCCGCCCATCAGCGCGATCGGCCGGTGTCCGGTTTCCTGCAGCCAGTAAAGCATGGTCGCCGAGATCAGATTGCCGATATGCAGGCTGGTGGCGGTGGCATCGTAGCCGACATAGGCGGTGACCGTTTCCTTGGCGAAAAGCTCGTCGAGGCCGGTCTCGTCCGAAATCTGGTGGATGAAGCCGCGCTCGCTCATCGTGCGCAGGAAATCGGATTTGAAGGCAGGCATATTTTGTTTCCCGAAAGCGTCCGGCCGGTCTGATGCGGCCTATATGAAGGCGCGCGTTTAGCATCCAAGCGCGATCAGCAAAAGTGGAATCCGGTTTTGCGTCGGATCGCGCGCCAACCAAGAGGTCGCGATCAGCAAAAGTGGAATCCGGTTTTGCCGTGGATTGCCATGCGCGAAGGATCACAAGATGTCCTGACGATCACCGGTTGTTGAAACGGTGCATCGCGCCGTCCGGCACGAATGCTTGCTTCATCGTTTCGGCTGGCGTAATGAGGCGCCGCGCCAAAGGTTCTTGCAGCCCACGACCTCGAGCGGCACCGCACGGCATCCATCAATGCCACATTCGACGACAGAGCCCCGACGCGACATGCCGGACGCATTGATATCCATCGTCATTCCCTGCAGGAACGAGGCGGCAAACCTGCCGCTGCTGATCGACGAGATCGAGGCGGCGATGGCCGGGCGCGATTTCGAACTGATCATCGTCAATGACGGCTCGACCGACGAGACCGCTGCCGTGCTTACCGAGCAGACGGCACTTCGCTCGTTTCCGGTGCGGGAGTTGCGGCACCAGAAGTCCGCCGGCCAGAGCCTCTCGGTGCGTTCGGGCGCCTGGGCGGCGCGCGGCGGCATCGTCGCCACGATCGACGGCGACGGCCAGAACGATCCGCAATACATTCCGGTGCTGGTCGATGCCTTGCGGCAGGCCGGCCCGGATTTCGGCGCAGCCCAGGGGCAGCGCCTCAAGCGCCGTGACAGCAAGGTCAAGCAACTGGCGTCGCTTTTCGCCAACTGGCTGAGAAACGCCATCCTGCATGACGAGACGCGTGATACGGGCTGCGGCCTGAAGGCTGTTCACACCGATATCCTGCGCAAATTGCCCTTTTTCGACGGCACGCACCGCTTCGTCCCGGCCCTGGTCATCCAGGAAGGCTATCGCGTCGTGCATTGCGATGTCGTCGACCGCTCGCGCCGCCACGGCAAGTCAAACTACGGCATTTTCGACCGCGGCCTGCAGGGCGCGCTCGATCTCGGCGGTGTCTGGTGGCTGCGCCGCCGGCGCCGCCGAATGCCAAAAGTAGAGGAAATCAAGCGTGTTTAACGTGCTTCAGGAACTGGGGACCTGGCTTCACCAGGTCTTCATCAAGCAATTCGATGCGTGGATCCTGCTCGGCTTCGTTGCGCAGTTCTTCTTCACCATGCGCTTTGTCGTGCAGTGGCTCGCCTCGGAAAAGGCCAAGCGCAGCGTCGTGCCGGTGGCCTTCTGGTTCTTCTCGCTGTTCGGCGGCGGCCTGCTTCTGATCTATGCCATCCAGCGCCAGGATCCGGTTTTCATCGCCGGCCAGGCCATGGGCATGTTCATTTACATCAGAAATCTCTGGCTGATCGCCAATGAGCGCAAGGCGGCGATGACCAAGGTCGATTGAGCGCTTCGAAAAATGGTTAGAGAGGCTGATGCATGGCGTTGAACAGGAACTACATTCTTCTCTTCCTGTTCAGCCTGGTGATGACGCTTTCGGGGCTGGCGTCGCTGCCGCCGATCGATCGGGACGAGTCGCGCTTCGTCCAGGCGACCAAGCAGATGGCCGAGAGCGGCGACTATGTCGACATCCGCTTCCAGGAGGCCTCGCGCTACCAGAAGCCGATCGGCATCTACTGGCTGCAATCGGCGGCGGTGACGCTGAGCGGCAAGGGCGCCGAGGCGCCGATCTGGGTCTATCGCACGATCTCGGCACTGGGCATTGCCATTGCGGTGCTGGCGATCGCCTGGACGGGGACCAATCTTTTCGGCCCCAATGCCGGTATCGCCGCAGGCCTGGTGATGGCGGCGATCTTCGCCACCGCGTTCGAGGGGCGCGACGCCAAGACCGATGCGATGCTGCTGGCCTGCTGCGTGGCGGCGCAAGGTGCGCTGGCGCAGATCTATCTGGCATCGCGACGCAACGAACCGGTCGCCGGGCATCTCTGGTGGATTTTCTGGATCGCGCAAGGCGCGGCGATCCTCATCAAGGGGCCGATTGCGCCGCTGCTGTCGGCGCTGACCATCGCGGCGCTGTTCGCCTTCGAACGTGACGGGCGCTGGCTGTCGAAGCTAAAGATCGGGCGCGGCCTGTTGCTCGTCGTGGTGATCGCGCTGCCCTGGCTCGCCGCGATCACCTGGAAAAGCCATGGCGCTTTCCTGCAGCAGGCAGTCGGCAAGGACATGCTCGGCAAGGTCGCGTCGGGCGAGGAATCGCACGGCCTGCCGCCCGGTTTCTACATGCTGACTTATTCGCTGTTCATGTGGCCGTTCGGGCTGATCGCGGTCGGCGCCGGCCTCCAGGCCCTCAACCGTCTGCGCGACGATGTCAGGCTGCGCTTCTGCCTCGCCTGGTATATCCCGTTCTGGCTGGTGTTCGAGCTGATCCCGACCAAGCTGCCGCATTATGTACTGCCGGCCTATCCCGGCATGGCGCTGCTGATCGGCTGGCTGCTGACATTGCAGCCCGAGGATGCCAATGCACCGCTCAAGCGCTGGCAGCAATGGCTGTGGTGGTCGACCGCCTTCGGCCTGGCCGTGGTCAGCCTTGGCCTTGCGGCGGTCTGCATTGGAGCCCCGATCTACCTCACCCACAGCTTCTCCTGGTGGAGCATACCGGCCGCCACCGCCGCATTGGGCACGGGCTACTTCGCGTTTTCGCGGCAGTTGCAGGTGCCGTTGCCCCGCATCGGCGCCACCGCCGCCTGTGCCGGCATCACCTATGCCTTGCTGTTCGGCGTCATCGCGCCGTCGCTGAAGCCGATCTGGCTGAGCCCGGCGATCAAGCAGGCGGTGCTTGCCAACAAGCCTTGCGACACGACGGTGCTGGCCTCGGCACGGTTTCAGGAGCCGAGCCTGGTGTTCCTGGTCGGCACGAAAACGGTGCTGACCGATGTCGGTGGCGTGGCGCAGCATCTGCTTGCCGATCCTGCCTGCGCGTTGGGGCTGGCGCCGATCGAGGACGAGCAGAAACTGAACGGCATGCTGTCGGCACAAGGCAAATCGGTGAACCGGGTCGCGGAGATCGACGGCCTCAACTATTCGTCGGGAGACAAATTGTCGCTTGGCCTCTATCGTGTGGCCCCATGACGGCTCGTCGATGCCCATGACGGCAACAATGGGGTCGAATTCCCAATGCTCGTAAAATCGCGCCCTTCAGTTTCCGGTAGGCTCCTTGGGGTAGGGCGCCGATCCCTGAGCAATTTTGGCGACACCATGCGGATTGTGAGAGGTCGCTTTGCCGCTCGTCCCCCGCGTTACCCCAACATCGCCTGGCCGGTATGGGGCATGGTTTGGCTGCTGCTGACAGCGGTGGCATTTGTCCGCCTCGATACGCCGGCGGGGATGGTCCATGGCCAATGGTCGGGAGCCGGGCTGGCCGAATTCCTGACCCAGTTCGCTCTCGGCGGCTGGTACCTGATCCCGTCGGCGCTTTTGCTCGTCGCGGCCAATCTGACCGATTGGCGCAGCCTTTCACGGCGGTCGCTGATGCTCGTCTATAACTGGACTTGCCTGGCTTTTCTGGTGCTGAGCGCGGTCGGCCTGTCGGGCCTGCTGGTCAATGTCCTGAAATATGCGATCGGCCGGGCCCGCCCGCTCTACTTCCAGGATTTTGGTGTGCTCGCCCTCCACCCCTTCGCCTTTGACGCGCGCTTCGCCGGTTTTCCATCCGGCCATGCCACGACGATGGGGGCGGTGTTCGGCGTTCTCCTGCTTTTGTTTCCGAGGCGCTGGTACATCGCTTTTGTGGCCACCGCCTGTCTCGCCTCGACCAGGGTTTTCGTCGGCGCGCACTATCCGAGCGATACGGTGGCCGGCTTCGGCCTTGGCTGCGCCTTCGCTCTGGCTTGCGGACTGGTCTTCGCCCGGCTCGGCTTCATCTTCCGTCCGACGCCGTCAGGGTTGCCTGTCCGCAAGGCATCGTTCCAGCTGATTGCACCGGAAAGATAAGTCGTTACCCGATTAATTGCCGTCCAGGCCGCCGTAGGACCTTACCAGGCGAGCCATGTCGGACGCGTTGGCGACTTCGCTTTCCAGTCCCTGCGCCACGCCGGCGCGGTCGGCGACGGGGCGGTTCTGGCTGACCTTCCACTTGCCATGGATCTCGCTGATCTCGATCTCCAGCCCGATGATGCCTTTGATCTGCGACTGGATGAAGGGCGGGGGCGCGTCGGTCACGGCCCAGGGTGCTTCGCGGGTCCCTTCCTGGGAAGCGGTCAGATCGCCGATCTGCCGCGCCAGCCACTCCTGGTCGTCGATCACCTTTGCGGTGCCGCGCACCTGCACAATGGCGTAGTTCCAGGTCGGCACCACCTTGCCGGTCTCGCGCTTGGTCTCGTACCAGGAAGGCGTCACATAGGCGTCGGCGCCCTGGAAGACGATCAGCACGGGCGACGCCGGATTGTCGGCAATGAGGCGCCAGTGCGGGTTGGCCTTGGCCAAGTGAGCCCGCAGTCTGCCGTTCGACGCCGCTGCGGCGTCGAGCAGGAAAGGAATGGCGTTGGCGACCGGGCCGTCGGGCCCGTTCGAGATCAGCATGCCGAGCGGATGCGTCCTGATCAGTCCATGCAGCACGTCGGGCCGCGTTTCCTGGAAATGGGGAGGCTCGTACATCGGCGCTGGCGCCTTCCCTGTCTATCTCAGCCGCTTGGGCCGCGGATCGGACAATTCGCCCGCCAGCCGGCGATCGAGATAGTCCGCGCATTCCTCGATCAAAAGGTCGGCGTGGTTGGCGAAGAAGTGGTTGGCGCCGGGCAAGGTCTTCTGCGTGATGGTGATGCCCTTCTGCGTGTGCAGCTTGTCGACCAGGCCCTGTACATCCTTCGGCGGAGCCACCTTGTCGGCATCGCCATGGATGATCAGGCCCGACGACGGGCAGGGCGCCAGGAACGAGAAGTCATAGGTGTTGGGCTGCGGCGCGATCGAGATGAAGCCCTCGATCTCCGGCCGGCGCATCAAGAGCTGCATGCCGATCCACGAGCCGAAGGAATAGCCGGCGACCCAGCAGCTTTTGGAATCCGGGTGCAGCGACTGGACCCAGTCGAGTGCGGCGGCCGCATCCGACAATTCGCCGGTGCCGTGGTCGAATTCGCCCTGGCTGCGACCGATGCCGCGGAAATTGAAGCGCAGCGTGGTGAAATCGCGCTTCTGGAACATATAGAAGAGGTCGTAGACGATCTTGTTGTTCATCGTGCCGCCGAATTGCGGATGCGGATGCAAGACGATGGCGATCGGCGCGCTCTTTTCCTTGGAGGGCTGGTAGCGTCCCTCCAGGCGGCCGGCCGGACCGGTGAAAATGACCTCAGGCATAAAATACTCCACTTGGTATACGAATGCGCGGCGCCCGGAACGAGTCTTCCTCTGGCCTTGACGCAGGGCGAGCGTCTTCTTAGAAGCTAGTTTAGAACTATTCAAAACTGAGTGGCCAAACGTCGAGCCCGGCCACCCGCGCCGCAAGCCGCGTAAATAGGACGGCTCGCCTTGGAATTTCAAGGAAATAACGCCATACGACGACCGAATGGCTTCTGACGGGATCAACTGGACGAAAATGGCCGCAAAACGCGCCTATCTCGACTATAATGCCAGTGCGCCGCTGCTCCCAGCGGCGCGCGCGGCTATGGTCGCGGCGCTTGACGTGGCGGCCAACCCGTCATCGGTCCATGCCGAGGGCCGCGCCGCGCGACGCCTGATCGAGACCGCAAGGCGTGAGGTCGCGGCTCTGGTGAATGCCAGGCCCGAACATGTCGTGTTCACCTCCGGTGCGACGGAGGCCGCCTCGACGTTGCTGACCCCCGAATGGCAGATGGGGCGCGGCAGCGTGCGCATGAGCCGGCTCTACGTCTGCGAGGCCGATCATCCCTGCCTGTTGAACGGCGGGCGCTTCCCGGCGGCGCAAGTGACGCGCATCGGCGTCGACGCCAACGGCATTGCCAAATTTGCCGCCCTGGCCGAGGCACTTGGCGGTCACGACAAGGCCGACGGCCTGCCGCTGGTCGCCATCCACGCTGCCAACAACGAGACCGGCGTGATCCAGCCGATCGATCGCATTGCCGAAATCGTCAAGGCCGCTGGCGGCATTCTTGTCGTCGATGCCGTTCAGGCAGCGGGCCGCGTTTCGATCGACATGTCAGCGGGTTACGCCGACTATTTGATTCTGTCTTCGCACAAGATCGGCGGTCCCAAGGGCGTCGGCGCCATTGTCGCCGCCGCCGATCTGATGATGCCGAAGCCTCTGATCAATGGCGGCGGCCAGGAAAAAGGCCATCGCGGTGGCACCGAAAATCTCGCCGCCATATCAGGCTTCGGTGCCGCCGCGCGCGAAGCGCTGGCCGGACTGCCGGCGATCGATGCGGTGCGCCAGCGCCGCGACGAGATCGAAGCCATCGCGAAAATGCTGGTCCCGGACGCGGAAATCTTTGGAACCGGCGCGCCAAGGCTTGCCAACACGACATTCTTCGCTATTGCGGGCATCAAGGCCGAAACCGCGCAGATCGCCTTCGATCTTGCCGGTGTGGCGCTGTCGGCCGGCTCCGCCTGTTCGTCGGGCAAGGTCGGGCCGAGCCACGTGCTGAAAGCCATGGGCTATGGCGACAGTCTTGGCGCCTTGCGCGTGTCGATCGGCTCAGCGACGGGGGTCGAGGACATTGAATTGTTCCGCACCGCGCTGGCGGGAATTGCCCAGCGCCGGGCGGGTAGGGAACAGGCCGCCTGACGCGGTGAAAAGGAATTCAGGCTTCGCAGCCTGGTAGAGCCGTGCGTTTGCAAGTGGCCGGGTGAATTTCCGGTCGAAACGCACTATATGGAACTTACGCCACTTCCGGCGCCTCCAGGGGCTGCCGTTAGCGGTGCCATAGTTTGAAAACTGTCGGGCCTTGACCCCGGCGTGGATGGAGAACGCATATGCCTGCTGTGCAGGACACGATCGATCGGGTCCGAAAGATCGACGTCGACCAATACAAATACGGATTCCAGACCGAGATTGCTGTCGACAAGGCCCCCAAGGGCCTGAGCGAAGACATCATCCGTTTCATTTCGGCCAAGAAGGACGAACCGTCCTGGATGCTGGAATGGCGCCTGGAAGCCTATCGGCGCTGGCTGACGCTGGAAGAGCCGACCTGGGCGCGCGTCCACTATCCGAAGATCGATTTCCAGGACATCTATTACTACGCCGCGCCCAAGAGCACGCCTGGCCCGTCCTCGCTCAGCGATGTCGATCCCGAACTGTTGAAGGTCTACGAGAAGCTCGGCATTCCGCTCAGGGAGCAGGAGATCCTCGCCGGCGTGCAGAAGACCGATGCCTCGGAACTCGAGGAGCCCAGCGACAACGTCTACAAATCCGGCCGCGTCGCTGTCGACGCGGTGTTCGATTCCGTCTCCGTCGTCACCACCTTCAAGAAGGAGTTGGCACAGGCCGGCGTCATCTTCTGCTCGATCTCGGAAGCCATCCGCGAGCATCCTGAACTGGTGCAGAAATATCTCGGCTCGGTCGTGCCGACCTCGGACAATTTCTACGCCACGCTGAATTCGGCTGTCTTCACCGACGGCTCCTTCGTCTTCGTGCCCAAGGGCGTGCGCTGCCCGATGGAGCTGTCGACCTATTTCCGCATGAACGAGAAGAACACCGGCCAGTTCGAGCGCACGTTGATCATCGCCGAGGAGGGAGCCTACGTCTCCTATCTCGAAGGCTGCACGGCGCCGCAACGCGACGAGAACCAGCTGCATGCGGCGGTCGTCGAACTGGTGGCGCTCGACGATGCCGAGATCAAATACTCGACCGTGCAGAACTGGTACCCCGGCGACGCCGAGGGCAAGGGCGGCATCTACAATTTCGTCACCAAGCGCGGCGATTGCCGTGGCGACCGTTCGAAGATCTCGTGGACGCAGGTCGAGACCGGCTCGGCGATCACCTGGAAATATCCGAGCTGCATCCTGCGCGGCGACGATTCCTCGGGCGAGTTCTATTCGATCGCCGTTTCGAACGGCTACCAGCAGGTCGATAGCGGCACCAAGATGATCCATCTCGGCAAGAACACGTCGAGCCGCATCATATCCAAGGGCATTGCCGCCGGCTTCTCGCAGAACACCTATCGCGGCCAGGTTTCCGCGCACCGCAAGGCGACCAACGCCCGCAACTTCACCAACTGCGACAGTCTGCTGATCGGCGACCAGTGCGGCGCGCACACCGTGCCCTACATGGAAGCCAAGAACTCGACGGCGCAGTTCGAGCACGAAGCGACGACGTCGAAGATTTCCGAGGACCAGAAATTCTACGTCATGCAGCGCGGCATTCCCGAGGAGGAAGCGATCGCGCTGATCGTCAACGGCTTCGTCAAGGACGTCATCCAGCAGCTGCCGATGGAGTTTGCGGTCGAGGCGCAGAAGCTGATCGGTATCTCGCTTGAGGGCTCGGTCGGCTGACCGGACAGATATTCAGGAACAAAAGAATGCTTGAGATCAAGAACCTGCACGCCCGCATCGTCGATGATGGCACCGAAATCATCCGCGGCCTGAACCTGACGGTGAAGGCCGGCGAGGTCGCCGCCATCATGGGCCCGAACGGTTCGGGCAAGTCGACGCTGTCCTACATCCTTGCCGGCCGCGAGGATTACGAAGTCACCGAAGGCGACATCCTCTACAATGGCCAGTCGATTCTCGAAATGGATCCGGCCGAGCGCGCCACGTCAGGCATCTTCCTCGCCTTCCAGTACCCGATGGAAATACCGGGCGTGGCGACGATGGAATTCCTGAAAGTAGCGATGAACGAGCAGCGCAAGGCGCGCGGCGAGGAGCCGCTGAAAATCCCGGAATTCCTGAAGCGGGTGAAGGAAGCCGCCGCCTCGCTCAGCATGGACATGGCGATGCTGAAGCGGCCGCTCAATGTCGGCTTCTCCGGCGGCGAGAAGAAGCGCGCCGAGATCCTGCAGATGAAGCTCTTGGAGCCGAAGCTGTGCGTGCTCGACGAGACCGATTCCGGCCTCGACATCGATGCGCTGAAGATCGTTTCCGACGGCGTCAACGCGCTGCGTGCGCCGGACCGGGCGTTCCTGGTCATCACCCACTACCAACGCCTGCTCGAGCACATCGTGCCTGACAGCGTGCACGTGCTCTACAAGGGCCAGGTCATCAAATCAGGCGACAAGTCGCTGGCGCTCGACCTCGAAGCCAATGGCTATGCCGGCGTGATCGGCGAAGCCGCGTGAGATGCCAGAAGGCAAGGTCAAACTGATGAACATGCACACACAACCGCAGCGGACACCGGCCGAGACGGCGTTGATCGACGCGTTCGGCGACCGGCTGTCGCTGCTGCCGGGCGACGGCGCGGTGATGCTGAAGCGCGACGACGCCATCGAGGCGATCAAGCACGGCCTGCCGACGCGGCGCGTCGAATCCTGGCACTACACCGATCTGCGCCGGCTGTTGAGCGTGGTGCCGGACTTCGACCCCACCGCGCTCGCCAAGGCCGTCGCGCCGATCGTCGAAGGCTCCGCCGTTCTGCCGGTCCTGAATGGTAAGTCCGAAGCGAAGGTGCCGGCCATCGACGGTGTCGCCGTGCAAAGCCTGTCGGAAAAGTTGATCGACGGCAGCATTGCGCCGGGGCTCGATCCCTATGGGAGCGATGATGCGATCGGCGCGCTGAACACCGCTTTCGTCGCCGACGGTTATTTTGTCGACATTGCCGATGGCGCCGAGCTTGAAAAGCCGATCGAGCTGCAGAATTTGCAGGCCGGCGGCCAAACCCATGTGCGCCTGGCCGTTCGCGTCGGCGCCGGCGCCAAGGCGGTTATCGTCGAGCGTCAGGCGGGTGATGGCGCCGCTCTGGTCAGTTCGGTCAGCCAGCTCGTGCTCGGCGAGGGCGCCGAGGTGACGTGGCTGATCGTCCAGGAGCAGCCGGAGATGGCGACGCATCTGGCGCAGTTCAAGGCCCATATCGGCAAGAATGCGAAGCTGACGCTGTTCGTCATGAATGCCGGCGGCAAGCTTGTGCGCCAGGAGGTGATGGTCAAGACGACGGGCGAAGGCGCCGATTTCAAACTGCGCGGCATCAACCTTCTGGCCGGCGATACCCATAGCGACGTGACGATGGTGCTGGACCACGCTGTGCCGCACACGACTTCGACGGAGATCATCCGCAACGTGGTGACGGGCAAGGCGCGCGGCGTCTTCCAGGGGCGCATCAACGTCCATCAATACGCGCAGAAGACCAACGCCAAGATGGCCTGCAACACGCTGCTGTTGTCGGACGATGGCGAGTTCTCGACCAAGCCGGAGCTCGAAATCTTCGCCGACGACGTCGTCTGCGGCCATGGCGCGACGGTGACCGAGATCGACCACGACCATCTGTTCTACCTGATGGCGCGCGGCGTCGACGAGAAGTCGGCCCGCGGTCTACTGGTCAAGGCCTTCGTCGCCGAGGTGATCGAGGAATTGGACGACGAGACGATCGTCGAGGCGCTGGAAGCGAGACTCGACGAATGGTTCGTAACGCACGGGTGAGGAGCGGTCGGCGTGGCCGACAAAAAGCCAACGATTTGGCTTTTTGAGCGACGAACGCCCGGAGCCATAGCGAAGGGCCGGCTGACGCGGCGCCCGGGTATCGAAAGACAGACGATGGACCAGAAAGTCGAAACCACCCCCTACGACGTCGAGGCGATCCGCCGCGACTTCCCGATCCTGTCGCGTGAAGTCTACGGCAAGCCGCTGGTCTATCTCGACAACGGCGCCTCGGCGCAGAAGCCGCAGGTGGTGCTGGATACGATTCAGCATGCCTATTCCCAGGAATATGCCAACGTCCATCGCGGCCTGCATTTCCTGTCGAATGCCGCGACCGACGCCTATGAGAAGGCGCGCGAGACGGTGCGCCGTTTCCTCAACGCGCCAAGCACCGACAACATCGTCTTCACCTCCAACACGACCTCGGCGATCAACACCGTCGCCTATGGCTATGGCATGCCCAATATCGGCGAGGGCGACGAGATCGTGCTGTCGATCATGGAGCACCACTCCAACATCGTTCCCTGGCATTTCATCCGCGAGCGGCAGGGCGCCAAGCTGGTCTGGGTGCCGGTCGACGATCTGGGCGCCTTCCACATCGAGGAGTTCGAGAAGCGGCTGACCGACCGCACCAAGCTCGTTGCCATCACGCAGATGTCGAACGCGCTGGGCACGGTGACGCCGATCAAGGAAATCGTGCGCATCGCGCATGCGCGTGGAATTCCGGTGCTCGTCGACGGCAGCCAGAGCGCCGTACACATGCCGATCGACGTGCAGGATCTCGACTGTGACTTCTTCGTCTTCACCGGGCACAAGGTCTACGGTCCTTCGGGCATCGGCGTCCTCTACGGCAAGAAGGACATTCTCCAGGGCATGCGGCCCTTCATGGGCGGTGGCGAGATGATTGAGGAGGTGACGGAAGACATCGTCACCTACAACGAACCGCCGCATCGCTTCGAGGCCGGCACGCCGCCGATCGTCCAGGCGATCGGGCTGGGTGCTGCCCTCGACTACATGGAAAAGATCGGTCGCGAACGCATCGCGGCGCATGAGGAAGACCTCAAGAATTATGCCCATGAACGGCTGCGTGCCATCAACTCGCTGCGCATCTTCGGCGATGCGCCCGGCAAGGGCGCGATCATCTCCTTCGAACTGCAAGGCATTCATGCCCATGACGTGTCGATGGTGATAGACAGGCAAGGCGTGGCCGTGCGGGCGGGCACTCATTGCGCCCAGCCGCTGTTGAAACGCTTTGGCGTAACCTCCACATGCAGGGCATCGTTCGGCATGTATAATACCAGGGCCGAAGTCGACGCTTTGGCCGAGGCGCTTGAAAAAGCGCGCAAATTCTTTGGGTGACGACAATGGATGATGCGAGCATCGCTGCCGAGACCACTCCGGAACCCGCCGCCAACAGCGTCGTTTCCGCCTCGGCCATTCCCGCCGACGAGCTAGCGCGGCTGACCGACGACATCGTTTCGGCGCTGAAGACGGTCTACGACCCGGAAATTCCCGCCGACATCTACGAACTCGGCCTCGTTTACAAGATCGACATCGAGGACGACCGCTCGGTCAAGATCGATATGACGCTGACCGCACCGGGCTGCCCGGTGGCCGGCGAAATGCCGGGCTGGGTGGAAAACGCCGTCGGCGCCGTCGAAGGCGTGTCCGGCGTCGAGGTCAACATGACCTTCGACCCGCCCTGGTCGCCCGACCGCATGTCGGAAGAGGCGCAGGTGGCGGTGGGCTGGTACTAGCGTCGAGCCTGGTACACTTGCGCCAGGGGTAAAACTTCACCATTTTAGGTGAGGAATCATTCGGCAGGCCTTGAACCTGCATGGAATGGAGAAGGAAAGAGAATGGGACGCTTCGCCGTCATCACGATGACCGAAAAGGCCGCCGACCGGGTGCGCGAGATCGTCGCCACCCGCGATAATGCACACGGTATCCGCCTCGGCATCAAGAAGGGCGGCTGCGCCGGCATGGAATATACGGTCGATCTGGTGAACGAGCCCAACACCAAGGATGATCACATCGAGCGTGACGGCGCCCATGTCTATGTCGCGCCGGAGGCAGCGCTTTTCCTGTTCGGCACCGAGATGGATTTCGAACAGACGACGCTGCGCACCGGCTTCACCTTCCACAACCCGAACCAGAGTTCGGCCTGCGGCTGCGGCGAATCCGTCGAACTGAAGCCGGCCGATCTCAAGGCGTTGGCGGAAGCCCGCGCCTCGGCCTGAACCCCGGGCTGAGTTTTCACATCCACATTGCATCGAGCCCGTGACCGGATGGCCGTCGAAAACGTGACTGTTGCGATATCAGTCCGGCCGCATCTGCCCGCCGACAATGCCGCGTTGGCGCGCCTCTTCGAGGAGATGCAGCGGCATTACCGGGTGCCGTGTCCGCCGTTCGAGACCATCCTTGCCGATCTTGCCACTTTGCCGCCGGGCGTGGAGATCCTGGTCGCCGAAACGGACAGGATCATCGGCTTTGCCATCTGCTCGACAATCTATCCCGGACCCGGCTTGAGAGCCGGCTTCTTCCTGAAAGAGCTGTTCGTCTTGGGGCCCTATCGCGGCAGCGGTGCCGGACGCCTGCTGATGCAGACGCTGGCGCGTACCGCCCTGCAGCGCGGCCATGGCCGCGTCGACTGGACAGCCGACGGTGGAAATGAGCGGCTGCTGACCTTCTATGGCGGCCTTGGCGGTACGCGGCAGCCGGACAAGGTTTTCTTTCGGCTGAGCGGTGAGGCGCTTGCGGCTTTGGCGAAGGCCGACGACTGAGCCTTTCCTTCGCCCCGTTACGGGCCGAAGAGCGCTCACTCCACCCACATTCCCGTCCGCTTGTGCCAGTCCGCGATCGATTCCTCGGGATAGACATCGAACGTCTTGTCGCCCCTGCCGATATGGGGTTCGACCCAGTTCGCCTTGTATTTCAGCATCAGATGCACCTTTTCAGGTGGTTTCGGCAGGTCGCTGTCGATGGCCGAGGCGAAAGGATGCACCAGTTCCGGCCATGTCGGGTCGTAGAGCCAGAGCGCTGAGCCGCATTTGCGGCAGAAATTGCGCTCGCCTGTCGAGACCTCGCAATGGGGATGCTCGTCATCCTCGATCTCGGCGCGGTAGACGCCGAGGCTTCGTTTGCCCCGGATGTTCAGGGTTTCGTAGTCGGCGCCGAGATTGATGGCGAAACCGCCGCCGCCCTGCTGCTTGCGGCAGATCGAGCAGTAGCACAGCATGAATGGCACGGGCGTGTGGCTTTCCACCTCGAAACGCACGGCGTTGCAGCGGCAGGACCCCTTGAGCAGAAGCGGCATGGCAAAAACTCCGATGGAACGGTCTCAACCTGTCAGCATGATTTTGGTTGCGCGATGACAATGTCAAATGCCGATGACATGATCGCGGCATGGACAATGAACGCATCGCCGAACTGTTCTCAGGGCTAGGCCCGGTCAGCATCCGCCGACTGTTCGGCGGCAAGGGCATCTACTTTGACGGCGTCATCGTCGCCATCGTGCTGAGGGGCGAGTTGCTGCTCAAGGCCGACGAGGAAAGCGCCCCCGATTTCGAAGCCGCGGGCTGCAGGCAATGGACCTATACCGGCAAGCGCCACGGCAAGCTGGTCGCCATGCCCTATTGGAGCATTCCCGACAGCGCCTTTGACGATCCCGACGAAATGACGGTGTGGGCACGCCGGGCGTATGAGGCGGGGCGGCGCACAGGGAAGTGAACTACAGCGCCTTGGCGATCTCGGCCGCCAGCCGCGCATTGTTTTCGACCAGCGCGATGTTGGTCTTGAGGCTGCGGCCGCCGGTGAGCTCCAGGATTTTTCCCAGCAGGAACGGCGTCACCGCCTTGCCGGTCACGTTGAGCGCCTCGGCCGCCCTTTGAGCCGCCTCGATATAGCCGGCCATCTCCTCGGCCGGGATTTCGTGGTTTTCCGGCACCGGGTTGGCGATCAACATGCCGCCACCCAAGCCCAGTGCTTGCCGCGTCCGGAAGAAATGCGCGATCTCTTCGGGCTTATAAAGGGTCAGCGGCGCACGGAATGGCGACTGCCGCGACCAGAAGGCCGGCATCGTCTCGCAGCCATGGCCGACAACAGGCACGCCGCGCGTCTCCAGCACTTCCAGCGTCTTTTCGATGTCGAGGATCGCCTTGGCGCCGGCCGAGACGACGATGACCGGCGTGCGCGCCAATTCGTCGAGATCGGCCGAGATGTCAAAGCTCTTCTCGGCGCCCTTGTGCACGCCGCCAATGCCGCCGGTGGCGAACACTTTTATCCCGACAATTTCAGCCGCGATCATGGTGGCGGCGACGGTCGTGCCGCCGGTGCGTCCTTGCGCGACGGCAAAGCCTAGGTCTGCGCGCGACAGCTTCATGGCATCACCCGTCATGGCGAGCGATTCGCGCTCGCCGTCGGACAGGCCGATCTTGATGCGACCGCCAACCACGGCGATTGTCGCCGGTACGCCGCCGCCGTCGCTGATAATCTTCTCGACATTGGCCGCCATGGCGCCATTGTCGGGGTAGGGCATGCCATGGGTGATGATGGTGCTCTCCAGCGCCACCACGGGGCGCCCGGCGGCCAGGGCTTGCGCCACCGGCGCGTGGATGTCGATGAAGGGGCGGGCGGTTTCGGGGGTCATCTCGATCTCCAACTCACGGTGCGGCGCGTAGGGATGCCCGGCAACACAGCGGTACTATGAATTTGCCGGTCTCATGCCACTTCCCTGGCATCAGGCACAAGAGCCAGCGCTTCCGCGAAGCTTGCAGCGGTGAAATCGGGAATGGCGTTGACGCTTTCGATGGCCAGCGTCGCCGCCGCGACGCCTTCGCGCAAGGCCTGGCGCAGCGGCAGGCCGCGCAACAGGGCTGCCACCGTCGCACCCGCCAGCGCATCGCCGGCGCCGGTGACGTCAGCAACGTTTCTGGGGGCAGGTGGTTGAATTGAAAAAGCGCCTGTCTCGTCGAAACCCAGCACTGGCGCGCTGCCTGCTGTCACGACGCCGCTGGCAAGGCCGCTGCATCGCAAGCCGTCGACGACGTCTCGTTCAGCGGCATTTGCGTTGACGCCGGCCAGCGCGACGGCCTCGCGCCGGTTCATGAAGACCAGCGTCAGCGTGCCGAGCACCGGTATCAGCCGCACCACCTTGGCCGGCGAAATGGCAATGGCATACACCGGCTTGCCGGCGGCAAGCAAAACCAGCCGCTCCAGCGCCGCCGACGGCAGATTGGCGTCGCACAGTATGGCATCGGCGGCAGCGATCGCCTCGCGGACCTTGGAGCGCCTCATCTGCTTGGGAAACGCCAGATCATAGAGCGCCATGTCGGCAAAGCCGACGATCAGCTCGCCCTCGCGATCGATCAGGGCCGTGTAGCTCGGCGTCGCGCGGTCGAGGAAGACCGCCGACAGGTCGGCGATGCCTGCCTGCGCGATGGCCCTCGAAATAGTGTCCGCTCCGGCATCGCCGCCGCGTATCGACATCAGGGAGCCCGATACGCCGCGCCGCACTATGCTGCGCAGCGCGTTGAACACGCCGCCGCCGACATCCTCGCGCATCGTGCCGGGATTGGACGCGGCCGGCACATACAGGCCCGACACTTGGCCACGCCGGTCGATATGGGCGCCGCCCACGGCCAGTATCTCTACGGATTTCACCATGCCGGCGATATGCCCTTTGTTATTGCAGCGGCACAAGCGCTACACTGCGTCGGAAACCTTCGCCAGCAAGATGGCGATTCGGCGGATCGATACAATCGGGCAGTCTGGCCCAATGCGGGGTGCATTCCTGTTCGATCTCTTGGTACGAAAAAAGAACAAATCCGGATATGACTTGTTTTCCAGATATTTGGTCCCTCTTGCCAAACGAGAACAAAAAAGGTACAAAATGGCAGGGATTACGGATTGTCCGGCCTTCATTGACGACCAAGGGGTGATGTATCATGGCTCAGAATTCTTTGCGGCTTGTAGAGGACAAGGCAGTGGACAAATCAAAGGCTCTGGATGCGGCGCTGTCGCAAATCGAGCGGGCTTTCGGCAAGGGCTCGATCATGCGGCTCGGCGCGAACGAGCAGGTCGTCGAGATCGAAACGGTGCCGACTGGCTCGCTCGGCCTCGACATCGCGCTTGGCGTTGGTGGCCTGCCGCGCGGCCGCATCATCGAGATCTACGGACCGGAAAGCTCGGGCAAGACGACGCTGGCGCTGCACACGGTGGCCGAAGCCCAGAAGAAAGGCGGCATCTGCGCCTTCGTCGATGCGGAGCACGCGCTCGACCCGGTCTATGCCCGCAAGCTCGGCGTCGACCTTGAAAACCTGCTGATTTCGCAGCCCGACACCGGTGAGCAGGCGCTGGAGATCTGCGACACGCTGGTACGTTCCGGCGCCATCGACGTGCTGGTGGTCGATTCGGTCGCGGCACTGACGCCGCGCGCCGAAATCGAAGGCGAGATGGGCGATTCGCTGCCGGGCCTGCAGGCTCGACTGATGAGCCAGGCGCTGCGCAAGCTGACCGCTTCGATCTCGCGCTCCAACACCATGGTCATCTTCATCAACCAGATCCGCATGAAGATCGGCGTCATGTTCGGCTCGCCCGAAACCACGACCGGCGGCAACGCGCTGAAATTCTACGCGTCGGTGCGCCTCGACATCCGCCGCATCGGCTCGGTCAAGGACCGCGACGAGGTCGTCGGCAACCAGACCCGCGTCAAGGTGGTCAAGAACAAGCTGGCACCGCCCTTCAAGGTGGTCGAGTTCGACATCATGTATGGCGAGGGCGTGTCCAAGACCGGCGAACTGGTCGATCTCGGCGTCAAGGCCGGCGTGGTCGAGAAGTCGGGCGCCTGGTTCTCCTACAATTCGCAGCGCCTCGGCCAGGGCCGCGAAAATGCAAAACTGTTCCTTCGCGACAATCCCGATACCGCACGCGAGATCGAACTGGCGCTCAGGCAGAATGCCGGGCTGATCGCCGAAAAGTTCCTCGAGAATGGCGGCTCTGAAGGCGGCGACGACGGTTTTGAGGACGAAGCCGGCGCGATGTAGGCAATGGTCAGAGTTCGGCCATAAAGGTGGCCTATGGCCTGATGCTTAAGTAATCGAGTTCTTTAGTACCGCGTCCAAAACCGCCGGCCTTCGCGCCGGCGGTTTTCGTTTTTGGCGGACCAATGGACTCCCAGGATTGGCCCAGTCCCGTGTTTCTGGACAGGCTGGAGCGTGCCCGCTAAAAGGCCAAGTCTATTTCTGCAAAGCAGGGACCAGTTTCCGCCGGCCGCGCCGGCGGTTTTCGCGAAAAGGCAGCAGTCATGAGTGGCGTGAACGAGATCCGGTCGACCTTTCTCGACTATTTCCGCAAGGAGGGCCACGAGGTCGTGGCCTCGAGCCCGCTCGTGCCGCGCAACGATCCGACATTGATGTTCACCAATGCCGGCATGGTGCAGTTCAAGAACGTCTTCACAGGTCTGGAGAAGCGGTCCTATTCGCGCGCCACCACCGCCCAGAAGAGCGTTCGCGCCGGCGGCAAGCACAACGACCTCGACAATGTCGGCTACACCGCGCGCCACCTGACCTTCTTCGAGATGCTCGGCAATTTCTCCTTCGGCGACTATTTCAAGGAGCGCGCCATCGAGCTTGCCTGGAACCTGATCACCAAGGAGTTCGGGCTGAAGAAGGACAAGCTGCTGGTCACCGTCTACCACACCGATGACGAGGCGGCCGGCTTCTGGAAGAAGATCGCCGGCTTCTCGGACGATCGCATCATCCGCATCGCGACCTCGGACAATTTCTGGGCGATGGGCGATACCGGTCCTTGCGGGCCGTGCTCGGAAATCTTCATCGATCGGGGCGAGCACATCTGGGGCGGGCCTCCCGGCAGCCCGGAAGAGGATGGCGACCGCTTCCTCGAATTCTGGAACCTGGTGTTCATGCAGTATGAACAGGTGACGAAGGAGGAGCGCATCGACCTGCCGCGCCCGTCCATCGACACCGGCATGGGCCTGGAGCGCATGGCCTCTATCCTGCAAGGCGTGGAAAGCGTCTTCGAGACCGACCTGTTCCGGCACCTGATCGATGCGGCGTCTTCGGCGCTCGGGCGCGCGCCTGATGCGGAAACGGTGGCGTCCTACCGGGTCATCGCCGATCATTTGCGCTCGTCCTCCTTCCTGGTCGCCGACGGTGTCTTGCCGTCGAACGAAGGCCGCGGCTACGTCCTGCGCCGCATCATGCGCCGCGCCATGCGCCACGCGCAGCTGCTCGGCGCGAACGAGCCGCTGATGTGGAAGCTGGTGCCGGCGCTGGTGCGCGAGATGGGCCAGGCCTATCCCGAACTGCCGCGCGGCGAACAGCTGATCACCGAGACGCTGAAGCTCGAGGAGACGCGCTTCCGCAAGACGCTGGTGCGCGGCCTCGGCCTGCTATCGGAGGCAACCGAGACACTCCATGCCGGCGACATGCTGGACGGCGAGACGGCGTTCAAGCTCTACGACACCTACGGTTTCCCGCTCGACCTGACGCAGGACGCGCTGCGCCAGCGCAACATCTCGGTCGATCTGGCCGGCTTCACCAACGCGATGGAGCAGCAAAAGGCCGAGGCGCGCAAGCACTGGACCGGCTCCGGCGAAGCCGCCACCGAAACGGTGTGGTTCTCCGTGCGCGAACAGACCGGCGCCACCGAATTCCTCGGCTACGAGACAGAGCAGGCGGAAGGCCTCATCCAGGCGCTGGTCAAGGACGGCAAGACCGTGGACAGCGCCGGCAAGGGCGACGCCATTGCCGTGGTCGTCAACCAGACGCCGTTCTATGGCGAGTCCGGCGGCCAGATGGGCGACACCGGCATCATCTCGGGCGAAGGGTTCTCGATCGAGATCGCCGATACGCAGAAGAAGGCCGACGGGCTGTTCGTGCATCTGGGCAAGGTGGCGAGCGGCACGGTCAAGACCGGCGCTGCCGTCGAGCTCAAGGTGGACCATGCGCGCCGCACCAGGCTGCGGGCCAACCACTCCGCCACGCATCTGATCCATGAAGCGCTGCGCGAGGTGCTGGGCAACCATGTCGCGCAGAAGGGCTCGCTGGTCGCGCCGGAGCGCCTGCGCTTCGACATCTCGCACAACAAGCCGATCTCGGCAGAGGAGCTTGAAGAGGTCGAGCGCATGGCCAACGAAATCGTCGTGCAGAACAGCCCGGTGACCACGCGCCTGATGTCGGTCGACGACGCCATCGCCGAGGGCGCCATGGCGCTGTTCGGCGAGAAGTATGGCGACGAGGTGCGCGTCGTGTCGATGGGCACGGGGCTGCATGGCGCCAAGGCCAACCGGCCCTATTCGGTCGAACTCTGCGGCGGCACCCATGTCAGGGCGACCGGCGATATCGGCCTCGTCCGCGTCGTCTCCGACAGCGCGGTCGCCGCCGGCGTGCGCCGCATCGAGGCGCTGACCGGCGAGGCGGCCAGAAAACATCTCGACGAGCAGGATCGGCGCCTGAAGGCGGCGGCAGCCGTGCTGAAGATCTCGCCGGCCGACGTGCCGGCGCGCGTCGAGGCCTTGCTCGAAGAGCGCAAGAAGCTCGAGAAGGACCTGACCGAAGCGCGCAAGAAACTGGCGCTCGGCGGCGGTGCCGCGGCGGGTGCGCCCTCGGAGAACGAGACGGTCGCCGGCGTCGGCTTCCTCGGCAAGGCCGTCTCCGGCGTCTCGCCGAAGGATCTTAAGCCGCTGGCCGATGCCGGCAAGACCTCGCTCGGCTCCGGCGTGGTCGTCTTCGTCGGTGCCGGTGAGGACAATAAGGCAAGCGTCGTCGTCGCCGTCACCGACGACCTCGTCGGCCGCTTCAGCGCTGTCGACTTGGTGCGCGTCGCCTCCGCCGCCTTGGGCGGGCAAGGTGGTGGCGGTCGGCCCGACATGGCCCAGGCCGGCGGCCCGGATGCCTCGAAGGCCAATGATGCGATAGCGGCTGTGAAGGCGGCGCTCGAAGCGGCCTGAAAGCCATGATATGAAAATTCTCGTCCTCGGCGGCTATGGGTTGATCGGGGACGCTATCATCGGTCGTCTGCTTCGCGACGGGCATCATGTGACCGGTCTCGGCCGCGATATCAGGGATGCCGGGCGACGCCGGCCGGCGGTTCACTGGATCGCGGCGGACATGTCGAAACTGCTGGCCGCCGAAGTCTGGCGGCCGGTGGTTGCCGGAATGGACGCGGTGGTCAACGCGGCGGGCGCCTTGCAGGATGGCCCGCCCGACAGCCTCGACGCCGTTCACCGGGCCTCGGTGGTGGCACTCGTTGCGGCCTGCAAACAGGCCGGTGTACACCGCTTTGCGCAGATCTCCGCGATCGGCGCCGATCTCGCTTCGGAAAATCCTTTCTTCAGCACCAAGGCGCAAGGCGACAAGGCCGTCGCAAGCTCCTCGCTGGAGTGGACCATCCTGCGGCCGGGCCTGGTGATCGCGCCGGCCGCCTATGGCGGGACGGCACTTCTGCGCGCCCTTGCGGCATTCCCCGGTTTTATTCCGGCCGTCATGCCGCGCCAGCCGATCCAGACCGTGGCTGTCACCGACGTTGCCGAAGCGGTGTGACGCGCGGTCGCCGGATCGCTGCCGCCCCGGCTTGCCGTCGATCTCGTCGAAGCCAATGCCAGACCGCTCGCCGAGGTCCTCTCCACGTTGCGTGCGCGGCTTGGTCTGCCGCCGGCGAGAGTGGTGCCGATGCCAGCCATTCTCGGCCGGCTTGCGGGCGCCGTTGCTGATATGCTCGGCGTGCTTGGCTGGCGGTCGCCACTGCGCAGCGCAGCCCTTGCCGCGGTGGCGCGCGGCGTCACGGGGGATGCGGCGGCCTGGAACCGAATTTCCGACCGTCCGCTTCAGCCGCTGGAAGCAACGCTGGCCGACATGCCCGCCAACGTCCAGGAACGATGGTTCGCCCGCCTCTGGCTGGCAAAGCCTGTCATCTTCGCGTGCCTGTCCCTTTTCTGGCTTGTTTCGGGTGCCATCGGCCTGATGCGGCAAGAGGCGGCGGCGGATATCCTTGTTTCGCATGGCGTGTCGGCCGGCCTCGCCCATATCGCGGTCCTGGCCGGAAGTGCGGCGGATATCCTGGTTGGCGCGGCTGTCGTGGTCCGCTCCCTGGCTCGGCGCGCGCTGCTGGCGATGATTGCGATCACGCTGTCCTATCTGGCGGGTGCGACGCTTCTTGTCCCCGGCCTGTGGCTTGATCCGCTGGGGCCGCTGGTCAAGACGATCCCCACGCTTTGCCTGGTGCTGGTAGCTCTGGCGGTGCTCGACGAGCGATGAGCCCGTGGGTTGACATATTGCGCTGGGCGCATGTCATCGGCGCCACGGTTCTGTTCGGCACCGGCGCCGGCATCGCCTTCTTCATGGTGATGGCGCAGCGCAGCGGCCGCGCCAATCTCGTCGCCCATGTCGCGGGCACGGTCGTCATCGCCGACACGATTTTTACGGCGACCGCCGTCATCGTGCAGCCGATCACGGGCATGCTGCTGGCGCGGGCCGTGGGCTGGCCGCTCAACGAAGGCTGGATCGTGCTGTCCTTGCTGCTTTATGTCGTGACCGGCCTGTTTTGGCTGCCGGTGGTCTGGATTCAGATCCGGATCCGCAACCTGGCGCGGCAGGCGGCCATCGAAAACGCGCCGCTGCCCGCCGAGGAGAAACGCCTGTTTCGCATCTGGTTTGCCTGCGGCTTCCCGGCCTTTGGCGCTGTGCTGGCCATTCTCTGGCTGATGGTGACCCGGCCAGAAATCAGTTTCTAATGCGCCGTTGCCGCCTGGATGCTCAACGGCGGATCGGGAGAGAGATGTGCCAACACTGACCATGTATCAGGCCGATGCATTTGCCGATCGGATTTTTCAGGGCAACCCCGCGGCCGTCCTCATTATGAAGGACTGGCTGCCGGAAGAGGTCATGCAGGCCGTTGCCAACGAGAACAATCTGGCTGAAACCGCCTTCGCGCGACCGAACGGCACGGGTTGGGACTTGCGCTGGTTTACGCCGGTGCACGAGGCCGAGTTCTGTGGCCACGCGACGCTCGCCACGGCGCATGTGCTTGCTGAAGCATACAACGTTTCTGGCGACATGGCCTTTGCGACGCGGGTCGGCGAAATCAAAGTTTCGCAACATGACGGTGCTTATCGGCTTGACCTGCCATGCTTCCCGCCACAGCCGCTCGATGTCGAATTGACGCGCACGCTCAAGCATAGTGTATCGGCCCGACCAGTCGCGTGCTTTCGCAATTTCGAGAATCTGTTCGTCGAGCTTGCCGATGAAGCCGCCGTGCGATCTTTCGTTCCCGACCTATTCAAGATCGCGGCCTTCGACCCGCTCGGTGTCGTTGTGACAGCGCGAGGCGGCGGCCATGATTTCGTGTCGCGCTACTTCGCTCCGGCAGCGGGCATTCCCGAGGACCCCGTGACCGGTTCGATCCATGCAACGCTGGTGCCGTACTGGGCTGAAAAGCTTGGCCCAACTTGAACAGTTGGACGTGAACGGATAGCGAACACTGTCCGTTAAGCCATT
>NZ_BSNY01000072.1 GCF_030160235.1 Mesorhizobium huakuii
TCGGAATGACTGGCCGGCTTCAAATCGGAATCGATGGCCGGCTTCGTCGGAATACGCACAAGGCTAAACCCGTCGCACCAGCCAAGAAGGCACCTGGGAAGCGGAAAGCCAAAGCGTAGTCCGCCACGACCTGACGCAACGGAAAGACTCAGCTATGTTTGGAGAGCGGCGGACCTGAAAAGGACCGTCTGGCCGGCGCCATTCGGGCAACCTCCCAGCGAGGGCGCCGGCCTTTTTCCTAGTGGGGCGGCAACTTATACAATCATCGGGCCGCTTGGCGATGATCGACGACGGCCTCGGCTCCCAACTCGTGGTCACCGAGCGGTCATCCTCTGACTATCCAGTCACTTCTAGATTGCGACATGGGGATGAGATTTCGAGAGTAGTTCGCCTCGTGTTTTTTGCGCTCGCCCCGCTCAGCCTTCTTGCCTGGCTCAAACTCGCTGAAAGGCGTCGCCTTCATCCAATTCGTCTCTGACATCAACCCAAAAACTAACGGGTCGATGCGATGGGACCGGAGATCGCACTCCTCATTCTCCGGTTGGCTCGGGTCGACCGGCCTTGCACACTCTGTTGGCAGTTGATCCGATTTCTATCCAGACATATCCACTGCTTCTATTCCCTCACCCAGCGGCTTTTATCTCCGATGCGCATACCTACTCATGGCCACGCAACTGCATGACCAAGGGTTTGGGAGCGTGCTTGAGCCTGCTCCCATGTTTCCGAAGTCGGACATTTGGGAAGCTTGATGGACAACAGGAAGTTTTTGACAGCTGAGGAAGTCTGGGAACGCTATCGCGGCACCATCTCTCTTGGAACGCTGCGAAATTGGCGAGCCAAGAGAATTGGACCGGCGTACGTCAAGCTTGGCAAAGCCGTGTTGTATCCAATTGAGGAACTGGAGACGTGGGATCAAAAGAATACAGTGGCGTGCCGTGCGTCAAAGCGCTTCAGCATGAACGGCGGTGAGTGAGCGTGGTTAGTGACGGAGGAGCATCCAATACCGCCCCCAGAAGCCGGCCCTCACGTTCTCTGGTATAGGGATTTTTACGATATATTTCAACAAGATAGCTTACGTCGAGAGGAAGTTGCACAACGAGCCCTCTCGATACCCGTCTGGCATGCTCGATCACGCCCTGTCACGCTCAAATCAAAATCGCTTTGAATATGCGTGACTTAAGCATTCGTGTTCGCGGGCCAAACTGGGCGCGCCACGGGGTGATAGAAGCAAAATTAGCCAATGACCTGTGAGGTCGTTTTTAGGGGGAAGAAATGCGCCCTTCCCTGCCCCACAATGCACCGCCGATTTTACGCCCCTGCATGTGATCGGGACGACTGAAATTGGCCGTTGAACGAACCCGCTGCGCGGGATGGGCGCGTGGGGTGAGGTAGAGATCACGAACCGGAT
>NZ_BSNY01000073.1 GCF_030160235.1 Mesorhizobium huakuii
TTCGAGGAACAAGCTATGCTAGCTTAACCTCGTGTCCGAAAAACCGGCAGCAGCCCAGTCATCGCAAAGACCTCAGCCTCACGCGCAACTGCATAGTCCCATGGACCGCCGAGACTGAGCGCGGTCTGGTGTCGAACTCGCGTCAGTGAAGCTGCGGTCAATCCCTGAATTCCGGGATTGACCATGATTTGGGTCTCCAATCGCTGCTGCACGCGGCATAGCAGCAGGGAGATGTACCGAGCCATTTGCCAGTCGCTCACCAGCAGAAGCGCGGGATCGCGCAGGGCAGCCGGTTGCAATTCCGGGTCGTTGCGGCTTGCGGCGAGAACAGTCGGCTCTTTCGCTGCCACGATAGCATCAGTCCGGATTTCCGTTTCTGCTGGCGCTTCGTTGATCGCATTCGCCGATTGCGCGGCCCCCCTCTTGTGCGTGACGAAGGGCAAAGTCGTGGTATTGTCGGAATCAGCCATGGATCCGAGCTCCCAACAGCTTGGCTGTGGTCAAGCCGGGTTGCGTGCAAGCGCACGTCGCCCAGCCGTATTCCCGCAACGGCCGATATCAGCAAGGACCTGGGTCGTTGCGAGCGGCTGAAGCGGCCAGTCTATCGTGACCTTTTAACTGACCCGAGATCACTTTGCAATCACATGATCTGAAAGATATCACCGGCGCCCAGATGCGAGCCGCGCGGGCACTGGTCCGTTGGAGCGCGAAGGATCTGGCCGAAGCGGCAAGCGTGGGCGTAGCGACTGTAAGGCGTGCCGAGTCCGAGGACGGCATTCCGCCGACGACCTTAGCTAATCGAAAGGCGATCCGCAGCGCACTGGAGGCGGCGGGCATCGAGTTTATTTCTGAAAATGGCGGCGGCCCTGGCGTGAGGCTCGCTCGTCGTTTTTGATTTTGGGCGCTGCCAGCCATATACGCTCGACCAAGTGGCATGCAGTGGGCTGCAGCATGTGTCTGACCAATTAGAGGCCGCGTGTAGCCACTCGCGAGCGCACCTCCAAACGGCGCGGTAGCGAGCGAGTGGCGGCTTTGCGCGGCTTCGCGGACGATCGGGCTGACTGCTTCTGTCCCGAAAGCTGCCCTTGCTGCCGAACCCATGATGGTCGATATGGGTGTTTCTGCCTTTCAGCTTTTGGGGAAGGCAGCCGTGCACCACAGCGAAGCGATTCCCCAAAATCTGCAACTTACGACCGGGGTAGGAACGATCTGTCCCGAGGGTTGGGTTAACGCGGCAAGAGGTACGCACCAACAGAGTGGCGCTACTGAACGTTCTAGGTCGGGAGTCTTAAGCCAAAAAGCAGATTGAGTACCTTCTCAATTACCTTGCGGTAATCGTTGATCTGCGTGTCAGTTATCTGTTGGGTGGCTCGCTCGTGTATCAGTGAGTTCCTGAGCATATAGTAGTGATCGATCTTAGCTAGCAAGGTCCCCGGCATCGGGACGTGAATCTGAACTTCCTTTATGACTGCCTTGTGACCCTGTTCGAACAGACTAGCAATATGGCTATTTTTCTATTTGTTAGGAGGGAAGAGGTCCGCTCGCGCGACAATGAACTCCTTCAGCACGATCTCGAAATTGCTATCGAGCAGGATTAAGACCAGTCGATTGCGTGTGTCTATCTTCTGACGAAAGATCAGATCGACCATGCCCATGGCTTCGATTAACCCAAGTGTCCAAGGTCGAGTGTCGATTTTTTTCGACTGCGCTCCGTCAGTTCTTGAACGCGGGGCAACTTCCGGTTCGCGGTAGCTCGGGTAACACCATGCGGCGCTTCGTCTCTACATCCTCCGGCTCAACATCTTCTACCGATCCCGCGCGACAAGCATAGACTTCCTCGCCCCATTGCTTTTTGAGGCGCCTAGAGGGTGGGGCGCAGCCGTTGGAGGTCGTGTCTCGGCCTCCTTCAGCGCTCCTCTTCGACGGTGCTGTCGGGGAATGAGCACGAAGGCCTGCTTCAGCAGCAGTATAGGTCACCAAGGTAGCGGATTAGCTTCGCCGGGATGCGTGACGAACGTAGGTTTATCGACTATGATTTAGCTCTGAAGAAGAACGACTAACAGCATCTTCTGCCTGGCCGAGCAGTACGGCATCGAGCGGCGAAGGTTACAACAGACTTGCCAGCTTCAGAGCCCGTTTTGCGCAATACACACCATAGAGGGTACGGCAAATTGGTTTTGACCACGAGGTGCAGTCGCAGGACACAGGAGTGAGGACACTATCGTGTGGAGGCTTGAGATACCGGTTGCTCGCTACTTTGTAATCATCAGTGCCATTTTGGCTGCGATGCTCCCAGCGCCAGCAGCCGCAGTAAAATTATCGCTCCCCAAGAAATTGCCAGAGCTCCCCAAGAAACTTCCCGATCCTACTCATCCTGGCTCGCTCATTCCGGATTCGTCCAAACCTGGTTCTCCGAGCTCGCCCATTCCCGGCCCGCTCATTTCCAATTCGCCTATTCCCTTGCCGCCGGCAGCCAAGGAGGCGCTCGACAAATTGGGTGCGAAAGAAAAAGAAACCGCTGGCGCGGTGGTGAAACTTGGCGACGATACATTTGCAACTCTGCAAACTGCCGCCGGCGACTCTGTCCGTACGCTTGAAAAGGCCGGCGGTGACACGCTTACTACCGTAAAAAAGGCAGGCGCTGACGGCGTCAACACAGTCACTAAGGCCGCGGGAGACGCAACCGCAAGCTACGTTAAAGCGTGGCGAGACGTTGGTGATCAAAGCAAACGCAGCTTCAAGGATGTAATCGATGCCGGAAAAGCAGCCGCTCGCTTCGCTGAGAATCAAGCGAAATCCGAAGGGACGGCAGCCATCAGTGCTAAAAAGCGATTACGCGATGGGAAGATAATCGACTCCATTTGGGGCCTAGGAACCGAGCCGGCGAAGTCCGCCGAACAAAACTTCGCCAAAGCTACCGAGGAGAGCGACCTGCTTAATACAGCGGCCGCGAGCGCTGCGGCAGTTTATGGCGGGCCTGCAGGCGCAGCGGCGTACGCGGCATGGTCGACGTACCGTCGCACAGGCGACGCCAATCTGGCCTTGCGAGCCGGGATTGTGGCCGGCGTGACGTCGGAAATGGGCAATTCAGTGGCAACCCTGCCGGCCGGCACTACAGGTGAGATTATCAAGAAGGCCGCACTAGCCGGGGCGGCGGGGGGCATTGCTGTTGCGGCCGCTGGAGGTGACGAGCAAGCGATCAAGGACGGTTTCCTCAAATCCGCCGGGACTGTTTTGATCCAGGGGGGCAATGACAAACTTAAAGCCTACTCGCCCCAACTTAAGGATGCATATGATACAGTGCAGTGCATTTCTGCCCGTGACGTCGACTGCTTATCGAATACAACTTGGGCGCGGGACGCCAAAGGCAAAATGCTATACGATCCGAACGGAAAACCCAGAGTCGATCCAAGCGCGCTCGATCCAGAACAGTACGTCGGCAACTGGACCGGCCTTGACCAAAACTCAGACGAAGGGAAGAAAAATGCCTTTATAACACAGGTCTCAAAGCTTCCTGATACAGAAGCAGTTCCTCTCCTACATAACAATTGGGTTCTGACTTGGAAGTTGGGAGATGGCAAAGAAATACAATACAAATCGCCAACCGTCGTCCTTACCTATGTCGGGAAGGCTGCGCCCTTCACTTCAACAACAGTTTATGGTGGTTCGGCTGTCAGCAGCTTAGACAGCAAACAATCCGCTGCCGAATCACACCCGCAAGCCAAGAACACAACGCCTGGCCCTGGAGCGAAGCCACTGACCAAAGGTGAAACGAACTCCAAGCGGGTGCGGATGTTCACGGTTGAGCTTCAGGACATGCCTGGCAGTATTCGCCATTATAAGCAACGGGCCGGTGGTTCCTGGACAAGGAAGAATTCAGAAGACGGAAAGGTATCCCGGTGGCAGGCGGAGGCTCGCATAACACTGGATGGATGCACGGGCCAGACGCTTGTCATGCTGCCCATCAATCCTGGCACCCGCTACGAGGTGTTCGTTCCAGACAAAAGTTGTCCGGCAATGATTGCGAAGAGCCGCTTGGAAGGGACGGATTGGAGGGTGATGGGTGCAATGAAAGACATAAAATGACGAATGACGCTGTCACTCATTTGGCCATTTTGGGCAGATCCGAACGACTTGTGCATGTCTGGGCTGTGGAGCGCGGATATACGGATTATGTAAGGTCTCAGCTTCGATCAGAACAACCGATTGCCTCCATACAGCTCGGCTAGCCCGGCCCTGCCACACCCAGATCTGAGCGGTGAGGCCGCCAAAAGCGCCGCGGCGACCTGGGCTCGTCCTGTCTTGTCGGCGAGTTCAACCAACTCATATCGCGCGCGAACGCCCTCGACATCGTTCCAGGCCTGATCGAGGAAGAACCGTAGCACACCAGCATGCGGCTCCTGGCGCGTGACGCGCTCGGCGACCACATCCGCTCAGGCGCGATTCGGGACAGAACTTGCAGGTTTTGCGCAACCTGGCCCAACTTGAACAGTTGGACGTGAACGGATAGCGAACACTGTCCGTTAAGCCATTGAA
>NZ_BSNY01000074.1 GCF_030160235.1 Mesorhizobium huakuii
CGTCCAGCACGGGGCTAACCGCATCATAGCGGAGCTTTATAGCGGCGACATCGATCACTGCCCATGTCTACAAAGCAACGCAGGATTTCGGAATCCCCCAAAACGAGCTTTATCGATTCAGCAATTTATCGACGTGTCCTATGTGTCGAACTTACCGGCCGACGCGAGCCTCAAGCTGCTCGCTGCCACGATCAAAGCCAGATGGATCTGCGAGCAGGCACATCAGCAGTTGAAGGAGGAACTCGGCCTCGACCACTTCGAAGGTAGATCCTGGACTGGATTACACAGACACGCCTTGATGACCATGATCGCCTACGCCTTTCTCCAATCCCGCCGCCTCAAAGCAGCGGGACGGAAAAAAAGAGTCGGGGGGCCGCCGCCACAACCGAGCATGCTGGCCATCAGGCAGGCCATCCTCGACCTCTTCGCACGGCCGCCACCCAGGCGATGCCCCCCCACTGTGAGAAACTCCTCGCCGACGCCGTCGAATCTAAACTGCCAAAGTAGTGCTAGATGCCAGTGGTCAAAAAGCCTGCGGTCGCACATAGGGGCCTTTCAGGGTTGCGGCTGCGCCGCGATGTTTCTAAATTTATGCTCAGGCTGCGTTCCTACAAGCCAGATCGTAACGCAACGCAAAAAGGGTTGGCACTATGGGTACTCGAGTTTTCGTCGCGGCGTCGATTGCCATTGCGGTAGCCATCCCGTCCTCCAAGGCCCTCAACTTGTTCACAAACGACGCGAGCTCCCGCACCAAGGTCCTCGCCCTCCTTGAAACCCTCAACGCCGACCTGCTCAGCCATCCCAGCGCCACGCTCACGCTGGAACAGTGGTGCGGCGAGCACGGGATGGCGCCGGTGGCAAAGATTGTCGCCCGTCGCGAGAAGAGTGACAAACCGCCGCCGGACAATGCCCGCGAGGTACTAGGCATCAGCGCTGACGAACCCCTGCGCTACCGCCGCGTGCAGCTCGCCTGTGGCGAGCTGGTGCTGTCCGAGGCCGATAACTGGTACGTACCGTCACGCCTCACACTCCAGATGAACCAGGTTCTTGACACCACCGACCAGCCCTTCGGGAAAGTGGTCCAGCCGCTGCACTTCCGCCGACAAACCATTAGCGCCGAGTTGCTGTGGTCGCCGCTGCCGAAGGGATGGGAGATGGGCGCGCCGATGCCAGTGGCAGGCAAGGGGGCACTTGCCATTCCCTACGAGGTGCTTCGGCACCGGGCCATCCTCTATACTGGGATGAATCAAGCCTTCAGCCTGGTCGTGGAGACTTACACAGCCGAGGTCCTGGCCTTCGGCCGCCGCTGAAACGCGCGAGTTTCGATCTAGCAGACTGGCTATGTTCCTGCCCCGGCGCGGTACCATGAGCTAGAGGAAATGTCGAGTTTACCCCGAGGTGGGCGTTGGTGCATGGATCCTTTGTCAACGGTTTGGCGATAGGCAGGCAGGATCGAAATCAGCTCGATGCGGCGTTGGTGCGCGGATATGAAATCGAACGCATTTCGATCATTAATGTAGTTGGTT
>NZ_BSNY01000075.1 GCF_030160235.1 Mesorhizobium huakuii
GTGAGGCGTATATAGTCGCCACCAACGAGAACTGTCAACACGCCAGGCGAAAGTTTTTTCGATTTCTCGTGGGGATATCCACGAGGCCGAAATTCGTGAGTTGGCTTGGCTGAATTACGGGTGGTGCTCCGCCACCGATCGTTCCTGCCGAGGCTCACCATTACCCGGCGCCGGACACCCGGCATCGGCCTGAGAATCGCTTGTCCTGCCTGGTGGATTTCAATCACCGCGCCAGCGCAGGCAATGCTTCAGAGCCGGTCTTCCAGCAATTCCGGGGTGATGTTCCGCCCGGCGTAAAAGATGCCCAGGATCAGCACCCGCTCGCCCTCGACCGCGAAAGCGATGCTGACGGCGCGCCGGTAACCAACAATCCGCAGCCCGGGCATGATCTCGACCCGCTCCGTGCCGCGCTGTGGAAAAGTCGACAGGCCCAGGCAATGATCGCGGATGCCGACAACGAAATTCCAGGCGATCGCCGGCGACGCGCGCTCGGCTATGTCGTCATAGAGCTGTCCGAGTTCAGCTTCCGCCAAGGGATGGAAGACAATCCGGTGCTCCATCCCCTACTTGGCTTTCGCCTGCTTCGCGCGATGGCGCGCCTCAAGCCGGGAAAACACCGCATCGGCGGGAATCCCCTTTGCCGGATCCTGCTGAAGCTCGGTCAGGCGCCCCGGGATTTCCTCGCGCAGCCATCTCTCCCGCTCCGCCTCGAAATCCTCGAGCATGCGCAGGCCGGCGCGGACAACCTCACTGGCATTGTTGTAGCGACCTGATTCGAGCTGCCTCCTGATGAAGCTCTCATAATGGTCGTTCAGAGCGTAGTTGGGCATGGCAACCTCTGGGAAGAATGTCCGGTCATAAGAACATAGCAATAGATGTCACCTATTGCCAGAATTTGCTGATTCGACCGCACTGCCTTTGATTCGATAGCGCCGACGATCCGCTCTCCGTCATGCAGGCGGGACGACAGATACTGAAGCCGGCCGAGAAAGAGGACTGCCGGCTAAATTCATTTCGCATTTCGTTGCGATCGCCGCTCCGATTCGGCTTTCGCTATTCGCCTCAGCCGTGGCTTCGCGTGCTTGCATGGCACTCAGATGCAAACCGGCGCGCCGGGGTTTTGAGCCTGGCGGGCGGTTATGACGTTTGGTTTTGGGAGAGGCTTTGCGTTTTTGTCCGGAGATTCGGCTTTGTCTGCGTGCGGGCGGCTGAGCGGGAGCCGCTCGACGGCTAGCATAGCCGCAAAACGCAAAACGGCCCGCGGGCGGGAAGCCAGGCGGGCCGTTTTGCGAAGTTGGTTGCGGGGACCCGCAACCCCTTTCGTCATAACATCGTCGGACTTTTGATTTTGGTCGGGTTTGGCGAATTCGAGGATGCCGAACAACTCGCCGCGTAGCTCGGCATGGATCTCGCCGCGCTTGTCACCGGGCGTGAGGACGATCTCTCCGATCACCGAGCGCAACACCTCGGCGGCTTGGCGTCCGTCTTCGTGGTCGGCAAGCGCTTGCGTGAACTGCTCGACCCGCTTGCGGTAGAGAGTGGCGATGTTGGGATGCAGATCGGGCACGTCAGCGGGCGCCACTGCCAGACGCGCGGTAATCTCCGCCTTCTTCCTCTCCAGATCTTCCATTCTCGCTTTCATCGAGGGTTGGTACAGGCCATCTTCGATCGCGGCCATGATGCCGGCGATGGCGCGCTCGATCTTGTCGAGTGCCTTACGGTCTTGTTCGCCTTGCGCGCGACGCTCCTGATTCAGGCGGTTGGTCTCCTGCGCATAGGCTCTGATCGCCTCGCCCACGGCATCGGCCGAGACCAGCCTTTCCTTCAGGCCTGCGAGGACTCGCTGCTCGATCTTCTCGCGGGTGATGGTGCGGCCATTGTCGCAAATACCCCGGCGCTGGTGGTTGAGGCAGGCGTAGCGGTCTCGCGTAAACAGGCCGTAGCGCCCGCCGCAGCGGCCGCAGGTGAGCAAGCCGGAAAGGAGGGAGACGGGCCGCTTCATGGTGTGCAGCTTCCTCGCCCGGGCCTTGCGGGTGGCGATGGCCACCGCCTCGAACTGACTGGCGATGGATTTCTGTCTCTCCTTCACGGCCTGCCACAATTCATCCTCGACGATCCTGAGATGCGGCACCTCGGTGCGGACCCATTTGATTGGCGGATTGGCCCGAGAAACACGCTTGCCCGTGGCGGGATCCTTGACAAAATGCAGACGGTTCCAGACCAGCACACCGGTGTAGAGCTCGTTGTTGATAACGCCTGTTCCCCGGATTACATGCCCGCGCACGCTGGTATCGCCCCAGTGGCGGCCGAGCGGACCAGGAACGCCCTCCTTGTTGAGGTCGACGGCGATTGCCTTCGGGCTCTTGCCGGTGGCAAATTCGCGGAAGATGCGGCGCACGATGGTCGCTTCCTCCGGCACGATCTCGCGGTCGCCGCGAACCGGTTCACCTGCGGCATCCAGTTTCTTCACCACCCGGTAGCCGTAGCACAGCCCGCCTCCGGCCTTGCCCGTCTCCACCCTCCCCCGCAGGCCACGATGGGTCTTGAGGGCAAGGTCCTTGAGGAACAGGGCATTCATCGTGCCCTTGAGGCCGACATGCAGTTCGCTGATCTCGCCCTCGGCCAAAGTGACGATGGCAACGCCGGCGAATTTGAGATGCTTGAAGAGGGTCGCGACATCGGCCTGGTCGCGGCTGATGCGATCGAGCGCCTCGGCCAGCACCACCTCGAAGCGGCTGCGCTGGGCATCACGTACCGAATGCTGGATGCCCGGCCGCAGCACTGTGCTGGCGCCGGAGATCGCCGCATCCTCATAGGTTCCAGCCACGCTCCAGCCCTCGCGCGCCGCATGCTCGCGGCACAGCCTCAACTGGTCCTCGATGGAGGCATCCCGCTGGCTGTCGGAAGAATAGCGGGCATAGAGTGCGACACGGGTCATGGCGGCAGATCCTCTTTCCTCTCCCCAAGGGGTTTACCATCCGGCTCCCTGCCCTCTCCCACTCGGCGGCCCGGCCGATTGTCGTTGGCCACCGGCCTCACCTCGAATGCCTCCCGTGCCAGCTGCCGGCCGATCAGCCGGGCGATACCCAGCACCACCCGATCCAGCTTGGCCGCCGCCATGTTTTCTGGGCGACCCTCGGAGCCGACGCGATCGCCATTGTCGTTCGCCGGAACCAATGCCTGTGGCCCAGTCCTGGTCTCCTCTGCCATCGCGGTCGCTCTCCCAATGGTGGATCGACCTGCCATCAGAGTCCTTCGGACGGCGAAGGAAAGTATGAAGTTCATGTCGTAGGGCCACAGCGTGCAATGACTTGCGCGTTGCGGTTTCGTCTCGAGCGTCGAGGTCGGGCTACAGGCTACAAGTCGGAACGTACTGATGCTGACGTCCAGCCGAACCATCAGTGGGACGAGAACCGTCGCAATCTGTATGCCTCTCGATAATCCCGGACTGTTGATCTTCGATATCGCCTGCAAGTGTCGCACACCGCGGGGGGTGTGTCAGAAGACCGCTACACCGCCGCGGTGCTCCGCCGCATCTTCCTCTTCCAGCGCAGCGACCAGCTTGACCGCAGACTCCCAATGCTTGGCAACATCGCTTCGCGTCCTTTCCCGGCTCCGCCGATCAACCGGCAAATTTCCCGCGATCGCCTTTAAGTCACGCAGCACGGAAGCTATATGCGGCCACGGAAAGTCGGTAGGGTCACCAATATCTCGATCAGCGCCGAGGATCATTTCTAACTTGGCGATGACGCCGATGAGCGACGTTGCCGCGATGTCAGGGATAGAATCTTGAAGCTTAAGAGCTTCGGTCTGGCCTGCTGCCGGTTTCGTGGACACCGAGATAAGGTGTTTAACGGAACTGGAGAG
>NZ_BSNY01000076.1 GCF_030160235.1 Mesorhizobium huakuii
ACCCGCCTCGATACGCCGCCCTTCTCAAACCGTCATCACCCATTTTCCGCCATAGCTCTTGATGAAGGCCGAGCCGACATAGCGGCCGGTCGCGCGGTCGGCCATCAGGGCAAAGGCTGGCTTGCCCGCCTCACGCTCGACGCCGAGCAACTCGTATTCGTCGACCGAGTAGCATTTCGCCTTCAGCCAGTATGTGGACGGGCCGCTGCGGTATTTGCTGTCGCGCCGCTTCGATACCATTCCTTCAAGACCAGCCATATCGAGCAGATGAAAGATCGCCTTAGCCTCACCCGGTAGCGGCTCGCTGAACTGGATTCGGCCGCCAGGCTTTATCATGCTGGCCAGGATCTCGCGCCGCTCCTCGAGCGCCGTGTCGCGCAAATCATGGCCATTGAGATGCAGCAGGTCGAAGGCGACGAAATAAAGGTCGTGCTGCCGCCGAGTGATCGCCTTCCGCAACTCTCCGAAGTCGGAAAGCCCTGCTTTGTTAAGCACAATGATCTCGCCGTCGACGATGGCGCTTTCCGCACCGAGGCTCTTCGCCTCCTGCACCAGGTCGCGATATTTCGCCGTCCATTCGTGACCGTTCCGCGTGTAGATGCGCGCGCCGTCTTCATCGATGATCATTTGCGATCGGTAGCCGTCAAATTTCACCTCGTGAATCCAGTCGTCACCCGTGGGCGGCGTCTCGACCAGGGTCGGCATCAACGGGGCTATGAACTTCAGACGCATGCACTGACTCGCAAAAGCCGCGATTCAATTAGCATGCGCTAAAATGGTTCCGGAACTTTTATTGCGACCCGCGAGGTTCGGTCGGCCATGACGAAGCTATAGACCTGGGGCCACTCATTCCGGGTAAGCTGCACGGCGGCGACCTGATCCGCGAAGAGGGCCATTTCTACAACTGCCCGAACTGCGGCCAGAAGGTCGATCAGCGCGACCTACGACAAGTCTTCTGGCATGAAGAGCCCGGGCACGAGCCACTAGAGCCCGAAACCATTGACGATTCTCAAATTTTCTCGAAAGAAGTAGCAGTCCCGCTGCGGGCGACCACAGGCAAAAAAACGCCCGCCCGGAATGGGAACCGAGGGCGGGCCAAGAGGTGGCTAGGGATCAACCCTGCAACATGTCAACGAGCAGTGAAGGGGTTGATTGCCGAACGGTAGCATCGTCGCTCAAACCGCTTCTGGCGACCTCAGCGGGTGGCTGGAGATAGCCCCGACACCGATCGCACGCTCGCGCTGGAGAAAACCACAAAGGCAAATATCAGCACAGCAGTAGCCACCATCAGCGAGCCGGCGGCGACGACCGGCTCAAGCGCTGAATACCCTCCATGCAGCATCAGATACAGCGCAGGCAGCATGATCACCAGTCCGACGTTATAGAGACCGTAGTGGATCATTGCGATTTTCCGCTCCGCCTTAGCCGGGTTGAGCGCGTAGTACCCACCGAATATAGCGCTGGTGACCCATCCGAGCAGATTGATGTGAGCATGGGCCGGGAAGGAACCGTGATCGCCGGAGATTGCCATCTGCAAGCCGGCACCGATCCCCAGGATAAGCCACACAACAGCCGTTCTAAAAAAGAGATTCGAAACCTTAGGCATGACACTTCTCCCCAAAAAGCGCTGAAAATCAACGCGCGATATTAAGGGGCTGCTAAAATAGCAATGCAATCAAAAACAACGCCAATCCGGCGGTGCGTGCTGTTGCGCAACCGCGCCTAGGCCTGTCCAAGCCCCTTCCCTGGGCTCGGATGGCTGGAGCAGAGCGCCACCATATTGCGTCCATCGATGTTCGCAGTCCCGTACCCTCAAGCTAGGCGTTCCAGGTTCCCCGTACAGGACCATTGCACTGCGAACATCGTATCCAAGCATGGACGCGTTGGCGACGAACTGGATAGCGCCCCAAGCTGATGGCGCCGATCCGTGTTTCCGTTTTACTGGTGAGATCGATCACGCCGAAAATTTCCGCATCTGTTCCTCTGCCGGCCAATACAGCCGTCCAAGGCAAGAAGCATCGCGAAATCCCCCGAACTATCAGCCATTAACTTCAATCCGCGAAATTTGTTGCGTCCAGGCGGCTTGCCGGGCGCTGGCTCAAAAGCATCATTCACAAGCTCATCCGCGAATAGTACGGATCGTTTCATTTGCGCTGGCCAGAAGATTGGCAATGGAACGTCGGTCAGCAGGGCATATTTTCGAGAAAAACTTCGCGACCTGGACGTCTAAATCAAGCGTCCCCTCGGCGCCAACTCAGCGTTCGGTCCAATGATCTTCTTGCCGTCGCTCCCCGTGACGTTGAGATGACCCAGCGGAGCCTTGGTAGGCCAGATGCCCTGCTCCGCCTTCTCCATCTGTCCCTTGCGGGCTTCCTCCGAGAGATTGTCGATGTAGGTCTTCGCCATCAGCACCTTGATGCCGTGCATGAACTTTTCCGACGAGCGCGAGTCCTGCGAGAGGACCACTCATTCCTTGGCGAGGTGGATCTCGACGTGAAGTTCGTCGAGCGTCACCCAGTCCTTGAGATTGCGATAGGGACGGTCGGTCTTCTCAACCAGAACAACCCGCACACCGGGATGCTTGCGAAGGTATTTGACCATCTCATTGAAGTTGGTCCGCCCGCTGCTATTCGTCGTCTCGACGTCGAGGATGGGCAATGCCAAACTGCTTTTGAGCCGCGTCCTCCCACAGAAGCTTGCATTGGGCAGGTATGGAGAAGCCTTCCTTCTCCTGTTCTTTTTAGGAAACGCGAGCATAGAGCAGCGCCTTCACCAAGCCACCGCGATTTGCGATCTGCGCAGTCTTCTTGACCATCTTCCCAGCCTCGTCTCCTAACCAGTCACGGCGGAGCGAGGGAAAGCGCCTCGCTCAATCCATGTTTTCCCACTCAGCCAGGAGACGAAAGAACAGAGAACCCGGTGACGTTTTTTCTACGATCTTTCGAGCATCCTCCGCTGTCAGCTTTCGGCCGTTGCGTTGTTCGAACAGCAGAGCTGTTCTATCAAGGAAGGCACAATCAACGGCGCGATTGCGCGGAGACAAGGTCTTCTCATCCGACTGACAAACGTTCCTTGGTCTCTTCATCTTCTTTGCCCGGTTTCAGGCGCTTTGCAGCACCAGGCAAGGATCGCCGCTCTCTCTAATCTCGAATGGCCGATGTGTGCGCTTCAGTCGCTTTTTCCACGCCCGCGCCTTGGACGGCTAGGACTTAACCCCTAACCGAAGCGCTTAAGGCTGAACTCAATTCCTATTCGACGCCCGACGGTCTCATGATGGACTCCAGTCCATGGAAGGTCGAAGCTAGACGCGAAGCTTGAGATGGACGGAAACCTTATCTGGCCAGCACGCGCTGTGGCATGGTCAGCTACCCCATGGGTTGACAACACCGCCTCGCTCCGGAAGCGACCAAATTGCTACGCCGCCCCGAAATGATACGATGGCCAGGACGCCAACATTCAACCTGGTACCACGACATTCTCGACTTGCTTGCTAACCTTTAGAGGAAGCGGCTGCTCGCCCAGTAGCACTCTGACAACGACGTCACGAGCATCTTGGGGATCGAGCGAGTGCTTTGCTATCAGGTCCCTACACTCGCTGACGATCTGGTCGACGTCCTGCATGACCTTGAGCTCCTTGTAGCGATCGTGCCGATACAGCCCCATGCTTTCACCAACCACCTCAAGGATATTGATGATGCGGAATGGCCAATCGCGCTCGTGTGCACACAGTTCGCGATGATCGGAATGGTAAACCGCAACCAAGGCGTCCACACCCGCGGCACTGGCCGCTTCAAGTTCCCTCAACTGCAACTCACGCTTGAACTTTGGAAGCGCACCGACATGCACGCTTTGCAGACCTACAGCGGGCTGGTTCAGATCGACAAGCGAGATGCCGGGGATCATCTTAAGGATTTCGGTGGCGGCCTCCACGATGCCTGCGACGCCAGGATGCTTGTGCAGCGCGACGCGCATCTCGACCCTGTGCTGCAGATGCGGCTTTAACTGCGCCAGCCGCTGGCCGATAAATCTTAGGAATGGGTTCATCTCGAACGGGCGGGAGCCGCGCTGTCGTTCCACCGTTGGCAGGATGTTTTCCGTGAACTGGACGTAGCAGGTCGGACACCAGGTGATCACCTGTCCCGACTTGGAGTGCGACAGCTTCTCCATCGAGCTCGAACCCATGCGGCCGCTCATCTCGGCGTCACCGGACTTGAGTTGCACGATACCGCAACAATGGCTCGGACCGCCCATGACCTGGTAACTGACACCGAGCACATCCATGATATCGAGCGCAAGCAAGGCAATGTGCGGCGTCTTCAGCACATTGCAGCCGGTGTAAAACACAAAGTCCGCCGGCTCGGTGGGCATGGATACTGACGCTGATTTTTGACCCAGCCTTTCCAGGACCTCCGTATCGAGTTGCAAGCGCGACAGCATCGTTACACCGCGGCTGACCTCCCGGTATCTCTCCACGCCTGCCCTGCGTCGTTCAGCAAGCTCCTTGTCGGACTTCGCAGCGCTAAGGCGCGCCATGGTAAGGAGAAAGCGAGGATTGACGCCGTAATCGCACGCCTTGATACATTCTCCGCTGAGCATGCAAGCGGCTGCCCATTTGCGGGACGCTTCCGGACCGCTACCGTCTCGCACAAGATCGAGAACACCGCCAATGAGGTCTTCGGACGTCTCATCCGAGATGCCGGCGGGCGCTACGCTTGGACAAACCTCAGCGCACTTGCCACATCGTGTGCAAGCCTCAACCATATCCTGGACACGTTCGCCCAGAGCCGTCTCGAAGGATGTCTCATTCACTGGGGGCATCGCGGGCTCCAAGTCTGAGGAATGGGCCTTGTGCGCGCATTGGCAGCTCGGAAATTAACATAAGAATCGGCAATCTTGAAGGACGAGGCCTTCGTCCTCCTTGTTTGACTAAGCGAGGGGAAGTCCGTCGGCCCTCTAACGGGGTGCCCTGCTTCCACGTGAAAAGCCGGAATGGGGCGCAAAGCTGCAGCTCAGCACGTGGAGAACTGGAGGAGCGAACTGACGAGCGGAATCAAGAATGCACCATTGCCAGAAGTCGATGCGTTCCAAACTGCCCAACACCGAATCTAGTGTACCACCTTGTCTATAAGCACGCGCAACTCGGGCTGGGGCGCAACCCAGAAAATTCGAAAAGCTTCCGGGAACCCCAGCCAAACCAGAGGCTGGGCAGGTAGCTTCGCTTCACAAGCCTCATTCGCTCTACGATAGCAACTACTTCGGAAATAACATCAAAGGGTTGTCCGAAGACCTTACGAATTCTGCATTGGCTCCACTGCAGTTCGATAGATCGGGCTTAAGACGACGGTTGCGTCGTTGATCATCAGCCAATAGAGAGGGGATAAATCAGGCAAAAGGACCACCAATGACCAACGAATCCGACAGCCGCCCTACCGAACTAGCTGAGCTAACTGGGCTGCTGCCGGTTTTTCGGACACGAGGTTAAGCTAGCATAGCTTGTTCCTCGAACTCGACGGGGCTCAGATAGCCGAGCGTCGAGTGCCTTCGCCGAGGGTTATAGAAGCGCTCGATGTAGTCGAACACATCCGCCCTCGCGTCATCCCTCGTCCTGTATACCTTGCGGGCTGTCCGCTCGGTCTTGAGCGACGAGAAGAAGCTCTCCATCGCGGCATTGTCCCAGACGTTGCCCGACCGGCTCATTGAGCAGGTGATGCCGTGGTCGGCCATCAGTCGCTGGAACTGCTCGCTCGTATATTGCGATCCCTGGTCGGAGTGGTGCAGCAGGCTGTCGGGCGAGCTATGGCGGAAAATGGGTGATGACGGTTTGAGAAGGGCGGCGTATCGAGGCGGG
>NZ_BSNY01000077.1 GCF_030160235.1 Mesorhizobium huakuii
CACTCTCCAGTTCCGTTAAACACCTTATCTCGGTGTCCACGAAACCGGCAGCAGGCCACTGTGCGCCTGAAACTCAGCAAAGCTATCCAAACGCTTGGCCATGAAACAACAGCTGTCGCAAGTGGCAAGCTGGCGCTCGAACAGGTTAGCCAGAACTCATTTGATTTGGTGCTCCTTGATATAGTCATGCCCGAAATGGATGGGTTCGAGGTGCTCAAGGCGCTCAAGTCCTCGCGAGCCACTCGCGATTTGCCAGTGATCGTCATTTCGGCGCTCGATGAAGAAATGGGTAGCGTGATAAGCGCCATCGAGCTTGGCGCAGAAGATTTTCTGCCAAAAGACTTTGAGCTCGCTCTATTGAAGGCTCGTGTTGACACCTGCATCGAGAAAAAAAGACTCCGCGACGTTGAGACGGAATATCTGAGGCAGGTGACCAAGCTGACCAGGGCGGCCGCCACCTTAGAAACCGGGCGGTTCAATCCTTCGAAGCTTGGCATCCGCGATGTGGCAAGCCGCTCAGATGGTCTCGGAAAGCTTGCTACCGTGTTCGCGACAATGGCCCAGAAGGTCTACGAGCGAGAGCGAAAGATGCGGCAGAATATTCGCACGTTTCGTGGGGCTCTACTGCTGCTTGCATGTGGTGGGCTATGGGGCGTCGTCGTGCCACTTTCCAAGATGGCTTCGCTCGTTGAGGCTCATCCGGTAGGATTGGCAATCCTCATTGACGTCATAGGAGCTGTGTTCTGCGTCGGGATCAGTTTGAAGCGACGGACAATGCCGAGCCTCAAGGATCTCACCTGGGCGGATCGGCGGTTCATCCTTCGTTTTGCGTTCATTAGCTCGGTGATCAATCAGGTCCTGGTTTATTGGGTGGCAAGCAAGCTTCCAGCTTCCATCGTCTCTATCGTCATCGTGCTTGAGGGATTTGCCGTCTTCTTGTTCGCAGCTTTGATGCGGACCGAAGCTCCGAATTTGAAGCGCTTTGTAGGGCTTGGATTGGGTCTCGTCGGCATCTTCATCATCCTCCTCTACGGAGAGCCGGGAGAAATGGCCACCAGTTGGGTGTGGCTTGTCATTGCCCTTGTAATTCCCGTCACCTACGCGGCCGAGGATATCTATCTCTCTGAGTCAAAGCCCGCCAGCATCGATAACGTCGCCCTGTTCGGCATGTCGCTCGTCGTCTCGGTTTTGATGCTGATCCCACTTGCCGCTTTTTATCAGGACTTCGTGCCATTTGATCTATTGACCGGTCGCCTTGGCGTCATCGTCTTGCTGATGGCTGCCGCTGGCAATTTGGCGATGCTGCTTTTCATTCAGTTGATCGCCAGCACCGGTGCTGTCTTCGCAAGCCAGAACGCCTATGCGGGAACAGCAGCCGGCATTGGCTGGAGTATGCTGTTACTTGGAGAGGCGATACCAGTTGTGACCTGGGCTTCGCTTGCCCTAGTAATCGTAGGTCTCCTGATGGTCGAGCCAAAGCAGGAGGCTGAGGAAGAACCCCCGCCCCTTGACGACTCGCTGGAGGAATTTGTGCCGCGTCTTGATCTTCTGCCGTCACCCACGGAATGAGAGCTGTCAACCACTGATGCGCCGACATCAAGGTGACAAGGGCGACTCTTCCGAAGGAGATTTAAGGCAAATTCGTTCCACCAGAGACAATTCGAATGTTTTAGGGAGATCGCCACCCTCATGAGCGCTCAAGGCTTGCCCAGCGTTCTCGCGTTTGAACGCTACGACCCGACTGACGCCTCGCTAGACTGGCTGCGCGAGCGTGGGGTCAACGTTATTTTCGGCAATGCGCTCTGGGAAATGCCGTTCAAGCGCTTCACCGAGGATGAGCTGATTGCCAAGGCACATGGCTGTATCGCCTTGATGGGGGCAAGCGGCACCCGCATCACCAGGCGCGTGATGCAGGCGCTTCCGGATCTGCGCTACATCTCAAAATATGGCATTGGCGTCGACAGCATCGACATCGACGCCGCCACCGAGCACGGCATTCTGGTTTCGAGTACGCCGAACGATTTTCAGATCTTCACGGTCAGCGAGCACGCGGTCGCCCTGATGCTGGCGGTTGCCAAACAACTTGGCACGTGGACGCCCGAATTCATGCGGCGTGGCGGGTGGCGGGGCCTGACACATGGCGCGACGCTGCGCGGCTCCGCCGTCGGCATCCTCGGCCTAGGCCGCATCGGCCGTGGCGTGGCGCAACGGCTGTCGGGCTGGGAGGCTCGCATCCTTGCCTATGATCCCTTCCTGAAGGAAGCGCCTCCAGGCATCGAACTCGTCGACTTCTCCACCCTGGTGGAGCAATCCGACTTCCTGACGCTGCACGCAACGCCGAGCCCGGATAACCATCACATCCTAAACGCCGCCGCGTTCGCGAAGATGAAACCGTCAGCTATCGTCGTGAACACCGGGCGCGGATCGCTGATCGACTACACGGCCCTGCGAGCAGCGCTGGCCAATGGCCAAATCGCGGGTGCGGCTCTCGACGTGTTCGACCAGGAGCCGCCGAAGACCGACGATCCGCTGTTTTCGCTACCCAACGTCTTGTGCACGCCGCATGTCGCCGCCTGGACGACTGAAGGAACTCAGGCCATCGGCTGGCATGCGGCCAAGAACCTGTGGGCGATGATGAGCGGCGAAGGACACGCCGATATCGTCAACCCGCAAGCCAAGCAGCGCAGGAGTGCGGCCTTGCTCGGCGACGTGTGATTCCACGAGGCTTCATGAATGCTCAACACCCCTCCTGGCTCAGGTTCGGACTGGTGGGCGAGGGGACCTCAGGGAAGAAACTGTAAACAGGCCGAAGAGCTTAAAGGCGTCGCAGCGGCTAGCGCAGGAGGTTGTCACGGTAAGACACCCCCATCCGCCGCCATCACCGCATCTGCCTCGACATTCACGGGAGGCACGATGATCAAGGATGCGGGAAAGTCGAGAACTGCACTCGGCACAGAGCCGCCGGGCCTGGCTTTAGAACCATCCAATAGCTGGTAGCGCTGATTGACGTGGTGGCGTGAATGGCAAGGTCCACCCTCGCGTTGAAGTGATCGAAGCCTCCGGCGAATGGTTCATCCGTCTGGTCGAAGACGACCGAGAGTTAACCCGATCATTTGAGATGTAGCCTCGAGATGGAAACCTTCGCCCTAAGCTATGAGGGGACCGGTCGTTTCGCTTCATCGATTGTCGGCTCTGCTATGACGCGCTTGGTGGCGGGCGGGAGGACTGCTTATTTGCGATTTCGTCCCATCAGCAGACAGTCCGCTAACGTGAAGAGTTTCGGGCGCCGGCAGGCGTACGAAAGTCCCCGAGGAAGGAACCCGCGG
>NZ_BSNY01000078.1 GCF_030160235.1 Mesorhizobium huakuii
GCGCCTGGAGATAGACCCCGTCCGCCCACACATAGACATAATGGCGCGCCGAAAGATCGCGCTTTTGCCAACGCTCGTATTCGGTGGTCCACTCTGCCGTCAGCCGCGTGATCACCGAGGGTGAGAGGTTCGCTGCCTCCTTGCCGAGCAGGGCTGCCAGAGCTTCCTGAAAGTCGCCCGTCGAAACGCCGCGCAGGTAAAGAACGGGAAGCAGCGCGTCCAGACTTCGCGTCCGACGCGCCCATTTGGGTAGGATCGATGAGGAAAACCGGACCCGGTCCGCTTCGCCGGTCGCGCCGCGGTCCCGGACCTTCACCCGGCTGACGGGCACCGGCCCGATCCCCGTCTGGATGCTCCGCTCCGGGCCGCGACCGTGCCGGACCAGCCGCTCACGTCCGTCCGGCAGCTTCAGATCCCGCATCTCGGCAAGAAACGCTTCGGCCTCCATCTCGATCGCCTGCGCCAGCAATTTGCGCGCGCCGGTGCGGAGCACATCCGTCAGGGGATCATCGATCTCGTCGGGCTGACGAAGGCGAACAATGTTGATAGTCTCGTTCATGGCGTATCGCTCTCCTTGAGAGGTTCTGGCAGGCTTCAATC
>NZ_BSNY01000079.1 GCF_030160235.1 Mesorhizobium huakuii
ATTTCATTCCGGCCGGTGTTCCGATTTGAAGCCGGCCATTTTTCGGACTGATCCTGGGTCTCGTTGATGTTTGGATTGGGTTTCGTTTCAGGTCAAGCGTGCGCTGTTTCGGACGCTCTCGGCGAGCGCTGTTTTCGCATGCTTTCACCGGTGAGATCGATGCGATAGGCGTTGTGAACGAGGCGGTCCAGGATGGCATCGGCCAGGGTTGGGTTTGCAATGATCTCGTACCAGCGATCCAGGGGCAGCTGACTGGTGACGATTGTCGATCGGCGTTCGTAGCGGTCTTCAATGATCTCAAGCACATCACGCCGCTGGTCATCATTGAGTTTTTCCGGTCCCCAGTCATCGAGAATGAGAAGGTCGGTTTTGGCGAGTTGCTTGAGGATCCGGCCATAACGTCCGTCGCCTCTCGCGAGGGCAAGCGTTGCAAACAGCCGGGGAACGCGGTGATAGGCGACGGAGAAATCCTCTCGGCAAGCTTTGTGGCCAAGCGCACAGGCCAGCCAGCTCTTGCCGACGCCGGCCGGCCCGGTGATGAGAAGACTGTGATGCTTTCTGATCCAGTCGCAGCCGGCGAGCGCCATGAACAGATTGCGATCAAGACCGCGTGCGGCACGAAAGTCGGCATTCTCGATCTGTGCGTCATGGCGAAGTTTTGCAGCTCTGGCGCGGGCTTCGAAACGCTTCTGGCGGCGCATGGTAGCCTCGCGCTCGAGCAGCATGGCAAGCCATTCGCCATGCTCGAGGCCGCGTGCTTCGGATTGTGCGTCGAGTTCCTGGAAGGCAGTGGCCATGCCATGAAGGCCGAGTTCGCGCAGCATGTTGATGGTCGGATGGATGAGCATTGGTATGTCTCCTCAATGGAAGTAATCAGGGCCACGCAGATTGGCGTGATCGACGATGGCGGTCGGTTCGGTGGAATGCCTTGCGGCCTTGTGATTGGCGATGAGCGAGGCGATGCTCTTGCAGTTCAGCCCACCGATCTCGACAGCGCGGGCTGAGACGGCTTCGGCGCGATCGCGTGTGACATCGCGAAACAGGCGAAGGACACCCAGGCATGTTCGAAAGCCTTGTTCAGGATGTGGGCGGCTGGCGAGGATTGCGACAACCAAGCCTTCCGTCTCGGGCCCGACGGATGCGGCCCAGCGACGGAAACGATCCGGCGTCCACTCGGCATATCGCCGGTGGGAGCTGGGCATATGATCCGGATCCGTCCCATGACGAGGGCCGCCATAGCGGCGCTGATGGACGGCAATGCGCTTGCCGCGGTGGAAGATCTCGATGGTGCGTGCCGTTGCCCTCAGATCGACTTGCTGACGAATGAGGTTGTGCGGTACGGAATAGAAGAAGGTCTTGAACTCGACGTGGTAATCCGTCGAGACGCGGGCCAAACGCCACTCGGCGAATTCGTAGTCTTCGCTCGGAAGGCTTGCCAGCGCAGCACGCTCGACGCTCTCAAACAGTTGCCGGCGACTGACGCCCAGCCGACGCATGACGTGATCATTGATGCGATTGAGTGCCTGGCGAATTGCGGCATTGGCCTCGGCCAGCGAGAAGAAGGTCTGGTTGCGCAGCCGCCCCAGAATGCATGACTGGGCGAAACGCACGCCGTTCTCGACTTTCGATTTGTCCTTCGGCCGTCGCGGCCGTGCCGGAAGAACGCCGACGCCATAATGGGATGCCATCATGCCGTAGCTGCGATTGATCTCGGGATCGTAGAAGCTGGCGCGGCTGACGCCCGACTTCAGATTGTCGGGGACGATCAGGCGGGGAACGCCATCAAAGAAACGAAACATCCTGACGTGTGAACCAATCCAATCCGGCAGTGTCTGGGTCCAGGTCGCTTCGGCATAGGTCAAGCTGGACGCACCCAGCACTGCCACGAAGATCTCCGCCTCACGGATCTCGCCGGTGTCTCGATCAACGATCGGGATCTTCTTGCCGGAATAGTCGACGAAGACCTTGTCGCCGGCGGCGTGTTCCTGGCGCATCGTCGGCGAAAGCCGCTGTTCGAAGCTGCGAAAGAGCTCGCAGAACCGGCTGTAGCCATATCCGTCGGGATGACTTCCTCGATACTCCTCCCACAAGATGAGGAGCGTGACGCCCGGCTTCTTGAGCTCGACGGCAAGATGGGCCCAGTTCGGCTCTGTGCGCCGCCGCGTGCCCTGCTTGACGCCATTGCGAGCGAAGAGTTTGTTCTCAAGCGCGTCATCGGTCAGCTCGCCTGGCAGGGGCCAGCTCAACCCGATTGCCGCTGCGCGCCGCAGATTATCCTGCACCGTACTGCGTGCTATTCCCAGCACGACCGCAATCTCGCGGGAGCTGGTCCCGCTTCCGGCAAGCCGAAGCATTTGTCTCAACTGTCTCATGGTCAGCCTTCTCTTTGCCGG
>NZ_BSNY01000080.1 GCF_030160235.1 Mesorhizobium huakuii
TCGCGGCGGAGGTGATGATCGCGGCATTGATTGCCGCGCGCAAGAGGGTTTGTCGGTTTGATTGTCGCGGCGCGTCAATCAGCGACGCTGTTGGCGGGTGTGGCATAGGACGCGGGGCGTCCCGGGCCACGCTTTCGCTCCATGGCCTCGCGGCGCCTGTAGCTCTCGACATTCATCTCGAAGATGGTGGCGTGATGGACGAGGCGGTCGACCGCGGCGAGCGTCATGGCGGGGTCGGGGAAGACCTTGCCCCATTCGCCGAACGGCTGGTTGGCGGTGATGAGCATTGAGCGCCGCTCGTAGCGGGCGCTGATGAGCTCGAACAGCACGCTGGTCTCGGCCTGGTCCTTGGTGACGTAGGCGAGATCATCGAGGATCAGGAGATGGAACTTGTCGAGCTTGGCCAGAGCGCTCTCGAGCGCCAGGTCTCGCCGTGCCGTCTGAAGCTTCTGGACGAGGTCGGTTGTTCTGGTGAAGAGCACCCGCCAGCCATTCTCGATGAGCGCAAGGCCGATGGCTGAAGCGAGATGGCTTTTGCCGCCGCCGGGCGGGCCGAACAGAAGCAGGTTCGCCCCCTTCTCCAGCCAGCTGTCGCCGGCGGTGATCGCCATCACCTGGGCCTTGGAGATCATCGGCACGGCCTCGAACGCGAAGGTGTCGAGGGTCTTGCCCGGCAGGAGGCGGGCCTCGGCGAGGTGGCGTTCGATGCGGCGGCGGTCGCGTTCGGCCAGTTCATGCTCGGTGATCGCGGCGAGAAAGCGGGCGGCGGGCCAGCCTTCCTTGTCGGCCTGTTCGGCGAATTGCGGCCACATGAGCTTGATGGCCGGCAAGCGCAGTTCGTTGAGGAGCAGGCTGAGCTTGGCGGTATCGACAGTGGTGTTGGTCTTCATGCCGCGTCTCCCGTCAGGCTGGCGCCGAGCAGGGCTTCATAGGCATTGAGCGGCGCAAGGCGCACGACGACATTCGGCAGCCGGGAGGGATCGGGGGCGAAGCGTTCCCGCAAGGCGGCCATGTCGGGCAATCGGCGCGCCTGCAGCGCGGCATCCAGTTGGTCGGCCAGTTCGCTCTCGCAGGCGCGCTCGTGAGCCATGGCGAGAAGATCCACCATGATGCGGCAGGCCTGCCGCTCCGGCAGCCGCTCCATGAGCATGTCGAAGGTGTGCCGATACGCCTCGCGCGGAAAGAGCTGGTCGCGATAGACCAGGTTCAACAGCGCCATCGGCTTGCGACGCAGCGAATGGATGACATGCCGGTAATTGACGACCTGATCGTGTTTGCCCGATGGAGAGGCACGTCCGCGCGGCAGCGTCACGAGAAGGGTGCCGCCGATGAAGATGTCCAGTCGATCGTCGAAAAGGCGCACCCTGAGCCGGTGGCCGATCAGGCGCGAGGGCACGGTGTAGAACACCTTGCGCAGCGTGAAGCCGCCCGATGAGGTGACGCGCACGGTGACCTCCTCGTAGTCGGATGTGCGCCGGACGGGCAGTTCCTGGAGCTCGGCGCGCTCGATGTCGATGCGCTTGGAATTGCGGGCGTTCATGCGGCTGACGATCTCGTCGACGAAGCGGCGGTAGCAGACCAGATCGCCGAAATCGCTCGATCCTCTCATCAGAGCCGCGTCGTCGATCGCCCGCTTGAGATGGCCGTGCGGGCCTTCGATGGAGCCGTTCTCATGCGCGATGCCGCGATTGTTGCGGGAAGGGGTCATGCCGTAGTGGCCGCACAGTTCGTCGTAGCGGCGCGTCAGGTCCGCCCGGGCGTCCTTGTCCAGGTTGCGGAATGCCGGCGAGAGGCTGTCGCTGCGATGCTCGCGGGGAGCCCCGCCGAGCGACCACAGCGCGTTCTGCAGGCCTTCCGCCAGGGCGACGAAGCTCTCGCCGCCGAGCACGACATGAGCGTGCTCGAAGCCGGAATAGGCGAGCCGGAAATGATAGAGCCGGTGGTCGAGCGGCTGGCCGGCGATCGTGATGCCGGCTTTACCCATGTCGGTGAAATCCGACAGGCCGAGGCGGCCGGCCTCATGCACCTGTCGGAAGATGACCTCCTGCTCCACGCCGTGGACGGCGCGCCAGGAGCGGACGCGCCGCTCCAGCGTGCGGCGAACGCCGTTGCCCAGATCGGGGTGGCGGCGCAGCATCTCCTCGAAGATAGCTATCGCGCGAATGCCGGGCGCGGCTTGCAGCATCGGCACGACCTCGGTCTGAAAAATATCGGCAAGCGGGTCGGCACGGCGTCGTTCCCGCGGCGCCTTCTTCTGCGAGGGCAGCCTCGAATCCTTCTCGATGCGATAGGCCGTGGCCGTGCTGATCGACGCCTTTGCCGCCGCGACGGCTGTCGAATTGGTCTGACGGAACTTCATGTAGAGCCTCATCTGGTGATCGGTTACGTGGCGGCCGGGCACAAAGTGATTCCTCCAAATCGGAAAAACCACCGGCATACCCGGTCGACCGCGATCACCAGACAAACGCCCCCAAAAAGGCAGCGGCGCTGGCGGGTTGAAACTCCAGTCGGGCTACGCCCTCCCTGCGATCCAAC
>NZ_BSNY01000081.1 GCF_030160235.1 Mesorhizobium huakuii
GCCGGCAACCGATGCCGCATCCTGGAGTGCGGTCCGCACCACCTTCACCGGATCGATGACGCCCTCGTTGTAGAGGTCGCCGAACGCGTTGGTCTGTGCGTTCCAGCCCCAGCCGAACTCCGGTTTCTCACGCAGCTTGCCGACGATGATCGAGCCTTCCGCGCCGGCGTTCTCGGCGATCTGGCGCACGGGCGCCTCGATCGCGCGGCGCACGATCTCGATACCGTGTTTCTGGTCCTCATTCTCGGCCTGCACGCCGTCCAGTGCCTTGGCGGCGCGCAGAAGCGCCACGCCGCCACCTGGCAACACACCTTCCTCGACCGCAGCGCGCGTCGCATGCATGGCATCGTCGACGCGATCCTTGCGTTCCTTCACCTCGACCTCGGTCGAGCCGCCGACGCGGATCACCGCAACGCCGCCGGCGAGCTTCGCCAGACGTTCCTGCAGCTTTTCCTTGTCGTAGTCGGAGGTGGTCTCCTCGATCTGCGCCTTGATCTGACTGACGCGGCCCTGGATCTCGTCCTTCGAACCGGCGCCGTCGACGATGGTGGTGTTCTCCTTCTCGATCGACACCTTCTTGGCGCGGCCCAGCATGTTGAGCGTGACATTCTCAAGCTTGATGCCGAGATCTTCCGAGATCGCGGTGCCGCCGGTTAGGATGGCAATGTCCTCCAGCATCGCCTTGCGGCGGTCGCCGAAGCCGGGCGCCTTGACGGCGGCGACTTTGAGGCCACCGCGCAGCTTGTTGACGACCAGCGTCGCCAACGCCTCGCCCTCGACATCCTCGGCGATGATCAGCAGCGGTTTGGACGACTGCACAACAGCCTCCAGCACCGGAAGCAGCGCCTGCAGATTGGACAGCTTCTTCTCGTGGATCAGCACATAGGGCTCTTCCAGCTCCACGCGCATCTTGTCCTGGT
>NZ_BSNY01000083.1 GCF_030160235.1 Mesorhizobium huakuii
GTTGTGGCGGGATATTTTGTCGTTCCCGGTTTGGCGGGGAGTGTTGATTAATATCGCCGATCCAGATTTCGAGGCGGACTGCGCCGATGGCATCGCTGAACGTCAGGCTGGTTTTTCGGTACCACGCTGCGGCGTATGGGGTGGTGGTGCTGGTGAGCAGATCGCAGGCCCATAGCGATACGAGGGTGTAGAGACCGAGCAATGTTGGGGTGGTTCGTGCAATGGCCTTGTCGGACCATTGCCGTTGGGTCTCAACGCCAAGGTGGGCGCGGGTCTCGGCGAACGTGACCTCGATCTGCCAGCGGCGGACGAACAGGGCGATGATGTCGGCGGGCTCGAGGGCGATGTCTGTGCTGAAGAAGGCTTGGGGCGCGCGTTTACCATCGGGATCCCGGACCAGCACCCAGCGGATCGGCATTACCGGGGTACCGGGCCTGTACCACAAGGCGGTATCAGACGTGATCTCGAGCGTCTTGCCGTCGACATGGCCATACCAGGCGGACACGATGATCCTGGCCCAAGTCGTGGCGGGGTTGGACAGGAGGGTCTTGAGCTTTGGTAGTGCTGGACCTTTTTGCGCTGGCCGGCCGAGGGTGCGCGTGGTCCGCTTTGGCGGTGGCGCAAACAGGCTGGCATCCAGTCGCAGCCGGCTGATGAGCGTTGCCCTGGCAGTGATGGCATGGGCCAGTTCATGGACGGCAAAGCTGCTGTCGCCTACGAAGATGACGCGGCGCCCTGGCAGCCAGCGACAGAGTTGCAGTGCGCCCTGCCGCGCCCAGTCGGTCAGCAGCTTATGGCGCCGCCCACGTTGATGGTCGGATCGCTCGGATGGGGCAAGCAAGGTCAGGACCGGCAAGGCCTTTACCAGGCTCGTCCATGGCACCGGGGTCAGCACCATGAAGCTCAACCAGCGCAGGCCACTGGCTTTGACGAAATGGCCATGGCTGGAGCGCACTGGATCCCGGTAGATGCCCCGTGCGCTGATCCGGCGTCCCCATCGGCGTTCGATGGTGTCGTCCATGCCAATGACGATGGGGCCATCGGGCACGAGCCGTTCGACCACGAGGCCCAGCAATCGCCTGGCAACGGCACGGGGGCTCCAGCAGGCTCGGTTGAAGATTTGGTGGTAGCTTGCAAAGTTGGCGGCCTCGGCCCTGCCGGTCATGCGCAAGCAGGAGCTGACGGTCCGCTTGCCCGGCGCCAGCAAAGCTCCCATGACCAGAACAAGGACATGTTCCCAACTGGGCGCTGTGAAACAGGTGCGCAACTCTTGGAGCCACTGGCGCAGGATCTGAGGAACGGCATCGCTGACGGCGGCGTTGGGATGGTGCAGCATCCCATGCTTCGAATCCCGGCCAGCACATGTTGCAAGGCAATGACCGTGCGGCGAAGTGAATCAGACCTGACTAGGGCTGCGGCAGCTATGACTGCACAATGGAAAAGGACGACATAGCCCTGCGCATCGAAGCGTTCGACCAGGCCAATGGCGGCGGCGTTGGCTGGTACAAGGACAAAGGTGCCTACCACCTGTACCTGCTGGCAACCGAGGTGCCGATCGCCCGTCTCAAGCCGATCGGCAGAGGCGATGAGGTCAAAATCGCCTACTGGTCACACCGGCGAAAATGGGAAGACATCGACGATATGGGAGGCTGCAGCCTGCCCCTCGATCAGGCGCTCAGCCACA
>NZ_BSNY01000084.1 GCF_030160235.1 Mesorhizobium huakuii
GGTCGGACGCCAGCAGGGGGTGATGCATCGCGACGGCTGGCTGTTTCCGGGGCAGCATGCGATGAAGCCCATCAGCACCCGCCAGCTCTATCGCGTGGTCGTCGACGCGGCGCAGGCTGCCGACATCGCCAAGCGGGTCGGGCCGCACACGCTGCGTCACAGCTTCGCCACCCACCTCCTGGAGGACGGCACCGACATCCGGATCATCCAGGTCCTGCTCGGGCACGCCAAGCTGAACAGCACCGCCTTCTACACCAAGGTTGCAACCCGCACGGTGCGCACCGTCACGAGCCCGCTCGACAAGCTTGGCCTCTTCAAGCCGGAAGAGATCTCACCCGACGGCTGAGCGTGCGCGCCTCGATCGAGGTCGCCGACATCTTCCGCACTGCCGGGCCTGCCTTCCGGACCGCCCATGCAGGGCATCTGACACTGCTGCAGCTCAAGGTCATGTCGGCGATCGAACACTGCCGCACCGCGGCCCTTGGCGGTCACGTCGAGGCCTGCGCGGACTGTGGCCATTGGCGCATCGCCTACAACTCCTGCCGCAACCGGCACTGTCCCAAGTGCCAGGGTGCCACGGCGCGGACATGGCTCGCCGAGCGGGAAGCCGACCTGCTGCCGGTCGGCTACTTCCATGTCGTGTTCACGCTGCCCGCCGAGGTGGCCGACATCGCCTTCCACAACAAGGCGGCGGTCTACGACCTGCTGTTCCGTGCGGCATCGGAGACGATGCTGACCATCGCGGCGGATCCGAAGCATCTCGGCGCGCGCATCGGCATCACCGCAGTGCTCCATACCTGGGGCTCGGCGATGACACACCATCCGCACGTGCACATGATCGTGCCGGGCGGTGGCATTGCGCCGGACGGAAGCCGGTGGATATCGTCGCGCCCGGCCTTCCTGCTGCCGGTGCGCGTGCTCGGCAAGCTGTTCCGCCGCCTGTTCCTCTCCCGGTTGGTCGCGCTGCACGACGCTGGCCGGCTCGCCTTCTTCGGCGCAATTGCTCATCTCGCGGAACGGCGGGCCTTCCTGCGCCACCTGTCGCCGGTCCGGAAGAAGCGCTGGGTGGTCTACGCCAAGGCGCCCTTCGCCGGCCCGGAAGCGGTGCTCGCCTACCTGTCGCGCTACACGCACCGGGTCGCGATCTCGAACAGCCGCCTCATCCGCCTCGACGAGAGCGGCGTCACCTTCCGCTACAAGGACTATCGTCGCGAAGGCGCCGACCGGCAGCAACTCATGACGCTCGCGACCGACGAGTTCATCCGCCGCTTCCTGCTCCACGTGTTGCCAAAGGGATTCCACCGCATCCGGCATTGCGGCCTGCTTGCCGGCTCTGCTCGCAAGGCCAGCCTCGCGCTTGCTCGTGAACTCCTGAACATCGCCGCACCGTCCTACGATGACACCACGCACGAACCGGACAACTTCCGCCCGCCATGCCCCTGCTGTGGCGGCCGCATGATCGTGATCGAGCTGTTCGAACGATGGAGGCAGCCGCGCGGACCGCCACACGGTTCCCCGTCGACCGGGAGCAGCATGCCATGACCCGGCATGGAATGGTTCAGCCTTCAGCTGCAGGCACTCAGCCTCCGGCAACGGATCGACGCACGTCTATGGTGATGTTCGACTCCGACAGAGCCGCGCCCAGCCGCCCACCGTCCCGACAACACCGCGCGGAGGCGCAACGAAGCGGTCTGTCCGAATTCACCTCAGAGCTTCCCGACGGCGGTCGCGCCATCGCCGACATCTGCCGAAATCCGAAATCCCCATAGCCATCGCCTGTGGC
>NZ_BSNY01000085.1 GCF_030160235.1 Mesorhizobium huakuii
CTGATGAAGCGCTCGCCGAAGATGACAGCGAATTGGGCCTTGGCCATGGTCCACTCACGTGGCGGCATTTTCCACTCTTTCTCGGATCGGTTCAAGATCAGATAGAGCAGCTTGGTCGCCGCGTCGTCGCTGGGGAAATGGCCCCTGGCCCTGACAGCCCGTCGAAGTTTCGAGTTCAACGCCTCTATTGAGTTCGTCGTGTAAATGATCCGGCGGACGTCGTCAGGGAACGCGAAGAATGGAATGACCTCGGCCCAGGCGCGCCGCCAGCTCTGGCCGATGGCGGGATAGCGCAGGCCCCAGGGGCCGGCCTCGAACGCCGCCAGCGCCTTTTCGGCGGCATCGGCATCGACGGCGCGGTAGATTTCCTTGAGTGCGCCGGCGAGGCTCTTGCGATCTTTCCAGGACACGAAGTCCATCGAGTTGCGCAGCAGATGGACTATGCACGTCTGGACGATCGCCTCCGGGAACACAGCGGTGATCGCGTCCGGGAAGCCTTTCAGGCCATCGACGACGGCCAGAAGGATATCCTCCGTGCCGCGGTTCTTGAGCTCGTTCATCACCCGCAGCCAGAACTTGGCGCCTTCATTCTGCTCGAGCCACAGGCCCAGCACCTCCTTTGCACCATCGGCGCGCACGCCCAGTGCGATGTGGATGGCCTTGTTGCGGACCATCCCTTCATCGCGGATCTTGACCCGGATCGCATCGAAGAAGACCAGCGGGTAAATCGGATCGAGCGGCCTTTGCTGCCAGGTGGCGACTTCGTCGAGCACGGCGTCCGTCACCGTTGAGATCAGGTCCGCAGACACATCGATGCCGTACAGATCGCGCAGGTGCCCGGTGATCTCCCGGGTGCTCATGCCACGCGCGTACATCGACACGATCTTGTCATCAAAGCCGGGAAAACGGCGCTGGTACTTGGCGATCAGTTGCGGATCGAAACTCGACTGGCGGTCACGCGGAACATCGATCTCCAGCTTGCCGGTCTCGGTCGTCACCGTCTTGCGGCCATAACCGTTGCGCGTGTTGCCAGCGTCTTCGCCGCTCGCCAGATGATGGTCCATCTCCGCGTTCAGCGCGCGCTCGGTCAGAGCCTTCTTGAGCGTATCCAGCAGGCCGCCCTGTTCGAAGGCAGCACTGGCTGCCCCGCCTGCCAGAAGCTGGTCGAGAAGATCATTCGGTATCGCAGGTTCTTTGCGTCGGGTCA
>NZ_BSNY01000086.1 GCF_030160235.1 Mesorhizobium huakuii
GGCATGCGGCGGGTTGATGACGGCGGCAAAGTCCTTGATGCCGAACATGCCGAGGTTGGAGACGGCTGTCGTGCCGCCCTGATACTCTTCCGGCTTCAGCTTGCGGCTGCGCGCGCGGCTTGCCAGGTCCTTCATCTCGTTGGAAATGGTCGACAGCGTCTTTTCGTCCGCATGCCGGATGATCGGCGTGATCAGGCCACCGGGGATCGAGACGGCGACGCCGACATCGGCATGCTTGTGCTTGACCATGGCGCTTTCGGTCCATGAGGCATTGGCATCCGGCACCGCCTTCAGCGCCATGGCCATGGCCTTGATCACCATGTCGTTGACCGACAGCTTGTAGGCGGGTGCCTCGCCCTTATCGGTCTTCTTCATCGGGGCTGCCGCATTGATCTGCGTGCGCAGCGCCAGGAGCGCATCGAGCTCGCAGTCGAGCGTGAGATAGAAATGTGGGATGGTGGATTTTGCTTCGACCAGGCGGCGCGCAATGGTCTTGCGCATATTGTCGTGCGGGACGAGTTCGTAGGAG
>NZ_BSNY01000087.1 GCF_030160235.1 Mesorhizobium huakuii
AGCGTGGTCGTCGCCGCTTTGCGGCGGCGGAAGCGCTCACCGCGGGCTGGGGCGGGATCGCGGCGGTGTCCGCGGCAACGGGGATCGCGCGTAGCACCATCGGATATGGATTGCGGGAACTGCGCGGCGCGGCGCCGGATTCAGCTCTTGGCGGCATCCGGCGCAAGGGTGCCGGACGCAAACCTTTGACGCAGACGGATCCGACACTTCTCAGCGACCTGGAAAGGCTTGTCGACCCCGCCACGCGTGGCGATCCGATGTCACCCTTGAAGTGGACATCGAAAAGCTTGCGGAACTTGGCGGCGGCGCTTTGCGCCATGGGCCATCGTGTCGGTCATGACGTCGTCGGTACTCTGTTGAAAACGCTTGGGTATTCTCTTCAGGGCAATCGAAAGACGCTGGAGGGATCGAGCCACGTCGATCGCGACGCACAGTTCCAGCACATCGCCAGGACGGTCAAGGACGCCATTACGGCCGGTCAACCTGCGATCTCCGTCGATACGAAGAAGAAAGAACTCGTCGGCGACTTCAAGAATGGCGGACGTGAATACCGACCGGCCGGAGCACCAGAGCCGGTCCGCGTCCATGATTTCGTCGACCCGAAGCTCGGTCGTGCCGCGCCCTACGGTATTTATGATATCGCCGATGACAAAGGGTGGGTCAGCGTCGGGATCGACCACGATACCGCTGCCTTCGCCGTCAACGCCATACGCTCCTGGTGGATCAGCATGGGGCGTGATCGCTACGCGCACGCTCATACCTTGACGATCACCGCCGACGGCGGCGGAAGCAACGGTTCGCGCGTGCGCCTGTGGAAAGTCGAACTCCAAAAGCTGGCCGACGAGTTGGGGTTGACCATCGCTGTCCTCCATCTCCCGCCCGGCACCAGCAAATGGAACAAGATCGAACACCGCCTCT
>NZ_BSNY01000088.1 GCF_030160235.1 Mesorhizobium huakuii
CCGCCAGCATTCTCATCTTGATTGACGCAACGCTCGCACCTTCATTGTCGCGCCGCAGGAAGGGTCTCCCGCCTGTTCCAAGAGAGCGCCATCGCTGCCGTTTCGCCAAATCGTCTATTGTCGTCGCTGGCGCCCGAAGCGTTCGAATTTCTACGCCCCCAACTGAAACCCGTCGAACTGGTGCAACGAACCGTCTTGTCGAAGGCGGCGGCGAAATTGCTCAAGTGTATTTTCCCCACGGCGGGATCATTTCCATGGTGGTGAGGCTCGAAACGGGAGCAACGGTGGAAGTCGCAATGGTTGGCAGCGACGATCTGTTCGGAGCATTTGCCGCACTCGATGGCAGGATCTCTCTGAACACAGCCGTCATTCAACTCTCCGGAAGCGCATCGGTGCTGGAGACGTCCGGTCTGCGGGCGGCGGCCGACCAAAGCGCGCCCTTTCGCGCGCTCCTTATGCGGCACGAACAGGTCATCTTCGCGCAAGCGCTGCAGTCAGCTGCGTGCAATGCGTCTCATACGGTCCAAGCGCGCTTGTCGCGCTGGCTGCTGCGTGCACGCGATCTGTCCGGAAGCGACACCCTTTCATTTACACAGGAGTTTCTGGCCCAGATGCTGGGCACTCAACGCAACAGCGTATCGATCGTTGCGAACACGCTCCAGCACGCCGGCCTCATCCGATATCACCGGGGCCACATCGAAATCACCAATGTGATGCTGCGTAGAGGCGGAATCCACCGCCGTTGTTGCCGCTGAAGCACCAATCCCTCCAGACGGCATCCTGCTATTTTGGCGACGTGCTCCATCCACCCGTTGGGCTCGTTGGAGCCTCTTGTATTCCGCATCCAGCAAACGGGAAATCTGCCGACGCTTAAGGGGATCTAATTGTACGGCCATCAGTCTTCGCCAGTAATGGGCGACGTTCGCTTTATGGATCAAGGCTGCCTTCGACCGTGCCATGCCTGCTGATAATGCGCTCACTTGGGATCGGAAACATACGCGAAGATTTGCCGCCGCCCCAGTTCCCGCGCGACTTCCCCGGGTAGGTGACAACAGTTGCAGTGGACGGCATGCCTCAAATGCCAAGATAAGCCTTCGTTGGAAGTCGGCTCGCGTGGCGCCGCGTTTTCGCTATGCCACTGGATGTTGACCGATCTGGGAAACCTAAAATGCAACGGCTCGTGCAACATTAAAGGCCTCCTTTGTGAGGAAGCCTATCTTCGCACGCATCGATCCGGGTTGATCTGAGTCAAGCGTGTCCATGGTTGCGCGATTTATCGTCGACGCGTTGAACGATTGCAGCTTGGTCGGCGATGACGAAGATGACCCTTTCTGAGAGCTTAATTTCTGTCGATTTGACCTACCAATGTCCGGCCTGCAAATTCCCCATCGTCAAGCGCGGGAGCTGGTTCCGCGTCGTGTCCAAATATCGATGCGAAGGTTGCGGACGCACGATCCGGATTGGCTATCCTGAAAAGCTAAGCCTATTCCAAAAGCACGCCCACCTAGGCGGCTCTGCGCAAACCAGTCGCTTTCGTGGTGCGACTTAGATCTACTCCCTAGCGCACCGCTCCAATCGGGTCTGGTTGCGGCCAATATAAGAGCTTCAGGATTGATCGTGCTACGTTGGGAATGCACTATACTCGATATACAGCGGACTGGTGGCCGGTCCAGATGCGGCCAGAGCTTAGTGCAGAACGTTTGTCTGTTCACCACCATGCCTATCTTGAATGCCAACGCCTCTTCTTTCCGCTTCCAGAGCCGGCGGCCTGCAGTGGCGATGCCGATCGTCAGGATCCTTCGTTGTCTCTAACGTCGGAGAGATAGCCTTGTCATTGGACGCCTTGGTTCAGAGAATGCGCAGTATACCGTTGGGCGACGCCGAGCGAGATGCTCTGGCGAGAACGATGACGAGCACAAGGAGTTACAGCCGTGGCGAGACCATCTTTGATTCCGACGAGGATAGTCCAGAGCTTCACATAATGTCGGAGGGCTGGGCCGCCCGCTCCGTTTCGTTCAAGGACGGATCCCGGCAGATTACGGATTTTCTTATCGTCGGCGATCTGTGCGACCTATCGGCATTGGGGAAGGGTTCTGTCGGACGCGTGGCCGCACTCACCCCGGCCGTGGTTACGGTTCTGAATCGGCAGGCCGTGACCGCGGCGATGGCTAGCCATCCCAACCTCGCGAGAGCTTTCATAAGTATCGCCTTGATCGAACAGGCAACCTTGCGGGTTTGGCTGGCATATATGGGGCGGCACGAGAAAACGACGCATCTTGGACATCTCTTTTGCGAGCTGCATGCCCGCCTTCGACGCGTCGATCTTGTGGGGGATCATTCCTTCGATCTGCCATTGACCCATGAGGTCCTGGCTGACGCCACGGGAATGAGTGGCGTTCACCTCAACCGCGTCCTGCAACAGATGCGCAAGGACGGGTTGATCACCCTTCACAAGCATCATTTGGAAATACTTCAGCCACAGCGGTTGCGGGAACTGGCGGAGTTTGATCCTGGTTATATCCGCCCTTTATAGCCATGGGACGGTTGAAGTTGGGAGTTGTTCTCACCATCCACAAGACCACCCCATGTCCAGTCACCGAGCAGTTGGCTGGAGCGAGTCGCCAACTTCCTGCTTGCGCCACGGCGAGGGACGGCGCTCCGCGCGGGACCACTTAGGGGAAACACCGATCAGTCCCTCGTCGGGATGTCGCCCGTTCGCCTCGCCATTCCGCAATAAGCCGGACGCAGCCCGAACGCGATAGCCCAAACAGTGGCCGCGTACTCAACGGGCAATTCCATGCTCGCGAGACCAACCCATGTAAGTGTTTTCTCGGAACCTATCTGCATAAATGCATGCTCGCAATTGAGGGTGAGTGGGCATTCGTACGCCGATAACAACGACATCTGACACATAGGGACACTGAGGAGGGAGGTTGCCACGTCGAGGCTCCTGCACGGTAGCGCGGGTTCGAGATGAGGTGCCTCCGACCTATTGGCGACGACATGTTGATGCGCCGCAGGTTTGGCCGCTCGCTCAAGACGGCGCGGCTAAGGGAGGAGGAGATGAGGCGCGATGCAATCGCGGCCATCCATAAAGCTATCTGGCCTGCTGCCGGTTTCGTGGACACCGAGATAAGGTGTTTAACGGAACTGGAGAG
>NZ_BSNY01000089.1 GCF_030160235.1 Mesorhizobium huakuii
CCTCGTGGAAAGTGTCCGCGACGGCAAAACCGTTCGCCAGCGCACGATAAAGGCACTGGGCCGCAAGGATGCGCTGGTTGCCAGCGGCGAACTTGACAGATTGGCGGCCTCGATTGCGCGCCATGGCGAACGCAGCCTCATCCTGTCCGACATTGACGCGGGGCGGATTGCCTCTCGCCGCATTGGCGGTCCGCTGTTGTTCGGGCGGCTGTGGCAGCGGCTCGGGATTGGCGATGTGCTGGAAGAGGTGCTGGAAGGGCGCCAGTTCGGCTTTGCGGTGGAACGGGCGGTGTTCATTGGCACGTTGCATCGGCTGTTCGTGTCGGGCTCGGACCGCGACTGCGCGAACTGGATGGCCGATTATGGTATCGAGGGCGCCGAGGGTCTGGCGCTCCATCACTTTTACCGGGCCATGGCGTGGCTGGGCGAGGAACGCGGCGAAAAGGCGCAAGGCGCGCTGGTGGCGCGCTGCGTGAAAGACGTGATCGAGGAAAAGCTCTTCGCGCGCCGGCAGGACCTGTTCACCGACCTCAGCCTTGTGTTCATGGACACAACCTCGTTATCCTTCTACGGCGCGGGCGGCGAGACGCTGGGCAAGCGCGGGCATTCCAAGGACTTCCGCCCCGATCTGGCGCAAATGATCCTGGCGCTGGTCGTTGATGGCGAGGGCCGGCCGATCTGCACCGAGATGGTGCCTGGCAACACCGCTGACGT
>NZ_BSNY01000090.1 GCF_030160235.1 Mesorhizobium huakuii
GTCGCGCTCGCATTGAGGGTGGTTCGGCAGCGGCAGAGCATCACGGGCTTCTTCAACAAGGAGCCTGACCATGCCCTATCCTGTTCTTGATGCACCTATCAGTCCACTGCGTCAGCGGCTGATCGACGACATGAACATGCGGCGTTTCTCAGGGGAGACGCAGCGCAACTATCTCCGCGACATCGGACGCCTGGCGACGTTCCTCGGGCGTTCACCAGACACAGCGACCACCGACGACCTGCGCCGGTTCCAGATCGAGCAGCAGGACGACGGTGTTCCCGTTCCGACGATGAACAGCATCGTGTCGGCGCTGCGCTTCTTCTTCACGCATACGGTCGATCGTCCCGATCTGGCGCGCAAGCTCGTTCGTCTGGCGCACCCGCGCAAGCTGCCGGTGGTGCTCAGCCGCGACGAGGTCGCCCGGCTGCTCAACGCCACCACCTGCCTCAAGCACCAGGCCGCGCTGTCGGTCGCCTATGGCGCGGGCCTGCGCGTCGCCGAGGTGTCGATGCTGAA